>NZ_KL647097.1:0-343247 GCF_000725445.1 Pseudomonas sp. AAC | reverse complement strand
GCGGACTCCGTCCGCGATCACCGACACACGCCAGCCGGATCGCGAATAAGATCCGCTCGGTTTGCCTCTTTGCACCGTGCCTCCCTGTAGGAGCGGGCCCTGCCCGCGAATCGCGCGCAGGGCGCGCTCCTACATGGGAATGGTGTGGATGGGGATCGCGTAGGAGCGGACTCCGTCCGCGATAGACTCCGCCGGCGGATGTCACCAGGTCTTTACCCGCTGCCCCTTCACGCAGGCGCGCACCTCGTCGTCGATCAGGTTCCCCGGCTTGATGCACTCGGCCAGGCTCCGGGAACTGTCGGTGTACTTCATGGGCTGGGCCGTGACCTTGTCGGCCGGGCGCTCCAGGCCCAGGCGGCCGAGCAGGGCGTGCCAGCGCGCCTCGCCCCACTGGTGGCTGGCAGGGTTCTGCCAGAGGGCGCCGGCGCCTATCGCCAGCGCCACCAGCAGAGCCAGTTGCAGCAGGTGCTTGAACGCCCGGCGCAGGTACCACTGCCGCCGACGCGGCGGTGGTTCGCCGGGCTGGCCGGGGTTCTTCAGGTTCTGCCAGTACCAGTCGCGGTCTTTCTCGGCCATGTCTCGCGGTCCGTCGGGGGAATCCGCGAAGGGTAGCGCCCGGCTCAGCCGCCGGAAAGCAGGCGGCGGGCCAGCCGTTCGTTGCCGGTGAGGTCGGCCAGGTGTTGCAGCTGGTTGTTCTCGTAGGCCTGGTTGAAGGTCGCCACGTCCAGCGCCAGGACCTTGCGGAAGGCCGTCAGCGCCTCGGCGCCGGCCTGGCCGGCCACCTCTTCGCCGTAGCGGGCGATCAGGTCGAGCATGACCAGCGGGTAGCGCACCGGCAGGCCGATGCGCACGTGGATCAGGCCGATGTTCAGGCGCTTGAGCGCGTAGGTGTCGTCGTAGACGCCGCCGAACAGCTCGCAGAACCAGGTGGCCAGGGATTCCCCCAGGCGCTTCTGGTCGGTGATGAATTCGCGGGTGGCCTCCTGGCTCAGCAGGCGTTGGTAGAAGTCTTCGATCAGCGCCGGGCTGATGGCCTTGGCCTGTTCGGCGAGGCCTGCGAGCAGTGCGCATTCCTTGTCGGACAGGTCCAGCAGGGCGATCAGTTCGTGAACGATGGCGGCGTCCTTGGTGGCCCAGGACAGTCGGTCTGCATGCATGGGGGGCTCCTCAGAGAATGCTGTCGAGGGTGGCGAGGCTGTCCGCCACTTCGAGGTTGATCAGGCCCACGTTGCTGTCGCGCGCGGCGACGATCGCCAGGCAGGCCTTGTCGCCGGCCAGGTGGATGAACACCCGGCCGTCTTCCGCCAGCAGACTCAGTTCCTTCATCGCGCCGCTCTTGAGGGTTTCGCCGATGCGCCGGCCCACGCCCAGGGCAGCGGCGGCCATGGCTGCGATGCGCGCCGGTTCGATGCCATGGTCGCTGATGGCGTCGACGATGGGCATGCCGTCCAGGCTGCCGAGCAGCACCCCGCGGATGCTGGGGACCGACTGCCGGAGGCGGTCGAGTTCGGCTTGCAGGCGTTCTTGTCGGGTCATGGGGTTTCTCCGTGGTGGGGGTCGGGTGATGGATCGTCGTTGGCCAGCAGCTGTACCAGGACGTCCCAGGCGCTCTGCCTGTCGCGGGCGTCCGTGGCGATGACGTGCTGCGGTGGCAGGTCGAAGTAGGCGGCGACCTCGGCCGGCACCCAGGCCTGGTCGTCGGCGTCGCAGTGGGTGAGGGCGACGATGAAGGGCACCGGCTGCACGCTGGTGATCGCCTCGAGGATGCTGCGGGCCTGGCCGAACTGCTCCGGGTGATCGGCGGCCAGCATCAGCACCAGGCCGTCGGCGCCTTCGCTGAGCAGTTCCCACATGAAGCTGAAGCGCTCCTGGCCGGGCGTGCCGAACAGATGGATGTCGGTGGCGCCCAGGGTGATCCGGCCGAAGTCCAGCGCCACAGTGGTGTTCGCCTTGCCGATGGCTTCGCTGCTGGGCACCTCGGTGTCGACGACGGGGATTTGCGAGAGGTTGCGGATCAGGGTGGTCTTTCCCGAGCCCACGGGCCCGGAGACGACGACCTTGATCGGCGGTGCGCTGTCCTGGTTCATGGGCGGAAGAGCCTCTTCAGACGGCTGGCGAGGGTGGGGTTGGCATGTTTCGTCGATGCACCGGCGCTCTCGTGGGCGCGCACCGGCCAGATTTTCTTGATCTCCCGCAGGTGCTGCAGGGATGCGCAGGTCTCGCGGACTTCCAGCTTCAGCGCCTGGGCCAGTTGCCGCGCGCTGCAACCCTCGGCCAGCAGGGGCATGGCCCTGGCCAGGAAGGCGTCGAGTTCGGCCGGCAGCGTCACCGTGCGCCCGCGGATCAGCACGAAGCGCGTGTCCGGGTGCACCGACGGCTCCGCCCGGGACGAGGGCGCCAGGCTGGCGAGCACCTGGTCGATGGGCAGGTGCTGGCCGGGTTTCGCCTCAATGGGCGGCGTGGGTTCGAAGTGAAAGCTGGCGTCGCCGATCGACTGCAGGGCGCGCTTGATCTCGCCCGGCTCGCCGATCGGCTGCTCGAGGCTCAGGCCGAGCAGCCGTTCGTTCTGCAGCCGCAGGCGGAGCCGCCTGCCGTCCGCTTCTTCAAGCGTCAGCTGGCCTGCGCGCTTGCCGATGACCGAGAGGACTTCCGCGAGCGGGAAGTCGGAGAGCTTGCCGAAAATTGCCAAACGAAATGTCCTCCAGGGCGGGCTGGGCGCCCTGTCCTGGTAGGAAGTCAGTGCGCGATTCGTGATGCGCCGAGATGATAAGGGGAGGCGTTGTTATGACATGCCCGTACTGCTTGTAGGTGATCTCCGAGGGGCGCTGTCGTTTGCGTAGAGTGCTGAGGCTGTTTCCTTCGGTCCCCCATGACCTGGCCGCGCGATGCCTGCGCCGCGCCAGGCCAGCCACGATCGGCGGTGCTTGAGGGCCTCGCCCGCCGCCACCATATTGGTGCCCATGAACCGACTCGCCAGCAGCGCCACGCCCGCCGACGTCCTGCAGGGTTTCCACCCCGCCGTCGCCGCCTGGTTCGCCCGCCACTTCGCCGCGCCCACCCCGGCCCAGGTGCAGGCCTGGCCGTCGATCCGCGCCGGGCGCTCGACCCTGGTGGCCGCGCCCACCGGCTCGGGCAAGACCCTCACCGCCTTCCTCTCGGCCATCGACCAACTGGTGCGCGAGGGCCTGGCCAACGGCGGCGAGCTGCCGGACCGCACTTGCGTGGTCTACGTCTCGCCGCTCAAGGCGCTGTCCAACGACATCCGCATCAACCTGGAAGAGCCCCTGGCCGGCATCCGCGCCGAGCTTGAGCGCCAGGGCCTGCCGGCCGTGGACATCCGCAGCGCGGTGCGCACCGGCGACACCAGCCAGGGCGAGCGCGAGGCCATGCGCCGGCGGCCGCCGCACATCCTGGTGACTACCCCGGAATCGCTCTACGTGCTGCTCGGCTCCGACTCCGGGCGGCAGATGCTGGCCGGCGCGCGCAGCGTCATCGTCGACGAGATCCACGCCCTGGCCGGCAGCAAGCGCGGCAGCCACCTGGCGCTGTCGCTGGAGCGCCTGCAGGCCCTGTGCGCCGAGCCGCTGGTGCGCATCGGCCTGTCGGCCACGCAGAAACCCATCGAGGCGGTGGCGCGGTTCCTCTGCGGCAACGCCGACTGCCGCATCGTCGACATCGGCTACAGCCGCGCCCGCGACCTGGGCATCGAGGTGCCGCCGGCGCCGCTGGAGGCGGTGATGTCCCACGAGGTCTGGGACAGCGTCTACGACCGCCTCGCCGCGCTGGCCGAGGAGCACCGCACCACCCTGGTGTTCGTCAACACCCGCCGGCTGGCCGAGCGCATCACCCGCCACCTGGGCGAGCGCCTGGGGATAGACAAGGTCGCCGCGCACCACGGCAGCCTGTCCAAGGAACAGCGCCTGGGCGCCGAGCAGCGGCTCAAGGCCGGGCGCCTGAAGGTGCTGGTTGCCACCGCCTCGCTGGAGCTGGGCATCGACATCGGCGACGTCGAGCTGGTCTGCCAGGTCGCCTCGCCGCGCTCCATCGCCTCTTTCCTGCAGCGCGTCGGGCGTTCCGGGCACAGCGTCGGCGGCACGCCGAAAGGGCGGCTGTTCCCCACCTCGCGCGACGAGCTGATCGAATGCGTGGCGCTGCTCGACAGCGTGCGCCGCGACGAACTGGACGCCCTGGCGATCCCGTGCGCGCCGCTGGACGTGCTGGCCCAGCAGATAGTCGCGGAAGTGGCCTGCCGCGAATGGCGCGAGGACGAGCTATTCCAGCTGCTGAGCCACGCCCAGCCCTACGCCGGCCTGCCGCGCGAGCGTTTCGACGCCGTGCTGCGCATGCTCGCCGAGGGCTACGCCAGCCGCAACGGCCAGCGCGGCGCCTACCTGCACCGCGACGGCGTCCACGGCCTGCTGCGTGGCCGGCGCGGCGCTCGGCTGACCGCGGTGACCTCCGGCGGCACCATTCCCGACGCCGGCGACTACCAGGTGCTGCTGGAGCCCCAGGGCCTGACCGTGGGCACGGTGAACGAGGACTTCGCCGTGGAAAGCCTGGCCGGCGACGTGTTCCAGCTGGGCAACGTGTCCTATCGCATCCTCCGCGTGGAACCGGGCAAGGTGCGCGTCGAGGACGCCCAGGGCCTGCCGCCGAACATCCCGTTCTGGCTGGGCGAGGCGCCGGGGCGCAGCGACGAGCTGTCGGTGAGCGTGTCGCGCCTGCGCGAGCGCCTGGACGCCTTGCTCGCCGAAGGGCAGGGCGGCGCCGAGCCCCTGGCCCCGGCTCTGCGCTGGCTGGAGGACGAACTGGGCCTGCCGGAAGCCGCGGCCCGGCAACTGGTGGAATACCTGGCCCGCGCCCGCGCCGCCCTCGGCGTGCTGCCGAGCCAGTCGGCGCTGGTGCTGGAGCGCTTCTTCGACGAATCCGGCGGCATGCAGCTGGTGCTGCACTCGCCCTACGGCAGCCGCATCAACCGCGCCTGGGGCCTGGCCCTGCGCAAGCGCTTCTGCCGCACCTTCAACTTCGAGCTGCAGGCGGCGGCCACCGAAGACGCCATCATCCTCTCGCTGTCCACCAGCCACAGCTTCCCGCTGGACGAGGTGTGGCGCTACCTGAACTCGAAGAGCGCAGAACACGTGCTGATCCAGGCCCTGCTCGACGCGCCGCTGTTCGGCGTGCGCTGGCGCTGGAACGCCACCACCTCGCTGGCCCTGCCGCGCTTCCGCGGCGGGCGCAAGGTGGCGCCGCAACTGCAACGCATGCGCAGCGAGGACCTGCTGGCGGCGGTGTTCCCCGACCAGGTGGCGTGCCTGGAGAACATCGTCGGCGAGCGCGAGATTCCCGACCACCCGCTGGTGGCCCAGACCCTCGACGACTGCCTGCACGAAGCCATGGACTGCGAGGGCTGGCTGGCCCTGCTGCGGCGCATGGAGGCCGGCGAGGTAGCGCTGCACGCCCGCGACCTGCCGGCGCCTTCGCCGCTGGCGGCGGAAGTGCTGAGCGCCAGCCCCTACGCCTACCTCGACGACGCCCCGCTGGAAGAACGCCGCACCCAGGCCGTGCTGAGCCGGCGCTGGAGCGACGCGGAATCCGCCGACGACCTCGGCGCCCTCGATCCCGAGGCCATCGCCGCGGTGCGCGCCGAAGCCTGGCCCGAGGCCCGCGACGCCGACGAGATGCACGAGGCGCTGACCGGCCTGGGCTGCATCCTCGCCGAGGAAGCCCGCGCCAACCTGGGCTGGGAACTGCTGCTCGGGCGCCTGGCCAAGGCCGGGCGGACGACGCGCCTGCGCAGCGGCGAAGCCGACCTCTGGGTGGCCGCCGAACGCCTCAGCCAGTTGCGGGCGGTCTATCCACAGGCACGGCTGGCGCCCGAGCTGGACCTGCCGCTGGCGTTGCAGGAAGGCTGGTCCGCCGAAGACGCGCGCCTGGAACTGCTGCGCGCGCGCCTGACCGGCTTCGGCCCGCGCACCCAGGCGCAACTGGCCATGGACCTCGACCTGCCGCCCGCCGACATCGCCTTCGCCCTGGCTGGCCTGGAGCGCGAGGGCTACGTGCTGCGTGGCCGCTTCAGCCCCGGCATCGACGACGAGGAGGAGTGGTGCGAGCGCCACCTGCTGGCACGCATCCACCGCTACACGGTGCGCCGCCTGCGCCGCGAGATCGAGCCGGTGGAGCGCGCCGACTTCATGCGCTTCCTGTTCGACTGGCAGCGCGTCTCCAGAACCACCCGGGCGCGCGGCGCGGAGGCCCTGGCCGGCGTGCTCAGCCAGCTGGAAGGCTTCCAGGCTGCCGCCGGGGCCTGGGAAGGCGACCTGCTGCCGGCGCGGGTGGCCGACTACGGCATCAACTGGCTGGACGACCTGTGCCGCGCCGGCCGCCTGGTCTGGGCGCGCCTGCCCAGCCGCGGCACGGCGCGCGGGCGCAGCGGCGCCGGGCCGCTGCGCAGCACGCCCATCGTCCTGCTGCCGCGCCGCCAGTTGCCGCTGTGGGGCGCGCTCTGCGCCGATGCGCCGGAGGCCGAGCTGTCCTCGAAGGCGCAGAAGGTGTTGCAGGCCCTGCAGGAGCAGGGCGCGCTGTTCTTCGACGAGCTCACCAGCGAGGCGCACCTGCTGCGCAGCGAACTGGAAATGGCCCTGGGCGAACTGGTGGCGGTGGGCCGGGTGAACGCCGACAGCTTCGCCGGCCTGCGCGCATTGCTGCTGCCGGCGGCCAAGCGCAGCCGCCAGGAGCGCCGGGCGCGCACACCGCTGTTCGGCATGGCCGACGCCGGCCGCTGGGCGCTGCTGCGCCGCCCGCGCAACGAGCTGATCGAAGGCCAGCCACCGCGCCTGCAGGCGGAAGTGCTGGAACACGTGGCCATGACCCTGCTGCGCCGCTACGGCGTGGTCTGCTGGCGCGTGCTGGAGCGCGAAGCCGACTGGCTGCCGCCCTGGCGCGACCTGCTGCGCGTCTACCATCGCCTGGAAGCCCGCGGGGAAATCCGCGGCGGACGCTTCGTCGCCGGCCTCACCGGCGAACAGTTCGCCCTGCCCGAGGCCGTCGGCCTGCTGCGCGAAGTGCGCCGGCGCGAGAAGGACGGCGAATACCTGGTGCTCTCGGCGGTGGACCCCCTCAACCTCGCCGGCACCCTGCTGCCGGGCAGCAAGGTACCGGCAGTCGCCGGCAACCGCGTGCTCTACCGCGACGGCGCCGCCCTGGGCGCGCTCATCGCCGGCAAGCCGGTGCTCTGGGCGGAACTGCCGGCGGAGGAAATGGCGAAGGCGCGGGAGCTACTGATCCGGCGCCTCTAGATGCATCTGTCAGAGAGGGTGTTCTGCGCGTAGGCAGTGTCCTCGATCGGCGTGGGATGTTCTTCTGATTTCAGGAGTGGCTAGGCGTTAACGTTCTTCGCCTGCCGCCATCGCTTGACTGGGGCCTCCACTGTTCATGGAGGACCCAAGCATGCGCCCCCGTCTAGTTCTGCATTGCCTGCTCCCAGGGTTGGGAGCCTTGTTAGCCAGCCAGGCCAGCCTGGCGCAATACCAGTGGCACGACGCGACGAGGACCGCCTGGCCCTCGGCCGAAGCGGCCTGCGAACAGGGCGAGGGCATCCGCCTGCTGCTCCAGAAGCGTGAGCAGAATCCCCGCCAGCAATGGCGCATCAACAACTATTCGCTCACCGACATCGGTGGCGAAGCCTTCTGTCGCTTCACGGTCGAACGCAAATTGTTCGGTCGCTGGCTTCCCGACACCTACCACTTCTCCTCCGTCTACCTTTCCGGCGGGCCGGACCTGTGCCCCAGCGGCGTGCTGGATGGCAGCGGCCAGTGCTGCGCGCAATGCCAGAGCAACGAATGCAATGACAGCAATCCCATCCTTGGCGCCACCGGGCAGAAGGTGCAGATCGAGGTCGACCTGAGCGTGCCTGGTTCGCGGCTGGGGTTCAGCCGCAACTACTGGAGCAGCCGCAACCAGGCCGGCGACCTCGGCGTCGGCTGGAGCCATGGCTGGAACCAGCGTATCGCCAAGCTCACGGCCGACCGGCTCAAGGCCTATCGCGACGATGGCCGGGCAGTGGCCTTCACCCGCGTGGCGGGCAAGTGGACGGCTTCCGCCGACGAGCGACTCACGCTGGTCGAACTGCCCGACCATGGCGGTTGGAGCCTCACCGGCGCCGACGCCAGCGTCGAAACCTACGATGCGCTCGGGCAGTTGAAACGCCTCGATCCGGTGCTCGGCAGCAGCCTGCATTTCGCCCGGGATGCGGCTGGCCGGCTGGTCCGGATCAGCGATGCGGGCGGCCGCCAGATCACCCTCGACTATGCCGGTGAACGGCTGGCGAACCTGCAGTTCGGCAACTGGAGCATCAGCTACCGCTACGACGAGCACGGCCGCCTCGCCAGCGTCCTGCGTGGCGACGAAGAACAGCACTACCACTACGAAGTCGCCGAGCGCCCGCACCTGCTCACGGGAATCACCGACGCCCGCGGCCTGCGCTTCGCCACCTGGACCTATGACGGCCAGGGGCGCGCCACCTCCAGCAGCCATGCCGGCGAGGCCGGCACCGTGCAATTCGCCTATCTCGATGCCAACCGCGTGCGGATCACCAACCCGCTGGGCAAGTCGACGCTCTACCACTACCAGACCTTCGACCAGCGCCGCCTGGTCACCCGCCGGGACGGCGAAGCCAGCGCCCACTGCCCGGCCGCCAGCCAGCAGGTCACCTACCTGGCCAATGGGCTGCCGGCCAGCCGAACCGACTGGAACGGCAACCTGACCACCCACCAGTACGACGAGCGCGGCCTGGAAGTCTCGCGCACCGAAGCGGCCGGCACGCCGCAGGCACGCACCATCACCACCACCTGGCATCCGATCTTCGCGCTGCCGCTGAGCGTCACCGAGCCGGGGCAGGTCACCCGCTACCAGTACGACAACCGTGGTCGCGTCATCGCGCAAACCACCGAAGCGCTTTGAGCAAGGAGGCTGACATGAAAACGAAATTATTCGGCGCCCTGTCCCTGGCGATATTGCTTGGGCACCCCGCCCAGGCCGCCGAGCGCAACTGGTCCTACAGCTACAACGACCTGGGCCTGATCGAGAGCGCCGACGGCCCGCGCACCGACGTGCAGGACGTCACCCGCTACAGCTACGACGCCAAAGGCAACCTCACCGCCGTGACCAACGCCCTGGGCCACGTCACTCGCCTGGCCGACCACGACGAGCGCGGCAACCCCGGCACCCTCACCGACGCCAACGGCGTGGTCAGCACCCTGACCTACAGCGGCATCGACGCGCGTCTGGCGTCCATCGGCAGCGCCGGCAGCACCACCCGCTTCGAATACGACGCGGTTGGGCAGATCACCCGCCTGACCCGCGGCGACGGCAACTGGCTGGCCTACACCTACGACGACGCGCGGCGCCTGGTGGCCATCGCCAACAACCTCGGCGAGCGCCTGGAATACGACGTCGACGCCCAGGGCAACCGCACGGCGCAGCGGCTGAAGGACGCCAGCGGCAGCCTGGTGCGCCAGCAGCAGTGGGTGTACGACGAACTCGGCCGGCTGCTGCGCGCGGTCGGCGCCGCTGGCCAGACCCACAGCTACCGGTACGATCTCAACGACAACCCCACCGGCCGGACCAACCCGCGCCAGTACGCCAGCACCCAGGCGTTCGACGCTCTCGATCGCCTGGTCAGCCATACCGACGCGCTCGATGGCGTCACCCAGCTGACCTACGACGCCCAGGACAACCTCACCCAGGTCAGCGATCCCCGCGGCGTCACGACGCGTTATGTGTATGACGGCCTGGGCAACCTCATCCAGCGCATCAGCCCCGATAGCGGTACCACCCGTTTCGAGTACGACGCCGCCGGCAACGTCATCCGCCAAACCGATGCCCGTGGTGTGGTGGTGGAGTTCAGCTACGACGCCCTGAACCGCCTGAGCGAACGCCGCTACCCGGCCACCCCGGCCTTCGACGTGCGCTACCAGTACGACGGCAGTGCCGACGGCAACCACGGCATCGGCCGCCTGACGGCCATCGAGGATGGCAGCGGCCGTCTCGCCTATCGCTATGACGCGCGCGGCAATCTGGTGCAGCAGACGCGGAGCCTGAGCATCAACGGCCAGGTACTGGAAGAGGCCCTGAGCTTCCTGTACGACGCCGCCGACCGCCTGGTTGGCATCGGCTATCCGTCCGGCTATACCCTCGGCTACCCGCGCAATGCCGGCGGCCAGGTGAGCAGCGTCACCCTGGGCGTAGGCAGCCAGGCGCCCCTCGTCCTGGCCAGCGATATCGCCTATCTGCCCTTCGGCCCCCTGCAACGCCTGAGCTGGGCCAACGGCATCAGCCTGGCCCGCGAGTACGACCAGGACTACCAACTGGTCCGCCAGCGCGTCGGCCCCTGGCAGAGCGACTACCGGCACGACGCCAACGGCAACATCACCCAACTGGCCCACAGCCTCTGGGGCACGCTGGACTACCAGTACGACCCCCTGGACCGCCTGACCACGGAACGCAGCAGCCAGGCCGAGCGCCGCTACGGCTACGACGCCGTGGGCAACCGCACCGAGAAGAGCACCACGCGCCTGGCCGACGGCGAATCCCTGCAGGACAACTACCGCTACGCCAGCGACAGCAACCGCCTCACCGCCCTCAATGGCCACACGGTGACCAGCGATGCCGCCGGCAACCTGCTCCAGGACCGCGCCAGCCGCCTGCTCGGCTATGACGCCCAGGGCCGCCTGGCGAACGTGCGGATCGACGGCCAGGAAGTCGCCCAGTACCGCTACAACGCCCACGGCCAGCGCATCGCCAAGCTGACCGCGCAAGGCTTCACCACCTACCTCTATGGCCCCGACGGCCAACTGCTCGGCGAAGCCGCCTACGACCGGAATGGCCAGCCCAGCCGCGAACAGTACTACCTGTGGCTCGACCGCCTGCCCCTGGCCACCCTGAGCACGGCCTACGACGACCAGGGCCATCCGGGCAACCCCCGCGTGCTCTACCTGCACAGCGACCACCTCGACACCCCTCGGCTGGCCAGCGACGACGACCAGCGCCTGGCCTGGCAATGGCAATCCGACGCCTTCGGCAACGGCCAGCCCAGCAGCCCGGACAACACCGTGGTGAACCTGCGCTTCCCGGGGCAGTACTACGACGCCGAGAGCGGCCTGCACTACAACTACTTCAGGGATTACGACCCGCAGACCGGACGGTATGTGGAGAGTGATCCGATTGGGCTCAATGGCGGGCTAAATACTTACGCTTATGCAGGGTCTAATCCAGTTGGACTGGTCGATCCTAACGGATTGAGCCCTACAGCCGGGGCAGGTGCAGCAGGCGGTTTTTTTGTCGCAGGGCCACCTGGAGCAGTGGTTGGGGGGCTTATTGGTCTTGGGGTAGGTGCCTGGGGTGCAAATGCCGCTTGGGATGCTTATCACGAGAACGCCAATGAAGATGGTGGTGCATCTGCAGATTCGAGCCCAGGAAGTGCTGCGGACAAGGCTAGGGAGCGTAAGGAATACAGTCGGATTTGCAAAACTCCGATACCGCCGACTGGAGACCAATGCAAAGATGCTAAAGCTAATCTCGATAGACTTCAGCAATGCTTGGCGTTACGTGAGAATTTCAGTAAGAAATGGTTCAACGATAATGAAGCTGGGCATATTACAGAGATAAACAATACCAGAAAGGCTATTGAGAATTTGAAGGATTTCCTACGGAGGGTTTGCGGTGAGCAATGCAACTAACCAAGAGAAACTTTCACTGCTGCTAGCGGAATACTCGAACCTTCCCGAGTTTAGTGGCTTAGAGTGTGCAGACGTTAATAGCGTGAGCTTATTTGGAGATAAGCCCATTCACATTGCTGCAACACGTGGCGACATTAATGAGATTCAGCTGATATTGAGTCAAGGAGCTGACATTAACTGTAAAGGGGAGCATGGATATACAGCTCTGCACGATGCAGTTGAACAGGGCCATAGAGACGCTGTCGATTATCTTCTAAAGCATGGCGCAAATCCTGAAGCTCTAAATGATGATGGAGTTTCACCAGCTGAACTTGCCAAGTTGCTGGATGAAAGTGAGATCCTTGTCCTACTCCACGAGGATGATTTTTAGGTTGGATCATGATGCATGCGAAGCACTACGGCTTGAGGGGATGTCGTAGCGCTTCACCCAGACTCCTTCTCTGAGTGTCTGAGTAATCTCATACCATTCTTCAATATCGTCAAAAGGCCGGTCATCTCGGCATCAACTGTATTAATTTCACCAGCAGGGTGTTTAGACCTTTTCGGTTTAAGTATCACGCTGGGCCAGCGCCTTATGTTTGGAGCAGCGGCGTCAGAGTTAGGTATCCGTGGCGAGCTTGCTAGATCTACCGTAAAAACCCGACTGAAGCTATCGTTTGTCAGGTTCTCGTTGACGTTTCCAAACTCTTGCCGGATGGACGATATGATTCCAGCGCTTTGGATTCATCTCGGAGGTATGACCGCATTCGTGAAATCAAAGAAAAGATAAACCTGAATACCTTGAGGTTGATTTGGTTTTGCCAGTCAATGATTCAGAGGGGCAGGAAGGAGGTTTTTGTCGCCTTCTACGTTGGCAGAACTCAGTCTTTTGGGCGGAACGCTCTCGTTTCAATTCATTTAGGTTTTGGAGTGAGTATCCTGGGTTTCTGAAGGCTTGAATTCTGCAGATGTCTTATGTGCTCAATGATGAGATTGAAACTGTGTCACCCTGAGCGCTACTGCCTGCAATAGGCTGTAGCGCTCATTAGCGACTTTCACCGTGTAACTATTTGATCACTGACTCTTCTCGAAAGAGCAACCTCAGAACCGAATCCGCCCCGTAAAGGCATCCCTGAGCATCACCCAGTCGCCCATGAACGACCACAGCGGGTACTTGAAGGTGGCCGGGCGGTTCTTTTCGAAGACGAAGTGGCCGACCCAGGCGAAGCCGTAGCCGGCGAAGGGCAGGGCGATGAGCCACAGCAGGTTGCTGCTGGCGATGGCGTAGGCGAGGATCGCCAGCACCAGCAGGCTGCCCACGTAGTGCAGGCGGCGGCAGGTGGGGTTGCTGTGTTCCTGCAGGTAGAAGGGGTATAACTCGGCGAAGCTGTGGAAACGCTCGGCGGTGTGGGTGGTCATGGCGCACCTCCTGTTGTTGTGATGGCCGCAGTCTACGAAGGCGGCCGATGACTTGCAGATGACCCCTGCAGCCAGTTTAGTATCCAACCCCGCCATTCCTTGCGCGCGCTGACAACAAGAAGAACCGAGATGCCTGAGCGTACCACCCTGTCCAGTTGGGTTCGTGGGATCCTCCTTGCCATCGAGCTGGAGGGGCTGGACAGCCGCGAGCTGTTCGCCGAGCTGGGCCTGGACCTTGCCGTCCTCGCCGACCCGGACGCGCGTTTCCCCCAGGACGACATGACGCGCCTGTGGCAGCTGGCCGTGCAGCGCAGCGGCAATCCGGCCATCGCCCTCAACTTCGCTCGCGTGCACACCCCGGCGTTTCCGGTGCTGGGGTATTCGATGATGTCCAGCCGCACCCTGGCCGAGGCCTTCGAGCGCCTGGAGCGTTACCAGCGGATCATCGCCGAGGGGGCGGACGCGAGTTTCCGCCGCCTGCCCGAGGGCTGCCTGTTCAGCGTGCAGGTGCACGGCGACCGCCTGTTGCCGCCACGGCAGAGCGCGGAAAGTTCGCTGGCCAGCATGATCGCCCTGGTGCGCTGGATCACCGGGCGCGACATCCGCCCGCTGGAGGTCCGCCTGGCCGGCGAGCCGCCGCTCGACCTGGCGCCCTACCAGGCGCTGTTCCAGGCGCCGCTCAGCCATGGCCACGGGCAGTGCGCCATGCTGTTTTCCCACGAGGACATGAATGCGCCGCTGCCGACGGCCAACGCCGAACTGGCGCGCCTGCATGACCGTTTCGCCGGCGAGTACCTGGCGCGCTTCGGCAGCAGCCGCTTCAGCCACCAGACGCGCCAGGTGCTGTGCCGCCTGCTGCCCCAGGGCGAGCCACGGCGCGAGGCGGTGGCGGAAATCCTCCACCTGTCCGAGCGCACCCTGCAGCGGCGCCTGCAGGAGGAGGGCAGCAGCTACCAGCAACTGCTCGACGACACCCGCCGCGAGCTGGCCCAGCAGTACCTGGCGACGCCGCACATGACGCTGCTGGAGATCGCCTATCTGCTGGGGTTCTCCGAGCCGAGCAACTTCTTCCGCGCCTTCCGTCGCTGGTTCGGGGTGACGCCGGGGGAGTATCGGGAGCGGTTGTAGACGGTCGCGGGCGGTGACTGTAGGAGCGGGCCCTGCCCGCGAATGGCGCGCAGGGCGCGCTCCTGCATGGGCACGGTGTTGGGGCAACCCGCAGGAGCGGATCTCATCCGCGAATCGCGCCGATACGTCCGGCCATCGCGGACAAGGTCCTACTGCATGAGCGAGCATGGCTTTTCGTAGGATGGTGTTGAGCGAAGCGATACCCATCACCGCAACCGCGTGGGTTTCGCCAAGGCTCAACCCATCCGTTGAGGCGCATCTCGGCGCAGCCGGCAAGACGGTTGCTCCTACGCCCGTGTCTCCTGGAACCGCAGGAGCGGACTCCGTCCGCGATTATCCGCGCAGGCTCAGAAGAACGACCGCGACGCCTTGAAGGTCACGGCGCTGTCGCAATAGGCGTTGTGGCCGGAATAGGCGGTGCAGTCCGTCCCGCTCAGGCTGCTGCCGCTGTAGGAAAAGTTCAGGTCCAGGCCCAGCCAGGGGCGGCTGAGGTTCACCGACCAGTCGTTGAAGCCGCTGACGTAGCCATTGGTCACGCTCACCGGGTTCTCCAGGCTGTAGCTGGCGTACTTCAGCGTCAGGTCGAAGCCCAGCGGCGGCGTCAGGCCCAGGTCGGCGAACAGCGTGGCGCTGCTGCGCCCGGCGCTGTTGCTGTAGGCGGCGCCCAGGCGGCTGCCGAAGATCGACAGGCCGCCGTAGACGTCCTGGGTGTCCAGGTCCGGCCGCTGCGGGTGCACGTAGCGGATGCTGCCCAGTTCGTAGCCGAGGCGGCCATTGCCCAGCGGGCGCTTGAAGCCGGCGTAGGAATCGACTTCGGTGGGCTTGTCCGGCTCCAGGTTGGCGGCCCAGCCGCCGAAGTACCAGCCCGAGGCGTGGCTGGCGTCGAGCCCGCCGTGCAGGCTGTCCAGGCCGCCGGGCTGGACCAGGCCCTGGGCCATGCTGCGGGCCGGCGAGGTGGCGAACTTGAGGTCGAAGTCGCCGAGTTGGCGCTGCATGACCTGGGCATTGGCGGCCAGGCTGGCGCACAGCGTGGCGCCCAGCAGCAGACGGTGGATGATCATGGCTCCCCCCTAGATCTTCGAAATGCTCCTTGGCAGGTGCGGTCCCCTCCGCACCTTTACAGGGTAAAGCCATTCCTTGACCGGGCAATGACCGGCGGTCCATTTGTCGGCCGGAGCGAACCTTTGCGTACCGGCGTTCGCCGAGGTTGCCGGGCCGCGGACTAGCTGCTAAATCTTCCCCAGCATGCGCAGTCCATTCAGCAGGGAGGCCTCCATGGCCATCACATCCGTACCTTCGGCCGACGGCCAGGAACTGACCATCGTCGTCCAGGGCCGCTTCGACTTCGGTGCGCACCAGGAATTCCGCGACGCCTACGAGCGCGTCGAGACCACCCCGCGGCGCTACGTCGTCGACCTCAAGGGCGCCACCTACCTGGACAGCTCGGCGCTGGGCATGCTCCTGCTGCTGCGCGACCACGCCGGCGGCGAACATGCGCAGATCAGCCTGGTGCACTGCAGCCCGGACGTGCGCAAGATCCTCTCCATCTCCAATTTCGAACAACTGTTCCGCATCTCCTGAGCCGTGGCGGTCATGGCCAACTTCCTCACGGTCCTGATCGCCGACGACAACGCCGCCGACCGCCTGCTGCTGTCCACCATCGTCAGCCGCCAGGGCCACCGCGTGCTGACCGCCGCCAACGGCCTGGAAGCCCTGGCGCTGTTCGAGCAGGAGCGCCCGCAGCTGGTGCTGATGGACGCCCTGATGCCCGTGATGGACGGCTTCGAGGCGGCGCGGCGGATCCGCCGCCAGGCCGGCGAGGAGCTGGTGCCGATCATCTTCCTCACCTCGCTGAGCGAGACCGAGGCCCTGGTGCAGAGCCTGGAGGCCGGCGGCGACGACTTCCTCTCCAAGCCCTACAACCGGGTGATCCTCGAAGCCAAGATCCGCGCCATGGGCCGCCTGCACCACCTGCAGCGCGAGGTGCTGGCGCAACGCGACCTGATCGCCCGGCACAACGAGCACCTGCTCAACGAGCAGCGGGTAGCCAAGGCGGTGTTCGACAAGGTGGCGCATTCCGGTTGCCTGAACGCGCCGAACATCCGCTACCTGCAGTCGCCCTTCGCGCTGTTCAACGGCGACCTGCTGCTGGCCGCCTACAAGCCCTCCGGCGGCATGCACGTGCTGCTCGGCGACTTCACCGGCCACGGCCTGCCGGCGGCCATCGGCGCCATGCCGCTGGCCGAGGTGTTCTACGGCATGACCGCCAAGGGCTACCCGATCGCCGACATCCTCCGCGAGATGAACGCCAAGCTGAAGCGCATCCTGCCGGTGGGGGTGTTCTGCTGCGCCAGCATGCTCAACCTGAGCTTCCAGCGCGGCCTGCTGGAGGTGTGGAACGGCGGCCTGCCCGACGGCTACCTGTTCCGCCAGGGCCGCGAACTGCAGCCCCTGGTGTCGCGCCACCTGCCGCTGGGCATCCTGGAGCCGGCGGCCTTCGACGAGCGCTGCGAAGTCTTCCCCATGGAGGACGGCGACCGCGTGTTGCTGTTCTCCGACGGCGTGCTGGAGGCGCGCAACCCGCAGGGCGAGATGTTCGGCGAGCAGCGCCTGCGCCAGGTGTTCGAGGAGCAGCGCGACGCTTCGCGGCTGTTCGACGGGGTGAAGGCGGCGCTGGTGCGCTTCCGCGGCGAGGCCCAGGACGACCTGAGCATGCTGGAAGTGGCCCTGGTGCCCGACGCCAGCCTGCAGCGGCCGCCGCTGGCGTTTTCCGAGAGCGGGCTGGGTGGCACCCAGGACTGGTCCTGCAGTTTCGAGTTCCGCGCGCCCACGCTGCGCCACTTCAACCCCCTGCCGTTCCTGCTGCAGCTGCTGATGGAGGTGCATGACCTGCGCCCCCGCGGCGGGGCGCTGTACACGGTGCTCGCCGAGCTCTATTCCAATGCCCTGGAGCACGGCGTGATGGGCCTGGAGTCGCGCCTGAAGTGCGACGCCCAGGGCTTCGCCCGCTACTACGAGGAGCGTCGCAGGCGTCTGGAAAGCCTCGACCACGGCTTCGTGCGCTTCCACATCGACCTCGCCCCTCATGGCGACGGCGGCCGCCTGCTGGTGCGGGTGGAGGACAGCGGCAACGGCTTCGACGTCAATGCCGTGCTGCAGGCCCAGGCGCAGTGCGCGCCGGGTTCCTTCAGCGGCCGCGGCCTGACCCTGGTGCGCAGCCTGGCCGACCGCTGCCAGTGGTCGGCGGACGGCAAGTCGGTGTCCGTGGAGTTTTTCTGGTCCGCTCAGGCATAATCCGGCACTTCCCGTGCGCCGGCCCTGGCCACGGGTAGCCAGGGAGCGAGCGAATGTCCGATGTGCATCTCGACGATGCCGTACTGAAGGCTTTGCGGGAGGTGATGGCGGAAGAGTTTCCGCTGTTGCTGGACACCTTCGTCGCGGATTCCGAGGAGCGCCTGCGCAACCTCCACGAGGCCCTGGCGGAACTCGACGGCCAGGCCCTGCGCCATGCCGCGCACAGCTTCAAGGGCAGCTGCGGGAACATGGGCGCGCCGGCCCTGGCCGCGCTGTGCAAGCGCCTGGAAGACGCCGCCCGGCAGGGCGACATGGCCAAGGCCGCCGGGCTGATCGAGCAGGTCGAACGCGAGTTCGCCATCGTCCGCATCCTGTTGCGCCAGCAGCGCCTGCAGCGTTCCTGACGAGCGATCCGGGAAACTGGCCCGGCCCTTGCTATCTCCGTGTCATCGACGCAAACGAGAACGGAGATCGCCGATGGCTGTCGCCCCGGACATCCTACTTTCGCCGACCGCGCCAGCGAGCCCCCGGACATCCCCGTCCAGGGCCGCGCAGGATTCGGCCAACACCAGCAACGACAAGGGTTCCAGCTTCGCCGACGTCTACGCCCAGGAGAGCCGGCCGGCCGCCAAGGAGCGCCCGCAGGCCCAAACCAAGGCCAGCCGCGACAAGCCGCGCGGGCAGGACGACGCGCCGGCCAAGGACAGCGCCAAGGCGCCGGAAGCCGGCAGCGAGCAGCCAAAGGTTGCCGATGGCGGCAAGCCCTTGCCGGCCCAGGAACAGGCGTCGACCGACGACGACGGCCAGCAGCCGCCCGACCCCAGCCTCGACCCGCTGCTGGCGCTGGCCATGGGCGCGCAGCCGCCGGTGCAGGACAGCGCCGCGCAGCTCGGCCAGGCCCAGCTCAATGCCGCCAACAGCGATGGCGACCTGCAGAAGCTCAACCAGGCCCAGGGCGTGGCCCTGTTGCCGGAGGCGGGCGCCGAGGAGGTGACCCAGGCCCTGCAGTTGCCCCCCGCCGGCAAGGGTGAAATCAACCTCAAGCTGACCGACGACCAGGGCAAGGGCGACGCCAAGCTGGACATGACCAGCCTGCTGGCCGGCCTCAAGGATGCCCAGGGTTCGACCGAGGCCAAGGCCACCGATGCCGCCGGCGAACTGGCCGGGCAACTGGCCGACGACGTGGCACAGCCCAAGACCGAGACGCGCAACGAGAGCTTCGCCCATCGCCTGGAGGCCATGACCCAGGCGCTCAACGGCACCCCGCAGGCGCTCACCAGCCGCCCGGTCAACCCGCAGGTGCCAGGCCAGCCGGTGGCCATGCAGCAGAACGGCTGGACCGACCAGGTGGTGGACCGGGTGATGTGGATGTCCAGCCAGAACCTGAAGTCCGCCGACATCCAGATGGAGCCGGCCGACCTCGGGCGCCTGGAAGTGCGCATCCACATGACCGGCGACCAGACCCAGGTGACCTTCGCCAGCGCCAGCGCCGGCGTGCGCGAGGCCCTGGACAGCCAGCAGCACCGCCTGCGCGAGATGCTCGGCCAGCAGGGCATGAACCAGGTCAACGTCAACGTCTCCGACCAGTCCCTGGCTCGCGGCTGGCAGGGCCAGGGCCAGCAGCAGGGCAACGCCCGCGGCGGCGCGGCCACGGCGGGCGCGGAAGGCGACGACGAGCCGGTGCTCAGCGGCGTCAGCGAAATCCGCGCGCGGCCGCAGTTGGGTGGGTTGGGGATGGTGGATTATTACGCCTGACGCCGGCCCTGCCGTTCCTGCACCACCGGTTGGCAGCGCTTTCGTAGGAGCGAGCCGGCGGAGCAGCCTCGTAGGATGGCGTTGAGCGAAGCGATACCCATCGCCACGGTCGCATGGGCATCGCAAACGCAAAGCCCCGCACTTCCGCCATCCCGCACGCCGCCCCTCGCTCCGCTCATCGGCAGCCTGTAATATCCGCCGCGGCGGCCGGGCATGACCTGGCACAGCCCTTGCTCCTATCCTTATGGACAGGCAACGGACCGCGCAAGTGACGGATTTCTGGCATGGCTAAGAACGATCAGCAGACCACTCCACCCGCCGAGGGCGGCGCCGGCAAGGGCCGGCTCAAACTCATCATCATCCTGGGCCTGGCCTTCCTGCTGGCGGTCGGGGCGTCGGTGGGCGGCACCTGGTTCTTCCTCAGCCGCGGCGCCAAGCCGGCCGAGGCGCCGGCCGCGGAGGCCGGCAGCGGCAAGAAACCGGCGCTCTACGAGGTGTTGGCGCCGTCCTTCGTGGTCAACTTCAACCAGGGCGGGCGGCAGCGCTACCTGCAGGTCGCCGTGGCCCTGATGGGCCGCGACCAGGCCCAGCTGGACGCCCTGCGCGAACAGATGCCGCTGGTGCGCAACCAACTGGTGATGCTGTTCTCCAGCCAGAATTTCGACGCCTTGACCACCCCGGTGGGCAAGGAGATGCTGCGACAGCAGGCGACCGCCAGCATCCAGGAACTGGCCAAGAAGGCCACCGGTCAGTTGACCGTGGAACAGGTGCTTTTCACCAATTTCGTACTCCAGTAGGTAAGCCGCCATGGCTGTGCAAGATCTGCTCTCCCAGGACGAAATCGACGCGCTGCTGCACGGCGTCGACGACGGCCTGGTGGAAACCGAAGTCGATTCCGACCCCACGGCGGTCAAGTCCTACGACCTGACCAGCCAGGACCGCATCGTCCGCGGTCGCATGCCGACCCTGGAGATGATCAACGAGCGCTTCGCCCGCTACACCCGCATCAGCATGTTCAACCTGCTGCGGCGCTCGGCCGACGTCGCCGTGGGCGGCGTGCAGGTGATGAAGTTCGGCGAGTACGTGCATTCGCTCTACGTGCCCACCAGCCTCAACCTGGTGAAGATGAAGCCGCTGCGCGGTACCGCGCTGTTCATCCTCGACGCCAAGCTGGTGTTCAAGCTGGTGGACAACTTCTTCGGCGGCGACGGCCGCCACGCCAAGATCGAGGGCCGCGAATTCACCCCCACCGAGCTGCGGGTGGTGCGCATGGTCATCGAGCAGGCCTTCGTCGACCTGGCCGAGGCCTGGAGCGCGGTGCTGCCGATCACCTTCGAGTACGTCAACTCGGAAGTGAACCCGGCCATGGCCAACATCGTCAGCCCCAGCGAGGTGGTGGTGGTCTCCACCTTCCACATCGAGCTGGACGGCGGCGGCGGCGACCTGCACATCACCGTGCCCTACGCGATGATCGAGCCGATCCGCGAGATGCTCGACGCCGGCTTCCAGTCCGACGTCGACGACCAGGACGAGCGCTGGCAGAACGCCCTGCGCGAGGACATCCTCGACGTCAACGTGCCGGTGGACGCCACCGTGGTGCGCCGCCAGCTGCGCCTGCGTGACATCCTGCACATGCAGCCGGGCGACGTGATCCCGGTGGAGATGCCCGAATTCATGGTGATGCGCGCCAACGGCGTGCCTTCCTTCAAGGTCAAGCTGGGTTCGCACAAGGGCAACCTGGCCTTCCAGATTCTCGATCCGCTCGAGCGCCCGCGCTGAGCGCATCCCCCCAGAGGACCCGACAATGGCAGATGAAGACAAAGTGACTCCCGAGGAGCAGGCCCTGGCGGACGAATGGGCCGCGGCCCTGTCCGAGGCGGGCGACGCCAGCCAGGACGACATCGACGCGATGATGGCCGGCAACGCCGCGCCGGCCGCCCCGGTGGCGCCGCGCGCGCCCATGGAAGAGTTCGGCATGGCGCCGCGGGCGCCGACCATCGCCGGCCTGGAAGGGCCGAACCTGGACGTCATCCTCGACATCCCGGTGACCATCTCCATGGAGGTCGGCCACACCGACATCACCATCCGCAACCTGCTGCAGCTCAACCAGGGCTCGGTGATCGAGCTCGACCGCCTGGCCGGCGAGCCGCTGGACGTGCTGGTCAACGGCACCCTGATCGCCCACGGCGAGGTGGTGGTGGTGAACGAGAAGTTCGGCATCCGCCTGACCGACGTGATCAGCCCCAGCGAACGCATCAAGAAGCTGCGCTGATGATGGCCCGCCTGCTCGCGCTGTTCTGCGCCCTGCCGCTGGCCGGGCTGCTGCCCCTGGCCCAGGCCGCCGAGGAGCCGGCCGCCGCGCCGGCGCCGGCCATCGTCCACGCCAGCGCCTCGCCGAGCCTGATCACCGGCAGCGCCGGGGCCCAGCTGCTGCAGCTGCTGTTCGGCCTGGTGCTGGTGGTGGCGCTGATCTTCCTGCTCGCCTGGCTGGTGCGCCGGGTGCAGCAGATCGGCCCGCGCGGCAACCAGGCGATCAAGCTGGTGGCCAGCCAGGCCCTGAGCCCGCGCGACCGCCTGCTGCTGGTGCAGGTGGGCGAGGAGCAGATCCTCCTCGGCCTGACCCCCGGGCGCATCACCCCGCTGCACGTGCTCAAGGAGCCGGTGCGCGGCGTGGAGGCCGGCGAGCAGCCGGCGCCGCCGGAATTCGCCCAGCGCCTGCTGGAGCTGCTGAACAAGGACAAGGGCCGCCCGCAATGAGCTTCCCTGCCTTCGCCCAGGCGCTGCGCCGCTGCCTGCCGCTGCTGGCCGTGCTGCTGGCGCTGCTCGCGCCCCAGGCCTTCGCCGCCGACCCGCTGCAGGTCCCGGCGATCACCGTGACCACCAACCCGCAGGGCCAGCAGGAATACTCGGTCAGCCTGCAGATCCTGCTGATCATGACGGCGCTGAGCTTCATCCCGGCGTTCGTCATGCTGATGACCAGCTTCACCCGGATCATCATCGTCTTCGCCATCCTGCGCCAGGCGCTGGGCCTGCAGACCACGCCGTCGAACCAGATCCTCGTGGGCCTTGCGCTGTTCCTCACCCTGTTCGTCATGGCGCCGGTGTTCGACAAGGTCAACAGCACCGCGCTGCAGCCCTACCTGAACGAGCAGATCCAGGCCCCGGAGGCGCTGAGCCGCGCCGAGGTGCCGCTGAAGTCGTTCATGCTGGCGCAGACGCGGCAGTCGGACCTGGACCTGTTCGTGCGCCTGTCTAAGCGCACCGACATCGCCAACGCCGACGCCACGCCGCTGACCATCCTGGTCCCGGCCTTCGTCACCTCGGAGCTGAAGACCGCGTTCCAGATCGGCTTCATGATCTTCATCCCGTTCCTGATCATCGACCTGGTGGTGGCCAGCGTGCTCATGGCGATGGGCATGATGATGCTGTCGCCGCTGATCATCTCGCTGCCGTTCAAGATCATGCTGTTCGTCCTGGTGGACGGCTGGGCGCTGATCATCGGCACCCTGGCCGGCAGCTTCGGCACCGTTTGACTAGAGAGGAGGGCGCGCCATGACCCCGGAAGTCGCCGTCGACCTGTTCCGCCAGGCACTCTGGCTGACCGCCATGATGGTCGCCATCCTGGTGCTGCCGAGCCTGCTGGTGGGCCTGGTGGTGGCCATGTTCCAGGCCGCCACGCAGATCAACGAGCAGACCCTGAGCTTCCTGCCGCGCCTGCTGGTGACCCTCGGCACCCTGATCGTCCTCGGCCCCTGGCTGGTGCGCGAGTTGATGGAGTACACCCAGGGCCTGATCACCAGCATCCCCACGCTGATCGGCTGATGCTGGAACTCACCAACGCGCAGATCGGCGCCTGGGTCGGCAGCTTCGTGCTGCCGCTGTTCCGCATCGCCGCGCTGCTGATGACCATGCCGATCTTCAGCAACCAGATGGTCCCGGCCCGGGTGCGCCTGTACCTGTCGCTGGCCATCGCCGTGGTGCTGGTGCCGACGCTGCCGCCGATGCCCCAGGTCGACGCCCTGAACCTGCGCGCCATGCTGCTGGTGGGCGAGCAGGTGCTGATCGGCGCCATGCTCGGCTTCACCCTGCAGCTGTTCTTCCACGTCTTCGTGGTCGCCGGGCAGCTGCTGTCGATGCAGATGGGCCTGGGCTTCGCCTCCACCGTGGACCCGGCCAACGGCATCTCGGTGCCGGTGATGGGGCAGTTCTTCAGCCTGCTGGTGACCCTGCTGTTCCTGGCCATGAACGGCCACCTGGTGGTGCTGGAGGTGATCGCCGAGAGCTTCGTCACCCTGCCGGTGGGCCAGGGCCTGTCGGGCGAGCACCTGTATACCGTGGCCGGCAAGCTCGGCTGGGTGCTCGGCGGCGGCCTGCTGATCGCCCTGCCGGCGGTCACCGCGCTGCTGGTGGTGAACCTCGCCTTCGGCGCCATGACCCGCGCCGCGCCGCAACTGAACATCTTCTCCATCGGCTTCCCGCTGACCCTGGTGATGGGCTTCATCATCGTCTGGATCGGCACCGCCGAAATCCTCTCGCAGTACCAGGACCTCGTCCGCGAGGCCCTGGCGCTGCTCCGTGAACTGGCGGGAGCGCGCTGATGGCGGAAAGCGAGAGCGGCCAGGACAAGACAGAGGAACCCACGGAGAAACGTCGCCGCGAGGCCCGCAAGAAAGGCCAGCTGCCGCGTTCCCGCGAGCTCAACACCCTCTCCGTGCTGATGGCCGGGGCCGGTGCGTTGCTGGTCTATGGCGCGCACCTGGCCGAGGTGCTGATGGGCGTGATGCGCAACAGCTTCGAGATGTCCCGCGAGACGGCGATGCGCAGCGAGAGCATGCTGCAATTGCTGGGCACCGCCGCGCGGGGGGCCGCCGAGGGGCTCTGGCCGATCCTGCTGGTGCTGCTCTGCGCCGCCCTGATCGGGCCCATCTCCCTGGGCGGCTGGCTGTTCTCCGGCGAGGCCCTGGCGCCCAAGTTCAGCCGCATGAACCCGCTGGAAGGGATCAAGCGGATGTTCTCCGCCAAGTCGGTGCTGGAGCTGTTCAAGGCGCTGATCAAGTTCGTCGTGGTGCTGGCGGTGGCGGTGCTGGTGCTGCGTTCGGACAAGGAGGCGCTGCTGGCGCTGCTGCACCAGCCGCTGCAGACGGCCATCGTGGAAAGCGTCAAGGTGGTGGGCTGGAGCGCCTTCTGGATGGCCTGCAGCCTGCTGCTGATCGCCGCCGTGGACGTGCCCTACCAGCTCTGGGACAACCGCCAGAAGCTGCTGATGACCAAGCAGGAAGTGCGCGACGAGTACAAGGACTCCGAGGGCAAGCCCGAGGTCAAGGCCAAGGTCCGCCGCCTGCAGCGCGAGATGGCGCAGCGGCGCATGATGCAGGCGGTGCCCGATGCCGACGTGGTGATCACCAACCCGACGCACTTCGCCGTGGCCCTGAAGTACGACGCCGCGGCCGGCGGCGCGCCGCGCCTGCTGGCCAAGGGCAACGACTTCCTCGCCCTGAAGATCCGCGAGGTGGCCCAGGAGCACAAGGTCACGGTGCTGGAGTCGCCGGCCCTGGCCCGTGCGGTCTACTACTCCACCGAGCTGGACCAGGAGATTCCCGCCGGCCTCTACCTGGCGGTGGCCCAGGTGCTGGCCTACGTCTACCAGCTCAGGCAGTTCCGTGCCGGCAAGGGCAAGCGCCCCGGGCCGATGCCCGACGTGCCGATCCCGCCGGACCTGCGCCGCGACGAGTGAGGCACCGCGTTCGTCGCCCGCCATTGACGGCTGCCGCTGGCGGCCTTCACTTTCACTTGAGGGCCGGTGGCGCGTGCCGTGGTACGACCTGAACGGAGTCGGACCACAACACGGGATTGCTGCCATGGCCAAGGTACTGCTGACCGCCGCGCTGCGCGGCGAATACGAACAACTCTTCAACAGCTGCCAGATCCGCCCGGCGCGCGCCGCCGAGGTGGAGGCGCTGGTCGAACGCATCGAGGACAACCAGCCGCGCTACGCCGAGGTCGGCAAGGCCCTGGGCATCCCCTGGGGCTTCATCGGCGTGGTGCACTGCATGGAAAGCGGCCTGCGCTTCGACCGCCACCTGCACAACGGCGACCCGCTGACGGCGCGCACCGTGCAGGTGCCGGCGGGGCGGCCGAAGGAGGGCAAGCCGCCGTTCACCTGGGAGGAAAGCGCTGAGGACGCCCTGCGCCTGAAGCGCCTGGGCGCCGCCACCGACTGGAGCCTGGCCGGCACCCTCTACCAGCTGGAGGCCTACAACGGCTTCGGCTACCGGCTGTACCACCCCCACGTGCTCTCGCCCTACCTGTGGAGCTATTGCAACCACTACCAGAGCGGCAAGTACGTGCAGGACGGCACCTGGTCCGATAGCGCCCAGTCCAGGCAGTGCGGCGCCGCGGTGCTGCTGCGGCGCATGGCCGAGCGCGGCCTGCTGGAGTTCGTCGACCAGCCGAAGCCGAGCGCGGCCCAGCCGCTGCTGGTGAACTACTCCATGAGCCTGTCCGAGGACGCCGCCGAGGTGCGCCGGGTGGAGGAACTGCAGACCTGGCTGAACAGCTTCCCGGGCGTCTTCGTCAAGATCGACGGGGTGCCCGGCAAGCGCACTTCCGAGGCCTGGCGCCTGGTCACCGGCGCCTACCTGCCCGGCGATCCGCGCGCGCGGCGGCGGGCGGCCGCCTGAGGCTCACCAGATGGGGATGCTGTAGTTGGCGATCAGGCGGTTCTCGTCCATGTCCGCGCCGTGGCTGCTGCGCGCGGTCACGTTGCGCCAGCGCAGCGACAGCCCCTTGAGCGGCCCGTCCTGCAGGGTGTAGGCCAGGTCGCTGTCGCGCTCGTACTCGTGGCCGTCCTCCAGGCCCGCGCCGCGGCGGATGTCGTCGCCGCGGGTGTAGCGGGTCATGAAGCTCAGGCCGGGAACGCCGAGGGAGGCGAAGTCGTAGTCGTAGCGCAGCTGCCAGGACTTCTCCCCCGGCTGGGTGAAGGTCTGGATGGTCATCAGGTTGTGCGAGTAGGGCGGGGTGTAGCCGTTGAGGGTGGGGAAGCCGTCGTCGCCGATCATCTTCTGGTAGGCCACGCCGATGGCATGGGCGCCGGCGCGCAGGGTGAACATCATGCTCAGGTTGCGGTTGTCCACCGGGCCGGAGATGGCCTTGCCGTCGTCGTCGCTGTCGAAGTAGCGCAGGTCGCTGCGCAGCGACAGGCCCTCGGCCAGCGGCAGGGTGTGCACCAGGCCGTAGTAGTGCTGCTGGTAGATGTCCTTGAGCTGGCCGTAGAAGTAGCTGGCGGTCAGGTTCGGGGTGAAGGCGTAGCTGGCGCCGGCGAGGTTGAACTCGTCACTGGCGAAGGCCTTGCTGCGGCCCATGATGTACATGTCGTCGTTGCCCGCCGACTCGCGGGTGCGCGACTTCCACAGCTGGCCGGCGGTGAGCGTCAGCCCGTCGATCTCGTTGGAGGTCAGCAGGGCGCCGTCGAAGGTCTGCGGCATCAGGCGCACGTCGTCGCGGAACACCACCGGCAGCTGCGGCTCCAGCAGGCCGATGTTCAGCTGCGTCTTCGAGTAGCGCAGCTTGGCGATCAGCCCGGCGTGGCTGTAGTCGTCCACCGGCTCGCGGGAGTTCGGCCCGAAGGGCAGGGTGCCGTCGCCGCTGCGCCCGCGCCCGGAATCGAGCTTGACGCCGAGCAGCCCGGTGGCGTCCAGGCCGAAGCCGATGGGGCCTTCGGTGAAGCCCGACTGCAGGCGCAGGACGAAGGCCTGGGACCAGTTGCCGGCCTGGGATTGCGCGGCGTTGTCCTGGCGGTAGTCGCGCAGCTGGTAGAAGTTGCGCAGGTCCAGGCGGCCGCTGCTGTCGTCGATGAAATCGGCCTGGGCGGCCAGCGGCAGCAGGCCGGTGGCCAACAGGCCGAGGCGGAACGGAATGCGCTTCTGAATGTGTGTGGCGGACATGCTCTTCCCCTTGTTGTTCTTGTTCTTCGCTCCTCGGCGGGAGCGAGCGGGGAGAGGTTGTATCACATAATTAATTTGTTAACGATATGCCGGAGCAACCCGGAACTTTCCTCCTGCGGATCGGGTGTTTTCCGCGGAATGCGCGCCGTTGCCTGCTTGAGAAAGCCTCCATCCCGGTGTTCATAGGCCTTTCAGGGGCGTCTCATAACATTTTGTCACATTTGCCCGGATGGCAATCCGCCGCCTGATTCGCTGGGCGTATTGTTAAAATATTAACTATGTGCCTGAATCTAGCCCCCGGGCGCCACCAGGTGTCCACCCGACGATAAGAACAACACCGAGGTAACGGCATGAAGAAATCCTCCTTCCTGGCCCTGCTGCTCGCCTGTGGCAGCCTGGCCCCGGCCGTGGCGGCCGAGCGCGTGACGCTGAAGATCGCGCACTTCCTCCCGGCCAGCTCCAACGCCCAGCAGCACGTCATCCAGCCCTGGTGCGACACCCTGGCCCGCGAGTCGGAGCAGCGCATCCAGTGCCAGATCTACCCCTCCATGCAGCTCGGCGGCACCCCGGGGCAACTGCCGGACCAGGTGCGCAACGGGGTGGTGGACATCGTCTGGACCGCCCCCGGCTACTCGCCCGGGCGCTTCCCGCGCAGCGAGGCGGTGGAGCTGCCGTTCATGCTGCCGGCCAACGGCGTGCAGGCCTCGAAGATCATCTGGCAGTTCTACCAGCAGGCTCTGCAGGAGGATTACAAGGGCTACCGCGTGCTGGCCCTGCACAGCGACGGCGGCATGCAGCTGCACACCACCGGCAAGGCGGTGCGCAGCCTGGAAGACTTCAAGGGCCTGAAGCTGCGCGCCTCCTCGCGCATGAGCGCCCGCCTGGCCACCGGCCTGGGCGCCGCCCCGGTGAGCATGCCGGCGGCGCAGCTCACCGAGTCGCTGTCCAAGGGCGTGATCGACGGCGCCCTGGCCAGCTGGGAACTGATCCCGGCGCTGAAGCTCGACGAGGTGACGCAGCACCATACCGACGTGCCGGAAGGCCGCCCGACCTTCTCCATCACCCTGCTGGGCATGCTGATGAACCCGCGCAGCTACGAGCGCATGCCCGACGACCTCAAGGCGATCCTCGACCGCAACAGCGGCGACGCCCTGGTGCAGCGCTTCGGCGAAGCCTGGGAGAACGAACTGGCGCGGGCCCGCGACATGGTCGCCAGGGACAGCGTTGCCAGCTTCGAGCCGGCGGCCTACCAGAGCCTGCGCGAGGCCGGCGACAAGGTCACCGCCGAGTGGGTGGCCGACGCCGAGGGCAAGGGCCTGGCGGGCGGGCAACTGGCCGACCGGCTGCGCGAGCTGTCCCGGGCCGCCGGCGTCGAGCTGTAAGGGGTGGCCGCGATGAGCGAGATGCTGTCCCTCGAAGGCGCCGTGCCGGCCCGCGGCAAGGGCCTGCCGGTGCGCCTGCTGGAATCCCTGGCGCAGGGCTTCGCCTATTTTGGCGGCGCCCTGCTGCTGGCCCTGGTGGGCATGTCGCTGGTATCCATCGTCGGCCGCAAGCTGTGGTCGACGCCGGTCACCGGCGACATGGAGCTGCTGGAAATGGGCGCGGCGGTGGCCATCGCCGCCTTCCTGCCGCTGTGCGAGATGCGCAACAGCCACATCCGCGTGGAGATGTTCTCCAACTGGATGCCCCTGGCCGTGCGCCGCGTACTCGATGCCGTGGCGCACCTGCTGTTCGCCGCGGTCGCCGCGGTGCTGGCCTGGCGCACCGGCCTGCAGGTGCTGGAGGCCCACGCCCACGAGGACAGCAGCACCCTGCTGGCGGTGCCGCACTGGATCCCCCTGGCGCTGGTGGTGCCGAGCCTGGCGCTGCTCTGCCTGTGCGCCCTGTGCCGCAGCCTGCTGGCGCTGCTGGAAGAAGGAGCCGGACGATGAGCGCAATGGCCCTGGGCCTGTGGATGTTCGCCGGCCTGCTGGCGATGCTGGTGCTGCGCGTGCAGGTCGGCGTGGCGATGTTCCTGGCCGGCGCGCTGTGCTTCCTGGTGATCAACCAGGGCGACCTCAGCGCCTTGCTCTATACCCTCAACAACCTCGCCTACGCGCGCCTGTCCAACTACGACCTGGCGGTGATCCCGCTGTTCGTGCTGATGGGCCAGTTCGCCACCCACGGCGGTCTGTCGAAGGCGCTGTTCCGCTGCGCCTCGGCCTTCATCGGCCACTGGCGCGGCGGCCTGGCGCTGTCGGCGGTGGGCGCCTGCGCCGGCTTCGGGGCGATCTGCGGCTCGTCCCTGGCCACCGCGGCGACCATGGGCCAGGTGGCCCTGCCGGAGCTGGCGCGGCACAAGTACTCCGGGCGCCTGGCCACGGCCTCGGTGGCCGCCGGCGGCACCCTGGGCATCCTCATACCGCCGTCGGTGCCGTTGATCATCTATGCGGTGCTGACCCAGGAATCCATCGCCAAGCTGTTCGTCGCCGCCATGCTGCCGGCGCTGGTCGCGGTGATCGGCTACATGCTGGTGATCCGCATCCAGGTCGCCCGCGACCCCGACGCCTGCCAGCCGGCGCCCAAGGCCAGCGGCCGCGAAAGGCTGGCGGCCTTCGTGCAGATCCTGCCAATCCTGGCGATCTTCCTGGTGGTGATCGTCGGCATCTACGGCGGCTGGGCCAACCCCACCGAGGCGGCCTCCATCGGCGCCGCGGCCTGCGGCCTGCTGGCGGCGCTGCGCGGCGGCATGCGCTGGGACGGCCTGGGCAAGAGCCTGACCGGCACCGCCGAGGCCAGCGCCATGATCTTCCTGGTGCTGCTGGGCGCCGACCTGCTCAACTCCGGCCTGGCGCTGACGCAGATGCCAGTGGAACTGGCCACCTGGGTCCGCGACAGCGGCCTGGCGCCGCTGCTGGTGCTGGCGGTGATCCTGCTGATCTACCTGCTGCTGGGCTGCGTGATGGACTCGCTGGCGATGATCCTGCTGACCATCCCGATCTTCTACCCGATGATCATGGGCCTGGAGTTCTTCGACCTGACGGCGGGGGAGAAGTCCATCTGGTTCGGCATCCTGGCGCTGATGGTGGTGGAAATCGGCCTGATCCACCCGCCACTGGGGATGAACCTGTTCATCGTCAACAAGCTGGCGAAGGACGTGCCCTACATGGAAACCGCCAGGGGCGTGCTGCCGTTCCTCGCCTCCGACCTGCTGCGCATCGTGCTGCTGGTGCTGGTGCCGGGGTTGTCGCTGTGGTTGTTGAGTTTCTGAGCCGAGCGTTCGTTCCTCACCTGTAGGAGCGGGCCCTGCCCGCGATTCGCGCGCAGGGCGCGCTCCTACGTAGGGTGGTGTGGCATTCCATTGTAGGAGCGAGCTTGCTCGCGAATGGGGTTTGCCGGGGGGATCGGTGTTGGGTTCAAGAGCGCCCTCTCCCCAGCCCTCTCCCTGAAGGGAGAGGGGGCTTGTCCGTGCCAGAGGGGAGAATGGCCTATGCCGGATACCTCGTGCTTGCCGGCTAACTGTGGAATACCAACGCACGCCGAACGGTCCCCTCTCCCTTCAGGGAGAGGGTTAGGGAGAGGGAACGGAGTCAACCCAAGACACTAATATCCCCGGCAAACTCCCCCTCACCTCAATACGCAATACAAACCGACTTCCCCTCCGTGAACCCCTCGATCGCCGCCCGTCCGAACTCCCGTCCCAGCCCCGACTGCTTGTAGCCGCCGAACGGCAGGTTGGGGTCCACCGGCACGTGGTTGTTGACCCACACCGTGCCCGCCTCGATCCGCGGGATCAGGTCCATCACCCGGCCCAGGTCGTTGCTCCAGATGCTGGCTGCCAGGCCGTAGGGGTTGTCGTTGATCTGCGCCACGGCGGCGTCGAGGTCGTCGTAGCTCAGCACCGAGAGCACCGGGCCGAAGATTTCCTCGCGGGCGCAGGCCATGCCGGCGTTCACCCCGGCCAGCACCGTCGGTTCGACGTAGTAGCCGGGCAGGTCCGGGCGGTTGCCGCCGCAGATGAACTGCGCGCCCTGTTCCCGGGCCAGGGCCAGGTGGCGCAGCACGCTGTCCTGCTGGCGGCGCGAGACCAGCGGGTTGACCTGGGCCTGTGGGTCCAGGCCCGGGCCGATGCTCAGCTTGCCCAGCTGTTCGCCCAGGCGCTCGACGAACTCGGCGTGGCGGCTGGCGTGGACGAACAGCCGCGAGGCCGCCGCGCAGACCTGGCCCTGGTTCAGCAGGCCGCCGCCGATGGCGCCGGCGATGGCCTTGTCCAGGTCGGCGTCGGGCAGCACCAGCATGGGGTTCTTGCCGCCCAGTTCGAGGGTGAAGCGCGTCATGTTCTGCAGGGCCGCGCCGCCCACCAGCTTGCCCACCGCGGTGGAGCCGGTGAAGGACACCTTGTTCAGCAGCGGGTGCGCCACCAGTGCAGCGCCGGCCTCGGCACCGCCGAGCAGGACGTTGAAGATGCCGGCGGGGATGCCCGCCTCGATGGCCAGCTCGGCCACGCGCAGGGCGGTCAGCGGCGTCTCGTCGGCCGGCTTGATGACGATGGTGCAGCCGCAGGCCAGCGCCGGCATGACCTTCCACAGGGCGATCATCAGCGGGAAGTTCCACGGCACTATGCCGGCCACCACGCCCACCGGCTCGCGCCGGGTGTAGGCGGAAAAACGCGCGCCGGCCGGCATCGGGATGGACACGTCCAGCGTCTGCCCCTCGATCTTGGTGGCCCAGCCGGCCATGTAGCGCATGTAGCCGAGGGAGGCGCCGACCTCGATGGCCCGGGCGATGTGGATCGACTTGCCCTGCTCCAGGCTTTCCAGCTGCGCCAGTTCCTCGGTGTGGCGCTCCACCAGTTCGGCGAAGCGCAGCAGCAGGCGCTCGCGCTCGCTCGGCGCCAGGCCGCTCCAGATGCCGGAGCGGAAGGCGCGGTGGGCCGACTGCACGCAGGCGTCGACCTGCTCCAGGTCGGCCAGGCGCACTTCGGCCAGGGGGCTGTCGTCGGCGGGGTTGCGCAGGGTGCGGCGGGCGTCGCCGCGCGGCGTGCGCTGTTCGCCGTCGATGAAGGAGGCGTGGGCGCGGGCGAGGTAGGCCTGCACCTCCGGGAGGATCGGGATCAGCGGGCTGGACATGGGCAACTCCTGGGCTGCGATGGTCGATGGCCCAGGCTAGCCGCGGCGCGCGCCGGCGGCTTGTCCGAGCCTGCCAGGCGGGCATGACCGCGGCTGCCGGCCTGGCAGCCATGGACAAGTCGGCCGGCAAGCCTGGGCAAGACGCCAGCAGGCGCCGGGCGCAGAGTGTCGGCTAGGCCCCATCGTGCCGCCCCTGCCTAAGCCACAACAAACCAGAACATCTGCTTAGAGGCCCACCACCATGTCCATCCAGCAGCAGCTCGACGCGCACCTCATGCGCGGCACTGTCGGTTTTCCCACCGCCCTGGCCAGCACCATCGGCCTGATCATGGCCAGCCCGGTCATCCTCACCGCCACCATGGGCTTCGGCATCGGCGGCAGCGCCTTCGCCGCGGCCATGGTGATCGCCGTGCTGATGATGCTGGCGCAGTCCACCACCTTCGCCGAGGCGGCCTCGATCCTGCCCACCAGCGGCTCGGTGTACGACTACATCTCCTGCGGCATGGGGCGCTTCTTCGCCATCACCGGGACCATCGCCGCCTACCTGATCGTCCACGTCTTCGCCGGCACCGCCGAGACCATCCTTTCCGGGGTGATGGCGCTGGTGAACTTCGAGCACCTCAACACCCTGGCCGAGTCCGCCGGCGGCTCCTGGCTGCTGGGCGTGGGCTTCGTGGTGGTGTTCGGCATCCTCAACGTGTTCGGCGTCAACGCCTTCGGCCGCGCCGAGGTGGTGCTGACCTTCGGCATGTGGAGCACCCTGATGGTGTTCGGCGTGCTCGGCCTGCTGGCCGCCCCGGCGGTGCAGCTGGACGGCTGGTTCGGCGCCTCGCTGGTGGGCACCGACCTGCAGACCATCCTCTCGCTGGTGGGCATGGCCATGTTCATGTTCGTCGGTTGCGAGTTCGTCACCCCGCTGGCGCCGGACCTGCGCAACTCCGCCAAGGTGATGCCGCGGGCCATGGCCCTGGGCCTGTTCGGCGTGGCCTCGTGCATGTTCATCTACGGCGCGGCGATGAAGCGCCAGGTGGAGAACGTGCTGCTCGACCCGGCCGCCGGCGTGCACCTGCTGGACACGCCCATGGCCATCCCGCGCTTCGCCGAGCAGGTGATGGGCCAGGTCGGCCCGCTGTGGCTGGGCGTGGGTTTCCTGTTCGCCGGCGCCGCCACCATCAACACCCTGATGGCCGGGGTGCCGCGCATCATGTACGGCATGGCCGTGGACGGCGCGCTGCCCAAGTGCTTCGCCTACCTGCAGCCGCGCTTCAAGACGCCGGTGCTGTGCATCCTGGTGGCGGTGCTGATCCCCTGCCTGCACGCCCTGTGGCTGCGTGGCAACACCGACCACATCATGAACCTGGTGCTGGCCGCGGTCTGCGCCTGGAGCACCGCCTACCTGCTGGTGACCCTCTCCGTGGTGCTGCTGCGCATCCGCCGCCCGGACCTGCCGCGGGCCTACCGCTCGCCGCTGTTCCCGCTGCCGCAGATCGTCTCCAGCGTCGGCATCCTCATCGGCATGTGGTACATCACCCCGCCGGGCATGAACCCCGCCGACATCTACGTGCCCTTCGCCGTGATGCTCGGCCTCACCGCCGCCTACGCGCTGTTCTGGACCCTGCTGGTGCAGAAGGTCAACCCGTTCCGCCCGGTGCCGGTGGAAGAGGTGCTGGAGAAGGAGTTCCGCGCCGAACCCGGCATCCATTCCAGCGAGTTCTACGGCCATGCTTCCAAGGCTGTCTGACTGGCTGCGCCGGCCGCCCTCGGGCTACCGCCCGGGGGTGACCCTGGAGCAGGCCCGGCGCAACCTCGGCGGCCTGGCCTTCGAAGCCCTGGAGCCCGGCGCCGGGCGCTTCAGCACGGTGGATGGCGGGCTGGTCTTCGAGCTGCGCGAGCGGCCCCAGGCGCAGTTCCTCATGCACCTGGTGCTCACCGAGTTCGTCGTCGAGGGGCCGGCGGCGCATGCCGGCGAGGCGCGCTTCGAGCTGCGCCACCAGGGTGTGCTGCGGCGCCAGGGCGTGGAATGCCGCCAGCGTTCCGGCGACCCGGCGCTGGGCGCGCGCCTGGCCGAGCGCCTGGCGGCCGACGAGCACCTGCAACGGGCGCTGCCGCCGCTGGACTTCAAGCGCCTGGAGCTGGAATTCGGCGCCGGGCGCTGGCGCATCCGCCTGGAGCACATGGCCGCCAGCGAGGTGGTCAACCGCCTGCCCAGCTTCCGCCGCTACCTGCGCCTGGAGCGCGAACAGCGCGACCACCTGCTGCGCGCGCTGTTCCATCTGGGGCGCCTGCTCGGCGAGCTCTGAGCGCAGCGTTCGTTTACAGGTTATCCACGCCCACTGGCATGCCAACTGCATAGGAAACGGCTGTCAGAAATTCGTTGCGGGCATTTCGATAACATGTTAACTGTTTCGCGACAACAACAACAACGCCCCACGGAGGTGCGTATGCAAGCCCATCATGCCGCCCAGGTCGGGCTGGAAGGCTGGAGCGCGGCGCTGCGCTCCATCTGCGGTCAGTTCGAGACGCAACTGGCCTTCAGCCGTTCGCTGTTCATCGGCGAGATCCACGCGCAATCGCACTCCGGCCTGACCATGGCGCACCTGCGCACCAATGCCGGGCTGATCGCCCGCAAGCGCCTCAATGCGGACCAGGACGACGACCGCCACTGCTTCCTGATCAGCCAGCGCAGCGGCTTCTCCCAGGTCAGCCAGAACGGCGTGGACATCCAGCTGGCCCCCGGCGAGCTGCTGCTGATGGATTCGGTGGGCAGCTGCGAGATCACCCCCTTCGGCCTCATCGAGCACGCCTCCCTGCACCTGCCGCGCGCGGCGCTGGACAAGGTGCTGCCCGGGCGCAGCAAGTTCGGCAAGGTCTCCGCCGCCTGCGCCAGCGGGCGCATGTTGCACCTGCTGGTGGACCAGCTGTGCCGCGAGTCCGGCTCGAACCCCGCCGGCGCCGAAAGCGAGGCCCTGGAGAACGCCTTCATCGCGCTCCTGCCCACGGCCCTCGGCAGCCACGGCGAGACGCCCGGCAGCGAGGCGCTGCAGGGCGGCAACCTGCGCAGCTACGTGCAGAAGGTCATCGACGAATCCCTCACCCAGCCGGGCCTGAACCCCCAGGGCCTGGCGCAGCGCCTGAACATCTCGGTGCGCCACCTGTACCGCCTGTTCGAGGAGCAGGGCGACAGCGTCTGCCGCTACATCCAGCGCGCGCGCCTGCAGCGCAGCGCCGACGACCTGGCCAACCCCATCCTGCGCGGCGAGTCGATCACCACCATCGCCTACAAATGGGGCTTCACCGACTCGGCGCACTTCAGCCGCGCCTTCAAGAAGCACTTCGAGCGCTCGCCCAAGGACTACCGGGCCAGCGCCCTGAGCGTGGCCTGAGTCAGAGCAGCTGGTCGATGAGCACGGCGTTGCTGTAGATCAGGCTGCCGTCGCTGGCGCGGTGGCCCACCAGGTGGAAGTGGCCGCGTTCCTCTTGGTCCAGGTAGACGCGCATCCGGCAGTCGGACAGCGGGCCGTAGCCCTCGGGCAGGTCCAGTTCCAGGGTGCTCATGTCGACGTCCACCCAGGCCTCGCGCTCGTGGGTGCGCTGCAGTTCTTCCTCGGCGTCTTCCAGGTGCCGGCGGTCGGTGCCGCTGAGGTAGAAGTGGATGTCCTCGATGGGCATGGACTTGGCGTCGGGGTCGGGCTTGTACCAACCTTCGATGGTCAGGGTGCTCATGGCGTGGCCTCCAGTTCTTCGTCGGCCGGCACGGATGCCCGGCCTTCTCCTGGATTGGACCACGGGTTCGCCGGGCTTTCTTCCACGCCTGGACAAACGGATCGGCGGCCGCCGCGGGGGCGCCGGCCGCCGATGGCTCAGGGCGCCAGTTGCCGCGCCAGGTCCCGCACGCGCTGGCGGAGGAAGGCCGCCACCTCGCTGCCCGGTTGCTGCAGGCCGAGGAATTCCAGCAGCGGGTCTTCCACCGCGGTGCGGATACCGCTCAGTTCCTCCAGCACCGCCAGGCCGCAGAAGGGCACGTAGGCTTCGGCGTAGCCGCCCTCGTGGACCAGCACCAGGCGCCCGTCGCAGAGCTGCTCGGCGGCCTCGCGCAGGCGCGCGGTCATGGCGCGGAACGAGCCGCTGTGCAGCAGCATGCGCGCCAGCGGGTCTACGGCGTTGGCGTCGTAGCCGCAGGCGACGATGATCAGTTGCGGGCGGAAGCGCCGCAGGGCCGGCAGGACGATTTCGTCCAGCGCCTGCAGGTAGGCGTCGTGGCCGCTGCCGGCGGGCAGCGGGACGTTCAGGTTGGCGCCCAGGCCGGCGCCGCGGCCGCGATCGGCGACGCCGCCGTAGCCGGGCGGGAAGCAGTTCTCCTGGTGCAGCGAGACGCTCAGCACGTCGCCGCGCTCCTCGTAGATGGCCTGGGTGCCGTTGCCGTGGTGCACGTCCCAGTCCACCACCGCCACCCGCTCGATGCCGTGCCGCGCCCTGGCCGCCTCGATGGCAATGGGGATGTTCGCCAGCATGCAGAAGCCCATGGCCTGGTCGGCCAGGCAGTGGTGGCCCGGCGGGCGCGACAGCGAGTAGGCGTTGTCCGCCTCGCCGCGCAGCACGCAGTCCACCGCGGCCATGGCCATGCCGGCGGAGAGCCGGGCGATCTCGTAGCTGCCCGGGCCGATGGGCGCGTGGTCGCCCAGCTCGCCGCCGCCGGCGTCGCTCAGGGCTTTGAAGCGCTGCAGGTAGTGCTCCGGGTGGACGCGCAGCAGGTCGCGCTCGCTGGCCGGCTCGGCGCTGCGCAGGTCCAGCTGGCGGGTGAGGCCGGAAACGTCCATCAGGTTCTTCAGGCGCCGTTTGCTTTCCGGCGACTCGGCATGGCCGCCGCCGGCCGGCGGCTGCACCCAGCCGCCCACGGGCAGGAACAGGGCGTGCTGGCTGGCGCTGTGCCAGAGGCTCAGCTCATCGAAGAAGAATGCGGTGCGTCGGGTCATGGAAGGCTCCATTCATAGGTGTTCATAGGTGTTCACAGGGGTTGCGCAGTGGCGGCCGCCGCGCGCGGGCGGCTGCCGAGGATCAGGGGCAGGGACAGGGCGGTGAGCGCGGCGGCGCCCAGCAGCAGGCTGTGGAAGCCGCCGTCGACGCCGATCAGCCGCCCGCCGAGGGCCGGGCCCAGGGCCAGGCCGGCGCCTATCACCAGGTTGCTCAGGCTCATCAGCCGGCCGCTGGCGTCCAGCTCGGCGAGGCAGGCGAGGATGAAGGGCAGGGCGTAGGTCCAGGTGAACTTGAACAGCAGCGCGGCCAGGGCGAAGCGCGCCAGGCCCGGGGCGCCGAGCAGCAGGAGGATGGCCAGGGCCATCAGCGCGAAGCCGGCGGCCAGCTGGCCCTCGCGGCGCCAGCGCTCGCCCGCCAGGCTGGCGCAGGTGGCGCCGGCGATGCCGGCCAGGGTGGCCACGGCCAGCACCTCGCCGCCGAGGGTGACGGCCAGCCCGGCGCGTTCGCCGATGGCGCCGACGAAGGTCCAGACCGCGCTCAGGGCGACGTAGAAACCCAGCAGGCCGAGGATGGCGGCGGCGATCTTCCAGCGCGGCGCCTCGACGGTCCTGCGCGGGCCGGTGGCGGCCATGGCGCCGCTCGGCAGGGCGCGCACCAGCGGCAGCGCCAGTAGCATCAGCGCGGCCAGGGCCAGGTAGCCGGCGCCCAGGCCGTAGGCCTGGTACAGGCGTGGCAACACGGCCAGGCCGACGGCGCCGAGCACCAGTTGGCCCAGCACCCAGATGCCGTAGGCGCGGCTGGGGTTGGGCATGCCGGCGGCGCAGGACAGGCAGAGGATCATCAGCGAGCCGCCGCAGAAGGCGCTGAGGGCGCGCAGCACGAGCAGCGCCTGGTAGCCGCCGGCGTTCGCCGAGGCCAGGTTGGCGAGGATGAAGCCCAGCGCCGCCAACAACCCGGCCAGGCGCCAGTCCACGCGCCTGAGCCAGAACAGCGAGGGCAGGGTGGCCAGGCTCATGGCGCCCAGCTCGACGGCGAACAGGTCGCCGATGCGCGCCGGCTCCAGGTGCAGCTGGGCGGCCAGCTGGCTGGCGATGGCCGGGGCGGTGAGCAGCACCGCGGGAGTGATGGCGGCGAACAGCACCACGGCCGCCAGCAGGGCCGGCGAGGGAGTACGCGGAACAGTCATGGCGGCGACCTCAGAAGGCATGGACGAAGCGCAGCAGCAGGTTGTCCTGGGCATACGCGTTGGCGGTGGAGACATTGCGGGTGAGGCCGAGCAGCACCTGGTTGCGCTTGTCCAGCCAGTGGCCGACCTCGAAACCGGCCTGGGTGTAGCGCTGGTGGCTGTCGTCTATGTCGTGGCTGCCCAGGCGCAGGGCGCCGCCGTCGGCGGCGATCAGGCGCAGCGCGGCATAGGTGGCGGGGGTGAAGTCGTAGGAGGCGAAGGCCTGCAGGCGGTACAGCGGCTTCTGTTCGAGGGTGGCGCCGAGGTAGTCGTCGTTGTTGCCGTAGAGCTGGGCTTCCAGGTTGGCTTCCAGCACCCAGTTCTCGCCCACGCCGCGGGTGTAGTTGTAGTTCAGGTGCAGGGCCCAGCGGTTGGCGCCGGGCGACACGCCCGGGTCCTTGGCGTGGTATTCGCCCAGCGGCAGGCTGACCAGGGCCAGCAGGCCGCTGTAGGTGCGCGTCTGCGGCTCGTCGATGAAGAACAGCGTGCCGCCCACCTGCGGGTCGCCCACCCCGCGTTCGCGGCTGCGCTCGGCGGCGCCGGGGCCGCGCGCCTCGATATCGGCGTAGGGCACGATGAACTGCGGCGTGCACAGGCGCCCGCAGATGTCGCTGAACCACAGCTGGCGGTAGGCCAGGGCATTCACCTTGAGGTCGGCCTTGCCGCTGCTGTCCGCCGCGCCGTGGTAGTCGTCGGAGCGCGTGAGCGGCAGGTAGGTCACCCCCAGGCTGGTGCCCACGGGGGCGGAAAAGAAGTCGCGGGCGTTGAGGTCGGCGGCCTGGGCCGGGCCGAGGTACAGCGCGCCAAGGGCGCAGAGCGAAAGGCTTCGGTGCAGCTTCATGGTGGTTTTCTTCTTCTGTCGGTGAGGCGGGCGAAAGCCTCCCCTGGCGCCGCGCGCGGACGCGGCGTCGGGATGTGGAGGCGTTGGGGGAAATGCGGCCGGCTATCAGCCGGGCGGGTGGTGCAGCAGTTGGGCGATGCCGGCCTTGCCGTTGACGCCGAGCTTGCTGTAGATGCTGCGGATGTGGTGGCGCACGGTGTTCGGCGCCAGGCCCAGGTCGCGGGCGATTTCCTTGTAGGTGCTGCCCAGGCCGAAGCGCTGCGCCACCTCGGCCTCGCGGGTGCTCAGGCGGGCCATGGCCGGGCACAGGCGGGCGCTGAGCAGCAGCAGGTCGTGCACGGCGGTGGCCTGCAGTTGCAGGTGCTGGCCGCTGTAGCCGGCGGCCGGGTCGACCTCTGCCGGCAGGCGCGGGCCGGTCCAGCGCGGCCATTCGCGCAGCAGCAGCTCGACGAAGCCGCGCTCGGCATAGTGCAGCAGGCCATGCCGGTCGCACACCGCCAGGGCCAGCGGGTTGGGCGCGTCCAGGCGCTCGCGCAGGGCCACCAGGGCGCGGATCTGGTTGGCCCCTTCGGCGGCCACCAGGTGCGGCATCATCTGGTCCACCAGGAAGCGCTCGCTGGCGTCGAAGGGGCGCGCGCCGGCGCGGCGGTACAGGCTCAGGTGCAGGCTGAGCTGGGTGCGCGGGTCGATGTGGATGATGCAGAGGAATTCGCCGAAGCCGTGGCGCTCGGCCAGCCAGCGCAGGCCGGGGGTGCAGTCGGCGGCGTGGGTGTCGATGCGCACCGAGTGGCCGGGCGTGGCGTAGACGCGCTTGACGGTGATGTCCTGGTGGCGGATCGCCTGCCAGTCCTCCAGGTAGCTGTCCGGCAGCCGGTAGAGGTGGCTGCTGTGCTCCAGCGGCAGGCCGTCGACCAGGGCCGCGCGGCCCCACCAGGCCATGTCGAAGTCCAGCAACTGCTGCAGGCGGCCCATGGCGGCGGCGTGGATGCCGGGCAGCGCGCATTCCTGGGCCAGGCGCTGGAGGTCCAGGACCAGGGCGTTGAATTCGCTGAAGCGCTGGGCGCCGAAGGACAGGTCGAGGGTGCTGCTCATGGGGTTCCCCTGCTGCGACTTTAGTTGTTGTTGTCAGTCATCAGTGAGCGGCCGGGTGTCGGGACGACAGGGCAGGGCCTGGGGCTGAGTATCCGCATCGCGGCGCGCGCGCACCATCCTGCAGATGCAGGATGGGCGGGTGGTTCAGGCCAGCGCGGCACTGCTTTCCGGGAGGGTGGCGCCGCCGTCCACCACCAGCGTCTGGCCGGTGATGTAGGCGGCGGCGTCGGAGGCGAGGAAGAGCATGGCGTTGGCGATGTCCGCCGGCTGGCCGAGGCGGCCCAGGGGGATGCCGGCGGCGATGCGCGCTTCCAGTGCTGCGTCGCCCAGGTTGGCCATGGCCGGGGTGTGGATCATCCCCGGCTCCACGCCGTTGACGCGGATGTTGCGTGGCGCCAGTTCCAGCGCGGCATTGCGGATGAAGCCGTTGACCCCGGCCTTGGACGCCGCGTAGTGGCTCAGCCCCGGGTAGGCCACCCGGTTGCCGGTGACCGAGGAGGTGGCCAGCACGCAGCCGCCGCCGCGCGCGGCGAACAGCGGCAGGGCGGCCTGGGTCAGCCAGAACAGCGCGCCCAGGTTCACCGCCAGGGTGCGCTGCAGCAGCTGCGGGGTGATGGCGGCGAAGTCGGTCAGCGGGAAGTAGGCGGCGTTGTGCACCAGCACGTCCAGGCCATCGAGCCCGGCGAGGGCGGTGGCGATGGCCGGTGGATCGGCCAGGTCCACCGCCAGCGCCCGTGCCTCGTGGCCCTGGCTGCGCAGTTCGCTGGCCAGGGCTTCGACGGCCTGCTCCTGGCGGTCGAGCAGCAGCAGCGAGGCGCCGGCTGTGGCGAAGCCCTCGGCGATGCGGCGGCCGATGCCCTGGGCCGCGCCGGTGACCAGCACGCGCCGGCCGCTGAAGTCGAAGCGCGTCATGGCTGGTTCTCCATGCGTTCGAAGGCGAGGGTGGGCAGGTCCACCACGCTGGCGCCGCCGTCGGCCACCAGGCAGGCGCCGGTGACGATGGCCGCCGCCTCGCTGGCGAGGAACTGGCACAGCCCGGCGATCTCGTCCGCCGTGGCCGGGCGGCGCAGCGGCACCTCGGCGGTGACCCGCGCGTAGGCGGCGTCCAGGCTTTCGCCATGGTGTTGCATCAGCGGCTGCATCTCGGCATCGGCCATGGGCGTGCGCACCCAGCCGGGGCACAGGGCGTTGACGCGCACGCCGCGCGGGCCGTAGTCCCGCGCCAGGGAGCGCATCAGCCCGAGCAGCGCGTGCTTGGCGACGGTGTAGCCGCACACGCCGGGCCCGGCCACCAGGGAGGCGATGGAGCCCACCAGCACCATGTTGCCGCGCCGTTCCAGCAGCGATGGCAGGCAGGCGCGGGCGCTGGCGAAGGCGCTGTCGAGGTTGCCGCGCAGGGCGTCGCGCCAGGCCTGGTCGCTGGTCTCGCCGGCCGCGCCCAGGCCGTGGCCGCCGGCGCAGGCGACCAGCACGTCGATGCCGCCGAAGGCTGCCTCGATGCGCTGGACGAAGCCCTGCCAGGTTTCGCCGTCGGCGGCGTCGCCGGCCAGCACCAGGCCGCCGCACTGGGTGGCGACCTGTTCCAGGGTCTCGCGGCGGCGGCCGATCAGCACCACCTTGTCGCCGGCTTCGGCGAAGCGCCGCGCGCAGGCCGCGCCTATGCCGGTGCCGGCGCCGGTGATGACGACGACGCGGCCGCTCACGGGTACACCGTGCGGTTGAGTTCGTCGCAGTAGGAGGCGACCGGGAAGTTGGACAGCTCGTCGAAGCCGCTGCCGGCGTAGCCGAAGATCTTGCCGTCGCTGCGGTGCTGCTGCAGGTCGATCATCACCAGGCCGAGGGTGGGGACTATCTTCTCGCGCCAGACGAACAGGTACAGCTGCTCGGCGACCTTGTAGTAGTGGCAGCGGTCGGTGTCGCACAGCCCGGCCTCGACGCCGGCCAGGCACTGCCAGGTGTAGAAGCCGTCGTTCAGGTAGATGTGCTCGTAGACCTCGGTGGGGCTGTAGCGGTAGCGGTTGCGCAGGCCCACCAGTTCGCTGCTCGGCGCGTGCGGGCAGGCGCCTTGCTGCCAGGGGCGGTCGAGGCTGCCGTGGAGGATCTGCACCTGCACGCCGGTCAGTTCCTTGCCGGCCAGGGCGCGGGCGTAGAGGCCTTCGCCGGCCTCGGCGGCACCGGGCAGCTGGCCCAGCACGGCGGTGAAGGACTGGCTGTGGCGGTCCAGCACCAGGCTGACCGACCAGGCCTGGCCATTCTCGCGCTTGATGAAGTCGACCAGCACGATGCCGGGGCGCACCGAGGTGGCGCGGTAGGGCGCCTCGCCCGCGGAGTGGCCGTCGGCGGCGCGCCAGCGGGTGGTCTCGGCGTCGAACTGGTGCTCGATGCGCCAGCCGTTGGCGAAGTGCAGCTCCAGGCGCTGCCCGGCGAGGTCGGCCAGGCGCGGCAGGATGAAGGCCTCGGGGGCGAAACCCTCGGCGAGGGCGCCGACGGTGATCCAGTCGGAAGAAGCGGTCATGGGTGGGACTCCTGTGTTGGTGGAGCCCCCATGCTGCGCGGCGGGGCGCGCGGGGAACATCAACCGGATGGTTGATCCAGGAACAGCCGCGCCAGCAGCTCGGTGCGGCTGGCCACGCCGGCCTTGCGGAACAGGTGGATAAGGTGCGTCTTCACCGTGGCCAGGCTCAGGCCGAGCTGGCGCGCCAGGTCCTTGTTGCTGGCGCCGTCGCGCAGCAGCAGGGCGATCTCGCGTTCGCGCGGGGTGAGCTGGGCGAGGGCGTCGTGGCTCCGGGGCAGGGCCTGGGCGGCCAGCTCCAGCAACCCTTGCAGGGCCCGCAGGCGGTCGAGTTCGTCGCTGGAGAAGGGCGCCTCGCCGACGCGCCGCAGCAGCGAAAGCCCGGCCAGCGGGCGGCCGCGGTCGGCGGCGATGATTTCCACCACGTCGATCACCCCGTGCCGGCGCAGGAAGCCGTGGTAGCGCTCGCGCTGGTCGCCGGGCTGCTGCGCCATGCCCACCGCCAGCGGCACCACCGGCAGGCCGGTGGCCAGGCAGGCGCCGGGCCGCAGCGGGTCGAGGCGGTGGTAGTGGTCGAGGTAGTCGGCGTGCATCTGTCGGCCCATGCCGAGCAGCTGGAAGTCGCAGGCCTGCAGGTCGGCGTCGATGCGGTAGAAGGCGGCGCGGGTGGCGGGGACCAGTTGGTGGAAGGCTTGCAGGCAGCGTTGGCCGATTTGTTCGGGGGTGGGCATGGGCTGGGTCCTGCGTGGGGGTGGGGTGAGGTGCCTGAGGGTAGCTTGTTTTCCCTCTCCCTAACCCTCTCCCTGAAGGGAGAGGGGACCGTTGGGCAGGGTTGGATGTTCTGGCGTCAGCCGGCAACGCCAAATGCTTCCGGCTGAAGCCAGGCCTCCTCTCGGCACGGGCTAGCTCCCTCTCCCTTCAGGGCGGGGCGCGCAGCCGAGGGCTGGGGAGAGGGTGCTCTTCAGGCTCCCGAACCAGCCCTCAAACCACCGCGTAGTAATGCTTCACGAACCCCTCCCCCAACACCTCCCAAAGCACCTGCGTGCCCTTGGTCACGAACCAGCTGTCCCCGGCCTTGTACAGCTGGCTCTGCCCGGTGGCTTCGTCGGTCAGCCGCACCTCGCCGCTGACCACCGTAGCCTGTTCGTTGAAGGGATAGGTCATGCGGAACTTGCCGCCGGTGGTGCCGAAGTAGGCGGCGCTGACCGGGTCGGTGGGGGCGCCGGCGGTCATCTTGCCGAAGGCGCGGACCTCGCCTTCGAGGATTTCCGAGCCGAGGTCGGCCACGGTGCCCCAGGCGTCCAGTTGGTCGAGGGTGATGCCTTGCCTGATGGGGGTGAGTGCCATGTGCTTGCTCCTGTGCAAGTGAAGGAAAGAGGGTTCAGCGGCGCCCGGACCAGTAGCCGGACACCTGGTGCCAGGTCTTGCCGGCGCTGAGCAGCAGCGGGCGGAACTGGTCCTTGCCGTGGACGCGGATGCGTCGCACCGAGCTGATCAGGTCGTAGCGCGCGGAGCCTTCGCTCATGCCCTCGGCCAGCACCTTGCAGATGATGTGGCTGGGGGTGACGCCGAAGCCGGAGTAGCCCTGCACGAAGAAGGCGTTGGGGCGGCCAGGCAGGGCGCCGATCTGCGGGAACAGGTTGGGGCTGCAGGCCATGGGGCCGCCCCAGGCCAGGTCGATCTTCACGTTTTCCAGATAGGGGAAGATCTTCAGCATCAGCGCCCGGTTCCAGGCCTTGAGGTCGCGCGGGATGTGCTCGATGAAGGGCGTGGCGGCGCCGAACAGCAGGCGGTTCTCGCGGGTCACGCGGTAGTAGTCGATGACCGGGCGGATGTCGCTGTAGGCGCCGCGGATCGGGCTGATGCGCTGGATGAGTTCGTCCGACAGCGGCTCGGTCATCATCTGGAAGGCGTAGGTGTTGATGGTGCTCTTGTGCAGCTCCGGCTCCAGCTTGTTGAGGAAGCTGTCGCAGGCCCAGAGCAGCTTGCCGGCCTTCACCGAACCCTTGGCGGTGCGCACGGTGATGCGCTCGCCGTAGGTCACGTCCAGCGCCGGGCTGTATTCGAAGATCTTCACCCCGTGGCTGGCCAGGGCCTTGGCCTCGCCGAGCAGCAGGTTGAGCGAGTGCACGTGGCCGCCGCCCATGTGCAGCAGGGCGCTGGAGTAGGCGTCGGAGCCGATGATCTGGCGCACTTCGGAGCCGTCCAGGTAGCGGATCTCGTGGGTGGAGTTCAGCGACTTGAACTCCTTCTCCCAGGCCCGCAGGGTCTTCGCCTGGCGGGCGTTGAAGCCCATGTAGCCGTAGCCGTGGCAGAAGTCGGCGTCGATGCCGTACTTCTGGATGCGGCCCTTGATGATGTCGGCGCCCAGGTCGCTGATCTCGAAGATCTGCCGCAGGCCGTCCTCGCCGACGTCCTTCCTGATCTTCTCCAGGTCGTGGCCGATGCCGGCCATGATCTGCCCGCCGTTGCGCCCGGTGCCGCCGAAGCCGAGGTAGCGCGCCTCCAGCACGACGATGTTGGTGATGCCCTTCTCGGCCAGCTCCAGGGCGGTGTTGATGCCGGAGAAGCCGCCGCCGATCACGACGACGTCGGCCTCCAGGTCCGCCTCCAGGGAGGGGAAGGACAGGTCGTATTTCTTGGTCGCGGTGTAGTAGGTGGGGGTCTCGATGTTGATCATGACTGCAGCCTGGAACCGGAGGGAAAAGGGCGCGGCCGCTGCCGCGCGGATGGCCCTATTAGGGGCCGCGGCGCCCATTCCTGTCTTGACCCTGGCTGCCCGGCCACTTGTCCGGGACTGACAGCGGCGGCTCAGTCGGCCAGCAGTTGCTCCACGCGCTCGACGGCGGCGCGGGCGCAGAGCATGTCCTGCGCCTCGGAGGCGCCGGAGACGCCGACCGCGCCGATGACCACCTCGCCCAGGCGCAGCGGCTCGCCGCCGCCGAACAGCACCAGCCCGGTCTGCAGCGGCAGGCCCTGGCGCACGGTGGGCGCGCTCTGTTCCAGGTAGGCCTGCCAGTCGCCGGTGGGTTTGTCGAAGGCGGCGGCGGTGCCGGCTTTCTTCAGGGCGATTTCGCGGCACGGCTGCGCGGCGCCGTCCATGTGCGCGGTGAGCACCGGCAGGCCGCTGGCGTCGACCAGCGCGATGCTGAGCCGCAGGCCCAGTTCCTCGGCGCGCGCGAGCGCGGCCTGCAGCGCCTGCTGGGCGAGGTTCAGGGTGAGGTGTGCCTGCTGGCGGACGAGTGCGGTCATCGAGGGGACTCCGAGTGGGAAGGTGGGGGCGGATCATGACCGAAAGGGGGCGGGGCTTTGCAAGGGCCAGGAAAATCCTTGCCTGGGCCCCGCCCGCCAGCCGCGCCTTCCCGCGCGGGCCTGGCGGGCGGCGGGGCTTCAGTACACCGAGGGGGCGGACGGGGCCTGGGGCTGGGCGCCGCCCTTGAACTTGCCGGCCAGCTCGCGCAGCGAGCGCATCAGCAGGCTGGTGTCCACGCCCACGGCGACGAACTTCGCGCCCAGCTCCAGGTAGCGCCGGGCCAGCTTCTCGTCGGCGCTGAGGATGCCGGCGGCCTTGCCGGCGCGCTGGATGCGGGCGATGGCGTCTTCGATGGCGGCCTGCACTTCCGGGTGCCCGGGGTTGCCGCGCTGGCCCATGGCCGCGCTGAGGTCGGCCGGGCCGATGAACACGCCGTCGACGCCGTCCACCGCGGCGATGGCGTCGAGGTTGGCCAGGCCTTCGAGGTTTTCCACCTGCACCAGCAGGCACATCTGCGCGTCGGCTTCGTCGAGGTAGCCGGGGATGCTGTTCCAGCGCGAGGCGCGGGCCAGGGCGCTGCCCACGCCGCGCACGCCGAACGGCGGGTAGCGCATGGCGCGCACCAGCTCACGGGCCTGCTCGGCGGAATCCACCATGGGCACCAGCAGCGTCTGCGCGCCTATGTCGAGCAGTTGCTTGATCAGCGCCGTGTCGCCGAGCACCGGGCGGATGATCGGCTGCACCGGGTAGGGCGCCACCGCCTGCAGCTGGCCGAGCAGGCTGCGCAGGTCGTTGGGCGCGTGCTCGCCGTCGATCAGCAGCCAGTCGAAGCCGGCGTTGGCCGCCAGCTCGGCGCAGTAGGGATCGGCCAGGCCGAGCCAGAGGCCGATCTGGGCTTCGCCGGATTGCAGGCGTTGTTTGAAGGTATTGAAGGGGGGGGGCATGGGAGGTCCTTGGTGGAAGGATGAAGCTGGAAGCTGGAAGCTAGAAGCTGGAAGCTAGAAGCTAGAAGCCGGAGTCGCTCTGACTTCCAGCTTCAGGCTTCCAGCTTCCAGCTCAAACTCATCCAAACCGGCAAGAAATACTGCCGAGCTGGTCGTAATCGACGTGGAAGGTATCGCCGGGCGCCGCCGCCACCGGGCGGGTGAAGGAGCCGCCGAGGATCACCTGGCCGGGTTCCAGGGTGACGTCGTAGGGGGCCAGCTTGTTGGCCAGCCAGGCCACGCCCTTGGCCGGGTGGTTGAGCACCGCGGCGGAGACGCCGGATTCCTCGATCACGCCGTTGCGGTAGAGGATCGCCGGCACGCGGCGCAGGTCGATCTCGGTCGGCCGCACCGCGCGGCCGCCCATGACCACGCCGGCGTTGGCGGCGTTGTCGGAGATGGTGTCGAAGACCTTGCGGGTGACCTTGGTCTGCGGGTCCACCTGCTGGATGCGCGCGTCGATGATCTCCAGCGCCGGGATCACCCACTCGGTGGCCTCCAGCACGTCGAACAGGGTGACGTTCGGCCCCTTCAGCGGCTTGCCGAGGATGAACGCCAGCTCCACTTCCACCCGCGGCACGATGAAGCGCTCGAAGGGGATGTCGCTGCCTTCGTCGAAGAACATGTCGTCCAGCAGCGCGCCGTAGTCCGGCTCGGTGATGTTCGACGAGACCTGCATGGCGCGGGAGGTCAGGCCGATCTTGTGGCCTTTCAGCACGCGGCCATTGGCTATCTTCTGAGCCACCCAGGCGCGCTGGATGGCGTAGGCGTCCTCGATGGCGATGTCCGGGTAGTCGAGGGAGAACTGCCGCACCTGCTGGCGCGAACGCTCGGCGGCGTCGAGGCGGGCGGCGGCTTCCTGGATGAGGCTGGAGTCGAGCATGGCGATATCTCTTTAGCGGGGGTTGACCACGGTGGCCGGGGTGCGCAGGACCAGGGCGGCGCCGAGGGCGATGAGGATGGCCAGCAGGTACAGGGCCAGGCTGGAGCTGTGGGTGGTGTCGCGCATCCAGCCGATGAAGTAGGGCGCGGCGAAGGCGGCGATGCTGCCGAAGGAGCTGATCAGGGCGATGCCGGAGGCCTGGGCGCGGTCGGCGAGGAAGGCCGGCGGCAGCTGCCAGAACATCGGCAGCGCGGCGCTGGCGCCCATGCCGGCGAGCACCAGCCCGGCCAGCACCAGCCAGGCGCTGCCTGGCGCGAGGCCGGTCAGGGCCAGGCCGGCGGCGGCCAGCAGCAGCGGCACGGCGAGGTGCCAGCGGCGCTCGCGGCGGCGGTCGGAGGAGCGCCCCAGGGCGATCATGAACACGCAGCCGGCGAGGTAGGGCAGGGCGCTGAGCAGGCCGACGCGGCCGTCGGAGCCGATGCCGGCGCCGTGGATCAGGCTGGGCATCCAGAAGGCCAGGGTGTTCACCGCCAGCATCACCGCGAAGTAGATGGCCACCAGCAGCCAGACCTGGCGATCGCGGAAGATGCCGGCGAGGGAGGTGATCTGCTTGCGTCGTTCCTCGCCCTGCATCTCCGCGCGCAGGCCGGCCTTCTGCTCGTCGCTGAGCCAGGCCACGCGTTCGAAGCTCTCCGGCAGACGGCGCCAGACCAGCAGGCCGAGCAGCACCACCGGCAGGCCTTCGGCTAGGAACATCCACTGCCAGCCGCGCAGCCCGAGGAAGTCGTGGAAGCCCTCGAGGATGCCGCCGGACAGCGGCCCGCCGATCACCCCGGCCATGGGCACGGCGATGGCGAACAGCGCGGTGACGCCGGCGCGTCGGCGCGCCGGGAACCAGCGGTTGATGTACACCAGGATGCCGGGGAAGAAGCCGGCCTCGGCCACCCCCAGCAGCAGGCGCAGGCTGTAGAAGCCGGCCGCGCTCTGCACCAGCAGCATGGCGGTGGACAGCAGGCCCCAGGTGACCATCAGGAAGGCGATCCAGCGGCGCGGGCCGACGCGTTCCAGCATCAGGTTGCTGGGCACGCCGAACAGCGCGTAGGCGACGAAGAACAGCCCGGCGCCCAGGCCGTAGACGGTGTCGCTGAAGTGCAGGTCGGCGCTCATCTGCAGCTTGGCGAAGCCGATGTTGATGCGGTCCAGATGGGCGAAGACGTAGCAGATCAGCAGCAGCGGCATCAGGCGCCAGACCACGCGGGCGTGGGTGGCGTCGCTGCCGGCGGGCAGGGCGGCGGAGGGCTGTGCGGCGGAGGGCAGGGTGGCGGTGCTCATGGTCTTGTCTTTGTTCTGCGAGTGGCCGGGGGCGCGGCGGGCTTCAGCCCGCCTGGCCGTTGAGGAAGGCGTGGACGTTGTTCTGCTTGTAGTTGAGCTCGGCGTTCAGCTCGCTCATCTCGAAGGACAACGCCAGCAGCCGGCGCGCCTGGAGGTCGGCGAAGTGCGCCTTGATCACCTCGAACAGCGCGTCGGCGACCTGCCTGCGGGTGGCCAGGTCGCGCCCGGCGCCCACCTTCAGGCTCATGTGGACGAAGGCGTAGTCGTGCGCGCCGTCGGCCATGCGCCAGGTGTCCAGGCGCACGGCGCGGCTGCGGATGCCGCCGAGCGGGAACACCCCGCTCGCGCCGAGGCAGGCGTGGACCTTCTCGAAGAGGCCGGGCAGGTCGGCCTCGGCTTCGATGTTGTGCGTGTACTCGGCGATGAAGTGCGGCATGGCGGGCTCCTCAGAGGCGGCTGGCGGACGGGTTGCCGGCGGGGTTGGAGGCCTGGGCGGCGGGGATCGCCGAACCGTCCTGCGGGGTGACCGGGAACAGGGCGTTGATCTGCCCGGTGCCGGAGGAGCCGAAGTAGGGCGTGACCACCTCGGCCTTGCCGTCGTAGTCCGACCAGCCCAGCGCGCCGAGGAGCATGGCGGTGTCGTGCATGAAGCCTTCGCCGTGGCCCTTGGCCGCGTACTCCGGGAGCATGCCGCAGAAGGCCTGCCAGTCGCCGCGCTGCCACATCCGCACCACCTCGTGGTCGAGGGTTTCCAGGAACGGGCTCCAGACCTTGTCGGCGAACTCCGGGGCCTGGCCGTTCTGGGCGAAGCGGTGGGTCAGCGAGCCGCTGGCGAGGAAGGCCACGGTGCCGTCGTAGTGCTCTTCCACTGCCTTGCGCATGGCCCAGCCCAGGCGCGCGCTGTCGTTGAGGTAGTGCACGGTGCACAGCGCCGAGACCGAGACCACCTTGAAGTGCTGGTCGGCGTTCATGTAGCGCATCGGCACCAGGGTGCCGTACTCCGGGCCGAGGGTGGTGGCGTCGTGGGCCAGCACGTCCACGCCCATGGCGTTGCAGCCCTCGGCGAGGATGCGCCCCAGCTCCGGGTTGCCGGGGAACTCGTACTCCATGTTGGCGATGAAGTGCGGCAGCTCGTTGCTGGTGTACAGCCCCTGGAAGTGCGGCGCGCAGTTGATGTGGTAGCCGGCGTTGACCAGCCAGTGGGTGTCGAACACCACGATGGTGTCCACCCCCAGCTCACGGCAGCGGCGGCCGATCTCCTTGTGGCCGTCGATCGCCGCCTGGCGGCAACCCTGGCGCGGGCCGGGCAGTTCGGAAAGGTACAGCGAGGGAACGTGGGTGATCTTGGCAGCCAGAGCGAGTTTGCCCATGGTGGTTCTCCTGGTGCGGGGCGCCTGCGCTGGGGCGCCCGGATTCTTGTGATTGTGGCTGCACGCCGGCGATGCAGGCGGCCTGGGCGGCCGCTCTCATCGGGCCGCCTTTTTACACGCCCCAGCGGGGGATGTGGTGGCTGCCCATGGAAATGCACACGTTCTTGATCTCGGCGAACACCTCGAAGCTGTACTCGCCGCCCTCGCGGCCGGTGCCCGAGCCCTTCACCCCGCCGAACGGCTGGCGCAGGTCGCGCACGTTCTGGCTGTTGATGAATACCATGCCGGCCTCGATGCCGCGCGCCAGGCGGTGGGCCTTGCCGATGTCCTGGGTCCAGATGTAGGAGGCCAGGCCGTATTCGGTGTCGTTGGCCAGGCGCAGGGCCTCGGCTTCGTCCTTGAACTTCAGCAGGCAGACCACCGGGCCGAAGATTTCCTCCTGGGCGATGCGCATGCGGTTGTCCACGTCGGCGAACACCGTGGGCTGCACGAACTGCCCGCGGGCCAGGTGCGCCGGCAGGTTGGCCGGGCGCTCCAGGCCGCCGGCGACCAGGCGCGCGCCTTCTTCCATGCCGATGCGGATGTAGCCGGTGACCTTGTCGTAGTGCTGCTGGGTGATCATCGAGCCGACCTGGGTCTTCGCATCCTGTGGGTCGCCGACGATCAGGCGCTTGGCGCGGGCGGCGAACTCCTCGACGAAACGCTCGTACACGCTCTCCTGGATGAAGATACGGCTGCCAGCGGTGCAGCGCTCGCCGTTCAGCGAGAAGATGGTGAACAGCGCGGCGTCCAGGGCGCGGTCGAGGTCGGCGTCGTCGAAGATCAGCACCGGCGACTTGCCGCCCAGCTCCATGGAGTACTTCTTCAGGCCGGCGGTCTGCATGATCTTGCGCCCGGTGGCAGTGCCGCCGGTGAAGGAGATGGCGCGCACGTCGGGGTGGCGCACCAGGGCGTCGCCGGCGGTGGCGCCGTAGCCCTGTACCACGTTGAGCACGCCCGGCGGGATGCCGGCTTCCAGGGCCAGGCGGCCCAGCTCGTTGGCGGTCAAGGGCGACAGCTCGCTCATCTTCAGCACCGCGGTGTTGCCCAGGGCCAGGCAGGGCGCGGTCTTCCAGGTGGCGGTCATGAACGGCACGTTCCACGGCGAGACCAGGCCGCACACCCCCACCGGCTGGTACAGGGTGTAGTTGAGCATCTGGTCGTCCACCGGGTAGCTGTGGCCGTCCATGCGCGTGCAGACCTCGGCGAAGAACTCGAAGTTGTGCGAGGCGCGCGGGATCAGCACGTTGCGCGTCTGGTGGATCGGCAGGCCGGTGTCGAGGGTTTCCAGCTCGGCGAGGTTGGGCACGTTCGCATCGATCAGCTCGCCCAGCTTGCGCATCAGCTTGGCGCGTTCCCTGGCCGGGGTGTTGGCCCATTTCGGGAAGGCTTCCTTGGCCGCGGCCACGGCCATGGCGATTTCCTCGGCGCCGCCGCTGGCGACTTCGGCGATCACCTCGGTGGTGGCCGGGTTGATGGTCTGGAAGACTTCTTTGCTCTCGACCTCGCGGCCGTTGATCCAGTGCTTGATCATGCTTGTTTCTCTATCTCGATTAGGGACGGGCGCGGTTCGCGAAGAACTCGGCCTCGCTGACGATGCGGTTGACCAGGCGGCCGACGCCTTCCACTTCCACCACCACTTCATCGCCCGGCACCACGTCGGCCAGGCCTTCCGGCGTGCCGGTGGCGATCATGTCGCCCGGCTGCAGGGTCATGAAGCTGGAGAAGTATTCGATCAGGTAGGGGATGTCGAAGATCATGTCCGCGGTGGTGCCTTCCTGCTTCAGCTCGCCGTTGACCCAGGTGCGCAGCTTCAGCTTCGACGGGTCGACCACGTCGGCGGCGTCGACGATCCAGGGGCCGACCGGGGTGGTGGCGTCGCGGTTCTTCACCCGCAGGTTGGGGCGGTAGTAGTTCTCCAGGTAGTCGCGGATGGCGTAGTCGTTGCAGACGGTGTAGCCGGCCAGGTAGGCGAGGGCGTCCTCGCGCCTGACGTTGCGCGCCGGCTTGCCGATCACCGCCACCAGCTCGCACTCGTAGTGCATGTAGGCAACGTTGTCCGGGCGCCAGGTGACCTGGTTGTGGCCGGTGTAGGTGCCTTTGGACTTGATGAACGCCAGCGGCTCGGTGGGCGCCTTGAAGGCCAGTTCGGCGGCGTGGTCGGCGTAGTTCAGGCCGAGGGCGAACATGCTCCCTTCGGCCGGCGGCAGCCACTGCACCTCGTGCTCGCCGAGCAGGCGGCCATCGGCCAGGCGCACGGCGTTGTCGGCTTCCACGGTCACTGCGTGGACTTCGCCCTGGTAGCGGATGCGTGCGTGTTTCATCTCAGGCTTCCTCCGCCACGACGTGATTGACCAGGCGGCCGAGACCTTCGATCTCCACCACCACCTCGTCGCCCGGCTGCACGTCGACGCGGCCCTCGGGGGTGCCGGTGATGAGCACGTCGCCGGCGTGCAGGGTCATGAACTCGCTGATCTCGGCGATCAGTTTGGGAATGCTGCGCACCAGATTGGCGGTGCTGTTCTGCTGGCGCACTTCGCCGTTGACCAGCAGGCGCAGCGGCAGGGCGTGCGGGTCGGCGATCTCGTCGCGGCCGACCACTTCGCTGCCCAGCGGGCAGAAACCGTCGCGGCACTTGGCCTTGACCGCCGGGCGGTAGTAGCTGTCTTCCGGCAGGCTGAATTCGTTGACGATGACGTAGCCGGTCACGTAGGCCATGGCCTCGTCCTCGCTCACGCGGCTGGCGTCGCGGCCGAGCACCACGCCCAAGGCCGGGCCCGGCTGCAGGCGCTCGACGCCAGCGGGGAACACCACCGCCTGGCCGTCGCCGTTGCGGGTGTTCGGCGTCTTGATGAACAGCACCGGCTTGACCGGCGGCTTCTGGTAGGGCGGCTGCTGGAATTCCTCCAGCCGGCTGTGCAACAGGCCCTGGTAGTTCAGCGCGACGCCGAACAGGGTGCCCGTTGCGGCTTCGCTGATAGCGCGACGCATGGCTTCGTTCTCCTGCTTCACCCGGGCCGTGGATACCCGGGTATCGTTAACATGTTAGCGTTATAGTTAATATGTTAACTATGGTCAAGCCTCGTCCATCGGGGCCTGGTTTCGCTACGGGCATTGGAGCAGGCGTGCCGGCGTGGGGATTGTCCGGCGCTGCCATGGCCTTGACCGACGCTGCCAGGGCGCCGCGCGGGTCGTCGCAGGGTTTGCCTATGCAGGGGCTATGCTGGTTAAAATCTTTCCTATTTTCAGTCGAGTAGCCCATCTACATGTCCACGCCGCGTCCGTCCCTGACCCTCACCCTGCTGCAGGCCCGCGAGGCCGCCATGGCCTTCTTCCGCCCCTCGCTGAACCAGCACGACCTGACCGAGCAGCAATGGCGCATCGTGCGCATCCTCCGCCAGCAGGGCGAGATGGAGATCTACCAGCTGGCGCAGCAGGCCTGCATCCTCAAGCCGAGCATGACCGGCGTGCTGGCGCGCATGGAGCGCGACGGCCTGGTGCGCCGCTGGAAGTCCGAGCACGACCAGCGCCGCGTGCTGGTGTGCCTGAGCGAGAAGGGCCAGCAGTGCTTCGTGGCCATGAGCGGCGACATGGAGAACAACTACCGGCGTATCCTCGAACAGTTCGGCGAGGACAAGCTGCAGCAATTGCTGGGGCTGCTGGACGAGCTGAAGAAGATCAAGCCCTGAGGCTCTTTGTGTAGGAGCGAGGGGGACGCCTGGTTCTAGCTCGCTCCTACAGTCCCACAGGCAGGTAACCCCATGGCCCGCGCACCCATCCCCAACATCGACATCGGCCAGGTCTACGACCTGCGCTACAGCGATTCCGAGGTGCACTACGAGGAGCTGGGCAAGCTGGCCGACTTCTTCGGCCGCAACATGCCGGTGCACCGCCACGACCGCTTCTTCCAGGTGCACTACGTCAAAAGCGGCTCGGTGCGCGTGTACCTCGACGAGCAGCTCTACCACCGCCAGGGCCCGCTGTTCTTCCTCACCCCGCCGACCATCCCCCACGCCTTCGTCACCGAGAACGACGCCGACGGCCACGTGCTGACCGTGCGCCAGCAACTGCTCTGGCCGCTGCTGGCGCCGGAGCAGGGCCTGGCCGCCGGGCCGGACATCGGCCCGGTGTGCGTGGCCTTCGACCAGCTGGACGAGACCTTCGCCGGCGAGGTGGCACGGGTGGATGGTCTGTTCGAGCTGCTGCGCGAGGAATTCCGTGGCGAGCGCCCCGGCCGCGAGCTGGCCCTGGCCGACCTGGTGCGGCTGATCTTCGTCAGCCTGCTGCGCCTGTCGGCGCGTTCGCTCAAGGCGCAGCCCATGCGCCGCGAGGACCTGCGCCTGTTCCAGCGCTTCAACCAGCTGATCGAGCAGCACTACCCCGAGCACTGGCCGCTGACGGCCTACGCCGAACGCATCGGCGTGACCGAGGCGCGGCTCAACGACATCTGCCGGCGCGTCGCCGGACTGCCGTCCAAGCGCCTGGTCCACGAACGGCTGATGCAGGAGGCGCGGCGCCTGCTGCTGTTCAGCGGCAGCTCGGTGAACGAGATCTGCTACCAGCTGGGGTTCAAGGACCCGGCCTACTTCAGCCGCTTCTTCGCCCGCAATGCCGGGATGGCGCCGGGGGAGTACCGGCAGCGCAGGGCGGGTGACAAGGAAGAAGCCTGGCGGTAGGGCGGGGCTTTCCGTTGCCCCGACAGAAAACCCGTGGCTTCCGGTCTTTTGGTTAACTTGTTAACTTTATGCTCCGCCCCCACCCGGACCCTCCCATGCCCACCCCAGCCCACCCCCAGCGCCTGATCCTGCCCCTGGCCGCGCTGGTCGCCTTCGCGCCCCTGTCCATCGACACCTACCTCCCCAGCCTGCCGCTGATCGCCAGCGACCTGTCCGCCGGTGCCAGCGAGGTGCAGTTGACCATCAGCCTGTTCCTCGCCGGCCTGTGCCTGGGCATGCTGTTCTACGGGCCGCTGTCGGACCGCTTCGGCCGTCGGCGCCTGCTGCTGGGCGGCATCTGTCTTTATTTGCTGGCCACCCTCGGCTGCCTGTTCGCCGGCACGGCTTCGGCGCTGATCGCCTGGCGTTTCTTCCAGGCCCTGGGCGGGGCAGCGGCCTCGGTGCTGGCGCGGGCCATAGTGCGCGACCTGTTCCCCCTGCAGCAGTCGGCGCGGGTGCTTTCGCTGATGCACCTGGTGACCATGCTTGCCACCCTGGTGGCGCCGCTGCTGGGCAGCCTGCTGGCCCAGGCCGCCGGCTGGCGCGCGGTGTTCGCCGTGCTCTTCGCCTTCGCCGCGCTGTGCCTGCTCACGGTGCTGTGGCGGATTCCCGAGAGCCTGCCGGCGGCGCAGCGCGGGCAGTCGGTGGCGCAGGTGTTCCACGCCTACGGGCGCATCCTCCTGCAGCCCAGGGCGCTGGGCTACATGCTGTGCATGGGCCTTTCGTTCGGCGGCATGTTCGCCTTCATCACCGCCTCGCCCTTCGTCTACATCGAGCATTTCGGCGTGTCCTCGCAGGCCTATGCCTGGCTGTTCAGCCTGAACATCGCCGGCATCATCCTGGCCACCAGCCTCAATGCGCGCCTGGTGGGGCGGTTCGGGCCGCAGCGGATGCTCGCCTGCGGCGCTGCCGTGGCTGCGCTGTCGGGGCTGCTGCTGTTGGTCTGCGGCTTCACCGGCTGGGGCGGGTTGCCGGCGCTGGTGCTGGGCGTGCTGCTCTACGTCAGCGTCACCGGCCTGCTCGGCGCCAACTGCGTGGCCAGCCTGCTGGCGCTGTTCCCGCGCGAGGCCGGGGCCGCCGCCGGGCTGGCGGTGACCGGGCAGTTCGCCCTGGGCACGGCGTGCAGCGCGCTGGTCGGCGCGCTTTCCGATGGCAGCCCCTGGCCGATGTGCCTGGTGGTCGGCGGCGCCGGCATCGGCTGCCTGCTGGCCTTTCTCCTGGCCCGCTGGCATGCCCCGCAGCCGCTGGTGGAAGCGGCCTGAGCTAGGCCGGCTGCTGTTCCGTCCGCGCCGGGCGGCGCAGGCCCTGCCAGGCGCAGTAGGCCAGCAGCAGGGCGCCGGCCGCGGCCATCGCCCAGGGCCCGCCGTAGCGCGCCGCCAGCAGCCCGGCGAGCAGGCCGCCGATGGCGTCGAAGCCGAAGCGGGTGGCGGTGTAGATCGACACCACGCGGCCGCGCAGCGCTTCCGGCGCGCTGCTCTGGATGACGATGTTGGTGCCGACGTTGTTCACCGTGACGCCGAAACCCAGCACCGCCATGGCCGCCAGCGACAGCGGCAGATCGCGGCTGAGGGCGAACGCCAGCAGCGCGCCGGCGCTGGCCAGGGCGGAGAGCAGGATGATCCGCGGCAGCCGCGCCGGGTCCTGGTGCTGGGCCAGGAACAGGCTCGACAGCAGCGAGCCGAAGCCGGCCGCGCCCCACAGCCAGCCGAGGGTGCGCGCATCGCCGGCGAAGACGTCGCGGGCGAACACCGGCAGCAGCGCCGCGTAGCTGGAGGCGGTGAGGTTGACCAGCAGCACGCCGAGCATCAGCCGGCGCACGCTCGGGGTGCGCAGGGCGTAGTCCAGGCCCTCGCGGAACACGCTGCCCATGCTGCCGCTGGCGCGCACCCCCGGCGCCAGGCGCACCCGCAGCAGGCCGGCCACCAGCGCCAGGTAGGACAGGGCGTTGAGGGCAAAGCACAGGCTTTCGCTGGTCAGCCCCAGCAGCAGCCCGGCCAGCGGCGGGCCGACGAAGCGCGAGCAGGTGAACAGCGAGGCGTTCAGCGCCAGGGCGTTGGGCAGGTCGGCGCGGTCGTCGACGAAGCGGCTGAGCAGCGACTGCCGCAGCGGCGTGTCGAAGGCGCTGAGCACGCCGAGCAGCGCCGACATGCCGACGATCAGCGCCGGGGTGATCAGCCCGCTGGCGGTCAGCCCGGCCAGGGCCGCGGCCTGCAGGGCCATCAGGCTCTGGCTGGCGAGCAGCAGGCGGCGCTTGTCGTGGCGGTCGATCCAGGCTCCGGCCAGGGGGCCGATGAACAGCTGCGGCAGCAGCGCCACGCAACTGGTGATGCCCAGCAGCGCCGCCGAGCCGGTCAGCCGGTAGACCAGCCAGGCCAGCGCCACCTGCTGGACCCAGGTGCCGAGCGTGGAGACCGCATGGCCGGCGAAGTACAGGCGGAAGTTGCGGTGGCGCAGCGCGCGCAGGCTGTTCGGCCAGGAACGGGAAGCGGACATCGGCGGCTCGCTCGGGCGGAGGGCGAATGAGGGAAGGGCGTCATGATAACGGAAAAATTCCGTCAGAACGTTCAGATGTTAACGAAAGCCGCGCGGCGCCTGGCCCGGCGCCGATTTCGCCGCTTCCAGGGGCCGCTAAATCCCATGAAAAGTGCAATCGAGTCCGCGGAAGTTGCATTCAAGGCGTTGCCGGGCGGCTCCCATAATCGGCCCTGCCACTCTCGCCACGAGAGCCCTGCCGCCCGTCGCCAAGCACTTCGCGACGGCGGCGCGCCTCCAATAACAATCAAGGGCCGCCAAGATGAAAAAGCCAAACCCCCTGCTCGAAGACCTGAAATCCGTCCTGCCCGCCATTGCCGCCAACGCCGCCAAGGCCGAACAGGCGCGCACCGCGCCCGCCGAGAACATCGCCCTGCTCAAGGGCATCGGCATGCACCGCGCCTTCCAGCCCAAGTGCTACGGCGGCATGGAAATCTCCCTGCCCGAGTTCGCCGACTGCGTGGTCGCCCTGGCCGGCGCCTGCGCCAGCACCGCCTGGGCCTTCAGCCTGCTGTGCACCCACAGCCACCAGCTGGCGATGTTCTCCAAGCAACTGCAGGACGAGGTCTGGGGCGAGAACCCCGATGCCACCGCCAGCAGCAGCATCGCGCCGTTCGGGCGCATCCAGGAGGTCGAGGGCGGCATCCTGTTCAACGGCGAGATGGGCTGGAGCAGCGGCAGCGACCACGCCGAATGGGCCATCCTCGGCTGCCGCCGGCAGAACGCCGAGGGCGAGCAGGTGTACTGCTTCGCCGTGCTGCCGCGCAGCGACTACGAGATTCGCGACGACTGGTACGCCGCCGGCATGAAGGGCAGCGGCACCAAGACCCTGGTGGTGAAGGACGCCTTCGTGCCCAACCACCGCATCCAGGCGGCCAAGGACATGATGGAAGGCCGCTCCGCCGGCTTCGGCCTGTACCCCTACAGCAAGATTTTCTACACCCCGTACCGCCCGTACTTCGCCAGCGGCTTCGCCTCCATCGGCCTGGGCATCGCCGAGCGCATGCTGGAAGCCTTCAAGGAGAAGACGCGCAACCGCGTACGCGCCTACACCGGCGCCAGCGTCGGCACCGCCACCCCGGCGCTGATGCGCCTGGCCGAGTCCACCCACCAGGTGGCCGCCGCCCGCGCCTTCCTCGAGAAGACCTGGCAGGACCACGCCGAGCACGGCGAGCGCCACGAATACCCCAGCCGCGAGACCCTGGCCTTCTGGCGCACCAACCAGGCCTACGCGGTGAAGATGTGCATCCAGGCCGTGGACCGCCTGTTCGAGGCCGCCGGCGGCACCGCCTGGTTCGAGAACAACGAGATGCAGCGGTTGTTCCGCGACTCGCACATGACCGGCGCCCATGCCTACACCGACTACGACGTCTGCGCGCAGATTCTCGGCCGCGAGCTGATGGGCCTGGAGCCGGACCCGAGCATGGTCTGAGCCACCACGCCCAGCCTGCTCTTCGTAGGAGCGAGCTTGCTCGCGAACCGACCCCGCTGCGGAATCCGTTCGCGAGCAAGAACCAGGCGTCCCACTCGCTCCTGCAAGTGGCACCAACCGCAGATGAATCTCTTCAATCCCGCCGGCCCCGCGCCGGCGCGGAGGAACCGCCATGAACCAGAACAATGAAGCGGGCCTGGACCCGCGTGCCTTCCGCCGTGCCTTGGGCAACTTCGCCACCGGCGTCACCGTGATGACCGCGGCCGCCGACGGCGAACGCGTCGGCATGACCGCCAACAGCTTCAACTCGGTATCCCTCGACCCGCCGCTGGTGCTCTGGAGCATCGACAAGCGCGCCACCAGCCTGGCGGTGTTCGACAAGGCCAGCCACTACGCGGTGAACGTGCTGGCCGCCGACCAGATCGACCTGTCCAACCAGTTCGCCCGGCCCAGCGCCGACAAGTTCGCCGGCGTGGCCTGTGAGCAGGGCGCCGGCGGCGCGCCGCTGCTGCCGGACTGCGCGGCGCGCTTCCAGTGCGAGCTGCAGCAGAAGCTTGACGGCGGCGACCACTGGATCCTCATCGGCCGCGTGCTGGCCTTCGACGACCTGGGCCGCGCGCCGCTGCTCTACCACCAGGGCGTGTACTCCAGCGTGCTGCCGCACCCGCGCCTGCGCGAGGCCCAGGCCGGGGTGCCGCGCACCGCCTTCCAGGGCCGGCTGAACCACAACCTCTACTACCTGATGACCCAGGCGCTGCGTTGCTACCAGGCCGACTACCAGCCGCGGCAGCTGGCCAGCGGCCTGCGCACCAGCGAGGCGCGCATGCTGATGGTGATGGAGAAGGACGCCGCCCTGGACACCACGGCGCTGCAGCAACTGGTGGCGATGCCGCTGCGGGAGATCGAGGAGGCCCGCGCCAACCTCGAACGCAAGGGCCTGCTGCGGGTGGGCGAGGGCGGCTGCGCGCTGACCGCCGCCGGCATCGACCAGGCCGAGACGCTGTGGAGCATCGCCGAGGAACAGCAGGCCAAGGTCTTCTCGCGCTTCAGCAGCGAGCAGGTAGAGACCTTCAAGACGGTGCTGCGGGGCCTGGCCCAGCCGCTGTAGAAGCTGTCAGAAGCGCTCGCTGGGCAGCAGGTAGCGCCACTGCCCCGGTTCCATCTTGCCCATGGACACGCCGCCCAGGCGCAGGCGGCGGATGCCCACGACCTTCAGGCCGACCTGGCGGCACATGTCGGCGATCTGTCCGGGGCGGAAGCCCTTGCCGGCGAAGCGCAGGCGCGTCTCGTTCTGCCAACTGACCTTCAGCGCCGGCAGCGGCCGGCCCTGGTACAGCAGGCCGTGGCGCAGGCGCGCCAGGCCGGCGTCGTCGAGGCTGCCGGCGACTTCCACCAGGTACTCGTGCTCGATGGTCGCCGCGTCGTCCTGCAGGCGGTGCAACACGCCGTAGTTCTGGGTGAACACCAGCAGCCCGCTGGCCTGGTCGTCCAGCGGCGTGGTGCTCTGCTGGCGGGCGAAGTGCTTGCTCAGCGGGCGTTGCCCGGCGCTGTCGGCTTCCCAGCGATTGGCCGCCACCAGCAGGCCCAGGGCCTGCTCGGCGGAGTGGCCGGCCGGCTTGTACAGCAGCAGGGTGGCCGGCGGGATCGGCGCCGGGATGGCCCCGGGCAGCAGCTCGACGCGCTGCTCGGCGACGCGGAAGTGCGGCTCGTCGACGGGGTGGCCATCCACCGTGACCCAGCCTCCCTCGATGTACAGCTCGGCCTCGCGGCGGGAGCAGGGCAGCAGTTCGGCGAGGCGCTTGGACAGGCGGGTGGTTTCGGTCATGGCAGGGAGTCGGCGGCGGGAAAGGCCGCCATTGTACTCCCCGGCCGGGCGTTCAGGGCGAGACGTCCTCGGCTTCCGGCGGCCGGGCGCCCTCGCGCACCCAGGTCATGAACAACTGGAAGCCCAGGGCCAGCACCACCGGGCCGATGAACAGGCCGATGATGCCGCCGGTGAGCATCCCGCCCAGGGCGCCGAGGAGGATCACCGGCATCGGCACGGCGACGCCGCGGCCGAGCATCAGCGGCTTGAGCACGTTGTCGGAAAGCCCGGCCAGCACCGTCCAGACGGTGAACACCACTGCGCTGACGGTGCCGTAGTCGCCGCTCCAGAACACGTAGACGATGGCCGGCAGCGAGATCACCGCCACCGGCAGCTGGACGATGCCCAGCAGCAGCACGCCGAGGGACAGCAGGCCGGCGGCGGGGATGCCCATGACGATGAAGCCCAGGCCCAGCAGCAGGGTCTGGATGAAGGCCACGCCGACCACGCCCTGGGCCACCGCGCGGATGGTCGCGGTGCTCAGCCGCGCCAGTTCCGGGCCGCGCTCGGGGCCGGAGATGCGCACCGCGATGTCCTCGGCGGTGCGCGCGCCCAGCGGGCCGTAGGCCATGATCACGCAGGCCACCAGGAAGGCGCCGAGGAACTGCAGCAGCTCCATGCCCACGCCGGCGGCCTTGGCCAGCACCGTGCGGGCCACGCCCTGCAGGTGCGGCGCGGCCTGCTGGGCGGCGCCGAGGAAGTCCTCGGCCAGCCGCTGCCAGGCGTTGTAGATGTAGGGCCCCACCAGCGGCCAGCCGGCCACCGCCTCGGACGGCGCCGGGATGCGCAGGCCGCCGGCCTGGAAGCGGTGCGCAAGGTCGGCCACCGAGTCGGCGATGGAGAAGCCGATCAGCACCACCGGCACCAGCAGCAGGGCCAGGCCCACCAGCGCCAGCAGCGTCGCCGCCAGGGCCGGCCGCTGGCCCAGGGCGCGCTGCAACATGCCCTGCAGCGGGTAGAGGGTGACGGCGAGGATCAGCGCCCAGAGCATCAGGTCGAGAAAGGGGTGGAAAATGCGGAAGCAGAACACCGCCAGGAACAGGATGAGCCCGGCGCGTATCAACACGTCCAGCAGGTTGCGCGACAGCACCCGGTCCGCCGATGGCAGCATGGCATCTCTCCTTGGAAAGCCTTGAGGGGTTCCTCAGAGCATTGGCCGTGCGCGGCGGAATGCAAGTCGGGCGGGGGAAATCGCCGGATGTCGTCCGAAAGGAGGAGGAGGGTAGGGCTCTTGCTCGCGAACGCCGGGCCAGGGATGGCGGGGTCCGCGAGCAAGCTCGCGCCTACGGGAGGAGCGGGGGGATTACTTCTTGCCGAGGCTGATGTGGCGGCTGGCGGCGCCGTTGGGCTGGCCGGTCACGCCCTTGGCGACTTGCTGAATCTCGCCGCCGGACTTGAGGAAGGCGGCCACCTGGGCTTCCAGGGCCTCGCGGCTGGTCACGGCCGCAGCGGGTTTCGGGGCGGACTTCTGGCGGGAGATGGTTTTGCTGGACATGCTTGCCATTACCTGTTCATTCGCGAAATGGCCGCCCATTGTACAGGAAATGACCGTCCTTCGGGGTGAAAATCGACCGAAGGGCCATTGCAGCGCCATCGCCGGGCCCGCGGCGGGGTGTTAACCTCGGTCGATTCCCGGTCGCTGCGAGCCCTCCATGCCTCTGCTGTCGTCCCGCCAGCGCAATGCCCTGCGCCTGGCCCGGGCCTTCCTCGGCCCCTACCGCTGGCGCGCCCTTGGCGCCCTGCTGGCGCTGCTGTTCACCGCGGCCATCACCCTGTCCCTGGGGCAGGGCATCCGCTTGCTGGTGGACCAGGGCTTCGTCACCCAGTCCGAGCACCTGCTCAACCGCTCCATCGGCATCTTCTTCCTGCTGGTGCTGGGCCTGGCGCTGGGCACTTTCGTGCGTTTCTACCTGGTGTCGTGGATCGGCGAGCGCTTCGTCGCCGACATCCGCCAGCGCGTCTTCGACCACCTGATCGAACTGCACCCGGGCTTCTACGAAAGCAACCGCGCCCTGGAAATCCAGTCGCGGCTGACCGCCGACACCACGCTGCTGCAGACGGTGATCGGCTCCTCGCTGTCCATGGCCCTGCGCAATGCCCTGACCCTGGCCGGCGGGGTGATCCTGATGTTCGTCACCAACGCCAAGCTGACCAGCATAGTGGTGGCCTCGCTGCCGCTGGTGATCGCGCCCATCCTCCTGTTCGGCCGCCGCGTGCGCGAGCTGTCGCGGCAGAGCCAGGACCGCGTGGCCGACGTCGGCAGCTACGTCGGCGAGACCCTCGGGCAGATCAAGACGGTGCAGGCCTACAACCACCAGGCCCAGGACCGCGCGCGCTTCGGCCGCACGGTGGAAGCCGCCTTCGGCACCGCGCGCAAGCGCATCCTGCAGCGGTCCTGGCTGGTCAGCGTGGTCATCCTGCTGGTGCTGGGCGCGGTGGGGGTGATGCTGTGGGTCGGCGGCATGGACGTGATCGCCGGGCGCATCAGCCCCGGCGAGCTGGCGGCCTTCGTGTTCTACAGCCTGATCGTCGGCATGGCCTTCGGCACCCTCAGCGAGGTGCTCGGCGAGTTGCAGCGCGCCGCCGGGGCGGCCGAGCGCATCGCCGAGCTGCTGCGCGCACGCAACCAGATAGTCGCGCCGCAGGAGGGGCTGCTGCACCTGCCCGAACGGGTGGAGGGGCGCATCGAGCTGCGCGGCCTGCGCTTCGCCTACCCGTCGCGCCCGGAGCACTGGGCCATCGACGGCATCGACCTGGACGTGCGCCCCGGCGAGACCCTGGCTCTGGTCGGCCCTTCCGGCGCCGGCAAGTCCACCCTGTTCGACCTGCTGCTGCGCTTCTTCGACCCGCAGCAGGGCGAGATCCGCATCGACGGCACGCCCATCACCCGCCTCGACCCCGCCGACCTGCGCCGCTGCTTCGCCCTGGTGTCGCAGAACCCGGCGCTGTTCTACGGCACGGTGGACGACAACCTGCGCTACGGCCGCCCCGACGCCAGCGACGAAGCGCTGCGCGCCGCGGCCCGCGCGGCCCACGCCGACGACTTCATCCAGCGCCTGCCCGAGGGCTACCGCACCCACCTGGGCGAGGGCGGCGTGGGGCTGTCCGGCGGCCAGCGCCAGCGCCTGGCGATCGCCCGCGCGCTGCTGGTGGACGTGCCCATCCTGCTGCTCGACGAAGCCACCAGCGCCCTGGACGCCGAGAGCGAGCACCTGATCCAGCAGGCCCTGCCGCAGCTGATGAGCGGGCGCACCACCCTGGTCATCGCCCACCGCCTGGCCACGGTGCTCAATGCCGACCGCATCGCCGTGATCGACCAGGGCCGTCTGCTGGCCCTGGGCACCCACGCCGAGTTGGTGGCGGGCAACCCGCTGTACGCACGCCTGGCGGAATTGCAGTTCGGCCAGGCGCAGAGCGTGTAGAATGCGCGCCTTTTCCCCGGAGTCCCGCACATGGCAGCCATCGGCCGTTTCAATTCCCTGCAGGTGGTCAAGCACACCGAGATCGGCCTGTTCCTCGATGGCGGCCCCCACGGCGAGATCCTCCTGCCCAAGCGCTACATCCCCAAGGACGAGCCCACCGAGCCGGGCGAGTGGCTGAACGTCTTCATCTACCTCGACAGCGAAGACCGCATCATCGCCACCACCCTGAAGCCCAAGGTGCAGGTCGGCGGCTTCGCCAGCCTGAAGGTGGTGGAAGTCAGCCGCGTCGGCCTGTTCCTCGACTGGGGCCTGCCCAAGGACCTGCTGCTGCCGCACTCGGAAGAGAAGCGCCCGCTGCAGGTCGGCGACTACTGCGTGGTGTACTGCTACATCGACGAGCGCACCCGCCGCATCACCGCCACCGCGCGCCTGGACCGTTACCTGGACGACACCGCGGCGCACTACCAGGCGGGCCAGGAAGTGGACCTGCTGGTGGTGGAGCGCACCGACCTTGGCTTCAAGGCCATCATCGACGGCAGGCACTGGGGGCTCATCCACAAGAACGAGCTGTTCAAGTTCGTCCGCAGCGGCATGCGCGAGAAGGGCTACATCAAGGAAGTGCGCGCCGACGGCAAGATCAGCCTGAGCCTGCAGCCGGTCGGCCAGGCCGCCCGCGACGACCTCGGCGAGCGCATCCTCGCCGCCCTGCGCGAGGCCGGCGGCAGCCTGGCGCTGTCGGACAAGAGCCCGCCGGAGGCGATCAGCCGCGAGTTCGGCGTGAGCAAGGGCAATTTCAAGAAGGCCATCGGCGGGCTGTTCAAGCAGGGCCTGATCACCATCCTCGACGACCGCATCGAGCTGCGCTGATTCCACCGGGCCGCAGCTGCCCCCGGCAGCCCCGCGGCCGCCCTCGGCGCGATCATCCAGCGGCAGGTCCGGCCGCCGCGGTCGCTACATCATGCGTTTGAAGCGGTGCCAGGCCTGTTCCCAGGCCAGCACCCAGCGCGGCATGGGCGCGCCGAAACCGGCCACTTCCAGGCGCGGGTGGTGGCCGACGACCATGTCCAGCAGCGGCTCCTGGTCCGCCCGCACGTCGACGAAGAATACGTGCCGGCCGGCGTGTAGCGACGGAGCGAAACGCTGTACATCGCCGCTGGGCCGTTGCAGGCCGAAGAAGCTGCCTTCCCACAGGCTGAAGCCCAGCAGCACGGCCGCCAGGAACAGCACCGGAATCCAGCCGGCGGCGCTTTCGCTCCAGCCGGCGAAGTAGCCCAGCGCCAGCACCAGGACCGCCAGGGCGACGCCGATGCCCAGCCCGTACTTGCCGCCGCGCACCAGGTCCTTGCGCATCACGTCCGGCACTTCGTGCAGGTGGCGCTGGTCGAGCTGCGCGTCCTGCTCGCTGAGCACGTGCATCTGCTCCTCGGCGATGCCGTTGGCCTTCAGCTCGCTCTCGACGTTCTCCAGCTCGTCCAGGTCGTTGCTGATGTAGTAGTGCCTGTTCATGGAGCACCTCCAGGTCAGTCCCCCGGCTCCCCCTCGGCGAACGCTCCGGCGTTCGCGGCAGTTCCACGTGGATCGCCACGTGTCACTTTTTGAATTTTACCTCCCTGGACGCTCCCGGCCCCCCGGGGCGACGGGCGTAGCGGGCCTTGCCAGGCGCCGGGCAAGGGGCGAGGATGCCAGCTCACGCACAACCGCCAGCCAGGGGCCCAGGGGCATGATCCGCGAGATTCTCAAGATGGGCGACGAACGCTTGCTGCGCGTCGCCCCGCCGGTGCCGGCGCAGATGATCGGCAGCGCCGAACTGCAACGACTGATCGACGACATGTTCGACACCATGCACCACGCCGGCGGCGTAGGCCTGGCCGCGCCGCAGATAGGCGTGGACCTGCAACTGGTGATCTTCGGTTTCGAACGCAGCGAGCGATATCCGGATGCGCCGGCGGTGCCGCCGACCATCCTGCTCAATCCGGTGATCACGCCCTTGGGCGAGGATATGGAGGAGGGCTGGGAGGGCTGCCTCTCGGTGCCCGGCCTGCGTGGGGCGGTGAATCGCTACAAGCGTATTCGCTACCAGGGGGTGGATCCGCAGGGGCAACCCATCGACCGCACGGTGGAAGGCTTCCATTCCAGGGTGGTGCAGCACGAGTGCGACCACCTGATCGGCCGGCTGTATCCGTCGCGGATCACGGATTTCGGCAAGTTCGGTTTTACCGAGGTGCTGTTCCCGGGGTTGGATCCGAAGGCGGATGATTGAGGGGCCGCCTCCTGGGCATTGGCGTGGCCGGTGAGTCCAATCGCGGACAAGGTCCGCTCCTACCGCATGAGCGAGCACGGCTTTTCGTAGGATGGCGTTGAGCGAAGCGATACCCATCGGCGCAACCGCATGGGTTTCGCACGCTCAACCCATCCACCGACCCCCTGAATAATTCGCGGACAACCGCCCCCAAGCGGCCGTCCGCAGCTGCACTCTCAGGACGTTTGCCCGTGACTGCCGAGCAGCGCATTGCCGGATTTCTTCTGCTTCTTCGCCATGCGTTTCTCGTGGGCCGTTTTCAGGGGCTTCTTCTTGCCTTCCTTGTGGGCGTTCAGACCTTTGCTCATGACCGTAACCTCGTGGACTGGGAAGGACTGGCATCCCTGCGGTCGGCGCTCCGTCGGCCCGCAGGCGCGGGCCGGTGCTTCTTCAGCATAGACCTGCCGGGCGCTTCAGGCTTGGCCGCTTAGCCGCTCCAGCTCGCGGCGGACCATGGCCGCGTACTGCGGCGGGCCCAGGCGGTAGAGTTCGCCGGCCACCCAGGCCAGCCAGCGCCCGCCCAGGGCCTGGCGCTCGGCCAGTAGCCGGCGGGCCTCGGCTTCGGCGCGGGCGGCGTGTTCGCGGTGATAGTCGGCGCGGCTCATCCCTGGCACTGGAGTTTCTGCGGGTCGATCTCGATGCTCGCCAGCGGCTTGCCGTCGCTGCCGTCGTAGTCGTGGGCGACGCGGATGCCGTGCTCGCGGATGCGCTGCAACAGCGCCGGCTGCTGGCAGGTGGCGCGCTCCAGGCGGGCGCGCTGTTCGCCCTTGAACTTGTCCAGGGCATCGGCCTGCATGCCCTCGGCCTTCATGCTGGAGATGCCGTAGCGGTAGTGCAGCACCTTGCTGTCGGTGTCCAGGCGCACGTTCTCCAGGCGCGTCACCTGGTCCACCTGCAGCGGCAGCTGCTTGCTCTGCTGCTCGAAGAAGGCGGCCGACTCCTTGAGGAAAGTGGCTTCGTCCTCCGCCCGGGCCTGGGGTTGCAGGCTGGCGAAGGCAGCGCCGGCGAGCAGCAGGGTGGCGCCGAGGCGGCGGGCGGGGCGGAGCATCGGGATGGGCATGCGGGGTTCCTCCGGCTGTGGTTGCGCTGAAGTGTATAGGCCATTTCCCACACCTGCCCGCCGCCTGCGCAACTTCCCCTGGCCGCGACGAGTGGCTAGGCTTGCCCGCAAGGACCGAACTTGAGCCGCGCCGGCGGGTCAACCGTCGACACGGGGCCGCGCCGCGGCCGGACTGCGGAGGAAGGAAACCAGGCATGCGATTCATGGATTTTCGGGGCCTGCGCCTGGGCCCCTGGCAACTGCTGAAACTGACCGTCAAGGAATTCCTCGACGACGAGATGCCCACCTACGCGGCGGCGCTGGCCTATCAGGGGCTGTTCTCGCTGTTCCCGTTCCTGCTGTTCCTCATCGCCCTGCTGGGCTTCCTGCATCTGCCGGAATTCTTCGACTGGCTGCGCGAGCAGGCCGCCTACGTGCTGCCGGGCCAGGCCCTGGAGCAGGTCAACCCGATCATCGACCAGTTGCAGCAGCGCCAGGGCGGGCTGCTCTCGGTGGGGATCGTGGTCGCGCTCTGGTCGTCCTCGGCGGCGGTGCGCTCGCTGATGAACGCGCTCAACGCCGCCTACGACGTGCGCGAGGCGCGCCCGGTGTGGAAGCGCGTGCCGCTGTCGCTGCTCTACACCCTGGGCCTGGCGGTGATGCTGATGCTGGTGACCGCGCTGATGATCCTCGGGCCGCAGGTGATGGGCTGGATCGCCGAGCGCATCGGCCTGCAGGAATACGTGGTGGTGCTCTGGTCGCTGCTGCGCTGGCCGGTGATGGTCCTGCTGATGATGATGGCGGTGGCGGTGATCTACTACGCCACCCCCAACGTCAAGCAGAAATTCCGCTTCATCACCCCCGGCTCGGTGCTGGCGGTGGTGGCCTGGGTGGCGGCGTCCCTGGCCTTCGGCTTCTACGTGAAGAACTTCGCCGACTACAACGCCATGTACGGCAGCGTCGGCGCCATCATCGTGCTGCTGCTGTACTTCTACATCTCCGCCGCGGTGCTGCTGCTGGGCGCCGAGCTCAACGCGGTGATCGAACACCACCTGCCCCACGGCAAGAACCCCGGCGAGCGCACCTTCGAACAGGCCGAGACGCGCAGCCCCGAGGAGGGCTGAGGCTCACTGCGCCGGCTGCTGGCTGAGCAGCTGGTCGACGATCTGCCCGGCGCGCTCGAAGTTCGGGTAGCCGCTCTTGGCCACGTCCAGCTCGGCATAGGCCTTGCGGTATTCCTCGGCCTTCAGCGCGTCGGCCTCCTGGCCGAGCATGGGCTGGTTGTAGACGCGGTAGAGCAGGGCGATGGCGTAGGGCTGGCCGGCCTTGGCGGCGCGCTCCAGCAGGGGCAGGGCCTGGTCCGCCGGGGCCTGCTGGCGAATCTTCAGCAGCGCCTCGTAGAAGGCCACCTCGCCGCGCTGGTCGGCCTCGCGGGCGCGTTCGAGCAGGTCGTTGGCGCGGGCGTAGTTGCCCGGGTCGGCGGAGGCGATCAGCAGCTTCGCCTCGAGCATGTCGTTGCGGTACAGCAGGTGCTGCTGCTCGGCGTCATGGCTGGCGCAGCCGGCCAGGCACAGCGGCAGGCCGATGACGGCGAGGCGGGAGAACGGGTGGCGCATGCCCATGAAGGTCCCTCGATGGCGAACGGGCGCGGAGCCGACGATTTTGCCGTCTCCGCGTGGGCAAGCATAGACGGCCGGCGTGCCGTTCAGGAACCGGGCGCGCGCTCTCGTGCCGAGGTGCCCTTCGTAGGATGGGTTGAGCGAAGCGATACCCATCGGGCCATGGTGATGGGTATCGCAAGCTCAACCCATCCTACGTGACTCGCTGCTGGACAGGGAGCCGCCGTCAAAGCCGCGCCAGGTTCAACCACAGAGTTGCTGGCAAGAAAGGTGAGGCGGCGGATAACCGCGAACGGTTATACGCCCTACGTCCATGGTGGGCTTGGCGTAGGGCGCATAACGCCTCCGGCGTTATCCGCCGTTTGACCTGGGCCATGCCCCCGCTCGCTGCCGAGCACGGAGCCGCTGTCGAAGCCACGCCAGGTTCAGCCACGGAGTTGCCGGCAAGAAAGGTGAAGCGGCGGATAACCGCGAACGGTTATACGCCCTACGCCCATGGTGGGCTTGGCGTAGGGCGCATAACGCCTACGGCGTTATCCGCCGTTTGACCTGGGCCATGCCCCCGCTCGCTGCCGAGCACGGAGCCGCTGTTGAAGCCGCGCCAGGTTCAACCACAGAGTTGCTGGCGAGAAAGGTGAAGCGGCGGATAACCGCGAACGGTTATACGCCCTACGCCCATGGCGGGCTTGGCGTAGGGCGGATAACGCCTCCGGCGTTATCCGCCGTTTGACCTGGGCCATGCCCCCGCTCGGTGACGAGCACGGAGCCGCTGTTGAAGCGGCGCCAGGTTCAACCACGGAGTTGCCGGCAAGAAAGGTGAAGCGGCGGATAACCGCGAACGGTTATTCGCCCTACGCCCATGGCAGGCTTGGCGTAGGGCGGATAACGCCTCCGGCGTTATCCGCCGTTTGACCTGGGCCATGCCCCCGCTCGCTGCCGAGCACGGAGCCGCCCTCGAAGCCGCGCCAGGTTCAACCACGGAGTTGCCGGCAAGAAAGGTGAAGCGGCGGATAACCGCGAACGGTTATTCGCCCTACGCCCATGGCGGGCTTGGCGTAGGGCGGATCTCATCCGCGATTGCGCATGCAGCGGGGCAGGGCTCAGATACCGAAGGCACTCCCGCCGTCGTCGCCATCGAAGCCCCGCTCCAGCTTGATCTTCAGGCTCAGGTCGGTGCGCGAGTCGGCGAACTTCAGGGCGTCGGCGACGCTGATGCGGCCGGCTTCCAGCAGCTGGTACAGGCTCTGGTCGAAGCTCTGCATGCCCTGCTCCAGGGCGCGTTCGATGGCGCCGCGCAGTTCCGGCAATTCGTCGCGCTGGATCAGCCCGCGGATGTGCGGCGTGCCCAGCACCAGTTCCACCGCCGCCACGCGGCGCTGGGTGGTGCCCGGCACCAGGCGCTGGCCGACCAGCGCCAGGAGGTTCTGCGACAGGTCGGCCAGCACCTGCGGTCGGGCCTCGTCGGGGAAGAAGCGGGCGATGCGCTCGATGGCGTGGCGGGCGCTGGTGCCGTGCAGGGTGGCCATGCACAGGTGGCCGGTCTCGGCGTAGTGCAGGGCGTGCTGCATGGTCGCGGCGTCGCGGATTTCGCCGAGCATGATCACGTCCGGCGCCTCGCGCAGCACGTTGCGCAGGGCGTCCTCGAAGCTGTGGGTGTCCAGGCCGACTTCGCGCTGGTCGATGATCGAGCGCTGGTGGCTGTGGAGGAACTCGATGGGGTCCTCGATGCAGACGATGTGCCCCGAACGGTGGCGATTGCGGAAGTCGAGCATCGCCGCCAGGGTGGTGGACTTGCCGGCGCCGGCCGCGCCCACCACCAGGATCAGGCCGCGGTCCTGCACCGCCAGCTTCTCCAGGATCGACGGCAGGCCGAGGCTGGCGGCGTCGGGGATGACCTGCCTGATCAGCCGCACCACCATGGCCACCTCGCCGCGCTGCAGGTAGACGTTGACGCGGAAGCGCCCGCTGCCGGGCACCGCCACCGCCAGGTTCATCTCCAGGTCGCGCTCGAAGTTGGCGATCTGCTGCTGCGACATCAACTGGTAGGCCAGCTGCTTGACCTCGCCGCTGCGCAGGCGGCGCTCGCCGGCCGGGCGGCTGACGCCCTCGACCTTGATGTGCGGCGCCGCGCCGACGCTGAAGAACATGTCGGAACCGGCGTGCTGCGCCAACTGGTGCAGCAGGCTGAAGACGTCGGGCAGGGCGCTGTCGCTGGCATCGCTCATGGGGAATCCTCGCAAGGGCGGGCGCCCGGGGTGGGACGGGCGCATGTTCTCAGCCTAGCCGGCCTGGCGGACGGTGGCCTGTTGGGTGGCGCGCAGCCTAGCGTGCCGGCGGCGCCGATTTCTTGACCTGGGTCGTCCCGGCGATGTCGATGGGGCTGCGCCAGATTGGCCGATTTCCTACGCAATACAAATCCCAATCCTTCGTTGCTTGCGGACGTGGATGGCTGACTTGCGCGGGCATTTCTCAATGCTTCGTCTTGGTGCTGCCAATGACCGTCGCCATCCCCCATTTGCGGTTAGGCACTCCCCCGTTTTTACCGCTGTCCGTAGCCGGCAGCTTCCCATACTGCCGTGCCGGAAGGCGGCAGGAAGGCCGCCAGGTTCGTGCAGACACGCGACAGGGCTCGATCCCCCGGCGGCCGGCCGGGTCCACCTGTGCGTAGCGCATCCTGGTCCGGGCCTGGATGCGAAAGATACGCAATACCCACTCGACCAACGGAGACAACCCTTTTCCGGCCGCCCGCACCACCGCCGGCGATCCGCGCCATGCCCGGGGCGCCGGCGCCACCTGGAGAACGTATGGGAACTGCAAGCATGAGTACGTTGGCCGATGGCCGTTTCGCCCCGATCGTCGACATCAGTGATTCACTCCTCCGCCAGCGCCTGTTCGACGCGCTGCTCGGCGCCGCCCCGAGGGACGCCCGCCTGGTGCTGGTCTGCGCCCCGGCGGGCTTCGGCAAGACGACCCTGCTGGCGCAGGTCGAGCGGCTGCTGGCCGAGCGGGGCGAGTACACCTTCTGGGTGAACTGCGGCGAGAGCGACTGCCGGCCGGAACTGTTCCTCGAAAGCCTGCTGCAGTGCCTGCACCAGGGTGGGCTGGGCCCAGCGCCGGATGCCGGCCTTGGCGCGCTGCTCGGCCTGCTCGAAGCCTGCCCGCGCAATTGCAACCTGTTCGTCGACCAGTTGGACCTGGCCCTGGACCTCGAAGTCGAGCGGCTGCTGGAGGACCTGGCCCGGCGCCTGCCTTCGGGGTGCCGCCTGCTGCTGGGCAGCCGGCGGCAACCGGCGCTGCCGCTCACGCAACTGCAACTGGCCGGGCTGCTGCGCGTCGTCGAGGCCGACAACCTGCGGTTCACCGAAGAGGAGACGCAGCAACTGCTCGGCGCGCAGCTGGGCGAGACGCGCGCCCGCTACTGGGCGAACTACACCGAGGGCTGGCCCTTCGCCCTGCAACTGCTGCGCCTGCGCTGCAACGGCAACCTCGACGGCCAGGCGCCGCCGGAGACCGACCCGTACGCCTCGCTGGGCGGCATCTTCGATTACCTCGCCGAGGAGGTGTTCGCCAGCCTGCCTGTGGAGCTGAGCGGGTTCCTGCTCGACTGCAGCATCCTGGACAGCGTGGACGTGCCCAGCGCCAATGCCCTGCGCGGGCGCGACGACGCCGAGCGCTGGCTGCGCGAGGCCGCGCGCCTGGCGCCCATCGTGGTGCCCGAGCAACCGCTGCGGGTGCGCCTGCATCCGCTGCTGCGCGAATTCCTCCTCGGCCGCCTGGAAAGCCGCGAGCCGGACCGCTTCGCCCTACTGCAGGGGCGCGCGGCCGACTTCCACGCCCAGCGCCAGCAGGTGTTCCGCGCCGTCGAGCACGCCTCGCAAGGGGGGCTCTACTACCAGGCCGTGTCGATCATCCTGGAAGCCGGCGCGGTGCGCCTGCTGGTCAGCGAGGGGGCGGCGCGCACGCGGGCGCTGCTCGAACTGTTGCCGCTGACCCTGGTGCGCCGCGAGCCGCGTCTGCGCCTGATGCTCATCTGCCTGCACATGCTCAGCGGCGAGACGCTGCAGGACAGCCTCGACCTGTCGCGGCTGGAGGCCGCCTACGGCGGCGTGACCTCATCGGCGGAAGACGCGGAGACGCGCACCGACCTGCTCTACGTGCGCGCGATGATGCTCATCGGCTGCGTGCAGCGGGCCGGCGACGGCGCCTCCCGCGAGGTGGTGGTGCGGGCCGTGGCCGATGCCCGCGCGCGCTTCTTCGAGGACCCGCGCTACCTGTGCCTGGTGCTGCCGAGCGAAATCATGCTGCTGCTGCGCTACGGCAACATCGACGAGGCGCGCCTGCGCCTGGAGGAGTTCATCGAGGTCAACCGCAGCGAGGGCTTCCGCGAGAACCAGCCCTGGTCGCTGGTCTACCGGGCCCTGAGCGACAGCGCCCAGGCGCGCTTCGACGAGGTGCTGCAGACGGTGACCTTCCTGCTGGCCAAGGACGGGCCGCTGGCCTCGCCACAGGCGCGGGTGCTCTTCCATCTGGTGCATGCGCTGCTCGGCCATGTCCACTACGTGCGTGGCGAGCTGGAGCAGGCGCGGCAGGCGTTCGCGCACTGCGCCTCGCGCCTGGGCAACGCCATGGCCGAGGCCTGGGAGCGCGGCCTGATCGGCGCGGCGCGGGCGGCCTACTTCCTCGGCGACAGCGCCCAGGCCATGGCCAGCCTGGAGGCGGCCTGGGCCGGGCGGGCCCTGGAGTACCCGCTGCGCCGCGCGGTGGCCGCGACCCTGGTGGAGCTGCGCCTGCGCCAGGGCGAGGTGGAGGCCGGCCTGGAACTGGCGCTGGAGATCAACCTGGCGAAGCTCTGGCAGGAGATCCTGGACGGGCGCCCGCTGTTCTGGGCCGAGCTGGTCGCCATCGCCCAGGCCCACTACTGGCTGCAGGCCGCCCAGGGGCAGATGGCGGCGGCGCTGTTGACGGCGGAGGCCTTCGAGCGCCTGGCCCGCGAGCGGCGCAACCGCTCCTGCGTCGGCCGCGCCCTGGCGCTCAAGGCCCACGCGCTGCTGGCCGGCGAGCTGCCCGGCCAGCCCACGGCGGTGCTCGACGAAGCGCTGGAATTGCTCGGCCAGGGCGGCGCGGTGCAGAGCTTCATCGAAGCGGGCGCCGAGGTGATCACCCACCTGCGCGAGATGTCGCGGCGCCAGGGCCACGCCCAGGCGCAATTGATCGCGCGCTGCATCGAACTCTGGGAAAGGCACTTCCGCGCGCGCCTGGATGCCCAGGCCCTGTTCACCCGGCGCGAACTGGATGCGCTGATGGGCCTGGCCGGCGGTCGCACCACCAAGGTCATCGCCCGCGAACTGGGGATTTCCCCGGAGACGGTCAAGCAGCACCTGAAATCGGTCTACGCCAAGCTGGGCGTGCACCGGCGCCGGGAGGCGCTGGCCGTGGCGCGGCGCCGGGCCATCCTGCCCTGAGCCAGGGCGCCGTTCCGGCCTGCCGGAACGGAAACCGGGGCGCGGTCTCGATTCTTCGCCGGGGGATCGGCTGCTTCCCCCAGGTTCCTCCGTGGGCTGCGTCCGCATATCCCGCGCGGCCGAACGCCAGGACGCCATCCAGGCCACTCCCGCCAGCGCCTTAGCGACGGGGGGCAGCGCTCCCCCGATTTACCCGCCACCTTCCCTCATCCCGGGACGGCTCGCGCCGTCCGAGTCTTCGCATACTGCGCCCGGCAGGCAGCGGCGGCACTGCGCCGCGCGGCCAGCCCATGACAACAACAATCCGCGGCCCACGAGGCCGCAGGCTTCGCCAGGCCGTGAGCCGCGACGGCTCAGCCGGCAGGGCGCAGGAGGCGTGCAATGAATCTTCGAAGAACGACCGCGGTACTCCTCGGCCAGGCGGCGCTGCCCCTGGCCTGCGCATTCGCCGCCGAGGGGGCCAGCTACGGCGGGCCGGTGGGCGGCACCGACCTGGGGGCGGCGCTGCTGCCGGCCACCTCCGGTCTGTACGGCGGGCTGGTGCTCGGCTACGCCAGCGGCGACCGCTTCCATGGCAACGACGGCGGGCGCGACCCGGCGCTGGAAGGCCGCATGGCGTCCCAGGTGGCCGCCCTGGGCCTGCTCTACGTCTACCCCGGGCAGGTCTTCGGCGGCACCCTGGCCTCCAGCCTGCAGGGCAGCGTCAACGGCGGGCGCATGGAGCTGAACGGCGAGGCCCAGCACTACCAGGGCTTCGGCGACCTCTACGCGGACCTGCTGATGTGGAGCCGCTACCTGGGCGACGCCGCCCCCGGCCAGCGGCCCACCGGGGCGACGCTCAAGCTGGCGTACTCGATGGTGTTCCCCAGCGGCCGCTACAACACCTCGGACCTCTACACCTCCGGGCGCAACGTCTACTTCTTCGTGCCCAACGCCGCGCTCACCTACCTCGGCGGGCCGAACGCCCTGGGCGAGGGCCTGGAGCTGAGCCTCCACGCCTTCGTCAACGTCGCTTCCCGGAACCGCGCCACCGACTACGAAAGCGGCACCGTGGCCAACCTCAACTTCGCCGTCGGCCAGCGCATCGGCCGCTGGCAGCTGGGCCTGGCCGGCTACCACGCGCGCCAGCTCGACGACGACCGCCAGCACGGCGCGCGCGTCGAGCCGGACGGCCGGCGCTACCGCGCCACCGCGCTGGGGCCGGTGCTGGCCTACGACCTGCCGCGCGCCGCCGGCTCGCTGAAGTTCAAGGCGCTGGCGCCGCTGAGCACGCGCAATTCGCTGGCGGCCAATACCGCCTACGTCGTCTGGTCACGTTCGCTTTGAGGAGAGAGCCCATGGTCCGCAAGGACACCCCTGCGCTGCGCATCGGCATCGATGTCGGCGGCACCAATACCGACGCCGTGCTGATGCGCGGCCGCGAAGTGCTCTGCGCCCTGAAGCGCCCCACCACCGCGGCGGTCGGCGACGGCGTGGCGGCGGCGGTCGACGAACTGCTGCGCGAGGCGGCGGTGGAACCGGCGGCGGTGGCCGCGGTGATGCTGGGCACCACCCAGCTGCTCAACGCCTTCCTCGAACGCCGGCACCTGGCGCGGGTCGCGGTGGTGCGCCTGGCCCTGCCGCGCGGCGACGGCGTGCCGCCGCTGCTGGGCTGGCCGGCGGAGCTGTGCGAGGCGATCGATGGGCAGGTCTTCCTGGCCGACGGCGGCGCGCTGTTCAACGGCCGCACCTACAGCGCGCTGGATGTGCGCCAGCTCGAACGGATCGGCGCATCGATCCGCCAGCGCGGCGCCGAGGCGCTGGTGCTGTCCACCACCTTCGCCCCGCTGCGCCCGGACATCGAGCAGGAAGCGGCGGCGGTGCTGCGGAAGGTCCTGGGTGACGCGGTGCACCTGACGCTGTCCTCGGATGTCGGCGGCATCGGCCTGCTGGAACGGGAGAATGCGGCCATCGTCAACGCCAGCCTGCAGCCGCTGGCGCAGCGGGTGGTCGGCGACCTGATGCGGGCCTTCCGCCGCCTGCAACTGAACGCGCCGCTGTTCATCAGCCAGAACGACGGCACCCTGATCACCCCGTCGATGGCCACGCGCTTCCCGATCCTCACCTGCGCCGCGGGGCCGACCAACAGCCTGCGCGGCGCGGCCTTCCTCACAGGTGTGGAGGACGCCCTGGTGCTGGACATCGGCGGCACCACCAGCGACATCGGCGCCCTGGTCCAGGGCTTCCCACGGCAGACCGCCGGCCCCCTGGAACTGGGCGGGGTGCGTTGCAACCTGCGCATGCCCGACACCCTGTCCGTCGCCCTCGGCGGCGGCACCCTGGTGCGCCTGGAAGGTGGCCGGCCGGTGCTCGGCCCCGAGTCCCTGGGCCTGCGCTTGCGCCAGCGGGCCAGGGTGTTCGGCGGCGACGCGCTGTGCGCGACCGACATCGCCGTGGCCGCCCACGGCCTGCAGGGCATCGGCGACCCGAGGCGCCTCGCCGATCTCGAACCGGCCCAGGTGGAGCAGGCCATGGCCGCCATCCGCGGGACACTGGAGCACGCCCTGGAACGCATGCGTACCAGCAGCGCGCCCTTGCCGGTGGTGCTGGTGGGTGGCGGCAGCATCCTCCTGCCCATGCACCTGCAGGGCGCCGCGCAGGTGCTGCGCCCGGCCCGCGCGGAGGTGGCCAACGCCATCGGCGCGGCCATCGCCCAGGTCAGCGGGCGTGTCGACCGCTTGTTCCAGATGCACCCGGGCAACCGCGAAAGCGTGCTGCGCCTGGCCCGCCAGGAGGCCATCGACGCCGCCGTGGAGGCTGGCGCCGAGCCCGCCAGCGTCGGCGTCGTGGAACTGAACGAACTGCCCATGACGCACCTGCGCGCCGGCGCCACCCGCGTGCAGGTCCGCGCCGTCGGCGACCTGGCCCTGGCCGCCGCTCACTGAACTCCCGAAGAGGACCCGAGCATGCCTTGCTTCGATACCATTTCCAGCCAGGACCTGGCGCGCGGCGCCGTGCTGCTGGGCACCGGCGGCGGGGGCGACCCCCATGTCGGCGAGCTGTTCCTGCGTCGCCAACTGCAGCGTGGCCTGCAGCCGCGCCTGCTGCCGCTGGCCGAGCTCGCCGACGAGGCCTTCGTGGTCAGCGTCGCCGGGATAGGCGCGCCCACCGTGCTGGTCGAACACCTGCTCAGCGAGGCCGCCCTGCAGCACCTGCTGCAGCAGGCCGAGGCGTTCTACGCGCGGCCGATAGACGCGCTGATCTGCGCCGAGGTCGGCGGCGCCAATGCCATGCTGCCGCTGGCCGCCGCGGCCCTGAGCGGCTTGCCGCTGGTGGATGCCGACGGCATCGGCCGGGCCTTCCCGCACATCGACATGACCACCTTCGGCATCCACGGCTGCAACGCTTCGCCGGCTCTGTTCAGCGACGACCTGGGCAACCTGGCGCGCCTGAGCGCGGTCGACAACCCGAGCCTGGAACACATGGTCCGGGCCCTGGCCGCGAGCCTGGGCGGCAGCCTGTACGGCGTGCTCTATCCGCTGAGCGGGGCCCAGGCGAAGCGCTTCGCGGTAGCGGGCAGCATCACCCAGGCCCTGCGCATCGGCCGCCACATCCGCGAGGCGCGCGCCGGCAGCGCCGACCCGGTGGCCGGGCTGGTGCGCTTCCTCGACGGCCTGGAGCCGGGGCGCCGCGCCTGCGAGCTGTTCGACGGCAAGGTCGCCGACGTGCGCCACGAGACCCGCGACGGCTTCCACTGGGGCCAGGTGTTGCTGGAGCCGGCCAGTGGCAGCGGCGAAGCGGTGGTCATCGACATCCAGAACGAGTTCCTCCGCGCCCGCCAGGGCGAGCGCGTGCTGGCGGTGGTGCCCGACCTGCTGTGCCTGCTGGACAGCGAGAGCGCCGAACCGCTGACCGCCGAGAACCTGCGCTACGGCATGCGCGTGCGCCTGCTGGCCTACGCCGCGCCGCCGTGCCTGCTCAGCGAGGCGGCGCTGGCGGTGGTGGGCCCGGCGCGCTTCGGCCTGGACTCGCCGTGGCGCTCCTTCCTGGCCGATGACCAGGGGAGGGCGCCGGCATGAACGACCTACCTGGCGCGCAGCCCGACGGCGACCCTGCCACCTGCGCCCTGCCACACGGCGAAGGCCTGGGCGCCTGGCGCCTCGGCCTGATCCTGATGGGCGCGCTGATCGCCCTGCCGTGCTTCGTCACCGGCGCCGAACTGGCCCACGCCCTGGGCCGGCAGCAGGCGCTGCTGGCCTGCCTGGGCGGCGGCGCGGTGCTCCTGCTGCTGGCGCTGCCCGCCGCCTACGCCGGGGCGCGCTCGCGGCTGAGCACCTACATGCTGATCCTCGACGCCTTCGGCGCCGTGGGCGGGCGCTGCGTCAACCTGGTGCTGTCGCTGGCGCTGCTGGGCTGGTTCGGCGTGGTCGCCGGCCTGTTCGGCCAGGCCATGGCGGCGGCCGCGCCGGCCTTCCTGGCGGGGGTGCCGGCGCAGGGCTGGAGCCTGGTCGGCTGTCTGTTGATGCTGCTCACCAACCTGGTCGGCTTCCGCGCCCTGGACCGGCTGTCGCAACTGGCCACGCCGCTGAAGCTGGGCCTGGTGCTGTGGGCCTGCTGGGTGGCGCTGAAAGGCCACGGCATGCCGCCCGCGGGCGGTGGCGCCGGGGATTACTCGGTGCTGCAGGGCATGTCGCTGGTGGTGGGCGGGGTGGTCATCGGCTGCATCCTGCTGCCGGACATCTGCCGCCACGCCCTGTCGCCCGGCCGCGCGCTGGCGGCGGTGTTCTGTGCCTTCGGCCTGGGCTTCCCGCTGGTGCTGGCGCTGGCCGGGCTGCCCAGCCTGGCCACCGGGGAGCGGCAACTGGTGGCGATCATGCTCGCCCTCGGCCTGGGCCTGCCGGCGATGCTGATCATCCTGCTCTCGGCCTGGTCGACCAACGCCTACAACCTCTACGCGGCGACCCTGGTGTGCGCCAGCGTGGCGCCGCAGGTGCAGCGCCGGCGCCTGGCGCTGTTCACCGGGCTGGTCGGCGCGACATTGGGGCTGGCCGGCCTGGGCGACGCCCTGCAGCATTACCTGGCGCTGCTGGCCGTGGCTCTGCCGCCGGTGGGCGGGGTCTACCTGTGCAACTACTACCTGAATCTGCGGGGCGCCGTGCGCAGCCCTCGCCGCTGGCGGCCGGAAGCCTTCGGAGCCTGGGCCTGCGGGGTAGGGGCGGCGGCATTGCAGGTGCTCTGGCCGTTCACCCTGACCTGGGTGCCGGCGCTGGATTCGCTGCTGCTGGCGGCTGGCTGCTATCTGCTGCTGCGCGCCATCGCCACGCGCCGCGGAGTGCGGAAGCCGGGCGTGGCCCGGTAAGGCAGCCGGGCGCTGTTGCCCTGAGGCGCGCCCGGCGTGGAGGGATCAGTCTTCGCGGCTGGTGACTTCCACCAGGTGGTAGCCGAACTGGGTCTTCACCGGGCCCTGGACCTGGTTCAGCGGCGCGCTGAACACCACCTGGTCGAACTCGCGGACCATCTGGCCCGGGCGGAAGGAACCCAGGTCGCCGCCGCTGCGGCCGGACGGGCAGGTGGAATGCTCGCGGGCCAGGGCGGCGAAGTCGGCGCCACCTTCGATGGCGGCCTTGAGTTCATTGCACTTGGCTTCGCTGGAAACCAGGATGTGACGGGCGGAAGCGCGGGCCATGGTGATGCTCCTGAAAGGCAGAGGGGAGGGAGGCAGAGACTAGCGCATTTGCCGGTACGGTGCGGAGGGTTTCCGTCGGGGCGATACGCCGGGGCCATGGCCAGACGGCGGATAACGCCAGGCCCGACCATAACGTAGGGCGAATAACCGTTCGCGGTTATCCGCCGATACACCCAGGTCGCCACCAACGCCGAGGTCGGCCCCGGAGTCGTCGGGAATCAAGGCCAGACGGCGGATAACGCCGTAGGCGTTATGCGCCCTACGCCAGGCCCGACCATAACGTAGGGCGAATAACCGTTCGCGGTTATCCGCCGATACACCGAGGTCGCCACCAACGCCGAGGTCGGCCCCGGAGGCGCCGGGGACCAAGGCCAGGCGGCGGATAACGCCGTAGGCGTTATGCGCCCTACGGGAAATGGCGCGGGTGAGGCAGACCGTGCCTCAACGCTTGCCGAACACCTCGTCCAGATGCTTGCGATAACGCTCCACATCCGCCTCGATGTTCGGCCGCTTCATCACGTCCACGCAGAGGAAGGTCGGCAGCGCCTGCATGCCGAGGAACTGGTTGGCCTTGTGGAAGGGGAAGTAGACCGCATCCACGCCCTTGCCCTCGAAGAAGTCGCTGGGGTCGTCGAAGGCCTGCTGCGGGGCGTTCCAGGTCAGCGAGAGCATGTAGCGCTTGCCGTGGATCAGGCCGCCGCTGCCGTACTTCTGCGAGGCGTCGGAGCGGGTGCGGCCGTCGTTGGCGTAGAGGCTGCCGTGGCCGGCGGTGAACACCTCGTCGACGTACTTCTTCACGGTCCAGGGCGCGCCCATCCACCAGCCGGGCATCTGGTAGATCACCACGTCGGCCCAGAGGAGTTTCTGCACCTCTTCCTGGATGTCGTAGCCGCCGTCGATGAAGGTTTGCTTCACGTCGAAGCCGGCGTGGTCGAGGTGGGCCAGGGCTGCTTCGTGCAGGGTGGCGTTGTATTGGCCGTTGGAATGGGCGAACTGCTTGCCGCCATTGAGCAGGAGGATGTTTTTCATGGAAAGGCTCCGAAAGCTGTGAGTGGCCGGCAGGATAGCCAGGCCGCGGAAGCGGAAAAACCGGCCCCGCGGCAATTGATTTGTGTTTCCAACTCACGAATCGGCGCCGGGAATTGCTCCAGGTTATGCAATCGGCGACTTCGCCCCCGCGCCAGGGGGCAGCGAAATCCCGCCGGATCGCGCATCATGTCCGGCAGTCCACCAAGGGAGCCTTTCATGCGCGTCTTGCCGTCCGTTCTGCGATGCCTCCTGCCGTCCCTGGCGCTGCTGGCTGGCGCCGGCCATGCCGTGGCGGCCGAGCCGCTGCTCGAAGCCATCAACCTCTACCGCAGCCAGCCGCAGGCCTGCGCCGGCCGGGCCAGCGAGGCGTTGCCGCCGTTGGGGCAGGATGCGCGCCTGGTGCTGGCGCCGGGGGTTTCCGACTGGCAGTCGGCGCTCAAGGCCAGCGGCTACCCCATGAGCAGCGCGCGCATGCTCAGCCTCAGCGGGCCGAAGGACGAGCAGGCGGCCATGGCGGCGTTGCAGGAGAGTTTCTGCCAGGTGCTGCTCGACCCGCAGTTCATCGAGGTCGGCGTCAGCCGCCAGGGCAACGACTGGCGCGTGGTGCTGGCGCGGCCGCTGTTGCAGGGCAAGCTGGGCGACTGGCAGGCCGAGGGGCAGAAGCTGTTGCAGGCGGTCAATGCCGCGCGGGGCCAGGCGCGCCAGTGTGGCGGGCAGGGCTTCGCCAAGGCCGCGCCGCTGGGTTGGAACGCGGTGCTGGGCAGCGTGGCCGAGGAGCACAGCCGCTCCATGGCCAACGGCAACTACTTCTCCCACCTGGACCGCGACGGCCGCACCCCCGGCGACCGCGCCGAGCTGGGCGGCTACAGCGCCGGCGCCGTGGGCGAGAACATCGCCGCCGGGCAGGGCACCGCGAATGCCGTGGTGCAGGCCTGGCTGGCCAGCCCCGGGCACTGCGCCAACCTGATGAGCCCGCAGTACCGCGAGCTGGGCGCGGCCTACGCGGTGGACCCGAAGAGCGACGCCGGCATCTACTGGACGGCGATGTTCGGCGCGCCCTGAGCGCGCCTCAGCAGGGACCGAAGCGCCTGGACAGCGCTGTCCATAGTGCTTTTCCGGCGCTCCAGGCCTTTGCGTCCCCGCTCCCGACGTGGCATCCGGCGAATGCGTAGGATGGCGTTGAGCGAAGCGAAACCCATCGATCCATCCCTGACTTTTTCTGTGGGAATGCGCAAGAAAATTTCGTCAAGCGGCTGGATTATTACGGGATATGAAAAATAATATTGCCAGCCCTGCGTCTGGCCATTAGCCCGCGCGGGCAGTAACGTGCGCATCGCCTTCGACCGGGCGTTTTTTTCACCTGCAAAAGATAGCGCTGTCTCAAGGCTGCGCAGGTTTTCCGGGGCAGGGGGAATGGCCGCGCCAGAGCGCTGCGTCGGCCCCTGTTCTACAGTTTTCGTTTGGCCATGCGGCTCGCGCCCCGTTGGGGAGCGGGCCGGGTGGCGCTTTTTCGCTTCAGGCTGCCAGGAGGAATAGCCCCCATGATCACCGCCCGCAATCTCGCTCCGGGGCTGGGGCTGCTCGCCCTGCTGGCCGGCGGCGCCCATGGCGACGAGGCTTTTTCCGCCGATTCGAAATGGGGCCTGGGGGATTGGGGCGGCACCCGCAGCGAGCTGCTGGAGAAGGGCTACGACTTCAAGCTGGACTACGTCGGCGAGGGCGCGGGCAACCTGCACGGCGGCTACAACGACGACAAGACCGCGCGCTACACCGACCAGTGGGCGCTGGGCACCCACCTTGACCTGCAGAAGATCCTCGGTTGGCACGGCGCGGAGTTCCAGCTGACGGTGACCGAGCGCAGCGGCAACAACCTCTCCAACGACCGTATCAGCGACCCGCGCGCCGGCCAGCTCAGCTCGGTGCAGGAAGTCTGGGGCCGCGGCCAGACCTGGCGGCTGACGCAGATGTGGTACAAGCAGACCTTCCTCGACGACGCCCTGGACATCAAGGTCGGCCAGTTCGGCGAGGGCGAGGACTTCAACAGCTTCCCCTGTGATTTCCAGAACCTGGCGTTCTGCGGCTCGCAGGTGGGCAACTGGGTCGGCGGCATCTGGTACAACTGGCCGGTGGCGCAGTGGGCGCTGCGGGTGAAGTACAACCTGAGCCCCGAGTTCTTCGTGCAGGTCGGCGCCTACGAGCAGAACCCCTCGAACCTGGAGACCGGCAACGGCTTCAAGCTCAGCGGCAGCGGCACCAAGGGCGCGATCCTGCCGGTGGAGCTGGTGTGGTCGCCGAAGGTCGGCGGGCTGCCGGGCGAATACCGCCTGGGCTACTACTACAGCACCGCCAAGGCCGACGACGTCTACGAGGACGTCGATGGTCAGCCCCAGGCGCTGACCGGCAACGCCTTCAAGTCCCACGGCAGCAAGCACGGCTGGTGGGTGGTGGCACAGCAGCAGGTCACCGCACACGACGGCGACGCTTCGCGCGGCCTGAGCCTGTTCGCCAACTTCACCGTGCATGACCAGGCCACCAACAGCATCGACAACTACCAGCAGGTGGGCGCGGTCTACAAAGGCCTGTTCGATGCCCGGCCGAAGGACGACATCGGCCTGGCGGTGGCGCGCATCCACATCAACGATGACGTGACCAAGCACCAGAAGCAGATCAACCAGGTCGCCGGCTTCGACGACTACGACAACCCGCTGTTCCAGCCGGTGCAGCACAGCGAATACGACGCCGAGCTGTACTACGGCGTGCATGTCACCAACTGGCTGACGGTGCGGCCGAACCTGCAATACATCAAGCATCCCGGCGGCGTCTACGAGGTGGACAACGCTCTGGTTGCCGGCCTGAAGATCCAGTCCAGCTTCTGAGCCGCCCAGTCATCACCAAGGCCCCGGCCAGCGCCGGGGCAGGGAGCAGGAACCCCAGCATGCCCTTGCGTTTTCGCCCGCTCAGCCTCGCCATGACCCTGCAGCCGCCGCTGCTGCTCTGGGGCCTGGGCACCGGCACCTTCGCCCTTGCCGCGGACAGCGCCGTGCCCGCCGACGAGGTGTTCGCCCCGATGGTCGTCACCGGCACCTACGCGCCGGTCTCCAGCTTCGACCTGCCGTTCTCCATCGATACCGTGCAGCAGCCGCAGATCGGCGACGGCCAGCTCGGCGTCAACCTTTCCGAGGTGCTGCCGCGGGTGCCTGGCCTGGTGGTGCAGAACCGCCAGAACTACGCCCAGGACCTGCAGATTTCCTCGCGCGGCTACGGCGCCCGCTCGGCCTTCGGCATCCGCGGGCTGAAGCTGCTCAGCGACGGCATCCCGGCCAGCACACCGGATGGCCAGGGCCAGGCAGCGACGCTGAACCTCGACGTGGCCGAGCGCATCGAGGTGCTGCGCGGCCCGGCCTCGACCATTTACGGCAGCAACGCCGGCGGGGTGATCCAGATGTTCAGCCGCGACGGCTCCGGCCCGCCGAAAGTCGGCGCCGAAACCACCTTCGGCAGCGACGGCTTCAACAAGAACCACCTCTACGCCGAGGGCGGCAACGACAAGGCCGGCTTCCTCCTCGATGCCTCGCGCATGGACACCGACGGCTACCGCGACCACAGCGCCGCGCGCCGCGACCAGACCTTCGCCAAGCTCAACTTCCGCCCCGACGACGACAGCCGCCTGGCGCTGATCTACAGCAGCCTGGAGCAGAACGGCACCCAGGACCCGCTGGGCCAGACCTGGGCCGCCTACCAGCACGACCCGCGCTCGGTGGCGTCGGTGGCCGAGACCTACGACACGCGCAAGAGCATCGACCACCAGCAGGTGGGCATGAACTACGAGCGCTACTTCGGCGACGCCACCCTGCAGTTCAACCTCTACGCCGGGCAGCGCAGCGTCATCCAGTACCTGTCGATCCCCAGGGGCGTGGTCTCCAACACCCAGCGCGGCGGCGGCGTGGTGGACTTCGACCGCGAATTCCACGGCGGCACCCTGCGCTGGATCCAGCCGGTGCAAGGCGTGCCCGGCGAGCTGACCGTCACCACCGGGGTGGACTACGACCGCAGCCGCGACGACCGCCACGGCTACCAGAACTACAGCGGCGACCTGCTGGGGGTGAAGGGCGAGCTGCGTCGCGACGAGGACGACATCGCCACCAGCCTCGACCCCTACGTGCAGGCGCGCTGGGAACTGGGCGACTGGACCTTCGACGCCGGCCTGCGCCACAGCACCATGAAGATGGAGGTGGACGACCACTACCTGGCCAACGGCGACTCCAGCGGTTCGAAGAAGTACCAGAAGAACACCCCGTCGCTGTCGGTGATGTACGCCTTCACCCCCGAGCTGCACGGCTACGTCAGCGCCGGCAAGGGCTTCGAGACGCCGACCCAGGCCGAGATGGCCTACGCCCCGGGCCTGGTGGAAAGCTTCAACTTCGGCCTCGACCCGGCCACCAGCACCCAGTACGAACTGGGCCTGAAGGCCAGGGTCGGCGGCAACACGCGGGTCAACGCGGCGGTCTTCGAAATCCGTACCGACGACGAGATCGTCGTCGCCAGCTCCACCGGCGGCCGCACCAGCTACCAGAACGCCGGCAAGACGCTGCGCCGCGGCTTCGAACTGGGCGTGCAGAGCCAGCTCAGCGAACAGTGGGACGCGACCCTCGCCTATACCCGCCTGGAAGCCACCTACGACCAGGACTTCGTCGAGGGCGGCAACCTCATCGAAAAGGGCAACCACCTGCCCGGCGTGCCCGGCAGCAGCCTCTACGGCGAGCTGGTGTGGAAGCCGCGCCAGGACGTCAGCATGGGCTTCGAAGGGCAGTACCGCAGCAAGGTCTATGTTGAAGACAGCAACGAGGACAAGCCGGCGCCCAGCTACGCGGTGTTCAACTGGCGCACCCGCTTCGAACAGCGCTATGGCCCCTGGACGTTCCACCAGTTGCTGCGCCTGGACAACCTGCTGGACCGCCAGTACGTCGGCTCGGTCATCGTCGGCGACAGCAACGGCCGCTACTACGAGGCCGCCCCGGGGCGCTCCTGGTACGCCGGCGCCGGCCTCCAATACCAGTTCTGAACCCAAGCAGTACCCGCTCACTGAAAGACCGAAGGAGAACACGCATGAGCACTGACGGTGCGTTTGGCAGGCCACGCCTGCTGCCGAGCCTGCTCGGACTATTGCTGCTGCTGATGGGCCTGGCCCTGCTGGCCGGCGGCATCAAGCTGCTGAGCCTGGGCGGCTCGCTCTACTACCTGGTGGCCGGCGCGGTGCTGGCCGTGACCGGCGTGCTGCTGCTGCTCGGCCGCGCCGCCGCCATCGGCCTGTACGCGCTGTTCCTGCTGGGCAGCACCTTGTGGGCCTGGTACGAAGTGGGCCTGGACTGGTGGCAACTGGTGCCGCGCCTGGCGCTGTGGTTCGTGCTCGGCATCGTCCTGCTGCTGCCCTGGCTGCGCCGCCCGCTGCTGGCCGCGGGCCCGGCGCCCAAGGCCACTGCGCTGCTGGGCCTGGCCGTGGTGCTGGCCGGTGCCACCGCCATCGCCTCGCAGTTCACCAACCCGGGCCGCATCGAAGGGCGCATCGACCGCGCCAGCGCCGGCGTGCCCAACGCCGCCCCGGCGCAGCCCGAGGGCGACTGGCAGGCCTACGGGCGCACCGCCTTCGGCGACCGTTACTCGCCGCTCACGCAGATCAACCCGGACAACGTCCACCAGTTGAAGCTGGCCTGGACCTTCCGCACCGGCGACCTGCCCGGCCCGAACGATCCGGGCGAGACCACCGCGGAAAACACCCCGCTGAAGGTCAACGGCAAGCTCTACGTGTGCACCCCGCACAGCCAGGTGATCGCCCTGGACCCGGACACCGGCAAGGAACTCTGGCGCTTCGATCCCAAGCTGAGCACGCAGAACGCGGCCAACTTCAAGGGCTGGGCGCACATGACCTGCCGCGGCGTGGCCTACCATGACGAAGCCGCCTACGCCGCCAAGGCCGCCGACGGCACTACCGTCGCCAGCCCGGCGCCGGCCGCCGGCAGCTGCCCGAAACGCCTGTTCGTGCCCACCGCCGACACCCGCCTGATCGCCCTCGACGCCGACACCGGCAAGGTCTGCGAAGGCTTCGGCGACAAGGGCGAGATCGACCTGCGCGCCAACATCGGCAGCTTCACCGCCGGCGGCTACTACTCCACCTCGCCGCCGGCGGTGACCCGCGACCTGGTGATCATCGGCGGCCACGTCACCGACAACGTCTCCACCGACGAGCCTTCCGGGGTGATCCGCGCCTACGACGTGCGCGACGGCCACCTGGTGTGGAACTGGGACAGCGGCAACCCGGACGCCACCGCGCCGATCGCCGCCGACAAGACCTACACCCGCAACTCGCCGAACATGTGGTCGGTGGCCAGCGTCGACGAGAAGCTCGGCCTGGTCTACCTGCCCATGGGCAACCAGATGCCCGACCAGTGGGGCGGCAACCGCACCCCCGAGGCGGAGAAGTTCAGCGCCGGCGTCACCGCGCTGGACCTGGCCACCGGCAAGGTGCGCTGGACCCACCAGTTCACCCACCACGACCTGTGGGACATGGACGTGGGCGGCCAGCCGACCCTGGTCGACCTGAAGACCGCCGACGGCATCAAGCCGGCGCTGCTGGCCTCGACCAAGCAGGGCAGCATCTACGTGCTCGACCGCCGCAACGGCGAGGCCATCGTGCCGATCAACGAAACCCCGGTGCCGCAGGGCGCGGTGGAAGGCGACCACACCTCGCCGACGCAGCCGATGTCCGAACTGAACTTCATGCCCACCACCCTGCGCGAGAAGGACATGTGGGGCGTGACGCCGTTCGACCAGATGCTCTGCCGCCTGGACTTCAGGTCGCTGCGCTACGAGGGCATCTACACCCCGCCGTCGCTGCAGGGCTCGCTGGTGTTCCCGGGCAACTTCGGGGTGTTCGACTGGGGCGGCGTGTCGGTCGACCCGGTGCGCCAGATCATGTTCGTCAACCCCGACTACATGGCCTTCAAGTCCAAGCTGGTCTCCCGCGAGGAAGTCGCCGGCGGCCCGGCCCGCAAGAGCGAGACCGAAGGCGTGCAACCCAACGCCGGCGCGCCCTACGGCGTGATCATGGCACCCTTCCTGTCGCCCATCGGCCTGCCCTGCCAGGCCCCGGCCTGGGGCTACGTGGCGGCGGTGGACCTGACCACCCACAAGGTGATCTGGAAGCACAAGAACGGCACCGTGCGCGACAACTCGCCGGTCCCGCTGCCGTTGACCATGGGCGTGCCCAGCATGGGCGGGCCGATCACCACCGCCAGCGGCCTGGGCTTCCTCAGCGGCACCCTGGACCAGTATCTGCGCGCCTACGACATGCGCGACGGCAAGGTCCTCTGGGAAGGCCGCCTGCCGGCCGGCGCCCAGACCACGCCGATGACCTACACCGGCAAGGACGGCAAGCAGTACGTGCTGGTCATGGCGGGCGGGCATGGCTCTCTGGGCACCCGCCAGGGGGATTACGTGATGGCCTTCGCGCTGCCGGATTGAGGGTGGCGGCGCTGGAATGAAAGAACGCCCGCGGAGTGATCCGCGGGCGTTTTTCATTCGGTAACTCCGTGCCCGGCAGCGAGCGGTGTGTGGCCAAGGTCAAGCGGCGGATAACGCCGGGGGCGTTATGCGCCCTACGTCAAGCCCGCCATGGGCGTAGGGCGAATAACCGTTCGCGGTTATCCGCCGTTTCACCTTCCTTGCCGGCCACTCCGTGGTTGAACTTGGCGGGGCTTCAATACCGCTCCGCCGCCTGTACCTCCAGCGAAAGGTCCCCGACCCAATCCGCGGGGTAGATACCTTCGGCGACAGCTCGATGAAAGGTCGAGAATGGCCAATCCTTCAACGCCGTGACCAACCCATGTTTCAACGGGTTGATATGGATGTAGTCGAAGTGCCGCTGGTAGTCGCTGTCGTCACGGATCAGGTGTTCCCAGTAGCGAGCCTGCCAGATTCCCCGCTGGCCGCGCAGGCGCTGTGCGATGGAAAGCCATTCCCCCGGTGGGATGTGGCGGGCGAAGCCGGTCTTGATGACTTTCCAGCGGGTGGCGTAATCGGTGTCGCCCGGTGGAAGCGTCCATAGGCAGTGCATGTGTTCCGGCAGTACTACCCACGCATCTATCCGGAACGGATGGCGGCGTCTGGTCCTGGCGACGACCTGGCGAAGCAGGGCTATCTCCCGCACCAGCAGGTCCGAATGGCGGTCGCGGAGTGTGACGGTGAAGAAGTAGGTGCCGCCGCCAATCCGGGCGCGTCGGTAATTCGGCATCGGTGCTCCTCCCTGGGCTCTGCCATGTGGCAGGGTACCCGGGGAGGCGGCGGATAACGCTTCGCGTTATTCGCCCTACACGAAACTCGGACCTGGCGTAGGGCGAATAACCGTTCGCGGTTATCCGCCGCTTCACCTTTCTTGCCGGCAACTCCGTGGTTGAACTTGGCGCGGCTTGGACAGCGGCTCCATGCTCGTCACCGAGCGGGGCATGGCCAAGGCCAAACGGCGGATAACGCCGTAGGCGTTATGCGCCCTACGCCAAGCCCGCCATGGGCGTAGGGCGAATAACCGTTCGCGGTTATCCGCCGCTACACCTTCCTCGCCAACCCCTGCATGGTTGAACCTGGCGTGGCTTTGACGGCGGCTCCGTGCTCGGCAGCGAGCGGGATTATGGCCAAGGTCAAACGGCGGATAACGCCGTAGGCGTTATGCGCCCTACGCCAAGCCCGCCATGGGCGTAGGGCGAATAACCGTTCGCGGTTATCCGCCGCCTCACCTTTCTTGCCGGCCACTGCATGGTTGAACCTGGCGCGGCTTTGACGGCGGCTCCATGCTCGTCACCGAGCGGTGTGTGGCCAAGGTCAAGCGGCGGATAACGCCGTAGGCGTTATGCGCCCTACGCCAAGCCCACCATGAACGTAGGGCGAATAACCGTTCGCGGTTATCCGCCGCCTCACCTTTCTTGCCGGCCACTGCATGGTTGAACCTGGCGCGGCTTTGACGGCGGCTCCGTGCTCGTCACCGAGCGGGGCATGGCCAAGGCCAAACGGCGGATAACGCCGGAGGCGTTATGCGCCCTACGCCAAAGCGTTTCCGGGGTTTTCCGCGGCGCCCGCCTGGCGTCTGCGCTAGGCCCATTGCGCCTGGGTCGCCAGGCCGATCAGCTCGCGCAGCCCGCCGATGCCCAGCTTGCGGTACAGGCGCTTGACGTAGGTGGCGGCGCTGGAGGGGCGCACGCCCAACTGGGCGGCGATGGCGTCGTTGTCGGCGCCGGTCAGCATCAGGCGCAGCAGCGTCTGCTCGCGCAGGGTCAGGCCCGGCTGGCGGGCGGCTATGCGTTCGGCCAGCAGCAGCGGCAGCTCGTTGGCCTGCAGCCAGGCCTGGTAGTGCAGGCGCACGGCCTGGATCAGCAGCGGCGCCAGGGTTTCCAGGTAGTCCATCTCGCGGGCGCAGAAGTGCCCGTGCTCGTGGCCGCGGTAGAGGTTCAGCGACAGCCAGCGCTCGTTCTCGCCATGGGCCAGCAGGGCCACGCGCTCGCTGATGCGCGGCTGCTCGTAGCACACCCGGCGGTATTCGGGGTGGGCGATGTCGTCGATGCCCTGGCGCTGCACCAGGATGCGCTCGGCCGGGCCGCGGCGGGCCATGGCCTGCTGGTTGCCGTCCTGGCTGTAGAAGCGTTCGGCGTAGTTGTGCGAGATGCGCGGCAGCGCCACGTCGCGGGCGCGGTCGGCGAAGGAGAACACCTGTGGGTTGCGCCGCGGCGCATAGGCGAAGATGGTGCACTGCGCCAGGGGCACGCCGGGGCCGATCAGCTGCAGCAGGTCGGCGGCCAGGGTGCGGCTGCGGTTGCCGCCGACGCGGGCGAACAGGTTGGCGGCGTGGCCGAGGTTCAGGCTGTGCTCGACGCTGCCGGCGCGCAGGGGCCAGTACTGCATCGCGACGTCCCTCCGGGGTTCTGCGGGTTGCGGGCGCCGGCCACTGTAGCACCCCGGCCGCCGCCATGGCGGACCGGGGATCGGCCGGGCTCAGAGGTCCAGCAGGGCGGCCTCGGTCAGTTCGGCGAAGCGTTCGGGCTCGCCCAGGGCCTCGGCGGCGAGCAGCGCCAGCTTGACCAGGAACAGCTCGCGCTGCGCCTGGGGCGCGCGGTCCAGGGCTTCGGCCAGTTGTTCGTAGACGCTTTCCAGCCCGGCGATGGTCAGTGTTTGCATGGCGGTTCCCTCAGGCGTTGCCCAGTGCGGTATGGATGGCCCGGCCCAGCGCGGCGCCGTCCAGTTGCCGCCAGCGTGCGCAGACGTGCTGGTCGGGGCGCGCCAGGTAGGCGCCGCCCGGCTGCGCGGCGTACTTGCTGCGCAGGTGGCCGTCGGCGTCGGCGAGGCTGAGGTCGGCGCCGTCCACCGCATCGGCCGCGCCTATGGCCAGGATGCGCAGCGGGATGCCCCGCTCGCGCAGGGCGGCGGCCTGGGCCCGCAGGTCGTCGGGCAGTTCGCCGGCTTCGCTGAAGTACAGCAGGTGGAAGGCGGCGCCCAGGTGGTCGAACAGGTAGTCGTCCTCGCCCAGGCGGACGTTCGGCAGCGGCGCGCCCTGGCGCGGGCCGGCGGGGAACGCCGCATCGTCGTCGTCGCGGCAGTTCAGCGGCGAGTCGGTGTAGTCGTGGGGCCGCGAGGTGCGCCAGTGGTACAGCGGGCGGACGAAGGCCTGGCTCAGCGACAGCGACAGTACGGCATCGCGCACCAGGCGCTGGCCGGGCGTGGGCGGGGTCATGAAGCGGGTGCTCTTGCCGGCCTCGGCGATGATCTCCCGCGCCGCGCCGACGCGCTCGTGGCTGTAGGAGGGCAGCAGCGCCGGGCCGGCCAGGCCCTTGAGCGCCAGGGCCAGTTTCCAGGCCAGGCCGTTGCAGTCCTGGAAGCCGGTGTTGGCCCCGCGCACGCCGAAGATCGGCAGCAGGTGCGCGGCATCGCCGGTGAAGATCACCCGCCGGTGGATGTAGTCCGGCAGGGTCAGCGCGCGGGCGGAGTACACCGAGCACCAGTCCAGCTCCCACTGCGAGTCCTGCACGCCAACCAGGGCCAGCTGCGCGTCGATGCGTGCGCGCAGGGACTCGGGCGCCAGGGCCTGCTCCGGCGTCTCGTCGGCCGGCAGCTGGTAGTCGATGCGCCAGATGTCGCCGGGCTCGCGGTGCATCAGCACGGTGTTGCCGGGGTTCCACGGCGGGTCGAAGAAGGCCAGGCGCTCGGTGGGCAGGTCCAGGCGGATGCGGATGTCGGCGATCACGAAGCGGCCCTCGTAGGCCGCGCCTTCCAGCTTCAGCCCGAGCAGCGAGCGCAGGGCCGAACGCGCGCCGTCGGCGGCGATCACCCACTGGGCTTCCAGGGCGTAGGGGCCGGCGGGCGTGTCCACTTCCAGGCGCGCATGGTCAGCTGCCTGGGTCACGGCGGTCACCTTGTTGCCCCAGCGCAGCTCGATCAGCGGGTTGGCCTGGGCGGCCTCCACCAGGTACTGCTCCAGGCACGGCTGCTGCAGGTTGGTCATGGGCGCGAAGCGGTCGTCCGCGTCCTGCGGCGCCTCCATGCGGAACACCCGCTGGTTGCGGTAGAAGGAGTTGCCGAAGCGCCAGTCCAGCCCCGCGGCGGTCACCCGCCCGGCCACGCCGACCTGCTGGAGAATTTCCAGCGAGCGGCGGGTGAAGACGATGGCGCGGCTGCCCTCGCTGACCTGCTGCTCGGCTTCGAGCAGCACCGAGGGGATGCCGTAGCGGGCCAGGTCCAGCGCGGTGGTCAGGCCGATGGGCCCGGCGCCGACGATGACCACGGCATGCCGCGCGGCCTGCGCGGCGCCCACGGCGGCGGTGAAGGCGGGGTGGACCTGGTAGTCGAAATACAGTGAGCGCCGGGGCTCGACGGAAGGGCAGTGCATCGCGGTGCGTCTCCGGGATTATTGTGCTTGTGGGCGGATTCGCCGACGACTCTACCCCCCGCGCGCTACCGCGATGTCCCCGCAAGGGGACAACTTGAGCCGGCTCTGCGGCGGCGCCTGCCTGAGGCGGCGTTCTGGAATTCTCGCGGAACCTGTCTACGCTCAGTTCTTGCACCAAAGCGGTGCCACGATAACGAAAGCAGCAACATCAACCGTGATTGGCCTGAGTGCGACGTTATTCGCTGTGGACCGGTAGCCGCCGGTATCGGGACTCGCCCCCGGGCCTGTAGAGCAAGCGCCGTTCGAGGCGCTCGCCAGGGACTGCGTGCGCATGGTTACGACCGTTCCCGTCCGGGACCAATACCGGGCCCTCGGCTTGTCGACGTTGGCGTTCACCCTTTGCTTCGCCGTGTGGACGCTGTTCTCCATCCTCGGTCTGCAGATCAAGGACGAGTTCGGGTTGACCGATACCCAGCTCGGCCTGCTGATGGCCACGCCGGTGCTGACCGGCTCCATCTCGCGGATCTTCCTCGGCCTGTGGACCGACCGCTACGGCGGGCGCTGGGTGTTCGGCCTGGTGATGCTGGCCTCGGCGCTGTGCGTCTACCTGCTGACCTTCGCCACGGACTTCTACAGCCTGCTGTTGGCGGCCCTGGGCGTGGGCCTGGCCGGCGGCGGCTTCATCGTCGGCACCGCCTACACCTCGGCCTGGTTCGAGCCGGGGCGCCAGGGCACGGCGCTGGGCATCTTCGGCGCCGGCAACGTCGGCGCCGGCATCACCAACTTCGCCGCGCCCTTCCTGCTGCTGGCCCTGGGCTGGCGCGGCGCCGCGCTGGTGTATGCCGCGGTGCTGGCGGTCATGGGCGTGGCCTTCATGCTGCTGGCCAAGTCCGACCCGCAGAGCCAGGCGCGCAAGCAACAGCCCATTCCCCTGGCGGAGCAACTGGCGCCGCTGGCGGAGCTGCGCGTCTGGCGCTTCTCGCTGTACTACTTCTTCGTCTTCGGCGCCTTCGTCGCCCTGGCCCTGTGGCTGCCGCACTACCTGATGCAGGTGTTCGGCGTCAGCCTGGCCAGCGCCGGGGTGATCGCCGCGCTGTACACGGTGCCGGCGTCGCTGTTCCGCATCCTCGGCGGCTGGCTGTCCGACCGCTACGGCGCGCGCCGGGTGATGTACTGGACCCTCGGCGTGTCGGTGCTGTGCACCTTCCTGCTCAGCTACCCGCCGACGCGCTACATCGTCAGCGGCGTGCGCGGCGACCTGGAATTCTCCCTGCACCTGGGCCTGGCCGGTTTCATCCCGGTCATCGTGGTGCTGGGCTTCTTCATGTCGCTGGGCAAGGCGGCGGTGTTCAAGCACATCCCCAGCTACTACCCGCAGCACGTCGGCGTGGTCGGCGGCCTGGTGGGCATGGTCGGCGGGCTGGGCGGCTTCCTGCTGCCGCTGACCTTCGGCATGCTCAACGATGTCATCGGCGTCTGGCAGAGCTGTTTCATGCTGCTGTTCCTGATCGCCGCAGGCGCCCTGGCCTGGATGCACTATGCGATCCGCATGGCCGAGCGCGTGGAATGGGCCGAGCAGCGCGAGGGCCGCGACCTGCCGGAACTGTCCACCCCCAGCAGCTTCGTGCTGCTGGACTGGCACCCGGAGGACGCCGCGTTCTGGGAGGCCAAGGGCAAGCGCATCGCCACGCGCAACCTGTGGATCTCCATCCCCAACCTGCTGCTGGCCTTCGCCATCTGGATGGTCTGGTCGGTGGTGGTGGCCAAGCTGCCGCTGGCCGGCTTCAGCTATACGCCCAACCAGCTGTTCTGGCTGGCGGCGCTGCCCGGGTTGTCGGGCGCCACCCTGCGCATCTTCTACAGCTTCATGGTGCCGATCTTCGGCGGCCGGCGCTGGACCGCGCTGTCCACCGCCTCGCTGCTGCTGCCGGCGCTGTGGATCGGCTTCGCCGTGCAGAACCCCAACACGCCCTACCTGATCATGCTGATCCTCGCCCTGCTGTGCGGCCTGGGCGGCGGCAACTTCTCCTCGAGCATGGCCAACATCTCGTTCTTCTTCCCCAAACAGGCCAAGGGCGCGGCCATGGGCCTGAACGCCGGGCTGGGCAACCTGGGCGTGAGCGTCATGCAGTTCCTGGTGCCGCTGGCGATCACCCTGGCGGTGTTCGGCAGCCTGGGCGGCGAGCCGCAGACGACCGCCGCCGGCACCCCGCTGTGGCTGCAGAACGCCGGCTTCATCTGGGTGCCGTTCATCATCGCCGCGACCCTCGCCGCCTGGTTCGGGATGAACGACATCGCCAGCGCCAAGTCCTCGTTCAGCGACCAGATGGCGATCTTCAAGCGCAAGCACACCTGGCTGATGAGCGTGCTCTACACCGGCACCTTCGGCAGCTTCATCGGCTTCTCCGCCGGCTTCCCGCTGCTGGCCGGGCACCTGTTCCCGCAGGTCGACGTGCTGCGCTTCGCCTTCCTCGGCCCGCTGATCGGCGCCTTGAGCCGCGCCTTCTCCGGCGGCCTGGCCGACCGTTTCGGCGGCGCCCGCATCAGCCTCTGGGTGTTCGTCGCCATGGCCGTGTGCGTGGGCGGCGTGCTGTTCTTCATCGGCATCAAGGACCAGCCGGGGGCCTACTGGGGCTTCCTGGCCATGTTCCTGCTGCTGTTCTTCTTCTCCGGGGTCGGCAACGCCAGCACCACGCAGATGATCCCGGCGATCTTCCGCATCCAGACGCCGCGCCTGTTCCCCGGCCTGCCCGCCGAGCAGCAGGCGCTGCAGAGCGAGAAGGAGTCCGCCGCCGCGGTGGGCTTCATCTCGGCGGTGGCGGCCTATGGCGGCTTCTTCATCCCGAAGTCGTTCGGCAGCTCGTTCGACCTGACCGGTGGGCCGGAGTGGGCGCTCTACGGCTTCATCGTCTTCTACGCCCTGTGCATCGTCGTGACCTGGTTCTACTACACCCGCCGTAACGCCGAGGTGAGCTGCTAGCCATCCGGCCCGCGCCGAGGAGGAGAGAAATGAGTTACTTCATCGACCGCCTGCGCTACATGGTCAAACGCCCGCCGGAATTCGCCGGCGGCCACGGCGAGACCCGCGACGAGAGCCGCGCCTGGGAGGACGGCTACCGCCAGCGCTGGCAGTTCGACAAGATCGCCCGCTCCACCCACGGGGTGAACTGCACCGGCTCGTGCAGCTGGAAGATCTACGTGAAGAACGGCCTGGTCACCTGGGAAACCCAGCAGACCGATTACCCGCGCACCCGCCCGGACCTGCCCAACCACGAGCCGCGCGGCTGCCCGCGCGGGGCCAGCTACTCCTGGTACCTGTACAGCGCCAACCGGCTGAAATACCCGCTGGTGCGCAAGGCGCTGATCCAGCTGTGGCGCGAGGCGCTGGCCGCGCACAAGGACCCGGTGCAGGCCTGGGCGAGCATCGTCGAAGACCCGCAGAAGGCGAAGCAGTACAAGTCCATCCGCGGCCGCGGCGGCTTCGTGCGCAGCGACTGGGACGAACTGCAGACGCTGGTCGCCGCGGCCAACGTATACACCATCAAGACCTACGGCCCGGACCGCGTCGCCGGCTTCTCGCCGATCCCGGCCATGTCCATGGTCAGCTACGCCTCGGGCACCCGCTACCTGTCGCTGATCGGCGGGGTGTGCCTGAGCTTCTACGACTGGTATTGCGACCTGCCGCCCGCATCCCCACAGGTGTGGGGCGAGCAGACCGACGTGCCCGAGTCCGCCGACTGGTACAACTCCGGCTACCTCATCGCCTGGGGCAGCAACGTGCCGCAGACGCGCACCCCCGACGCGCACTTCTTCACCGAGGTGCGCTACAAGGGCACCAAGACCGTGGCCATCACCCCGGACTACGCGGAAATCTCCAAGCTCTGCGACGAGTGGATGAGCGCCAAGCAGGGCACCGACTCGGCCCTGGCCATCGCCATGGGCCACGTGATCTTCAAGGAATTCCACCTGGAGAACCCGCGGAGCTATTTCGCCGACTACGCGCGCCGCTACACCGACCTGCCGATCCTGGTGGAGCTGGAACCGCGCGCCGAAGGCGGCCTGGTCCCCGGCAAGCAACTGCGCGCCGCGGACTTCGCCGGCAACCTGGCGCAGGCCAACAACCCCGAGTGGAAGACCGTGGCTTGGGACGAGGCGGGCGAGCGCCTGGTGGTGCCGCGCGGCTCCATCGGCTTCCGCTGGGGCGAGTCCGGCCACTGGAACCTGGAGCCGGTGGACGCCGAGGGCCGCGAGGTGCGCCTGGCGCTGTCGCTGCTGGGCCGCCACGACGAAGTGGCGCGGGTGGCCTTCCCGTACTTCGGCGGCATCGAGCGCAAGCACTTCCCCAACGTGCCGGTGCGCGACGTGCTCTACCACCACGTGCCGGCCAAGCGCCTGCAACTGGCCGACGGCCGCGAGGCGCTGGTGGCCAGCGTGTTCGACCTGATGGCCGCCAACTACGGCATCGACCGCGGCCTGCAGCCCACCGTGGGCGGCGCCGGCGAGGACGACGGCGCCAGCGACTATGGCCAGCTCAAGCCCTACACCCCGGCCTGGCAGCAGGCGATCACCGGGGTGCCGGCGGCGCAGATGATCCGCATCGCCCGCGAGTTCGCGGAGAACGCCGACAAGACCCACGGCCGCTCCATGATCATCGTCGGCGCCGGGATGAACCACTGGTACCACATGGACATGAACTACCGCGGGCTGATCAACATGCTGATCCTCTGCGGCTGCATCGGCCAGAGCGGCGGCGGCTGGTCGCACTACGTCGGCCAGGAGAAGCTGCGCCCGCAGACCGGCTGGACGCCCCTGGCCTTCGCCCTGGACTGGCACCGGCCGCCGCGGCACATGAACGGCACCTCGTTCTTCTACAACCACTCCAGCCAGTGGCGCTACGAGAAGCTGGAAGTGAAGGAACTGCTCTCGCCCCTGGCCCGGCCGCAGGACTTCAGCGGCAGCCTGGTGGACTTCAACGTGCGCGCCGAGCGCATGGGCTGGCTACCCTCGGCGCCGCAACTGGGCACCAACCCGCTGCGCCTGGCCGCCGCGGCCCAGGCCGCCGGCAAGAGCACCGCCGACTACGTGGTGGAGCAGCTCAAGAGCGGCCAGCTGCGCTTCGCCAGCGAAGACCCGGACAACCCGCAGAACCACCCGCGCAACCTGTTCGTCTGGCGCTCCAACCTGCTGGGCAGCTCGGGCAAGGGCCACGAATACATGCTCAAGTACCTGCTGGGCACCAGGAACGGTGTGCTCGGCAAGGACCTGGGCGAGGCCGGCAAGCAGAAGCCCGAGGAAGTGGTCTGGAAGGACGAGCCCATCGAGGGCAAGCTCGACCTGCTGGTGACCCTCGACTTCCGCATGTCCACCACCTGTCTGTACTCCGACGTGGTGCTGCCGACCGCCACCTGGTACGAGAAGGACGACCTCAACACCTCGGACATGCACCCCTTCATCCACCCGCTCACCGCCGCCACCGACCCGGCCTGGGAAGCGCGCAGCGACTGGCAGATCTACGACGGCATCGCCCGCGCCTTCTCGCGCCTGTGCGTCGGCCACCTGGGCGAGGAGACGGACCTGGTGACCCTGCCGCTGCAGCACGACAGCCCCGGCGAGCTGGCCCAGCCCGAAGTGCGCGACTGGAAGAAGGGCGAGTGCGAGCCCATACCCGGCAAGACCATGCCCTCGCTGATCGAGGTCAAGCGCAACTACCCGGAAACCTACGAGCGCTTCAGCTCCGTCGGCCCGCTGCTGGACACCCTGGGCAACGGCGGCAAGGGCATCGCCTGGCAGACCCAGGAAGAGGTCGACCTGCTCGGCAAGCTCAACTACCGCAAGCTCGACGGCTCCGCCGAAGGGCGGCCACGGCTGGCCTCGGCGGTGGACGCGGCGGAGATGATCCTCGCCCTGGCCCCGGAAACCAACGGCCAGGTGGCGGTCAAGGCCTGGGCCGCACTGTCGAAGATCACCGGGCGCGACCACACCCACCTGGCGCGGCCCAAGCAGGAAGAGAAAATCCGCTTCCGCGACCTGGTGGCGCAGCCGCGCAAGATCATCTCCAGCCCCACCTGGTCGGGCCTGGAGGACGAGCACGTGAGCTACAACGCCTGCTACACCAACGTCCACGAGCTGATCCCCTGGCGCACCCTCAGCGGCCGCCAGCAGTTCTACCAGGACCACCCCTGGATGCGCGCCTTCGGCGAGAGCCTGATGGTCTACCGCCCACCCATCGACACCAAGGCCGCGGCCAGCGTCGCCGAGCCGCGCAGCAACGGCAACCCGGAGATCGCCCTGAACTGGCTGACGCCGCACCAGAAGTGGGGCATCCACTCCACCTACAGCGACAACCTGCTGATGCAGACGCTGTCGCGCGGCGGACCCATCGTCTGGATCAGCGAGGACGACGCGCGCGCCATCGGCGTGGTCGACAACGACTGGATCGAGCTCTACAACGCCAACGGCGCCATCGCCGCGCGGGCGGTGGTCAGCCAGCGGGTGCGCCCGGGCATGGCGATGATGTACCACGCCCAGGAACGCATCCTGAATATCCCCGGCTCCGAAGTGACGGGTACGCGCGGCGGCATCCACAACTCGGTGACGCGGGTCTGCCCCAAGCCGACCCACATGATCGGCGGCTACGCGCAGCTGTCCTACGGCTTCAACTACTACGGCACCGTCGGCTCCAACCGCGACGAGTTCGTCATCGTGCGCAAGATGAAGCGCATCGACTGGCTCGACGGCGAAGGCAACGACTACCAGCAGGAGGCGGTGAAATGAAGATCCGTTCCCAGGTCGGCATGGTCCTCAACCTCGACAAGTGCATCGGCTGCCACACCTGCTCGGTCACCTGCAAGAACGTCTGGACCAGCCGCGAAGGCATCGAGTACGCCTGGTACAACAACGTCGAGACCAAGCCCGGCATCGGCTACCCCAAGGAGTGGGAGAACCAGAAGAAATGGAACGGCGGCTGGGTGCGCAACGCCGACGGCTCCATCAACCCGCGCATCGGCGGCAAGTGGCGGGTGCTGGCGAACATCTTCGCTAACCCCGACCTGCCGCAGATCGACGACTACTACGAACCCTTCACCTTCGACTACCAGCACCTGCACAGCGCCGCCCAGGGCGAGCACCAGCCGGTGGCGCGGCCGCGCTCGCTGATCAGCGGGCTGCGCATGGACAAGGTGGAGTGGGGGCCGAACTGGGAAGAACTGCTGGGCACCGAGTTCGCCAAGCGGCGCAAGGACATCAACTTCGAGCAGGTCCAGGCCGACATCTACGGGCAGTTCGAGAACACCTTCATGATGTACCTGCCGCGCCTGTGCGAGCACTGCCTGAACCCGGCGTGCGTGGCCTCGTGCCCCAGCGGCGCCATCTACAAGCGCGAGGAAGACGGCATCGTCCTCATCGACCAGGACAAGTGCCGCGGCTGGCGCATGTGCATCAGCGGCTGCCCGTACAAGAAGATCTACTACAACTGGAAGAGCGGCAAATCCGAGAAGTGCATCTTCTGCTACCCGCGCATCGAGACCGGCCAGCCGACGGTCTGCTCCGAGACCTGCGTGGGGCGCATCCGCTACCTCGGCGTGCTGCTGTATGACGCCGACCGCATCGAGGAAGTGGCCGCCTCGGCCGATGACCGCGACCTCTACCACCGCCAGTGCGAAATCTTCCTCGACCCCCACGACCCGCAAGTGATCGAGCAGGCGCGCAAGGACGGCGTGCCCGACAGCGTCATCGCCGCGGCCCAGGCCTCGCCGGTGTACAAGCTGGCCATCGACTGGCAGCTGGCGCTGCCGCTGCACCCGGAATACCGCACCCTGCCGATGGTCTGGTACGTGCCGCCGCTGTCTCCCATCCAGTCCGCCGCCGAGGCCGGCCACGTGGAATTCGACGGCGTGCTGCCGAAGATCGAGTCGCTGCGCATCCCGGTACGCTACCTGGCCAACATGCTCACCGCCGGCGAAGAGGCGCCGGTGGTGCTGGCCCTCAAGCGGCTGATGGCCATGCGCGTGTACATGCGCGCCAAGCACGTGGACGGCACCCTCAACAGCGAAGTGCTGCAGCAGGTCGGCCTGAGCCAGCGCCAGGTGGAAGAGATGTACCGCTACCTGGCCATCGCCAACTACGAGGACCGCTTCGTCATCCCCACCGGCCACCGCGAGGCCCTGCCCGACGCCTACGCCGAGCGCAGCGGCTGCGGCTTCACCTTCGGCAACGGCTGCCACGGCGGCAACAGCGAGGTCAGCCTGTTCGGCGGCAGCAAGCAGACCACCACCCTGGTCAAGCCGGTGCAGACCTTCGACCCGGTGGAGGACAGCCGCCATGGATGAGCGCCAGCCCCAGGGCCTGCTGAGCCTGCGCGTGCTGGCCCGGCTGCTCGACTACCCCTGCGCCGAGCTGCAGGCGGCGGCCGGCGAGCTGGCCGCCATCCTCGACGACGAGATGCGCCTGCCCGAACCCCTGCGCAGGCGCCTGGGCCAATGGTGCCAACGCCTGGCGCAGAGCGACCTGCTGGACCTGCAGGAAGCCTACGTCGAACTCTTCGACCGCGGCCGCTCGGTCTCGCTGCTGCTGTTCGAGCACGTCCACGGCGAATCCCGCGACCGCGGCCAGGCCATGGTCGACCTGCTGGCCGAGTACGAGGCCGCCGGCTTCCAGCTCGACGCCCGCGAGTTGCCCGACCACCTGCCGCTGTTCCTCGAATACCTCTCCACCCGCAGCCACGCCGAGATCGGCCAGTGGCTGGGCGACATCCAGCACATCCTCGCGCTGCTCGCCGCGCGCCTGGAAGAGCGCGGCGCCGACCACGCCCTGGTGCCCCACGCGCTGCTGGCGCTGATCGGCCGCAGCGAACTGATCCAGCAGCAGCGCCCGGCGGTCGAGGGGGAGGCGCCGGACCACACCCCGCAGGCCCTGGACGCGGTGTGGGAAGAGGAAATCGTCCGCTTCAACGCCGAGACCGACCAGGACTGCAGCCTGCAGTCCGCCGAGGGCCGGCGCCTGGCCGAGCGCAAGTACCAGGCGCTGCCCCAGGTCGTCCAGGTCCTGCCCGCCACCCCGTCGCCCCTGGCGGACGGCCAATGAACGGAGGCTCACCATGTTAGAAGACTACGTTCTGCACCTACTCTACGGTTACTACCCCTACCTGGCCGGCACCGTGTTCCTGCTCGGCAGCCTGCTGCGCTACGACTACGGCCAGTACACCTGGAAGACCGGCTCCAGCCAGCTGCTCTCCAGCCGCCACATGCGCCTGGCCAGCAACCTGTTCCACATCGGCATCCTGGCGATCTTCTTCGGCCACCTGGTCGGCCTGCTGACGCCGCACTGGGTCTACGAGCCGTTCCTCTCCGCCGGCCACAAGCAGCTCATGGCCATCCTCTTCGGCGGCGCGGCCGGGGTGCTCTGCGTGATCGGCGGCGGCATGCTGCTCTGGCGCCGGCTGTTCAACCCCAGGGTGCGCGCCTCGTCCAGCTTCATGGACAACCTGATCATCGCCCTGCTGCTGTTGCAGGCGTGCCTGGGGCTGATCACCATCTTCTTCTCGCTGCACCACCTGGACGGCGAAATGATGCTGGCCCTGGCCGGCTGGGCGCAGTCCATCGTGTTCTTCCGCGGCGACGCGGCCAGCTTCCTGATCGGTACGCCGCTGATCTTCAAGATCCACATCTTCATCGGCCTGACCATCATCCTGCTGTTCCCCTTCACCCGCCTGGTGCACGTCTGGAGCATCCCCCTGGGCTACTTCGGGCGTAACTACCAGATCGTCCGCCGGCGCGGCTGAGGAGCGAAGCCATGGCCCAAATGATCGCCGTCGAGAACCTGCCGGCCGAACCCGTCGCGGTGATCCGCGTCGGCAACGCCCGGCTCAGCGAAGCCGACATCGCCCGGGAAACCCCCTTCCACCCGGCCGCCTCCCTGGCCGAGGCGCAACTGCAGGCGGCCCGCGCCCTGGTGGTGCGCGAGCTGCTCGGGCAAAGGGCCGCCAGCCTCGGCCTGCTGCCCGCGGGCGAACTGGCGGAGGAGGGCGCCGACCAGGCCGTGGCGGCGCTGCTGGAGCGCGAACTGCAAGTCCCCGAGCCCGACGAGGACGCCTGCCGGCGCTACTTCGAAGCCCACCGCGAACGCTTCGCCGAGCCGGCCAGGATCAAGGTCCGCCACATCCTCCTGCCCGCCGCCCCGGACGACGCCAGCGCCCGCGATGCCCATTACCACCTGGGCGAAAAACTGCTGCGCGAACTGCACCGCGACCCGCAACGCTTCACCGAACTCGCCCAACGCCACTCGGCCTGCCCGTCGAAAGAAGAAGGCGGCGACCTGGGCTGGCTGCGCGCCGGGCAAACCGTCGCCGAACTCGACCAGGCCCTGCACCGCCTGCCGATAGGCCTGCATGACCGCCCCCTGGCCTCGCGCTACGGCTGGCACCTGGTCAGCATCGACCAACGCCAGGAAAGCCGCCCGCTGCCCTACGCCCAGGTCAGCACCCGCGTCCGCCACAGCCTGCGCGAAGAATCCACCCGCCAGGCCCTGCGCCAATACCTGCTGGCACTGGAGAAGGAAATCGGGGTGCAAGGCATCACCCTGGACGACAGCCCCGAGCATGGTGCTCGGTCGTGACGTAGGGCGCCACTCGTATCATCCACCTGTAGGAGCGGGCCCTGCGCGCGATTCGCGGGCAGGGCCCGCTCCTACAGTCTGCAATGAGGCACGAAGTTTCCCCGTAGGAGCGGACTCCGTCCGCGATCAGGCGGATAACGCCGTGGGCGTTATGCGCCCTACGGATTTCCAAAGGGACATCCACACCGCCCCGTAGGGCGAATAACCGTTCGCGGTTATCCGCCGCTACACCTTCCTTGCCGGCAACGCCGTGGTTGAGCCTGGCGCGGTTTCAAGGGCGGCTCCGTGCCCGGCAGCGAGCGGGATTGGGCCAAGGTCAAACGGCGGATAACGCGGAGCGTTATTCGCCCTACGCCAGGCCCACCCGTAGGGCGAATAACCGTTCGCGGTTATCCGCCGCTACACCTTCCTTGCCGGCAACGCCGTGGTTGAGCCTGGCGCGGTTTCGAGGGCGGCTCCGTGCTCGGCAGCGAGCGGGGTTGGGCCAGGGTCAAACGGCGGATAACGCGGAGCGTTATTCGCCCTACGCCAGGCCCACCCGTAGGGCGAATAACCGTTCGCGGTTATCCGCCGCTACACCTTCCTTGCCGGCAACGCCGTGGTTGAGCCTGGCGCGGTTTCGAGGGCGGCTCCGTGCTCGGCAGCGAGCGGGGTTGGGCCAGGGTCAAACGGCGGATAACGCGGAGCGTTATTCGCCCTACGCCAGGCCCACCCGTAGGGCGAATAACCGTTCGCGGTTGTACGCGGTGATCACCGTTGCCGCCAACACCATGGCCGAACCCGAAGCGCCTGCCCCCGTAGGATGGGTGGAGCGAAGCGATACCCATGCTGCCGCGCCATCGATGGGTATCGCTGCGCTCAACGCCATCCTACGAACAGGTCCGGTGTTCAGCGGGTGGGTGTGGTGTCCACCTGTGGCCATTGCCGGTAGGGCACCCAGAGCATGCCTTGCCAGTGGAGCACCGTCAGGGCCTGGGTGGGGCCGTGGAGGGTTTCGCGGCGGGGTTGACGGGTGTCGTGGCGGTAGCTGTCGCGCAGGGCGGGCACCACCTCCTGGGTGATCCATTGGCGGATGCAGCGGTTTTCCGGGTGGAAGTAGTGGATCAGCGTGGCGTACACGGCGGATTCACTGAGCAGCAGTTCGTCCTCGTAGTCGCCATTGCCACCGCGTAGCCAGGCGCGGCGGTGCTGGTCGTCGTCCAGGTTGCGCTGCACGCGCTCTTCCAGCATCGGCACGCCCATCAGCCGACCGAGGTCGCGGGTGCTGAACCAGCATTGGTCTTCCAGCAGCAGGGCGCGCAGTTGGCGCTTGTGGCGGGTGAACAGGGTGGGGATCAGTACCTCTTCAGACATGGCGCACCTCCGGGGTGGAGGGGGAAGAGGGCAGGTACGGCGAAGCGCCTTCGGGCTGAAGGCTGGGGGTGATAGGCATATCCATTACCTCTGCTAGGTCAGAACAGCTTTCTTAGGGCTGGGTGCCGGGAGTTAAGAAACCCCACCTAGAGGGCCGGACGTATTCCCCTTTCGGGTCTTGTATTAGCCCACTCCCGGCGTCGCAGAGGTTTTTTGAGGTCGAGAAAATCCCGCAGGCTCAAAAAAGCCGCTTAGCTTTCGGGAGCGGTCAGGCCGCTAGGTGACAGGCGTTTCTTAGGCGCCGGTTGGGAGAGTAGGGAGTTATCAGGTCTGAGTCAAATTTGGAGTGAGCTCTATAAACTACTAGGGAAGAATGTTGCTTTCTTTAAATTCGAATCGCATAGAGCGAGCTAAGCCTTCTAAATCTGGGTAAATAGTTTCCTCTGACACTCCGCCAAACATCCGACACTGCTGTCTGATTGTTGGTTTTGCTTCTGCGGGGATGTATATTTTTTGGAGGAAGGCCGCATCTTTGTTTGCTAATGCATCTTCGCAGCTAAGTCTTTCAAGCATGTCCGGTATAAATGTGTGAATGGTGAATCGCCCGCATTGAGCTATTATTCTTTGGTCAAGATGAGTGGGGAATACTGGCATAGGGATTTTTTTGTTGAACTCATCTAGGTTTTCCCATGGGCCGCAAATTTTATAATCTTTTATATATTCGTGCCCCGCAGATATATGTGTTCCCTCGCTGTTATATTGCTTGTTTATGAGAAATTGCGGTGCGAGCATCCACACTGCACCATCAGTTTTTGAGTCTATTTCCCTTGCGGCAAAGTATGCTGCAACGATTAAGCTTTCGGCCCAGTCCAATAGTCGAGTATGAAAGCCATAATGTTGCATGAGAAACATGGCGTCCCATGGGTTGTTCATTTCAGATGGAAAGTAAGGGCGCCCCCTTGTCTTGAAGTCGACTGCTATTTGGTACTCTAATTTCATTGCCTCTTCAGGGGAGAGTTTTCCACGTAGCAAGCCAGGATTTAGTGTGTGCTTTCCATTTGAGACACCTCTGAACCAAAATCGCATGGGGTCTGGTGACCAACGCTTCTCCCAGAGAGAACCAATTTGGTAGGCAATTCTCATGAGTTCTACCAAACTATTTGCGGTCATGCAGCACTTATTCATATGTCAAGTCCTCATGGCTAGTAAAAAGCCCCGCACTAGGCGGGGCTTTTGTCTTTCTAATCACTGCCCCAAAATTCCATTTCGAGTATCAGCGTTTCTAATGGTCTTGACTTGCTGCTTTGCTACTACTTCCGTCAGTCCCAGCTCAGCGCGCCGCCGGTCTGGTACTCGATCACGCGGGTCTCGAAGAAGTTCTTTTCCTTCTTCAGGTCCATGATTTCGCTCATCCACGGGAAGGGGTTGCTGGTGCCCGGGTATTCTTCCTTCAGGCCGATCTGGGTCAGGCGGCGGTTGGCGATGAATTTGAGGTAGTCCTCCATCATCGCCGCGTTCATGCCCAGGACGCCGCGCGGCATGGTGTCGCGGGCGTATTCGATTTCCAGCTGGGTGCCCTGCAGGATCATCTGCGTGGCTTCGTCCTTCATCTGGGCATCCCACAGGTGCGGGTTTTCGATCTTGATCTGGTTGATCACGTCGATGCCGAAGTTCAGGTGCATGGATTCGTCGCGCAGGATGTACTGGAACTGCTCGGCGGTGCCGGTCATCTTGTTGCGGCGGCCCATGGAGAGGATCTGGGTGAAGCCGCAGTAGAAGAAGATGCCTTCGAGCACGCAGTAGTAGGCGATCAGGTTGCGCAGGAACTGGCGGTCGGTTTCCGGGGTGCCGGTCTGGAACTGCGGGTCGGAGATCGAGCGGGTGTACTTCAGGCCCCAGGACGCCTTTTTCGCGACGCTCGGGATCTCGTGGTACATGTTGAAGATTTCGCCCTCGTCCATGCCCAGCGACTCGATGCAGTACTGGTAGGCGTGGGTGTGGATCGCCTCTTCGAACGCCTGGCGCAGGATGTACTGGCGGCATTCGGGGTTGGTGATCAGGCGGTACACGGCCAGCACCAGGTTGTTCGCCACCAGGGAGTCGGCGGTGGAGAAGAAGCCGAGGTTGCGCATGACGATGCGGCGCTCGTCTTCGCTAAGGCCGTCCTTGCTCTTCCACAGGGCAATGTCGGCGTTCATGTTCACTTCCTGCGGCATCCAGTGGTTGGCGCAACCATCCAGATACTTCTGCCAGGCCCAGTCGTACTTGAAGGGTACGAGCTGGTTGAGGTCGGCGCGGGCGTTGATCATCTGCTTGTCGCCGACCTGTACGCGGGCGGCGGAGCCTTCCAGATCGTCCAGGCCTTCCTGGATGTCCAGGGCGTCCAGGGCCTTCTTGGCGCGGGCGACCGCGTCGGAGTCGCTGGCGGAGACGGCGCGGGCTTCTTCCACGGAGCCGGCGGCTTCGTCGTCCAGTTTGTCGGCGCCTTTGGCGGCGGCCTGGGCCACGGCCGGGGTGGCCTTGGCTTCGGTGGGGTCTTCTTTGTCGAATTCGTCCCAGCTCAGCATTGGTTCCTCTCCTGGTCTGGTTGCGTGATGGGGGGCACGCTAAAGCTTGCTTGGCCTCCCTTCTCCGGGTTCCCGCGTTCGCGGGAATGACGAGGGGAAGCTGTTATGTCTGGGGGAGGAGGGACAAGAGCCCCTCTCCCTAGCCCTCTCCCTGAAGGGAGAGGGGATATCCGTGCTTCGTGGAAACGCGGCCCTCGGGCGAGGGCCGCTGCTTCCTTACTGGCAGGCTTCGCAGTCGGGGTTGTCGATGCTGCAGGCCTTGGGTACCGGCGCCGGGGCCGGGGCGGCTTGCAGGCCTTCGTCGATCACCGAGCTCACGGCGTTCAGCTTGCCGGTGTTGATGGTGGACTTCTCGGTGCTGGTGGCGGCCAGGGCGCGGAGGTAGTAGGTGGTTTTCAGGCCACGGTACCAGGCCATGCGGTAGGTCACGTCCAGCTTCTTGCCCGAGGCGCCGGCGATGTAGAGGTTCAGCGACTGGGCCTGGTCGATCCACTTCTGGCGGCGGCTGGCGGCGTCGACGATCCACTTGGTCTCCACTTCGAAGGCGGTGGCGTACAGGTCTTTCAGGTCTTGCGGGATGCGCTCGATCTGCTGCACGGAGCCGTCGTAGTACTTCAGGTCGTTGACCATGACCGGGTCCCACAGGCCGCGGGCCTTGAGGTCGCGCACCAGGTAGGGGTTGATCACGGTGAACTCGCCGGAGAGGTTCGACTTCACGTAGAGGTTCTGGTAGGTCGGCTCGATGGACTGCGACACGCCGGTGATGTTGGCGATGGTCGCGGTCGGCGCGATGGCCATGATGTTCGAGTTGCGGATGCCTTTGCGCACGCGCTCGCGCACCGGGGCCCAGTCCAGGCTCTCGCTCTGGTCGACTTCGATGTACTTGGCGCCGCGGGCTTCGATCAGCAGCTTCTGCGAGTCGATCGGCAGGATGCCTTGCGACCACAGCGAGCCGTCGAAGGTCTCGTAGGCGCCGCGCTCTTCGGCCAGGTCGCAGGAGGCCTGGATGGCGAAGTAGCTGATGGCTTCCATGGACTTGTCGGCGAAGTCGATGGCGGCGTCGGAGCCGTAGGCGATGTGCTGCAGGTACAGGGCGTCCTGGAAGCCCATGATGCCCAGGCCCACCGGACGGTGCTTGAGGTTGGAGTTCTCCGCCTGGGGCACCGAGTAGTAGTTGATGTCGATGACGTTGTCGAGCATGCGGACCGCGGTCTTGACGGTGCGGCCGAGCTTCTCGACGTCGAGCTTGCCGTCGACGATGTGGTTGACCAGGTTCACCGAGCCCAGGTTGCAGACGGCGATCTCGTCCTTGTTGGTGTTCAGGGTGATCTCGGTGCACAGGTTCGAGCTGTGCACCACGCCCACGTGCTGCTGCGGGCTGCGCAGGTTGCACGGGTCCTTGAAGGTCAGCCACGGGTGGCCGGTCTCGAACAGCATGGAGAGCATCTTGCGCCACAGGTCCTTGGCCTGGACGACCTTGTGCAGCTTCAGCTTGCCGTACTGGGTCAGGGCTTCGTAGTACTCGTAGCGCTCTTCGAAGGCCTTGCCGTAGAGGTCGTGCAGGTCGGGGACGTCGGACGGGGAGAACAGCGTCCAGGTGCCGTCTTCGAACACGCGCTTCATGAACAGGTCGGGAATCCAGTTCGCGGTGTTCATGTCGTGGGTGCGGCGGCGGTCGTCACCGGTGTTCTTGCGCAGCTCCAGGAATTCTTCGATGTCCAGGTGCCAGGTTTCCAGGTAGGCGCACACGGCGCCCTTGCGCTTGCCGCCCTGGTTCACGGCCACGGCGGTGTCGTTGACCACTTTCAGGAACGGGACCACGCCCTGGGACTTGCCGTTGGTGCCCTTGATGTAGGAGCCCAGCGCGCGCACCGGGGTCCAGTCGTTGCCCAGGCCGCCGGCGAATTTCGACAGCATGGCGTTGTCGTGGATGGCGCTGTAGATGCCCGACAGGTCGTCCGGCACGGTGGTCAGGTAGCAGCTGGACAGCTGCGGGCGCAGGGTGCCGGCGTTGAACAGGGTGGGGGTGGACGACATGTAGTCGAAGGACGACAGCAGGTTGTAGAACTCGATGGCGCGTTCTTCCTTCTGCGGCTCTTCGATGGCCAGGCCCATGGCCACGCGCATGAAGAACACCTGCGGCAGTTCGAAGCGGATGCCGTCCTTGTGGATGAAGTAGCGGTCGTAGAGGGTCTGCAGGCCCAGGTAGGTGAACTGCTGGTCGCGCTCGTGGTTCAGCGCGGCGCCCAGCTTGGCCAGGTCGAAGGTCTTCAGCTTGGGATCGACCAGCTCGAATTCCACGCCCTTCTCGATGTACGCCGGCAGGGCGCGGGCGTACAGCTCGGCCATTTCGTGATGGGTGGCGCTCTCGACCACGCCGAGGAAGCCCAGGGCTTCGGCGCGCAGGGTGTCCATCAGCAGGCGGGCGGTGACGTAGGAGTAGTTCGGCTCGCGTTCCACCAGGGTGCGGGCGGTCATCACCAGGGCGGTGTTGACGTCCTTCTCGGCCACGCCGTCGTAGAGGTTCTTCAGGGTTTCGCGTTCGATCAGCCCGCCGTCGACTTCGGCCAGGCCTTCGCAGGCTTCGCGGATGATGGTCTGCAGGCGGCCCATGTCCAGCGGCTGGGTGCTGCCGTCGGCCTTGGTGATGCGGATGCTCGGGTGCGGCTGGGCGACTTCGCCGGCGGCGCTGGCGGTCTTGCGCTCGTTGGCGCGGGCTTCGCGGTAGATCACGTAGTCGCGGGCGACTTTCTGCTCGCCGGCGCGCATCAGGGCCAGTTCGACCTGGTCCTGGATTTCTTCGATGTGGATGGTGCCACCGGAGGGCATGCGGCGCTTGAAGGTCGCGGTGACCTGCTCGGTCAGGCGCGCGACGGTTTCATGGATGCGCGACGAGGCGGCAGCGGTGCCGCCTTCCACGGCGAGGAACGCCTTGGTGATGGCTACGGTGATCTTGTCATCGGTGTAGGGAACTACGGTGCCGTTGCGCTTGATCACGCGCAGCTGGCCGGGCGCGGTGGCGGCCAGATCCTGGGCGGATTCGGCTGCCTGCGGCGCTGCGGCCTGCGGGTTCTCGCGAGTGGTGTCGATCTGCATGGGTGGTTGTCTCCACATTCTCTTAGTGGGTTCTGTCACTGGCGCCGGGGGCGCCGCTCCGGAAAAACAGCAATAAAGAGCGTGTGCGTCCGGCGGGGCCGGCCGCATGAAAACTTGCGTAACAGGGGAAGGGGACTCAAGCGCCTCCCTGGCCCAAGTCGGGTGTCCGGCTTTACGGGCCGGAACCACAATACCTAGTGGTGTTGACCGATCGGTTGCAACACCCGTACCGCATGGCCATCGACATCGATCACTCCTTTGCGGCCTACGCCGCGTCGGACTTCCGTACGCCTGGATGCAGCTGCTGGGGGAACCGGAGGAGCCATGGAAAAGGCTCGCGACCTCATGCTTCTTCTTGTGTCCGGTTCCAGGTTGCGGACCCAACATGTAGGGGTTATCCGCAACGGGGATACAAGATAATGCGCTATGGGAGGCTTTGCAAGGCGGCAGGCTGGGGGAAACCTGTGGATAAATTGTGGGTGGCGTGTGCGTGATCGCGTAGGGATCGCGCCAGGCCGCACCGCTGCTGATTTTCACCGTTCGTCATGAGCGACTGACAGATTCAGGAGTTGGCCTGAGGCTGTCAGGGTGTGAACCCTACCACAATATCTTGTGGTCCTGCCCCATCGCGTTCCGCCCGTGCCATGGCGCGGCTTCCTGGCTACAATGCGGCACGTCCCGCCTGCCTCGCGGCGGTGCGCGGCGGACCCGTTCAGGTGCATTGGGAGGCGGTGTGGAGCAAGAGGCGCGAATCCTCATTGTCGAGGACGACCAGCGGTTGGCCGAGCTGACCCAGGACTATCTGGAAAGCAACGGCCTGAAGGTGGGCGTCGAGGCCGACGGCGCCCGCGCGGTGGACCGCGTGCTGGCGGAACGGCCGGACCTGGTGGTGCTGGACCTGATGCTGCCCGGCGAGGACGGCCTGTCGATCTGCCGGCGCCTGCGCCCGGACTACGACGGCCCGATCCTGATGCTCACCGCGCGCACCGACGACATGGACCAGATCCAGGGCCTGGAGATGGGCGCCGACGACTACGTGTGCAAGCCGGTGCGCCCGCGCCTGCTGCTGGCGCGCATCCGCGCCCTGCTGCGGCGCAGCGAGGGGCCGGACGAGGCGCCCGCGGCGGGCAGCAAGCGCCTGACCTTCGGCAGGCTGGTGATCGACAACGCCATGCGCGAGGCCTGGCTGGACGGCCAGACCATCGAGCTGACCAGCGCCGAGTTCGACCTGCTGTGGCTGCTGGCGGCCAACAGCGGGCGCATCCTTTCCCGCGAGGAAATCTTCAACTCCCTGCGCGGCATCGAATACGACGGCCAGGACCGTTCCATCGACGTGCGCATCTCGCGCATCCGCCCGAAGATCGGCGACGACCCCATGCACCCGCGGCTGATCAAGACGGTGCGCAGCAAGGGCTACCTGTTCGTTGGCGAGCAGTAGGGCCAACGCTCTCGCCCGCGTCCGTGTTCACGTAGGATGGCGTGGAGCGCGGCGATACCCATCGATGGGTATCGCTTCGCTCTCCCATCCTGCGTGTTGCATCCATACTTCCCGGCGCCATCCCCGCGCCTCCACGCCGGCCGCTGAACCCGGCACAGGGCTTCGCCGATGAAATCCATCTTCCTGCGCATCTACGGTGGCATGCTGCTGACCCTGGTGCTGGTCGCCGCCCTCGGCGTGCTGACCCTGCACCTGGTCAACGAGGTGCGCGGCGACCGCTACCGCGAGGAGCTGGCGCGCGGCACCTTCCGCCTGATGGCCGACGAGATGGCGGGCATGGAGGAGGTGGACCGCAAGCGCGCGCTGCTGCAGTGGAGCCGCCTGATGGGCATCCCGCTGAGCCTGCAGAAGCTCGACGCCCTGGGCATGGACGGCCGCGACCGCGCGCGGTTGATGAATAACCAGGTGCTGGTGGAGGCCGACGGGCCGCACCAGGTGCGCATCCATACCCAGGTCAGCCTGCAGGAGGGCCTGGTGCTCACCGGCGAGGTGGAGCAGGTCAGCGAGCAACTGGCGCGGGCCACCATCTATATGCTGATGGACGAGCTGCGCCGCTTCCCCGCCAGCGAGCAGCCCTACCACCTGGCGCGCATCGTGCGCGACAAGCGCTTCGGCTTCGACGTGCACCTGCTGCGCCTGAAGGAGATCGACCTGGACGACGACCAGAGCCGCCGGGTGGAGGAGGGCGACACCGTGCTGGCGCTGGGCAAGAACGGCGACTCCATCCGCGTGGTGGCCGGCATCGTCGACACGCCCTGGGTGCTGGAGCTGGGGCCGATCTACCAGATGAACCCCTATCCGCCGCAACTGCTGTTGCTGATCGCCGCCGTCGGCCTGTCGCTGATCGGCCTCACCCTGTACCTGCTGGTCAGCCGCCTGGAGCAGCGCCTGCGCGGCCTGGAGTCGGCCGCCTCGCGCATCGCCCGCGGCAGCCTGGACACCCGGGTGGAGGAGCGCGGCAGCGACTCGGTGGGGCGCCTGGCCGGCACCTTCAACCACATGGCCGAGCAGATCCAGCGGCTGATCAGCGTGCAGCGCGAGCTGGTCCGCGCGGTGTCCCACGAGCTGCGCACACCGGTGGCGCGGCTGCGCTTCGGCCTGGAGATGATCGAGTCCGCCGAGGACGACAAGACCCGGCACAAGTACCTGGAGGGCATGGACGGCGACATCCAGGACCTCGACCAACTGGTGGACGAGATGCTCACCTACGCGCGCCTGGAGCAGGGCTCGCCGGCGCTGACCTACCAGAGCGTGGAACTGGGCGCGCTGGTGCGGCAGGTGGTGGCGGAAATCGCCCCGCTGCGCGGCGAGGTGCAGGTGACCTGCGAGGCCGGCGCGCTGGTGCCCTTCGACCAGGGCAGCTGGATCGAGGCTGAACCACGTTATCTGCACCGCGCCTTGCAGAACCTGCTGAGCAACGCCATCCGCTACGCCGAGACGCGGGTGCGGGTGAGCTACCGGGTCAGCCTGGACCGCTGCCAGGTGGACGTCGAGGACGACGGCCCGGGCGTGCCGGAGGACCGCTGGGAGCGCCTGTTCACACCGTTCTTCCGCGTCGACGACAGCCGCACGCGGGTCACCGGCGGGCACGGCCTGGGGCTGTCCATCGTGCGGCGGATCATCCGCTGGCACGGCGGCCGGGTGTCCATCGCCCGCAGCCAGGCCCTGGGCGGCGCCTGCTTCACCCTGGCCTGGCCGCGGCGCCAGGCGCCCAAGGAATAGCCCGTGGCGGGTGAGGGTGGACGTTCTGCGGGTTCATATTATATATTTTTATATATTGTAATTTCATAGAGCGTTCCCATGCCCGCCGCCCCAGCCATCGACCTGCAACGCCTGCGCCGCTCCGCCGACCAGGCCGGGCGCCTGCTCAAGGCCCTGGGCAACCCCGACCGCCTGTTGCTGCTGTGCATGCTGTCTCAGGAAGAGCTGCACGTCGGCGCCCTGGAGGAGCGGGTGGGCATCGGCCAGCCGACGCTGTCCCAGCAACTGGGCGTGCTGCGCCGCGAGGGGCTGGTGGCGACGCGCAAGGAGGGCAAGCAGGTGTACTACCGCATCAGCAGCCCGCAGGCGCTGGCGGTGATCCAGACGCTCTACCAATTGTTCTGCGCAGAGGATGCCGAATGAACATCGACTGGACTGCCTTCACCCCCTGGAGCGCCCTGGCCGGCGGCGCGCTGATCGGCCTTTCCGCCGGCCTGTTCGCCCTGCTCAACGGCCGCGTGGCCGGCATCAGCGGGTTGCTCGGCGGCCTGCTGGCCAGAGGCGGCGCCGGCGGCGAGCGCCTGGCGTTCCTCCTCGGGCTGCTGCTGGCGCCGCTGCTGTGGCTGGCCTTCGGGCCGCTGCCGGCGCTGCACTTCGACAGCGCCTGGCCAGTGCTGCTGCTGGCCGGGCTGCTGGTGGGGCTGGGCAGCCGCTATGGCGCCGGCTGCACCAGCGGCCATGGCGTGTGCGGCCTGGCGCGGCTGTCGCCGCGGTCGCTGCTGGCCACGCTGTGCTTCATGGCTAGCGGCTTCGCCACCGTCTTCTGCATCCGCCACCTGCTGGGAGCCTGAACATGGCCCGCCTGAGCGCTTTCCTCTGCGGCCTGCTGTTCGGCCTGGGCCTGCTGCTGGCCGGCATGGCCGACCCGGCCAAGGTGCTGGCCTTCCTCGACCTGGCCGGGGCCTGGGACCCGTCCCTGGCGCTGGTGATGCTCGGCGCCATTCTCACCGCCTTGCCGTTCTTCGGCCTGGCCCGCGGCAAGGCGCACGGCTTGCTCGGCGGCGCCATGCAGCTGCCGACGCGGCGCGACCTGGACCGCCGCCTGGTGCTGGGCAGCCTGGTGTTCGGCGTCGGCTGGGGCATCGCCGGCATCTGCCCGGGGCCAGCGCTGGTCGGCCTGGGCGCCGGCCACTGGCAGGCGGCGCTGTTCGTGCTGGGGATGCTGGCCGGCATGGCGGCGTTCGAATGGCGGCAGCGGCGCAAGGGCGCGGGGGCATGAAGCCGTGCCTTAGACGCAGCGCCGCCCGCCGCCTACGCTACCCGGAGATTCCCCTGCGAACCGAGGCCCCATGTCCGACCTGAACGACCCCCGCGTCTTCTTCGCCGCCGAGCGCACCCTGCTGGCCTGGAACCGTACCGCCCTGGCGCTGATCGCCTTCGGCTTCGTGGTGGAGCGCACCGGCCTGCTGCTGCGCCTGATGCACGCGGGCCTTGAGACCGCGGCGGCGCTGCGCATGTCGTTCTGGGTGGGGCTGGGCTTCATCCTGCTCGGCTGCGTGGCCGCCTGCAGCTCGGCGCTGCAGTACCGCAACGTGGTGCGCGGGCTGAAGCCGGTGGAGATTCCCGAGGGCTACCGGGTCAACGCCGGGCCCTGGCTCAACCTGACGGTGGCCGGCCTGGGCCTGCTGCTGACGCTGTATCTGGCGTTGTAGCCTTGCGAAGAAATTGACCTTCAGGTCAATAAATGCAGAATGCTGGCATGCCCATCGGCACCGACGCCCGCGGCCAAGCCCATGGCGTTGCCCTTAATGGGTATTGCTGCGGCACGGGTATCGTTATGTAATTTTTGATATAACGATTCTCCGGCAGCGGGCCCCGGACAGACCGGGGCCCTCCAGCGTCGCGCCGTGGCATCCGTCAGGAAGGAACACCGAGAATCACATGGGAAGCCTTGATCACCGCCGTGGCCTTGACGCCGGCCGCCAGCCCCAGTTCGGCGACGGCGTCGCGGGTGACCACCGCCACCACTTCGCTGCCACCGCCAAGGTCCAGCACCACCTCGGCGTTCACCGCGCCGTCGGCCACCGACTTCACCGTGCCGGCCAGGCAGTTGCGCGCCGACAGGCGAATGCCCTCGGCATCGGTCATCAGCATCACCCAGGGCGCCTTGACCAGCGCCACCACGTCCTTGCCCTGGGCCAGGCCGAGGCTCTTCACGCTTTCCTCGGTGACGATGGCCACCAGGTCGTTGCCGCCGGGCAGTTGCACCACCACCTCGGCATTCACCGCGCCGTTGCGCAGTTGCTTGACCGTGCCGCGGAACACATTGCGCGCGCTGACTTTCATGTCTTTCTCTCCTTGGCTCCAGTGAGGTCAGGAAGGTATAGCAGAGCCGGCGGGCCCCTCGAAGCAGAACGACAGCCAACCACTGGAGCACATCGATGAAACACACATTCGCCCGCCTTTCCCTGGCCCTGGCGGCCTGCCTGGCCACCCACGCGGCGCTGGCCGACGAGGTGCAGGTCGCGGTCGCGGCCAACTTCACCGCGCCCATCCAGGCCATCGCCAAGGACTTCGAGAAGGACACCGGGCACAAGCTGGTGGCCTCGTTCGGCGCCACCGGGCAGTTCTACGCGCAGATCAAGAACGGCGCGCCCTTCGAGGTATTCCTCGCCGCCGACGACAGCACCCCGGCCAAGCTGGAGCAGGAGAAGGCGGTGGTCCCCGGCTCGCGCTTCACATACGCCATCGGCAAGCTGGCGCTGTGGTCGCCGAAGGACGGCTACGTCGACGCCAAGGGCGAGGTCCTGAAGCAAGGCGGCTTCCAGCACCTGTCCATCGCCAACCCGAAGACCGCGCCCTACGGCCTGGCCGCCACCCAGGTGCTGGACAAGCTCGGCCTGAAGGACAAGCTGACCGGCAGGATCGTCGAGGGCCAGAACATCGGCCAGGCCTACCAGTTCGTCTCCAGCGGCAATGCCGAACTGGGCTTCGTGGCGTTGTCGCAGATCTACAAGGATGGCAAGGTGACGGCCGGTTCGGCCTGGATAGTCCCGGCCGACCTCTATGAGCCGATCCGCCAGGACGCGGTCATCCTCGAAAAAGGCAAGGACAACGCCGCGGCCAAGGCCCTGGTGGACTACCTGAAGGGGCCGAAGGCGGCGGCGGTGATCAAGGCCTACGGCTACGAGCTGTAAACAGGGAAAACGATGCACCTGACCGCGGCGGACCTCACGGCGATCCGGCTCACCTTGGAGCTGGCCACCGTCAGCACCCTGATCCTGTTGCTGCTGGGCACCCCCATCGCCTGGTGGCTGGCGCGCACCCGTTCGTGGCTCAAGGGCCCGTTGGGTGCGCTGGTGGCCCTGCCACTGGTGCTGCCGCCGACGGTCATCGGCTTCTACCTGCTGGTCACGCTGGGCCCCAACGGCCCGGTGGGCCAGCTCACCGACGCCCTCGGCTGGCAGCGCTTGCCGTTCAGCTTCGCCGGGCTGGTGGTGGGCTCGGTGATCTACTCGCTGCCCTTCGTGGTGCAGCCGTTGCAGAACGCCTTCGAGGCCATCGGCACGCGCCCGCTGGAGGCCGCGGCGACCTTGCGCGCCGGGCCCCTGGACACCTTCTTCAGCGTGGTTCTGCCGCTGGCGCGGCCGGGCTTCGTCACCGCCGCCATCCTCGGCTTCGCCCATACCGTGGGCGAGTTCGGCGTGGTGCTGATGATCGGCGGCAACATCCCCGGCCAGACCCGCGTGGTCTCGGTGCAGATCTTCGACCACGTCGAGGCCATGGAGTACGCCCAGGCGCACTGGCTGGCCGGCGGCATGGTGGTGTTCTCCTTCTTCGTGCTGCTGGCGCTGTACTCCACGCGCCGCAGCCACTCGGCCTGGAACTGAGATGCCGGCAGACATCCAAGCGCGCTTCCTGCTCGAATACCGCAGCTTTACCCTGGACGTCGACCTGCACCTGCCGGGCCGCGGGGTGACCGCGCTGTTCGGCCATTCCGGCTCCGGCAAGACCACAGTGCTGCGCTGTGTGGCCGGCCTGGAAAGGCCGCGCGAGGCGCGCCTGGTGGTCAATGGCGAAACCTGGCAGGACAGCGCCCAGGGCCTGTTCCTGGCGCCGCACAAGCGCGCCATCGGCTATGTGTTCCAGGATGCCAACCTGTTCGAGCACCTGTCGGTGAAGCGCAACCTGCGCTATGGCATGAAGCGCGTGCCGGCGCGCGAGCACCGTGTGGCCATGGACCAGGCCTGCGAACTGCTGGGCATCGGCCACCTGCTCGAACGCATGCCGCGCCACCTGTCCGGCGGCGAGCGCCAGCGGGTGGGCATCGCCCGCGCCCTGCTGACCAGCCCGCGCCTGCTGCTGATGGACGAGCCGCTGGCGGCCCTGGACCTCAAGCGCAAGGCGGAAATCCTGCCCTACCTGGAGCGCCTGCACGACGAGCTGGACATCCCCATCCTCTACGTCAGCCATTCGCCGGACGAAGTGGCGCGCCTGGCCGACCACCTGGTGCTGCTGGAAGCCGGCCGCGCGCTGGCCAGCGGCGCGGTGGGCGAGACCCTGGCGCGCACCGACCTGCCCACCTCGCTGCTGGAAGACGCCGGCGTGGTGATCGACGGCCAGGTACTGGGCCACGACGCCGAATACGGCCTGCTCGACCTCGGCCTGCCCAACTGCGGCGAACGCATCCGCCTGGCCCATGGCCCGCTGCCGGTGGGCAAGGCGCTGCGCATCAAGGTGCAGGCCCGCGACGTCAGCCTGACTCTGCAGCGCCCGCAGCGCAGCAGCATCCTCAACCTGCTGCCGGCCACGGTGATCGAGCTGGCTCCCACGGATACGCCGGCGCATCTGCTGGTGCGGCTGGATGTGGGGGGGAATCCGTTGTTGGCGCGGATTACCCGGTATTCCTGCGAGCAGCTGGGGTTGCGGGTGGGGCAGGGGGTGTGGGCGCAGGTGAAGTCGGTGGCGGTGTTGGCCTGAGGGGGTCTCGTAGGAGCGTGCTTGCGCCGGGGCATCCGGCGTGGCTCCGACGGCGGCTCCGGGCCTGGCAACGAGCGGGACGTGACCAAGGCCAAGCGGCGGATAACGCCGTAGGCGTTATTCGCCCTACGCCAAGGTCGGGCCAGGCGTAGGGCGAATAACCGTTCGCGGTTATCCGCCGCTACACCTTCCTTGCCAGCCACTCCATGGCTGAACCTGGCGCTGCGTCGCGCGGACCGCCGATGTTCTGCTAGAACAACGGCAACGTATAACTCACGATCAACCGGTTCTCATCCTGGTCCCGCTGCGTCGCCGTGCCCGAGCCGCTGACCGGCAGGCCGCTGCGCATGGTGGCGTTCTTCCAGGCCAGGCCCAGGCCCTTGAAGGTGCCTTCGGGTACCACGTAGCCCAGAGCGATGTCGCGCTCCCACTCGCCCTGGTCGCCGCGGCCGGTCCTGATGTCGTCGGCGTTGAGGTAGAGCACGCTGAAGGTCAGGCCGGGCACGCCGAGCTTGGCGAAGTCGTAGGCGTAGCGGCCGATCCAGGTGCGCTCGCCGGCGTGGTTGAACTTCAGCAGCTGGGCGTCGGTGTGCAGGTAGGTGCTGGTGCCTTCGCCGTCGCCGCGGTTCAGGTAGGGGAAGTCGCTGTCGCCGGTGAGCACCTGGTAGCCGGCGCCGATGCTGTGGCCGGCGAGGCTGTAGGTGAGCAGGCCGCTGTAGACGTTGTTGTCCACCTCGCCCTTGGTCACGCCGCTGCCGTAGTAGCCGCTGCTGACGTAGCCGTCGGCGCGGCCGGAGGCGCTGCCGTTCTTGCCGTCGGAATCGCTGATGAACACCCGCAGGTCGGTCTTCAGGGTGCCCGGGCCGACCGCCCAGTTGTGCGTCAGGCCGAGGAAGTGCTGCTGGTAGAAGTCGCTCAGCTGGCCGTAGTAGTACTGCAGCGTCAGGTCCTTGGTGGCCTTGTAGTCGCCGCCGGCGAAGTAGAACTTGTTGCTGTCGCGGGAGCTGGCGCTGCTGCCGTTGGCGCCGGCGATGGACATGCTGCGCCAGTCGGTGGAGTTGCGGCCCTTGGTGTGGGTCAGCTGGCCGCCGATCAGCGTCAGGTCCTTGAACTCGTTGGAGGTGACCTGGCCGCCCTCGTAGGTCATCGGCAGCAGGCGCGCGTCGTTGTAGACCACCACCGGCAGCTTGGGCTGCAGGGTGCCGTAGCGGAACTCGGTCTTCGACACCCTGGCCTTGGCGGTCAGGCCCAGGCTGCTGAACTCGTCCACCGCGCTGCCGTCGCTCTCCAGCGGGAAGATGGTGCCGGGCTGGCGGTCGATGCCGCTCTTGCCGGACTTGCCGCCGCCGTCCAGGCGCAGGCCGAGCAGGCCCAGGGCGTCGACGCCGAAGCCGACGGTGCCCTCGGTGAAGCCGGAGGCGTAGTTGAGCATGAAGCCCTGGCCCCATTCTTCCTGCTTGCTGGGCGAGGCGGGGCCGTTGCGGTTGTCGGTGTTGATGTAGAAGTTGCGCAGGCCGAGGCTGGCCTTGCTGTCTTCGATGAACCCGCCGGCGCTGGCCTGCTGGGCGAGGACGCCCGCGGCGATCGCCAGGGCGAGGGTGGATCGCTTCATTGTCATGCTCCTTGGTCCGTTCTTTTTCTATGTATGTGGCCGGGGTGGCGCCGTCCGCGCCGGCCAGGGTAGCCGCGGCTGGCGTCCATCGCTATATGTTTTTGTATATAGCGATAGGCGCAAGACGTGATTGCCGTGACGATGACGCGGTCAGGCAACGGCTAGGGTCGGTCGCTGGACGCGGTGCATGAGGCCAAATTCTGACTTTCCAGTCAATGGCCGCGATGCCGCACCTTGGCGGCGGAGCGCTAGGCGACCGCCACCAGGCTCAGCAGGCGTCCGTCGAACAGCGCGTACTGCGCCTCCAGCTCGCGGCCGTGGTGCCATTCCGCGGACAGGTCGCAGAGCAGGCGCAGGCGCGCGCGGCCTTCGGCGTCCCAGGCCAGCAGTTCGGCATCCTCGAAGTAGAAGCGCCGGCCCACCAGGGGGTAGAGGGCCTTGAACAGGCTTTCCTTGAGCGAGAAGGTCAGGGTCACGCCCAGGCCGACCTGCTCCGGCGCCAGACGTTCGCGCTCGGCGGGGGTGAGGATTTCCTCCAGCAGGCGGCTGGCGCGGGCGTCGTCCAGCAGCGTCTCGACGTCCAGGCCGAGGCTGCGCCAGGCGTCGCGGCGGGCCACCACGGCGGCGGCCCAGTCGTTGCCATGGGTGATGGAGCCGACCAGCCCGCCCGGCCAGATCGGCGCGCGGTCCGGAGCCAGGCCCGGCGCCTGCGGCAGGCCGGTCAGGCGCTGGATGCCGGCGCGGGCGCACAGGCGCCCGGCGAGGAACTCGGCGCGGCGCTTGGCCACCGCGCGGCCGATGTTCGGCGGCAGGTCCACGCCGTGGCGGCCGAAGGCCTGGGCGTCAAGCTTCTGCGGCTGGAAGCGGCAGCTGTGGAGCAGGGCGCCGGGCAGCGCCTGGGGCAGCGGCCAGTGCGCCTGGGGCGGGGTGAGGAAGTCGTCGGTGTCGGGCATGGCGGGGATTCTGCCCGGCCGCCGGACGCGGTGCCAGTGGATTCGCGTGGCGAGTGACCGCCCAGTCGCGTCCGGGCGGTCACGCAGCGTTTACATTCGCTTGCAAAGGCTTACCGAAGCGCTACGGATCGGCGGCCGGGGAATTTGCCACACTGCGCCTCGCGTTCCTTTGCCGGAACGCAGGTGAGGTTGTTGTCGGAGCCGCGTGCTCCGGCTTTTTCACAGATCGTGGCGGGAGCCCCTTTTCGGGCTCCCGTTTTTTTTTGCCCGGCCAAGCGCCAACACCCCCGTAGGATGGGTTGAGCGAAGCGATACCCATCGCCCTTCAGTCGGCCTTCTGCTGGAAGATGTCCTTGAGGAAGGCCTGCAGGTCGGCCCAGGACTTCTGGTCGGCGGTCTTGTCGTAGCCCACGTCCAGGCCGTGGCCCTTGTGCTTGTCGGCGTCGGGGTTGGTGAAGCTGTGCTTGGCGTTGGGCTGGACGACGAACCTGTAGTCCACCTTGGCGGCGTCCATCTCCTGCTTGAAGGCGGCCACGCTGTCGGCCGGCACCAGGGTGTCGGCGCCGCCGTGCTCCACCAGCACCTTGGCGGTGACCGCGCCCGGCTGCGCCGGGGTGGCGGTGGCCAGCACCCCGTGGAAGCTGGCCACGCCCAGCAGCGGCAGGCCCTGGCGGGCCATGTCCAGCACCACCTTGCCGCCGAAGCAGTAGCCGATGGCGGCGATCTTGGTCGGGTCGGTCTGCGGCTGTTTCTTCAGCAGGTCCAGGCCGGCCTGGAAGCGCGCCTTGGCGGCGTCGGCATTCTTCAATGCTTCCTGCATGAAGGCCTGGGCCTGCTCGGGGTGCTCGGCCACCTTGCCCTCGCCGTACATGTCGATGGACAGCGCCGCGTAGCCCAGCGCGGCGAGGTCGCGGGCGCGGCGCTTGGCGTAGTCGTTCAGGCCCCACCATTCGTGGACCACGATGATCCCCGGGCGGATGCCGGCCTGGGCGTCGTCGTAGGCGAAGTAGCCGACCAGCTTGGTACCGTCGGTGGCCTGGTAGGGGATTTCCTGGGTCTTGACCTCCGCCTGGGCGGCGAAGCCCAGGCCGAGCAGCAGCAGGGTGGCGAGCAGGCGCATGGGCGTTTTCTCCAGAGGGTGGACTGAAAAAGATAGCCGGTTGTGCGGCGGAGGTCGGATTTTGCCGGCGCAACCGCTCAAGCCCGCGGCATGGCGTGAAAGCCGCGGCGCCATCGGCTACCCTTGCCGGGCCAGTCAGCCGTGCGGGACCCACAACGGATGTTCGACCTCAGTACCTGGAACCTCACCCTTCCCGAAGGCCGCCCGGCCAGGACCATTTCCACCCCGGTGCTGCAGCGCGACTACCAGAGCCCGTATTTCCACCGCAGCGCCGACGGCGTGGAGTTCTGGGTGCCGGTGAACGGCAGCCACACGCGCAACAGCGAGTTCCCGCGCACCGAACTGCGCGAGACGCGCAGCGACGGCTCGCCCTACACCTGGCGCTATCCCAACGTCGACAGCCTGCTGCGCGCCACCCTGCACGTGGACGCGGTGCCCTCCATGCGGCGCATGGTGATCGGCCAGATCCACAGCGACGGCGCCGGCAGCGGGGACGCCGCGCCGCTGCTGAAGCTGGTCTACCAGCTGCGCCTGGACCAGGGCCGGGTGCTGGCGCAGATCCGCGAGCGCCCGGGCGACGCCACCGCCATCACCTACACGGTGCTGGACGGCATCCCCTTGGGGCGGGAGTTCGACTACCGCATCGGCGTGTCGCGCACGGGTGTGCTGAGCATCGAGGTCAACGACCAGCGCCTGGTCCGCCAACTCGACCCGCAGTGGGCGCGCCAGGGCCTGTACTTCAAGGCGGGGCTGTACCTGCAGGATAATCGCGGCCCCGCCAGCGAAGGCGGGCGGGCGACCTTCAGCGCCCTGTCGATCATGCACCGTTGAGGAATTGCCCCATGCTGCCTTCCCGAATCCTCCCGGCCCTGCTGCTCGCCGCCGGCCTGTCCCAGGCCCCGGGCGCCGTGGCCGACGAGTTCTCCGCCTGCCTCGCGCGCCTGCAACCGCAGGCCGCCGCCAAGGGCGTGAGCGCCGCGGCCTACCAGCGCTACACCGGCGGCCTTGCGGCCGACCTCAGCGTGCTGGATCTGCTCAATGCCCAGCCGGAATTCGTCACCCCGCTGTGGGACTACCTGGCCGGGCTGGTGGACGAGCAGCGCGTCGCCGACGGCAAGGCCATGCTGGCGCAGCATGCCGAGCTGTTCGAGCGCGTCGCCCGCCAGTACCGGGTGGACAAGTACACGGTGGCGGCGGTGTGGGGCGTGGAGAGCGACTTCGGCCGCATCACCGGCAAGCGTCCGCTGCTGGTCTCGCTGGGCACGCTGTCGTGCTACGGGCGGCGCCAGGCGTTCTTCCAGGGCGAGTTCTTCGCCACCCTCAAGCTGTTGCAGCAGGGCGACCTGCGCGATCCGGCCATCACCGGCTCCTGGGCCGGCGCCTTCGGCCAGACGCAGTTCATGCCCAGCACCTACGCGCGCATCGCCGAGGACTTCGACGGCGACGGCCACCGCGACCTGGTGGGCAGCGTGCCCGATGCCCTGGCCTCCACCGCCAACTACCTGCGCAAGGCCGGCTGGGTGCCGGGCGCGGCCTGGGGCTACGAGGTGAAGCTGCCGGCGAACTTCGCCGAGTCCCAGGCCGGGCGCACCAAGCGGCGCACGGTGGCGGACTGGCAGGCCCTGGGCGTGAAGCGCATCGACGGCGGGCCGCTGCCGGCCGGCGACGCCCGCGCCGCCATCCTGCTGCCCACCGGCAAGGCCGGCCCGGCCTTCCTGGTGCTGCGCAACTACGACGCCATCTATTCGTACAACGCGGCGGAAAGCTACGCCCTGGCCATCGCCCTGCTGTCCGACCGCCTGCGCGGCGAGCCGGGCCTGCGCACCCCCTGGCCCACCGACGACCCCGGCCTGAGCCGCGCCCAGCGCAAGGAGTTGCAGCGACTGCTACTGGCCCGCGGCCACGCCATCGGCGAGCCGGACGGGCTGATCGGCGACAACACCCGCCGCGCCATCCAGGCCGAGCAGCAGCGCCTGGGTTTGCAACCGGCCGATGGCCGCGCCGGGCAGAAGATCCTCAAGGCCCTGCAGGCCACGCATTGAACCGTAGGGCGAATAACCGTTCGCGGTTATACGCCGATACACCGAGGCCATGGCCAACGCCCAGGTCAACCCCGGAGCCGCCGGGAATCAAGGTCAAACGGCGGATAACGCCGTAGGCGTTATGCGCCCTACGGGTTGCCCCGTGTCGCCGTAGGATGGTGTTGAGCGAAGCGATACCCATCATCGCGGCCATAGGGGTTCGCAAGGCTCAACCCATCCCACGGGGCCAAGGCACCGCGAGCCTTCCGTTCAGGCCAGGTTCAGCGGCGCGTCAGGTAGCGTTCAGTGGCCGCCCCTTAACCTGCACTCCGTCAACCCCTTACCCACATCCTTGACGGAGAAACGCCATGAACCTGCTGCAGAAGCTCACCCTTGCCACCGCCATCCTCGGCGCCTCGGTCGGCGTCGCCCAGGCCTCGGAAAACTTCGCCGGCCTGACCTGGGGCGAAACCAGCAACAACATCCAGAAATCCCACGCGCTGAACCGCAACCTCAACGATCCCAAGCTCGACAGCGTGATCAACAACAGCAGCACCTGGGGCGTGCGCGCCGGCCAGCAGAACGACACCGGCCGCTACTACGCCACCTACGAGAACACCTCCGACACCCACCGCGGCCTGAAGCTGCGCCAGCAGAACCTGCTCGGCAGCTACGACGCCTTCCTGCCGCTCAACGACCAGGGCACCAAGCTGTTCGGCGGCGGCACCCTGGGCCTGACCAAGCTGGAACAGGACTCCCGCGGCTACAGCCGTGACAGCGACATCGGCTACGCCATCGGCGCCCAGGCCGGTATCCTCCAGGACATCGGCCGGAACGCCTCGCTGGAAGGCGGCTATCGTTACCTGCGTACCAACGCCAGCACGGAAATGAGCCCGCACGGCGGCGACAAGGTCGGCTCGCTGGACCTGCACAGCAGCGCGCAGCTCTACCTGGGCGCCAACTACCGGTTCTGACTGGCAGGGGGCCGGGCTCGCGGCTCGGCCCCGCATAAGGAGGAAGTCCCATGAAACTACTGGTGGTGGAGGACGAGGCGCTGTTGCGTCATCACCTGTACACCCGCCTCGGCGAACAGGGCCACGTGGTCGACGCCGTGGGCAACGCCGAAGAGGCCCTGTACCGGGCCCACGAATACCATCACGACCTGGCGATCATCGACCTCGGCCTGCCGGGCATGAGCGGCCTGGACCTGATCCGCGAGTTCCGCAGCCAGGGCAAGGCCTTCCCGATCCTCATCCTCACCGCCCGCGGCAACTGGCAGGACAAGGTCGAAGGCCTGGCCGCCGGCGCCGACGACTACGTGGTCAAGCCGTTCCAGTTCGAGGAGCTGGAGGCGCGCCTGAACGCCCTGCTGCGCCGCTCCAGCGGCTTCGTCCAGGCCACCATCGAGGCCGGCCCGCTGCTGCTCGACCTGAACCGCAAGCAGGCCTCGGTGGCCGGCGAGACCCTGGGCCTGACCGCCTTCGAGTACCGCATCCTCGAATACCTCATGCGCCACCACCAGCAGGTGGTGAGCAAGGAGCGGCTGATCGAGCAGCTCTACCCGGACGACGACGAGCGCGACCCCAACGTCATCGAGGTGCTGGTCGGCCGCCTGCGGCGCAAGCTGGAGAGCCACGAGGGCTTCCGCCCGATCGACACCGTGCGCGGCCAGGGCTACCTGTTCACCGAGCGTTGCCGCTGATGCGCTCGCTGCGCCTGCGCCTGATGCTCGGGGCCGCGGCCCTGGCTATCCTCTTCATGCTGGCCCTGCTGCCGGCGTTGCAGCGGGCGTTCAGCATCGCCCTGGTGAACGCCATCCAGCAGCGCCTGGCCTCGGACGTCGCCACCCTGGTGTCGTCCGCGCGCATCGACGGCGACCGCCTGAGCATGCCCGAGCACCTGGCGGTGGAGGACTTCAACCTGCCGGAGTCCAAGCTGCTGGGCTACATCTACGACCGCGAGGGGCGGATGGTCTGGCGCTCCACCTCGACCCAGGACGAGAGCGTGCAGTACGTGCCGCTCTACGACGGCGAGCCCGACGTGTTCACCCGCGCCCGCGACGACCACGGCAACGAATTCTTCGTCTACGACGTGGAGATCGACCTGGTGGGCGGCAAGCAGGCCGCCTACAGCATCGTCACCATGCAGCCGGTGAGCGCCTTCCGCGAGTTGGTGCACGGCTTCCGCGAGCAGTTGTACATCTGGCTCGGCGGCGCGCTGCTGCTGTTGCTCGGGCTGCTCTGGCTCGGCCTGGGCTGGGGCTTCCGTTCCATGCGCGGAATACGCGAGGAGCTGGACCAGATCGAGGCTGGCGAGCGCGAACGCCTGAGCGACGAACACCCCAGCGAGATGCTGCGCCTGACCGACTCGCTGAACCGCCTGCTGGACGGCGAGCGCAGCCAGCGCGAGCGTTACCGCAACTCCCTGGCGGACCTTGCGCACAGCCTGAAGACGCCGCTGGCGGTGCTGCAGGGGGTGAGCGAAAACCTCGCCGACGAGCCGCGCAACCGCGAGCAGGTGCAGGTGCTGCAGAGCCAGATCGAGCGCATGAGCCAGCAGATCGGCTACCAGTTGCAGCGCGCCAGCCTGCGCAAGAGCGGCCTGGTGCGCCACCGCGTGCAGCTCGGCCCGCTGCTGGACACCCTGGCCGGCGCGCTGGACAAGGTCTACCGCGACAAGCGGGTGATCCTCGAACGCGACTTCCCTGAGCACCTGAGCCTGCCGCTGGAGCAGGGCGCGCTGCTGGAACTGCTCGGCAACCTGCTGGAGAACGCCTACCGCCTGTGCCTGGCCCGCGTGCGCATCAGCGCCCGCCAGCAGGACGGCGGCTACGAACTGCGAGTGGAAGACGACGGCCCGGGCATCCCCCCGGACCAGCGCCAGCGCATCCTCCAGCGCGGCGAACGGCTGGACACCCAGCACCCGGGGCAGGGCATAGGCACGGCGGTGGTGATGGACATCCTCGACAGCTACGGCGGCAGCCTGGCGCTGGACGACTCCGAACTGGGCGGCGCCTGCTTCCGCATCCGTTTGCCGGGGTAGAGGCGGCGAAAGGCACGCAGGGCGCGCTTCTGCATCGGTGCTTGCCAGGAACCGTAGGCGTCATGCGCATTTACGAATCAGGTCTGCGCCAGGTGCTTCAAGCGGTGATAGCGGATACAGCCGAGCAAACCCTGGGCGAACAGGTAGGTGAAGAGTGCCGCGATCAGCGCCGTCAGTGTCATCCGCCCCAGAAAGGCCACCAGGAACAGGGTGCAGAGCTGGTACACCAGCAGCAGCGCCGCGCAGACACGGCTCTTGCGATAGACGCCGAGTGCGAGCGCTAGCAGCACGGCTGCGCTGATGCCGGTGGCCTGGATGAGCAGGTGGGGCAATCCACCCCGGCTCAACCCGTGGACCACCACCATGGCGGCCAATGCGCTGCCGATGCAAGCGCCGATCCAGGCCTGGGAGATGTGCAGCTCGGCCATGCGCAGAGCCTTGTTGGCGGATTCCTGTTCGTGCACCGTGGCCTTCGGCTGGACGTAGGGATTTTCTTCCATCGCTTGCGTACCTTCCTTGGTGAGTAGTCGCGCAATGCTAGCGCCTCTCCCGCCATTTCACTAGCGACATCACTCCCCCTGCCGCGCCCGGTACGCCCCCGGCGTCAGCCCGGTCCATTTCTTGAACGCGCGGTGGAATGCCGAGGGCTCGGAGAAGCCGAGCTGGTCGGCGATGTCCTGGATCGACAGTTCGTCGCGGCCCAGGTGGTAAATGGCCAGGTCGCGGCGCAGCTGGTCCTTGAGTTCCTGGAAGTTCGGACCTTCCTCGCGCAGGTGGCGGCGCAGCGTCTGCGGGCTCATGTGCAACTGCTGCGCCACGCTTTCCAGGTCCGGCCAGCGCCGGCAGTCGCGGCCGAGCAGGCGGCGGATCTGGCTGGTCAGGCTGTCGCCGCCGTCCGGGCGAGCCAGCAGGTCGGCCGGGGAGTCCTTGAGGAAGTGCTTGAGGCTGCGCTCGTCCTGCAGCAGCGGCATGTCCAGGTAGCGCGCGTGGAAGCTCAGCCCGGTGCTGTCGGCGGCGAAGCGCCGCGGGCAGGGGAACAGCAGGTCGTACTCGGCGGCGTGGGCCGGCTCGGGATAGGCGAAGCGGGCTTCGTCCAGGCGGATGCGCTGGCCGATCAGCCAGCTGCCCAGGCGATGCCAGATCACCAGCAGGCTCTCGGTGAGGAAGTGTTCCGGGTCCTGCAGCGCGCTGTGGTCGATGACCAGCTCGGCGCGCTCGCCGTCGCGGCGCAGCTCGATGCGCGGCGCGGCGGGGAACAGGTCGTAGAAGAGCGCGCCGCGGCCCAGGGCCTTCTCCAGGGTGCGGCACTGGATGATGGCGTGGCACATCATGGCGAAGGTGCCGCGCTTGCTGCGCACCTCGCCGAAGCCCATGTACTCGTCGTCGAGGTCTTCCCAGACCAGTTGGATCAGCCGGCCGAACTGCTCCGGCGAGACCCGCGCCCGCGGCTCTTCGAGCAAGGCCGGCTGGATGCCGGCGGCGCGCAGCAGCGGCAGGGGGTCGTGGCCCTGCTGGCGGGCGCCGCGCAGGGCGGCGCGGACGAAATGGCTGGCGATGGTGCGTTCACGCATGGGTTTTCCTTGTTCTGCTGCGTGTGTGCCGGGCGCCGGTTCGCGGCGGCCGTGGGGCAAATCTAAGGCACCCGGGGCCCTGGCGGATACCCGCCAAGTGGCGGGAAACCCGCCGCGGACTTGGCGGATTTCCGCCATCGATCGGCCCGCATGTCGCTTTGGTGTTTTTGTAAGCTATTGAAAATAAAGTAAAAATATAAAGATGGCGATTTGGCACAGGGCTTGCCAATAGGGTTCAAGGCCTGCCGACGGGCAGGACGAAAACAAATTCTCCCACTGAAGGGAGATAACGCTTCGGGCAACGCGCCGCCGCCAGGAAGGCGGGCCGCCAGCTCAAGAGGACCCTGCCGCAATGACCAAGCAACCCTTCTACAAGAGCCTGTACGTGCAGGTGCTGATCGCCATCGCCATCGGCATCGCCCTGGGCCACTACTATCCGCAGACCGCCGTGCTGATGAAGCCCCTGGGCGACGGCTTCGTCAAACTGATCAAGATGGCCATCGCGCCGATCATCTTCTGCACCGTGGTCACCGGCATCGCCGGCATGCAGAGCATGAAGGCTGTAGGCAAGACCGGCGGCATGGCCCTGCTGTACTTCGAGATCGTCTCGACCATCGCGCTGATCATCGGCCTGGTGGTGGTCAACGTGGTCCAGCCCGGCGCCGGCATGCACGTCGACCCGGCCAGCCTGGACACCAGCAAGATCGCCGCCTACGCGGCCGCCGGCGCGAAGCAGAGCACCGTCGACTTCCTGATGAACATCATCCCCAACACCGTGGTCGGCGCCTTCGCCAACGGTGACATCCTGCAGGTGCTGTTCTTCTCCGTGCTGTTCGGCTACGCGCTGCACCGCCTGGGCAGCTACGGCCAGCCGATCTTCCAGTTCATCGAGCGCTTCACCCAGGTGATGTTCAACATCATCAACGTGATCATGAAGGTCGCTCCCATCGGTGCCTTCGGCGCCATGGCCTTCACCATCGGCGCCTACGGCGTGGGTTCGCTGGTGCAGCTGGGCCAGCTGATGGCCTGCTTCTACATCACCTGCCTGCTGTTCGTGCTCATCGTCCTGGGCGGCATCGCCCGCGCCCACGGCTTCAACATCCTGAAGTTCATCAAGTACATCCGCGAGGAACTGCTGATCGTCCTCGGCACCTCGTCCTCGGAATCGGCGCTGCCGCGCATGATCGCCAAGATGGAGAAGCTGGGCTGCGACAAGAGCGTGGTCGGCCTGGTGATCCCCACCGGCTACTCGTTCAACCTCGACGGCACCTCGATCTACCTGACCATGGCCGCGGTATTCATCGCCCAGGCCACCGACACCCCGATGGACATCACCCACCAGCTGACCCTGCTGCTGGTGCTGCTGATCGCCTCCAAGGGCGCGGCGGGCGTCACCGGTTCGGGCTTCATCGTCCTGGCCGCCACCCTGTCCGCCGTGGGCCACCTGCCGGTCGCCGGCCTGGCGCTGATCCTCGGCATCGACCGCTTCATGTCCGAGGCCCGCGCGCTGACCAACCTGGTGGGCAACGGCGTGGCCACCGTGGTGGTTGCCAAGTGGTGCAAGCAGCTGGACTCCGCGCAACTGGACCGCGAACTGGCCGCCGGCCCGTCGGCGCTGGAAGCCAAGGAGGCCCAGGCCGCCTGATACCTCCCGGTTCTCCGGTTGGGCGCGGCGACGTGAAGCGCCGCGCCTCCTTCAAGCCCGCCCCGCAGCGGGCTTTTTTATGGGCGGGGAGATTGTAGGAGCGAGGGGGACGCCTAGTTCTTGCTCGCGAACGAGGTTTACCGGTGGCTGTCGTGTTTCAGGTTGACTCCGTCCCCTCTCCCCAACCCTCTCCCTGAAGGGAGAGGGAGCTGTCCGTGCCGAGAAAGGATTTGGTGTCGGCCGGCAACTCTGGAGCTGCCGGCTGACTCTGGAAAGCCCAACTGCTCCGAACGGCCCCTCTTCCTTCAGGGAGAGGGAAAGGAGTCACCCCAAAGTCTCTGGGCTCCCGCGTACGCGGGAATGACGGGGTGGAAGGATGGTGCCTGACTTGCAGCCCGCTCAGGACAGCCCCCTCTCCCTTCAGGGAGAGGGTTGGGGAGAGGGTGCTCTAATTACCCAGCACCGCAGCCACCGGCAAACCCCGTTCGCGAGCAAGCTCGCTCCTACGAAGGCAGCCAGCGGCACAAGCTCAAAGAATGATCTTGTCCTTGAGCTTCTCCACCGCCTGCTGCAGCGCCTGGATCACCCGGTCCTTGTCGAAGTTCTGCACGTTGTTGGTGTCCAGGTACATGGAGAACCCCGGCAGCTCGTGCTCGATGAAGCTGGGGTTGGCGCCCAGGTCGCGACGGAAGTCCACCGCCTGGTAGATCTGCACCGGCTTGCTGAAGCCCTTGACGCTGATCTGGCCCTTGTCGCGGCACATGATCACGTCCTTCACCAGCGAGTAGGTCTCGTGGCTGAGGAGGATCTCGCCGGCCTCGGCGGCGCTTTCCAGGCGGCTGGCGAGGTTCACCTCGCGGCCGATGATGGTGTAGTCCATGCGCGTTTCGGCGCCGAAGTTGCCCACCGTGCAGTAGCCGGTGTTGATGCCCATGCGCACCTCCAGCGGCTTGGTGATGCCCTGGGCGCGCCACTGCTGGCGCATCACCTTCATGTGCTTGCGCATGGCCACGGCCATGGACACCGCGGCCACGGCGTCCTTCTTCGCGCCCTGGGTGGTGGGGTCGCCGAAAAACACCATCACGCAGTCGCCGACGAACTTGTCGATGGTGCCGCCGTACTTGAGGGCGATCTTCGACATTTCGTTGAGGTAGTTGTTGAGCATGTCGGTCAGGGTTTCGGCTTCCAGCTCCTCGGACAGCTCGGTGAAACCCTTGATGTCGGAGAAGAACACCGTGAGCTTCTTGCGCTGGGTTTCCAGGCGCACGCTGCGCTTGCCGCTGAAGATGGATTCCCAGACCTGCGGCGACAGGTACTTGGCCAGGTTGTGCGCCAGCCGCGCGGCCTTTTCCTGCTCGCGGGCGATCTCGCCGCGCACCTGGGCCAGGCGCAGGCCCTGCTGGTGGGTGAAGTAGGCGGTGACGCAGATGTAGAAGGCGCAGAACAGCACGCTGACCAGGTTCACCAGCAGCGGCGCATTGCCCTTGAAGCCCGGGCCGGCCAGCGCGCCGGTGAGCACCGCGGCGCTCAGCGCCATCAGCAGGGCCAGGCCGAGGGTGCGCAGGCCGCCGACGACCAGCGAGGAGAAGGCCAGGATCAGCACCAGCATCAGCGCCGGCACCACCGAGAAGCCCAGCAGGGCGGCGCCGGCGCCGGTGTGCAGGGCGTCCAGGGCCTGCAGGACCAGGCGTGTCTGCTGCGGGTGGCTGTGCTTGTAGCGGCGGCTCAGGTTCTGCGCCAGGTGCGGGTAGAGCAGGGCGTAGGGGACCATCCAGAGCGCGTCGTAGCCGAAGTACTGGCTGAAGGTGCCGGCGCTGACGGTGGCGGCCACGGCGAGGTAGGCCAGGACGCGCGAATGGTACTCGCGCAGAGGGGCGGCGCCAGGTCGGGACGGCGTTTCGGAACGGTTGGGCTTCATGCGCTCGGATTATCCCTGATCGGTGATGGCGCATTCTGACGTGCGCCTTCCACAAGTACGACCTGGGGATCTTAACCAAGCGCCCATCCGCCGGCCAGTGACGATTCATCGCCCCGGCCGGCGGCCGGTTTCAGTCGGCGTCCCGCGCCATGTAGATGGACTGCCGCGGCTTGGCGAAGACGCGCCGCAGCATCGGCTCGAAGAACTCCAGCGGCAGCGTCTCGCCCTCGGGGTCGAAGGCCGCGGCGTCGTAGCGCGCGCAGAACTCGATGGTCTGCTCGAACTGCGGGTGGTCCTTGAACTGCTCGCGCAGGTGGCGGTCCAGGCCCAGGTGGTGGAAGAAGTAGTAGCCCTGGAAGATCGCGTGCTTCTCGATCATCCAGTGGTTCTCCGGGCTGACGAAGGGCTTGAGGATGGCGGCGGCGATGTCGGCGTGGTTGTAGGAACCGAGGGTGTCGCCGATGTCGTGGAGCAGGGCGCAGACCACGTATTCCTCGTCGCGGCCGTCGCGGTGGGCCAGGGTGGCGGTCTGCAGCGAGTGGCTCAGGCGGTCCACCGGGAAGCCGCCGAAGTCGCCGTCGAGCAGGCGCAGGTGGGCGAGGATGCGGTCGGGCAACTGGGTGGCGTAGGCGGCGAAATCCTGGGCGATGATCGACCAGTCCTCGACGCTGCCGTCTTCCATGTGGGTGAACTTGGCGCGGGCATTCATCGGGCTGTCCTCTTGTGATTGTCGTTTGGACGGCCTTCAGTCTAGGGGCCCGGCCCGAGCCGGCCAGTGGCCGCGGCGGACAGGCTGCTGTCTCTCCGGACACGCCCATTCAGGCCGCGAAGCTCCCCGCGCGGGCGCATTCGCCGGGTCGATGGAGCCTGCCTCAGGGGTTCTCCGGGTCGTGTCCGAGGGACTGCAGGAACAGCGAGAACAGCTCCGGCTGCGAGGAGATGTCCAGCTTGGCGTAGAGGTGCCGGCGGTGCACCTTGATGGTCTCCGGGGAGATGGCCAGGCGCTCGGCCATGGCCTTGGAGGAGTAGCCGCGCAGGATCAGCCGGGCGATCTCCAGCTCGCGCTCGGAGAGCACCCCGGCGCCGAAGTGGCTGAGGGCGTCGCGCACCTGGGTGGCCACGCCCTCCGGGTTTGCCGGCAGCAGGCGCTGGCTGCGCTGCTGCCAGTGCTGCTGCATCAGCGCCAGCACCCAGGGGCAGAGCATCGCCAGCAGGCCGCACTGTGCGGCGTCGAACGGCTTGCGCATGCCCAGGGACAGCGACAGCGCGCCCTGGCCGGGCAACTGCAGGATGAACTGCACCTCGTCTTCCAGCACGTTGTCGTGGAAGTAGTTGAGGAAGTATTCGCTCTGGCGGAACTGGTCCGGGGCCACTTCCTCCAGGCGGTACAGGCCGCTGGGCAGGCCTTCGCGGCAGGCCTGGTAGAAAGGGTCGAGCTGGTACAGGCCGCTGAGGTAGGCGGGCATGGCCGCCGAGACGGCCTGTGGATCGGCGTCGTATTCCTCCAGCGCCACCGGGGTGGCGTTGGCGGGGTAGAAGGCCGCCAGGGCGTTGTCGAACGGCAGCCACTGGTGCAGCAGCAGGATCAGCTGCTTCCAGAAGCGCGGCTGGCCGATCTGCTCGATGGCGCGGCCGAGGTTGGCGTGCATGCCGACTTCGCGAAACAGGTTGTGCATCCCCGGGGCTCCGGCGCGAAAGGTCACCCGGTTTCCTCTTTTTCAGGCCCCGCCGTCAAGGGGCGTAACCCCAAATGGTGATTGGCCGCCAGGGCCCGGCCGCCCAGACTGCGGGCCATGCAGCGTCCCGCGCAGAGGGCGCCACAAGGGTTTTCGTTCCTGCCTCAACCGCCAATAACAATTCGAGGAAAACGACATGAGCTCTCCCGCAGCGCCGGACGGCGCGCTCAAGCCCAGCCTGGGCGTGTTCGACGTGGTCGCCATCACCGTCTCGGCGGTCACCCCCGCCAGCAGCGTATTCGTCATCGCCCCCTTCGCCATCCAGCAGGCCGGCAGCGGCGCCTTCCTGGCCTTCGTCATGGCCGCGGCGCTGGCGCTGATGTTCGCCTGGTGCTACGCCGAGCTGGGCCGCGCGCACAGCTCGGCCGGCGGCGAGTACGTCTACGCCAAGCGGGTGTTCGGCGGCATGGCCGGCTACGCCACCTTCCTCGCCGTGCTGGTCTCGCTGCTGTTCATCCCGCCGGTGCTGGCCACGGGCGCGGCCACCTACCTCAACGGCGCGCTGGGCACGCAGTTCGACACCCAGACCGTGGCCCTGGTCATAGTCGCCGCCAGCTACGTGCTGGGCATCCTCAACATCCGTGTCAACGCCTGGGTCACCGGCGTCTTCCTGCTCTGCGAAGTGGCCGCGCTGCTGGTGATAGTGGTGCTCGGTTTCGGCCACGCCAGCCAGCCGCTGAGCGTGCTGCTGCAGCCGCAGACGCTGAGCGGCGGCGTGCTGGCGGCGGCGCCCTGGGCGCTGGTGATAGGCGCGGTGGGCACCGCGGTGTTCTCCTACAACGGCTTCGGCGGCGCCGTGCTGCTGGCCGAGGACATGAAGGACGGCGGCCGCAGCGTACACCGCGCGGTGCTCTGGTCGCTGGTGCTGGTGGTGGTGATCGAACTGGTGCCGCTGACCGCGCTGCTGATCGGCGCGCCCTCGCTCAAGGACATGCTCGCCAGCCCCGACCCCATCGGCTACCTGCTCACCGCCCACGGCAACGCCACGCTGTCGCGGCTGGTCAGCGCCGGCATCTTCCTCTCGGTGTTCAACGCCATAGTCGCCATCGTCATCCAGGTCGGCCGGGTGATCTTCAGCAGCGGCCGCGACGCCCTCTGGACACCGACGCTGAACCGCGCCTTCACCCGCATCCACCCGCGCTGGGAGTCGCCCTGGCTGGCCACGCTGTTCCTCGGCGTGCCCTCGGCGGCGCTGAGCTTCAGCTCCAACCTGGAGGAACTGACGTCCTTCACCGTGTTGCTGCTGGTGCTGATCTACCTGGTGGTGGCCCTGTGCGCGCTGTTCAGCCGCGTGCTGCGCCGCGACCGCGAGCACCCCTACCGCATGCCGCTGTGGCCGCTGCCGGCGCTGCTGGCGGTGGTCGGCGCCGGCTACCTGCTGCTCAACCTGTTGCTGGAAGCCTCGGCGCGGGATGTGATGACCATTATCGGGATACTGGCCGTGTCGGTGATTCTCTACGGCACCTACGGCAAGTTGAGCCCGGCTTTCCAGAAACTCTGAAGACCACAGGAGTCCCCATGCGCGCTCGTCAACTCGGCATCACCCTGGGCCTGGGCACGCCCGGCGCATTCAATGCCATCACCGATGTCCCCGGCGTTCGCGTCGGCCACAGCACGCTGATCGCCGAGCGTGACGGCAGGCAGGTGTGCACCGGCGTCAGCGTGGTCCAGCCCCGCGCCGGCGAGGCCCGCCTGCAACCCTGCTTCGCCGGCGTCCATGTGCTCAATGGCAACGGCGATGCCACGGGCCTGGAGTGGATCCGCGAGGCCGGCCTGCTGACCACGCCCATCGCCATCACCAACACCCACAGCGTCGGCGTGGTGCGCGACGCCCTGGTGGCCGCCGAGCGCGACGCCCTGGGCGACCCGGCAGTGTACTGGTGCATGCCGGTGGTGATGGAGACCTACGACGGCCTGCTCAACGACATCTGGGGCCAGCACGTCGGCCCCGAGCAGGTGCGCCAGGCCCTGGCCGGCGCCGAGTCCGGGCCTGTGACCGAAGGCCCGGTGGGCGGCGGCACCGGGATGATCTGCCACGAGTTCAAGGGCGGCATCGGCAGCGCCTCGCGCAAGCTGCCGGCGGAGCAGGGCGGCTGGACGGTGGGCGTGCTGGTCCAGGCCAACCACGGCCAGCGCCGCGAACTGCGCGTCGACGGCTACCCGGTGGGCCGGGTGCTGGGCGACATTCCCTCGCCCTTCGCGGAAAAGGGCGAGCCGGGCATGGGCTCGATCGTAGTCATCATCGCCACCGACGCGCCGCTGCTGCCGCACCAGTGCCAGCGCCTGGCGCAACGCGCCTCCATCGGCATTGCCCGCACCGGCGGCGGCACCGAGGACAGCAGCGGCGACATCTTCCTGGCCTTCGCCACCGGCAACCGGGACCTGCCGCCGGCCGACTACGGGCGCAAGGGCCTGCCGCAGAGCACGCCGCTGCAGATGCTCAACAACGAGCACATCTCGCCGCTGTTCGCCGCGGCGGCGGAGGCGGTGGAGGAAGCCATCGTCAACGCCATCCTGGCCGGCCGCGAGATGCGCACGGCGGACGGCACGCTGGTGCCGGCGCTGGGCGGGGAGCGCCTGCTGGAGGCGTTGCGCGAGATGGGGTGGCGGCAGCGTTGAGGAGGCGGGGGTTCCGTCCGCGATTCGTGCGCAGGTCGCGATGACATCGGCGCGCGGGCTTTCCCTCACCCCAGCCCTCTCCCAAAGGGAGAGGGGGCTGGTTGTGCCGAGAGGCGGCCTGGTTTCAGCCGGCAATCCCTGTGCTAGCCGGCTAACGCCGAAATACCAACGCACTCCGAACGGTCCCCTCTCCCTCCGGGAGAGGGTTAGGGTGAGGGAGCCGCAGGCCTGCCCAGGCCGAGAGGCACGGCATTTCCCCTGCCCGCGAATCGCGCGCAGGGCGCGCTCCTACATGGGAATGACATTGGCGTTCGGGCTTTCCCCTCACCCCAGCCCTCTCCCGGAGGGAGAGGGGGCTGGTCCGTGCCGAGAGGCGGCCTGGTTTCAGCCGGCAATCCCTGTGCTGGCCGGTTAACGTCGAAATACCAACGCACTCCGAACGGTCCCCTCTCCCTCCGGGAGAGGGTTAGGGTGAGGGGGCAGGCCATGAGGCACGGCATTTCCCCTGTCCGCGAATTCGCGCGCAGGGCGCGCTCCTACAGGGGAATGGCGTGGGTGGGGCAGCGTAGGAGCGGATCTCATCCGCGAATCGCGCCGGGACGTCCGGCCATCGCGGACAAGGTCCTACGGTTCCAGGAAGCACGGCTTTTCGTAGGATGGTGTTGAGCGAAGCGATACCCATCACCACGGCAGCATGGGTATCGCAAGCTCAACCCATCCTACGAAGAGCGCCTCGGCGCAGCTTGCGCTATCAGTTACCGCTATAGATCTGGTCGAACACCCCGCCATCGGCGAAGTGGGTCTTCTGCACCGTGCGCCAGTCGCCGAAGGTCTTCTCCACCGAGAAGAAGTCCACCTTCGGGAAGCGGTCGGCGTACTTGGCCAGGATCGCCGGGTTGCGCGGGCGCAGGTAGTTGTCGGCGGCGATGGTCTGGCCCTCGTCGGACCACAGGTATTTCAGGTAGGCCTCGGCCTGTTCGCGGGTGCCTTTCTTCTCGACCACCTTGTCGACCACCGCCACCGGCGGCTCGGCCTCGGCGGAAACGCTCGGGTAGACCACCTCGAAGCCGCCGCGGCCGAATTCGCGGGCGATCATCTCGGCCTCGTTCTCGAAGGTCACCAGCACGTCGCCGATCTGGTTCTGCATGAAGGTGGTGGTCGCCGCGCGGCCGCCGGTGTCCAGCACCGGTACGTGCTTGAACAGCTGGCCGACGAATTCCTTGGCCTTGGCTTCATCGCCGCCGTGCTTGAGCGAGTAGCCCCAGGCGGAAAGGTAGGTGTAGCGGCCGTTGCCCGAGGTCTTCGGGTTGGGCACCACCACCTGCACGCCGTCCTTGAGCAGGTCCGGCCAGTCGTGCAGGCCCTTGGGGTTGCCCTTGCGCACGATGAACACGGTGGCCGAGGTGAAGGGCGCGCTGTTGTTCGGCAGGCGGGTGGCCCAGTCCTTCGGCACCAGGCCGCCGTTGTCGGCCAGGGCGTCGATGTCGGTGGCCTGGTTCATGGTGATGACGTCGGCCGGCAGGCCGTCGATCACCGAGCGCGCCTGCTTGCTGGAGCCGCCGTGGGACATCTGGATGGTGATCTTCTCGCCTTTCTCCGCTTCCCAGTGCTTCTGGAAGGCGGGGTTGTACTCCTTGTAGAAGTCGCGCATCACGTCGTAGGAGACGTTGAGCAGCGGCGGCGCGGCCTGGGCGGCGCCGGCCAGGGCCATTCCGGCGGCCAGCAGGGAGGCGGCGAAGAGTCGTTTCACGGGCGGTTCCTTCTCGGCAGTGTTGGATCGCCCGATTATGCCCATGGGTTATATGCCGCTTAAATACCCAAAGGCTATTTACTTATGCAGGGACGCGCCCCGCGGGGCGCGTCGCCTGGTTCAGCGCTTCTCGCCCAGGCCCGCCTCGGCGGCTGCCGGTTCCTCGGCCAGGCAGGCCGCGGCGGTGAAGATCACGTCGGTGGAGGAGTTCAGCGCGGTTTCCGCCGAGTCCTGCAGGATGCTGATGACGAAGCCCACCGCCACCACCTGCATGGCCACCTCGCCGGAGATGCCGAACAGCCCGCAGGCCAGCGGGATCATCAGCAGCGAGCCGCCGGCCACGCCGGAGGCGCCGCAGGCGCACACCGCCGAGACCACGCACAGCAACAGGGCGCTGGGCAGGTCGATGGCGATGCCCAGGGTGTGGGCCGCGGCCAGGCTCAGCACGCTGATGGTCACGGCGGCGCCGGCCATGTTGATGGTGGCGCCCAGCGGGATCGACACCGAGTAGGTGTCCTCGTGCAGGCCCAGGCGTTCGCACAGCTGCAGGTTGACCGGGATATTGGCCGCCGAGCTGCGGGTGAAGAAGGCGGTCACGCCGCTCTCGCGCAGGCAGGTGAAGACCAGCGGGTAGGGGTTGCGGCGCAGCTTCCAGAACACGATTGCTGGGTTCACCACCAGCGCCACGAAGAGCATGCAGCCCAGCAGCACAGCCAATAGCTGCAGGTAGCCGAGCAGGGCATCGAGGCCGGATTCGGCGAAGGTGCTGGCCACCAGGCCGAAGATGCCCAGCGGGGCGAAGGCGATCACCACGCGGACGATCAGCGTCACCCCGCCGGCCAGGTCGTCGAGCAGGTCGCGGGTGCTCTGCCGGGCATGGCGCAGGGCCAGGCCGAGGCCCACGGCCCAGGCCAGGATGCCGATGAAGTTGGCCTCCAGCAGCGCCTTCACCGGGTTGCTGGCGACGCTGAACAGCAGGCCATTGAGCACGTCGCCGATGCCGCCGGGCGGAGCGTTGCCGCTGGCCGGGGCGTCGAGCACCAGGGTCGAGGGGAAGGCGAAGCTGGCCGCCACCGCCACCACCGCGGCGGCGAAGGTGCCCAGCAGGTACAGCGCCAGGATCGGGCGGATGTGGGTGCGCTGCCCGGCCTTGTGGTTGGCGATGGAGGCGCAGACCAGCACCAGGACCAGCACCGGCGCCACGGCCTTGAGCGCCGCGATGAACAGTTTGCCGAGCAGGCCGACGGCCAGGGCGGCGTCGGGCGCGACCAGCGCCAGGGCGATGCCGGCCAGCATGCCGACGAAGATGCGCATCACCAGGCTGCTGCGCTGGATGCGTTGGAACAGGGTGGGGGAGGGAAGTGTCATGACCTTACCGCTGCTTGCAAATGGAAACGCGAACCCGGCGGGCCGCGGAAGGGCGCGGATTATGCCGTCACGGGCGGGAAAATGCGCGGCGGTCGTCGGAAACCACGCCCACGCCTCGCCAGCATGGCGGCGTGGAGCCGGGCCGGCCTTGACCTGTGCCGGCCTGGATGGGATTGCCATGTGACATGGCGTCACGGTTGGCGCTCGGCGCAATCCGCCTCAGTTGCCGGCCAGCGGTGCGCGGCGCGAGGCCGGGCGCAGCAGGCGTTCGCCCAGCAATACCAGCAGGCAGGCGAAGATGAAGGGCGCGGTCATGAAGGGGATGCCCAGGGCGACCATGGCCTGTTGCAGGATGAGCGCCAGCACGGCGCCGGCCAGCGGGGCGAAGGGGCCGGGGCCGCGCAGGGCCAGGGCGAGGGCGGCCAGGGCGCTGTTCATGCCGAGCAGGCCGCTGTGCACGTCGCCCTGGGGAATGCCGGCGAACACCGCCACCGGCAGCACCATCACCGCGCCGAACAGCGCCCAGGTGGCGGCGCGCGGCGCGCCCAGCAGCAGGCCGAGGAAGATCAGCGCGCCGGCCAGCGGGGTGTCGAGGAAGATCACCTGGCCGAAGGCGCGGGAGGTGGCTTCGAGCAGCGTCGGCAGCGGCAGCTCGACCAGCCCGGCCAGGGGCGTGGCGGCCGGCAGCGACAGCAGCGTGCCCAGCGCCGGCAGCGTCCAGCCGAGCAGGACGAAGGCCAGGGTGTAGGGCGGCAGGCCGTGGCGCTGGCGCGAGGCGCGCAGCAGTAGGCGCTGCAGCAACACGCTGGCGAGGCTGGCGAACAGCACGAGCGCCACCAGCATGGGCGACCAGGCGAACTTCAGCGGCAGCAGCAGGCCGATCAGCACGGCGTTGTAGCCGTACAGGCCGGCGTTTGTGTCGCCCTGGCGGCAGCGCAGCAGGTGGGCGAAGGCCGGGCCGGCAGTGGCGCCGAGCAGGGCGCCGGGGAGCAGGCCGGGGGCGCAGGCGCCGATCAGGGCCAGGCAGAGCAGGCCGAACAGCGGCGAGGGTTGCAGGAACACCTGGCTGAAGCCGCGCAGCCAGAGGGTCAATAACGGTAGTGGGCGCATTGAGGATCTGGGCAGTTGAAGGGGATGTCCGGGGCTTCTCCGGTTCCGCGTCGGCGGCCGTGCCTTCCATCGGGGGAGGGCATCGCGGGAAGCTCCGTGGGCTGTGTCAGTGGGCGCATTCTGCCATGGCACCATTTTGGGGCGTGAATAAAAAAGAGGCCTGTCCCCGGGATCGCCGGAGGGTGGCCTCGAATGTCCATAGCCTGCGTGGGAGGGTGCGAGGGTGGCTATGGCCGACAGAACTGCTGGCCGTTCAAGGCCAATCCCGGACGGACGGGGTCGCGGCCCCGTTTTCCCGGCCCCGTCCGTCCGGGAGTGACGCGGTGTGGAACCCGGCTTTGGCAGGGTTCCGGAACTCTGTTTTTTCTCTCTCCAGGCTTTTTCCTGAAGAGGGGGAGGAGAGGAGCCAGGCCTGGCTCCGGTGTTGGCGGTGGGCCTGGTTCCCTCACCCTAACCCTCTCCCAGAGGGAGAGGGGACTCGTGTGGCAGAAGGTGGGGCGCCGGAGTTACCGGTGGCCTGGTTCCCTCACCCTAACCCTCTCCCAGAGGGAGAGGGGACTTGTGTGGCAGAAGGCGGAACACCGGCATTACCGGCGGCGCCTGGTTCCCTCACCCTAACCCTCTCCCAGAGGGAGAGGGGACTTGTGCGGCAGAAGGTGGGGCGCCGGAGTTACCGGTGGCCTGGTTCCCTCACCCTAACCCTCTCCCAGGGGGAGAGGGGACTTGTGTGGCAGAAGGCGGAACACCGGCATTACCGGCGGCGCCGAACTGCCCCCTCTCCCTCCGGGAGAGGGCTGGGGTGAGGGGCTCTTCAGGCCGACAACGCCGGCGCCACCGTCTCGATCCTCAGCATATTGGTACTCCCCGGCTGCCCGAACGGCAGCCCCGCCGTCACCACCACGGTGTCGCCGCGCTGGGCCATGCGCTGGGCCAGGGCGATTTCCAGGGCGGTGGCGCAGATCTCGTCGACGTGGGCCAGTTGCTCGTTGACCACCGAATACACGCCCCAGGCCACGCTCAGCCGGCGTGCCGCCTTGAGGTTGGGTGTCAGGCTGAGGATCGGCGCCTTCGGTCGTTCCCGCGAGGCGCGCAGGGTGGAGCTGCCGGACTCGGTGTAGTTGACCAGCACCGCCACCGGCAGGATGCGGCTGATGCGGCGGATGGCGCAGCTGATGGCGTCGGACACGGTGGCGTCCGGCTCCGGGCGGTTCAGTTCCAGCTGGCCCTGGTAGTCCGGCTCGGCTTCCACCTGGCGGATGATCTTGGCCATCATTTCCACCGCTTCCACCGGGTACTGGCCGGAGGCGGTCTCGGCGCTGAGCATCACGCAGTCGGCGCCCTCGCTGACCGCGGTGGCCACGTCGGTGACTTCGGCGCGCGTCGGCGCCGGGGAGAAGCGCATGGATTCGAGCATCTGCGTGGCCACCACCACCGGCCGGCCGAGCTGGCGGCAGACCTGGATGATGCGCTTCTGGATGCCCGGCACGTTCTGCGCCGGCACCTCCACACCGAGGTCGCCGCGGGCGACCATGATGGCGTCGGCCAGGCGGGCGATCTCTTCGATGCACTGCACCGCCGAGGGCTTCTCGATCTTGGCCATGATGAAGGCCTTGTCGCCGATCAGCGCGCGGGCTTCCTCTATATCTTCCGGGCGCTGCACGAAGGACAGCGCCACCCAGTCCACGCCCAGCTCCAGGCCGAATGCCAGGTCGCGGCGGTCCTTGGCGGTCAACGGGCTGAGCTTGAGCACCGCCTCGGGCACGTTGACGCCCTTGCGGTCGGACAGCTCGCCGCTGTTGAGCACGCGGGTCTCGATGGCGTCGCCGTGGTTGTTCAGCACCTGCAGGCGGATGCGGCCGTCGTCCAGCAGCAGGCTCATGCCCGGCTCCAGAGCCTGGATGATCTCCGGGTGCGGCAGGGTCACGCGGCGCTCGTCGCCGGCGGCATCCATCAGGTCGAGGGTGAAGCTCTGGCCCTTGTGCAGCATCACCGCGCCGTTCTCGAAGCGGCCGACGCGCAGCTTCGGCCCCTGCAGGTCCATGAGGATGCCGATGGGCGTGCCCAGCTCGGCCTCCACCTCGCGCACCCACTGGTAGCGCTGGGAATGGTCGGCGTATTCGCCGTGGCTGAAGTTCAGGCGGAACAGGTTGGCGCCGGCGTCCACCAGGGCGCGGATGTCCTCGCGGCCCTTGATGGCCGGGCCGAGGGTGGCGAGGATCTTGACCTTCTTGTCGCTGTTCATTGCTCGTCACTCTCGAGGATCAGGATGGCGCGGAAGTCGTTGACGTTGGTGCGGGTCGGCCCGGTGACCACCAGGTCGTCCAGCTCGGCGAAGAAGCCGTAGCCGTTGTTGTCGTCCAGCTCGTGCAGCGGGTTCAGCCCGGCTGCCAGGGCGCGCCGGTAGCTGCACGGGCTCATCAGCGCGCCGGCGTTGTTCTCCATGCCGTCGATGCCGTCGGTGTCGCCGGCCAGCGCCCAGATGCCCGGCTCGCCCTTGAGCGCGGCGGTGAGGCTGAGCAGGAACTCGGCGTTGCGCCCGCCGCGGCCCTTGCCGCGCACGGTGACGGTGGTCTCGCCGCCGGAGAGCACCAGGCAGGGCGCGGCCAGCGGCTGGCCGTGCTTGCGCACCTGGCGGGCGATGCCGGCGTGGACCTTGGCCACGTCGCGGGATTCGCCTTCCAGGTCGCCGAGGATCAGCACCTCCAGGCCGGCGGCGCGGGCCTTGGCGGCGGCCGCGTCGAGGGCCTGCTGCGGCGTGGCGATGAGGGTGAAGTAGCTGCGCGACAGGCAGTCGGCGCCGGGCTTGACGGTCTCCGAGCGCGGGTCTTCCAGCCAGGCGCGGATGTGCGCCGGGGTGTCGATGCCGTAGCGCTTGAGAATGGCCAGGGCATCGGCGGAGGTGGTCGGGTCGCCCACGGTGGGGCCGGAGGCGATCACCGTGGCCTCGTCGCCGGGCACGTCGGAAATCGCGTAGGTGTACACGCTGGCCGGCCAGCAGGCGCGGGCCAGGCGGCCGCCCTTGATGGCCGAGAGGTGCTTGCGCACGCAGTTCATTTCGTCGATGGCGGCGCCGGACTTGAGCAGCGCCTTGTTCAGCGCGCGCTTGTCGTCGAGGCTGATGCCTTCGGCGGGCAGGGCGAGCAGCGCCGAGCCGCCGCCGGAGAGCAGGAAGATCACCCGGTCGTCCTCGCTCAGGTCGCTGACCAGCTCCAGCACGCGGCGGGCCACGCGCTCGCCGGCGTCGTCCGGCACTGGGTGCGCGGCTTCCACCACTTCGATGCGTTGGCAATTGGCGCCGTAGCCGTAGGGGGCGACCACCAGGCCGTCCACCTGCTCGTCCTTCCAGTGCGCCTCGACCACTTCGGCCATGGCCCCGGCGGCCTTGCCGGCGCCGATGACGATGGTGCGCCCGCCATGCACCCGCGGCAGGTGGCGGGCCAGCGTCTGCGCCGGGTGGGCGGCGGCGATGGCGGTGTCGAACAGCTCGCGCAGCAGGGCGCGTGGGTCGAGGCTCATCTGGGGCTCCTCAGGTTCTTGTCGTTGTTCTTTCATTGCGGCATTGCGCAGGCGCCTGGGGGCAAGCGCCTGGGCAATGCCTTCGATACGCCCGGCCGGCGAAGCCGTGTTCACGCCGGCCGGGGTTCGAAGCCTTGCCTCGCCGCGTCACTCCCATAACGCAGCGGGGCTTTTCGTAGGATGGGTTGAGCTTGCGAAACCCATGCTGCATCGGCTGATGGGTATCGCTGCGCTCAACGCCATCCTACGGTCCGCTTTCTCAGTCCTTGCGGATCGAGAAGTTGGCCATGTGCTCCAGGCCCTTGATCAGCCCGGAGTGGTCCCAGTTGCTGCCGCCCAGGGCCGCGCAGGTGCTGAACACCTGTTGGGCGTTGGCGGTGTTGGGCAGGTTCAGGCCCAGTTCGCGGGCGCCGGCCAGGGCCAGGTTGAGGTCCTTCTGGTGCAGGCTGATGCGGAAGCCCGGGTCGAAGGTGCCCTTGACCATGCGCTCGCCGTGCACTTCGAGGATGCGCGAGGAGGCGAAGCCGCCCATCAGCGCCTCGCGCACCTTGGCCGGGTCGGCGCCGTTGCGCGCGGCGAACAGCAGGGCCTCGGCCACCGCCTGGATGTTCAGCGCGACGATGATCTGGTTGGCCACCTTGGCGGTCTGGCCGTCGCCGTTGCCGCCGACGCGGGTGATGTTCTTGCCCATGGCCTGGAACAGCGGCAGGGCGCGCTCGAAGGTATTCGGGCAGCCGCCGACCATGATGCTCAGGCTGCCTGCCTTGGCGCCGACCTCGCCGCCGGAGACCGGGGCGTCCAGGTACTGCGCGCCGGTGGCCTTGATCTTCTCGGCGAAGGCCTTGGTGGCGGTGGGCGAGATAGAGCTCATGTCGATCACCACCTTGTTCGGGCCGACGCCTTCGGCGATGCCGTCCTGGCGGAACAGCACGTCCTCGACCTGCGGGGTGTCCGGGACCATGACGATGATGAACTCGGCTTCCTGGGCCACTTCCTTGGGGTTGGCCAGAGCCACGGCGCCGGCTTCGACGAGTGCGGCCGGGGCCTTGTCGTGGTGGCTGGAGAGGAACAGCTGGTGGCCGGCTTTCTGCAGGTTCTGCGCCATGGGCAGGCCCATGATGCCGGTGCCGATGAATCCGATCTTGGCCATGAGGGTGTCTCCTGGTTCTGTTTGTCTGTTGGCTACCCGGTATGACCGGGCAGCGGAATTCGTGCGCTTGCGTTCACACTGCGTTATGGCTCTTCAGCCAGCCCAGACCCGCCTCGGTGGTGGTGGCCGGCTTGTACTCGCAGCCGATCCAGCCCTGGTAGCCGATGCGGTCCAGGTGGCCGAACAGGAAGCGGTAGTTGATTTCGCCGGTGCCCGGTTCGTGGCGGCCGGGGTTGTCGGCCAGCTGGATGTGGTTGATGGCCGCCAGGTTCTTCTCCATGGTCCGGGCCAGGTCGCCTTCCATGATCTGCATGTGGTAGATGTCGTACTGCAGGAACAGGTTGGGGCTGCCGACCTTCTCGCGCACGTCCAGCGCCTGCTGGGTGGTCTGCAGGTAGAAGCCGGGGATATCGATCGTGTTGATCATCTCCATGACCAGCTTGATGCCCGCGGCCTCGAGCTTCTCGGCGGCGTACTCCAGGTTGTTCAGGAAGGTGTTCTCGATGGTGGCGCAGTCGTAGCCCTGCGGGCGGATGCCGGCCAGGCAGTTGACCTGCTTGTTGCCCAGCACCTTGGCGTAGGCGATGGCCTTGTCGACGCCGGCGCGGAATTCCTCGACGCGGTCGGGGTGGCAGGCGATGCCGCGTTCGCCCTTGCCCCAGTCGCCGGCGGGCAGGTTGAACAGCACCTGCTCCAGGCCGTTGGCGTCGAGCCTGGCCTTGATGACCTCGGCCTCGAAGTCATAGGGGAAGAGGTATTCGACGCCGCTGAAACCGGCCTTGGCGGCGGCTTCGAAGCGGTCGAGGAAGTCCACCTCGGTGAAGAGCATGGACAGGTTGGCGCAGAAACGGGGCATGTCGGGGCCTCCTGGTGGTGAAACACGTATTTCCGTAAGGGGTGGGCCCCGCCGTGCGCAGGTTGTGGTTTTCCCTGCCACGGCTCCCGCGCACGCGGGGCCCGGTACTTCGTCAGTCGAGCAGGGAGATGGCCGTGGGCGCGTCGTCGCGGCTCTGGGCCAGCTCCTCGAACTCGTTGATGGCGTTGATCTCGGTGCCCATGGCGATGTTGGTCACGCGCTCCAGGATCACTTCCACCACCACCGGCACGCGGTGCTGTTGCATCAGCTCGCGGGCCTGGGCGAAGGCGGCGCCGATCTGGTTCGGGTCGAACACGCGGATCGCCTTGCAGCCGAGGCCTTCCACCACGGCGACGTGGTCCACGCCGTAGCCGTTGAGTTCCGGCGCGTTGACGTTGTCGAACGCCAGCTGCACGCAGTAGTCGATCTCGAAGCCGCGCTGGGCCTGGCGGATCAGCCCCAGGTAGGAGTTGTTCACCAGCACGTGGATGTACGGCAGGTTGAACTGCGCGCCGGCGGCCAGCTCCTCGATCATGAACTGGAAGTCGTAGTCGCCGGACAGCGCCACCACCTGGCGGCTGGGGTCGGCCTTGACCACGCCCAGGGCCGCGGGAATGGTCCAGCCCAGCGGGCCGGCCTGGCCGCAGTTGATCCAGTGGCGCGGCTTGTAGACGTGGAGGAACTGCGCGCCGGCGATCTGCGACAGACCGATGGTGCTGACGTAGCAGGTGTCCTTGCCGAAGAACTCGTTCATCTCCTCGTACACGCGCTGCGGCTTGACCGGCACGTTGTCGAAGTGGGTCTTGCGCTGCAGGGTACGCTTGCGTTCGCGGCAGGCTTCGGCCCAGGCGCTGCGGTCCTTGAGCTTGCCGGCGGCTTTCCACTGGCGGGCCACTTCGAGGAAGGCGTCCAGCGCGGCGCCGGCATCGGAGACGATGCCCAGGTCCGGGGTGAACACGCGGCCGATCTGGGTGGGCTCGATGTCCACGTGGATGAACTTGCGGCCGGCGGTGTAGACGTCCACGGAACCGGTGTGGCGGTTGGCCCAGCGGTTGCCGATGCCGAACACCAGGTCGGACTCCAGCAGGGTGGCGTTGCCGTAGCGGTGCGAGGTCTGCAGGCCGCACATGCCGGCCATCAACGGGTGGTCGTCGGGGATAGTGCCCCAGCCCATCAGGGTCGGGATCACCGGCACGCCGAGCAGTTCGGCGAACTCCACCAGCCTGGCCGAGGCATCGGCGTTGATGATGCCGCCGCCGGCCACCAGCAGCGGGCGCTCGGCGTCGTTGAGCAGGGCCAGGGCCTTCTCGGCCTGGGCGCGGGTGGCGCTCGGGCGGTGCACCGGCAGCGGCTCGTAGGCGTCGATGTCGAACTCGATCTCGGCCATCTGCACGTCGAACGGCAGGTCGATCAGCACCGGGCCGGGGCGGCCGCTGCGCATCTCGAAGAAGGCCTTCTGGAAGGCGTAGGGCACCTGGCCCGGCTCCAGCACGGTGGTGGCCCACTTGGTCACCGGCTTGACGATGCTGGTGATGTCCACGGCCTGGAAGTCTTCCTTGTGCATCCGGGCGCGCGGCGCCTGGCCGGTGATGCAGAGGATCGGGATGGAGTCGGCGGAGGCCGAGTACAGGCCGGTGACCATGTCGGTGCCGGCCGGGCCGGAAGTGCCGATGCACACGCCGATGTTGCCGGCCGTGGTGCGGGTGTAGCCTTCGGCCATGTGCGAGGCGCCTTCGACGTGGCGGGCCAGCACGTGGTCGATGCCGCCGAGCTTCTTCATCGCCGCGTACATGGGGTTGATGGCGGCGCCCGGCACGCCGAAGGCGGTGTCCACGCCTTCGCGGCGCATGACCAGGACGGCCGCCTCGATCGCTCTCATTTTGGCCATGACCTTTCCTCTTGAGTCGGTGGTTTTCTTGTTGGGGCCAAGGATGCCGGCTGTGCCAAAGCGACGGAATTGATGGATACTTCAGTTCTGTCGATATCTGGAGTATCGAATGGACCGCTATACCCTCATCCGCAGTTTCGTCCTGGTAGCGGACAATGGCAGCTTCGCCTCGGCGGCGCTCAGCGAAGGCGTGACGCCGGTGGTCATGGGCCGGCGCCTCGATGCGCTGGAGCAGCACCTGGGCGTGAAGCTGATGCACCGTTCGACCCGCGGCCTGCAGCTGACCGACCTCGGCGAGCAGTACCTGGAGCGCGCGCGCAGCCTGCTCAAGGACTTCGACGAGGCCGACGCCAGCGTCGCCCGCGGCGGCAACTCGGTGCGTGGGCACCTGGTGGTGTCGGCCCCGGCGGCCTTCGGTCGGCGCCACATCGCGCCCCACGCGCCGGCCTTCCTGGAGCGCTTCCCGGACCTGAAGCTGTCGTTCAACTTCACCGACAGCCTGGTGGACCTGGTGCGCCAGGGCTACGACATGGGCATCCGCATCGGCGAGGTCACCGACCCCAACTACGTGGCGGTGAAGCTGTTCCCCAACCGCCGGGTGGTCTGCGGCGCGCCCTCGTACTTCGAGCTGCACGGCGTGCCGCGCACTCTGGAAGACCTGGCGCGGCACAACTGCCTGGCCTTCAACCTGCAGGGTGGCCAGCAGCGCGGCTGGACCTTCCTGCGCGACGGCCGGCAGGTGGCGGTGCGGGTGTCCGGCAACCTCGACTGCAACGACGGCGAGCTGCTCTACGACTGGGTCAAGCAGGGCCTGGGCATCGGCTGGCGCTCCACCTGGGAGATCCAGGCCGAGCTCAAGGCCGGCGAGCTGGTGACGGTGCTCGACGAGTACGAGATCCCGGCCTACGACATCCAGGCGGTGTACCCGCAGCAGCGCTACCTGCCGGCCAAGGTGCGCTTTTTCATCGACTACCTGAAGGCCCTCTACAACACCCCGGGGTACTGGGAAACCCGGCATCCTTGAGCGGCTGATTCGATACTGGCGTTGTATTTTATTGGTTTTACTGTTGTGTACAAAATGTCGCAGGATTGTATTTAGTCGTTGCGTCCGGGGTTGCCTTCGGCTATTCCATCAAGGGCTTTGCAACGCCGCGCCGTTTTTCGGAAAAGGGCGCGGGCGAACGTCTCATCCCTTTGCGAGGAACCCCTCATGAGCGAAATCAACCTGGACACCGCCCTGGCCATCACCCACGGCGCCCTGGCCGCCGGCCGCGAACTGTCCACCGCGCCGCTGACCGTGGCGGTGCTCGACGCCGGCGGCCACCTGGTGGCCCTGCAACGCGAGGACGGCGCCAGCCTGCTGCGCCCGCAGGTGGCCATCGGTAAGGCCTGGGGCGCGGTGGCCCTGGGCAAGTCCTCGCGCGCCCTGGCCGCCGACGCCCAGCAGCGCCCGTCGTTCATCGCCGCGGTGAACACCCTGGCCCAGGGCAACGTGGTGCCGGCGCCGGGCGGCGTGCTGATCCGCGACACGAGCAATCGGGTAATCGGCGCCATCGGCATCAGCGGCGACGCCTCGGACATCGACGAGCAATGCGCCATCCGCGGCATCCAGGCCGCCGGCCTGGTGGCCGACGCGGGGTAGGGTGAAAAGGGGCTGAAACCGGAGCGGCCGGATGCGAGGGCCAAACGGCGGATAACGCCTTAGGCGTTATGCGCCCTACGCCAAGGTCGGGCCGAGCGTAGGGCGAATAACCGTTCGCGGTTATCCGCCGATACACCCAAGCCATGATTCGCGCCGAGGCTGAACCCGGAGCGGCCGGATGCGGGGGCCAAACGGCGGATAACGCCGTAGGCGTTATGCGCCCTACAGCGGCAACGGCCGCATGCGGCCGCTGGCCTTGGCCGGCTCGCCGGTGTCCGGCGCGGTGCCGCGCAGCACCAGGCGGGTGATGGTCTCGGCGGCGGCCTCGAAGTCGGCATCGCTGAGGCTTTCCTTGCCGGTGACCATGGAGATCTGCCAGTCGAAGTCGGCGTAGGTTTGGGTCGCCGCCCAGATGGTGAACAGCAGGTGGTGCGGGTCCACCGGGGCCAGCAGGCCGCGGTCGATCCAGCTCTGCAGGCAGGCGATGTTGCGCTGGGCCTGGGCATTCAGCTCGTCCAGGTATTCCCTGGGCAGGTGCGGCGCGCCGTGCATCAGCTCGCTGGCGAATACCTTGGAGGCGTGCGGCAGCTCCTGGGAGATGCGGATCTTCGAACGGATGTAGGCGCGCAGCGCCTCGGCCGGCTCGTCGTCCTCGCGGAACGGCGCGGAGGCCTGCAGCAGCGGCTCCACCACGCTTTCCAGCACGCAGCGGTAGAGGTTTTCCTTGGACTGGAAGTAGTAGTAGACGTTGGGCTTGGGCAGCCCGGCGCGCGCCGCGATGTCGCTGGTCTTGGTGGCGGCGAAGCCCTTTTCGGCGAACTCTTCGCTGGCGGCGCGGAGGATCAGGCGTCGGTTGCGTTCGCGAATGCTGGTCATGGTCTGCTGGGTCTTCTTGTGCGCGGGTAGCCCATGGCTGGGCCGGCGATGGTAGCACCGGCTCCGCGGGCCTCTCAAGCAAGGGCCCGGTGGCTGAAGTTGACCCGCGGTTCAGGTTTTCTGTAGAGTCTGCCGGACTCCGGCGCCGCTACGGCGCCCGGCCTTCCAAGAGCTCGCCGCCATGTCCGACAGCCAACTGGTCGACCCCTTCGGCCGCCGCATCACCTACCTGCGCCTGTCGGTGACCGACCGTTGCGACTTCCGCTGCACCTACTGCATGAGCGAAGACATGCAGTTCCTGCCGCGCGACCAGGTGCTGAGCCTGGAAGAACTCTACACGGTGGCCGACGCCTTCATCGCCCTGGGCGTGCGGCGCATCCGCATCACCGGCGGCGAGCCGCTGGTGCGCAAGGGCCTGAGCTCGCTGCTGGCGCGGCTCGGCGCGCGCCCCGAACTGGAAGACCTGGCGATCACCAGCAACGGCTCGCAACTGGCCGGCCGCGCGGCCGAGCTGCGCGCCGCCGGCGTGCGCCGGCTGAACATCAGCCTGGATTCGCTGCGCCGCGAACGTTTCGCCGCCTTCACCCGCAGCGACCGCCTGCCCCAGGTGCTGGCGGGGATAGAGGCTGCGCGGGCGGCGGGTTTCGAACGCATCAAGCTCAACTGCGTGGTGCAGAAGGGGCGCAACGACGACGAGGTCTGCGAGCTGGTCGAATACGCGCTGGCCCGCGGGCTGGACATCAGCTTCATCGAGGAGATGCCGCTGGGCAGCATCAGCAGCCACGACCGCGCGCAGACGCTGTGCAGCAGCGACGAGGTGCGCGCCCGCCTGGCCGAACACTGGCAACTGACGCCCAGCCTGGAGCGTAGCGGCGGCCCCTCGCGCTACTACCGCGTCGACGGGCTGCCCAGCCGCATCGGCTTCATCTCGCCGCACAGCCACAACTTCTGCGGCGACTGCAACCGCGTGCGCGTCACCGCCGAGGGCAGGCTGGTGCTTTGCCTCGGCCACGAAGGCGCGCTGGACCTGCGCCAACTGCTGCGCAGCCACCCCGGCGACGGTGCCCGGCTGCGCGCGGCGCTGGTCGAGGCGCTGCAGCTCAAGCCGCAGCGCCATCACTTCGACGCCGCCGAGCAGGTCCAGGTGCTGCGCTTCATGAGCATGACCGGCGGCTGAACGGAAGGCGGCAGTTCCTGCTTGGCAACTGACGGGGCTTTCCGTCAGCCGCAGGCTTTCCCTAGAATCACGCGGCCGATGTGCTGCGAGGCTGATGTGAGCGAGAGTCGACTGCGAATTCCACTGGGCGATTGCTGCCTGGTTTGCGAGGGTTTCCGCCAGCGGGTGGCGGGGCGGCCGTCGCTGGAAGTCGACGGCGATCTGCTCTGGGCCCTGGAGCACAGCAGCTGGCAGCCGCTGGCGGTGACGCTGGAACCGCTGGCCGACGGTGCCCGGGTCCGCCCGCTGCCCCTGGAGCGCCAGGCCGCCTTCGATGCGCCGCGGGCGCTGGACTGGCGCGACGACGAGGTGCGGATCGCCTGCCTGCCCGCCGTGCGCGATGCCCGGGCACTGCTCGACTGGTGCCGGGCGCGCTGGCCGGGGGCGGCCTTCGGCGCGCAGGCGCTCGATGCCCAGGCCTATGCCTGGGGCCGCCTGCTGCGCCTGGACTGCCGGCGCGCCGGGCTGGCCGTGGCCGGCCACGAGCATTTCCTGCTGCCCCATGCCTACCCTTGCGTGTACCTCGGCCACCTGGCCCTGGACTGGCGACGCTTGCGCTTCGAACCAAACGCCTGACGCCGTGATCTGAACAGAAGGTGCCTCGTTCGGCGACGGCGCCCGGGCTTTGCTTGTGCAACCGTGCTTGGCGGCGCGGAACCTCCGGCTTTCCCCGGCGGTCTGCTAGCGCGTCAAAGTGGAGGAGACCCAGAATGACAATCACAAAACGGGTAAGGCGCCTGGCGGCCGTGCTGGTGCTGGCGCAGTTGGGCGTGGTGGCCGAGGTGCCTTTGGCGCAGGCGGCGATGGTCGGCACCGGCGAGGTGCTGCAGGCGCAACAGCAGCACGTCGACCGCGAACAGCTGCTGCGCATGCTAGATGACCAGGGTGTGCAGAAGAAGCTGCAATCCATGGGCGTGGAGCGCAGCCAGGTCGAGCAGCGTATCAAGAGCCTGTCCAACGAGGAGCTGGCGCAGTTCAACCAGCAACTGGACCAGGCGCCGGCCGGTGGCATCATCGGCATCATCATCCTGTTCCTGCTGATCTTCATCATCACCGACATGCTCTGCATCACGCATATCTTCACCTTCGTGCGGTGCCAGCGTTGAGGCACGCCGTCGCTGCCGTGGCCCTGGCCGCGCTGCTGCTCGGCGGCTGCGCCACGGCGCCGCGGCTGCCGGCGGAGGTCGACGCGCTGCCACGGCGCGTCGAGCTTTCCGCGGTGCAGTTCTTCCCGCAGCAGCAATACCAGTGCGGCCCGGCGGCGCTCGCCACCGTGCTCAACCAGCGCGGCGTGCGGGTGACGCCGAACCAGTTGAAGGAGCGGGTGTTCCTGCCGCAGCGCCAGGGCAGCCTGCAGGTCGAGCTGGTGGCCGCGGCGCGCGAGCGGGGCCTGCTGGTCTACCCGCTGCGCCCGCGCCTGGAGGATGTGCTCAAGGAAGTGGCCGCCGGCAACCCGGTGCTGGTGCTGCAGAACAACGGCCTGGACTGGTTGCCGATGTGGCATTACGCCGTGGTGGTCGGCTACGACCGCGACCGCCACGAGCTGGTGCTGCGCTCCGGCATCACCCAGCGCCTGGTGATCGACTTCACCGCGTTCGACGTCACCTGGCGGCGCAGCGGGCGCTGGGCGGTGCTGACGCTGCCGGCCGACCGGCTGCCAGCCAGCGTCGAACCGACGCGCTGGCTGCGCGCGGCCCACGACCTGGAGGAAACCGGGCAACAGGCCCTGGCCGACCAGGCCTACCGCACCGCCACCCGGGCCTGGCCGCAGGAGCCGCTGGGCTGGTTCGCCCTGGCCAACGCCCGCTACGCCGCCGGCGACCTGGGCGAGGCCGAGGCGGCGCTGCGCCACAGCGTGGCCGCGCGGCCGGACTTCGCCGCCGCCTGGTACAACCTGGCCAACGTCATGGCCGAGCGCGGCTGCGCCGAGCAGGCCCGCGCCCCGGCGAGCTGCGCGCACCAGCTGGCGCCGACGGATGCGCGTTTCCTCCAGGCGCCCCAGGCGGCGCCGGTGGCTGCCGGGCAATGCAGCGCCGCGCCGGCCTGCCCCGTGCGCTGAGGCGCAGCGGGGCATTTTCTTTGAACCGCTGCGCTTGATCGCCGGCCTAAGTTGCATCCCTTGATGAGGTGCAACCCATGGCCAGCGACAAGCAGCAGCCGGCACGCGATACCGCCGGCAAGGGCGATACCGCGGACGATCTTTCCGCCGAGGAGCGCCGCAAGGTCGAGAAGGCCCAGCCGCCCCGGGCGCTGGTGCTGCACGAGGTGATCCGCCTGCAGGGCAACCACGAACTGGAGCGCACCCTGGCGGCGCTCTGGTGGTCGGCTCTGGCCGCCGGGCTGACCATCGGCCTGTCGCTGATGGCCATGGGGCTGTTCCGCGCCAAGCTGCCGGAGCACGACAGCGCGGCCATCGTCACCAGCCTGGGCTACCCGGTGGGCTTTCTCGCCATCATCCTCGCCCGCCAGCAGCTGTTCACCGAGAACACTCTCACCGCGGTGCTGCCGCTGATGAGCGAGCCGACCCTGCGCAAGGCCGGGCAACTGCTGCGCCTGTGGGGCGTGGTGCTGCTGGGCAACGTTGCCGGCGCGCTGCTGTTCGCCTACGCCATGCTGCACCTGCCGATCTTCGATGCGAAGACCGACCAGGCCTTCCTCGAGATCGGCCGCGAAGTCATGGAGAACGACGGCTGGCAGATGTTCTCCCGCGGCATCGTCTCCGGCTGGATGATCGCCACCATGGTCTGGCTGGTGCCGGCGGCGGAGAGCGCCAAGGTGTGGATCATCATCCTGGTCACCTACCTGATGTCGCTGGGCAGCTTCAGCCACATCGTGGTCGGCACCTGCGAGGTCGGCTACCTGATGTGGGCCGGCGAGCTGGGCTGGAAGGCCTTCCTGCTGGACTTCGCGCTGCCGACGCTGGCCGGCAACATCGTCGGCGGCAGCCTGATCTTCGCCCTGATCAGCCACGCGCAGATCCGCAGCGACAGCGGCGCGCCAACGAAAACGGCGCCCTAGGGCGCCGTCGTCGTCGTTCGCAGGGCGGGTTACACGCCCAGCTTGTCGCGCAGGTTGTAGTACCAGGCGCCGATCGCGGAGAACGGCACCTGGAACATGCGCCCGCCCGGGAAGGGGTAGTGCGGCAGGTCGGCGAAGGCGTCGAAACGCTCGGCCTGGCCGCGCAGGGCCTCGGCCAGCACCTTGCCGGCCAGGTGGGTGTAGGTGACGCCGTGGCCGCTGCAACCCTGGGAGTAGTAGATGTTGTCGCCGATCCGGCCGACCTGCGGCAGGCGCGAGAGGGTCAGCAGGAAGTTGCCGGTCCAGGCGAAGTCGATCTTCACGTTCTTCAGCTGCGGGAACACCTTGAGCATCTTCGGACGGATGATCGCCTCGATGTTCGATGGATCGCGGGCACCGTAGACCACGCCGCCGCCGAAGATCAGGCGCTTGTCGCTGGTCAGGCGGTAGTAGTCGAGCAGGTAGTTGCAGTCCTCGACGCAGTAGTCCTGGGGCAGCAGGGTCTTGGCCAGCTCGTCGCCCAGCGGCTCGGTGGTGATCACCTGGGTGCCGCAGGGCATCGACTTGGACGCCAGTTCAGGCACCAGGCCGCCGAGGTAGGCGTTGCCGGCCACGACCACGAACTTGGCCTTCACCCGGCCTTGCGGGGTGTGCACCACCGGGTTGGCGCCACGCTCGATCTTCACCGCCGGGGACTGCTCGTGGATCACCCCGCCGAGGGATTCCACCGCCGCGGCTTCGCCCAGGGCGAGGTTCAGCGGGTGGATGTGGCCGCCGCTCATGTCGAGCATGCCGCCGACGTAGCTGTCGGTGGCCACGACTTCGCGGATGCGCTTGGCGTCCATCAGCTCCAGCTGGGTGTGGCCGAAGCGCTCCCAGAGCTTCTTCTGCGACTCAAGGTGGCCCATCTGCTTGGCGCTGAGGGCGGCGAACACGCCACCGTCCTTCAGGTCGCACTGGATGTCGTACTTGGCGATGCGCTCACGGATGATGCGGCCGCCCTCGAAGGCCATCTGGCCGAGCAGTTGCGCCTGCTTCGGGCCGACGGTGCGTTCGATGACGTCGATGTCGCGGCTGTAGCTGTTGACGATCTGGCCACCGTTGCGGCCGGACGCGCCGAAGCCGACCTTGGCGGCCTCCAGCACGGTCACCTTGAAGCCGTTCTCCAGCAGGAAGAGGGCGGTGGACAGGCCGGTGTAGCCCGCGCCGATGATGCACACGTCGGTTTCGGTCTCGCCCTTGAGTTCGGGGCGCGCAGGGACCGGATTGGCCGAGGCTGCATAGTAGGAAGTGGGATAAGAAGTGTGCGGCATATTGCACCTGTGTTTGTTATTTTTTACGAGATGGGCTGATGCTACCCGAGTCGAAATCACTCGGCTAGTGGCCGTGCAAAATTTTTTACGCAAGGACGAACATAAAAAAATTCCCTTTTTCAGGGGGTTAGCGAAAAAATGCTTGACGGTTCAACGCCTTCGCGTAGAATGCGCCCCCATCGCTAGGCACATAGCTCAGTTGGTTAGAGCACCACCTTGACATGGTGGGGGTCGTTGGTTCGAGTCCAATTGTGCCTACCAAATTCCCGCTTCGGCGGTAGCGAGAGGGCGATCTTAAGCGGTCGCCCTTTTCTTTAGGCACATAGCTCAGCTGGTTAGAGCACCACCTTGACATGGTGGGGGTCGTTGGTTCGAGTCCAATTGTGCCTACCAATTCACCGCTTCGGCGGTAGCAGAAAGGGCGATCCGAGAGGGTCGCCTTTTTTGTTTGCGCGCGATTTGGGCTGATCGCGGACGGAGTCCGCTCCTGCCGCATGAGCGAGCATGGCTTTTCGTAGGATGGTGTTGAGCGGAGCGATACCCATCAGCGCAACCGCATGGGTTTCGCAAGCTCAACCCATCCTACGAAAAGCACCTCGGCGCGGCCCGCAGGGAAGCGCGGGCGTAGGAGCGGACTCCGTCCGCGATTGGATTCACCGGCCGCGCCGGGCGCCCCTGCGTGCTCAGCGGCGCTCGAAGCCGGGCCCGCCGCCATGGCCGCCACCGCCGTGTCCGCCACCTCCCGGCCCGCCGAAGGGCGGGAAGAACGGCCAGCAGCCGGAGAGCGAGACGAGGGCGAGCAGCAGGGCGACTTTGGTCAATCTGGAAAGCATGGCGACACCAGGGTTGGAAAAATGGGCGCAAAGTAGACACGACCGCACCGCGGGTGTCCCGAGAAACCTGGTATCGGCAGGGTAAGGTTTGTATCGGCGCCGATGCGTTCGTCCGGCGGCTCAGGCGGCGTTGGCGCTGTGCCTGAGGTCGGGGATCAGGGCGCGCAGCGCAGGGCGGGGCAGCGGACGGCCGGTGAAGTAGCCCTGCGCCAGGTGGCGGCCAGGCGCCGCTCTGGGGTGGCGACGATCGGCTGGTAGGTCAGGGGCAGTTCGCCGAATTGCAGCGCGCGGCTGGGTGTCCGCCACGCAGAGCACGCCCAGGGCGCGGCAGCTGGTGTCCTTGGATTTTTCGCTGCGCATCACGTATTCCCTCGTGGGCGTTGTCGGTCCCTGGCGTTGCGGGCGCATCGAGCGACGAATTGCCGGTCGGGGTTCAACAGCCAATCGGCGGCAATCGGTGTAGTTTGTCTGGCAAAAGTGTGGTGGCGTTTCGTGGCTACTGCTGGTCGGGAAGTGCGGGAGGCGTGGCATGAGTGGTGGGTGGGGCCGGGGGCTCGGGGTGTTTCTGCTGTGCGCGGCGAGTGGGTTGGCAACGGCCGCCGGGCTGGCGGAATGGCCGGAGGGCTGGCAGGTGACGCGTTCGCCCGAGGCGCCGGACGACGCTGCGGCGCTGCGCCGCGAGCGCGGCGTCAAGCTGGCGGCGGATGGCTCCCAGGCGCTGGTGGTGGAAATCACCCGCAGCCGCCTGGCCGAGGTGAAGGATGTGGATCTGCAGCGGGTGATCCTGCAGATGCGCAAGTCGCTGCAGGTCGACTTCCTGCGCCAGGGCTTCCAGGCGGCCTGCAGCAAGCCGCGGCAAGCTTCCCTTGGGGGCTTGGACGGCCTGGAGCTGGTCTGCTCGATCAGCCAGAACGGCAACGAGGCCATGAAGCAGGGTGTGCAGGTGGCGCTGGGCAAGGAGGCGGCCTATTCGCTGACCTATGCCGCGCCGGCGGCCGATTACCCGCAGCGACTTGCCGAGGTGGCGGCGCTCAAGGCTGGCCTGCGCCTGGAGTGAGCGGGCCGGAAATGAAAAAGCCCCGCATTCGCGGGGCTTTTCGTCGGGTGCCGGTCAGGCGGCCAGGGTGCTCTGCACGCGGGCGATGACGGCCTGCAGCGGCTCTGCGGCCTGGTACTGCTGCGGATAGAGCCGTTCGCTATGGCAGGCGACGCCGTATTCGTCCACCAGGGCGAAACTGAAGCTGTCTTTGCGCGGTGCCAGGATGATGCAGTTGAGCGGGGCGAAAGCTGCCTTGAGGGTGCCGATCGCCTCCTGGATCTGAGTGCTTTTTTTCATATTGTCTTTCTTCCAAATAGTCACGGTCTTATGACCGCGTGAAACGTAAAAAACTCCGGTCGAACGCAGAATGCGTGATATCCATGACCGGAATGTGGCAGCGAATGAAAACTCGAAGAGGTCTTTCGAGGGCGCCATGGCGGGAGAATACGCCAACCCCCGAAGTTCGGGCTTGCCAAATATGTAAGGACGATTTGCTGCGCCTTGAGGGGCGCGCTGGATGCGCCTGCCAGTGACTGGCTGCTGGCCGTGGCCCTGTGTGTCCCGGCTGCTGCGCCCTGGTTTGGGATGGGCGGCGACGGGAGGGGCGACCTGAAGTTCATGACTCGCGGGCAGCATTATCCGGATGCTGGGCGGGTCTTTCAAGTGCGGATCGTCAGAGGATGTTTCCGAGGAGCTTCCCGCGGCGGCGTCGGCCGCCGCGGGGCGGGCATCACTTCTGCAGCCAGGACTCCACGGTCTCGGCGCCGTACTGCTGTTTCCAGGCCTTCAGGGTCTTGTGGTTGCCACCCTTGGTTTCCACCACTTCGCCGTTGTTCGGGTTCTTGTACACCTTCAACTGGCGGCTGCGGCGCGGGGCGCTGGCGGCCGGCGCGGCGGCGGCGTTGTTGGCGGTGCCCTGCGGGTCGAGGATGTCGATGACGTTGCGCAGGTTCATGCCGTATTCGTCCATCAGGGCCTGCAGCTGATCCTTGAATTCCAGTTCCTTCTTCAGGGAGCTGTCGTTCTTCAGCTTTTCCAGCAGGGCCAGTTGTTCTTTGAGCAGGCGTTCGGCTTCACGGAATTCCGCGAGTTTGGACATGTTTGCACTCCAGGGCAAGTCATTCCGAAACGGATATCGGTGCGCAGCTATTCGGCGACCATTGTGTTCGGAAAGTTATGTGGGCGGCGAATTATTAATTTAAATAAGCGGGCGATGCAATAATTAATCTTCGATAAGGTGTTTTTCACGGCATTGCAAAGGTCCTTCCGAATGTGTGGCTTTATCGCCATGCCGCGAATCGCGGATAATCGTCTCCCATCAACTAGATGGCGGTTCGCCATGGGGATCGCCGATATCTTGCGTGCGCCATGGGATAGGGGATGTAGATGCTTTCGAATGTCCAGTCGTATTCACTCAATGGACATGAACTGGCCTGCCTGGTGCAGGGGGAGGGGGTGCCGCTGGTATTGGTGCACGGCTCGCTTTGCGATTACCGCTACTGGCAATGGCAATTGCGCGGTTTGGGCGAGCGCTATCGTCTGCTGGCGCCCAGTCTTCGACATTATTATCCGCAGCGCTGGAATGGCGAGGGCGCGGACTTCACTACCGCGCAACATGTCGAGGACCTGCTCGCGCTGATCGACATGCAGGGCGAGCCGGTACACCTGCTGGGGCATTCGCGCGGCGGCAATATCTGCCTGCGGCTGGCGCTGGAGGCGCCCGGGCGCCTGCGTTCGCTGGTGCTGTGCGACCCCGGCGGGGATTTCGCCGCCGACCTGTTCCAGGCGGCCGGCGTGCCCGTGCCGGCGGCGCCGGCCGAGCGCAACCGTTTCCGCGAGCAGGCGCTGCAACTGATCCGCCAGGGCGAGGTCGAGGCGGGCCTGGAGCTGTTCGTCGACACCGTCAGCGGGCCTGGAATCTGGCGGCGTTCCTCGCGGCACTTCCGCGACATGGCCACCGATAACGCCATGACGCTGATCGGCCAGGTCGCCGATCGGCCGGAGCCGCTCGGGCGCGCGCGCCTGGCCACGCTGGCGGCGCCGACCCTGCTGCTGCGCGGCGAACTCAGCCCCGAGCCCTTCCCACAGGTGGTCCAGGCCCTGGCGCAGACGCTGCCGGACGTGCGCAGCAGCGTCATCGCCGGCGCTTCCCACGGCATGAACGCCACGCGCCCGGCCGCTTTCAATCGCGCCGTGCTGGAGTTCATCGACGCGCACTGATGCCGCTCGTCAGTTGCCTCCACATGCAGTACCATGGCGACCTGCCCCGCTCGTCGGGGCTTCGTTCGTTTTTCTTCCAGTGATCTCCGTCCGCGCGCGCAAGCGCAGGGTGCCGAAAAGGCGCCTGCCACTGTGAGGCAGGCCTGCCCGGCGGGCGACGCTTACTGGCACATCCCAACCCATGTGGCCTTTCGTAGGGGTCACCACTAGGAGAGGAGGCGCCATGCCCATCATTACTCTTCCCGACGGTAGTCAGCGGTCCTTCGATCACCCGGTCAGCGTGGCCGAGGTGGCGCAATCCATTGGTGCGGGCCTGGCCAAGGCCACCGTGGCCGGCAAGGTCAACGGCAAGCTGGTCGATGCTTGCGACAAGATCGAACACGACGCGACCCTGCAGATCATCACCCCGAAGGACGAGGAAGGGCTGGAAATCATCCGCCACTCCTGCGCGCACCTGGTCGGCCACGCGGTCAAGCAGCTGTACCCGAGCGCGAAGATGGTCATCGGCCCGGTGATCGACGAAGGCTTCTATTACGACATCTCCTTCGAGCGCCCCTTCACCCCTGAAGACATGGCGGCGATCGAGAAGCGCATGGCCGAGCTGATCGACAAGGACTACGACGTCATCAAGAAGATGACCCCGCGTGCCGAAGTCATTGAGGTGTTCAAGTCCCGCGGCGAGGACTACAAGCTGCGCCTGGTCGAGGATATGCCCGACGAGAAGGCGATGGGCCTGTACTACCACGAAGAGTACGTGGACATGTGCCGCGGCCCGCACGTGCCCAACACCCGCTTCCTCAAGGCCTTCAAGCTGACCAAGATTTCCGGCGCCTACTGGCGCGGCGACTCGAAGAACGAGCAGTTGCAGCGCATCTACGGCACCGCCTGGGCCGACAAGAAGCAGCTGGCCGCCTACGTCCAGCGCATCGAAGAGGCCGAGAAGCGCGACCACCGCCGCATCGGCAAGCAGCTGGACCTGTTCCACCTGCAGGAGGAAGCGCCGGGTATGGTGTTCTGGCACCCCAACGGCTGGACCGTCTACCAGGTGCTCGAGCAGTACATGCGCAAGGTGCAGCGCGAGCACGGCTACGTCGAGGTGCGCACCCCGCAGGTGGTCGATCGCATCCTCTGGGAGCGTTCGGGCCACTGGTCGAACTACGCCGAGAACATGTTCACCACTTCGTCGGAAAGTCGCGACTTCGCGGTCAAGCCGATGAACTGCCCGTGCCACGTGCAGATCTTCAACCAGGGCCTGAAGTCCTATCGCGACCTGCCGCTGCGCCTGGCCGAGTTCGGCGCCTGCCACCGCAACGAGCCTTCGGGCGCGCTGCACGGCATCATGCGCGTGCGCGGCTTCACCCAGGACGACGCGCACATCTTCTGCACCGAGGACCAGGTGAAGAAGGAAGCGGCCGACTTCATCAAGCTGACCCTGCAGGTCTACGCCGACTTCGGCTTCTCCGACATCTCCATGAAGCTGTCCACCCGTCCGGCCAAGCGCGTGGGCTCCGAAGAGCTGTGGGATCGCGCCGAAGGCGCGCTGGCGGACGCCCTGAACGAATCCGGCCTGGAGTGGGAATACCAGCCGGGCGAGGGCGCCTTCTATGGCCCGAAGATCGAGTTCACCCTGAAGGACTGCCTGGGCCGTAACTGGCAGTGCGGCACCCTGCAGTACGACCCCAACCTGCCGGAGCGCCTGGACGCCAGCTACATCGCCGAGGACAACAACCGCAAGCGCCCGGTCATGCTGCACCGCGCCATCCTCGGTTCCTTCGAGCGCTTCATCGGCATGCTGATCGAGCACTACGCCGGCCTGTTCCCGGCCTGGCTGGCGCCGACCCAGGCGGTGGTCATGAACATCACCGACAAGCAGGCCGATTTCGCCGAGGAAGTGGTCCGTACGCTCGAGGAAAGCGGATTCCGTGCCAAGTCCGACTTGAGAAACGAGAAAATCGGCTTTAAAATCCGCGAGCATACTTTGCTCAAGGTTCCCTATCTCCTGGTTATTGGAGACAGGGAGGTTGAATCGAAGGCCGTCGCCGTACGTACGCGCGAAGGGGAAGACCTCGGCTCGATGCCGCTTTCCCAGTTCGTCGAGCTGTTGACTCGGGCGGTTTCCCGGCGTGGTCGCCAAGACTCGGAGTAATCATTATTAAGCGTGAAATGAGACAGGATAAGCGGGCTCTCCCGAAACCACCGATCAACGAGAACATCACCGCACGCGAAGTGCGTCTGATCGGTGCCGACGGTCAGCAGATCGGCGTAGTGACCCTTGATGAGGCGCTGCGCCACGCCGACGAGGCCAAGCTGGACCTGGTTGAAATCTCTGCCGATGCGGCGCCTCCTGTCTGCCGCATCATGGATTACGGCAAGCACCTGTTCGAGAAGAAGAAGCAGGCGGCTGCGGCGAAGAAAAACCAGCACCAGCAACAGATCAAAGAAATCAAGTTTCGTCCAGGGACGGAAGAAGGGGATTACCAGGTAAAACTACGCAACCTGGTACGTTTCCTTAGTGAAGGGGACAAGGCCAAGGTATCCCTGCGATTCCGTGGTCGTGAGATGGCCCACCAGGAGCTGGGCATGGAGCTGTTGAAGCGGGTCGAGACCGACCTCGCCGAATACGGCACCGTGGAACAGCATCCTAAGCTGGAAGGACGCCAGCTGATGATGGTCATCGCTCCCAAGAAGCGTAAATAACCTCCCGGGCACTGGCAGGCCTGATGGTTATCAGTTGTTAACGAATGCGGAGTACTAAACATGCCAAAGATGAAAACCAAGAGTGGCGCCAAGAAGCGCTTCAAAGTGACTGCTGGTGGCATCAAGCACAAGCACGCTTTCAAGAGCCACATCCTGACCAAAATGACCACCAAGCGTAAGCGTCAGCTGCGCGGCACCTCGATGCTCGCTGCTTCCGACGTTCGCCGTGTAGAACGCTCCCTGCGTCTGCGTTGATTTCTGGTAGAGGATAGATAAATGGCTCGTGTTAAGCGTGGCGTGATTGCCCGTCGTCGTCACAAGAAGATTCTGAAACTCGCCAAAGGCTACTACGGCGCGCGTTCCCGCGTGTTCCGCGTTGCCAAGCAGGCGGTGATCAAGGCCGGCCAATACGCCTACCGTGACCGTCGTCAGCGCAAGCGTCAGTTCCGCGCCCTGTGGATCGCCCGTATCAACGCTGGTGCTCGTCAGAACGGTCTGTCCTACAGCCGTCTGATCGCCGGCCTGAAAAAGGCGGCCATCGAGATCGACCGTAAGGTCCTGGCCGATCTGGCTGTGAACGAAAAAGCGGCGTTTACCGCGATTGTCGAAAAAGCGAAGGCAAGCTTGGCTTAAGCCCTAAGACAATTACCGGATCTCGATCCGGGACGTAACGTCACCGATAGGGGAAGAGCCTAACCGCTCTTCCCCTATTTCGTATCTGGAGTTGGTACATGGAAAACCTGGACGCGCTGGTCTCCCAAGCCCTGGAGGCTGTGCGACATACCGAAGACGTCAATGCCCTGGAACAGATCCGGGTTCACTATCTCGGCAAGAAAGGCGAGCTGACCCAGGTGATGAAGACCCTGGGCGACCTGCCGGCCGAGGAGCGCCCCAAGGTGGGTGCGCTGATCAACGTTGCCAAGGAAAAGGTCCAGGAGGCGCTCAACGCCCGCAAGACCGACCTGGAAGGCGCCGCGCTGGCGGCGAAGCTGGCGGCCGAGCGCGTCGACGTGACCCTGCCGGGCCGCGGCCAGACCTCCGGTGGCCTGCATCCGGTGACCCGTACCAAGGAACGCATCGAACAATGCTTCACCCGCATCGGCTATGAAGTGGCCGAGGGCCCGGAAGTCGAAGACGACTACCACAACTTCGAAGCGCTCAACATCCCCGGCCACCACCCGGCGCGGGCGATGCACGACACCTTCTACTTCAACGCGAACATGCTGCTGCGCACCCACACCTCGCCGGTACAGGTGCGCACCATGGAGAGCCAGCGCCCGCCGATCCGCATCGTCTGCCCCGGCCGCGTGTACCGCTGCGACTCCGACCTGACCCACTCGCCGATGTTCCACCAGGTCGAAGGCCTGCTGATCGATGAAGACGTCAGCTTCGCCGACCTCAAGGGCACCATCGAGGAGTTCCTGCGCGCCTTCTTCGAGAAGGAATTCTCGGTGCGCTTCCGCCCGTCGTTCTTCCCCTTCACCGAGCCTTCGGCGGAAGTCGACATCCAGTGCGTGCTGTGCAGCGGCAAGGGCTGCCGCGTATGCAAGCAGACCGGCTGGCTGGAAGTCATGGGCTGCGGCATGGTGCACCCCAACGTGCTGCGCATGTCCGGCATCGACCCGGAGAAATACCAGGGCTTCGCCTTCGGCATGGGCATCGAACGCCTGGCCATGCTGCGCTACGGCGTCAACGACTTGCGCCTGTTCTTCGACAACGACCTGCGCTTCCTCGGGCAATTCCGCTAGGCCGCGTGCGACGTCAACGAATTCTTAGGAGAGCAGGATGAAATTCAGTGAACAATGGCTGCGGAGCTGGGTGAATCCGCAGGTTTCCCGCGACGAGCTGGTGGCTCGTCTGTCCATGGCCGGCCTCGAGGTCGATGCCGTGATCCCCGTCGCCGGCGCCTTCAGCGGCGTGGTGGTGGGCGAGGTGCTGAGCACCGAACAACACCCGGACGCCGACAAGCTGCGCGTCTGCCAGGTCAGCAACGGCAGCGAGACCTTCCAGGTCGTCTGCGGCGCGCCCAACGTGCGCCCGGGCCTGAAGATTCCCTTCGCCATGATCGGCGCCGAACTGCCGGGCGACTTCAAGATCAAGAAGGCCAAGCTGCGCGGCGTCGAGTCCAACGGCATGCTGTGCTCGGCCAAAGAGCTGGAAATCAGCGACGACAACGCCGGCCTGATGGAACTGGCTGCCGACGCCCCGGTGGGCGCGAGCATCCGCGACTACCTGGAGCTGGACGACGCCTCCATCGAAATCGGCCTCACCCCCAACCGCGGTGACTGCCTCTCGCTGACCGGCCTGGCCCGCGAAGTGGGCGCGCTGTACTCGGCGCCGGTCACTTTCGTCGATGTGAAGCCGGTCGCCCCCGGCATCGATGACGTCCGTCCCATCGAGCTGCTGGCGCCCAGCGCCTGCCCGCGCTACCTGGGCCGCGTTATCCGCAACGTCGACCTGAGCAAGCCGACGCCGCTATGGATGGTCGAGCGCCTGCGCCGTTCCGACATCCGCAGCATCGACGCCGCAGTGGACATCACCAACTACGTGATGCTGGAGCTGGGCCAGCCGATGCATGCCTTCGACCTCGACGAGATCAAGGGCGGCATCCGCGTGCGCATGGCCGAAGAGGGCGAGAAGCTGGTGCTGCTGGACGGCCAGGAAGTCGCCCTGCGCGCCGACACCCTGGTCATCGCCGACCACGAACGCGCCCTGGCCATGGCCGGCGTGATGGGTGGCGAGCACAGCGGCGTCAGCGCCAAGACCCGCGACCTGTTCCTGGAAAGTGCCTTCTTCGACAACATCGCTGTTGCCGGCAAGGCCCGTTCCTACGGCCTGCACACCGACGCCTCGCACCGCTACGAGCGTGGCGTGGACTTCCAACTGGCCCGCCGCGCCATGGAGCGCGCCACCGAACTGCTGCTGCAGATCGTCGGCGGCGAAGCCGGTCCGGTGGTCGAGCAGGTCAGCCAGGTACACCTGCCCAAGGTCGAGCCGGTGGTGCTGCGCATCGAGCGCGTCACCCAGATGCTTGGCATGGAAATGGACGCTGCGGAAATCGAGCGCCTGCTCACCGCGCTGGAGTTCCAGGTGCAAGCCGATGGGGAAGGGCGCTGGAAGGTCGGCGTGCCCAGCCACCGCTTCGACGTTTCCCTGGAAGTCGACCTGATCGAGGAACTGGGCCGCCTGTACGGCTACAACCGACTGCCGGTGCGCTACCCGCAGGCGCGCCTGGCGCCCAACACCAAGTCGGAAACCCAGGCCGAGCTGCCGACGCTGCGCCGCCTGCTGGTCGCCCGCGACTACCAGGAAGCCATCACCTACAGCTTCATCGATCCCAAGCTGTTCGAACTGTTCAGCCCAGGCGTGCAGCCGCTGATGCTGGCCAACCCGATCTCCGCCGACATGGCCGCCATGCGCGCCTCGCTGTGGCCAGGCCTGGTCAAGGCACTGCAGCACAACCTGAACCGCCAGCAGACCCGCGTGCGCCTGTTCGAGAGCGGCCTGCGCTTCGTCGGCCAGCTCGAGGGCCTGCAGCAGGAAAACATGCTGGCCGGCGTCATCTGCGGTAGCCGCGAGCCGGAAGGCTGGAGCAACGTGCGCGAAGGCGTCGACTTCTTCGACATCAAGGCCGACGTCGAAGCCCTGCTGGCCAGCGCCAGCGCCGCCGATGCCTTCGCCTTCGTCCCCGGCGAACACCCGGCGCTGCACCCGGGCCAGACCGCCCGTGTCGAGCGCGATGGCGAACTGGTCGGCTACGTCGGCGCCCTGCACCCGGAACTGGCCAAGGCCCTGGACCTCGATCGCCCGGTCTACCTGTTCGAGCTGGTGCTGGGCGAACTGGTCCGCGGCCGCCTGCCGAAGTTCAGCGAACTGTCGCGTTTCCCCGAGGTGCGCCGCGACCTGGCGCTGGTGGTCAACCGCGATATTCCAGCCGAATCCGTCCTGTCGACCATCCGCGAAGAGGCCGGCGAATTCCTGACCGACCTCAGGCTGTTTGATGTCTATCAGGGTAAAGGTATTGATCCGCTTGGAAAAAGCTTGGCCGTCGGCTTGACCTGGCAGCATCCATCACGCACTCTTAACGATGACGAGGTGAACGCGACTACGCAGAAAATCGTCGCCTCGCTGGAGCAAAGGTTCAACGCCACGTTAAGGAAGTAGCGTATGGGGGCTCTGACGAAAGCTGAGATTGCCGAACGTCTGTATGAAGAGCTGGGCCTGAACAAACGGGAAGCCAAGGAACTGGTGGAACTCTTCTTCGAAGAGATCCGCCAGGCGCTGGAGCACAACGAACAGGTGAAACTGTCCGGTTTCGGCAATTTCGACCTGCGCGACAAACGCCAGCGCCCGGGTCGCAACCCGAAGACGGGAGAGGAAATCCCGATCACGGCTCGCCGCGTCGTCACCTTTCGTCCAGGCCAGAAACTGAAAGCCAGGGTTGAGGCTTATGCTGGAACCAAGTCATAACGACGAACTGCCCCCCATTCCGGGCAAGCGCTACTTCACCATCGGTGAAGTGAGCGACTTGTGCGCAGTGAAACCGCACGTGCTGCGGTATTGGGAACAGGAGTTCCCGCAGCTCAACCCGGTCAAGCGCCGTGGCAACCGCCGGTACTATCAGCGCCAGGACGTGCTGATGATCCGCCAGATCCGCGCGCTCCTGTACGACCAAGGCTTCACCATCGGCGGGGCGCGCCAGCGCCTCTCCGGCGACGAAGCCCGCGAAGACATCACCCAGTACAAGCAACTCATCCGCCAGATGATCGCGGAACTGGAAGACGTTCTTCACGTGCTGCGCAAGTAGCTGAAAAAAATGAAAAAAGTGCTTTGCCGAAAGAAAACCTTACGGTATAGTGCGATCCGCCAACCGGGCAACCGGAAGGCAATGTCGGGGCGTAGCGCAGCCTGGTAGCGCACTTGCATGGGGTGCAAGGGGTCGAGTGTTCGAATCACTCCGTCCCGACCAAAAATCCCAAACGGCTCAAGCACTTACAGTGCTTGGGCCGTTTTCATTTCCGGGCCCGCGCAAAACCGGCGCAAAATGCGCGCAAAACTATCGGGCGAATTCGCTGATATCCAGGTCCGGAATCGCGTCCGCCCAGACCACTTCTTCGTGGTCGCGCTGATAGTTTTTCGTCATCTCCTCGCTGGCATGGCCGGCGATCTTCTGACCGTCCTTTCCGGCTTTCTTGTACAGGTGCAGCGACAGCGCCCTGACCTCATGGAAGCCCGGCATCTCCTCTTCACTCCACCCCGCATAACAGCCTGCCGTGTCCCTGGCTTCCTTGAAGGCCCTGGTCAGGTAGCGCTCCTCGATCTTCGTCCAGTGCTCCTTCTGCTCGGCCTGCTTTTGCTTTTTCCGTTCTGGCCTGCGGTGAATCAGGAAGGGGGACGGGATGTTGTCCCGGCACCTGCTGAGCACGGTCTGGAGCTCGGGCGTCACCCGGAAGCGAATCCAGGCCGCGTCGCTGGATTTGGCCGTCTTCTGCTGAACAACGTACAGAAATCCGTCGCGAACGTCGTCGAATCGCATGGCTAGGATGTCGGTCCGGCGCTGGGCGGTGATCAGCGCCAGGTCGATCGCATTCTGCAACCAGGCTGGCGCCTTCTCGCGAATTGCCCGCAGCCCCTCTACGGTATGCCGTTTGCGCTGCTTCTTCTCGATCTTCGGAATTGTGCAGATGGCTGGGTTGTCCGGGCACAGGCCTTTCGCCACGGCGTGGTTGAATATGTCGACCAGAAGCGCCCGGGCCTGGTTTGCTGCCCGAGGTGTCAGGCTGTCGAGCAGGTCCGCGATCATGCGGATGGTGATCTCGTTGACCGCCTGGGTGGGCCAGGCCTTCCTGAATTGCCGGAACCGCACTTCGTACAGATCGAGCGTACCCTTCGCCAGTTCGCGCGGCGGGAGGATTTTCTCCTTGTAGTGGTCGAGGAAGTCGACGAACAGATCGCTGGATCCGCCTTTCACCTTGGACACGAGGTCGGCCCCGCCAATGAACTCCATGTTCAACTGCTTGGCCGCGTTGATTGCCTTGGCCCGGTCGGCGCCGAAGGGGAACCACTTTCCATCCGTCGGCCTTCTGTAGCGGTAGGTCCCGCGCCTGGAGTCCAGGTAGAGGTTCTCGGGGAGCCCCTTGTTGGCCTTGTTTCGTGGGCGAGGCGACATCACGCTGCTCCTCGAAGGACCATGGCGACCAGGTCGTTGCTGGTCGATTTGCTGAACGCCGTCCAGTCGACGAACCAGAGTTTGCCGATCCGCTCGCCCGGGAGAATGCCGTCCCTGAGCTGATTGCGGATTGCCTGGCCGGACAGTGGTGTTCCGTTGGTGCCCCAGCGGCGCCGCTGGAACTCGCTGATCTTGATGAGTTCTTTTCGCATAGCAATGCCTCAATGCGCCGGCGTACCGGCGCCGCATGAGTTAGGTGTTGGGTTCGGCGAGGCTCTTCAGCAACGTCTGGAGTTGGCGCACCTTCTCCAGGTTGGCGGCGTTCGCCTCCAGTCCCTGTTCGATCGTCAGGGCGGCTTCCTCGACGCGCGTCGCCAGCGCCTGGACCTTCGCCGAGAACTCCTCGCCCAGCGTCTTCAGCTGGCTTGCCAGGTCGCCGAGCAGTTCGATGGGGCTGGCGCTGGTGCTGCTGGCTTGATGCTGGTGACGATCCGGGGCATGGGTTGATCCTTCTGCTGGGGTGGGGTTCTGACCTCGGTGCGCAGGAACATCTGGCGGTCGACTTCGCGGACCAGACCGGCGTCCTTCAGGTCGTTCAAGCAGGCGCGGATCACCGACAGCTCCGCGCTGCTGTGGCCGCTGGTCGTCAGGGCGCCCTTGATCTGCAGGGGCGACCAGGGCGATTGGATCGGCACCACGTCGTAGACCTTGCGCGCCACCCCGGTCTGCGCCTTGAGCAAGGCCTGTTGCCTGGCCGGCGTCATAGGCTGCACCCCCACTGCATGGCGGCGAACACTGGGAACAGCGGCACGGCAATGGCCGCGCCTATGGCGGCCAGGCCGAGCAAGACGATGCTGGAGGTGATGAGCAAGGCCCTACGCATGGCCACCCCCTTCCGGCACGCGGCGCTGAATCGCTTTCTCATACAGCCGGGCAGCTGCCCGGCGGCGTTGCTGAACTTCGGTGCTGTCAGGGTTATAGTTCGGGCCGAGGTAGTCCTTGGGTGACTTCTCCATGGCGCGCTTCACCCGGTTGAAGCTCTCGTCCCGTTGCCAGGTAGGGCTGTAGACCAGGACCGGCTTCTTGCCCTCCTGTTCGGCCTCCGCCAGCTTGAACAGGGCGTTGCGGTCGAACGTCATCAGGATGTCGAGCGCGCACACGGCGTACCTGAGTTCGTCCACGGTCGGTTTCTCGCCGGCCCTTGCGGCCTCAATGATCGCTCCGAGGGTGCGCATCACTCACCTCCCTGCGCCGGCGCGCCGGCAAGCAACGTCTTGGCTGCTTCGATTGCCGCGAATGCCTTGTTGTAAACGTGGACCGAAGGTGCTCGGGTTTGCACCAGGGCCCCGCACTCAAAGAGCAGGTGATCTGCCCATTCGACAGCCTCGCGCAATTCCTTTGGCACCTGCCCAGCCTGGGCGACCAGCGCTCCGTTGTGCTCGCGCTCCTGCTCGGCGAGGTACTTCCAGTGCTCGGCCGCCGGCCAGGGCGAGGCGACCACCACAGCGCTGACGGCGATTCCTTTAGGCATCGGTAGGGCATTCAGCTCGGCGGCGTGCTTCTCTGCATCTTCCCGGCTGAATGCGGCATACAGGTCGTCCGGGCCTTTGGCATGGACAGCCCACAGATCCCCCTGCGCGCCTTCTGCCTGCTCCGCAAGAACCTGCTGCGCCATCCAGATTTCGTTCCCAGTGATGTAGACCTGGGTGATGTCACCCTTGATCGCCTTTCCGCCGTAGAGGCCGGCGATGTGGCGGATCAGTTCCATTGCCATGATCATGGTTTCGTCCTCGTAGTGTGCTTGGCGATGAACTCAGCAGCCTCTGTGCTTAGCTGCTGGCTGCCGATTCCGTTGGTGAGGTGGGATTTCAGGCGTCGGATCAGGTCGAGGGCCTGCTGATGGAACAGGGCTTCCTCCAACTGGGCCTGGTAATGCGCGTGCGGGTTAGCGCAAAGCTCAGCGATTCGGTGCTGAGCCGCGGATTCGTCGAGGGGCATGGGAGTTACCTCGCGCCGTAGTGGCGCAATGGCATGGAGTGGGGTAGGTCAGGCTGTGAGCCTGCGTTTCACGGTTCGGCGTGCAAGCTCAACCAGCCATTCAGCCAGGGCCGGCGGCGTGTGCTCCCGTTCGGCCTTGGTGATGGATGGGAGTCGCGGATAGCTCCGCGTTGGCCGGACACAGTGAGTTGGTTTTCCGATGCGCCGGGGAATAGCGGGGATGTCAGAAGGCGAGCATCCGACGATGTACAGCCAGGTCGCCTTCTCGGCGCGATGGCCCCAGTGGAACTGCTCTATCTCCAGCGTCCAGCCGCCGAACTCGTCGGGGAACTCGCCAGGGTGAGGCATGCGGCAGTGGTTGAAGAGCGTGCTTTCCGCAGGATGCTCAAGCACGCCCCCCCATGTTCTGACTTGATCGACTGCCCAGATGCCAAGTGCCTTCTCGTCCGGCCGACCCTTGGCGAACTGCCGAAGTCGGCCCCACATCCGGCATGGCGGGTGAGCTACCACCGGAACGCCGCCGGCGAACGTCCTGGCGTCTCGGTCAATGTCGAACACATCAGTCCCGGTCATAGCCTTGTAGTTGCTGTCCTGGCGGGCGAACAGGATCGCCACATCTTTCATGCTGCGGGCTCCTTGGTGTCGTTGAAGATGTCGAGCTGGGCTGAGACTGCGCTGGCTGCCGCTTCTGCGGCTTCGGTGCGTCCCAGTTCGTGGGATATGCGTGCTTCGGCGATCGCCAGATAAGGGGGCTCGCGCTCGATGCCGACGAACTTGAATCCCTCGCGCATGCAGGCCTTGCCGGTGCTGCCGCTGCCCATGAAGGGATCGAGCACCACGCCGCTAGGTCGTGTGACCAGCCGGCAAAGGTAGGCCATCAGTTCGGTTGGCTTCACCGTTGGGTGATGGTTCTGACTGGTCTTGTCGGTACCCGTTGACTGGAAGCTGCCGGGGTTCTGGTCGCCACTCGACCAGTGCAGGGGGCGGCGCTCCATCTCCTCGCAGCCTTCGTTCCGGTCGCGGCGGCTGGCCTTTGCGCAGTAGAAGAATCTGGCCGCGCTGCCAGCATCGAGTCGCCGAGTCCCAGGCCGCATCGCGAACCCTACGACTCCACCGTTTTCACGGTTCGCGCTTGATTCACCGTCGCGGCCGCGCCGCATGGCGCCATAGACGTTCTGTGTCTTCCGCTGCACGCTGTTCAGGCTGGCGTCCGCCAGCTGCCCTGGAGCGTCAGGGAACGCGGCGAGTACTTCGTCACTGCCGTCATGAATCAGGTTTGCCGGCCATCTTCCGTTAACAGGTCGCGCATCTCCGCCTTTCGCCAACCCGCAGTTTTCATCAGTCCACGTATTCCCACCGGCTGCGCCTCCGCCCCAGCCGGTGGGCTTCTCAGCTGGCACGCGGCACCCGTCAATATTCAGCGCCCCCGTGCCATGCTCCAGCACGTTTGCCGCCACGGTCATACCCTTGCCAAGAGGCTTGCGAGCCATGATGCAGGGGTCAAGGTTTGGCTTGACGCCCGCGCCCTGGTGTTCGTGCTGCGCCTGCGACATAGCACGCCCGGTCGCAGAAAGTGTGCGGATGCTTTGCAACAACGACAGCGAGGCGTTGAAGTGGCTTTCCGCAGTGGTGGCATTGGCACTGAACCCACCGGGAAGGCTGCACGCCCTGATGATGCTCGCGGGTGTGATCTGCGACACTGAGAACTTCAAGGTTCTCCAGTCGATTGTCGTGCTTGATTTCGTTTCGATGGTGGACGTGCTCCCATCGTTCCAGCTTTCGTCCAATGTGCGCCTCCATGACGACACGATGTTCAAGCTGGTAGTCGTCGCCAACGCGAACAGCGACGTACCCATCTGATCGCACAAAACGGCCCGTGTACTGGTGATTTCGTCGGCACTCCATTGAGCAATACCGCACGCCGCGCCGTACTCGCTTGGGTTTGACGTTGAACTCTTTCCCGCAGCATTCGCAGACGACAGCAACCATAAACGGGCCTCCAATCTAAATAGGTTAGATTGAATTATACTCCGTACCTGCTCGTCTGTGTACGGCTTTGAAGCGAAAGTAACCGTTTCAAGGGCGGGTTTCAGCGCGGTGCCCCAGCCCTGCCAGTCGCCATCGAGGTTCCTCGACTTGGGGAATCCCGACCCGTAGACCCAGGCGATCATGTCGCGTATCTCGAAACCGGCGTCTTCTATCCTGCAGGCCATGCGGTGATGCGTCCGGGTACCGGCGAATGCCAGCAGGTGGCCGCCTGGCTTCAGTACTCGCAGGCACTCCGCCCACACGTCGACACTGGGCACGTCGTAGTCCCACCGCTTGCCCATGAAGGAGAGCCCGTAGGGAGGATCGGTCACCACGCTGTCGATGCTGTTGTCGGGAATGCTGCGCAGCACCTCCAGGCAATCGCCGAGGTGCAGAGTGTAGGGGAGGGCCATGGTTTCTCCAGGTAGAGCGCCGCCGCGCCGCAGGTGCAGCGGATGGCGAATTTGTGTTCGTGACAGAGAGGCGTGACTAGTGGCTGGCCAGCTCGGCCAGGGACTCGTCGTCGAGGCGATCAGAGCCATGGATGAGGCGTTGGATCACGTCCTGCGGCTCGTCGATGCCAAGCCTTGCCATGGTGCGAATCAGCGCCATGTCCGTGGACTTGTAGAGGTCCAGGCTGATTCGGCGGGAGAGGAGGCGAGCAAGACGTTCCTCCTCCTTCATCCTATCCCGCTCCCTTTTTTCGGCTTGGCGTTGGGCGGCGGTCTTGGCGGTCATTGCGACACCCCAAGCGTGATACCGAACTCGCGGGCGATCTTGCGCACCGTGGTCTCGCTGACGCCGCAGCGGATGGCGCAGGTCGCAACCCCGAGATGGGCGTAGGCTTCGATCTTGGGCACCAGCGCCCGACGCGCCTCGGCCATCCTTTCCGACTTCGACTTGGCCAGCTCTGCGACATCCGGGAAGATGATGTTGTTCTCGAAGCACAGGGCCATGAACAGCATCTTGCCGATGCCGGCGGTTTCCCTGGCCTGAGTTCTGGACTGGCCGAGTTCGGCGGCCACCTTGATCAGTTCGATCAGCCTCGCCTCTTCCTCGATGGTGATGCGGTGCTTCTTGGGCTCTTCCCGGCGGCGGGGTGGTTTCGGAGTAACCGTGACAACCTTCCGTGACGGGAATGGGATGCGCTCGACGAAGCCTGGGAGTTCGGTGATATGTCCACCGCCGGCCAGGTACTGCTCAACCTGTCCGGCCAGTTGCTCCCGGCGATCTTCCAGCGGATGGCGAGTGCGGTAGTCGATGGGGGTCATGCTCATGCTGCGACTCCCATGACTCGCTCCATGCGCTCGTCGAGCAGTTCGTAGAAGGTCTTCACGCGCTCAGCAATGGTGCGAATCATCGCCTCGTCGCGGTACATGCGCTTGATGAACAGCGGCATGCCGGGCCAGTAGCTGATGAAGTCGATCCACTCGCGCTCAGAGGCCCATAGGCCTCCTTGGCATTGCGCGATGTGCTCCTTCGGAACTTCGCCGGCAAGGATCACGCCGACCTGGAACTTCGGGAGCTTGGTCTTGATCTCGACCAGTCCGTCGGAGCCGACAAGGGCGTCCGGCGAGTAGCCTATTCCGTGGTTCAGGATGATCGCTACTTGCTCCAGTTCGGCGCCAGTGCGAGCGACATAGAACTCGCCTGCCTTTCCTTCCAGTTCGTGGCCACGCTCGGTATGACGATTACCCTGGAATGGATCGGCGGCTTCTTCGGTGATGCGCTCGCCGATGAGCTGGTCCATGTAACTGAAAGCGCCTGCACCGAAGCCGGCCTGACCTTTACCATTCACCAGCAGGCAGTCCAGTTCGCTGCAGGTGATGATGCCGAGCCTCAGCGCATTCCACTCGGGGGAGCCTTGCTCGATGCCTCGAATGATTTGCATGGTTCACTCCTGGGCCTGTGCGGCCATGCGTGCTTTATGCTTGGCGGCGGCACCTTCAAGCGCCGCGATTTCTGCGTCGACTCGGTCGCAGGGGATTTGCGAGGCATCGGGCCATACGGCTGCGAACTTCTTCTGAGCGCCGGGACTGCATTGGGATAGGACAGCCTGCAGACGCAGCAACTGGACCTGGGTGATGAGCTTGGGTGCCTTCGGCGGCCGGCCGTCGTCGTCATCGCCCTGCTCGGACAGACCGGTGATTGCTTTCAGCGTGTAGCGCTCCAGGTAGGTCTTAGTGCTGGCCCGAGCTTGGATGGCGTTCTTCGCGCCACCAGTGTCCGGCGGTCCGCCCATGCTGACGCTTTCCTCATGGCCGCCCACATGGCGCAGGTAGCAGGTCACCTCCATCCAGTCCTTGTCGTCCTTGGTGAGCTTCCAGGATGAGGACAGGCCGTGCTTGGAAAGTGCAGGGGTTACGGCGTTGACCACGTCGTGCAGCTCGGCGTAGCTCTTGCCCTTGAGCGGCCCGTCAGTGACGTCCTTACCCTTGATGATCACCACGGCCTCTGCTTTGAAATTGGCGAAGGCGGCGTCGTAGGCCTTCTTGGCCTCAGACTTCTCCCAGCGCTCCTGCAGGTCCATCATCTTCTCGACCTGTTCCAGCGTTGCACCTTGCTGCACCGCGGCGAGCATCATTCCCATGGGGGAGTTGGCAGCCAGCGCAGGGGCGTTGGCGATGGTCTTGGAGGGGGATTCGATAACCTCGTTCATGGCGACCTCAGAAATTGATGGTGACGTTGGGAACTTCACGCCGGGCAATCTTCAGGATGATTGCCTTTGCCAGTTCCTCGGAGATGTTCATGGAGATCAGGGCATCCTTTGCTTCGCCCATGATCTTTGCTTTGTGCGCTCTGTCCTTCTCGCGAGCCTCTGTCTCAGCCTGGATACGAGCTTGTTCATCGGCCTGGCGCTGGCGCTCTGCTGCGGCGGCTGCCTCGGCGCGAGCCTGGGCGTCCCGCTCTGCCTGTTCGGCACGGCGCTGTGCTTCCACCTTCTCGCGCTCGGCTTGCTCGGCCTGCAGCTTCAGCTCCAGTTCCCGGCGCTCAGCGGCGGCCTTGGCTTCTGCTTCGCGGCGAGTGGTGGCGTCGCGTTCTTCCTGGGCTCGGCGTTCGGCGGCGAGGCGCTCAGCTTCAGCCGCTTCGCGGGCAATACGCTCCTCGCGCTCCTTCTGCTCGCGGGCGGCAGCTTCGGCGCGCAGGCGCTCCAGTTCGGCCTGCTCGGCCTCGTACTTCTGGCGGACGGCCAAGGCTTCGCGCAGGGTGGCAAGGCTGGCAGCCTTCACACGGTGCGCCTCGGCTTCGAACTCTTCGAGCGTGCTGTCGACCTTGTACGAATCGAGAATGTCGATATCGTTTTGGATATCAGCAGCGCTTGCATCGCCTACCTGAGCCCGGTCGCGCAGGTTCTGAACGATTCCTTCGAGGCGAGCCACTCGCGCCGCCTCGGCCTCTTCCCACTCGGTCAGCGGCCGGCGCACCTCATCCTTCCAGGCGTCCAGCAGATCGCGCATACGCTTGCGCTCGGCGTCGATCTTCTTCGGGACTTCTTTCAGGTCGGCCACCAGTTCCTTGCCGATGTTGTCCAGGGCAGTCTTGGAACGCGCCACCTTGTGCGCAATTGAGGCGATGGCCTCGCGCCCCTTGCGGGTGCTTACGTCCGGATCGAAGGCGTCGATCTCTGTGCGAATCTGCTGCAGGTACGGATCAAGGCCGTTCTCGGCGCTGTAGACCTGCAGGGCGTTTTCCTTGGGTACCAGGGCAATTTCAGTCGCTGCGTTCACGCGTGCTTATCCTTGCCGCGCATCGCGCAGCCAGTTGAAAGAAGGGAAGGCGCTTACGGCGCCACTCGGCCAAGTCGCTCAGGCGTAGAAAAGGGCGCTCCGGGCCTTGGCTGCCGGGGTTTTCACACCTGGCACTATCCGGCTGATCCAGCCGCAGATATCCGGTTTACCGGCCCGCTGCGGACGGGGGCGTGATTGGGTGCTGAGGCGACTCGATGCTGTACCGCCCCGTAATGGAGTCAGCGAACTCGATGGCCTTGAAGAACAGGAGCATGGCGACGATGGCGAGGATCAGGCCGTTGCGGAGGGCTTTGCGGAGCATGGCTATGCCTCCAATGTGTGAACGCGGATACGGCCAGCCTCAAGGACGTGCTTGGTCAGCAGTCCAGTTTTCAACAGGCGGCGGCGTTCGTTGCGTGATCCGGCGCGGATAAACAGCGCGCGGCAGTCGAACTCACGGCAGATCGCAGGCGCTTTGCCGTGGATCGTGCAGCCGTCGTCGCCCAGGTAGATGCAGTCGCCGTTCGGTTTCTGCTTGAGCGCGAAAACTTGCTGGCCGGTGATGGGATTCTTCACCTGCTGCGTCTCGTACTGCTCGGGTCGGTCGCCCATCTCAGGGTGAAGAACCAGAAGCTCGTTCTTGCAGCAGTGGGTGCAGCCGTCACAGGGAACTCGTCCGAGGTTCATGGCATCACCTCGCATCGCCACATGCCAGCCTGCTTGAACGGCGAGCGCCGGAAGACGGGCGTAAAAAAGCCCGCGGATTGCAGGCTTTGGATTAGCTTGGGGAAGGTTGGGGCTATCAGGTGCATGGAGCCTCCTTTGCTTTCACCAGCCGCGAAATCAGTGACTCGATGTACCTGCGCTTGTAGTCAGCGCAGGTTGTCAGCTCATCGCGGAGCGCTTGAATCCCTTCGTCGGTGATCTGCAGGACTTTGCCGAACGGCGTCCAGTAGCCGCTGCTGCGGCGTCCGTACCACTGGAACAGATCAGTACCATCCAGTTGGGCCAGATTACTGGCATCGACCACGCCAACTGCCGGCGGCCTGTTGGCCCGTGCAACTGCATCAAGGCGGAGGCAATCGGTGCCCTGTCCGCAACCGTCCGCATCTGGTATTGGCAGATTGGTTTCGATGAAGTAGCTCATGCCACCCTCCCAAGCACCTTGTCCCAGTGCTTTTTCTCGATGTCGTGGACGTCGGCGCGGAACTTGATGCCGTCTCCGTAGGTGATGACCTGGCAGACCTCGGCCATTTCGATGGCTCCCATCACCCAGCTTGCCGACAGCGCAGTACGGTCGCCGGCCGCGCGCAGAAGCTCGATCTGCCGTTCTATTACCTGCCAGGGCTTCATGCTGCCTCCCAGTCGCGGTCATCGCCGCGATCGTAGTCATCGTCGTCGCGATCCTCCCGAAGCCGATCCAGAAGCCGCGCCTCGATGTCTTCGGCGTACATCTCAGCCACTGATGCGCAGCCGTTGCGGCCCAGGTCCTCGACGTTGTTGTCCTCGTCGTAGACCAGGCCAGAAACAACTTCGAACTCCAGTTCTTCCGGCTCATCGGGGTAGCAATCCTCCCAGGGACCGCTGTACTTGCCTGCGCGGCCCGGCGAGTAATCGGTGATCTCCACCGTCAGTTCGTACTGCTCGATGCTTATTGTGTAAGTCATGGCTAATTCCTCGGAATTAGGAGCGAACGCCGGCGCTGCCCGGATGCGTCAGGTCTGGCTGATCAAGCCCCTCGACTCGTTCGCTGTTCTGGTCATTCGTCGACTTCGACGAACTCGCCTTTGGCGTTCAGCTGATGGCGAGTTTTGCGCTGTTGTATTTGCGAAATCCGCTGTGGCGAGACACCATGCTCGCGCGCCAGTGAAGACAGACTTCTAGTCGTGTCCGAGCGAATTTCAGAGACTTCAGCATTAGTTAACTTGGCGGCAGGATTGAGCTCTCCTGGCTGTCCTGGATGTCTGGCTCTCCCTCTGGAAATCATGTCTCGCATGTTGTCGGTCTGCGTTCCGAGCTCCAGATGATCAGGACGAACACACAGGCTGTTATCGCATTTGTGCCTCACCAACATCCCAGCGGGGATTGGTCCATTCGCGATCTCGAAGCTAACTCTGTGCGCAAATGCCGGGCGGCCATTCACGTTCATTTGTCCATAGCCCTCAGGCTTAGTTGATGCGCCCCATTCCCAGCACCCTTCTTCTGGCCTGTTTGGGACCTTCTCCCAGAAACGTTCTTCTACGGTTTTCATTAATCGCACTCCACAAACTCACCGTTCTTATTGAGAACGTAGAAAACATCCGGCTTGATGCCGTCCTGTCCGGCGATGGCTGCCTTGATGTGTACGATTCGGGCGTAGTCATCGCCCCACGCATCGGTGTCGCGGTAGCAGAGAACGATGGCGCTGCCGGCGGATGCCTTGGCTTTGCCTTCGATGCCGGCGGCCATCGCCACCGAGTGCTTGCCGGTGCTCGACGCCGCGCCGCGGTTGCCGGTGCTCGACGCCGCGCCGTAGTCGCCGGTGCTCGACGCCGCGCCGCGGGTGCCGGTGCTCGACGCCGCGCCCTGGTAGCCGGTGCTCGACGCCGCGCCGTAGTCGCCGGTGCTCGACGCCGGCGACTCAGGATCAACTGGCGTGCAGCGGCTGGTGGTGTACTCGATGGCCGCCTTCACCAGACCGGCGATGGTGAGCTCGGCCTTGATGGAGATCTTGCGGCTGGCGACCTTCGAATCGTCGTCGTGGCGGCTCAGGTCGCCGGACTGCTCGACCAGTGCGAAGCGGCTACCGGCAGGGCGGTAGTAACCGAAGATGTCCAGGGGATATTCGCAGGCGTGGAAACCCGAAGCGCAGGCTTCAACTTCGCCCTTGTGCTCATAGGTCTTGCCGATCTCGAACTGGTAGCCGCGGCAGGTCAGATCCTGATTGAAGCCCTTAAATGAGGTAACAACCTCTTCAGCAGCCTCGGTCTTTTTCTTGCGGGTCATGGTGCGTTCCTTTGAAGTGCGTGGATGCCCTTGGCCGAGGGCTGGTGCGCGCTTTCGTCTGCCGGCGATGCGTCGGCATGCGAAAGAGGGCGAAAATTAGCCCGCATGAAGCGGGCTAAGAGGTGGCGTCTTTGTCGGGGGAGTCAGTCTTCGTCGATCAGCACGAGGTTGCCGTGACGTTTGTAGCGCTCAAGTTCTTCGGGCTGGATCACGCTGTCGATCTCTCCGCTCATGACTTCAAGGTCGCCCGCGTCGACTTCGCTCATCGCCATCAGGCCGGCTTCATCTTCGTTCTCTGCCTCAACCAAAACGGTTCCCATTGCAAGGACGGTGACTGCATAGATCGGCATGATCTCGCCTCCAGTGTGTGTATGCGCAAGGGCGCGGTTAGGCGGTGGCCTGCGCTTTGGGTGTGAATCGAGACGGCGACCAGTCGCAGGACTCATCGGCCGGGATGTGGCCGAACATCAGCGTGCAGCGCCGGCAGTGCGTGCAGTCTGCGCAGGTCTTACCTTCGGGCAGACTCATATCGTCGTCACCGCGTGGAAGCGGCTCGCGTTCGTTGCTCATCTCTTTCTCCTGATTGTGCGGAGCCATGGGGGAGCGGTCTGGCCGGTGCTGATCTCCGGCTTGTCGGCCTTGGCATCGGGTAGCGCCCCGACATAACGGACCCTGTTTAAGCGTTTCGCCTACCGCTATCGCGCATCAGCCTGCGCATTCGTCTCTTTCCGATGCGCCCTGGCTGGGCCAGGTGATCGGGTTCATGCCGCCTTGCTGATCGGCGGAACGCCCTTGTTGAGCATTCCGCGAACGGAGTCGACGAGCTCGATGGGGGCCAACTCGGAACCGGTCTTCACCGGCTGCGGGAGTAGGGCGGCAGCTTCCGGGAACAGGTCGACCAGTTGGCGAGACGTGCGGCAGCTCATCAGTATCGACTCGACGTCACTGCGAAACTTGTCAGCGGCGTCGAAAACCGCCTTCAGATCCTCGTGCAACTTGACTGCCTGCTTGGCGATGATCTCGTTTGCCTCGATCACTTCCATGTCGTTCAGACGGGGAACGGAGCCGATATCGCTGACGAACCAAAGCGCGTCCGATTCACTGCTGTAGCGGCTTTCCTTCTTCACGAACTGGCTGACGGTGCTGTAGGCCGGGCTGTTCAGCACTAGGCGTCGAATCACGGCGTCGCGCGAATCCGAACGGCGACTGGTGAAGGAGGCGAGACTCCCTTTCTGAGCAATTCGCGGGATCACACTGGCGGTCGCCTGGAGAACCCCGGCGGCGATCAGCTCAGGCCAGCGAGCACGGTCGATCTGCAACAGCGCATCAACAGCCGTCAGATGCTTGTCCCAGTACAGCGCGTTGAGCTTCTGGAGCGCCTTGGCCAGGCGCTGGCCATGCTTGGAGACCGCCTTCACGGTGAGCTCGTCGGCTACCTTGGCGCGCATCTCGTTAGTGATTGGAAATGACTTGCTCATGGTGTTCTCCTGTTTGATTTCCTCGATGCCCCTCTTGCGAAGGGCATCTGAGAAATCCTTCGCCGCGCTCAGCTACTGGCGTCTCGCGCGGCGTAGTGCTGTCCTCACCACTGCCGATAGCAGCTCGGACTCGATGTGTTTGGCCTTGGGCTTCCCTCGCAGCGCCTTCAATCGGCATACAGCGCTGGTCGTCGGGGGCTAGGGGTGATCTCGCGGTTCACTGCAGCCCGGCGGCCTGGTGATGTGGGCAGCTGCTCGCGAGGTGCCGATCCGAACATCGGCTGGGCTTGTTACTGCATGGGTGGGTTCCTCCTATAGGTGTCATCTCGGTCGCTTCTCCATGTCGGGGTTCGTTCCCACTCCTGCGTTTGCTTCTTTGGTCTATTGGCAGGTGACTTGAGCGACGTCGCGTGCAATGCATGGGCTTGCACGGCTGGACTATCTGGCCCAGCTCAGGCTGCGTCTTTTGCCTCTTCCAGCGTCATCGCGACGGTGGTGCAGCAGAGGGTTCCCGAATTGTGAAAAGAGCGTTCCGGCTTCGCCGAGGCATCTCTGCCTTGCCAGCGCGGTGGATTGCGTTGGTGTGGGATAAATATGTACCTATGGTTCATATCAGTCAAGAACCAAAAGTACATATTTTATGTGGCTGCAGTTAACTCGTTGTTCTTGAACGTATAAAAAATGTGAACCGGTGGTTCTTGCCAGAGATGTGAATCTCAAATACTGTATATACATACAGCGACAGGAGGTTGATATGGCAAAGCAAGCGAAGAGGCAGGAACCCCGCGCACCGAGTAGCTACGAGGTTCTGGGGAGAAGGGTTCAGCGACTGATGGGGCTGCCGGCTGCGCAGCTGGCGCGGTCGCTGACGATAAGACGGGAGGAGGGCGAGAGCCAGGCCGACTGGGATCGATTACTGGACGAGATGAGCCTGGCTGACGGGGTGGACATCGAGGAGGGAGAGGAGGGCGATGTCACCATTCGGTGGCAGGTGGACGAGAGCGCCTGGTAGGAAGAGACCAGAAACGAAAAGCCCCGCAGTGCGGGGCTTTGTCGTTTCAATGAATGGCTTCTGGGATACCTTGCCGAATCTCGTCCAGCAGACTTTGATCGGGAAGTTCGTTGCTGACGACTCGGACCGAATCAATCTCGATGAGCTGATCCACAATGTCGCTATACGCCGAGAGCAGTTTTTGTTTCTTGCTTGCTGGCGGCGCAGCAATAAACAGGGTGTCTCGAGCCAGCTTATTGGCCCTATGGAGTCTACGCACCTTTGCGAGCCAGGCATCGCCGTGCTCGAGTATCTTCGCTGGCTCATCGTGCCCCAAGTGAATAGGCTTGATGGCTTGAACGGCGCCATCGGTGTCCAGAATCACATAGGGGAATTTTACCGGGTAGTCGGTGGTTCCTAGCTTCTGCTCCTTGTAGCGCTGCTTGAGGTTGGCAGCTGCAAGCAGATGCCCAAGCTGCCGCTCCAACACTTTCTCCTCGTACTCCTTGCTCGCGAAGCTGAGGTTGATGTAGTGGTCGAAGATTGATTGGAGCGCCTCATCAACCCTCTCCACAGCGATGGTTCCAGGCGCGCTGAAGCGCATCATGGTCTCGCGTGGATGGATCAGGCTCTTGAATGCTGCAAGCTGAGTGGATTGCTGGTCCCGGTATTTGCTGAAGAAGCTCGAAAGGCGCGCGAGTTCCTGCTCAACCTCGGTGCGCGCGCGGATGTATATCTTGGCGTCGAGCTTGTGGAAGAAGTTGGTCACACGCTGGCGCTTGGTTTCGACTTTGTAGTGAAACTCGCCATTGCTGGCCAGCAGAACCACTCCGATATTCACGAACTCCCCCGTCTCGGGGTAGGGGAGGAATCGCAGGATCGAATAGTTGCAGAAGTAGTTCATAGCTGCCCCCAGAAGCGCTCGTCCCTGAACTGATGCAGCGTTTCAAGCCTTTGAAGCAGGGTGGGAATGGTTTCGTCGATCTCGTCCGAATCTCGGTAGATCCACTCTACCGGCAAAAGGGCTACGATCCTATCCCAATGCCCAAGGGCTGCGTCAAGTTCCCGTGCATATTCCTGACGAGTGACCAGGTCCTGGAAGTGATGGAGCTGATCGCGGAACACGTGGTTGTCGCAAAACTCTTCAGCGGTCAGGCTGGCATCGAACGCCACGTTGTGATCGATCACTACTAGGTTGCCCTGTGAGTCCAGGAGGAGATTAACGTTCCCTCCGTTTTCGCCAAGGCATCGGTCACCATTCTGAATCCACCAGTCGAAAAGCAAGACTTTGCGCTGCAGTTCCAGTGGGACGCTTCGCAGGCCGGCCCACATCAGCTCGTTGACATTCTCGACCTGCCTTGAGGCGAAAGCAGGCCCCCCGGATAGGTCCCGAATGTTCTCCATGGGGCTGAAGTCGATAAGGCCCTGCGGGATGTCTATGATGCGCCATTCTGGAATCGGCAGCCCCATGAGCACGCCAAGCTCGGCAGCGATAACTTCGGACATCAGAGAAGGGCCGCCTGCGCGGCTGAGCCCCTTCACAAAATAGCGATTTCCATCGTCGGCGCGCACCAGAAACGGCCTGACAGAGATGCCCTGCTCACTCTGGCGGATGACCTCTATGGCTGTGACCCGATCAGGCATTCCATTTCCTTTGCAGTTCCAATTCCGATCATGCAGCCGCTGCCTAATCGAGCAGTTCGACTATAGGTCCCCGCCACGCCAAACGATCTGCCCCATCAGCGCCATTGGCTCGTCATCCTCGTCCAGCCACTGGTCCGGGAATTCTCGCTTGTCGAGGTTGTCGCTGATCAGCCCCCACTGGTTCACAGCGCTCGCATGTGAAAGGCGCTTGATGATCACGCCGTCGGCGCCGTTGAGGGCGAATATTTTGTTGTGGGCGGGCTCTTTCTGGGCCTTGTTCAGCAGTACCACGTCGCCGCTGTTGATCGTTGGGTACATGCTGTCGCCGTCTGCATAGAAGGCTTCCAGGTACTTTGCATTCAAGCCCCTAGCCTTGATCCAGGAGCGCTTGAACGCCAGATGCCCCTTTACTTCGACGTAGGGGTTCTCGTAGCCGCGGCCCATTGCCCCCTTAGCACTCTTCAGCGGGACGTGGACGTATTCGTCATCGGATGAGTCCGCCGAAGGTTCTGGCTCTGGCTTTGCCTGGTCAGACTCACGTCTTTCCCCTAGGCCGTATTCGAGCCATTCCACTCGCACACTGAAAGCCTTGGCAATGGCCTCCATATTGGCGCGCCCGGGCATGCTTTCCGCGTTCAGCCATTTGCTTGCCGCCTTCGGAGTCACCTTAGTGATTTCTGAAAGGCGAGCGCCAAGCCCCCAGTCTGGGATGCCTGCTGCAGCAGCGGATTCCTTGAGGCGACCGACGAAGGCCTGCCGTATTTCGATCGATTGAACCATAGGTTCACTATCCCACGGACTTGCGTGTACTTTCAGTTCCGATCTAAGATGTACTTATGGTTCATATTGGCCCGGAGGCCCCATGAGCGAACTCAGGCAAGCAATCGACGATGCGGGAGGTGTTGCGCCAGTGGCATCCGCGTGCGGCATCAGCCTGCGCGCCATCTACAAATGGCTCTCCTCCGACAGCTTCCCCCGCACTGAATACACCGGCGAAACGCGCTACGCCGAGGTGATTTCCGAGCTGGCCGAGGCCCGCGGAAAGCACCTCGATCCGGTCGCGCTTCGCACCAATGCATCCCCCAAAAAATCAGCCGCATAGGAGACCTCCATGGATACCCAGGAACTCAAGGTCCAGGTCTTGGCTGACCTCAGTGACTTCGAACAGAAGATCAGCCGAGTCCTGAAGCGCCTACCGCTTGAGCTTCGCGATGAGTTCCTGAGCAGCCTTCAGCGTTTTCTCTTTGATAGCCGCCTGTGCCTCATCCGAATCGATGAACCCCTGGACGAGGGCGTCACGGGTGAAGGCGGCATTGCATCCGGCGCAGGTGAAAAGCTCGTTTTCCGAGTCAGCTTCACCGGACTTGACGATCTGTGTGCTTCCGCACTGCGGGCAACTGATGGTGAGGGTGCCTAACGGAGTTATGGACATCGGAACCTCCTGGTTCGCTGTGTTGGGTGAGAGCTTCCAGCCTACCAGTGAGGTTCCGACCTTTACATAGAAACCAATCGCATAGGAGACCTGTGCATGTACGACAACCCCAGCCACCTGAAGGACCGGGAGATCAAGCTGCGCGTCGACGAGACCACGTATGAGCTCATCGGCGCACTGGCTCGGTTCCATCGCACCCAGAAAGCAGTGCTCGTCCGCGACCTGGTGGAAGCCGCCCTGGAACGCCTGGCAGAGAACGATAGCGAACAACAGACCGTGGCCTGAAGGCCCTGAGAGGGGCCTATGGCACACATCAGCACGACGATCAGCCCAAAGGCCTACGAGGGCCTGACGAGGCTGGCGAAAGAGAAAGGGCTCACCCCTGAAGAGGCCCTGGCGGAATTCCTGGAGCAGCAGCTCGCGAGGAAGACCAAGCCGAACAACACCAGGGGAACCGTCCAGCCATTTCGGCGCAGGGACTGAAGAGGGACTCATGAGAGCACGCCAACGCCTCACCGCTGAAGACTATGCCGCCATGGCGGTCGCTGCTGAAGAGCTGGCAGTGCGGAGCGTTGGCGCTCGGAAGGAAATGAACAAGGCCCTGCAGCAGTACTACAGGGCCTTGTCGGTGCGTGGATCGGTGGCAGCCGAAACACGCGTGGGAACTAGCAAACGGACGGACCGAGTATGAGCAATATCGTTTCATTACGCAACACCGGGGGGTTTACCCGGATGGACAACAGCTTGATGGAATCGCTGGCCAAGGTGGATTTGCCTGCCCGCGAGTTCCGAGTGCTTTTCGCGATATGCCGCCAGACGATTGGATATCAAGTTGAGGCAAAGCGCCTCACCGCCGACGAGATTGGCGCGCTGACCAACATGCGCCGGGACGTGGTTTCCAAAGCGATCAGCCATCTTCTCGAGCGCCGCATTCTGTTCCGTATCGGTGGTAGCCGCGGTGAGATCGGCGTATCGCCCGCCAACGAGTGGGTATTCCACGAAGAGAAGAAAAATAGTCTCAGTGAGACCAAATCGTCTCACTCGGACAATGTGATCTCACTCGGCGATAAGGCGAGTGAGACCAAAATTGCTCACTCCCTTCTCTATACAAAGAAAAAAGATCTACCCCCTGAAACTGTTCCTTCGGAACAGATTTCCGCCCCCCAGGGGGCTGACCACCCGCCGGTCGAGAAATCCAACGGGGTTTCGTTCGATGGCGAGGAGTTCCACGTCGAACCCGATCTGATCACCAAATGGTCCAGCGCCTACGCCCCGGTCGACGTGGAAACCGAAGTTTCCCGAGCTGCCGTCTGGGCTGCCGCGAACCCCCGCAAGGCGAAGAAGGATTGGCGCCGTTTCCTGGTCAACTGGCTGGCCAAGCGCGCCACCAAGGCCGTGAGCGAGGCTGGCGTTCCTGTCGACAAGATCATCGACCTGTACCACCGGACTTGCCCGAACCTGCCGGCCGTCTCGGTTGCTGGCGACAAGGTTCTCCGCGCCCTGATCGTCGAGCGCTGGAACGAGAGCGACAAGCACCATGCTAGTCCGCTGTGGAAGACCATCTTCGAACGTGCCAATCGCCTGAGCCAGGTCTGGTATCGCGGCGCCAACGTTGTACCGCGCCTCGAAGTGATCTGCTCGCGAGCCGTGTTCCGCCAGTTGGAGGAGCAGGCATGATCGAACTTCACAGCCTCGAAGCGGAGCACGGCGTGATTGGCGCCATGCTCAAGCAGCCGCACCTGATCAGCGTCATCGCCGACGAGCTTTCGCCGGACGCGTTCGCCTACTCCGTCAACGCCGAACTGTATCGCCTGATCCTCGACCTGGAGTCGGCCGGCACGCCGGTTGACATCATCACTCTGGGCGAAGCCAAGGAGTGCCTTTCGGATGAAACCCGCACGATGGCCTATGCCGGCGAGATCATGCTCAACACGCCGAGCGTGGCCAATGCCAAGGAATACGCCCGTATCGTTCGTGAGCGCGCTATCTCCCGCCAGATCGCGGACGCCGCCAGCGGGATTGAGCAGATCGCCCACGAGAACTGCGCCATCGAGGACAAGATCGCCCAGGCGCAAGCCCTGGTGCTCAGCCTGGATGCAGGGGGCGCTGATGGTGAGTGCCAGATGGTTGGGGACATCCTGCGCGACCATGTCGAAGTGCTTCAGGAGCGCCATGACCGCGCGCAGAAAGGCGACACCCTGGATGGGCTGAGCACTGGCATTCCCGACCTTGACCAGTACATGCAAGGCCTGAAGCCAGGGCAGATGATCGTCATCGCTGGTCGCCCCGCAATGGGCAAAACCACCCTGGCGATGAACATCGCGGCAGACGTGGCCATCAAGCAGAACAGGCCGGTCCTGGTGATCAGTCTCGAGATGACCAAGAGCCAACTGATGGATCGCCTGATCGCGGCCGTCGGCGGGATACCCCTGCAGAACCTCAAGGACGGCTCCTGTACCCACAAGGAGTCGACCGAACTCGCTGCCGCCACCCTGAAGCTGCGCGACGCCAAGATCGCCGTGAGCGACGTACCGGTCATGACGATGCCGCGCATCCGCTCAATCGCTCGCCGGCAGAAGCACCGCATGGGCGACCTTGGCCTGATCGTCATCGACTACCTGGGCCTCGTGGAAGGAGAGGGCAAGGGGAGGGTAGATGACGTCACCACCATGTCGCGCCAGATGAAGCTGTTGGCTAGGGAGATCGGATGCCCGGTGCTCCCGCTCTGCCAGCTCAACCGCGGATGTGAGTCTCGCCCCGATAAGCGCCCGGTGCTCAGCGACCTGCGCGAGTCCGGCGCCATCGAGCAAGACGCGGACATCGTGATGTTCGTGTACCGGGACGAGGTCTATTTCCCGAACAGCGAGAAGAAGGGCATTGGCGAAATCCTGATCCGGAAGAACCGGGATGGGGAGATCGGCAGCGTCTTCACCGCCTTCCAGGGGAGCAAGTCCCGGTTCGTCCCCCTGGCAAGCCACTACCGCGAACAGCCTGAGCAGAAGGAGGACTGGTGATGAAAGAGCGCCGGACCATCTACCAGCACCAGGGATACAAGCTCCGCTCGTACACCGAGCTGATGTGGGCTCGGCTCATGGACGCGCTGGATATTTTCTATCTCTACGAGCCTCACCTGCTCCAGGTTGAAGGCTGCAAGTACCTGCCTGACTTCTACTTGCCGTCGGCTGACATGTACCTGGAAGTCAAAGGAACGCGGCCGACCGATATCGAGAAGGCAAAAGCCGAACAGGTTCACGCGACAACGGGGCGCCCAGTTGTGTTTCTGGTTTACAGGCCGCAGAGCGACACCCGCGGATTCATGAATTGCTACCTGCTGGTTCCGCGCGATGACGAGTGGGCAACCATGTCGCTGGATTGGCTTGGTCAGATTTTTCTGAAAGCAGCCGGCGAGTACGCCTGGCACAGGGCGATTCTCTCGGTTCGCGAAAACATCCTGGATTGTCTGCGTCCAGCCAGCGAAGTCCTTGATGAGGTCCTCCTCGAAATGATGGGCAGGAGCGAAGCGGAGGACTGCCTCCGGCTTACCCATAAACGAACCAATGATGATCGCCGCTCGATTGACCGCGAACTGTCGATTTCAGACCGCGGCATCGCTTGGTGGCGCAACCGTTACTTCCCCACAGGGACTGGTCCTGCCGCATCAGATTCGGCAGGAAGGAGAGCCGCCCAATGAAACGCTCCTGGAACGTCCTCATCCCTGGCCGCTCGCCCTTCGTGATGATCCTGATGGAAGACTGCGACCCGCTGGAGGTCGTGCAGAGCATCTGGCCGGAGGCGACTGTGCAATGAACAAACGAGAACTGCAGATGCTGGAGAACGTGTTCTGGGCTGAGGTTCAAGACCGTCTCCCATTCCAGACCAAATCCAAGGTTGCCCATGACCTGGCTGAGCGCGGATATCTCCAACGCGGAACCCGCATGTTCGGTCGCGTGGAGGTCAGCGGCTACTACCTGACTCACGCCGGCCGGATCACCTATTGCACGTCATGTCGTAATGTGGAGGAGGTTGGCCATGACTGACTTCACCATCATCGCCACGCTCTCCTTCTGCGCCAACTTCTGCTTCGTGCGTCGGAGCGTGGTTGGGATCGTTGCCTGCATCGCTCTGGCTGCAGTCATAGGAGTTGCCTGAATGGACATCGTGGATATTGCCAACGACTACGCCGAGCAGGAGCTAGCAGACCGTCTCTTTGGCCGCGTGCAGTACGTAGGACAGAGCGCTACTCACTGCGAGGACTGCGGTGAGGAGATTCACCTGCTGCGGCGGGAGGCTGTTGCGGGTGTGCAGAAATGCCTGGACTGCGCGGAGATGGAGGAACGTCGCCATGGGTAGTGTCGAGAAAATTTTCGCCGGCGACGTAATTGACGACGCTAATCAGTTCTTCGCGCCGATGTCTGCCGACCTCGTGGACGGCCTGATCGGCCAGTACAACACGACCCGCGCCAGAATCAGCGCCATGGCCCAAGCCGTTCGCTCTGAGCAGTGCCACGGCGTGCTGCACTACTTCGTCGAGGGCAACGTCTCTGAGCAGCGCCACACGCTGCCGAAGGCCGTGGACCAGCTGTTCCGGGTGGAAGGCGCGATCGCCCAGCTAAATGCCGACTTCTGGAACCGCGCGCTTCGACTGACGGACGTGCTCGACTACATGCCGCAGGCGCGCCGCGAAGAGTGGTTCGAGCAGATCCGCAACCCGGAAGGGCGCAAGGCGAACCGCCATACCGGCGAGAAGGATATGCCTGCACTGCCGGAGTTCGAGGAACAGACCGTGCGGGCCACCCTGGGCGGCCTGCTGGCCAACCGCGCGCAGTTCCTCGCTGAGCGCGTCGACGGCATCTTCCGCGCCCTGAGCCGCCAGCACGTGACGAACCAGCCGCAGGGCTTCGGCAAGCGAATGATCATCCAGAACGTGTTCAGCTATCAGACCCACGGCCACATCAACGACCTGCGCTGTGTGATCGCGAAGTTCATGGGCCGCGACGAGCCGAAGTACGGCGCGACGGACCCTGTGACTAAGGCGGCGAGCCGCCAGAATGGCCAGTGGATGACGGTCGACGGCGGGGCGCTGCGCATTCGCGTCTACGGCGGGGTCGGCACGGCCCACCTTGAAGTCCACCCGGACATGGCCTGGCGCCTCAATGGCATCTTGGCCAGCATGTACCCGGCGGCAATCCCGGCCGAGTTCCGGACGAAGCCGAAGCGCGCGAAGAAGATCAAGGACTTCGAGCTATTCGACCGGCCGCTTCCGTTCGCTGTGGTCGGCATACTGGCGGGCATGCGCCAGGCAAGCGAGCGCATCAAGCCCGACTGGCCGGAGCGCTACCGCGACATCCCCAACGCCCTGCGCTTCGACTACGGCCAATACGACAAGGCCGCGATGGCCGAGGCCGAAAATGTGTTGGTCGCCCTCGGTGGCGTGAAGGAAAAAGGCTACTGGCAGTTCGACTATCACCCGCGCGAGGTGCTGGACCAGGTAGTTTGCTCAGGCTGCATCCCCGACCACAAGTCGCATCAGTTCTATCCAACTCCTGCGGGCGTTGCTGAGAAGGCAATCGAGTTTGCGAAAATTGGTCAGGATCATACCTGCCTTGAGCCGAGCGCCGGACAAGGCGGTCTGGCTGACCTAATGCCGTCCTCACGTACCATCTGCGTTGAGATCAGCGATCTGCACTGTCAGATCCTGAAGGCTAAGGGGCACGTCACCATGCAGGCGGACTTCCTGCAGTTCGTTAGCGAGAAGCCGTTCGATCGCATCGTGATGAACCCTCCCTTCAGTGAGGGCCGGTGGCAGGCGCACCTGCAGCACGCCGCCAGCATGCTGAACCCAGCCGGCGGCCGCCTCGTCGCCGTGCTGCCGTCTAGCGCGAAGGGCAAGCAGCTGCTCGAAGGCTTCGACCACGAGTATTCGCAGGTCTTCGAGAACGAGTTTGCCGGAACCTCGGTCAGCGTGGTGATCCTTGCTGCGGAGGTGCGCCATGGCTAACCCATCCTTCCCCATCCGCACCGAGCAGGACCGCTCCCGTGCAATCGCCATCCTGCAGCGCCTCGACCTGAGTGAAGGCAAGTCATGGAGCCTGAAGGATTCGGCTCGCAGTGATGCGCAGAACAGACGTTTATGGGCCATGTTGCGCGATATCTCGCGCCAGGTTGAGTGGTATGGCCGGAAGCTGGACGAAACGAGCTGGAAGCACATCTTCAGCGCCGCGGTTCAGCAACAGGATGCCGTCCCGGGCATCAACGGTGGGTTTGTGGTCCTGGGCGTCTCCACCCGCAAGCAATCCAAGAAGTGGTTCAACGAGATGTTCCTGGTGATGGAAGCCTTCGCCGCCGAGCGTGGCGTGAAGTTCACCACGCGGGATTACTGGGAGGGTGCGGCATGAGCAAATTCAAGGCAGGAGATCTGGCGCTTGTGATCAATCACACCTTCCCTCCGGTGGTTGGAACCTGCGTCGAACTGATAAGCCGCCATTTGGTTGGACCGGTTGACCGTTCAAATCCGATGGACCCAGGTGTCTACGAGACGCCTGACGGCGAGCCGGTGTGGGTAGTGGACGATCAAGGCGCCATCGTTTGGGAGAAGTGGCTCATGCCGCTTCGGGGAGACTTCCAGCCCGAGCAGCAGAAGGCGAAGGAGGTGGAGGTATGAGCAAGTTCACCATCTTCATTCTCGGCATGACCTTTTTGTCGCTCATCACTGGTCAGATTTCATCGGCTCTTTGGTTCGCCTCGGCGGCGCTGATTTTGGAGTTCGTATGAACCTCTCTCCCCGCAAACCCAAGCCCAGGACGTGCGAAAACCCATCCTGCAAGGCGACCTTCACGCCGCACCCGATGCGTCTTGGGCAGAAGGCATGCTCTCCAGCCTGCGCATTCGTGATCGGAAGGCAAGACGCCGGCTTGCAGAAGAAGGCCCGGAAATCCATCGCCGACCGCAACCGCCGTGAGATCAAAGCACGCAAGGAGAAGCTGAAGAGCAGGGCGGAGCACCTGAAGGAGTGCCAGGCCATCTTCAACCAGTACATCCGGCTACGGGATGCGGACAAGCCCTGTGTGAGCTGTGGCCGTCCCGCCACCTGGGATGGCCAATGGCACGCATCGCACTACCGCAGCGTCGGTTCAACGCCGGCTCTTCGATTCGAGCCGCTCAACGTGCACCGCGCTTGTTCCATCTGCAACTCCCACCTGAGCGGCAACATCATGGGATACCGGCCCGAGCTGGTACGTCGGATCGGGGAAGAGGCCGTGCAGATCCTGGAAGGGCCTCATGAGCCCCTGAAGCTGACCATCGAGGACATCAAAGCACTGAAGGCCAAGTTCCGGGCCTGGGTGCGTGAATTGAAGAAGGCCATCGCATGACCTGGAGAGCGAAACGTTACAACCCATCGCCGAGAGAGCGCCTTCAGGAAGCACGGGAGCGCCGACAGCATCAGCTGCGCCCGCATCCCTTGCTCATATCAGGGAAGCGGCGCAACGCCTTCATCTGGCGCTACCTGGCCGGAAAGTTCGAGAGGGACGCATGACACTAGCCGAATACGTAGCCCAGCAATGGGCAATCCTTCGAGAGTACGGGCTGATCAAGGGGGAAGGGGAATGAAGCTGAACAGTGCGCGACAAGCCTGGCACGACGCCTACTACCAGCCCTGGGATTCGGTCATGACCCACGTCCTGGAAATGGCCCAACTCGAAGCTTCAGTGCAGAAAACCGAGAAGCAACGCGGTACCGGTCATGCTATGCATCAAGCGCTGGCCGGCCGGGTGCAGATCGCTATCGCCACGTTGCCCGGCTATATCCAGGCATTCGGTCATTGGATGTACAGCCCACTGTCCTTCGTCGACCACAAGGAAACCGCCGAAGCCGCTGTCGCCTTGTTCGCCTACGACAGGCACGGCCGCATGACAGCCAAGAAGGCCGAGCGCGCCAAGTACGTCGCGGCTGGAGTGCTGCATCGGTATCGCCGGATGCACCAAGGCGGACAGAGCTCTATGGCCGACCCGCTGCTATCGCCGGAAGCGTTCCGCGCCTGGCTGGATGAAGAGTACGGGGTGCGCCTCTCCAGCGAGCAATGGAGCAGGGAATGGGGCGCCTTTATCCAGCACTGCTTCGACGTCTGCAACGACCTGGACAAGCAGGCTCTGGCGCCGGTGGCGGCCGTTATTGGCGAGATGAAGGAGGCGGCATGATCGAACTAGCGGAGCTCAAGAAGTGGCTGCATTACAGCCCGCTCGCCGGAGTGTTTGAGTGGCGAAGATCGGGGCATGCCATTCGCGCCGGCGCGCTCGCTGGATCTGTCTGCAAGGACACCGGCTACATCGAGGTGAGACTGCGCGGGAAGCATTACAAAGCTCATCACCTTGCTTGGATCTACATGACGGGCGTCTGGCCGGAAAGCGACATCGACCACAAGGACGGCGACCGCACGAACAATGCGTTCGGCAATCTGAGGCTGGCAACAAAGAGCCAGAACCAATGGAACAAACGTCTGAGCAAGGCCAGCACCTCTGGCGTGAAAGGCGTGAACTACGACAGGCCTACAAGGAAATGGAGGGCAACCGTCGGAATGGACGACAAGAAGGTTCATGTTGGTCTGTTCAAGACAAAGGAAGAGGCCGAGTTGGCGGTGAAGGAGAAGCGCACTGAATTGCACGGCGAGTTCGCGAATCACGGCCTGCATGGGTATGAAATCGAAGAACTAGAAAACGCATCGTTATAACGTTGACTTAAATGTCCGGCTGGTTCATCATCTTTCCCATATTGCGGTTCTGCCCCCAAAACAGAATCAGCACACCCAAAGCCCTGGCCAATGCCGGGGCTTCGTTGTTTCTGGAGACTGTAAATGACTCAGAGCTATATCGGCACCAAGCAGATTTTGGCCTGGGAACAGGACAAGGACGGCCAGCCCGGATATTCGGTTAAATACGCAGACGGCTATGTGAGCTGGAGCCCAAAGGATGTTTTCGAGTCGGCCTATCTTCCCATCGGCCATGTCAATCACCTGCCTGCGCACCAGCAGCGAGTGATTGGCGAGAAAGCGCAGTTGGATGACAAGGTCAGCAAGCTGGCCGCCTTCCTCGATGCCGAATTCTTTCGTTCTCTGGATGCTGCCGAGCAAGAGCGCCTGACCGTTCAACTCGGCGCCATGCGCGAATATCAGCAAATTCTGGCTGAGCGCATCGCAGTCTTCTGAGCCAGGAGGCCGCCATGTCCACTCGCCCGAACGACATCGCCACCCTGAACATCATCGGCTGGACCGTCATCAGCGTCCTGACCTTCCTGGTCATCAGCCTCATCTAGTTTCCGCGCTCCCCAGCGCTTTTGCCCGGTATAGCCGTAGGCCCCGGGCGTTTTCTTCGCCGCTATAGCTCAGCCGGTAGAGCAACCGCCTTGTAAGCGGAAGGCCCAGGGTTCGAATCCTTGTGGCGGCACCAGCAGATGGCATGTAGCTCAGAAGGTAGAGCAGCGCACTGTTAATGCGCCGGTCCGGGGTTCGAGTCCCTGCTTGCCAGCCATCCCTGTTCCACACGCGCAGTGCCTGCCCGGCGAAGGGCTAGGACAACCGAGATGCCACGAATGAAAGAAGATCCCAGCTTCTGGGCTGCACTGCTGGCTTGGCTCTCCCTGCACCAGCCGCAGATCTATGCCGGTCTGACGGCTGGCCTCACCGCGCTGGTGCGTGTGATCTATGGCGGGGGCGGACGGCGCCAGATGATGCTCGAAGGCGCCCTGTGCGGCCTGATCGCCGTCTCCCTGGTGCCTGTCCTGGAGTACCTGAGCCTCCCCAGCAACCTCGCCACCTTCGCCGGCTGCATGGTCGGCTTCATGGGGGTGGAGAAGATCAGGGACTACGCCGACCGCTGGCTTGGTCGGAAGGCTGACCAGGCGTGAGCGCAGACCTCAAGGTCGTCCAGTTCCAGCGCGAAGGCTGGCGAGATGCCGTTCAGGCCCTCGAGAGCGTCATCGAACAGCTGAAGAGCGGCGATCTTTCTCCCTGCGAGATTGGCGCCCTAGCGATGATGGGCGAGAACGGTCAGGTCGAGATATTCGGCTTCGGTCCCAAGGCAGACGACCTGCAGGTGCTGGCCATGTTCAGGCTAGGCGAGGCTTCTTGGATGGATTACGTGCTCTCACGGGAAGACTGATGCCGAGGCCCATGCCGCCCGCCACCATTGGCCAGTTCGCCGAAGGTGAGGATTGGGCAGATGCCTATATCCCCGCTCCAGAGGTTCTGGAGTGGGTCATGGCCACCTTCGTCAGTGATGGTGGAGAACTCTACAACGAAGACCACGCCCACCTGCAGGACGCGCCTATCGCGTTCCTCTGGGCAGCCTCCGGTTTCGAGAAGCAAGGCCGTCTGGTGCTCGGCCAGTGCGAGGAAGTCACCTTCCGCTGTAGTGCATGGCAGAAGGGCAGGCAGGAGCAGCAGATGCTCCGATGGTTCGGTTACTTGCCGGCCTACCTGATCACTCTGGCTGCGGACTACTGCGCGGAGTGCAGTGATGTGGACTTTTTGCGGCTGGTCGAACACGAACTGATGCACATCGCTCACGCCACGGATCAGTACGGCGCCCCGAAGTTCACGCAGGAAGGCCTGCCCAAGCTCAAGCTGCGCGGCCACGACGTCGAAGAGTTCGTCGGTGTGGTTCGTAGGTACGGCGCAAGTGAGGGGGTCAAGGCCCTGGTCGAGGCGGCAAACAACCCGCCCGAGGTGGCGAAGATCAACATCGCGAGGGCCTGCGGAACCTGCCTGCTGAAGTCGGCCTGATAACTGACAGGTTCTGACGGATGACGACCATATGGCAGCACTACGAAGCGAGGTCAAAGCCTTCATAGTCCAGGCCTTGGCCTGCTTTGACACGCCGTCGCAGGTTGCTGAGTCGGTCAAGAAAGAGTTCGGCATCGAGCTGAGCCGGCAGACCTGCGAGTCTCATGACCCAACCAAGTACGCCGGGCGTGGTCTTGCGAAAAAGTGGGCAGACCTCTTCCACGAGAGCCGCAAACGCTTCCGGGAGGAGACTGCGGACATTGCCATCGCCAACCGGGCTTTCCGGCTACGAGTGCTCGAGCGGATGGCGACCAAGACCGAGAGCTCGAAGAACTATTCGCTCACTGCTCAACTGCTGGAGCAGGCGGCGAAGGAAGTAGGGGATGCCTACGTGAATCGCCAGGCAAAGGTCGAATCGGGCCCGGAGGACATCCCGCCAACCCGGGTAGAGGTCGAGATCGTCGACGCCAGGAAGCGCGATGCCGACGCTTAACGTGCCGCAGGGGCAGTTCCTGATGCTGCCGCACAAGTTCCGCGGGTTCGTGGCAGGGTTCGGCTCTGGTAAGACCTGGGTGGGTTCGGCCGGCATCTGCAAGCACGTCTGGGAGTGGCCTGGGATCAACTCCGGGTACTTCGCCCCGACCTACCCGCAGATCCGAGACATCTTCTTCCCGACCATCGAGGAAGTCGCCTTCGACTGGGGCCTGAAGGTCAAGACGAAGGAGAGCGATAAGGAGGTCGAGTTCTACAGCGGTGGCCAGTACCGCAGCACGACCATCTGCCGCTCAATGGAGAAGCCGCAGACCATCGTGGGCTTCAAGATCGGGCACGCTCTGGTCGATGAGCTGGATGTGCTGCCGGTGCTCAAGGCCCAGCACGCCTGGCGCAAGATCATTGCTCGGATGCGCTACAACGTGCCCGGACTGAAGAACGGGGTGGACGTCACTACGACGCCCGAGGGCTTCAAGTTCGTCCACCAGCAGTTCGTGAAGCAGCTGCGTGAGAAGCCGCACCTGGCCGACCTATACGGCCTGGTACAGGCCAGTACCTACGACAACGAGTTGAACCTGCCGGCGGACTACATCCCATCGCTGATGGAGTCATACCCGCCACAGCTGATCCAGGCATACCTGGAAGGCCTCTTCGTCAACCTGACGTCAGGAACGGTCTACCACGCCTACGACCGCAAGCTGAACGGTTGCACCGACGAGCTCAAGCCGGCCGAGCCGCTGCACATCGGCATGGACTTCAACGTTGGCAAGATGTCCGCGATCACCCATGTGAAGCGCGACGGCTTGCCCAGGGCGGTGGACGAGATCACCAAGGGCTACGACACGCCCGACATGATCCAGAAGATCAAGGAGCGCTATTGGCGCTTCGACGGCAACACCTACCAGAAGACCTGCGAGATCACGATCTACCCGGACGCCTCGGGGGATTCACGCAAGTCGGTGAACGCGAGCACCACCGATATCGCACTGCTCAAGCAGGCCGGATTCAAGGTGAAGGCCCCGGAGGCTAACCCGCCTGTCAAGGACCGGGTGAACGCGATGAACGCCATGTTCCTTAACGCCGCCGGTGAGCGCCGCTACCTGGTGAACGAGGATCGCTGCCCGACCTATGCCGACTGCCTGGAGCAGCAGGTATGGGCAGAGAACGGTGAGCCTGACAAATCGCAAGGCGCCGACCACGCGAACGACGCGGGCGGCTACTTCATCCATAACCAGTTCCCGATTGTTCGCCGTATTGCCACCTCAGAGCCCCTAAGGATGTAACCCAATGAGCGATGATCCGAGCATCGTCAGCGCCGACGTGCAGAAGATGCGTGCCCATTGGGCCATCGTCAGTCCGCTGATGGGAGGGACAGGGGCGATGCGTGTTGCCGGGGAGAAATTGCTTCCGCGCTGGCCGGCCGAGGACTCCGAGTCCTACAGGTGCCGTCTCATGACGTCGACCTTGCTGCCCGCGTATTCGGAAACCGTGGTGAACATGGGCAGCCGGGTGTTCGCTGAGCCAATCCACCTGATGGATGACGTCCCGGCGCGCCTGCGCGAGTACTGGCAGGACATCGACCAGCAGGGTAACAACGGCACCGTGTTTGGCCGTGGCTGGTTTGAAGATGCCCTGGCTAAGGCGATCAGCTTCGTCTACGTCGACTACCCGCAGAGCCCGGCGAGCGAGTCGGAGGGCGAGACCATTGTCACCGAGGCAGATGTCATCGCTACCGGCGCGCGGCCCTACGCTATCCACATCCGCCCGGAGCAGGTCCTGGGCTGGAAGGAATCAGGCGGTCAGCTCCTGCAGTTCCGCTACGAAGAGTGCGTTTACGAGGATGAGGGCGCTTTCGGACAGAAGGCTGTCGCGCAGATCCGCGTGCTCGAGCCGGGAAGCTGGGCCATCTACCGGCAAGCTGGAAAGGATGGGTGGTACGTCCACGACAGCGGGACCTCCAGCCTCAGCTACATCCCGATCGTGCCGTTCTACACCAAGCGCACTGGCTTCCTCACCGGCAAGCCGCCGCTGATGGAACTGGCGTATCTGAACGTCAAGCACTGGCAGAGCCAGAGCGACCAGGACACGATCCTGCACTACGCTCGGGTGCCGATTCTATTCGGCGCTGGCTTCGAGCAAGACCACGCCGTTGTCGTTGGTGGTGGCACGCTCGTGAAGAACGAAAAGGCCGAGGCGAAGCTTTCCTACGTCGAGCACGAGGGCAAGGCCATCGACGCCGGCCGCAACTCGCTGAAAGACCTGATCGATGAGATGCGCATCGCCGGCGCCAAGCTTCTACGCCTGGAGAATGCCGCGCCGAAGACGGCGGAGCAGGCCCAGGAAGACGCCGCGATCGAGATGTCGCCGCTCCAGATGATGTCCGGGCAGTTCGAAGACTCCGTTGCACAGGTTCTGCAGATCATGGCCGACTACATCGGCGAGGCAAATGGCGGTCATGTGCAGGCCCGCGGCAACTTCGAGACGGACTACGTGCCTGAGATCACGACGCCCACCCTGCTGAACATGGCCGTGCAGGGCAAACTCTCCGACGAGACCCTGTTCGGCGAGTATCAGCGCCGCGGCATCCTGTCGAGCGAACTGGACTGGGAGTCGGAGAAGGAGCGCATTGACCAGCAAGGTCCTCCGCTCGGGCTGATGGGCGCCGGCAGTGGCAACGGTTAACAACAAGCTTGCCGACGCCGAGGTCGCGCACGCGATCAGCCTGCAGCGCTTCAGCAACGGTGTCGTCCAGCGGATGATCGCGCTGCTGAACCGGGTCGACAAAGACCTCTTCGGTCAGCTGATGGAAGCGATCGAGCAGATGCCGCCAGGGAGCTTCACCGTGCAGCGTCTGGACCAGTTGCTGCAGTCCGTGAGGTCTCTGAACGCCAAGGCCTATGAGGCACTTGGGAATGCGCTCGATGAAGAACTGCAGGCCTACGCTGCATACGAGGCGGACTACCAGCACAAGCTGTTCCTGAACACCATTCCAGAGCCGGTTCAGGTGGTTGTCCCGGTGAATGCCGTGAATCCGCAGCAGGTCTATGCAGCCGCAATGGCCAGGCCCTTCCAGGGGAAGCTGCTGTCGGAGTTCACCAAGGACCTCGAAGCCAGCCGGATGACCCGCGTTCGCGATGCCATTCGCACTGGATTCGTCGAAGGCGAGACGGTTGACCAGATGGTTCGGCGGATTCGCGGAAGTCGTACCGCCGGCTATGCAGACGGCCTGCTGGAGATCGACCGCCGCAATGCCGAGGCGATCGTTCGGACGTCGGTGAACCACCTGTCGAACTTCACCCGCCAGGCGTTCTATGCGGAGAACGATGACCTGGTGGATGAGTGGCAGTTCCTGGCCACGCTGGATGGTCGGACCACGATCACCTGCGCAAGCCTATCCGGGAAGACCTTCCCGATCGGCAAAGGCCCGCAGCCGCCGCGGCACATCAACTGCCGCAGCACTTCGACGCCGGTGATCAAGTCATGGGAACAACTCGGGCTCACCAAAGAAGAGATCGGCAAAGGAACGCAGGCCAGCATGGATGGTTATGTCGCCGACGACGTGACCTACAGCGATTGGCTGCGCAACAAGCCGGCTGCGTTCCAAGACGAAGTTCTCGGCCCGACTCGCGGCAAGCTGTTCCGCGACGGCAAGGTGGACATCGACAAGTTCACCAACGACAAGGGCAAGGTCTACACCCTGGATGAACTCAAGAAGCGCGACGAAGACCTCTTTGAGCGCGCGGGAGTTGCGGCGTAAGATCGCTGCATGACTGATAAGCACCCATTCAAGGTAATCGACGGTACGCCGCCACCGGACACGCCAAAGCAGCGTGTGATCGACCGTGTGAAGAAGGGGCGCCCCGCGTATCAGGTCAGCTGCCACCGATGCGGCTGCATCGAGGTGATCGAGACCAAGCTCGGCATGATCGTCAAGAACGGAAAGCCATCGGGAGGCACCAAGCAGCTTCTCTGCGCGCACTGCTTCATGAAAGGCGAGCGTGTCGTGCTCATGTGACGCAATCCTGAACATCAAAAGCCCGCCACTGAGCGGGCTTTTTCTTTCCAGCCTCGGCAATGCCGGGGCTTTTTTATGCGCCAAGGGCGCCAACAGTCCCAAGGGGATAACACATGTTCCAACTCAAGCAGCTGTTCATGCAGGAAGAAGGCGGCGAAGGCGGTAACGGTGGTGGCGGCCAAGGGCCGGAGATCACCCCCGAGATCCAAAAGCTCATCGACGACGCAGTGGGCGCAGCGGTAGGCGGCCTCAAGTCGAAGAATACCGAGCTCCTGGGCAAGCTGAAGGAAAGCAGCGACAAGCTGAAGACCTTCGACGGTATCGACCCCGAGGCCGTGAAATCCATCCTGCAGCGCTTCTCGGACGACGAAGAGGCCCAGCTCATCGCGGCGGGCAAGATCGACGAAGTCCTGAGCAAGCGCACCGAACGCATGAAGTCCAGCTATGACCGCGATCTGCAGGCCGCTCGCGAAGAGGCCACCCGTCACCAGTCCCGCACCGAGAAGTTCGCTTCCCGGGTGCTGAAGGGCGAGGTGATCGGCGCTGCCACCGAAGCTGGTGTCCACAAGTTCGCCATGGAGGACGCCATGCTGGCTGCTTCGCGCGACTTCGAGCTGGACGATGAGGGAAACCCCATCGCCAAGGAAGGTCGCTTCGGCAAAGACGGCAAGCCGCTGACCCTCAAGGAGTGGTTCGCGGAGATGAAAGAGACTCGCCCGCACTGGTTCCCTGCCAACGGCAGCGGCAGCGGCGCCGGCGGCACCGGTAGTGAGGTTCGGCCCGGCACCCCGCGGTCCAAGATGACCGCCAAGCAGAAGGCCGAATACATCAGCAAACACGGGAAAGACGCGTATTTCGCGCTTCCCGCCTAAGCCATTGGGAGAATGAATCATGGCCGCAGGCAAAGCTTCTGACTTCAAGGTCTATCAGGACCAGTTCCAGGCTGGCGTCGTTGAGACGCTGACCCAGAACAGCAACGCGTTCAACGCAGCGTCCGCCGGGGCCATCAGCCTCGCCACCATCAGCCGTCGCGGCGACTACTCGCAGCAGGCGTTCTTCAAGAACGTGGCCGGCCTGGTGAGCCGTCGAGACACCACCTCGGTAGCGGATGCCACCATCCTGCCGATGACTCAGGACGAGTGGATCAGCGTCAAGCTGAACCGCAAGATCGGTCCGGTCGACCAAACTCGCGACGCCTTCCGCAAGATCATGGCAGGCCTGGCCGAGGACGAGATGAGCTTCCTGCTCGGCGAAATGGCCGCCAAGGCCATGCAGGTGGAAATGCTCAACTCCGCCCTGCGCGCCGGTCGCGCCGCGCTGAACGCCCAGGCAGCGGTGAAATACACCATCCCCACCAACGGCACCCTGGGCACCGCCGGCCTGGTCTCTGGCCTGTCGAAGTTCGGCGATGCCGCCAGCCAGATCGTCTGCTGGGTGATGCACTCCAAAGCCTACTACGACCTGGTCCAGGCGCAGATCACCGCCAACATCGACGGCGTGTCGAACTTCAACGTGGCCACCGGCACCCCGATCTCCCTGAACCGTCCGGTTCTGGTGACCGACTCCGACGCCCTGGTGATCACTGCCGGTTCCGGCTCGGCCGCCACCACCGACTACATGACCCTCGGCCTCACCGTCGACGGCCTGAAGGTGGAGAACACCGAGGAAGAGGAACTGGTCATCGAGAACGTGACCGGCAAGGAAAACCTGATCACCCGTCTGCAGGGCGAGTTCGCCTACAACATGGGCGTGAAGGGCTTCAAGTGGGACATCGCCAACGGCGGCGCCAACCCGAATGATGCCGCCCTCGGCACCGGCTCCAACTGGGACGCAGTGCGCGGCTCCTACAAGGACTTCGCCGGCGTAATCATCCAGTCCCGCTGACCTCTGAGAAAGCCCCTCTTCGGAGGGGCTGACAGGATGCCCTATGAAGATCGCCATCTATGCCCGTGACCAGCACGTCGCCGCCGAGGCTCTTGCCGCTGGCCTGAAACTGCATGGCCATCGCGCCATCTTCCGCTCGCTGCCGGACTATGGCGACAATTGCCAGGAACAGTTCGATCTGGTCATGGTGGTGGGCCTGCGCGGCCGTGGACAGCGCATCTTCAGCGAATACACCGAGGCTGGTGTTCCGGTGGTGGTGGTCGATTATGGCTATCTCAACCGAGTTAATGGTGTCGACGACTATGTCGATGGCAACTGGCAGGTCAGCCTGGGCGGCCTGAACATGATTCCGGCTTTCGAGTGCCCGCCGGACCGCTTTGAGGCGCTGGGCCTATCCATTCGGCCTCCGGTTGAGAGGAATGGTCCTGTCGTGCTCTGCGGTCAGGTTGTGGGTGACGCTGCCCATCCCTTCGACACTCAAGAGAAACTGGACGAGTGGATTGCCAGTGTCCCGCACGATGAATTCCGGCCCCATCCATTGGCCGGCGGTGAGATAGAACCGCTGGAAGGCCTGTTCGCGCGCGCCAGCAAGATCGTCACCTGGAACAGCAATATCGGTCATGACGCATTGCTCGCCGGCGTACCGGTGGAGGCTCATGGTCCAGCGCCGTATGCCAATGTGGACATGAAGGACCGCGAGGCCTACTTCGCCCGAGTCGCCTACGGCCAATGGACGGTCACGGAGATGGAAGAGGGACTGGCTTCTGCCTTCGTGCTGGAGAAGCTGCTCGGTCAGACGGCCGTGGCTGTGCCGGTCGATGAGGTCACCAACACTCTGACCGAGACCGAGACCGAGACCGAGCAGGCTCTGACTGTCGTCCAGAAGGGCCGCGGTAACTACTCCGTCGTCCGTGCTGATGGCACTGTCGTCGCAGAAGGCCTGAAGAAGGCTGCCGCCGACGCTCTGGCAAAAGGTAAGGCCTGATCATGGCGCTCGTCATCGAGACTGGCGCGGGCCTGCCGGATGCCGATTCCTTCGCCACCGTGGATGAGCTGGTGCAGTTCGCCAGTGACTACGGCTGGACGATCCCGGATGACACCACCGCGCGTGAGGCAATCCTTCGCCGCGCCGGCGTTGCCATGTGGGCTATGGAATGGGTCGGCACCCAGCTTCATGACGAGCAGGGGCTGCCCTGGCCTCGCTACTACACTATCCGCCGTGGCTTCATGGCGGATGGTGCTTCACTGCCTCGCAACATCAAGATGGGGCAGATGGCTCTGGCCTGTGAAATTCACCAGGACGATATCGACCCGCCAGAGGCTCGTACCGGCGCCGTCACCGAGGAGCGCGTAGAGGGCGCCGTCGACGTCAAGTACGGCGCCATCAGCGGGTACAAGGCGAAGGCCGCCGCTGGGCGTCAGTCCGATGGCTTCTTCGCCAAGTACACCTTCGGTCCCTACAACGGTCGACTGGTGCGTGCATGAGTGCCTTCTACGACCGAATGGCTGCGACGGCTCTGCGGCTTATCAGACGGTTCGGCTCGGAGCAGACGCTGCGCGACATCACGCCGGGGACCTATGACCCGGTGAGTGGCGAAACGACCGGCGACACGCCGATCAGCCAACCGGCCCAGCTTCTGCTGCTGGATTACACCTTGCAGGAGTCCGGCCAGCAGTACGCCGAAGGCTCCGAGATTCGCCAGGGCGACAAGAAGATCATCATCGCCGCCAAGGGACTTACCTGGCCGCCGGCGCTTACCACCCGCATAGACGTCGACGGCGTGCTCTGGCAGGTCGTGAACGTCAAGGAAGCGAACCCTGCCGGTACTCCGCTGGTGTATTTCTGCCAGGGGCGCAAGTGATGAGCTTCACCAGCGATATGGATGATGCGGTCAAGAAGATCATCGCCGCCCACGACAAGATTGCCCGGGCTGCGACCATCGACTTCTTCAGCGGCACCGTGAAGGACACCCCGGTTGATACCGGTAGGGCTCGCGGGAACTGGGTGACCACCATCGACACGCCTGCTCAGGGCGAGATCGACCGCGAGGATAAGTCCGGCTCGTCCGTCATCTCCGAGATCGTGGCAAAGACGCCCGAGGGCGCCGGCCAAGAGACCTTCATGTCGAATTCGCTCCCCTACATCGAGGATCTGGAGTACGGCAGCAGCAAGCAGGCGCCCAACGGGATGGTAAGAAGAAATCTCGCCCGCGTGCAGCGCATCGTCGACAAGGCCATCGCCAAGTTCCGAGTCTGACCAATGTCCGAAATCAAGATCAACGCCGCCCTGGTCGCAGGGCTGACGGCGGCTGCGCTCGGCATCCCGACGGCCAATGAAGGGAAGAACTTCACCCCTCCATCGCCGTCGCTGCCATGGGCTGCCTGGTTCAACCTGCCGGCCAGCACCGACCCTTCGAGCCTTGGCGTCGGAGGCATGGACGAGACGGTCGGAGTCTTCCAGGTCGACCTGAATTACCCGCTCAACGATGGCACCGGGAACATCCTCGCCGCCGTGCAGAGGCTCCGCGACTACTTCGTCGCCGGTCGCCGCCTGGTCTATCAGGGCCAGTGCGTGAAGGTCATGCGCGTCACCCGCAACAACCTCCGGCCGGTCGACGGCTGGCAGCAAATCAACGTCTCCATCTACTACAGCGCCAACACCATCCGCCCGGAGGTATAACCCATGGCCTGCTTTGCCAGCGGCTCTGCCGTCAAGCTCTACTACGTCCTCGAGGGCGCCACCAAAACCGCCTCGACCATCAGCGCAGCTGCGTCGGATTCCAGCTACAGCGACTCGGGCAGCGGGTTCCTGACTGCTGGCTTCGCCGTTGGCCAGATCATCACCGTCTCCGGCTTTGCCAATGCTGCGAACAATGGCAAGCGCAAGATCGCCACCGCCGCGGCCGGCAAGATCACCGTCACCAACGTCGATGGATCGGCCGTCACCCTGGTGGACGCTGCAGCCAGTCCGGCGATCACCATCGTCATGGAAGGCTCGATTCCGGGGAATCCCCAGTTCAAGCCTATCCGCTTCGTCTCGGAAGGTCTGAGCCCGAACATCAACCAGATCGAATCCGCCGAGATCAACCAGGCCCGCCAGCGCGCACCGAGCCGCGGCGGCACCTATAGCGTCCAGGGCGAAATCGCCGCAGAGGTGAGCTTCGGCAGCTTCGATGACCTGATCGAGGCAGCGCTGCAGGGAACTTGGACTGGCGATGTGCTGGAGGTCGGCTCTGTCGAACGCTCCTTCGCCATCCTGGAGCGGCATACCGACATCGGTGCTGACTACATCTACCGCGGCTGCCGCGTGAACACCCTGAACATCTCCGCCCCGCTGGGCGACAAGGCAGGAATCACCTTCGGGATGATCGGCACCAAGGCCGAGCCCTACACCATCCCGGGCGGCGCCACGTTCGCTGCTGCTACCACCAGCGACATGATGGTGACCACCAACGGCTCCTTCACCGAGGGCGGTCAGGTGATCGCTTATGCCACCGAGTGGAACCTGAGCCTGGACAACGGCATGGAGGCTGCTTTCTCGCTGTTCCAGCGTGAGGCCTACTGCGTCACCAACGGCATCGCTGCGGTCACCGGAACCATGAACGCCTACCTCAAGGACGGCTCTCTGTGGGCGAAGGTGCTGGACGAGACCGAAACCAGCCACATTGTTGTGCTGGAGGAGGGCGCTGACAGCTACACCATCGAGTTGCCGAAGGTTCGCTATACCCAGGGCCAGAAGCAAACCAGCGGCCCGGGCGCGGTGATCCCGCAATACACATACTCGGCCGGCTACGACGGCACCACCACCATGCGGATCACCCGGAGCTGATGGCCGCCTGCGACCAGCACGCTTACCTCTTGAGCTTTACTGCCGCCTTTTGCTTTCGCAGCAATTCCTTGGCTTTGGGCATGCGTTGCTTTATGTCGTCATGGCCGGGGCCGCGTCTGACCGCAAGCATGCCAGAACCCAGTCCAAGCTGGGTTTTGGCGTTTGCGCCGTGGTAGATTCCCTTCAATCTGGATCGGGAGGGAATCAAATGGCATTGATGAAGTGCAAGGAGTGCGGGAGTCAGGTCTCGACGAAGGCAAAGGCCTGTCCTACGTGTGGGGCTAAGCCGCCGAAGAAGACCATTGGGACATTAAGTGGCCTCATCATCATTGGCCTCGCCGTAGTTGTGTTCAGCAAGATTTTCGGTGGCGGAAGTTCGGGGTCGTCCGCCAATCAGGTCGCCAGCGCAGATCGATGCAATGATCCAACCATGGCCTTCGTCATGTCGCAAAATTTCGCCAAAAAGCAGCTGAAGTCACCGGCCAGTGCGAAGTTCCCATATATAAGCGACGACGGAGTGAGCGTCGTGAAAACCGCCGATTGCCAGTATCAGGTGGTGGCGTTTGTTGACTCGCAGAATAGTTTTGGTGCAGTGCTGCGGAGCACTTACAGCGTGAACATGGAAAGCACGCGGGATGGGCGGCGGTGGACGGCAAAGAACCTCGTAATTAAGTGACTCACCATAATTTCAGAAACCGCCTTCGGGCGGTTTTTTATTACCCGGAGAAACCATGAAGAAAGAAGCTTTCTACACCAAGCCGAACGCCGATAAAGGCGTGAAGATGCAGCTGATGCTCGCGGATGGCAGTCCATCGGAGCACTGGCTGATGGTGCGCGGCACCGATTCCGATGCTTTCCGCAAGGCGAAGTTCGAGGGGGCCCGTACCATGCGTGATCTGCCTGCCAGCATGAGCGATTGGGATCGCGCCGCGGCACGAGATGAGGTCGTCATGAACGGTCTTGTGTCCTTGGTCGCCGACTGGTCCTTCGAAGAACCCTGCACTCTGGAAGCTGTTCGGGAATTCCTCACCAATGCGCCGCACATTGCCGATGCCGTGGACACCGTAGCTGCGGACCGCTCCCGTTTTTTCGAGATCGCCTCGGAGACCTTGAGCGACACGCCGAAGCAGAGCTAAGGCTGTTCAAGCGTGCTCCAGGGTCTGACAAGTCAGTCCGGGAGCATCTGGAGAAGATCGCTCGGGTAACTGGCGATACCCCCAAAGAACTTCAAACCCCACCGATCCCTCAGGAACTGGCCTACCTCTGGCCATTGTTCTTCGAGATCAGGCGCACGCCTGAGCCTCTTACCTATACCGAATTGCGCAACTGGTGCGACCTCAAGCGGATAAGTCTGGAGCCGCTTGAGGTCGACGTGCTGATGCGTCTGGACTCCATCACCCATAGGGTTCGAAACGATGACTGAATATGCCCGTCTTGTGATGGTGGTGGACTCCACGTCGGCAAAGAAGGCCACCGACGAACTGCGCATTATGATCGATATAACGGCCAAGGCTGATAAGTCGAATCAGGAGCTAACGAAGTCTACCAGCGGCCTAGGTAAGGCATTTGGTGCCCTTGCTGCTGCCATCAGCGTGCGCGCAATAATCGCTGCATCCGACCAATACGGCCAGATGGCTGCGCGTATTCGGATGGCTTCGTCGTCCACGGAGGAGTACACCAAGGTCCAAGCACGCCTCCTGCAAACGGCGAACGCAACCTACCGCCCGCTCAACGAGGCGCAGGAGGTCTACATCCGGACGGCGGATGCCATACGCACGCTGGGCTACAACACCGACGATGCCCTGGATATCACGGACAGTTTCAGCTTCCTGTTGGTGACCAACGCCGCGTCGGCAGACAAGGCATCCTCGGCCATCGATGCCTACTCCAAGGCTATCCAGACCGGGAAGATCGAGTCTGACGGCTGGCAATCGATCCTGGCAGCCATGCCTACAATCGTGAACGACCTTGCTGCTGCGACGGGGCGGTCGACGGCCGACATTCGGAAGCTCGGCATTGAGGGCAAGCTGAGCCTCGCGGCGCTGAACGAAGCGCTTCGTCGGTCGAGGGATAGCAACGAAGAGCTAGCTGCGTCGATGGAGACGTCTGTTGCGGACTCTACGACGGCGCTTTCGAACTCCTTCCAAGTGTTCGTTGGCAAGGTCAACGAGACGTCAAAGGCGTCTGCAATCCTTACCGGGAACATCGGCGAGTTGGCGGAGACACTCCAGGATCCGAAGACTATCCGCGCCGCCCAAGAGCTGGCTGCCGGCGTAGTCACTGCGTTCAACACCATCGCGAAGGGAGTCCGCGAAGCTATATCGATTGTGCAATGGTTTGGTTATGAGTTGGCCTACCAGGCCAATGGTGGAAAGGCGGCTGCCGATGACATCGTTCGCCTGAATGACCAACTCATTCGTAAGCAAGGAGAGCTTGCCGAGCAAGAGAAAGCTCTCGCTAACCTTCGGACCATTGATCCAAATGCGAAAGAGTCGCCAGAGATGGCGAGGCTCCGCGAAGAGATCAAGGGCGTCCAGGCGCTACTCAAACTGAATGATGAACTCATGGCCGCGCGAGCGAATAATGGCGCCGCCGCTCCGCCGCCCAAGACGTCTCCCGAGGACAAGCCGAAGGTTGATGCGGAAGCACCACCGACGCCACCAAAACCGAGAGGCTCGGCTTTAACAGACGAGCAGCGCGCAGCCAAACAGCTTGCTTCTGCATATAAGAATGTTGAGCAGAGCCTGGCACAGCAGGTTGCGCTATTTGGCCAAACTACTGAGGTTGCGCACGTCCGCTACCAGTTAGAAAACGGCGAGCTCTCTAAGCTGAACTCCAAGCAGAAACAGCACCTGCTTGATCTTGCTGCCGAGTTGGATGCAAAGCAGGACCAGGTGGAGCAGGACAAGCTGCGCCTGCAGATCCTCCGGGAAACCGGCCAGGTGCGTGCCGCGGATGAACTCCAGTTCGAGCTCGACTACGCCGAGAAGATGGCGCAGTACGAGAAGGACGGGAATACAGCGGCGCTAGCAAGGCTGAAGACGCTGAAGGCGATCCAGGACGCCAATCGCGAGGCCGACATCAAGTCTGGCACCGTGGAAGGCGTTTCCAAGGCTCCGCACACGTCCGGCCTGGATGCCGATGTCGGAGGCGCCAGTAGCGAGCTGATCAAGCTAGACGAGGAGACCAAGGCGCTTCAGGACTGGCGAGACAGTGAGCTCAAGAAGCAGCTTGAATACCTTGATGCCAAGGCCATCAACGAAGAGGAATACGCCAAGCGGGTGGCTAACATCCACCAGCAAGCCGCAGATGAGCAGAGCGCCATCGAGGCTGCGAAGAACTCCGCTTTGCTGGCCGGTGGAGAAAGCCTATTCGGAAACCTTGCTGGCCTGACCAAGGAGTTCGCTGGCGAACAATCTGGGCTTTACAAGGCGATGTTCGCCATCCAGAAGGCGTTCTCCATTGCCCAGACCATCGTCAACACGGAAACGGCTGCAACGGCCGCGATGGCGCCTCCGCCGGTCGGGCTGGGGCCAGTCATTGGCGCCCCTTATTCCCAGGTAATCCGAGCCATGGGCTACACCTCGGCCGCACTGATCGGAGCCACCGCCATTGCTGGTATGGCACACGATGGCATCGATAACATCCCCAAAGAAGGCACCTGGCTGCTCGACAGGGGAGAGCGGGTAGTCGACAGGCGCACCAACAGCGACCTGAAGGATTTCCTCAACCGGCAGGGGAGCACCTCGACGACCACCAACAGCAAGGTCAACAACATCAGCCTCAACGTCTATGGCATCACCGATGCGAAGGGCATGCAGGAGTCCACTGCGCGCCTAGCCCGTCGGGTGTCGAGTGCCGTTAGCAAATCCGACAGGTACGCATGATGGGAGAGTTTCTGGAAGAGCGCCTGGCCGAGAATATCGACTATGGCAGCGGGTTCGGTGCGAGCTATGCGGTCAGCACCGTGACCACAGCTGGCGGCAACGAATACCGGTCGATGAAGCACCCCTTCATCAAGGCTCAGATGACCATCGAGTTTGAACGCCAGACGAACTTCATCATCAGCCAGATCGTGGACCTGAACAACCGAGCCGGCGGCACCTACCGAGGCTTCCGGGTGATGCATCCAGCCGACTTCTCGACGAAAGACTACCGCGGTGCGCCAAGTGCGTTCGACCAGGCCATGATCCTGGACAACCCCACGGTCCCAGGTGTCTACCAGCTAATGCGTTGGTACGGCGATAGCTCTGATCCGTCATGCATCCGCCGAAGGATTCGCAAGCCTGTATCTGGAACGGTCAAGGTCGGTGTCGGCGGCCAGATCCTTCCGGTCGCGCAGTGGAGCGTCGACAACACCACCGGCCTGGTCACCCTAGCGGCGAACAAGGCCAGAACCATCACCGCGATCAGCAAGGCGAGCAGTGCTGTCATCACTGTGGGTTCGCACAGCTTCACCATCGGTGATTCGGTCGTGATTACGGGCGTTGTCGGGATGACGCAGATAAACGGCCTACGCGCGCTGGTGACAGGCATCAGCGGCACAACCATCACCGTCGCGATCAACTCCACGGGGTTCAGTGATTACGTCAGCGGCGGGGCGGTGAATACCCGGCCGCAGACTGGAGAAGCGGTTACTGCGGGATGCCAGTTCGACATCCCCATGCGCTTCACTGCGGACCTCAGCAGCAGATTCTCCAATTGGGACACGATCGACGCGGGGAGCATCGACCTCCTAGAGATCCTGAACCCCTAAGCAACACCTATCCAAGCAACCCGGCCTAGCGCCGGGTTTTTCATTTTGAGGCCCTATGAAGCCACACGTCGCAGACTGGAAGACGAGGGTTTACTGCGCCCGCATCGAGGCCGAGAACGGCACCGTAGTGCGCCTGGCGGCATACCCGACTGACCTCGTAATGAGCAACGGAACGGTCTATTCGACCGAATCGGGCTACGAGTTCAGCGGACTGGACGCGACCGACAGTATGTCGCCGTCGAGCGTGGACCTGACCGGGATTCTGAATCATGGGATCACCCGGGAGCAGCTGGCCACTGGCGTCTTCGACAACGCTCGCTGCTATGTCTTCGCCACTTCCTGGAAAGCGCCCATCGAGGACGAAGAGCCGCTTGGCGTCATGATCCTCGGCAAGACCACGCTCACCGACGATGCCTACAAGGCCGAGATGATGAGCATCGTGGATGCGCTCAACCAGTCGGTTGGTGCAGTATTCACTGCTCAATGCCCCTACACGCTGTTCGATCAGACGCTTGATGGTCGGATCATCGCGTCGACGCGCAGCCGTTGCACTGGTCCCCGTTCCAACCCGGATGGCCCGAACATCAACGACTACAAGGTCAGCGGGACGGTTACTGGCGTCACCAGCCAATACACCTTCACCGACTCTTCCCGGGCTGAGGCAGATGACTGGTTCACCGCCGGCCAGGTGATGTTCACCGCCGGGCTCAATGCCGGCCTGAAGCCGCAGCAGATCAAATCGTCAAGCGCGGCAGGCGTGATTACCACGCACGAGCCGTTCCCCTATGCCATCGCGCCCGGGGACGCCTACGTGATGATTCCCGGCTGTCGCAAGCGGCTGATGGAGGACTGCGTCGGGAAGTACAACAACGGCCTGAACAATGGCTCACAGGCGCACATGCCGACCTCTTCCGAATCTGGAGCAGTAGGGAGGGGCGCATGACTCGCGACGAGATCGTCTCTGCCGCCCTGGAGGCCGAGGGAACGCCGTTTCGCCATCAGGGGCGAGTGGTCGGGCTTGGGCTCGATTGCGCTGGCCTCTACGTCTTCGTCTGCCAGCGCTTGGGCATTCCCCATCGGGACGCCCATGGCTACCCGCGCACGCCCTTCGACGGTGAGCTGGAGCGCCAGATTGACGCCCAGCCATCCCTGCAGCGCATCGCCGTCTCCGAGGCGCAGAAGGGTGACGTCCTGCTGATGCGCATGACCAAACAACCCCAGCACATCGCCATCCATGCCGGCGAATACCGCGACCACCCCTATGTCATCCATGCCAGCGAGCAGCACGGGACGGTCTGTGTCCATCGCTTGGATTCGACCTGGTTCAGCCGCGTCGTTCGTGCCTACACATTCTCCGAGGTGTCTGAGGTGACTGATGTCTGATCCCTTAACGATAGGCATCGGCGTCGGGGTAGTCGGTGCTCTTCTGCTTGGTCTTTCTCAACAGCAGAAGACGGTCATCGAGCAAGGGAAGCTATCCAGCCGGACCTTCCAGGGCAGCGAGTACGGCGGCGACATCCCGCGCGTCTACAGCACTGTCGGCCTCTCCGGCAGCCAGATCGTCTGGATGGAGAACAACCAGCTCAAGGAAGTCGTCAAAAAGAAAAAGTCAGGCGGCAAGGGCGGACCTTCGACGGTCACCAAGACCTACAGCTATTACGCCACCTTTGCCCTGATGCTCTGCCAAGGCGAGATTGCTGGTATCCGTCGCATCTGGTGTTCTGACAAGCTCATCTACAACGCCGGCAGCGACGATCTGGAAACCATCATCGCCTCGAACCAGGCCGCGAAGGGATGGAGGCTGTACCGGGGGACGGATGATCAGTTGCCCGATCCACGCTATGAGGCTGATGTTGGCGTTGGGAATGCGCCGGCGTTCAGGGGCTACACCTACATCGTCTTTGATGATTTTGCCCTGGCCGATTACTCGAACACCTTGCAGGCGGCGCAGTTCAAGGTTGAGGTAATTGCCGAGGTTGACGGCCAGGGACTCCGTGAATACCTGGAGACCGCCCAGGGACGAATTGCGCTGAACGATACGGCTACGGTTGTAAGCGCTGGAGGCGGAGTGGTGACCTTTGCCGCCAACCCTAGCGATCCGCGCCCGGACTACGGCGATGTGGGAGGGTACTTCGAGTTCAAATATCGGCTGGCAGATGGTCAGTTCGTCTCGGCGCAATCGATTGCGGGGAAATACGTCAATCCTGCCCTGTCCTCGTTCAACTACCCCATCGGCCACGATGGGAAATGGGCCTGGTCGTACCACTACAACAACGCCTACACCTACGTTTCGGTGTATGGCGCGCATACCAACGGGCTCCAGACCGCCCTGCTGACGCCCTATGCGGGTGAGAGCTACATTGGCTTTGGTGCCTACGTGGTGGATGGTCTTCTCTACGTCTTCCGTCGCCGAGCAGACCTGTCGAGCTATTACGAGATCTACTCGGACGGCGCCCTGGTCTCGATGCATGAGGTTCAGCTTTCTCCCGGGGTTCCCTATACACGCTGGATCGGCAACTACATCTACCACCCGGATAAGGGGGCAACGCCGATCGTTGAGGCTGGGGGAGCGGTCATGTGGTTGGTCGACTCCGGTGATGGCGCGACTATCGGCCCGAGCGTGCGGACGTTCCTGCGCGACGCTTCTGGCAACTTCGTCCAAGACGAGGTTCTTTCCCATAGCTTTTCGACCAACCAGATCTGGGGGGCGGCGTCGGATGGTGTGCTGACCTTGGTGTTTGGTAGTTCGATCATCTCCTTCATCCGGTCAGTGAAATTCGACTATGGATACCAGAATCTTGGCGATGTCATCGCTAGCGAGGTGGCGCTTTCCGAGCTCATCCAGCCGAGTGACATTGATGTTTCATTGCTCACGCAGGATGTCCGTGGCTATCGGGTTTCGGGAGGCGCAATCAGGTCTGTGATCGAACCGCTGCAGGGGGCATATCCATTCGATGTCGTCCCCTCCGGCTACAAGATCAAGTTCGTCCCGCGTGGGCAATCTTCGGTGATGACGATTCCGTGGGAGGACCTCGCGGCCAACGACAGTTCTGACATTGGCGACTCGCTCCCCTACAGCAGAGAGATGGACTCGCAGCTTCCGCAGAAGGTCACCATCACTGCGTTGAGCTCGACCAGGGAGTACGCGTCGGCCACCCAGTCCTACGAGCGCCTGAACACATCGGCGGTCAATGCTGAGGAGCGTGACATCCCGCTGGTTCTGAGCGACGACGAGATCGCGCAGATGTCCGAGAAACTGCTGTTCCTGCGCTGGCTTGAGCGCGATGATTTTGACGGCCCCGTGTTGCCGCCGACCTACCTTCCGCTTGAGGCGGCTGACGTTGTCACCGTTCAAGCGAAGTTCGGCACATTCGAGCTGCGTCTTACCGAGATCAACTACGAATCGGATGGCCGTCTCACCTGCAAATCCAAGCTGAACAACGCCGCCATCTATTCGAGCAATGCAGCTGGCGCACCTGGCCCTGGCCCAGGTGGCAATGTCCCTCTGCGTGGCCAATCGCTGGCGCTTGAGCTCGACATTCCCGTAGTCGACGAGACCGTGCAGAACACCCCTGGATTCGTGGGGGTGATGAGCGGGTATACCGATGGCTGGCCCGGCGGTGTGATGGTCCGGTCGGTCGACAATGGGCAGACCTGGACAGAACTGCAGGGCTTCACCGGGAAAGCGACGATCGGGTTCGCCCGGGGGACGTTGCCGGTCAGTGCGTGCACGCTCATTGATCAGCGCGCACTGGTGGTCGATATGCTCTCGGGTGAGCTTGAGTCGATCACGCGTGACCAGATGCTGCTGGGTGCGAACTATGCAGCCTATGGGGCCTATGGCCGGTGGGAGATCATCCGGTTTCAGAATGCTGCGCTGCAGGCCGATGGCAGCTATCGACTGTCCGGGCTTGTTCGGGGGGATCGCGGAACCGAGTGGGCCACAGGGCTTCACCAGTCTGGCGACTATCTGGTTCTCCTCGCTGATACCGACAACATCTTCATCGACATGGCCGTTGGCTCGATCGGTGTACCGTCGCTTTATCGCGGAGTGACTCAGGGTGCCAGCATCGATAGCGCAGATGACACGGCGTTCACATACCAAGGGGTGAACCTCGAATGCCTGTCTCCGGTGTACGCAAAGGGTGCCCGCGACACTTCAAGTAATTTCTCTGGAATGTTCACGCGCCGCAGCCGGCTGAGCAGCACCTGGTGGACCAATGGCGTCGTTGCTCCGGTGGGCGAGGCATCTGAGGCCTATGAAGTCGATGTCATGTCGGGATCTACCGTGAAGCGCACGATCTCTGTCACGTCACCGGCTTGGACCTATAGCGCCGCAGACCAGACGACCGACTTCGGTTCGGCTCAGTCCTCGATCACATTCCGCATCTACCAGCTCAGCGGCACTGTCGGCCGCGGCTACGTCCTGGAGGCAACACTTTGACCGTCAAATTCGGCATGCCTGATCTGGCGAACGGACAGGCGAACTATTTGAACGCCAACGAGGCGTTCGCCATGATCGACCAGCTCATTGGTTGTGCTGCGCTGGACAAGGACCTGTCTGCGCCCCCAGGGAGCCCGGCGAATGGGGCTCTATACATTGTTGGCGCCAGTCCCACCGGGGCATGGTCTGGAAAGGCGAACAACCTGGCCTATTGGATCACGGCGTTCGGGGTTTGGACGTTCGTCGCTCCTCGCGAGGGGCTGCCCGTACGCGTTCTCGATGAGCATGTGACCTATGAGTGGAACGGTACAGCCTGGGCCGTTTCCTCAAGCGGGGGATCGTCGGGGAACATGCCGCAGAACTCACAGTCGGCGAACTACACCCTGGTCCTCGGGGATGTGGGCAAGCACATTCTGCACCCCAGCGCCGACACGACCGCCCGCACGTTTACCATTCCGGCGAACAGCTCCGTAGCGTTCAACATCGGTGACATGGTGACGTTCCTGAACCAGAACGGCGCTGGCCTGATCACGATTGCGATCACTACCGATACGATGCGCCTGGCCGGATCTGGGGTAACGGGGAGTCGAACACTGGCGGCCAATGGGATTGCCACGGCGGTCAAGGTCGCAGCCACCGAATGGCTGATCAGCGGGGTAGGGCTGACATGAGCATGCAATCGCTTCTGATGTCGTATGCCCAGGGCTGGAACCCATCGCTGCTGACCGCCGCACCTCGTCTCTGGCTGGATGATTCCAGCCCCATGACGCTGGCATCCGGCGCCGTCAGCGTGTGGGGCGACCGCTCCGGGAATGCCTGGGATGTTTCACAGTCCGCCGCTGCCAACCGCCCTACGCCGGTCAGTGGCGGCCTGAATGGACGCCGCACTGTGCTGTTCGACGGCGTGAATGATGTCCTGCAGACAACGGCCACTGCTGCGTTCGGGCTGTTCCAGAACCGTACCTATGGGTACATGTTTTCGATCGTGAAGAAGACGGCGGCGGATGGTTCTGCGATAAATCGGATTGTTGCGGGTGTTGGTCGCGGGGGCGCCTCTCCAGGTGTTCGTGCGGCTCAGTACATGGGGATTTCCTCCATGGCTGCGAATACCCAGGCTGTAGGTGGCAGGCGCTTGGATACCGATTCATTTGGAAGCGCAAGCAATGGCGTCGCATCTTCAGCAACTTGGTACATGCGCCTGGATCATTTTCGATGGGCCGACCGTCAGATCGATATGCATATTGACGGGCAGTTGGCAGCTTCGGGGACTGGCCTCTGGACAGCCGCAGGATCAACAAGCAACACCGCCAGCGTAGGTCCGATAGGGATCGGTGCCTCATATTCAGGCGCAAGCTTTGTAGCCGAGGCCTTCGCTGATATCGAGTTGGCTTGTGTGCTGATGGGGAACGCCACTCTCTCGTCTGATGATATCGATAGGATGTTTGGATGGGCCGCATGGCGGTATGGTCTGCAGGGCAGTCTTCCTTCCGGGCATCCTTACAAAAATACTCCTCCGTGATTATTGTGTTGCGTATAACTCATTTAGTTTGCGTAGCAATTTCATGAATGCTTCTTCAGAATCTATCGCGTAAGCCATAGAGCCATATGCATTTATGTGCGTCTCGTCGTAATATATGATGTTGCCATTGAATGTAGGTGGCGTACGGAATACCTCGCTTGAGGTTAGATCTAGAAATTTCGCGTTGCTATATTTTTCGACTATGCGCTTCATCTTGATGTTTGATTTCGTGTTCTCGTCAGTCACCAGAAGCTCAGTTGAGAATCCCAGCGAAGATAGACGTGCAGATCGCGCCGCGGTTGTGGAGAGGATTGGAACGTCCGCCATGAAAACGACAGTGGTTTTATTGCGTTTTGCACGTTTCATGAATGATTCAAGATCGCTAAGTAATAGTTTGTTGTCATCAATCCGCTTCGCCCATCTCCCTGCGACGAAAATGATTCGATAGCTGTCCATTATCTTGTTGACCTGAGATGCCTGTAGCTTGCAACTATCTGCATAATTTTCGGAATATATATAGCCCCCTCCAGGGATAGTCAGGCATGCATCATTTGTGATTGTTCGAACCCTGAACCCATTGGTTGAGCCCATATAGTCAAAGAACGGATTGAGCAGCATGGCGTGGCTATCGCCGATAAGAAGATATTCGGTTGAGCTTAGTTGATCACCTTTCAGGCAAGGGCCGCTGATCTGATTATGGCAGCGTAAGTCCAGCGAGCTGCGCCCAGCAAATTCAGGCTCTGGAATTGCGCGGTTGATGGAATGCGATGCAATGGCGATTGAGCAGAAGGAAACTGCGATAGCGATGGCTCGTAGCGTCAGGCGGCGCAGCTCAACTCGTCGGAAGGGCTGTTCAACATATCTAAATGAGAGGTACGACAGAGCGCTCGTAATAGCGACTGCGGCCAACATTGCAGGCCATGGTAGCGATTCGACGCCTAATACGTATCTCGTAATTGCTAGTACTATCCAGTGCCACAGATATATAGAGTAGGAATATTCGCCTATCAGCCTCAGTGCACTCGTACTCAGTGCCATGTTTGTGATTGAGCCGCGAGAGCAGATAATTAGCGCTGCGCCTATGCATGGAAGCAAGACTGCAGAGCCTGGATACGATGTTTTGCCACTTATAAGGACTGTGGATAGGGCGATAAATATCAGTCCGATTGCGCCGCAAATATTGCCGAAATTTCTTTCTACGAAAGTGCGATCTATGGTCGCCCAGTGCAATGCTAGCGTGGTTCCTAGCAGGAACTCTGGTGCGCGAAGTATGGTTGAGTAATATTGCTGCTGTCGCGTTATTATATCGTATGATTGAAAATACGACGCCGAGAAAATTCCGATCATAGAGATTGGAACTATATATTTCAGTGCGCGAATAGGGATCAGAATTAGGAATATTGGTAGGATGAAGTAAATCTTCATCTCAATTGCAAGTGTCCAAGTGTGCAGTAGTGGCCACTGAAGCGCTGATGATGCGAAATACCCTCCGAAGTCGGCGAAAAAGCTGTTGCTGTCAAAAACAGCTGCACGCTTCAGGCTGCTCCAGAAAACTCGAAAGTCCGAATTTGTGAAGAGGATGGAACAGGCTATAGTTGCTATAGTTAACGCTGAGAAATAGGCGGGAGTTATCCTGCGAATTCTGCTTTCATAGAATTTTAGTATAGAGAATCTGCCGGATTCTTTGTTTCTGAGAATTATCCCGGATATTAGAAAGCCAGAAATGACAAAAAATATGTCTACGCCAATAAAGCCACCAGTAAGTAATGATGGATCAAGATGGAAAGCAAATACGCTTAGAACCGCTATGGCGCGCAGGCCTTGAATGTCATCCCTAATCAAATCTCGCATGCTCTTCATTTATCCTCCTTGACACATTGATAATAGCCAAAAGCCATTTCCAATCAAAGGCCGGTATCCGGCACGGAGAGACGAATGCCCCTCACCGAGCAGCAGCTGCTGCGCATCTACCCCAACGCCGGCCCTCGTGCCGGCGTTTTCGTTTCTGCGCTCAACCGGGCGATGCAGCGCTACCGGATCGACTCGCCTGTGCGGCAGGCGGCGTTCCTGGCGCAGATCGGCCATGAATCGGGCCAACTGCGCTACGTGCGCGAGATCTGGGGCCCGACGGCGGCGCAGCAGCGCTATGAAGGCCGCAAGGACCTGGGCAACACCCAGCCGGGCGACGGGGCTCGATTCAAGGGCCGGGGGCTGATCCAGATCACCGGCCGGGAGAACTACCGGAAAGTCGGTGCCGCTCTGGGTCTGCCGCTGCTCGACCAGCCTGAGCTGCTGGAACAAGCGGAGTGGGCGGCCACGTCCGCAGCCTGGTGGTGGTCGAGCCACGGCCTGAACGAGCTCGCCGATGCCGGGCGCTTCGAGGACATCACCCGACGCATCAACGGCGGCCTGAACGGTCAGGCGGATCGGCTGGCGCTGTGGGAGAAGGCCAAGGCGGTGCTGGCATGACCTGGCTCAGCTACTGGAAGCCACTGGCCTTGGCGCTGGCCGCGCTGCTGCAGGTTGGTGCCGGCGCTGGCCTGGGTGTGTGGTTGGCCGTCGGGCACTACCGGCCGCAGCTCGGCCAGGCCGCCCAGGACCTGGCTGCCTGTCGAGCTGTCCGGGGCAACCTCGAGGCACTGGTGGGCCAGCAGAACGCGGCCATCGCCGGCCTGACTGATCAGGCCGAGCAGCGCCAGGCTAAGGCCGTCCAGGCGGTGGCCGATGCCCAGCAGCAGGCCGGCCAGCACTTCACCTCCGCGCAGCGCCTGCAGCAGGAGCATGCCGAGGGCGATCAGTGCGCAGCGGCAGAGGTGGTCATCGACAAGGAGTTGGGGCTATGAAATGGCTGGTGATGGGGGTGTTGGTCGCGCTGGCGGGATGCGCCGGCCAGGTTGAGCCTGAGCTGCGCACGGTGCGCGTAGAGGTGCCGGTGGCGGTGCCCTGCCGGGCGCCGGCGGTACAGGAGCCGACCTGGGCCACGGCGAGCCTGCAGAAGGGGGACAGCCTGCAGACCAAGGTCCGGGCGTTGCTGGCTGAGCGGCAGCAGCACCTCGGCTACGAGGCGCAACTGCGCGCGGCGGTGCAGGCCTGCCAGTGATGAGGGGCGGTCAGCGGCGCACGGGCAGGATTCGGTATCTATCTGGAAGGGCTCCCGCCGGTGGTGCTTGGTAGACCGGGACGCCGGCCTTTCTCGCGGCGGCTAGCACGGCCGCAGTCCTTGTCTTCCCCGGCCACGCTACGACGCCATCAGGCTGCAGCTCGAACATCTCAAGCACGTTCTGACACGTGATCACCTCGCAGCGGCTGGACTTGGCCCAATATCGCGCCCAGCGTTCAACGCCCCAGCTGTTGGTCTGGATGATGGTGGCTACGCCCCGGCGATCATGCAGGTGGTCCAGCACGATCCGAACGTGGTTGTGGTCGGCATAGTCTCTGGCGCCGCAGACGATGACTCGGACGGGCACGGCCGGTCCCTCGGTTGCTGCAGGGGAGGGTAATATTACTGTGTTTATATACAGTTATTCGGATGATGGACGAGCGGTAGGGCGCCGCGCCGGCCGCGGGGTAGAATGCGCGCCTTCGAGTTTCAGGAGCCCCCCCCCCCCGATGAGCTGGAATCTGGCGAACCGACCGGCCGATGAGCGCCAGGCGCAGGAAGACGAGAAGTCCAGGCTGTTCGAGTTCTGGCAGCAGAACCTCGAGCGAGCGAAGATCGAGGCGGGAAAACTGTTCGGTGAGCGATCCAAGCGGAAGGGGCGATGGGACGACTGGGTGAGGGGTGAGATCGACGCGCTGAGCCCGCCGGAGTACCAGGCTATGGTCCGGCGCGAAGTGGGCCGCCTGGTCGCAGCCGACAAGTAGAGCATGTGGTGGTGAAAACGGCCTGGCGGCTGCGCAAAACCACCGCTGGAACCCGCGTAGCTACGTTTGCGAAACGCTGAAAAGTGGTGTGTTTTGCCTGGTCAAAATGGTACGATTTCTTAGCCAAATCAAAGGCTTGGATTGGATATGTTCGCTGTATGGGGTGCAAGGGGTCGAGTGTTCGAATCACTCCGTCCCGACCAAAAATCCCTAGAAAATCCAGTCACTTAGCGGTGACTGGATTTTTTTATGCCTGATGCTTTTGTGGCGTTCCTGAATTTTGCCCCACTTTTTGCCCCACCCGAGATTTTGGAGTGCTATCTGCCTTCTTTTGATGGTGAGTTGGCACGCTCAAGCATTGGATGGGAGCGATGCATTTGCTGACTGGCTCAGGTGGCGAGGTTATAGATGTAATCGGATTGCTGCGCAGACAGGCAGCAGCAATCACTCTTTGGCGGAGCGGGCGTATCTTCCCATTCTCTGCTCTTCGCGACAGGCAGACATCGGCCAATAGCTGCCTCTCACAAGAGACAGCTCCCGCCCCATATCCGTGTTGCAATCTATAGAGAACAACGATCATCTGGGGCCTGTCCTAGCGATCGCGCATACGCCTCAAAGCGGGCTTTTTTTTTTGCCGGGCGGAAGGTGGTCAAGACGGGAAGGGAACCGTAGATAGCGCAAGGCTAGCCGAACTAGTTCACAGGCCCCCCTCGTACCATTTACTGTGCAGCCTCTGGTTCCGCGGAATTTGAGCTCGGTGGAGGGCTGCATGGAAGTACGTTACTGGGAGGGGGGGCTTCACTCGTTTGAGGTTGAGGCGATCGAAAGGATGGCGAAGGCCTTCGCACCTAACGAGGAGGTGGCGCAGTCAGGTACCCCCACCGCTAGAGGGAATTCGTTCGCGGTGCTCAAGCAGCTGAAAAAGCCCGACGGAATGTGGCCTTGGAAGGGGTATGCGGGCTTTCGCTTTGCCAATTCTCGTGGCTCTGATGGGGAGTTCGATCTCGTCATCATCACTCACAGCATGGTGCTGGTGGTCGAGCTAAAGCACTGGAATGGCAAGATCACTTCGAACGGCAACAAGTGGTATCAGGACGGTAAAGAGCGGGATGCCTCTCCGGTCGAAAGAACTCGGAGGAAGATGTACGAGCTCAAGAAGAGAATGCAAAGCATCAAGGCCAGCTTGCCAAAAGGAAGAGAACCGTGGTTCGAGTTCTGTGTTGTTCTCAGTGGCAAGTGCACCCTGGATCTACCAGACGCAGAAATGCCGTACGTCATGCAACTCGAAGAGTTCCTCGGTCTCGCCGACGAGAAGCAGTTCAGACAACGGTATCCCAAAGCCTTCAATGTCCACTTGAACGACCACTTTGGCGACTTCGACAAGCTGCTAAATGAGGGTTTCGTCAAGCCGAAGGAACTCGTGGTCGACGACTACCGTGCAATAGCACCGGCGGTATTCATCCACCCGACCAAGGTCTACAGCGAGTTCGACTCCGTGAACATCCATAATAAGGATGACCACGCGATGCTCCGGCTATGGGACTTTTCAAAGCTCGACAGCGCTTCTGCCAGGACCAAGGAGGGAAGGTTCAAGATCCTCTCGCGAGAGCGGGAGATCCTCGTCTACCTTAAGCGCCTCGACCAGGACTTGGTGAATCGCTGCGCCAGATTTAAAGGCAATGTGAGCCCCGACTCCATCACTGAGCAGTATTCCGAATTGTTTGAGATGCCGGATGGGCATTTCCGTCTCAACGAATTCATAAACAGGTTCGTGGTGCGAATGAGCGATGGGGAGCGCCTCCAGCTCCTCAAGATTCTACTGGCCCAATTTGCAAGCCTGCACGGCCATAGCGTCGCGCATAGAGATGTCGGCGATCATAGCGTTTGGTTCTCGCCAGCCTCCGGCATTGCACTTTCCAATTTCATCAGTGCCTACCACCAACCTATTGGTACCGTAGGCGACCTGCGTAGCCTACTGAGCATTGGGGCCATTTCACTGCCCGAGGACCAGGGCAACGCAGATCTGGACACGACACCATTCAAACGCGATGTGTTCGCACTTGGGATACTGTGCTGCCATTTGATCCAAGCCAAGCCCCTTCCACTCAAGCTCGATGAAACCTACATACAAGGCGTACTGCGCGAGACAGAGGGCGCCACGGAGTGGTTCTCGGAGGTGATTCGGAAAGCCATACAGCGTAACCCGGCAGATCGCTTTGAAAACGCAGTCGCATTCCTGCAGGCATTGAGCGAAGCCACTCCAGACAACTCGCCAAGCTTCAAGTTTGATAAGCGACAGCTCGATCGTTTTGCTACGGATGTGCGGTTAGCCTCAGCGTACCGAGAAGACGAAGAGCCCCTGGTGGACTCGGCAGAGAAGCTTCTGTACCGATCGGGTCCATGGATGGTGAAGTCTTGGCCATCGATCAATGCACGTGAACCGCAGGATGGGCAGGGCCCCATGCTGATGTCTTTCTTCGAGACACTTGAGCGCTTGAGGGCCAGTAGCTTTCATTTCCTGCCGAAACTTGAGCACTTCGGATACGATCGCAGCGGCAACCCTTTCTTGGCCCAGGAGCATGTAGAGGGTGTCCACTGGAACGACTTGCAGGATCTCCCCGTCCCCAAAGCCCTAATCGTCTCACGTCGATTAATTGAGGCGGTTGAGGGTCTCCATGAGCAGCAACTCAGTCACGGGGATTTGCACCCCGAAAACATCATGGTCACTTTGGGTAGTGACTACGAGTCAACTCATCTTCACCTGCTGGACTACCCTGATTTCTCGCCGACTGGTGAACGGCCCTATAACAACAGGTACAGCCCTCTAGTTGAAGACAGCACTCCAGCTGAAAAGGACAATTTCGCAGTTATGCGGATGGTCCTCGAGCTGCTTGGGATGGACTGGGACACCTCCCGTGAAGGAGACAACCAAGCCCTCAGGGACGCTATCGACCTAGAGAAGAGGAGCGATTCAGGTTACCTATCCCTCGAACGGTTCAACGATGCTCTGGAAGTTGCTTTCCAGTCCAAGCCAACCATCGAAACGATCGATGTGCCTATCAGGGGCAGTGCCACCTTCGACATCCTTCCAGACAACGGAAAAATTTACGTCGTTGTCCGACCTGACCCGAATACCCCAACCAAAGCGCTCGAAGTCCTTTTCGCCGGAATTGGAGGCCAGTTCTTGGCGTGCTTCGACCCAGAAACAAAGGTATTCACAAGAGCTTTCAGACCGCATCAGGAGCAGAGAGCCAGCTTATTCTTTGTCCGAAATGCCAACCACCATCTGAACGTGCGCCTCACCGTGTCGTCAGGGGGGGCGAGCAATCTGGCGTCCCTAGGAAGCAGCGGCAACCTCGCGTCCCTGTCGAGATACCTCGGACAGGACGAAGGGTTTATAGCGTTAGCTGCAAAAATCCTTGAAGCAGAAGTCCGAAAGCAAGCCGCATTAGCGGAAAGCGATGCTGCGGAGGAATCGATCACCGGCGAAGACGCCGAAAATGGACTAGCTGTCGATGACCCCAAACTTGAAGGCGTTCCCGTCCAAAGCTTCCCGGTAGGACAGATTTGGAAAACCATCACATCAACAGAGCTTGAGGCGCAACCGTCGTTCAGGGTTGCAGCAGAGCCGCGGCTCCATCGAGACAATCTGGGACTTCTGATTCCTTACATGATGGAGTCGAAGGCGCTTGAGGGCTTCGAGGCTGACGACAGCATTCGTCTGATCCTAAGGGATGGAGAGAAGGACATCGATGTTGGCGAAATCGACTTGGCCAAAAGCCTCCGCGATGCGGTCTACATCCCGGCCTCGAGCAAATCACGACGCGTAAAAGCTGACTCGGTGCTGTACCTTCAGAGTCAGCAGAACAAAACGTCTATGGCCCGCCGCAAAAGTGCAATGGATCGGATCATCAACCGGCAATCCGTCCAGCCAGATCTATTGGACTACTTCGACGAAAAGTGCGAGCTAGTCCCCAAACAGTACTCAGATGCCCCAACGGAAGAAGACTTCGCTGTTTATGAGCGGATCAAGTCTGACGGCACTGTCATTGGCTTGAATGGCGCACAAAAGGAAGCCTTCACGAATCTGGTTAGCACTGGACCTGTAGGCTTGCTCCAGGGCCCTCCAGGCACAGGGAAAACTGAGTTCATCGCCGCATTTGCGCACTACCTGATCGACAAGGTCGGAGTGAGAAACATCCTTCTGGTGAGCCAGTCGCATGAGGCAGTAAACACTGCCGCTGAGCGGATCAGAGCACACTGTCGTCGCTTGGGTACTGCTCTCGATGTAGTTCGCTTCAGCAACCGGGGCCAGGTGGTCTCCGAGGAGCTCCTCGATGCCTATTCTCGAAACATCGTTGACCGCCAGAGGAATAGCTTCAGTGCCGAACTCAAGGAAAGGGTAGGTGCCTTGGCGTCGTCACTGGGATTGAGTACGGAGTTTGCCCAGACCATGGTGGACGTCAACCAACGGATCACTCGCCAGACAAAGTCCTTAGAGAGCCTCGAGAAAAACATCATGCGAGCCACGGACGACGAGGATCGGGCCGCCCTGGAAGCTCTCCGAAAAGCTGTGCAGAACGATGTAAGTCTTTCCGCTAAGGCTTACCTTGGCGATTCCGATTTGAGCGAAGTTCCTCCGCAAACGATCCTTGAGCGAGTCTATGCACGCATTCAATCGGACCATGGGGTCCGACCGCCGGAGTTCAAACACTGTCAGGATCTGATCCAACTCTCGCAGGATTTCAGTGAGCGCTTGTCGAGCAATCGCGCTAACTACGACGAGTTTTTAATGAGATCCCGTAGTCTCGTATGTGGAACCTGCGTAGGGATTGGCCTGCAGCACCTGAATCTTGCTGCAACCCACTTCGACTGGGTGATCATCGATGAAGGTGCACGATCCTCGCCCAGCGAGCTAGCAATCGCCATGCAAGTCGGGTCCCGAATCCTCCTGGTCGGTGACCATTCACAGCTGCGGCCGACGTATGAGGATGAGCACAAGAAAGCTATTGCTCAGTCTCTTGGCATACCTGCGAACTCAGCTGAATTCCAGCGAGTTATGCGAAGCGATTTTGAGAGAGTGTTCGACTCTCCTTACGGCCGTGCAGCACGAGCGACCCTCAAAACGCAATACCGCATGCTTCCGCCGATCGGCGACCTTGTCAGCGAAATCTTCTACGAGAACGAACTCAAGAACGGTGAGCGGCCGAGCCCTGAATACTTCGCCAAAAAGACCCCAGGCTGCCTGTCTCACATTGTCACCTGGCTGGACACCGGAACGCTTGGCAATAAGGCTTTTGATAGCGGTGGCCAAAGCATCTCAAACGGCGCTGAGGCTGACGCAATCATCCAGCTTCTGCAGGAAATCGAAGCTGATGAAGACTTCTGCGCGGGAATGGTTAGAGAAATGGCAGAGTCCCAAGAGCCTCCTATTGGCGTCATCTGCATGTACCGTGAGCAACGCAAGCTGATTCGCAAAAGATTCGCAGAGAAATCATGGTCTGAGGACTTCCGCAGACTTGTCAAAATAGAAACAGTGGACAGTTACCAAGGTAAAGAGAACCACATCATTATCGTCTCCTTAACACGAGCCAAGTCTGACCAGCACCCAGGCTTCCTATCAATTCCGAACCGTATCAATGTAGCGATTTCACGCGCTATGGAACGCCTTATTATTGTTGGGAGTATGAAAATGTGGAGCGGCCGGAACGCAAAACTCCCACTCGGCAAGGTGTTAGGTTACATTGGGGCCAGACAGGATGATAGGAACTATAAAATTGTGCCTGCTGCACCCTCGAAGAGGATTGTCTGATGGAAACTAATCCAATTGTTCTCTTTGAGCTCGATGTTGCGGTACCAGCGCAACAGTTTCGCATTGAGTACACTCTTGTCGACAAAGGCGGGCTTCCAGTCGTGCCAGAGTTTCTGCTCAGGCTACTAAAGGTTTCAGCCCTTATGCCTGCCGAGATTGCGAAGTACTTTGGTTTCTCGGCCAAAGAGTTGAGCGTCGCGATGATCCCGTTTATTAAAAACGGTGAAATACGCATCCGCCCTGATGGAAAAGCGGAGCTCACAGAAACAGGTCTTCGACTATTTTCCGAAAGCCACGAAACCCCAATAGTAAAGCGAAAGGAAGAACGCCAGCAAACCTTCACCTTCGATTTACTAGCGTTTAGCTATCTCGGCCGGAGCCTTAAATCATTTGAATCAAAACGCACATTAGAGTTACAGGCCGCTACGGAGACATTAACCGAGTCCTGCAGATTCGCTGTAGAAGCTTTCATGGGTCAGCTATATGACATTCACCGCATGGGACATCTTGGCGGACAGCAGCAAGAACGTCTTCCTCCAGAGCTTTACAAAGTTGCCGACACCCAGAAGGTACGGGAGGGGTGGGAGATTTTGGTTGAGCGAGCGACAATCGACGCGGACGCCCGCCAGGTTCGGTTTATCGCAATAGAAGGGCTGCGGGAGAACGAAGCCTATCTCCGTCAGCGGACAGAACAACTGAGCCGGCAAACTACAACAGAAAATTTCGAGTTGGTGCTCCGCCTAGTTGATATCTTTGGTGATGCGGAAAGTTATGACTTTCTAAGGTCAGGCGGGTTAGATCTACAGGCATTCAACGTAACTGCAGCGTCCGCAATAAATTCTGATACGCGGATTTTCGGATCTCTTCAGTTGCAAGAAAACTGGAATAAAGTGGTTTCATTGCTGGGAAAGCATCGAAAAGAACTCAAGCGGACACACCAGGGAGAGCCTTTAAAGCTAACGTGGCTCGCCCCAGCATCCCATGGGCTCTGGGGGAAGTCAGCACGGCATGGAGAGATCTGCTCCGCCTTCAATGAGTTGTCAGATGCGAAAGCGCAAAGAGGGAAAGGGGACAAGCTATTTGAAGTTAAAGTTCTTATCCCGCTGTCTGGCGATCGTGATATGCAAGGAATTAAGAGAGCCAGGTCGGACTGCTCAGAAGCGAAAAACTTACTATGCGGATTCGTTGAGTCAGAAGTGTTAGCCCCTATTGAAGCCATCATTCTAGAAGGCAGGCTTGCAGTTGTTCTTTACCATTTAGTCATCCCGGAGATGTCCCAGGTGCCAATTCCGTTTGGCTTCGTCACTGAGAACGCGAGCCGAGTTGATATGCTTGGAAAGTTTATAAACTCAACGCTTGAAGAGTATGTTGCGGGTAACACTCCGAGATTTCTTGGGCCAATAGAAAAGTCAAAAGGCAATCAGTAATTCCCCCAAAAGCCCCGAATTCTGGGGCTTTTTCTTAGTAATTGTGCCCGATCACCGTAAGCGTCCGGCCAACACACCTCCCCGGTTCTTCCAGCTAGCGGCATGGTGTCCACCTGTTTTTGGTGGACACCATTTCAAGCCCCTAGTGGAGGATCTCCCGTGCCAGGCCAACGCCGCTCCTATCCAAAATCCTTCAAGGCCCAGGTCGTCGATGAGTGTATCCAGCCCGGCGCCTCGGTTGCCGGTGTGGCCTTGAGTCATGGCCTCAACGCCAATCTCGTGCACAAGTGGATTCGCCGCCAGCAGGCGCAGTTGCCCGCTGCATCTTCAAGTTTTATTCCGATTCCTCTCGTCCCGAGCCTGCCGGCTACTCCGAATGCGGCCGACATGGCCATCCAGATCGCCATCCCCCATCGGGCCGGCAAGCTGTCGGTGCAGTGGCCGGGCAACGACCCTGAAGTCTGCGCCCGCTTGCCTCTGATCAGCTCCGACACGGACATTGAGACACATGGATATTTCCAACACCGTGCCCCGCAGCCCCTTAGGGCCAGTGGAAGTCGGGGCGGAGTGTACTGGCAGCACGGTCCACTGCCCGGACCATCAATCCGATTGGCGGCGAACCTCGATCTCGACGATGTGGCGAGGCGTTCGTCCAAGCCGGGGATCGCCGTTGGCGACGGCGACGACGTCCTCATGTTCGTCACCAGCCCACAGGCCGACTAAGTCGTGCAGGAAGAAATCCGCATAGGAGCAACTAGCGTCCCGCACCTGAATCGCCACGACCGAGGCTTTGCTCGTGTGCAGTTGGGTCAAGTTCCTCACGAGCCGAGCCGGGGCAACCCAGAGCGTCGGGCGCGGTGAGGCCGGCGTCACGACCAGGTAGTAGGCGTGCTCTGACTGCTTGAGCATGTCCTCGCACTGCTGCAGGTCGACGCCTATCGTCGAACTGAAGCCCCTCCCCGACCCAGTGCCGCTGCGCTTTTTCACCTGCACAAGGGTGGCCCGCTGGATCACCGTTTTGCTCTTGTCCACAATACGGGTCAGGAACAGCACGTCCGCCCCCAGCGGAGCCCCAGCAGGCGTGCTGGCCCCTTCCTCCCACTTGCTGGGCTGGCGCACCTTCACCGACAGGCTCGGATACGTCGCCCTCGTCGTGGCCGAGAGCTGGTGCAACTGGCGGCTCGTATGGCCAACTGCCTCCTGCGTCAGGGCCAGGAGGCGTGCCGTATGAGCCTCCTCGTCCTCCCCCCAAGTCGCCGAATACTCGCGGCAAAACTCTTCCTCAATCTGGCTGAGCGCCCTATGGATGACGCGCTCCACAGACGGGTCGCCCAGCCAGGTTTGGGCGCCGACGCTGGGCAGCGCAGTGGCATCCTCTCCCTGGCCTACCGGCCCCTCCAGATCCAGTGCACCATGCCCAGTCCACACTAGCCCCTTGGCCCTCAGTTGCACCTGCCTTGGACCAGCGCTGGCGAGCCGGTTCGCAAAAGCCAGGTGATCCTCGTCATCTATCAATCGCAGAAGCACCGGCTCAACTTCGGCGAACGCCGTCTGCTCAAGCCAAAGGCAGGCGAAATCGAGCAGACCCTGGGCCAGCTCTGGCTCCCCCCTCACCTGGTCGAAAAGATCCTGCCGCCAGGCCTCGCGGGCGGCAGGGCCTAGCTGGGTCCACAGCGCCTCTTGGTCCCACGCCCCGGATGGCAATTCTCTAAGGTTTGCAGCAACGCTTTGCTGGTCGGACCGCGCTGGGTCCCCGAACTCGTGCCAGGCCGCGGCCAGCGCGAGATCCGAGGGCATGGCGTGCGTCAACAGCACAGCAAGCGTCGAATAGGCTTTGGCAACGCATTCCTTGAAATCGTCTTTCTTCTTTGTCTTCGGATGGTTGTGCCAGCGTAGAAACAGGCTGCGCACATCGTCCGCCACGATCGCGTGGCAATGTTGGATCAGCTGAGGAAAGACCGTCGGATCGGCTCGATCAAGAACCTGCTCGCAGGCCCAGCGGGACGCCTGCACCGTTGGAGAGTTCGCAAAAAGCGAGAAGACAATATTAGGCACTTTGTAGCTTGAAGAGCCTGGGGACCCGCTGACATGGGTCTCCAAGTAGTTGCTTACAAACTGCCAATGCTGCACGACCAGCTGCTCGAAGGCCCAATTACTCTGGCTGTGATGTGGTTCCACTAGTTGAAGGCAATGGATGCAATCGTCCTCCGGCGTACTGGCCACCAGCGCCGCCATGATCTCCCGATCGTTCAAAAAGCGATATCGGTCATATGAACGGGCATCGAGCAGCCAACTCACCCATATCGCACGGGGCGCGATCTCTGCCACGATGGTTTCGCGCAAGGCCGGGGAGCCGCCTTGAAGCACGTCCTCCCTGAAGGCCTCCTTGGCAGACTGGTAGGCATTCTGGTCTAGGATGGACGATGAACCCTTGATCCTGGTGGATCCGTAACCGAGGATTGCGAGGGTCAGTGCTATCGGCCCGTTCCGTGCGGCTTCCTCGAATTCGAACACAAAGCGCTGACGATCGGTGTGCGAATTCCATAGCCAATGGGAATCATCGCGGATGTTCTCGGTAGACAGGTGGGCATAGTCCAGCCGAAGCATGCCCTCGCAGACGTCAAAGTAGCGTCCCAGGTGTTCGACCAGAGGCGGAGTCCAATCGGCCAGCAGGATGCTGGCAACTGCCAGTTCATTGTCGAAGCTAATCTTCACGCTCAAGGCGTTCTCCCTTTCCCGGCGACTGGCTCCGCCTGTCTGATGCCGTTATCCGGGGGCCGGCGAACTGCGGCGCGCTGGCCTGATGAATCTCGACAAATCCACCGTGGCAGCGGCAGCGCTGATGCCAATGGGCCGGGTGCTTTTGCATACGGCCAGTCGTTTCTCACTCGAGTAACTCCCACTCGATTGTCAACTTGCGAGTGCGCCCAGAGCAGCATTAGGTACTCGGCATCTTCTTTATATCCCTGTCCTTCGCGACCGGCGGCTTTGGGTCGGATTGCGACGGTCATCCCTCGACCGCCGCAGTTGGTCGTCAGACCTCAGTCTGCTCCGCCATCTCCAATTCGTCATCGACCTCAATCCCTAGGTATCGCACCGTGCTCTCAAGCTTCGTATGGCCGAGCAGGAGTTGCACTGCTCTTAAGTTCTTTGTTCTTCGATAGATCAGTGATGCCTTCGTACGTCTCATCGTGTGGGTGCCATACATGGCTGGATCAAGGCCAATCGCTTTTACCCAAGCTTTGACGATTCGGGCGTATTGCCGGGTGGAGAGATGTTCTGAATCATGTAGCCGGCTTGGAAAAAGGCAATCCTCGCTCTGGAGATGGGCTTGATGTATCCAGGCTTCCAGAGCCACCCGCGTTTGCTCTGTAATCTCGAACTGCACTGGACGCTGGGTTTTCTGCTGCATCACGATCGCTCGCGAAGATGCGTGTTCCCCATGGGCAACATCCGCGGCCGCGCGGTCGGTGCCTACCAGACAGCCAACAGCTTCATCGACTACTACCAGCAGGACAAGCAGGTCTATTACGGTGTTCTCGAAGCCGACCTCACCGACAGCACCCTGTTCACCCTGGGTGTCGACTACCAGAAGTATTCGCCCCAGGGCGTTTCTTATGGCAGCTTCCCAATGTTCTACAGCGACGGCAGCCAGACCGACTTCTTCCGCTCGTTCAACCCTGGAGCTACCGCGACCAGGACACGCTGAACACCTTCTATACACTGGAGCAGAAGCTGGCCAACGACTGGTCGCTGAAGCTGGCGGTAAACCAGCTCTACAGCACCCGTGATTTTTCCCTGGCCTCCGCCAGCTGGGGCTTCCCGGACAAGCAGAGCGGCGATGGCCTGATGCTCTATGGCGGCGACGGCAAGGGTTGGCAGAAGCAGACCGGCATCGACCTGGTGGCGCGCGGGCCGTTCCAGCTGCTGGGCCGCGAGCATGAGCTGGTGCTGGGCTACAACTGGTCGAAGTTCGAGGATCACAACGACCCGGCCTACGACGATCTCGAAGGCCGCGAGGTGAACATCTACACCTGGAACAACCAGACGCCGCGCCCAGTCTCCGACGGCAAGCTGATGGACAATGACTCTCTGATCCGCCAGAGCGGCGTGTACCTGGCCACGCGCCTGAAACCGACCGACGACCTGGCAGTGATCCTCGGCGCGCGGGCGAGCAACTACAAATATAGCTACTCGCTGGACTACCTGGTGCCGGATTTCGCCGCCTGCAGCAGTACCGAGCGCATGAAGGAGACCGGCCAGGTCACGCCCTATGCCGGCGTGGTCTATGACCTCACCGACGAACACTCGGTGTACGCCAGCTACACCAGCATCTTCCAGCCGCAGAGCTATCGCGACCGCAACGGTTCGCCACTCGATCCGCGCGAAGGTGACAACTATGAGATCGGCCTGAAGAGCGAACTCTTCGATGGCCGCCTGAACACCGCTATCGCCCTGTACATGATCAAGCGGGACAACCTGGCCGAATCCGATCCGGGGCAGATCGTCCCCGGCACCGACGGCGAGACGGCCTATCGCGCCGTCTCCGGCGCCAAGACCAAGGGCTTCGACCTGGAAGCCAGCGGTGAGCTGCTGCCGGGCTGGAACCTGACCGCCAGCTATAGCCACAGCGTCACCAAGGACTCCGATGGCGAGCGTCTGAATACCGTGGCGCCGGCTGAGATGTTCAAGCTGTGGACCACCTATCGTCTGCCCGGCGAGTGGGAAAAGCTCACCGTGGGCGGCGGCGCCAATTGGCAGAGCGGCATTCACTTCACCGCCACACCCTGGCAGCTGGGGCAGACGGTGAAGGCCAAGCAGGAGCAGTACACCGTGGTCGATCTGATGGCACGCTACCGCTTCACCGAGCAGGTTTCAGCGACGCTCAACGTCAACAACCTGTTCGACAAGAAGTACCTCAGCGCGCTGGATACCACCTTCTACGGTGGCTACTACGGCGACCCGCGCAACGTGATGCTGACCACCCAGTATCGCTTCTGAGGCAGTGCCGCTCCCCGCAGACGGGCGCTTGCCAGATCTGCGGGGAACAGGCTGAGCCGGGCTGGCAGGTCTCCCCGGCATCGATGGTGCGCGCAAGGCCCGCCAGCGTGGCCAGGTCTTCCAGCGGCAACTGCTTAGAAGTGGTAGTTCAGCGTCGTCATGAGGTTGCGCGGCGCGCCATAGACACTCCAGCTATCGGCGTAGCTGTAGTAGGTGCGGTCGAACAGGTTGTTGACGTTGACTGCGACGTCCAACTGGTTGGTGACCGCGAAGCGAGCCATCACATTGACCAGGGCATAGCTACCTTGCTCGAAGGTATGCAGGTCCTGGCCAATCTTGCTCTGCCAATTCACCCCGCCACCGAGGGTCAGGCGATTCCAGGCGCCAGGCAGGCGGTAGCTGGTGAAGGTCTTCAGGCTGTGCCGTGGGATGTTGGTGACGATGCGCTCATCATCCTGATCACGGCTGACGCTGTAGGCATACCCTGCGGAGGCGTTCCAGCCATCGGCCAGCTCACCGTTCATTTCCAGTTCCAGGCCTTCGGTGGTGGTGCCCTTTTCCGGGTAATAGGTATCGAACTGACCTGCGTATACCGCGAGGTTGTCCTGCTCGATGCGGAACAGCGCGAGGCTGGCGTTCAGGCGTCCATCCAGTGGCGCAGCCTTGATGCCCACTTCGTAGCCTGTACCTTCCTGCGGGTCCAGCGGTTTGCCGTCCAGCCCCTTGATGCCATAGGCCTGCGGGTTAAAGATTTTCGTGTAGCTGGCGTACGCCGACCAGGTGTCGTTCAGGTCATACACCAGCCCGGCATAGGGCAGGAATACGCCATGGCGATTCTCTTCGTTACTGGTGGGCGTGCCCTCGTAAGGAGTGTTGTCGCTGCTGCGTTTCCAGTCGGTGACGCGGCCGCCCAGCAGCAACTTGAGGTCATCGCGCAGGTTCCAGCGGCTGGTGGCGTAGGCGGCGTATTGGTTTTCCTCGATCAGGTTCTTGCCGATCGGGCTGGTGTCCGGTCGCGGTGCCGCGCCGGACCACTGGTGGATGTTGCCGATGCTGCCGTCGTAGCCGGTCCATGGGCCATACCAGCCGCCACGGTCCGGTGTGCTTTCGCGGTAACGCGACAGGGTGATGCCGGCGATCAGCTCGTGCTCGCGGCCGAGCAGGCTGAAGGGGCCGGTGAGGTAGGCGTCCAGGTTGTTTTCCCGCGGTGTTCCGGACCAGCGGTTGGGGTACAGGTAGGCGCCGGCGCCGGTCGCTTGATCGATTTCCCCATTCATGTAGTTGATCAGTTCGTCGAACTCGTACTCGGTGTGGCCAAGTTCCGCCTTGGCGCTCCAGCCATTGTCGAACTGGTGTTCGAGCGAGACGAAGACATTGCTCTTGTTCACGTCGAAGTACGACCAGTCTGGCGAGCTGCTGGCAGAGCGGGAGAAGTCGGTCTTCTGGCCATTGGAGTAGAACGTCTGCAGACCGGTACGCAGAGGCGAGTCGGCCTGGTTCTTCTGCACGCTGAAGCCCGCCGTGAGCAGCGTGGCATCGTCCAGGTCGAACTCGGTGATGGCATAGACGAGCTGGTTGTCCTGCTTGTAGCGATCGACCCAGGAGTTCTGCGTCTTGTAGTCCAGGACCAGGCGCCCGCGCACGTTGCCGGTTTCGGTAAGCAGCCCGGAAACATCCATGCCCAGCCCGTAGCGGTCCCAGCTTCCGGCTTCGGCACTCAGGTTGGTCTGAGCTTCGGCCGTCGGACGCTTGCGAATCATGTTGATAGTGGCCGATGGCGTGCCCAGGCCACTGATCAGGCCGGTGGCGCCGCGCACAATCTCGATGCGGTCATACATCGCCGTGCTTTGCGAAAAATTGCCCAGCCGTGAGGAGCTGGGGACGCCGTCGACTTCGAAGTTGTTGATCTGGAAACCGCGCGACCAGTAAGTGTCGTTCTCGGCGCCGACGCCAACGCGGGATACGGAGATACCCGTAGTCGCCTCCATGACTTCGGTGAGGTCATTCAGGTTCTGATCCTTGATGCGCTGGTCGGTCATCACCGTGATCGACTGCGGCGTATCGCGCAGCGCCAGGTTGAGGCGTGTGGAGCTGCTCGACGAGGCGGTCGTGTATTCGCCGCTGCCTTCGGTGACGGAGCCCGGTGCCTTGCCGGAGATGGTGACCGAGCCCATTTCCAGCGCACCTTCGGCAGCGGGGGCGGAGAAGATGACCCAATGGCCACTGGCGTTTCTTTCGGCGGCCAGACCGCTGCCGCCCAGCAGGTAGTCCAGGCCGTCCTGAATGCCGAATTCGCCTTGCAGGGCAGGTGCTTGCTTGCCCTGCGTCAGGGCGGGGTCGAAGGGCAGGGTGATGCCGGCGACCTGTGCGAAGCCGTTGAGGGAATCTTCCAGCGAGCCGGCGGGCAGGTCGTAGCGGCGCAGATCGGCTTGCTCGGCTTGCACGCCGAAGCTGGGCAACGACGTGGCGGCGGCGCTACCCAGCAGGATGGCGCGCAGGGTGAGTGCGAAGGTGGTGCGACGCGGCACTCGTGGCGGCGAGAAACGAGAGGGCATGGATAACGAGCTCCTTGGCAATGGCAGTATGTTTTCCTGTTTGCCGAAGGGCTCGGATAAAGCCGTAATCAGTATTGAGAATTTTTTGCATCTCTCTCAGCGAGCGGTCACTCGTGTCCACAGCGGGGTAAAGCGCTGAATGCGCAAAGGCATTGAATCGCCGAGAGCATCCAGGGCTTGGTCGATGTGGTCGAGCTGAAACACGCCAGAGACTTCCAGCCCGGCAATCGCTGGATCGCAGCTGAGCCAGCCGTGCCGGTAGCGCGCCAGTTCTGCGAGCAGCTCGGCCAGACGCATGCGTTTGGCGACGAGCAGGCCTTGAATCCAAGCGCTGCTGTTCATGGCAGGGCTCCCGACGTTGTGGCTGCCATCGGCGCTGATCAGGTATTCCTCACCCGCCAGCACCCGGATGGGTTGCGATCCGGCGCGATGGATGGCGACGATGCCTCCCTCGACCCGCAGGCGTGTCCCCCGGGCCTCCTCGCGTACTCCGAAGGCAGTGCCGATGGCCTGTAGCCGTGCGTGCCTGCTGTCGACCCAGAGGCTGCGATATCCCTCCGGCGCAGCGATATCCTTGCCGGTGTCGATGAAAATCTCGCCGCGCAGCAACTGGACCGTTCGGCGCTGCTTGGAGAAACGCACATCCACCGCGCTGGAGGTATTGAGCTGCAGGCGAGTGCCATCGCTCAGCAGGAACTGCCGGCGTTCGCCTACGCCGGTGCTGTAATCCGAGGCCCAGTCTGCCGGCGAGTGCTCGCGCAGCCCCCAACCGCCCAGGCCGGTGATCGCCACGCCAAAGCCGAGCATCTTGAGAGCCTGGCGGCGGCCATGGCGTTTGCCCTGCAGGCGCTGCAGGGCGTCTTGCGCGACGCTGCCGGGAGCCTCGGCCAGTCGCCGGAACGCGGATTCGCTGGTCTGTAGCGCCTGCCAGGCGGTTTCATGCAGCGGATGGGCGTGTCGCCACTGTAGGCATGCCGCTTGCGTGTATTCATCGGCGTAGCCCGACTGCAGACGAACCAGCCAGCCAATAGCTTGGTCGAGTACCGCATCGGGCAGATCGTCGGGGGAATTGGCGTTCATCGTTGGGCGAGGAAACAGTGGCGGATGGCGGTCGCCATGTACTTCTCGACTGAGCTGAGGCTGACGCCCAGGCGGATAGCGATCTCTTTGTAACCGAGGCCTTCCAGGCGAGACAGCAGGAAGGCCGTGCGCACCTTGGGCGCCAACCCATCGAGCAGGGCGTCAATATGCGTCAGGGTTTCCAGGAGGATCAGTTGATGCTCCGGGGAGGGCACTTGCGCTTCGGGCAAGTGAGCGATGGCCTCCAGGTACGCCTGCTCGACCCGTTGCCGGCGCAACCGGTCGATCAGCAGGCCCCGGGCGACGACACTCAGCCAGGCGCGGGGCTGTCGGATGTCCTGCAAGGGTGCCGGCTTGCCGAGGATGTGGAGGAAGGTGTCCTGCGCCAGGTCCGCCGCGCCCTCGCTGTGGCGCAGCCGCTTGCGCAGCCAACCCAGCAGCCAGGCATAGTGATCGAGATACAGGGCTTGGATATCGACGTGGCGGGTGGCGGAGGCGGGCGGAAATGGCAACGCGAATCCTTGCGTGATAACGACTTGCAGGTGAGAAGTTATCTCATCTTAAAAGAGTTGGTCGGACTACCGCAAGAAAAGTGGCGTTTCGCCAGAATGCTCAGGCGCACCGAGCCGCTTGCCCCTTCAAGCGAAGTCTTCTGGCCAACTGTTGTCGACGGCTTGCACCAAGAGCGGGTGCCAGCGAGGGGCTGGTGTATCAGTCGACAACGCGCCCATTGCGCAGCTGGACTAGCTGGTCGGCGTGGTGGAAGAACCGATCATCATGGGACACCACGATAAGAGTCTTTCCCTGGCGCTTCAGGTCCGGCAGTAGTTCCTCGTAGAACACCCGGCGGAAGGTCGGATCCTGGTCCGCCGCCCATTCGTTGAAGAGCATCAGCGGCCGCTGTTCGAGGAAGGCATGTACCAGCGCCAGCCGTTTGCGCTGGCCCACCTCCAGGTGCAAGTCCAGCGGGCCGAGGTGGAAGGTCGTCTGGCCAGCGGAGTCGAGGTGCGTATAGCTGACATCGCGCAGTTCGAGCGCTTGCAAAGCGGGGAAGACACCGGTCGGCCGCTCGCTCAGCAGGTCGGGTTCGTACTGGGTGAAGTCGGCGAGCACGGCAGCGATTCGGCGGAAGGCAACCTGGGCCTGGACCGCGGCGGGCAGGCCGCTGGCCACCTGTTCGATGGGGCCGCGGACGAACAGCATGACCAGCACGAAGGCGATCAGCACGCCTTGCTCCAGCTCCAGCCGCGTTCCCAGCACCAGCAGCGCACCGATGCAGAGGAAGAACAGCGTCGAGCTGCCGACGTTGCCTAGCCAGTACAGACGCATGGCGGCAATTTTCAGGCGCGCTATGTCGTCGGCTGCGCCGCTGAGCTGCTGCTGGTACACACGGCGCCGGCGCGGGCGGCTCAGCTTGAGTTCCTTGCCGCCCTGGGTGATGGCCCGGTACTGCTTCTGCAATTGCTCCTGGGCGCTGCCGACGCCCGCGTAATAACGCTGCCAGCCGTGCTGGGCGTGGCGGCCGATGAGCATGCCGCCGGCTATGGCCAGTGCCGCCAGGACGAACAGCAGCGGCGACAGGCTCAGCAGATAGATCATGCAACCGACGCTGATGGCGAGGGCGCTGGCATAGCCGGAGACGTTGAAGGTGAAGACACTGACGGTATCCACGTCCTGATTCAGCGTCGGCAAAGGCCGGGCAGGCGGCGGAGGTGGCTCAGCCGTGCCGCGTCCGGCTCGCTTGCACCACCCGGTGTGCCGGCACGCGCAGTTGTGTCAGCAGGTATTCGGCGAACTCCGGCGAGAAGGGCTGCAGGGCAATTGCGCGCTCCATGCAGCCCAGCCAGGCGGCGCTGCGGGCTTCGTCGATCGGCCATTGGGCGTGGAAGGACGGGATGGAGATGGAGCCGTATTTTTCACTGAACAGCCTTGGGCCGCCCAGCCAGCCGCTGAGGAAACAGGTCAGTTTGTCGCGAGACTGTTCCAGGTTTTCCGGGTGCATGCGGCGCAGGTCGGCCGCGTCCGGCAGTTCGTCCATCAATCGGTAGAAGTCGTCGACCAGGCGGCGCAGGCCGTCGATGCCGCCAGCGGCTTGGTAGGAGGCATCGCCTGTGCCGAAGGGGAGGGTGCTGCTCACGGACGGGGGCTCGCTTGAAGTTCGGGAACCGCATCTTACTCGGCGCGCCAGCGGATGATCAGTTGGTATTTCGTCGCGCTCCGTGAGGAACATAGTGAACGCCGCACCGTTGGCGTTCACCTGAAAGATGCGCGCCGGGCGCCCTCGTCGCGAAAGTCACCTGCTCAGAGCCTGCGGAGATCCGCAGGCGTTCGCCCCTTGGACAGCGAGTCCGCACATGGTTCAAGCCGGCGTGGCGGCGGGTTGAGTCAGGCGTCAGGGGATGTACGTGGCACCAGGATTTCCTGGATGGCAGGCCCGAGGATCGACACCAGTTCCTCGGTCTGCGCCGCAACCAGCAGCGGCACGCCGATGATTCTGCGGCTGACGATAAGCCCCACCAGCAACGACGAAGCCAGGCCCGCTCGCAGCGTCGCGTCAGGCCCAAGGAGCTTGCCGGCACCGGCCAGCAGCCTGAACTGAATGAAGTCACGCAGTTGTTCGCGGGCCTGTTCGTTCACCATCGCCCCACGCAGCGTGGCCATCAGGGGTTCCGCCTGTTCACCGTTGCCCTCCCAGGCGTTGAGATACGCGCGCACCACACGCTCGCCCAGGTGCTCATCACGCCCTTCGAAAACCGTATTGAATTGATCGAGGGCAGCTACCGGTATGGCCATCGACGCCGCAAACAACTCGTCCTTCGAGCGGAAGAACTGCATCACTTGCGCCACGTCGACTTTTGCATCAGCGGCCACGGCACGAATCGTGGTGGCTGCGAACCCGTCGCTGGCAAAGCGCGCCCGCGCCGCATCGAGTACGGTCTGGCGCGTGCTGTTCGGGCCGGGGCGCCTGCCACGGCGTCGTGGAGGTGTCGTTGGTTCGTTCATGCGTAGTCCTTTTGCGTTGGCTGCACTTATATCAACGGGCATTGAGTTTATCGGCGGGACACTTTAGGCTCAAACCACCCTTTCGTGCGCCATTACAATAACAAGGTCACAGGACATGAAGCGTTGGTCAGTACTGCTTGGTTGTTTTCTGGGGATGAGCATCGCGCCGCCGGCTATCTTACTGATCCCGCTTGGGCTGTTCATGAAGTCCGTCGCAGGTGAGTTCGGTTGGTCGCGCACCGAATTTTCCATCATCCTTTCTGCCGCTGCCGTGTGTAATGCGCTGGTGATGCCGCTGGCAGGCTATCTGGTCGACCGCTTTGGCGCCTCTCGGGTGGCACTGGTGGGCACGGTGCTGGGGTGTGGCAGCTATATGGGCTTGTCCCTCGTTCACTCCTTCAGCGCCTTCGTTGCCATCACGGCGATGACGGTGGCATTGGGCAACCTGGCCAGCTACCCGGCCTTCCTGTTCCTGACCCAGCGCTGGTTCGACAAACACCTCGGGCTGGCGTTTGCCATTACCTCCTCGGGCCTTGCGGTCGGCACCGCTGGCTTTTCCTACCTGATTTCACAACACATCGAACTGCACGGCTGGCGCGAGGCGTTCCTGGTGGCCGGCGGTGTTGCGCTGGTCATTGGCCTGATCAATCTCGCCGTGTTTGTCCGTGACAACAAAGGCCCGATTCCAGAGGCTGAACGTCGTGGCGGAAAAGAACAACCGGGCCAGGACGGCTTTAGCCTGCGCGGCGCCATGGCCACCGGCGATTTCTGGTTGTACTCGGCGGCTTTCGTCCTGGTGCTGTTCGGCGCCGTAGGTTGCAGCTTCCACCTGCCGGCGATGCTGTCGGATTGGGGCGTGACCAATACCCAGATCGCCAGCATTGTCGCCGCAGGCTCTGCCGGTTCGTTGTTTGGGCGTCTGTCTGGCGGGGCGTTGCTTGACCACCTGCACGCGCGCACCGTCGCCGGGCTTTTCCTCGCCTGCCAGTTGGTTGGTTTCCTGCTGTTATCGGACGGACCGAAATGGGCGCTGCCCGCCAGCTTTCTGATGGGGGCAATGCAGGGCGCGGAGATCGATATCCTGGGTTACCTGATCGCTCGTCGATTCGGCCGCCTGGCCTATGCGCGGATTTTCGGCAGCGCCTTTGCCGTCACGCTGCTTGGCGCCATCGTCGGCCCCATCGCGCTGGGGATGGTTTTCGATAGAAGCGGCTCCTACCACATCGGTTTGCTGTTGTTCCCGATGCTCCCGGTTCTTGCGTTCGGCTTGCTGTGCATGGCAGCCAGGGGACCGCGACAACCCAGGCTTTCCGACGCGACCGCCGCCTAGCGCGGTCCACTCATTCCATCTGCTGGACAAGCAACTCCGTGAAAGCAGTACGGCCATGGCGTGCGCCCGCGTTTGGCCGTTTCCACCGATAACGACAGCGAAGGAAATACCATGCAGCCCACCTCGATCGGGTCGAGCCGAATCCGCACGCGTGCGCCTGGATTCGTACGCGTGACGCTCGCGACAGCCCTGGCCATATGGGCGACCCATTCCCTGAATGCGCGCGCCGAAACCTCGCTGGCCCAGCAGCGTTCGGTAGCGCAGGTCGCCCCGGAGCTCAAACAGCCACTTCCATCGATTGCGCCGGCGACTGCCAGCCAGGCACTGCCCGACAGCCAATTGCTCGGCCATATTCTCGAGCGCAAAAAGCAGTTCGCAAAAATCGATGCCTTGGCCGAGCACGGCCAGCTCACAGAATTGCCACCGCCGTCGGAGAGCATCATCGGTGATGCGGGAGGCCTGCGCTCGGACCTCGCCGAACACGGGATCGGTTTCAACATCCTGAGCATGAGCACGTTCACCAATAACTATAAGCACCACGGCAGGCATCGGCCGCAGGCCTATATCGGCGAGCGCCCCACGTATTCGTCCAACCTGGTGGCGGGCTTTACCTACGACCTGGGACGGCTCGGCCTCGATAACGGCCAGTTCATCTTCGGCGTGGGCAGTTACTACTCCAGCTGGGACGAGGTGAACCCGTCGTCGCCCTTCAACTTCACCCGTATCGCCTACTACCAGAGCCTCTGGGACAAGACGGTGGAGATCAAGATCGGGGTGCTGCCCAACGACCTGGAATACATCGGCCCGTTCACCGGCGGCACGCTGGTCGGTGGCACCCAAGGCCTGCAAGCCGTCATCCCGTATCAGGTCGGCCTGAGCCACGCGCCGGTCTCCAGCCCTGCTGCCAACCTCACGCTGAACCTGGGCAACTTCTACAACAAGTTCGGGGTGCAGCGCAGTATCAGTCCCGATGGCATGGGGGCGGAAATCGATCGGCACCTGGGCGAGCTGGATCTGCACGCCGACCATGCCGGCGCGCTGTACATCGACGAGCTCGGCTACAAGCGCGCCGCCACGCCGGGCACCCCTTACGCCTGGCTGCGCGCGGGCTACATCTACAACACGTCCGACTACACGCGGTTCCTGAGCAACGAGCGCAGCGACGACAACCATGCCGGCTACCTGCTGGGCGACTACCAGTTCCATCAGTTCGACAGCGCCATCGCTTCGCGCGGCCTGTATGCCGGTTTTACCTGGATGTCGGCGCCGCAGGATCGCAACCTGTTCGACCTGTATTACGGGCTGCGCCTGTTCGCCAAGGGGCCGCTGGATTCGCGTCCGTTCGACATGTTGACGCTGGAGTACGGCTACACCAGCTACAGCGACGACGCCAATACCAAGCTCGACCGCCTCCACGTCTCCAACGCCGACGATTCGAGGTCGACCACGCTCGCCTACAACATGCGCCTGGCTGCAGGTACCTACTTCCGCACTGGCCTGAGCTACGTGGAAAAGCCGGCCTTCAGTCCCGACGTGAAAGATGCGCTGAACCTGCAGGCCAGCCTCACGCTGTTCTTCTGATCGAGGTGACCCATGACCGACGCCCCATCGCCCATTCTCGTGACCTCAGCCAATGGCAACCAGGGGAAGCGTCTCGTGCCCCGCCTGCTCGCCGCCGGCCATCGTGTGCGGGCGTGTGTGCACAGCAGCGCTTCCGCCGACACCCTGCGCAGGTTGGGTGTACAGGAGGTGCTGGTGGGCGATCTCGCCAATCCGGCTTTCATCCGTGAGGCAGTGCGTGGTGTTTCGAGCCTCTACCATATCGGCCCGACCCTGCATCCGGCCGAGAGGGCGATGGGCTTCAACATCATCGATGCGGCGCGCAAGGAAGGGGTGGGGCACTTTGTGTTCAGCTCGGTGCTGCATGCCATCACGACCGAGCTGGTCCAGCATGAGATCAAGCGCGATATCGAAGAGCACCTGCTCTCCTCGGGCCTTGAGTTCACCATTCTGCAGCCCGCCAACTACATGCTGCCATCGCGTTTGAAGCCGGTCTTCGAAGAGGGCGTGTTCCGCTTGTCCTGGGCGTTGGAGCGCTATCAATCGATGGTCGACCTGGACGATGTCGCCGAGGTGGCGGCCAGGGTGCTCACGCAACCCGAGCGCCATCTTGCGGCCACCTATGAGCTGGTGGGGCCCGGCCGTTTCACGGCATACGACATCGGCCGGGTGCTGTCAGGCGTGCTCGGTACCGAGATTCGGGTTGAGCGCATCGACATGGCCGCCTTTGTCCGGGCGCGGTTCGGTGACGGCGATCCCGCTGCATTCGCCCATCGGGCACGGGTGAGCCAGTCCATCGAAACGCGCTACAGCCAGCATGATTTTCTCGGCAACCCGAACGTCCTCGGCTGGTTGCTGGGCCGCGAGGCGACCCGCTTCGAAGACTTCGTGAGCAGGGAGTATGCGGCGTATCAAGCGCAGAAGTAGGTAAGCCGCAAGGCCCCCAATGCTGTGTGTCCGGCACGACGCCAACCAACAAGGAAATGCTGCCATGCCCATTCGCCTGCTTGCCTGCGTGTTACTGCTGTTGCCTACCCTGGCCCTGGCCAACCTCGATGCCGAACGCCTGCAGGCCATTCGCGCGAATGCCTTCAGTGTCTGCAGCAACTTGCTGGTGCACTACAACCCCAACCAGGATGGCAGCGATCCACGTTATGCCGAGCGCTATCACCATGACCTGCAGAGGTTGCAGCAACTGGTGGCGCAAGAAGGGGATGCGCAGCTGAGCCAGGCTGCCGCCGCCATGGGCCATGGCATCGACGAACTGGAACGTCAGCCGGCCAGCAACGCCCAGCTCTATCCCGCCTGGATAAACCCGCTGCTCAAGGCCCAGGCCAGCCTCGACCAGCAGGCAGCCAAACGCTATTCCGCCGCGGAGCTCGACGAGCCGCACCGGGTGTTGCATGAGCTGAGCCTGAATGTCGAGCGCCTGCAGCTGCTTTACCAGGCCCGCACATTCGGCGGGTTGGTCGTCTACGTAGTGGATGGCGATGACAACAGATTCATCCAACTGGACGGGCAAATCCTTCAGGGCTTCACGGCGCTAGAACAGCGTTGGCCGCAGCATGCCGCTGAACTGGACAAGCTGAAGGGCAAATACGCTTATGTACGCCCGCGGCTGCTCAACAACGAACGGCGCTGGGTGCCGGGCAGCGCCGCTTATTACCTTGGCCAGGTCAGCGATGGCCTGGCGAGTATCGGCGCCAGGTAAGCCAATGCCTCAGGGGGCACACGGCCTCGATGGTTCGCTGAAAGCGTTCGGCGCAGGCGTCGGGGCTGGAACGGCGGACATCGTTGCCCCTGTCACCGTCACGCCCGCCAGGGCGCTGCCCTATTAGCGATTCAGCTAGCCCGCATCCGTATTGGCCATTGGCCGAGCTACGCGCCTGCGGGATAGGCTGCCAACGCTGTCGACGTAGAGCGTCGGAAATCGAAGAACAACAAGAAGATCACCTATGCGTAGCTCGTCATGGTGCACCACGCCGTTCCTTCGCCGGTGCAGGTCCGTCTCTGCGCAGGCGACCTGCAGAACCTCCATTTCCCCCTGTCTCTCTACGGCACGCGTTTTTCTGTCGTTGGGCAAAGGATGGTTCCTGTGATCGGTCGCGCACTGGGCAACTTGTCGGTAGGCACCAAGCTGTCGCTGGGTTTCGGTCTGGTGCTGTTGTCGACGCTAGGCGTTGCAGCGACTGCGTTCTATGCCTTCGCGACGCTTGAAGCGCGCGCCGAGAAAATGAACGACGTCGCCACCATCGAGTCGCTGATGCTGCAGGCGCAGGTATCGGTAAAGGCGTTTGGCCTGGAGTTGGCGGAAGAGGAGGCCAGGAAGGTGGCGGGCCTTACCGGTGAGCTCGTCTCGTTGTTGGAAAAGTCCCAGGCGCAAACCGGGCAGGGCGATTCGGTAGCGGCGGCAAAGATTTTTCTCGCGCAGTTCCAGCGCTACGCCCAGGCCCAGCGCGATGCCCGCGAGGCGCGCCTGCGCATGCAGCAGCTGGCCCAGGAAGTGGGCGAGCGCTTCAGCGTGGTGATGCTGGACCAGCTCGACGCCGTCAACCTGCTGGCTGCCCGGGCGCAGCCGGCGGATTCGGTGCGTATGCTGCAGCTGGAGCAGGCTTCCACGCTGCGAGACAAGCTGGCGAACCTGCGCGACAGCGAACTCTATTTCATCCTGCAGGGCGGCACCGAAGTGCACAACGCCTGGGAGGCGCGGGTTATCGAGCTGCGCTCGTACATGGAAAACCTGGCGCTGCGGCTCGAGGGGACGGAGCGCGAATCGCTGACCCAGGCGAGTGCGGCATTGGCCGCCTATAGCGCCGCGTTCAATGGTTACGCCGCGAGCCGGGACCAGGCCAGCGATAGTCAGGCGGCGATGAATACTGCCGCCGACAAGGTCAGCTCGTTGCTGGGGGCGGCCCGTGCCGCGCAGATGCAGGCCTCGCAGTCGCTGAGCCAGCGGATTTCGCGGCTGCTGGAGGTGATCGTGCTGTTGGCGCTCGGCCTTGGCATCGGCGCCGCCCTGTCGATTCGCCAGTTGATCCTGCAGCCCTTGCGCCAGGCGGTCGACCTTACCCGGCGCGTGGCATCGGGCGATCTCAGCGCACAGATCGACGCCGCTGGGCGACGCGATGAGCTGGGGCAACTGCTCGGCAGTGTCGGCGTCATGCTCGATAGCCTGCGTGGGCTGATAGGCCGCATCGGCCAGGGCGTCGAGCAACTGAACCAGGCCGCCACCGGCCTGGTGCAGGTGAGCGAGCGTACGCGCCAGGGCGTCGACTCGCAGCGTGAGGAAACGGAGCTGGCGGCCACCGCCATGCAGCAGATGGCCGCTACCGCGCAGGACGTCGCGCGCAATACCAGCCACACCCGCGACGCCGTCGAACATGCCGATGGCCAGGCGCGCAAAGGCGAGGAACTGGTCCGTCATGCGACGGCCAAGATCGGCCATCTGGCCGAGGAAATGAGTGGCTGCTCCGCGGCCATGACCTCACTGCTCAACGAGTGCACGGCGATAGGCAAGGTGCTCGACGTGATCAGCGCCCTGGCCGGGCAGACCAATCTGCTGGCCCTCAATGCAGCGATCGAAGCGGCGCGGGCCGGTGACAACGGGCGAGGTTTTGCCGTGGTGGCGGATGAGGTGCGCAACCTGGCGCGGCGCACACAAGCCTCCACCGAGGATATCGCCGCCATCATCCTGCAACTGCGCACCGTCGCCGAGCAGGCGGCCAGCCGCTTGCAGGGCAGCCAGGCGTTGAGCGGCGAGAGCGTGGTGCTTGCCGCGCAGGCGTCACAGGCGCTGCAGGAAATCGCCGCGTCGGTATCGATGGTGGAGCAGATGAGCCAGCAGATCGCCGCTGCGGCCGAACAGCAGAGCGCGGTGGCCGATCAGGTTGGCGAGAGCATGGAGCGGGTGCAGGTGGTCGCGGAGCAGAGCTCCACGGCGAGCGGCTTGCTGGAGGCGTCGGTGCGTGGGCTGGAACAGGTGGGCGGCGCTCTCAACTCAGCGGTTGGCGGTTTTCGCATGACCACCTGAGGTGGATTCATGTTTGCGGAAGTTTTCCAGCGCCGGTTCAAGCACGAAGTTCGCAGGTGCATTGGCGCCTGCTGGCGTCTTGGAACGTTGATCGACGGCAAAGCGTTCGAGTGCCTGTGCATCGAACAGCAATGACCCCGATCCGGTAGGCGGTATCTCCGCTCATGAAGCAGAACCCCGCGAGGGTGAAACAGGTACGGCGGCACGTTCTGCCGGTTTATCTCCAGGCTGACAGCAACAAGAGCGGAGGCAGATATGAGTTCGCTGAATGAAAATCCCATGACGACTTCAACAACCGCTATCGATATCGATCGAGAGGAAACACAGGAATGGCTGGAGTCGCTGGAAGCCGTTGTGCGCGAGGCTGGCTCCGAGCGCGGCCAGTTCCTGCTCAAACAACTGGAGCAACATGCAAGAGCACTTGGCATCACCTCGCACGTGCATCCGTACTCGGCCTACCGGAACACGATTCCGCTTGAAAGGCAGGGGCCCTATCCCGGCGACCTCGCCGTCGAGGAGCGGATTACCTCGATAATCCGTTGGAATGCATTGGCCATGGTGGTGCGCGCCAACCAGGCCTACGGAGAACTGGGCGGGCATATCGCCAGTTATGCGTCGGCCGCGGAAATCTTCGAGGTGGGTTTCAACCACTTCTTCCGTGCCCGTGATGAAAACCACGGCGGCGATCTGGTGTTTTACCAGCCGCATTCGGCACCTGGCGTCTATGCCCGTGCCTTCCTGGAAGGGCGGCTGCCGGAAGAGCGACTGGCGAACTACCGCCAGGAAGTCACCGGCAATGGCCTGAGCTCTTACCCGCACCCTTGGCTGATGCCTGACTTCTGGCAGTTCCCGACCGGCTCGATGGGCATTGGCCCGATCAGCGCCATCTACCAGGCGCGCTATATGCGCTACCTGGAGCACCGCAACCTGGCCGAAACCGCCGAGCGCCACGTCTGGGGGGTATTCGGTGACGGGGAAATGGATGAGCCCGAGTCCATTGCCGGCCTTACCCTCGCCGCGCGCGAAGGGCTCGATAACCTGACCTTTATCGTCAACTGCAACCTGCAGCGCCTGGATGGTCCGGTGCGTGGCAACGGCCAGGTCATCCAGGAACTCGAGGCCCTGTTTGCCGGCGCCGGCTGGAACGTGATCAAGGTCATCTGGGGATCGGACTGGGACCCGTTGTTCGCCCGCGACACCCACAACGCGCTGTTGCAACGTTTTGCCCAGACCGTCGACGGCCAGTACCAGACGCTCGGTTCCAAGGACGGTGCCTACAACCTGCTGCACTTCTTCCAGCAGGAGCCGGAGATCCAGGCGCTGGTCTCCCATATGTCCGCTGCCGAGATCGATGCCCTCAAGCGTGGCGGCCATGATTTCCGCAAGCTGCATGCCGCGTTCGCCGCCGCCAAGGTACACAGGGGCCGGCCGACCGTCATCCTGGCCAAGACCAAGAAGGGCTATGGCATGGGCGGCGCCGGCGAGTCGCGCATGACTTCGCACCAGGCCAAGAAGCTGGACATCGATGCCCTCAAGGCCTTCCGTGATCGTTTCGCGCTGCCCCTGTCCGACGACGACGTGGCGCAGTTGCGCTTCTATCGCCCGGCCGAGGATAGCCAGGAAATGCGCTATCTGCGTGAGCGCCGGGCCGCGTTGGGCGGCTACATGCCTGCGCGGCAGCAGGGCAACGAGCACGTCGCGGTGCCGGCCCTAGCCGATTACGCGCGTTTTGCGTTCGAGGCCGACGGCAAGGAAATGTCCACCACCATGGCCGTGGTGCGGATGCTCGGCGGCCTGCTCAAGGACAAGGCGCTGGGGCCGCGTGTGGTCCCCATCGTTGCGGACGAAGCGCGCACCTTCGGCATGGCCAACCTGTTTCGCCAGATCGGCATCTACTCGCCGCTGGGGCAGTTGTACGAGCCCGAAGATGCCGGCTCCATGCTGTATTACCGCGAAGCCAGGGATGGCCAGCTGCTGGAGGAGGGCATTACCGAAGCGGGCGCGCTGTCGTCCTGGGTGGCGGCCGCGACTTCCTACAGCGCCCACGGCAAACCGATGCTGCCGTTCTACATCTACTACTCGATGTTCGGTTTCCAGCGTGTCGGCGACCTGATCTGGGCCGCGGCCGACCAGCGCGCACGGGGCTTCCTGCTGGGGGCCACCGCCGGGCGTACCACCCTGGGGGGCGAAGGGTTGCAGCACCAGGACGGCAGCAGCCTGGTCATGGCCGCCACCGTTCCCAACTGCCGCGCCTACGATCCGGCGTTCGCCGGCGAGTTGGCGGTGATCCTCGACCATGGCATGCGGCAGATGATGGAGCGCGATGTCGACGAGTTCTACTACATCACCGTGATGAACGAGAACTACGCCCAGCCCTCGTTGCCGCCCGCTGTCGAGGAGCAAGTCATCCGCGGCATGTATCGCTATGCCGCGACCGACGCGCCAGCGTCTCGCGGTTCGGTACGGCTGCTGGGCTCCGGCACCATCCTGCGCGAGGTGATCGCGGCCGCCGAGCTGCTGGCCACCGACTGGCAGGTATCGAGCGAGCTGTGGAGCGTCACCAGTTTCAGCGAGCTGGCTCGCGAGGCGCGGGAGGTGGAGCGCCACAACCGCCTGAATCCCGCCGCGCCCGAGCAGGTCAGCCACCTGTGCGCCTGCCTCGCGGGCGATGCGCCGGTCATTGCCGCCTCCGATTACGTTCGCGCCTGGCCGCAACTGATCGCCAGCTACATCGATGCTCGCTTCATTGCCTTGGGCACCGACGGCTTTGGCCGCAGTGATACCCGCGCAGCCTTGCGGCGGTTCTTCGAAGTGGACCGTTACCAGGTGGTGCTGGCTGCGCTGGATGGCCTGGTGCGTGACGGCAGGTTGCCGCGCCAGGTACTGGCCGAAGCCATCGAGCGCTACGGCCTGGAAGGTGACCGCCCGGCGCCCTGGGCGCGGTAACGGGTTTTCTCTCCCATGCGCTCGATGAGCGTTCCATCCGTTGCGTGGACGCGCAACGGATCTCTTTCTTGGCGGCGGTAAGTCATGAGTGAAATCAGAGAAGTTCAGGTCCCTGACTTCGGGGACTTCAAAGACCTCCCGGTGATCGAGGTACTGGTCAAGGCTGGCGACAGGGTGGCGTTCGACGAGCCCTTGCTGACGCTGGAATCGGACAAGGCCGCGATGGATGTGCCGAGCCCTTTCGCCGGCACCGTGGTGGCGGTGGGTATCAAGGTGGGGGACCGGGTTTCCAAGGGCAGCCCCATCCTCACATTGCAGGTGGCCAGCGAGGGTGCGCCGGTGGTCGTGGTAGCCGAGGCCGAGGTGAGCGCCAAGGATTCGCCCGCGCCCGCGGCGGCTGTCGCGACGCCCGTTGCGCCCATCGCGCCCGTTGCACCTGCCGTCTCGCCGGCTGCGCCGGCGCTGGATACCTCCGGCATCAAACCCCACGCCTCTCCCTCGGTGCGCAGTTACGCCCGCAAGTTGGGTGTGGATGTAGCGAGAGTGGCGGCCACCGGCAAGGGCGGGCGGATTCTGCGCGAGGACGTCGAGCGCTTCGTCAAGGATGCCCTGGTGCGCCTGGACAGTTCCCCGTCACGCGGCGATCGCGCCAGTGGGCTCGACCTGCTGCCCTGGCCGGAGGTGGACTTTGCCCGGTTCGGCAGTATCGAGAAGGTCGCGCTGTCGCGGATCAAGAAGATCTCCGGCGCCAACCTCTCGCGCAACTGGGTGATGATTCCTCACGTCACCAATAACGAAGAAGTGGATATCTCCGAGCTCGAAGCGTTCCGCGTCCGGCTCAACCAGGAAGGCGGCAAGGACGCGGTCAAGTACACCCTGCTGGCGTTCCTGATCAAGGCCGCGGTCGTCACCCTCAAGGCCTTCCCGCAGTTCAACAGTTCCTTGGGCAGCGAAGATGGCGAGTCGGTACTGATCCTCAAGCACTACTACCACATCGGTTTTGCCGCCGACACGCCCAACGGGTTGGTGGTGCCGGTCATTCGCGATGCCGATCAGAAAGGCATCGGCCAGATCGCCCGCGAATGCGGCGAGTTGGCGAAAAAGGCACGGGACGGCAAGTTGGGCCCTGCCGACATGACGGGCGGGACCTTCACCGTTTCCAGCCTGGGCGGCATCGGCGGTACGGGGTTCACGCCCATCATCAATGCGCCCGAGGTGGCCATTCTCGGCGTTACCCGTGCGCAAACCCGACCGGTCTGGGATGGCCAGGCCTTCGCCCCCCGCCTGATTCTGCCCATGGCGCTGTCGTGGGATCACCGCGTCGTGGATGGCGCTGCCGCGGCGCGCTTCCTCCAGCATCTGGCGGCGCTGTTGGCCGACTTCCGTCGCATTGCGCTTTGAGGGGACGCCCATGAGTCAGGTTATCGAAGTAAGGATGCCGGGCCTCGGCGATGCGGCCGCCTTGCCGGTGATCGAGGTGCTGGTCGAGGTTGGCGATGCGGTAAAGGTCGACGACACCATCTGCGTGCTGGAGTCCGACAAGGCCACGATGGATGTTCCGTCTTCTGCCGCCGGCGTGGTCCGGGACGTGCTGGTCAAGGTCGGCGACAAGGTGGCGGAAGGCGCCGTGTTGCTGCGGTTGCAGGCCCATGAGATGGCAACCCGGCCAGAGCCGGCTCCTGCCACAGCGCCATCGGCACCTGCGCCGGCGGTGATTTCCAGCCACGCCGCTGGCGCGGATCTGGAGTGCGACCTGCTGGTACTGGGCGGTGGCCCTGGCGGCTACTCCGCCGCCTTTCGCTCGGCGGACCTGGGGCGCAAGACCGTCGTGGTCGAGCGCTACGCGTCGCTGGGGGGCGTGTGTCTGAACGTGGGCTGCATTCCCTCGAAAGCCCTGCTGCACATCGCCTCGGCGATGGAGGAGGTGCCGCACCTGGCCTCTCTGGGGATCGAGTTCGGTGCAGGCAATGTGGATCTCGACAGGTTGCGCGCGCACAAGGCGTCGGTGGTCGACAAGCTCACCGGCGGGCTCGCTGGCATGGCCAGGGGCCGCAAGGTCGAGGTGGTGCGTGGCTTGGGTCGTTTTCTCGACCCCCAGCATATCGAGGTCGCCGTCACGACAGGCTCCGGTCAGAAGCAGACCGGCGAGAAGAAGGTCATTCGTTTCAAGCAGTGCGTGATTGCGGCGGGCAGCCAGGCCGTGAGGCTGCCCTTCATGCCAGAGGACCCGCGCATCGTCGACTCCACCGGGGCGCTGGAACTCAGGACCCTGCCCAAGCGCATGCTGGTGGTGGGCGGCGGCATCATCGGCCTGGAAATGGCCACGGTCTATTCGGCCCTCGGCGCGCGCATCGATGTGGTGGAAATGCTCGACAGCCTGATGCAGGGGCCCGATCGCGACCTGGTCCAGGTCTGGGAAAGACACAACCGCCACCGCTTCGACAACCTGATGCTGAAAACCCGAACGGTAAAGGCCGAGGCGAGCGAGCAGGGCATCTGGGTGACCTTCGAAGGCGAGCAGGCGCCTGCCGAGCCCCAATGCTACGACCTGGTATTGGTGGCGGTGGGCCGTAGGCCCAATGGCGACCGGATCGATGCGCACAAGGCCGGTGTCGTCGTGAGTGAGCGTGGCTTCATCGCCGTGGACCAGCAGATGCGTACCAACGTGCCGCATATCTTCGCCATCGGCGACATCGTCGGGCAGCCGATGCTGGCCCACAAGGCGGTCCATGAGGGGCACGTCGCTGCGGAAGTGGCGGCAGGCGAGGCCACGAACAGGCCTGAGCTTGCGTGCAGCCGTTTCGATGCGCTGCAGATTCCGGGGGTGGCTTACACCAACCCGGAGGTGGCCTGGGCCGGCCTTACCCAGCAGGAAGCCAGGGACAAGGGCATCAAGGTCGAGGCGGCGGTTTTCCCCTGGGCCGCGTCGGGGCGGGCGATTGCCAACGGCCGCGACGAAGGTTTCACCAAGCTGCTGTTCGACGCCGAGACCCATCGGGTGGTGGGCGGCGGGATCGTTGGCACGGGGGCAGGCGATTTGATCAGCGAGGTTTGCCTGGCCATCGAAATGGGCGCCGACGCCGTGGACATCGGCAAGACCATCCACCCCCATCCGACCCTGGGTGAGACGGTGGGGATGGCGGCGGAAGTCGCCCATGGCAGCTGTACCGACCTGCCGGCGGCGCGTCGCTGAGTCGCTGGACGGCCAACCCATGAAAACTGCGCGAATGCCGCGTGGCGGAGCACCTGCCTTCGGCTTGCCCGAGGGCGGGGTAATCCGTCTTCGGGCGGGGGGGCTCGCTGTCCCTGGCGAACACGTGGAAACACGGTCCTGCGCCAGCTCGTTTAGCGCGCGCTCTTTTCGATTCCGGAATAGCTCCTCGTCCAATTCACAAATTCTTAAATCCGTCCCACCTCACTACCATCCAGGCCTGCAAGCCCCTGAATCCGTGTGGCGGCCAGGCCCGCCGCAGGCCTACGTTTCAAATGCAGGAGCAGTACCCATGAACAACAATAAAACGACTGCCACGAGTGGAGCCCGAAAAGGCGTGCGCAATGGCGCGGACTACATCGCCTCGCTGCGCGATGGTCGCTCCGTCTGGATCGATGGCGAGCGCATCAGGGATGTGACGGTCGATCGGCGTTTCCGTGGCGCGATCCAGTCCATCGCCGATCTGTACGACATCCAGTGCCAGCCGGCGCTGCAGGAGCGGATGACGTTCCGCTCGCCCACCTCCGGTGCCCGTGTAGGGCGCTCCTTCATGCTGCCGCGTTCCGCCGAGGACCTGCGCCTGCGCCGGGAAATGATGAAGACCTGGATGGATGCGGTGGGCGGCATGATGGGCCGCACCCCCGACTTTCTCAACGTCATGGTCAGCGCCCATGCCTCGGCCTATGAACTGTTCGCCGCCGGTGGCGAACAGTTCGGCCGGAACATCCGCGACTACCACGAGTTCATTCGCGAGAACGACCTGGCGCTGACCCACTCGCTGGTGTCGCCGGATATCGACAAGCGCCTGCAGATGTTCGAACAGCCCGGCGATATGGTGATGCGCGTCGTGCGCGAATCCGATGCCGGTATCTACGTTTCCGGTGCCCGTTCGGTCGCCACCCTCGGCCCGTTGGCCAACGAGGTGCTGATCATGCCGGCGGCGGCCAAGTTCCCGCTGGTGGAAGATGCCGAAGCCTACGCGGTGGGGTTCGCCTGCCCCATCGACACCCCCGGGATGAAGATGATCTGCCGCCCTTCGCTGCCCACCCGGGGCCACTTCGCCAACGACCCGCTCTCGGCGCGAATGGACGAGATGGACGCCGTCCTGTGGTTCGACGAGGCCTTCATTCCCTGGGAGCGGGTGTTCATGTACCGCGACATCAAGGCTGTGGAGTCGGCGATGAAGTCGCCGTCGGGCCCCCATGGTTCGCATCAGTCGGCCACGCGCTCGTTGGCCAAGATGGAGTTCCTGCTGGGCATTGCCTACAACCTGGTGGAGGTGAACCACAGCCGCTTCCCCAACGTGATGGTGCAACTTTCCGAGCTGGTGGCTTTCGTCGAGACCCTGCGCGCCCTGATTCGCGTGGCGGAAGTCGACTGCGTGAAGGGGCCGGGCGACACAGTTGTGCCCTACGAGCAGCCGCTCAACGTGATACGCGCCCAGTACCCGGCGATGCATGCCCGGGCCCTGGAGATCCTGCAGCTGCTGGGCGCCGGCAATGTGGTGGTGGCGCCGACGGTGGAGGACCTGCACAGCGAGAACGGCCCGGTCATCGAGCGCTATTGCGCCGGCGCCGACATACCCGCCGAACGCAAGATGCAGTTGCTGCGCCTGGCCTGGGACGCCTCCTGCTCGTCCTTCGCCGGGCGGCAGAACCTGTACGAGAAGTTCTTCTCCGGCGACCCATGGCGCAATGCCCAGATGCGTGGCGAGCGCTATCCGGGTGCCCGCGAGGCACAGGATCGCGTGTGGGCGTTCCTGGAGCGCAATGGCGAATGGGAGCGGCGCATCAACGGATAAGTGCAAGGCTGCCGTAGTCCCGCTACGGCCTGCGAAATCCAACGACAAAAAATGCGGAGTTCCGTATGGCTCGTATCCACCTGCCCACCCCGGACGAGGCACCCGAGGCATTTGCCCTGCTTCAGGCCAAGCGTGGTCACGCACCCAATGCGCAAATCTTCCGGACCCTGGCCATCTGCCCGGAGATTCTCGAGGTTTTCATTCCCATGGCCGACGCCGTCCGCAAGGGCTACGGCATCGATCCCAGGCTGCGGGAAATGGCCATCGTGATGGCGTGCCAGACCATGGGCACCCATTACGAACACGACCCCCACTGGAATCGCGCCATCAAGGAAGGCGTCTCCAGGGAGCAGATGCTGGCGCTCTGGGATTTCGAAAAGAGCCCGCTGTTCTCCGACCTCGAGAAGGCGGTCCTGCGCCTGGCACGGGATGCGACCCGGGCGCCCGCGCAGGTCAGCGCCGAGGTCTGGGAGGCCGTTCACCGCGAGCTTGGCCCCAGGCAGAGCCTGGCGCTGCTCTTCAACATTGGTTGGTACAACATGACCGGTCGGTTGACTGGCCCCCTCGAGTTGAACAACGAAGCCGACTTCACTCGGCTCTGAAACGACCCCCGGAGACTCACCATGCCATTGCCCAAACCGGTCTACTACCCACCCTTCAATGTCACCCGTTCCAGCCACGCCATCATCACCTCCCGCGACCTGGAAGCCAGCCGCGATTTCTACGAGCAGGTCATCGGCCTGGTCCTGACTGAACGCGATGCCGACACCCTGTATTTCCGTGGTCTGGAAGAGGTGTGCCACCACAGCCTGGTGATCAAGCGCCACGACGGCGCACATGAAGCGGAAGCGATCGGCTTCCGGGTGTACACCGAAGAAGAGCTGGACAAGGCGGAGCATTTCTACAGGTCCAAGGGCCTGCCGGCGCGCTGGATCGAAGTGCCGCACCAGGGCCGCACGCTGCTGGTCAACGACCCGGCCGGCACTCCCGTGCAACTCTGCGCGACCATGCCCACGACCCCGCGCCTGTATACGCAGTTCCAGGACTTCAAGGGCGGCGCGGCCATGCGCTTCGACCATTACCAGATCCAGGTTCCCAACGTGCAGGAACAGACGGACTTCTACGCGGAAATGGGCTTTCGCATTTCCGAGTACATGGCCCTCGATGAGAAGTTGATCGCGACCTTCATGTTCCGCAAGCCCGGCACCCAGGACATCGTCTTCCTGGAAAACCCCGGCCCGCGTCTGCACCACTTCGCCTACACCGTTTCCGATTCCCACAGCATCCTGCGCGCCTGCGACATCGCCGGGAACATGGGCATGGGCGATGTCGTCGAGCGCGGGCCCGGACGCCATGGCCCGGCTGGCGTGCTGTTCGTGTATCTGCGCGACCCCGATGGTCACCGTGTGGAGCTGTTCTGCGATCACTACCTGCTGATCGATATCGAGGTCGAGCCGGTCGGCTGGGATGTGCGCAAGCCCGGCCTGTCCCTGCGCTGGGGGCTGCCGCCCCAGGAGTGCTGGTTCAATGAAACCACCCCGTTCAGCGGCGTGGCGACCAAGCAGCTGGACCACGAGCGCGGCCCGCTGTCGACGCTGGAAACCTACCTGGCGGAGAAAGCTCGCGTCAGGGCCGCCAAGGCCAACTGAGTGTGTGGGGGCCACGGCAGTGGCCCCTCGCGGCGGGCAGTACCGATAACAAGAAAATTGGAGGCATGCAGCGTGACGACACAGACAGCAACCCAGACAGGCCCCGCTCGATCCGGCCCGCGCTTCGATGGCCGCGCCTTGCGCGACGCATTCGGCTCGTTCGCCACGGGGGTGACTATCGTCACCACCAGCGGCCCGGGCGGCCTGGATATCGGTTTGACCGCCAACAGCTTTTCCTCGGTGTCCCTGGACCCGCCGATGGTGCTCTGGAGCCTGGCGCGGACATCCCTGAACATGGAGGCGTTTCGCAACAGCGGGCATTTCGCCGTGCACATCCTCTCTGCCGACCAGGAGGCGCTTTCGGCGCGCTTCGCCAGCAAGGGCATCGACCGCTTCGCAGGCCTTGCGCTGGAGCGTGGCCCGGACGGCATTCCGCTATTGCCGGACTGCATGGCGCGTTTCGTCTGCAGGCTGGCTTACCAATACGAGGGTGGTGACCACGTCATCTTCGTTGGCGAGATCGTCGATTTCGGCCATTCCGCGCGCAAGCCGCTGGTCTTCCACGGCGGGCGCTACGGCATGTTGTTGCCCAGGCAGAGTGTCGCCGCGGTCGAGCCGGCGGACGAGTTCAGCAACCTGTCCTCCGATGACCTGCTGTTCCAGGTTTCCAACGCCTACTTCCAGACCCGGCAGCGCGTGATCGACCAGTTGCAGTCCCATGGCTGGACGGCCGAGGAATACGCCGTGCTGAGCATCATTGGCCGTGAGGACGGGCTGTGCGTGCCGGAGATCGCGGCGCGCAGCGAGAAAGTGCGCGGGCAGAGGATTTCCGCGGCCATCGTGCAGAACCTTATCGAGCGTGGCCTGCTGCACGAGGTCGACGCCGGCGATGGCCCGGTGGCGGTCAGGTTGACCGCCGAAGGCCGTCTTGCGGTGCTGGAGCTGATCGCGATACGCAAGTCCAGCGAAGCGGACGTGCAGGGCAACCTGGACCCGAGCGAAGTGCAGCTGCTCAAGCACCTCCTGGCCAGGCTCGACTCATGAAGATCGCTCGCTATCGCTCCTCTGCCGGCCCGGAGCGGCTCGGTATCGTGACCTTTGCCTCGGGCCGTGAATGGCTGCTGGATGTCGCCAAGGCTGCCGCTGCCCGTGGTGGCCCGGATACGCCAGCCACGGTGATGGGCCTGATCGAGGGGGGCGCCGCGGCCATGGATGCCACCTACGGATTGCTCGACTGGGCCACGCAACGCCAGGACCCCGTCTGGATGGATGACCCGGACACCGTGCAGTGGCTGACGCCGGTGCCGGAGAAGTCCATGTTCTGTGCCGGCCGCAATTTCGGGCGGCACCTGCTGGAGTCGAAAAAGGGCGATACCGCCAACGCCGGCAAACTGCATAGCGACTTTCCCACGGGCTTCATCAAGCTCGGGCGCACGCTGGTCCCGCACAGGAGCCAGGTGAAGCGCCCTGCGGATGTGTACTGCCTCGATTACGAAGTCGAGATCGCATTGGTGCTGGGCAAGGCCCTCGACGCGCACAGCGACATCGATCCGGCCAGCGCGATCTTCGGCTACACCATTTTCAACGACTTGTCCGCGCGTGAATGGCAGCTTCGCGAAATGCACAACGGCCTGCTCATGCTGGGCAAGAACTTCCCGGGTTTCGGCCCGATCGGCCCCTACATCCTGACCGCCGACGAGGTGCCGGACCCCACCGCGCTGGTGCTGTGGCTGAAGGTCAATGGCGAACTGCGCCAGCACGCCGACTGCCGCGACCTGATCTTCGGCTTTGCGCAGCTGCTGGCGTTCTGGTCGCGCTTCGGCCTGGTGCCGGGCGACCTGGTCAGCACGGGGACGCCCGAGGGCGTGGCCCTGCACCACAAGCCCGACCCGCAGGCGTGGTACCTCAAGCCTGGCGACCGGGTAGAGGCGGGGGTGCAGGGCATCGGTGTCCTGGAAACCTTCATCGTCTAGCCGCTCGCCAACCCGATTCCCCCTTGCACATGGAGTGTCTTATGAAGCTGTATTTCCTGCCGGGCGCCTGCCAGATCGGCATCCATGCCTTGCTCGCCGACATCGGCAAGCCGTTCGAGATCGAGAAGGCCGCGCGTCCGGGCACGCCGGAGTTCGAGGCGTACACGAAGGTCAATCCCAAGGGCAAGGTTCCCGCGCTGATCCGCGATGACGGATCGCTGCTCACCGAGTTCCCGGTGATCGCGCTCTACCTGGCGCGCATCAATCCCGACCGGGAGCTGATCCCGACGGATATCGAAGGCGAGATCCGCGTGCTGGAAATGACCGAATACCTGGTGTCTACCGTGCACATGCAAGGCTACACTCGCGCTCGTCGGCCCGAGAAGTTCGCCCCCAGCGAAGCGGATCACGCGGCGGTAAGGGCCCAGGGGCTGAAGATCTTCCAGGCCGGGCTCGACCGGGCGGAACGCCAGATCGCCGGCAAGGACTGGTTATTCGAGAAGATGAGCATCGCGGATTTTGCGCTCTTCTACCTCGAACACTGGTGTGTGCTCAACGGCATCGGCTCGTTGGGCCCGGGTTGCCAGGCGCACCATGATCGCCTGTGGTCGAAGGCGCACATTCGCCGCGCCGTCGAGTCCGAACTCACCACCTGATACCGAGCGCTGCGCCATGGACATGCTGCTGAAGTTGAAGGCTTTCGTCGTGACCGCCGACACCGGCAACTTCTCAGCCGCCGCGCGTGCGTTGTATACCTCGCCGTCGGTGATCATGAAGCGGGTCGACGAGCTCGAGTGGGACTTCAAAACCACCTTGTTCGATCGCTCGACCCGGCGGCTGACGCTGACGGACACGGGGCAAAGCTACCTGGTCCACTCGCGCCAGCTGCTGCGCGCCTACAACGACATGGCCAGCGGCGCGATCCTGAGCCCCGGCAGCATCGAAGGCCCGATCAGGGTGAAGGCCCCGGCCGTGCTTATCCGTCAGGGCCTGGGTGAACTGTTCACCCGTTACCGCGCAGAGCACCCGCTGGTGCAATTGGAAATCGTCGCCTCCGACAGGGGCGGCAATCCGGCGGAGGAGGGCTTCGACATCTCGGTGGGGATGGACCAGATGGCCTACTCGGACGTGGTGGAGCAGGTGCTCCGGCCCTTTCCCCGGCTGCTGTGCGCGGCCCCGGCCTACCTCGCCCGCTGTACTGCGCCGGCGCATCCTCGCGAGCTGATCCATCACCCCTGCCTGACGTTTTCCATCGCCGGGCCCATCTGGGGATTCAACTCGCCGGAGGGGCGGGTGGAAGTGGACGTGCGCCCCGTCCTCATCACCAACGATGAAGGCTATCTGTGCGCCGCCGCCCGCGATGGCCATGGGATCGTCCAACTGGCGTTGCCGGTGGTGGCCGATGCCCTGCGGGCCGGGGAACTGGTGCCTGTGCTGGAGGCGTTCTCGCTGGTCGAGCGCTGGGTGAAGATCATGGTGCCGGCCGCCCGGCTGGAACTGACGCGGGTGAAGCTGCTGTTCGACAGGATGGCGATGCACCTGGCTTCCGGCGTGGACGAGGGTGGAGCCCTGGCGGCTCATTGATGCTTGGTTGGGTGATATCGCAACGGCACCTTGGGCGCGCTCCCGTCGCGCTCATTCGCTCGGTCGGCGCCTCCCGGCGTCGCCACCTCCACAGGTGAGCTGCGCCCCTGTCTGTGGCGCTGCAACAGCGCACCGAACTCGCAGGGCACGCGCCCTTTCCTGTAGTGAGCCTGCACTCGAAGCGATGCCCATGCCGGGCTTTTCGCGCGCATGGACTTTCACGCTCTTCCACTGCACCGCGAGCCCGTCGGCTCGTGTCTGGAGGCCTTCCTGGCACGGGGAAAAGGGCCGTCGGATAGACGCCAAACCGGACCCGTGGGGAAGACGATCTGCCCAGCCGCCCTGTTGGCCGTGGCACCGCTTCGACCATCAAAAAACCGGCTGCGGTGCAGCGGGATTAATCATTGTTCCTGCCGAAAAGTCGCTACTTATACTCGGCCTCACACAGATGCGCGGCCCTCGCTGAGCGAGGAATCACTCTTCCAACCGGGGCTCTGTGCTGGCTGCACTCCGATCGGCTCGTGCGATGAAGCAAAGCCGGGTACCACACAAATCATGGGGAGGTTTTTCAGATCGCTGTGGTTGGCCGGTGTTCATGGGCAGGCCAGCAATCGGAGTTCATGCGTCAAACAATCTCGCTAGGTGACGATGATGCAAACAATAAAAATAAGATTTGCAGTGCCGCAAGACGACTTATACCGCCAAAGCCTTCGATCCGTGGTTGCCATCACCAGCCTTCTGGCTGCCGGCTATTCGCTGGCCGCGCCGATCGATGTGGGCAACCCCGACTTCAAGCTGCGCTGGGACAACACGGTCAAGTATTCCGCCGGTATGCGCGTGAAGAACCCGGACGACAAGCTGACCGAGTTCGCGCCCCCTCCCGCGGGTGGCAAAGGGGGCCCCGCGGCGCTCAACGGCAACGACGGCGACCTTAACTTCAAGGCCGGCCGGCTGATCTCCAACCGGCTCGACCTGCTGTCGGAGATGGACCTGGTCTACCGCGACGATTTCGGTCTGCGGGTGAGCGGGGCGGCCTGGTACGACGACGTCTACAACCAGCGCAACGACAACGACTCTCCCGCCACCAGCAACGCGCTGTCCGTACCTTACAACAAGTTCACCGATGACACGCGCAAGCTGCACGGGCGCAAGGCCGAGTTCCTGGACGCTTTCGTCTTCGGTGGCGCCGACGTCGGCAGCGCTCGCGTAAGTGGGCGCCTGGGCCAGCACACGGTGCTGTGGGGCGAGAGCCTGTTCTTCGGCTCCAACGCCATTGCCGGTACCCAGTCGCCGGTGGATGCGGTCAAGGCAGCCTCGGTGCCGGGCTCGACCACCAAGGAAATCATCATGCCGGTGGGCCAGTTCTCCGGCCAGATCCAGTTTTCGCCAAAACTGACCCTGATGGGCTACTACCAGTACGAGTGGGACGCCACCCGCCTGCCTGCCGCCGGCAGCTACTTCTCGGTGAATGACTTCCTCGGCGATGGCGGCGAGCGCATTCGCTTCGCGCCCGGCATACCCGGTATCGGCCTGTCGCGTGGCCCGGACATCAAGGCCAGCGATAACGGCCAGTATGGCCTTGGCCTGCGTTCGCAGCTGGGCGACTGGGAGTTCGGCATCTATGCCATCCGTTTCCACGCCAAGACGCCAGTGGCTTATTCCCACACAGGGCGGACCAATGTTCCCGGAGCCGGGTTCGGCACCTTCCAGTGGGTATATCCGGAGGACATCAAGGCCTATGGCATCAGCGCCACGACTACCGTGGATACGGTCAACTTCGCCGGCGAGCTCTCGGTGCGCCGCGACACGCCGCTGACCAGCCTGCCGCAGGAGGTCGGAACGCAACCGGCGGACAACAACAACCACGCGTTCTACGCCATCGGCAATACGGCCCACGCCAACCTGTCCATGATCTGGTCGATGCCGCGCAACTTCATGTCTGACGAACCCAGCCTCAGCATGGAAGTGGCATACAACCAGCTGACCAGTTGCACCAGCAACTGTAATGCCATGGACCCGGAGCTGGATCGACGTGCCGCAGCGGTGCGCGCCTTGTATGCAATCCCGCAGCGCAACGTGCTGGACGGCTTGGACCTTACGCCCTCCATCACCGTCGGCTACAACCATGGCAAGTCCCCCGTCGTCATCATGGGGCCTGACAACGGCGGCGACATGACCTTCACCCTGGCAGGCAACTACCTGACCGTGTGGGACTTCTCGCTGGCCTACACCCACTACTACGGCGCTGGAAATACCGCCGTGTATTCGTCTACCGATCCCGCCGTCAACAGCACGTACACCTTCGCCCAGACCCTGAAAGATCGAGATTTCGTCTCGGTGTCGCTGCGTCGTACCTTCTAAGGGAACATCACATGACCATTTTCACTCGCATGAGCCTGCTGGCCCTGGCGTGCGCAGTCCTGGCTGCACCGACGGTCCAGGCCGCAGTCACGGCTGAAGAAGCGGCCAAACTCAAGACCACCCTGACCCCGCTGGGCGCAGAGCGAGCCGGCAACCAGGATGGGTCGATTCCGGCGTGGGACGGCGGCTATCCGGCCGATGCTTCGCAGACTTCGGCGGCGGTTCCGAACCTGTTCGCCAAGGACAAGCCCATACTCACCATCACGGCGCAGAACGCAGAGCAGTATAAGGACAAGCTGACCGAAGGCACCCTGGGCCTGTTGAAGCGCTTCCCGACCTTCAACGTCCAGGTGTTCCAGACCCGACGCACCGCGGCGGCCCCGCAGTGGGTCTATGACAACACCTTCGCCAACGCCACCCGGGCGACGATGGATCCCAGTGGCGAGCTCGGCCCCTTCCCCAAAGGCGCCTACGGCGGTGTGCCGTTCCCGATTCCGAAGAATGGCGAAGAGGCCATCTGGAACCATCTGCTGCGGTGGACGAGCCCCGGCTACCAGACGGAGCCCAGCCTGGCGCGCGTCACCCCCGAGGGCAAGGTGATCCCGGTCTCGCAGAACGTCGCCAAGAGCTCGTTCCCGTACTACGACCCCAACGGCAACCTGGAGAAATGGCAGGCCGCGGGCTCCAACATCGTAGTGCGCCGGGTAGACACTTCCGGGCCGCCGATCCGCGCCGGCGAGATTCTTCTGCAGCGCGTCAACATCAATGACATCGAGTCCAAGACCTGGGTGTACCTGACCGGCCAGCGTCGCGTCCGCCGTCTGCCGCTGACCTGCTGCGACGTGCCCAGCCCGGTGGCGGGCGGCATCCTCAACTTCGACGAGGTCGAGGTGTACTCCTCTTCCATCGGCCGTTACGACTGGAAGCTGGTGGGCAAGAAGGAAATGTACGTGCCGTACAACACCAACAGCTACCACCAGGCGACATCGCTCGACCAGGTCATGTCCGCGCAGACCGTGAACCCTGATTTCGTGCGCTTCGAGAAGCATCGGGTCTGGGTGGTGGAAGGTACGCTCAAGCAAGGCCAGCGGCACGTCATCCCGCGCCTGCGGGTGTACCTGGACGAGGACACCTGGATCGCCGTCGCGGGAGAGCGTTGGGACGCCCAGGGGCAGCTCTGGAAGGTGACGTACAACCTGCCGACGGTGTTCCCGGCGGCGCCAGGGACCATCGTGGCGGGCTACATGTCCTACGACCTGATCGGCGGTGGCTATTTCGCGTCCGCCTATTTCCCCCGCGAACGACAAGTCGACCTGAAGGCCTCCCTGCCGGACCGGATCTTCACCCCCGAATCGCTTGCTGGAGAGGGCATACGCTAGGGCTGTACCAAGCTTGAGCGATGAACCTGATGGGATGGCCAGTATGAAGAACAACAACAACGAAAGCGTGGACGGGGCTCGTCGAGGGTTGCTGCTGTTGGGCGTCGGTTTGGGCCTGCAGGTGATGCTGGCTCCCACGTTAGCGTCCTCTACGGTAGCTTTCGCCTCGGCAGTCACGACAGGGCTGCTGGGACAACCGTCCACCCTGACTCCCCGGGCGCCACACGCGGTGCTGACCCGTGTGGTGCGGGCCGGTGACCGGCTGGTGGCGATCGGCGAGCGCGGCGTGGTCGTGCTGTCCGACGATGGCGGGCGACAGTGGCGCCAGGCCCGTGTGCCGGTCAGCGTAACGCTGACCTCGGCGAGCTTCGCCGATGCCCGTCAGGGTTGGATCGCCGGCCACGGCGGTGTTGTGCTGCATACCTCTGACGGTGGCGAAAGCTGGGTCATTCAGACTGATGGCGTGGCTCTCGCTCAAGCGACACTGGCCCAGGCCAAGGCCCTGCCCGATGGCGAGGCTGAGCGCGATCGGCGCATCCGGGATGCCCAGCGTCTGCTGGATGACGGCCCGGACAAACCCCTGCTGTCGATTTGCTTTGCGGACGCCTTGCGCGGAATGGTGGTGGGGGCGTTCGGCCTGGCCGCCACCACGGACGATGGCGGCAAGACATGGACGCCTTGCCGGCACCGCCTGCCCAATCCCATGGGCCTGCATCTGTATGCGATCGCCCGCCATGACAAGACCTGGGCGGTTGCGGGAGAGCAAGGGGTGCTGATGCTCAGCCGTGACGATGGCGCCAGTTTCGAGTCACTGGCATCGCCTTCCGAGCGCACCTTGTTCGCCGCTACTGCCACGGACAACGGCGGGTTTGTGTTCGCCGGCCTGTTGGGCGCCGCGTGCCGCATCGAGCCGGGCAGCGCGAGCGTTGCCCCGGTCGAGTTGCCGGCGCCACTGACGGTTCTGTCCAGCCTCGAATTGCGCGATGGCCGGGTGGCGCTGCTGGCGCAGGGCGGGCGGCTTCTCGTAAGCCGCGATGCAGGCGCCCACTTCACCGAGCAGCCGCTTGCAAGACGCGATCCCCTGACCTCCCTGGCCGAAGCCGCGGATGGTGGCCTGGTGGCCACCAGCCTGGGCGGGGTTGCCCGAATAGGCTGACGGCGTTCATTTCCACGTTCAGGCGACGCGCCACACTACGAGTCCAACACCATGACCTCAGTGACACCTAGCGAGACGACGGCCTGCCGGCTCGAAGACTTCAACCCGCGCTCGGGCTCGCGCCTGGAACGCGCCGTTTTCAACCACCGCGTCCTGGTCCTGCTGCTGTGCGTACTGGTCACGATCCTGCTCGGCTTCAGCGCGTTGAGCCTGAAGCTCAATGCCAGCTTCGAAAAGACCATTCCGACCAACCATCCGTACATCGCGAACTACCTGGCGCACAAGAAGGAACTCACCGGCCTGGGCAACTCGCTGCGGATCGCCGTGGAGGCCCGCAAGGGCGACATCTACAACGCGAGCTATATCGACACGCTGCGCCAGATCAACGATGCCGTGTTCATGCTGCCGGGGGTGGACCGGGCGTTCATGAAGTCCCTGTGGACGCCCAACGTCCGCTGGACGGCAGTGACCGAGGATGGCCTGGATGGCGGCCAGGTGATCCCGGCGCACTACGACGGCTCGCCCGCCAAGATCGAGGAGCTGCGCATGAACGTGCAGCGCTCCGGCGAAATCGGCCAATTGGTGGCGGCCAACGGTGGCTCCAGCGTCCTCCAGGTGCCACTGCTGGAGCACGATGCGTCCGGCAAGCCGCTGGACTATGCCGCGCTGTCCGATCGGCTGGAACAGATACGTGCCAAGTACAGCAGCGACGAGGTGGCCATCCACATCACCGGCTTCGCCAAGCTGTCCGGTGACCTCATGGATGGCATGCAGGAGGTGATCGGGTTCTTCTTCATCGCCCTGGCCATCTGTGCCGCGATGGTGTTCCTGTACAACCGCGACCTGATCAGCACGGCGCTGGTGGTCATCACCTCGGTGACCGGCGTGCTGTGGCAGCTCGGCCTGCTGCCGCTGCTGGGATATTCGCTGAACCCCTATTCCATGCTGGTGCCCTTCCTCATCTTCGCCATCGGCATCAGCCATGGCGCCCAGAAAATGAACGGCATCCTGCAGGACATCGGGCGTGGGATGCACCGCTACGTAGCGGCCCGCTATACCTTCAGGCGCCTGTTCCTGGCGGGTCTTACCGCGCTGCTGGCGGACGCCGTCGGCTTTGCGGTGCTGCTGATGATCGACATCCCGGTGATCCGTGAACTGGCCATCGCCGCCAGCCTGGGGGTACTGGTGCTGGTGATTTCCAACCTGATTCTGCTGCCCGTGCTGTTGAGCTACGTGGGGGTGAGCCGCAAGGCCGCCGAGCGCGCCGTGCAGCGGGAATCGGTTTCTGCGGCGGGGCACAGTGGCGCCTTCTTTGTCTGGCTGGTCCGCTTCACCGAGGGGCGCCGCGCCGCGCTGGCGATCGCCACGGCAGCGGTTCTGGCGGTGCTGGGCGTAGCCGTCGGCACCCAACTGAAGGTCGGCGACCTGGACCCCGGGGCGCCGGAGCTGCAAGCCGACTCGCGCTACAACCGCGACGTGAACTACCTGACGAAAAACTACGGCGCCAGCAACGACCTGTTCGCCATCATGGTCAAGACCCCCGATGGGCGTTGCAGCCAATACGATGTGCTGCGCCGTGTCGACCAGCTGGAGTGGGAACTGATGGACCTGCCCGGCGTGGAGTCCACCCAGTCGATCGCGCGGCTGCAACGGCGCCTGATGGTGGGCATGAACGAGGGCAGCCCGCTGTGGTACGACCTGCCCAGCAACCAGAGCATGCTCAACACCATTACCGCGCGAGCACCGCGCGAACTGTACAACGAAGAGTGCAACCTGCTGACGGTCTACGCCTACCTGCGCGACCACCGCGCCGAAACCCTGCAGCAGGTGGTCGACCTGGTGGAGCGTTTCGCCCGGAAAAACAATGACCAGGACGCCACCTTCCTGCTGGCGGCGGGCTCGGCGGGGATCGACGCCACCACCAACATCGTGGTGCACAAGGCCTGGTACCAGATGTTGTTCATGGTCTACGGGGCCGTGGCGCTGCTGTGCTTCATCACCTTCCGTTCCTGGCGCGCGGTGCTGGTGGCCATGCTGCCGTTGATGCTCACCTCGGTATTGGCCGAGGCGCTGATGGTGCTGCTGGGCATGGGCGTGAAGGTGGCGACCTTGCCGGTGATCGCGCTTGGCGTGGGCATCGGGGTGGATTACGCGTTGTACGTGCTGAGCGTGACCCTGGCCCGCATGCGCGCCGGCGCCAGCTTGAAACAGGCCTATGCCACCGCGCTGCAGTTCACCGGCCGGGTGGTGCTGCTGACCGGCGTGACCCTGGCGGCGGCAGTGGCGACCTGGCATTTCTCCAGCATCAAGTTCCAGGCGGACATGGGCCTGCTGCTGGCCTTCATGTTCCTGTGGAACATGCTCGGGGCGCTGGTGCTGATACCGGCCCTGGCGCGCTATCTGCTGCCCGGCGCGCACGAAGGTTCGACGGTCGCGGCGAGCGATGCGGCGGCCCACACCTCGGCACCGGCGTCCATCACGCCGAGCCAGACCAACAAGCTGGTATATGAGAGATGCCTGCCATGAATGATTTGATGAGCGCGCCGCTGGCGGCCAGAGCGCAAGTCGACGTCACCCGGGTTATCGATGGCGGCAACTTCAATGCATTCAGCGCGCAGGTGGCGGTGATCTGCTTCCTGGCGATCGTGTTCGACGGCATCGACAGTGCGCTGTTCGGCACCTTGCTTCCGGCCATCATGGCCGATATGCGGATGGGCCCCGCCGAGGCCGGCATTCTTGCGAGCGTCGGGCATGTCGGGGCCGTGGGCGGGGCCATCGTCTTCGGCGTGGCAGCCGATGCCATCGGCCGCAAGCGGATGATGCTCATCGGCATGACGCTGTTCATTGCCTTCACTGCCGCGTGTGGCCTGGCGCAGGGGCTCGTCGACTTCGCCATCTACCGTTTCATCGCGGGCTTCGGCCTGGCCGGCATCGTTCCGATTGCCGTGGCGCTGGTCTTCGAATACACCCCGGGCCGGTGGAAGGCGATGGTTTCCAGCCTGTCCTATACGGGCATCTCGGTGGGCGTGTTGCTCTCGGCGTTGCTGTCCATCGCGTTTCTACCGATCTTCGGCTGGCGGGTGATATTGCTCGGAACCGGCGTTTGCATCGGGCTGGTCCCCATTGCGCTGGTGTGCTTGCCCGAGTCGATGTCGATTCTGCTGAAGAAGGGCAGGCGCGAGGAAATTGGCAAGGTCCTGAAAAAGGCCGACCCACAGTTCGTGCCCAGGGCCGACGACGACTACCGGCTGAACGAACCAGCGGCGGCCAAGGTGCCCTTGAAGCGCCTGTTCCAGGGCGGCTATGCGCGTAACACCCTGTTCCTGGGGATCGGCATGCTCTGCATCATGATGATCGCGGTCACCCTGACGACCTGGATTGCGCAATTGATGGTTCAGCGCGGCTATTCGATGACCACGGGCATCAGCTTCATCCTGGTATTCACCTGCAGCAACTTCATCTCCACGCCATTGGCCGGATGGATGGCAGGGAGGATCGGTTACAGGAACGTATTCGCCATTTACATGCCGATCCTGTTCGTTTCGATCGCATTGATTGGCGTTGTCCAGAATCCGCTTGCCGCATTGATCTGCATGTTCTTTGCCGGGTTCACGGCAATGGGCGCCACCTGCATCTTGTTGCCCTATGTCGGCTCGTTATACCCGATGGACTTCCGTTCATCGGCAATGGGAGTCATCTACGCCATTGGCCGGGCGGGACCGATTGTCGGCCCGGCAATTGCCGGTTTCATGCTGGCGGCCGGAGTCAGTGTGCCGATTATCCTGGTTTGCATGGCAGCCCCGGGTTTGGTGGCCCTCGCTGCGTTCTGGCTGGTGAAGGAAGTTCCCTTGCAGCCAAGGTAGCAGTTGCCGTTGGTGAAAGTTTAATACTGGTTTGTTCGCCCCGTTATTGTTGCCTGGATAACGCAGGTTCGAACCCGGCTTTTTCGCATTCGAGATAGCAGTGTTTCAACGATGCAAGAACAGTCGCTTGCGGAATTGACAAGGAGGGACCTGGGGCTCATTGACCTGGTTTCACGCGAATAGCAATTGAAGTTAAAACAACCCTGAAATTGAGGAAAACCATGGATCGCTATATCAACCGTCTGTTTCACGTATGTATCACCGTTGCCGATATCGAAGCGGCACTCCAATTCTATTGTGGCGTGCTTGGCCTGGAGTCCATCGGCAAACTGCGGGGCGAAAGAGCGCCCGGCGAAATCCTCGGTTTCCCGGGGCAGATCATTGAAATCCATGCCGACCACCTGGTCGGCAAGGACAAGGAAAACGCGACCGTCATCGACCTGATCGAGTTCGTCTCGCCCAAGACCGTTGTCAACAAGAACCCGGCCGCGCCGCTGAACCATGCCGGTATCAACCGCATGGCGTTCGGGGTGGACGACACCGATGCCATCTATGAGAAACTCAAGGCCCGTGGCGACATCGTTTTCCTCTGCGAGCCGCAAGTGGTGATTGCGCCGACCGGCGGTAAATTCAAGATCCTGACCTTCAAAGACCCCTTCGAAAACATCCTGGAAGTCATCGAGTACTGCAAATAATTCGTCAGTTTCAAAAGGCCGAGCGAGTGCGGCTTTCAGTCCGGAGGTTTTAAATGAGTGTCACACAAGACAAGTCTGAAATCATCGAGGTCATCAATCTCTATGGCGTGGCGCTCGATAGCCATGCCTGGGACTTGCTGGACGAGGTGTTCACCGAGGATGTCCATGCCGACTTCGGCCCGGCAGGCGCTGTCTGGAAGTCTGTTGGCGCGCTGAAGTTCGCCTTCAAGGACTTCCACGAAACGCTGACCAACCACATGCACACCATGACGGGGTCCTGCGTTCACGTCGACGGCGACACCGCCTATGCACTGACCTATGGCGATTGGCTGCTGTCGCGCGACACGGCGGTGGGCGGTCCCGACTGGGTGGGCCGTGGCTGGTATGACGATGTCCTGGTCCGTACCGACAAGGGCTGGCGCATCAGCCATCGCGTGTGCCGGCTGATTTCCTGGACAGGCAACCCCAAGGTTCCCGAGCCGGCCTACGAACAGCACCCGGTGATGACTACCCATACGCTGCGTAGTTATCGCGAACAAGGGAAGATCCGATACTTCGAGGCAATTGCCAGGAAGAAATAAGCAAGGCGAAGTCCTCGCCCGCTTCGATATTGGATAGAGGCGGGCAGGGGTTCGTTTTGCCCGGACTTCCATTGTTTGTTGTCTGGAAGGTTAAGAGTTTGCAGGGAGTATGAATGATGAGTAATCAGACGGTTATTTGGATGGTTGGCATCAATTGCAAGGCGGAGGATGAGGAAAAGTTCAATGCCTGGTATGACGATGTTCATGTGCCCATGTTGTTGAAAGGCGACTTTGTCAAGAAGGTCACCCGCTTCAAACTGGCCGGTGAAACCTATCACGTGGGGGCTGCCACGCAGCCGTGCCCGACCTATCTGACCATTTATGAGTTCGACAATCAGGCGAAGTTCGAGGCCTGGATGAACAGCGAGGCGCGCACTGAAGCCGGTGTGGACAAGGAAAAGACCTGGAGCGAAAGCGCTTACGACGTCCAGTGGGCGACACGCTACAACCTGACCAACGCCTGGAATGTATAAAGGACGGTAACTGCCATGAGCGCACTCGTTAAAAAACTCCTGCATGTTTGCATTACCGTGCCTGACGTCGACCAGGCCCTGAAGTTCTATCGTGATGTGCTGGGTTTCGTTTCGACATTCGAAACCCGCACCGACGAAGCGGATGGCCCGCTCCTGGGGTTTGCCGAAGACGAAATCAGTATTTATGCGCACCATATCCTGACCGCCGGCGCCGATCCGAAACACGCCACGGAAATCAACCTGATCGAGTACAGCAAACCCTCGACCATCATTGGCGACGGCCCTTATGAATTGATGAACCAGGTGGGTATCACCCGCTTGGCACTGCTGGTCGAAAATGCCGGGGAGGCATTTGAAAAGATTCGCGTCCATGCCGGCGTCGAAGTCGTTTGTGCGCCCAAGGACATCATCATCCGCAAACCTGGCGGCAACCTGACCATGACCTGGTTCAGTTTCAAGGACCCCTACGGCGTGTTCATCACCATTGCCGAACCGCCAAAGGCATAAGTTCGGCACCGTTCGATAACAGGCTTCAGCGTTGGTCGGATTGCCACTTCCAATTCAATGGAATCCAGGAGTTAAGATGCGGATCGAGGTTCTGGTCGATGTTAAGACGACCATCGGTGAAGGTCCCCTATGGGACGTGCAAGAGCAGCGCCTGTACTGGATCGACGTTATCAGCGGCCGTGTCTTTCGCTGTACCGCCGATGGCCGCGAGGTTCGCTCGTGGGATATGCCCGACACTATCGGCTCCATGGCGCTGCGTCGTGACGGCGGCGCAATCGTGGCGCTGGGGTGTGGGTTGCATTTCCTCGACTTCGACACCGGGGATATCCAGTTGATCGCCCACCCCGAGGCTGACAAACCCCACAACCGCTTGAACGATGGCAAGGTGGATGCGCGAGGGCGCTTTATCGTGGGCAGCATGGACACCCGGGAGGGCTTCGCGGACGGTACGCTGTTCCGCGTCGACCCCGATCTGTCGGTGCACACCCTGGATGCGGGATTCGCGATCTCCAACGGGCCCTGCTGGAGCCCTGACGGGGCGACGTTCTATTTCTCGGATACCTTCTCCGGAGAAATCTGGAAGTACGACTACGACCTCGAAACCGGCGCCATCGCCAACCGCCGCACCTTCACCAAAGAAGGCTTCAGCGCCACGACTGCCACTGACGGCTCGACCGTCGATGCCGAAGGCTTCCTCTGGAACGCCCACGTCTACGCGGGCCAGTTGTGCCGCTATGCACCCGACGGCAGCCTGGACCGTGTCATCGAGATGCCGGTGAAGAAGGTCACCAGCGTCAACTTCGGAGGCCCGGACATGGACACCCTGTTTGTCACGTCCATGACCACGCCTCCCTTGCCTCGCTACCCCGGCGACAACGTGATGCGTGGCAGCCTCTTCGCCATCCATGGCCTGGGTGTGAAAGGCCTGCCGGAGCCGCGCTTCGGCGGCTGACCGATTGCCCACCTGGTCGGTGCTGCCGGGCGAAGTCGTCCGCCAGCACCACGGGCCACCTACAGGATCGCTGCGATGGCAGAGTTCAAAGACAAAGTCGTGCTGATATCAGGAACCGGCGGGCGAATGGGGCAGGTAGCCGCCCAGATGTTTGCCCGCGCCGGTGCGAAAGTCCTCGGTTGCGATGTCGCGACCCAACGGGCCCAGGAGACCTGCAGGCGGGTGAGGGAGGCGGGGGGCGAGATGTTTTCGCTGGAGCCGCTCGACCTGGCCGACCCTGTCGAGGCGCAACGCTGGGCCGGCGAAGCCATGGCGCGCTGGGGGCGCATCGACGTTCTCTTCAACAACGCCGCGGGTGTCGCCATCGCTCCGTTCGACGAGGCTTCGATCGAGCATTGGGACTTCACGATCCGCAACGAGTTGACCATTGCCTATGTGGCTGCTCGCGCGGTTTGGCCGCACATGCTCAAGCAGAAGAAAGGCGTGATTGTCAGCGTGTCATCGATTGCCGGCCATCGCGAACTCTCAGGCTTCTCCGCTGTTGCCCATGGTGCGGCAAACGCGGGCGTACAGGCGCTTACGCGCATGCTCGCGGCCCAGGGCGCGCCGCACGGCATTCGTGCGGTCAGCATCAGCCCCGGCCTGATTGCCAATCCGGACGCGCTGCCGTCGCCAACGCTGGATGAGCACGGTCTGCCGGTAGCGCGCCCGCTGTGGCGGCATGCGGCTTTAGGTCGACCCGCCCGGGCGCAGGAGATCGTCGAAACGGCGCTGTTCGTTGCATCGGACAGGGCGTCGTACATCACCGGTACGGACATCGCGGTAGACGGTGGCATGTCCGGCATCATCTGGAACTCCAGGGCATGAATCTTCATGCGCGGCACAGGCTTCGAGGGGAAACTCGCACGCTACGGGGCGTGCCGTTTCTCTGCCGGGATTCAGGGCTCGTACACCTCGCCTGTGCAATGCAGGCGATCGCTGCGGGTAGTCCTGCGACCAACCCGGGCAGGCCTGGCAAGCGCCTCCCTATGTGGATAAAGTACCAACGTCCTGCAGTTCGTTAATGCCATGTGGCAAAGAACAATAAGAGACGGTCCAGCGCATGATGCTCCCGAAGTTGATGCACATCCGCATGTTCGTTGCCGTGTACGAGGAAGGCTCCTTCACCGTCGCCGCCAGTCGCGAAGGCCTGGGCCAGTCCGGCGTTTCCGCACACGTAAGGCAGTTGGAAACCCAGTTGGGCCTACGGCTTTTTTCCCGTGACCATGCGATCGTTCCAACGCCAGCCGGCCATGCCTATTACCAGCAGTGCGTGCAACTGCTGCGCTTGCACGAGAGTGCCTGCAACGCGGTCGGTCACCGTGCGGAGCCTGCCGCTGGCACGCTGCGTATCGGCATGATCCCCACCATGACCCGCTCGGTATTCAGCCGGGCGCTGCGGGTTTTCGAAGCGGCCTATCCCAATGTTTCCGTGCAACTGACCGAAGGCACCGGCAGCGTGCTGGCGACAGCCGTCCGGCGTGGCATGCTGGACTTCGCCATCACCCAGCGCATGTCCTACGAAGCCGGCGGCGCCAGTGGGCTGGGCATATCGGTCTTCAACAGGACACCGGCGTTCCTGGTTTCTTCGCCGGACTCGGGCCTGCCCCATTGCGAACCGATTCGCCTGAGCAAGATCGAGGACCTGCACCTGGTGCTGCCCGTTGGCAGACGGCCGTTGCTGGAGCAGTACCTGATCGACCACAAGGTCAAGGTGGTGCAGCGGCTCAACTGGTTCGAGTCGATGCTGGGCGCCATGGACCTGGTGCGCTCCAGCCACTGGACGGCGATTATTTCCGGGCTCTTCATCGCCGATGACCTGCGCCGTCGACGCTTCACCCTGAACCCCCTGGCCGATCCCATTCTCTGGGACGAGATGCTGCTGGTGGAGCCGGCGCGCAAACCCCTGGCCACGGTTGCCCAGAACTTTATCGAGTTGTTGAAGCAGGCCACCGAGGAGATCAACGCGATCCCGATCCGCATCGCCCATGGCGAGCCGGTGCGCAGCCTCGGTCCCCCTTCGCTGAGCGCATTTCGACATGACTGAGTCGCTGCCCGGCCTGCGGGAGATGCAACTGTTCGTGGCGGTGTACGAGACACGCTCTTTCACCGCCGCGGCGACGCGGGAGTTCGCCACCCAGTCGGGCATCTCGCAGCACATCAAGCAGCTCGAAGAGTGGCTGGGCGTGCAGCTGTTCGACCGCCAGAAAGCGGTAGAGCCCACCGCGGCGGGCACGGCGTTCTATCAGCATTGCCTGCAGGTGCTGGCTGCCAACGACAAGGCGCTGCAGGCACTGGGCAGCTTTGAGCACGGCCTTTCCGGCGAAGTGCGATTCGGCGTGACGGCCACCCTGGCGACCTATCAATTGGCGCCGGCCTACCTGCGCCTGATGGAGCAGAACCCCAACGCTTCCATCGCCGTGATCGACGCCCCCAGCAATATGCTGATCGACAGGGTGCGGGCCAATGAGCTCGACTTTGCAATCATCCCGTCGATCTCGCCGCTGCCGGCGGATCTGAGCACCACGGTCTTTGCCGCCACGCCGGCATTCCTGGTTTCGTCCATCACCCATGCCAGCGGCTTCGAGCATGGCCAGGCCATAGGGCTCGACAAGCTGGCGGGGCTGAAGCTCCTGGCGCCCGATAGCCGCGAGCATGCCCAGTGGAGCGGCTCGCAGCTGGACGTGCCGGCGGGGCGGGGGCCGAACTACCAGCTCGATGCCGTGCTGGCGACGCTGGACCTGATCCGGCAAAGCGAATGGATGGCCATTCTTCCCGGCCTGCTATTCGTTCATGACGTCGGTGGGGATCCAGCAGAGCGGGACTTCAGGCTCAACCCGTTTTCCGGCGCCGGCCTGACCCTGGAGCTGCTGCTGGTGCAGCCATCCCGGGCAACGCCTTCGCCGCTGATGCTGGAAGCCATTCGGGCTATCCAGGAGGTCACCCAGGAGCATATCCAGCTGCTCAGCGCCTTTCAGATGGGCACTTCAAGCGTGACCTCTTGAACTGACTTGACCGTACAAAAGCATCGCGCTTCGTAGGATGGTGTTGAGCGAAGCGATACCCATCGCCATGGCCGCATGGGTTTCGCCAAGGCTCGACCCATCCTACGAAAAGCGCTTCGGCGCAGCCGGCAAGTCAGTTGCTCCTACGACCGTACCTCTCTGGAATTGTAGCGGGCCCTGCCCGCGATTCGCGCGCAGGGCGCGCTCCTACAGAGGAATGGCGTGGGTGGGGTTGCGTAGGAGCGGATCTCATCCGCGAATCGCGCCGGGACGTCCGGTTATCGCGGACAAGGTCTCCTACCGCATGAGCGAGCACGGCTTTTCGTAGGATGGTGTTGAGCGAAGCGATACCCATCGCCACGACCGCATGGGTTTCGCCAAGGCTCGACCCATCCTGCGAAAAGCGCTTCGGCGCAGCCGGCAGGACAGTTGCTCCTGCCTGGCAAGAGGGGCTCCCGTAGGATGGTGTTGAGCGAAGCGATACCCATCGCCATGGCCGCATGGGTTTCGCCAAGGCTCGACCCATCCTACGAAAAGCGCTCCGGCGCAGCCGGCAGGACAGTTGCTTGCGTGGCTCAAGCGTCCTTGAGGGATTTCTCCGCAATCGGCGTACCGGAGAAACCGGCCACCTTGCGCAGTACGCGATCGGTGCCGTCGCGCGGGCTGCCCGAGGCGTCCGGATGATCGTCGAACCAGTTCTCCTTGTTGGGGTAGCGGTACATCAGGTCCACCATCAGGCGGCGTTCGGCAATCAGCCAGACACCGTCGCGACGTTCGAATCTATCGAAGTAGCGTGCCCACAATTTAACGGTTTCACCTTTCCAGTGATGCCGCTCGGAGGCGGCGTGGTCGGCCTGCAGATAGGTTTCGACATAGGCGATCTCGGGACCGTCGAATTCGATCAGGCTGTTGCCGAGGAAATGCTGGGTCCGGTTGAAACGGGGCATTTCATCCGTCAGAAACTGGAAGAAGCCCTCGGCCCCGCCGACATGCAGGCTCTCGGGAAAGTGGATGTAGGCATCCTTGTGGAAGGCGCCACGGACCAACGACATGTCGATCCGGTCGAGGCCACGGCAATAGCGCAGCAGTACATCGTGAATTTCGGTGCGTGCGGCAAGTTCTTCGAGAGTCATGATGAGCTCCTGTATTCATTGTTATTGGACGTGCGGTTTTCGATTCGCGGGCTCGTGTTCAAGCCAGCCCGCGACCTGCTATCGAAGCGAGACTTGGCGTTTACGCGCCTTTCGCCGGCACGATGGGCAGCTGGATAAAGCCCGGGCGATCCGGCCCGGTGAAGACCGTGTTCCGCGCGCCGTCGTGGTAGCTCGCGTCATAGCCGTGGCGGGGGCCGTGGTCGACGCCATCGAAGGGCTGGATGTCCACCCGCAGGCGGTAGCCCTTACGGATCAACGCGGTGTTGGGGATGATCTCGATCTCCACCGGCACCACTTCGCCGCTTTCGAGGGGCGCGTAGTCGGCCTGGCGGTGCGTATGCTTGACCGTGTAGTGGGTCGAGCGCGCTGCATCGATCCTGCGATGGGAGACTTTCAGCCAACCCTTGGCGAGCGGGTAGTTGGGCACGTTCATGCCCATGGTGGTCGGGCCGGCGTAGTCGACTTCCCGGCCCGCCTCGTCGAGCACGCGCAGGCTGAGGTAGATGTCCATGTCCGCGCTGGTGGACGACACCCACAGTTTCGCTTTGCCATAACCGGCGAACACCATGTCCTCCTGCATCGGCTCACTGATGAACGAGATGCCCGTTCTCCAGATTTCCAGCACCTCCGGCGGTTTGACGGGAAGGAAGCAGGGCGGCATGCCGGTGCGTAGTTCCAGGGGAATTTCAGCGCTGTAGTCGGCTTGGCTGTAGACGGTCGGCGGGGTCAGCGACAGGCGCAGGAAGTCATCGCGATAGGCATCGCCCTGCCAGTCCGCCGGTGTGGCGTCGAAGAACCACCGGGGGTAGGTGGTTCGGGCGATGGGCCATTCGTTTTCCTCCTGGATGTAGGAGGCGCCATTGCCGCTGCGGATCTCCAGGCGCACGGGCGGTTTGTCCATGATGCCGTTGTCGATGCCTTTCAACCAATGGTCGAAAAACGCCCGGTGATCGGCGATGGCGCTTCGCGAATAGGGCTTGGTGAACCAGTCTTCCCAGAAGTCGATTTTCTTCGACCTGGTGTTCGTGGCCAGGTACGCCTCGCTGCTGCCCAACTGGTGGAAGTGCGCCATGTGGGTGGTGCAGGCGACGGCCCAGAGCGGCACCTTCACCTTGCTCATGTCCGGGCTCATCAGGATCGTGGAGCGGGGGCCGAAGGCTGCCGCGGTGTCCGAATCCCGGAAGGTGGCGGCCTTGAGCATGCCGATGAAGTCGACCGCATTGGGCTCGCCGCACACGGCGGCCAGCACCCCGGCCCGGTACCAGTGGGTGAAGAACTCTTCATTGAGGATGCCGCCGGTATAGGCCACTTCGTCGTACAGATCCACATCGGTGCCGATGGCGATCATCGCCTTCAGGTGCCGTGGCTCCAGGCTGGCGGCGGCGTGCTGGCTCATCGCGTAGTACGACATGCCCCATAGCCCGACATTGCCGTTGGACCATGGCTGCACGCCGGCCCAATCGATCGCATCGCGAAAGGCCTCGGCCGTTTCGATGCCGAAGGGCGCGAGGGTGCCCGGATTCTTGCCCGAGCCGGGGCCATCCACGCGTACCAGCACATAGTCGTGCGGAACCCAGTCCACGGTATTGGCCGTTTCGTGATTCTCGAACACCTGCCCATCCGGATTGCCGTGGAAATAGCGGTCCTCCATCTCCTCATGGGCATCGAAGTCGGCGTCGTCTGCGATCGAGTGGTGGTAGAACGCCCGGCCATAGGGGCCGCAGTTCATGATGACCGGGAACTTGCCTTGCTTGGCCGGGCGGAACACATCCGCGTACACGTACAAGCCGTTTTGCAGCGGAATCCTGACGTCCTTGAAGCGCAGAATACCCAGGATGTGGCGGCGCACTTCGTTGCGTGCAGTCGCCGCGGTGCACAGCGTGCGCGGCGTGCGATCGGTGAACACGCCAGCGGCCGAAAGCTCGGCGAGCAGCGTGGCGACCACCGGGTCCTGCTCGAACTCGAGCACAGGGTTCAACGCAAGGCCGGCAAAGGAAATGTCGTGGCGGAAGTTGATGCGCTGCTTGCCGAGAATGTCGTGGGCCGTCGGGTCGATGGCAATGCCGCCGTTCAGGTTGCCGTCGCGGTCGAGCGAGCACAGCAGCCGTGCGATGTTGGTCAGCCCGGCATCACGCAGTTTGTTGATGTTGCCGTCTACGCGGCTGACGATTTCCGCCAGGTTGATGCGGAGCGCTCCGGGGGCCGATCCGATCGGGGTGTTGCCGAGCAGGAAGGCGATGCGTTCGCCCTCGCGGTACTGGAACTCGCCTTTTTCGTTGGTCAGCCCACTGAGGGTGGGCGTCTGGTACCTGAGCCCGGCAACCGGACCGGAGAAAATGCCGGTGCGCAGCGTGCTACTGGATGTCTGCGGGGTACTGCTCATGACGAGGTCCTCTTGTTGTGCAGATCTGGGTATTGCCTGGGGTAGCGACGCGAGTGTAGGTCGTGCAAAAAATAAACTCAACACGTGTTGAGTAAATTGCTTTAAGCTGCAGCTGCACCACCGATCGAGCCGATAGCGGTCCGGCACAGCGCGCAGATTCCGGGCCTGGTCGTAGTGAAATCAACGAGGGTGGGATGGCCGTTGAACGCAGGGGTTGTTATGTTTCGCGCCGGCCTATCTACCGACACCCTCAACTGAACATTCCGTTTTTCGCGGTGGCGAAGAACCTGAAATAGCGACGCCATGACAACTCAAGAAGAATCGAAAGCAGCGCCAAGGCGAGGGCGCAAACCAGGGCGCCCGGCGGGCTCGGGCAATAGCCGGCAGAGAGTGCTCGATGCGGCGCGGGCGCGCTTTGCCAGCGATGGATTCACCGCGACTACCATGCGGCGCGTGGCGGCCGATGCCGGCGTTGACGTGTCCATGGTGATGCAGCTCTTTCGCTCGAAAGACGAACTCTTTGCCGCCGTCATGAATATCCCGGAGTCGGCGCTGGAGAAGTTGAGCGAGGTGTTCGAGCGTGCGGACGAGCACCTGGGCGAGCGCGTGGTCCGCGCTTTTTTCCAGGCCTGGGACGGTGCGCCCGAGGAGTCGGAGCCGCTAATGGCGATGCTCAGGAATGCGATGGTGAACGAGCAGGCGCGCCATCATCTGCGCGACTACATCGAGTCCAGGTTGACGGCCGGGGGCACCGAGTCGCTTGGGCCGGACGCCCGCGCCCGGGCGGGGCTGGCGTTGTCGATGCTGGTGGGGGTGGTTACCGGGCGGCAAATCATCGGTGTGCCGGTGCTTGCCGGGATCGGCCGGGAGGCGTTGGTGGCCATGGTTGCGCCGACCATCCAGCAGATGCTGTTGCCGGCCGGAGCGGGAACGACTGCTGCTGGCTAAGCGCTGCCGTGTGCAGGTTTTCAGGCGGTGCTCAGGGTGTCCGCCTTGTTTGCTAGGCGGACACCCTGGTTCGTTCCTCTACGGGATGATAGGCAGTTGCAGGTAGCTCGGATGCTGCGGGCCGGTGTAGATGCGGTTCACGGCGTCGACGTGATAGCTCTTGTCATAGGCGCGAACCGGCACCCCCGCCGGCGCATAGGGCTGAATATCCACCAGCAGGCGGCAACCTTTGCGGATCAGCGCGGTGCTGGGGTTGAGCCCGACTTCGATCGGCACGATCTCGCCGCTCCGTAGTGGCGCGGAGTCTTCCTCCAGGTGGGTATGCACGGGCCAGTACTCGGTGGAGCGCTCGACGTCGAGCTTGCGGCGAGACACTTTCAGCAGGCCATGGCCAACCGGGTGGATGTGGACCGGGTCCACGGGGAGCACCACCGATTCATAGCGAATCTCCCGGTCCTGCTCGTCCAGCACGCGTAGCGACACAAAGACATCCATGTCGGAACTGGTCGATTCCACCCAGAGGCCAACCTTCATGTACCCGGCGAGCACCAGGTCCTCGCTCATCGGTTCGCTGACGAACGAGATACCCGTGGACCAGCGCGGCGTGCCGTCGTTGGAGCCCGCAGGCGCGAGCGTGGGGGTACCGAGGTCGAGGTGCGCGTCGTACTCGGCGCGAGCTGGCTCGGTGGGCGCGGTTTCGCCGATGCGCAGCACGTTGGGGCGCCGACCATCGTTTTGCCAGCCTGAAGGCCGGGCATCGAAATACCAGCGGCGGTACTGGGTGCGTGCGATAGGCCAGTCGTTTTCGTGCAGGACGAAATGGGCGCCGTTGCCGGTGCGCACCTGCACCCGCACGGGGGGCTCGTCCATCACGCCGTTGTCGATGCCCTTGAGCCAGTAGTCGAAGTAGCGCATGTGTTCGGCAATCGACTTGTTGCTGTAGGAGTCCGGGAACCAGGCATCGGCAAAATCGAATTTCCGGGCCTTGGCGGCGGTGGAGCGAATATAGGTTTCGCTGCTGCCCAGTTGATGGATGATGGCGCCCACCTGAGGGCCGACGATCCATACCGGGGCGGTGGCCTTGCTCATGTCAGGGCGCATGAAGATGCTGCCGTTGGGGCCGTAGGCCGTGGGGTCGTTGAACGGCGTGGCCAGTGCGCGGGCCATCCAGTCGGTTTCGCGGCGCTCACCGCAGTGGTTGTTGCCGGACCAGATCTTCCACCACCAGTTCCAGAAGCCGGCGCCGAAGATGCCGCCGCCGTAGAGGGCTTCGTTGTAGATATCCGAATCGGTGCCTTGGGCGATCATTGCCTTGAGGTGCGGGGGCTGCAGGCTGGCCACGTTGTGCTGGGCCATGGCCAGGTAAGACATGCCCCACAGGCCGACGTTGCCGTTCGACCAGGGCTGGGTGCCCGCCCATTCGATGGCGTCGTAATAATCCTCGGCCTCCTGCACGCTGAAGGGGGCTTGCAGGCCCGGGCTCTTGCAGACGCCGCGCGCGTCCACGCGGATGCAGACGTAGCCCTCCGGCACCCACACCGAGGTATCGACGGTTTCGTGGTTTTCATACTGGGCGCCATCCGGGTTGCCGGAGAAATAGCGGTCCTCCATTTCCTCCTTGCGCAGGACGTCGGCCTCGTTGCAGATGCAGTCGTGATAGAAGCTCTTGCCGTAGAAGCCCTTGCTCATCACCACGGGATAACGGCCCGGGGCGGCGGGGCGGAACACATCGGCACAGACATACGAGCCGTCGCGTAGCGGTATGCGCACATCCGTCATCTTGACGATGCCGCGGATATTGCGCCGCAATTCGTTGCGGCTGGCGGCGGCGGAACACAGCGTACGCGGCGTTCTGGCGGTGAAGACGCCCGGCGTGGCGTTCAGCCTGTCGAGGATCTGGCGCAAGGTGGGGTCGTCGGCAAAGTCGCCGCCGCCACCCTGGCCCATGGGCATCACGGGGGGGCTGAAGTTGATCGGCGTATCGCCGATCAACTCGTGCACGATGGGGGCGATGGTGACGCCCGACTCGATATCGCCTTCCTGGTCCAGGGTATGGACGAAGCGCGCCAGGTTGGTCACCGACGGGTCCAGGAGCTTGTCGAGCTTGCCGTCCACACGCTTGGCCAACTGCGCCAGGTTTAAGCGCGGCGCGGCTTTTACGGCGCCCAGCACGATACCGCCGACCAGGAAGGTAATGGCCTCATCGGCGCGGTACTGGAATTCGCCAGTGGCGCTGGTAACACCGGACAGCGTGGGCGTCTGGTATTTCAGCCCGGCAATGGGGCCGGCAAACACACCGGTCAGAACGGGGCTCGGAGAGCGGGCAGGAGCGTTACTCATGGTTCAGACCGCCATGATTGGAAGTTGCAGATAGGAGGCATGCTGCCCACCGGTGTGAATCACGTGCTGCCCGCTGTTGGCGCCTACGTATTCGGCAATGCCGGGCATCAGCGTTCCCGAGAGGTTGCTCGAGCTGATGATGAAGCGCAGTTGTTCGCCCGGGTGGAACGCCAGGCCGATGGGCAGCAGGTCGATTTCGATGTCCACGATCTCGCCGGGCGCCAGCTTCTCCACGCGGTCGAAGCTGTGGGCCGGGACGTCGTCGGTGGACAGCGTTTCATCGAGATGGCGAGTCGACACCCGCAAGCGGCCATCCGAACCCTTGTAGCGAAGAACGGTGGCGCCATGGTCGGTCAGGTCATGCACCCTGGCGCTCTGGTTATGCGCGGTGAACTGCTGCAGCGGCGTGCCGTATTTGTCCAGCTTCTGGATAAGCACGAACAGATCCATATCGTCCGAACCGCGGGCCTCGACCCATAGGTGCGCCTTGGGGTAGCCGACCATCAGCGTCTCTTTGTCGAAGCGCGCGATGAAGGACACCCTGTCGGGGTTGGCGCCCACGTCGTAAATCGCCGGGACCTCCTCGGTGGGGGCGCTGGCGCTCAGCGTGCGCGCGCCGCCGTCGAGGTACAGTCTGGTCGAGACCGCTTCCTTGGGCGGGAAGGCGTCCGCGGGCACATTGAGCTGGTCGCCGCCCTGGAAGTCATGCACCGCATAGCGCACGCGGGGGGTGTTTTCCCAGCCGTTGTCCAGGTCCTTGAGGTAGCGGTCGAAGAAGCGGCGCAGGTCTTCCACGTTGGCTTCGTCGTAGTAGTCCGGCCATTCCTGGCTGTTGTGGATGCGCAGCCATTTGTCTTTCGAGGCGATGCGTCGCCAGCCGCGGAAGGTGCCTGCGGTATGCAGGGTGTTGGAGTAACTGGCCACCACGAAGGCGGGTACGGTGATGCGCTCGAAGTCGGGGATCTTGTTGGCCCACAGGTCGTTCATGAGCGGGTAGCGCTGTGCCTCGGACAGCACGTCTTCTTTCCGGTTCTTGCCGAAGAAGCTGCCGTTCTGCAGCAGGCCGGCGAAGCCCGTATCCGGCATGCCGCCGCGCATCACCAGGTCGCGGTAGACATCGCTGACACCTTCCCACGGGTTGATCGCCGCCAGGTGCCTGGGTTGCTCGGCGGCAGTGAACCATTGCGACACCGCAAGGTACGAGGTACCGCTCATGCCCACCTTGCCGGTGCACCAGCTCTGTTCGGCCAGCCACTCGATCAGGTCATGGCAGTCACGGCCTTCCTCACTGCTGTCCGGCACGCCTCATGCTATTAACAGCTGCCCCTGACGCAGGTTGATCTCGCGTATTCGCTCCTGCCGTCGTCGGTAACGTTCGGCCTCCAGACCAGGACGCTGAAACAGCGTCGCCTGTACCGCCACCATCAGCATCCACAGGCTTTGCCGCGTTCCCGTCCTGCGTTGGTAAAGGTTCAGCAGCAAGTAGCTGATCAGCGCACAGAGAATCTGGATGCGCACGGCATTCTCGCTACGGCCCAGGAAACGCCTGACCTTCAGGTGTTGCTTGATCCATTTGAAAAACAGCTCGATCCGCCAGCGATCCCGGTAGCGCTCGGCGATTTCTGCCGCCGGGCTGCTCAGGTCGTTGGTCGCCAGGCTTAGAGGCGGCTCATCGCCTGGGCGGTTCACCAGGATCCGCCGCAGGGGCTGGGTGTAGTGATTACGCCGTCGGCCACCTGGGTTGCGGTTGGAGAAGTTCACCTCTTCGTCTCGCAGGATCGTTTCCCGGTCTTGCTGGGGAACCTCGCGCTGGGCCAGGACCTTGAGCCGCACATTGGACTTGAATCGTGTGACGAAGCGGGCCTTCTGGGCATCCAGGCTCGCCCACCAGTTGAAGTCGTAATAGCCCTTGTCGAATACGTAGGTGGCCTGTGGCTCGATACCCAGCGTCCGGCCTTCGTCGATGTCGTTGACGTTGGCTGCGCTGAAGCTGCAATGCACCGGTGCTGCCGCCTGCTCGGCATACAGCACATGGACTTTCAGCCCCTGGGAGCGGGTTCGATTGGACAGCGTCCATTCGTCGAAGCCAGGGCCCTTGAGGGTGATCGTGGTGGAGTCCAGCAGGTACAGCAGTTCCTTCCCGTCACGGCGTAACTGCCGGCAGACGCCCGCCATCAGGTAGTGCGCAACCTGGGCGAAGACCTCGGTATTACGGCGTTCGTTGGCATCGGCCAGGGTGGAACGCCGGATCGGGCCCGTCCCCAGGTGATAGTGCTGATGGGGATGGCTGTTGAAGCTGGTTTCAAGCGCCCGCAGGCTGCTCACGCCGGCCAGTTGGGCATACACCATGGCGACCAGGTGATCCCAGCTGCCAAAGCGCTTGCTGTGCTTGTCGGCGCCGTGTTCGGCGACCAGTCGATCGAAGACGCCGCGAGGCAGCGCTTTTAGTACATCGTGAAAACGGCTTATCCTGAACATCTTGCGGGGGCTGTGAGGTTGAGTTGGCGCTCAACGGTTTAACCCGTGCCTTCAGCCCCCGCAAGCCCTCCAGACGCCCCCTCGAAAATATTCCGGACAGTAGTGCGGCCTTCCTGGCGATCCCAGAGCACACTGTCGCCTTCGGAATCCACCACGCCACGCACATCCGGGTTGCAGATGGCATAGCCGTGTGCGCACCAGTAAGCCGGGTCCGGCGCCTCGAACTTGGCAAGGCCGGAGACGACCGAGTTGCTCAGTCCCACCAGGCCGAAAACGCCCATTACGCTCATGGACGTGCCCTGGCCCTTGCCGTAGGGGCTCCAGGCCACGATCACCGGCACCTTCTCGGTGCCAGCAGGACGGAACACGTCGACGTAGATGGTCACGCCGTCGCGCAGCGTCACGGCCACATCTTTTTCGAACACGATGTCGACCGGAATGGGCCGGAATTGCGGGGCGACCTGGAACCCAGCCTTCAGCGTGCGGGTACCAGGCTCGAAGGCGGTGAATACACCGGTTCTGGCCGGCGGTAGCGGGTGGGACGGCACGAATATCTTCTGGCAGTCGGTCATGCTGGCTCCTTGTTGTTTTTGGCTTGCGGGACCTGTTTCCGTAAGGTACGGCCGTCGACAAATTAATTCAACACGTGTTGATATATGCGGAGCGAAATATGTAGAGAGTGACGATGGATAAGAAAACCACCTCCACAGCACGTCATGGACGGCGGCCCGGGCCGGGCAGCACGCAGGAGAAAGCGCTGGATGCCGTGCGTACGCGTCGTGCCGGCGACGGGATCGCATTGGAAGGGGCCGGCGTGCTGTATGAGGGGCCCGACGAGCACCTGGGCGAGCAATTGGTGCGCCTGGGAGTGCTGCTCGGGCAGAGCGCGGCACTGAAAGACCGGGTTCTGGATCGGTACCTGCTGCCGTTTGGCATCACTGCCGGGCAGTTCAAGGTCCTGAGGATGATCTGCAGCGGGGAAAACACGGCAGTCGCCTTGTGCCGGCACCTCTCCATCCACAGCGCGGCCATGACCCGCATGCTGAGCCGCCTTGAACGCAAGGACCTGATCCTGCGGGTTCGCGACGATCAGGACCTACGCCAAATACGCCTGGTGCTGACAAAGAAAGGGCGCGAACTGAATGCCTTGCTTCCGACATTGGGGGCCGAGGCAATGAGCGAATTCACCGCCGACCTCACCTCGCAGGAGCTGTCGCAGTTGCAGTGCCTTCTGGAAAAGATGCTGCCAGCGCCGTTGGTATGAAGTCGGCCTTGCTCCATCCTTGTGGCTCACCTGCCACTCCTCGAGCAGGCCAAGCAGCCTGACCGCCTCGTGCTGCCTCCAATCCAGTAGCACCTTCTGCTAGTTCAAGTCTTGTATGGCCGCTGCCATTACTTCTTCGCTGAGCATCGCCCCGTTTCGCGTTGGCGGTCAGGTTGACGAAATCCGTACAGATTTACATCCCTTCATTGATTGATTAGCTTCACCTTGTACCGCAGTTGATCAATATATTGATAGATAATCAATATTTGATTGGCGACCTCGCCCTGGGCTGCTGTGCTGTGCCGGTCATTGAGAGCCGGATTCTGCTCCATAAGCACAATAACAAGGTGGAATACGTGGAAAGTACCTACTACCGCCGGCGCTTGCCCGCCGCGCTCAGCAGCCTCGTTCTTGCCCTGCTGACACCCAGCGCCCACGCAGTGACTTTCGAACTCGGGGAGATCCAGGGTCAGTTCGACTCCTCGCTTTCGATTGGCCAAAGCTGGGCGATGAGCGACCCGAACCCGAATTTCATCAGCAAGGCGAATGGTGGGCGCGGCGACTCGCAGACCACCGATGATGGTCGGTTGAACTTCAAGAAGGGCGAGACGTTCTCGAAGATCTTCAAGGGCACTCACGATCTGGAGTTGAAATACGGGGACTGGGGCGGCTTCCTGCGAGGCAAGTACTGGTACGACTTCGAGCTCAAGGACGGCCACCAGCACCTCTACGACATCCAGGACGATGGCCGCGATCAGGCCGCACGCTCCTCGGGGGCGCAGTTCCTCGATGCCTTCGTTTACCGCAATTACGAACTGGCTGGTCAGCCAGGATCGGTCCGTGTGGGCAAGCAAGTCGTCAGTTGGGGGGGCGGTACCTTCATCCAGGGTGGGATCAACAGCATCAACCCACTGGATGCCAACGCGCTGCGCCGGCCAGGCTCCGAGCTGAAGGAAGGGCTGATCCCGGTGCAGATGATCTACCTCCAGCAAAGCCTCAGCGACGCCGTCAGTGTGGAGGGCTTCTACCAGTTGAAGTGGCAGGGCAGCGTGGCTGACAACTGCGGGACCTTCTTCGCCAGTTCCGACCTTCCCGCCAAGGGCTGCGACGACCGCTACGTACTCCAGGGCAAGGACATCAAGCCCGGCGCTTCGGACAACAGCGGCCAGAACGGCAACACCATCTTCCTGCCACGCGGGCCGGATCGCGAGCCGCGGGACGGTGGTCAGTACGGCTTGGCGCTGCGGTGGTTCGTGCCGGAACTCAACGACACCGAGTTGAGCCTCTACTGGATGAACTACCACAGCCGGTTGCCGATCGGCAGTTCGACCATGACCACGGCCAATCCCTTTACTGCGCCACGCTATGGCGCGGCTTCGGGGACCTACTTCCTGGAGTATCCGGAAGACATCCGTCTGTATGGCCTGAGCTTCAGCACCAACATTGCCGGCGCTTCCGTTGAAGGGGAAATCAGCCATAGGCCGAACATGCCCCTGGGGTTCGACGACTTGATCTACGCCACGTTGCGCCTGTCGCCGATCGTTCCGACGCCAATCGAGAACTCCGGTATCCCCGGAGACACGATTCATGGCTACAAACGCGTGCCGTTCACCCAGGTCCAGACCACCGTCACCAAGACCTTCGACCAGGTCATGGGGGCCAGCCGCCTGACGTTGGTCGGTGAAGTCGGTTACAACCACATCTCCGGCATCGACGACGGCTCATACGGGCATCTCCGCTATGGCCGCGCCAGCCCGTTCGGCCCCGGTGAGTACTACGGTGCCGACGGCAGCGACCTCTGCAAGACACTCCTGAGCGGCCGCCCCGAATACTGCAACAACGACGGTTTCTACACCCGCAACTCCTGGGGCTATCGACTGCGCTCGGCACTCACCTACAACGGCGTCATTGGCGGGCTGGACCTGACGCCCAACCTGGCCTGGTCCCATGACGTCCAAGGCTACGGGCCGAACTTCACCGAGGGTGGCAAGGCCATCAGCCTCGGGCTGAACGCCGTCTACCTGTCCAAGTACAACGCCAGCATCAGTTACACCGACTTCTTCGGTGGCAAGTACACCACCAACACCGACCGCGACTTCCTGAGCGTCAGTTTCGGCGTCAGCTTCTGAGGAAAAAACGATGAGAAATACGATTCCGGCAGCGGGGCTGCTGTCATTCTGCCTGTCCGTCATCAGCCCGATTACCCTGGCCGCGGTGGATGCGGCCAAGGCTGCGCAACTGGGGGCGAGCCTGACGCCCGTGGGCGCTGAGCGCGCCGGTAACGAGGCGGGAACCATCCCGGCCTGGACCGGCGGGCTCGCAACCGATGCAGGGCAGGTCAGGGATGGCTTCCACAGCGACCCCTTTGCCGCGGAGAAGCCGCTGTTCGTTATCACCAGCGCAACCCTGGAGCGCTACAAGGACCGCCTGACTCCGGGGCAGGTTGCGCTGTTCCAGCGCTATCCGAACACCTATCGGATACCGGTCTATGCCAGCCACCGAAGCGCGGCATGGCCAGATGAGGCGTATGCCGCTGCCAAACGCAATGCCGCTCACACCGAACTGGTGGCAGGAGGCAACGGGCTGAAGGACTACCAGGCGCCGCTGGCGTTTCCGATCCCGCAGAATGGCCTGGAGGCCATCTGGAACCATATCACTCGCTATCGCGGCGGCAGCTTCGTACGTGAAACCAGCAGCTACATCGTTACGCCGAGCGGGGAGTATTCCTGGAAGACCGAGCGCGATCGGCTCGCCTACAGCAACCAGTTGACCGACTACGACCCGGAGCGCTCGAAGAACATCCTCTACTATTTCACTTCGCTGAATATCGCACCGGCGCGGGATGTGGGCGATGTGCTGCTCGTTCACGAGACCTTGGACCAGGTCGCCGAACCGCGAATGGCCTGGCAGTACAACGCCGGACAGCGGCGAGTGCGACGCGCCCCCCAGGTCGCTTACGACAGCCCCGGTCCTGGCAACCTGCGCACCAACGACCAACTGGACATGTTCAACGGTTCGCCTGATCGCTATGACTGGAAACTGGTGGGCAAGCGCGAGCTGTATGTTCCCTACAACAGCTTCCGGCTGGCCGATCCGGCCAACACTCCGGAGCAACTGATCCAGAAGGGCCACATCAACCAGGATCTGACGCGTTATGAGCTGCATCGCGTCTGGGAGGTGGTCGCCACGCTCAAAGAGGGGCTGCGTCATGTCTATGCCAAGCGCCATCTCTTCATCGACGAGGACACCTGGACCATCGTCGAGGCGGATCACTACGACGACCGAGGCACTCTCTGGCGCGTGGCCGAGAACCATACGCTGCCGTTCTACGACCAGAAGGTGGTGATCAGCGCGGGTGAGATGACCTACGACCTGACTTCCGGGCGCTACCTCGCCAACGGCATGTTCAACCAGATCAAGGACGCGTATCGCTTCGGCCTGAAGGCGAAGACGTCCGATTTCACGCCGGCCGCCCTGCGTACCATCGGTATTCGCTGAAGCCTGCAATGAAAGGCCCGCCTCCCAAGAGGCGGGCCTTGTCGTTTTCAATCCGGCAGGGTGCCGGTATAGCGGGCGCGTGGGCGCAGCAGCGGGTGCTGGTGGTATTGCTCGCTGGCATGGGCGATCCAGCCGATGGCGCGACCGACGCCGGCGAGGGCGATTTCCTGGCCCTGCAAGCCCAGCTTCCGACCAATGAAAGTCAGCAGGAGGATGAAGTCCATGGGTTGCCCCGTGAGTTCCTCAGCGACTTCCGCCGCTTCCAGCAAGCTGCGGAACTCCGCGTCTCTGGCGAATAATCTGTGCAGGCTCTGCAGCAGGAACGTGGCCCGTGGATCGCTCTCTCCATGCTGGTTGGAGCCGAAGCCGAGGATTCTGCCGTCCTCGCGGAAACGCTGGACAACCGGGTCCGCTGGATTCCGGGCTGTACAGATGTCGTCCAGCAGGCGCGCCACCGACTCGTTCCTGCCATAGGCCAGGTGTCGGCCCCGTGACGAGGCTATGCCCACGATCGCTGCATAGTAAGGTGTGATGCCGGTATTCGCGGCGGCCCGAACACTGTAGGTGGTCGGGTCGAGTTCGTGGTCGATGGAGAGGATCAGCACCTGCCGGATCAGATCGGCAAGCGCGTCGTTCACGCCTAGTGATTCGGCGATGAACCGATGCAGCGGACGGTCATCGGGTGCAGCAGCGCCGACCAGCAGGGCGGCGAACCAGCGGACCACATCGACACCGGTGCGGGCGTAGCCATCCACCGACAGATCGTGGGCACGCGGATTCTCGCGCTCCAGCAGCGGGAACAGTGCGACCAGCTTTTCTCCCACGGCCAGGTCGGCCACTGCCTTGAGCAAGGCGCCGGTATTCTTCGGCCGCCGCGGCGCGGGAGCCTGAAAGGCGCCCTCCGACTGCCACATCAGTTCGGCCACGGCCTCGACGCTGGCATTGGTGGCCAACTGCGTGACGTCCTGCCCCCGATAGTACAGCCCCTTGTCCGTCAACAACGTGATCGAGCTTTGCGCGCCGACGGAGGGAGAGTCACCACTGACGCCGGCCGCCGGCTTCAGCTTGCGCAGGCGTTCGATATCAGCCGCCCAGTACTTGCGGCTGCGTGAACCTTCGACCTTGATCGAACGGATGTTCTTGCGGCTGACATAGGCATAGAGCGTCGGCAGGCTGATGCCGAGCGCTCCGGCGGCCTCCTCGGCGCTGAGATAGAGATCGTCTTCTGGGGTGGGCATGCCGGCCTCGGATTGATGGATTTTATACAGATTTACTATTTATGAGGCTCTATATATCTTGCTGTCAACATCAACTGAATACATATATTGATCAATACATGTGTTCGCCAGACGGAGACACGCATGGAAATTCGTGTTCTGGCGCCCAACGGCGCTGTGGGTACCGGTTTTAAGGAAAGCTCGCTGGAGCGCGGGGTGTCGCTCTCACCGCATGTGATCGCTTGTGATGCCGGCTCGACCGATTCGGGGCCGGCTTACCTGGGCAGCGGCAAGGCCCGGCTCTCACGCGAGGCCTGCAAGCGGGACCTGCGCCTGCTCCTGCTGGCCCGCGACAAGCTCGACGTGCCGCTGATCGTGGGCTCCTGTGGCACCAGCGGACGCGATGCGGGAGTCAACTGGATGGCCGAGATCGCGCTGGAGATCGCCGACGAGGAAGGGCTCAATTTCCGCCTGGCGCTGATCTACTCCGACCAGGACAGCGAGTACCTGAAGCAGCGTCTGGCCGATGGGCGCATCCAGGCCCTGCAACCGGCACCGCCCATCGACGAGCATGTGATCGAGCGCAGCCATGTGGTCGGCATGATGGGAACCGAGGCGCTGTCGGAGGCGCTGGATGACAATGCGCAGGTAATTCTCGCTGGCCGCGCCAGCGATTCCGCGCTGTTCGCTGTGGTCCCCGAGCGCCTGGGAGCCGACCGGGGATTGATCTGGCATGCGGCGAAGACCATCGAGTGCGGCGCCGCCTGCTGCGTCACACCAGCCGCCGACGGACTCATCGCCTACATTCGCGAGGACCATTTCGAGATCGAACCGCTGGATCTGCAGGCGCGAGTGACGCCGCTGTCCATCGCCGCGCATACGCTCTACGAGAACGCCAATCCCTTCCTGCTCACCGAGCCGGCCGGCACCGTGGATACCGAGCATGCCGTCTACACCGCCGCCAGCGAGCGCAGCGTGCGGGTGAGCGGCTCGCGTTTCCATCCGGCGCAGCGCTACAGCATCAAGCTGGAGGGTTCCGAGCCGGTGGGCTTCCAGTCGGTGATCATTGGCGGCATTCGCGACCCGAAGATATTCCTCGGGCTGGACCGACTGATCCCGATGGCCAAGCAGTACTTTCACCAGCGCATCACGCAACTCTTCGAGGGCCGGCTTGGCCCGGCGGACTACGACATCAGTTTCCGCAGTTACGGCCGCGGCGCGGTCATGGGCGAGCTGGAAGTCGAGCGTGACAGTGTGCCGATCGAAGTCGGGGTGCTGATCACCGTCACCGCGCCCACCCAGGAGTTGGCCAGCAAGATCGCCACCTTCGTCAGTCACGTCAGCGCGCACCTGCCGGTGCCGGGCTACGAGGGCATCATCAGCACCATCGCCTATCCCTTCTCGCCGCCATACCTGGAGCGGGGTGCCATCTACCGGTTCAGCCTCAACCATGTGCTTTTCCCCGATACGCCGAGCGAAATGTTCCGTCGCAAAATGATCGAGGTGTAACCCATGACCCAACTCTCCGAGCTCTGCAGCCTGATCCGCTCCAAGAACGCCGGCCCCTTCATGCTCACCTTCGACCTGATGTTCACCTCGGCAGAGCATTACCAGCGCGCCAGGCGGACCCAGCCCATCACCCGGGAACTGATCGCCCGCATCTATCGCCAGAAAGAGGAGGACATCACGCTGGTCTATCACGATGAAGCCCAGGCGATAAAGATCTCCTTCCCACGACCGGTGTTCCAGGGCGAGCTGAACGACAGCGACTGCTATGGCGGCCAGCAGTACGTGCCGCTGATGAGCATCATGGTCGCCGAGTGATCAGCTTGGTTTCGTGCAACAAGAATAAGGAATGAACATGGCCTGGGTCGGTTTTGCCATGGTGTTGACCTTCATGTACCTGATCATGAGCCAGCGTCTGTCCGCAGTCGTGGCGCTGATCCTGGTACCGGTCTGCTTTGCTGTTGCCTGTGGCTTCGGGCCGCAAATGGGTGGCATGGTGCTGGACGGGGTGCGCCAACTCGCTCCCACAGCTCTGATGCTGATGTTCGCGATTCTGTTCTTCTCGATCATGTATGACGCCGGTCTATTCGAGCCTGCGGTGCGGTGGATCGTGCGGGCGGTGGGCAGCGATCCGCTGCGGGTCAGTGTGGGAACCGCTGCGCTGTCGGCGCTGATTTCCCTCGACGGAGACGGCTCGACGACGGTGTTGGTGGTGGTCACGTCCCTGCTGCCGGTCTATCGTCGGCTGGGGATGAACCCGCTGATCATCGCGACGCTGGTGCTGCTGACCAACACTTCCATCAACCTCGTCCCCTGGGGCGGACCCACTGCGCGGGCGGCGAGCGCACTACACGTGGATGCGATGCAGATCTTCCACGGGTTGATCCCGGTCATGCTCGCCGGCGTCGCCTTCGCCTTCCTCGTGGCGGCCTGGTTCGGCATCCACGAGCGCCGGCGACTGGGCTGGACACCGCAAGCGGGCGGCGGGAACCTCTCGGAAGAGATCCTTGCCGAGGTACGCGACACCCATCGTCCTCGGCTCTTTTGGCTCAACCTTGCGCTGACAGTGGCCCTGGTGCTGTCGATGGTGTTTGGCCTGGGCCCGCTGCCGGTGCTGATGATGGTCGCTTTCGCGCTGGCGCTGCTAATCAATTATCCCCGCTTGGACCAGCAGAAGGCACGAATCGCCGCCCATGCCGACAACGTGCTGAACGTCCTGGCGCTGATTTTTGCGGCGGGTGCTTTCACCGGTATCCTCGCGGGCACCGGCATGGTGGATGCCATGTCCGGCAAGTTCCTTGCCGTGATTCCCACAAGCGCTGGTCCGTACCTGAGCGTGATCACTGCCTTTGCCAGCCTGCCGTTCACCTTCTTCATGTCCAACGACGCCTTCTACTTCGGCATCCTGCCGGTATTGGCAAAAAGCGCCGCGCAGTACGGGATCGACCCACTGCTGGTGGCTCGCGCGTCGGTCCTCGGGTTACCGGTCCATGCGCTCAGCCCGTTGGTGGCGGCGGGGTATCTGATGAGCGGATTACTGAAGGTTGAGGTCGGTGCACTGCAGCGCTTCTCCCTCAAGTGGGCGATTGGTAGCTCGCTGGTGATGATTGCGGCCGCCTTGGCCTGCGGAGCAATCCTGCCCTAAGGCCAGGGGGCTATCTACAAGCAAGAAGGAGACATCGCCCTGGTTTATCGCTACCAGGCCCGGGCAATTAAAGCTTTGTTCCCGCGCCCTGTGTTTCAAGTCGAACTGGGCGACAGCGATTGCTATGGAGGTCAGCGGTACGTTCAGCTGATGTCCATTACGGTGCCTGAGTAATTCGACGCGTGCGATCACCCGATAACAAGGATAAGAAAAATGAGTGCTGCTTTAGGTCCCGTAGACAGCGCGCTGCCAGGCGTGCAGAGCGCGGAAATGATTGCCGCGCGTCTTGACCGGCTGCCTGCCTGTAAAAGCCTGTGGCGTTTCGTGATGTTGCTGGCGCTTGGCGGCTTCTTCGAAACCTTTGAGATGTTTTCGACCTCGTTCGTCATTCCCGGGATGGTCCGCAGCGGGGTATTGGTTGCCACCACCGAGGGCTTTTTTGCCCTCAATGGTGCCGCCGCCTATATCGCTGCCACCTTCATCGGCCTTTTCATTGGCACGCTCGGCTTCGGCATGATTGCTGACAAGTTTGGCCGCCGTGCAGTTTTCACCTATGCACTGATTGGCTACGCGTCGTGCTCGCTGATCATGGCTTGCCAGACCGACCCCCTATGGCTGAATTTTTGGCGGCTGATGACGGCCATCGGCTTGGGTATCGAGGTAATTGCAATCGATGCGTATCTGAGTGAGTTAGTACCGCCGACACTGCGGGGACGGGCGTTTGCGATCAATCGGATCATGTCTTACCTGGCGGTTCCTGCCTGCGGTATCACCTCATTCATTTTTGTGCCGTACGAACCCTTAGGTGTCGATGGCTGGCGGTGGGTGATCGCCATCGGCGCGGTTGGCTCGATCGTGGTCTGGATAATGCGCCGCAAATTGCCTGAGAGCCCTCGCTGGCTGGCTGACAAAGGCCGCCTGGCAGAGGCGGACGCGGAGGTCCGCCAAATGGAACTGGCGGTGGAGAAAGAGACCGGTCAATCATTGGCACCTGCCGTTCCCTCAGTAGAGGGATTGGTCGAGCACAAGAGCCGGTTCAGCGAAATGTGGGGGCCTCGGTACCGCAATCGCACCATCATGCTGGTTATCTTCCATGTGTTTCAGGCCATGGGCATCTACGGCTTTTTAAATTGGGTGCCGACTTTCTTGATCGAGCAAGGCGTGACCGTCAGCAAGAGTCTGGCGTATTCGGTTGCGATGGGACTTAGTGCTCCGCTGGGGCCGGTGCTCGCGATGCTCTTCGCCGATCGTGTGGAGCGTAAATGGCAAATCGTGTTCGGAGCGGTGCTGATCGGGGTAGCCGGTACAGCCTTTGCCGTGTTCCGCGTACCAGCCCTGGTGATCGCCTGCGGCGCCCTGCTGACCATGGGCACGACTATCCTTTCCGTGGGCTATCACGCCTATCAGTCCGAGCTGTACCCCACGCGTATTCGCGGCATGGCGGTAGGGTTCGTGTATTCCATGGGACGCCTGGGTGGTAGCGTCAGTGGCTTTATGATTGCGTTTGCCATGGGCCATTTCGGCGTGCAGGCCGCATTGTTTTCGGTGGCTGCCTGCATGGCTATCTGCGCTTCGTCGGTGGCATTGCTCGGCCCACTGACCGGAGGCCGCACCCTTGAAGAAATCAATGATTGAGCCTTCGGTTCAAACGAACTAATGAGCAATGCCTGCGGCGGAAAACCATGGCTACCGAAATTGAGAATGTGAACATCGCCCACGATTTCTTCTATGTCGGTGGCGGCTATGTTGGACCTCCTGGCAGGGAGGTCATGAGCGGGCAGATGTATGTCGAGGTGCTCCGGCCTGCCCGCGTAACGCAGCGATATCCGCTGGTGTTCGTGCATGGCACCGCGCAAACCGCAACCAATTGGCTGAAAACCCCGGACGGCCGCCGCGGTTGGGCTTACGTATTTGCTGAGCTGGGATACGAGGTCTTCCTGGTCGATCAGCCGGCTCGGGGACGTTCAGCTTGGCATGCGCAACTGGATGGAGAACTTGCCGTCGCTCCGGTCGCGGTAGTCGAGCGTCTGTTTACCGCGACCCAACAAAGCGAGTGGCCGCAGGCAAAGAAGCACACGCAGTGGCCGGGCTCGGGACGTAAAGGCGATCCTGTGTTTGATGCGTTCTACGCCTCGCACGTGCCTTACGTGGCAGACACCGCGAAAAGCCAGCAATTGTTCCAGGCCGCCGGTGCTGCACTCTTAGACAAGATCGGCGAGGCCATACTGATTACCCACTCGCAGGCGGGACCATACGGCTGGTTGCTGGCCGATGTTCGCCCAGCGCTGGTAAAGGCAGTGGTATCGGTGGAGCCGCAAGGACCTGCTGTAGTGAACATGTCGATGCAGCAGGCGCTCAAGGGCGAAAGTCAGAAGCTGGATGACACCCAGAGGCGCCGCTGGGGGATCGCGGATATTCCGCTGACCTACGAACCCGCCCTGCGGGAAGGCGAACACTTGTCTGTGGTTCGACTGGCGGCCACCCGTGCAGATCGACTACCAGCCTGGCAGCAGCAAGAGCCGGCGCGCCAGTTGGTCAATCTGAAATCAGTGCCCTTTTTGATCGTGACGGCTGAGGCTTCTTTCCACGCCGTCTACGATCACTCCACCAGCGCCTTCCTTCAGCAAGCGGGGGTGCCTGTCACTCACTGGTATCTCGAAGACTTCGGCATTCGGGGCAACGGCCATATGCTGATGCTGGAGCGTAACAGTCGAGAAATTGCCGAGCTTTTGCATCGATGGATTGCTGAAATCTAGGTTCTTGCGACGTCTGCTTCTGGCCGATTTCTGCCCCTTTCGACAGGCTGCTTCTGGTCTGGTGACTATGGTTCGTTTGCTAAGGACGGATCCTGGTCACCGTAGGCTTGCAAGTTGGATTTACTCTCGCAACTCAACGGCTTATCTCGCCAGGTTTCCAGAGAGATTCCCAGCCTTGCTGGTGATCTGGAGCAAACGCAAGCATATGGGTGTAGACGTACCAAGTAGGCGTTGGCTAACGATGTGGGGATCACGCTGTCTGCGTTTCCCACCCAATGCCGCGGTGGTATTGCTGAGTCCAACGGATCCTGCGAACCGTCGAGGGGCAAGAGCCCTTTCATTAATGCTGTCGCCAGGACGCAAGAGGCGCTCTCTGACTCAGCACAGGGAGTCGTTGATGGCTTTCGCTATTTCCTTGTCTCGCGCGAATTGATTAGCAGGGCTTATATGCTATTTAAGGATCCATTAGCTATTCGGCCGAGCTCTGATTCGCCATCATAGCAGCCATGAAAAACGCTCCCTCACTCTCCTGGCATCCGTCGCGCCACAGGACCTCGATGCTCCTCGCCAGCGCCTGCCTGGCCCTGGCGGTGGGCATACCTGGTGCCTCGGTGGCCTGGGCAGCGAGCGACACCTCGTCCGCGCCCTCCAAGGAGTTCCCCATGAAGATTCGCCTGGTCGTCGGTGAGCAGGTCGCCACTGCCACCCTGTATGACAACCCCACCGCCAAGGATTTCGCATCGCTGCTGCCGCTGTCCTTGACGTTGACCGACTACGACACCATCGAGCGCGTCTCCGATCTGCCGCGCAAGCTCTCCACGCAGGGCGCCCCCGAGGGCATGACTCCCGCGGCCGGCGAACTGACCCACTACGCCCCCTGGGGCAACCTGGCGATCTTCATCAAGCCGCGCGCCTATTCGCGCAGCCTGCTGCCGCTGGGCAAGGTCGATGAAGGCCTGTCCATCCTGTCCCGGCCCGGTCCCTACAAGGTGCGGATCGAGCGCGTCGAGCCCTAGACCCTATCCCCGTGACAGCCAGCTGCGTGAAAGACATCCCCATCATGACCAAGACCCTCGGGACAAGCGTCATCGCCACGCCGGATAGCCTGGGCGTGGGTCGTCGCACCCTGCTCAAAATGACCGCCGCCGGAATCGCCGCCGTGGGTGTCGGCGCCATTGCCAGCGGCCCGGCCATGGCGCAGTCGTCCGTGAAGCTCAGCGACAGGTGGGACAAGGTGTTTCCCAGGAGCGACAAGGTCGACCACCGGAAAATCACCTTCAAGAACCGTTATGGCATCACCCTGGCGGCCGATCTGTACCAGCCGAAGAACGCCAGCGGCAAGCTCGCGGCGCTCGCCGTCGGCGGCCCGTTCGGCGCCGTGAAAGAGCAATCCTCGGGGTTATACGCGCAGACCATGGCCGAGCGCGGCTTCATCGCCCTGGCCTTCGACCCGTCCTACACCGGCGAAAGTAGCGGCGAGCCGCGCAACGTCGCCTCGCCGGACATCAGCGTCGAGGATTTCAGTGCCGCGGTGGACTGCCTGGGCCTGCTGCCCAATGTCGACCGCGAACGGATCGGCATCATCGGCATCTGCGGCTGGGGCGGCATGGCCTTGAGCGCCGCCGCCGTGGACAAGCGCATCAGGGCCGTCGTGGCCAGCACCATGTACGACATGAGCCGCGTCATGTCCAAGGGCTACAACGACAGCGCGAGCCTCGAACAGCGCACGCAGACGCTGGAGCAACTGAGCCAGCAGCGCTGGAAGGACGCGGAAAGCGGCACCCCTGCGTACCAGCCGCCCTACAACGAACTGAAGGGGGGCGAGGCACAGTTCCTGGTCGAGTACCACGACTACTACCGGACTCCGCGCGGCTATCACCCGCGCGCGGTCAACTCCGGCAACGCCTGGACGATCACCACGCCGCTGCCGTTCATGAACCTGCCGATCCTCACCTACATCAAGGAGATTTCGCCGCGGCCAATCCTCCTGGTTCATGGTGAGAACGCGCATTCGCGCTACTTCAGCGAAACCGCCTACGCGGCGGCGGCAGAGCCGAGGGAACTCATGATCATTCCGGACGCCGTCCACGTGGACCTGTACGACCGGATGGACAAGATCCCGTTCGACAAGCTGATGGCGTTCTTCCAGAAGAACCTGGCCGCGTCGGCATAGAGCCAGCGGGGCGCGCGAAACGCCCCTCGTGCCTGACCCCCCTGACCGCGCTGTCCCAGTGGACGGCGCGGTGTTTCCTATCGAGCGACAAAAGAAAGGCATTCCATGACCACCACCGCCATCGACGCCCCCAAGGGCTCCGACACCCTTCGCGAGCACCAGGAGACGCCAACGTCCTGGAGCGGCGTCTTCGCCCTGGCCGTCTGCGCCTTCGCGCTGATCGCCTCCGAGTTCCTGCCCGTCAGCCTGCTCACGCCCATGGCAACGGACCTGCGTGTCACCGAAGGCATGACCGGCCAGGGTATCGCCATCTCCGGCGTCTTCGCCGTGCTTACCAGCCTGTTCATCTCGGCGCTGGCCGGCAGCCTCAACCGCAAGACGCTGCTGCTGGGCCTGACGTTGGCGATGGGCATATCCGGCGCGATCATCGCGCTGGCGCCGAACTACGTCATTTACATGGTTGGCCGTGCGCTGATCGGCGTAGTCGTCGGCGGCTTCTGGTCCATGTCGGCGGCCACGGCCATCCGCCTGGTGCCGACGCGCGATGTGCCGCGCGCCCTGGCCATCGTCAACGGCGGCAACGCGCTCGCCACCGTGGTGGCCGCGCCGATGGGCGCCTACCTGGGCACCGTCATCGGCTGGCGCGGTGCGTTCCTGTGTCTGGTGCCGGTGTCGCTGATCGCGCTGGTCTGGCAGTGGAAGACCTTGCCATCCATGCCGGCCGCGGTACGCACACCTGGCATCGGCAACGTGTTCAAGGTGTTCACCCTGTTCAAGCATCCGGGGGTTGCCGTGGGCATGCTGGCGAGCAGCCTGCTGTTCATGGGGCAGTTCGGGTTGTTCACCTACGTGCGGCCCTTCCTGGAAACGGTCACGGGCGTGCATGGCTCCGCCATCTCCCTGATCCTGCTGGTGATAGGCGCGGCCGGCTTCATCGGCACCGCGCTCATTGGCCGTGTCCTGCAGCGGGGCTTCTACCAGACGCTGGTCGTCATCCCGCTGCTGATGGCGGCGACGGCCCTGGCACTGGTCGCCTTCGGCGGCTGGACCACCGTCGTCATCGCGTTGCTCGCGCTGTGGGGCCTGACCGGCACCTCGGCGCCCGTGGGCTGGTGGGCCTGGATCGCCAAGGTGTTCCCCAGGGATGCCGAGGCCGGTGGCGGCCTGTTCGTCGCCGTGGTCCAGATGTCCATCGCACTGGGCTCCACCGTTGGCGGCCTGCTGTTCGACCACAGCGGCTACCGCAGCACCTTCATCGCCAGCGCCGTGCTGCTGGCGATCTGCGCGGTGTTGACCCTCATGACCGCGCGCCGGTCCGCTGCACACGGCTGATCGATCCCGCAAGGACCGACTGCCATGAAAAAACCTACGTCACCGTCCACTCTCTGATGTCTCAACGAAGACTCCGGCATCAGCCAGCTCCATAGCGACGGCGACACGCCCGCCGCCCATCGCCAGACAGCCCGCACACAGGAGAAAGTCCATGACCGTCAAAGCCTACGGCGCCTATGCCAGCGATCGCCCCCTCGAACCGATCGACATCACCCGCCGTGCTCCCGGCGCCCACGACGTACAGATCGACATCGCCTATTGCGGCGTATGCCACTCGGATTTGCACCAGGTGCGCTCCGAATGGGCAGGCACGCGCTATCCCTGCGTACCGGGCCACGAGATCGTCGGCCGCGTCTCGGCCGTGGGAGCACAGGTCTCGAACTTCAAGCCGGGCGACCTGGTCGGCGTAGGCTGCATCGTCGATAGCTGCAAGCACTGCGCGGATTGCAGCGAAGGGCTGGAAAACTACTGCGACCTCATGGTCGGCACCTATAACTTCCCGACCGCCGATGCGCCGGGCCACACCCTGGGCGGCTACTCCCAGCGGATCGTGGTGCATGAGCGCTATGTGCTGCGCATCCGGCATCCCGAGGCGCAACTGGCCGCCGTGGCGCCTCTGCTGTGCGCTGGCATCACCACTTATTCGCCGTTGCGCCACTGGAACGTGGGGCCTGGCCACAAGGTCGGGGTGGTCGGCATCGGCGGGCTAGGGCACATGGGCATCAAGCTGGCCCATGCCATGGGCGCGCACGTGGTCGCGTTCACCACCTCCGACTCCAAGCGCGAGGCGGCCAGGGCCCTGGGGGCCGACGAGGTGGTGGTCTCGCGCAACCCCGGCGAGATGGCGACGCACAGCAAAAGCTTCGACTTCATCCTCAACACCGTGGCCGCGCCGCACGACCTGGATGCGTTCATGGTGCTGCTCAAGCGCGACGGCAGCATGACGCTGGTAGGGGCCCCGGCCACGCCGCATCCGCCCGTCGAAGTATTCAACCTGATCATGAAGCGCCGCGGCCTGGCCGGCTCGATGATCGGCGGCATTCCCGAGACCCAGCAGATGCTGGATTTCTGCGCCGAGCACGGCATCGTCGCGGACATCGAGATGATCCGCATCGCGGAAATCGACGCGGCCTACGAACGCATGCTCAAGGGCGACGTGAAGTATCGCTTCGTCATCGACTGCGCTTCGCTCGCCGCCTGAACGCTCAAGACGACCTATCCCATCGCAGCAACTCCGGGAGACACGCATGCACTACACGCACCTCGGCCGTACCGGCCTCAAAGTCAGCCGCATCGCACTGGGCGCCATGAACTTCGGCGAGCTGGCCGACGAAGCCACCAGCTTCAGGATCATGGATGAGGCGCTCGGCGCCGGCATCAACCTTTTCGACACAGCCGACGTCTATGGCGGGCCGCAGTCGCCGGACATGGCCAAGGGCTTCGGCACGTCCGAGGAGATCATCGGCAACTGGCTGGCTCAGGACAAATCGCGCCGCGACAAGATCGTGCTGGCCACCAAGGTCTATCAGCCGATGGAGACCGGCCCCAACGACAAGTACCTGTCGGCCTACCACATTCGCCGTGCCTGCGAGGCGAGCCTGAAGCGCCTGAAGACCGACCATATCGACCTGTACCAGATGCACCACATCGACCGGGCAACGCCCTGGGAGGAAATCTGGCAGGCGATGGAGCAACTGATACGCGAAGGCAAGATTACCTATGTCGGCTCCAGCAACTTCGCCGGCTGGGATATCGCCACCGCACAGTTGACCGCCGCTTCGCGCAACCTGCTGGGCCTGGCGTCGGAACAGAGCCTGTACAACCTCACCCAGCGCACCATCGAGCTGGAAGTGATTCCGGCGCTGCGCCACTTCGGGATAGGCCTGATCCCGTGGAGCCCGATCGGCATGGGCCTGCTGGGCGGTGTGCTGCGCAAAGTCGCCGAGGGGCGCCGGGCCACTCCGGCTCTGCAGCAGCGGATCAACAAGCTGCGCCCGCAACTGGAAGCCTACGAGGCGCTGTGTGGCGAACTGGGTGAGCCACCTGCGGTCGTGGCGCTCGCCTGGTTGTTGCACAACCCGGTCGTCACTGCCGCAATCAGCGGTCCACGCACCGCCGAGCAGTTGCAACAGAGTCTCGATGCGCTGTCCCTGAAGCTTTCGGACGAGACGCTGGCCAGGCTGGACGAGATCTGGCCGGGACCGGGTGGCGAGGCGCCAATGGCCTACGCCTGGTAGGAGCGATGTCGTTCTAGGCCTTCTTTCCCCGCGGGCGAGTGAAGCGCAGCGCGTTGACGACCAGCGAGAAGGCCGGCGATGGCTGCCGTCGGCTTGGGTAGTACAGGTAGTACCCCGGGAAGGGGGCGCACCAGTCTTCCAGCACCCGGACCAGGCGGCCATCTTCAATGTGGGGTGCGAATTCTTCTTCCGGTAGCCAGGCCACTCCCAACCCTGCCAAAGCGGCATCCACGATGTTGGGCGAGGTATTGAAAGTGAGCTGGCCATCGACGCGGACATTCAGCGTGTGCCCGCGTCGCTCGAATTCCCAGACATAAAGCCCTCCACCGGACTGCATGCGCATATTGATGCACTTGTGGCTCATCAAGTCCCGCGGGTTCGCAGGTTCGGGATGTTCGGCGAAGTAGGCTGGAGAAGCCGCGACGGCCATGCGGATCGGCGGTCCGATGGGCATCGCGATCATGTCCTTGTCGATGGTGTCCCCCAGGCGCACGCCGGCATCGAAACGATCCGCCACTATGTCGCGGAAACCGTAGTTCACATCGAACTCCATCTTGATGTCGGGGTACTCGAGCAGCAGGGGCGTCAGCTTGGGCAGCAGCGTTGTTCGCAGAACATGATCGCCGCAAGTGATGCGTACCGTACCCGCAGGCTTGTCGCGCATCTCCGTCAGCTCCTCCAGCTCCGCATCGATTTCATCGAAGCGGTGGCCGATGGCCTGCAGGAGTCGCTCGCCGGCAGCCGTGGGGGAAACGCTGCGGGTGGTGCGCGTGAGCAGCCGGATCTGCAGCCGTGCCTCCAGGCCGCTGATCGCTTGGCTGAGCGCCGATTGGGTGACGCCCAGCAGGGCCGCGGCACGGGTGAAACTGCCTTCGCGTGCGACCGTGACGAAGTAGAGGAGGTCGTTGAGGTTGCGTTTGATCATGGTCCGGCTTGCAGTGAATTGATAAGCAGGGCTAATAGTTTATTTGTAAATTAATCAGTCGATCAATCGGCCCGTTTGGCGATGCTGTACAAGGCTTTTCTAGGTCTTGGCGTCGGGGAGTTGTCCTAGGCCGCTCGCGCATCCAGGCTAGCCACATTCCAGCCCGATAGCCGATGGCGCATTCGTTCTTAATCTGCCTTACCAGTCCGAGCAGCCTGTTCTCGTGTTCTTAACGCGCCGATATGTCGGTTTAATACAATTTCCTCTACTACAGCGGTGCCTGCATGCCACGGGAAAACTTCAATGATCTGGTTGCCTTCATTACGGTGGCACGAGAAGGCAGCTTCACCAAGGCAGCGGCGCAGCTTGGGGTTTCCCAGTCGGCGCTCAGCCACACCATCCGTGCCCTGGAAACGCGCCTCGGCCTGCGCCTGCTCAGTCGCACCACTCGCAGCGTCTCGCCTACCGAGGCCGGCGAGCGGCTGCTGCAGACACTGGCGCCGCGCTTCGAGGAGATCGAGGCCGAACTCGCGGCACTCAGCGATTTCCGTGACAAGCCGGTCGGAACCTTGCGCATCACGGCCGCCGAACATGCTGCCACTACCGTGCTCTGGCCGAAGCTGGCGAAGGTGCTGCCGGATTATCCGGACATCAAGGTCGAGGTGAGCATCGATTACGGCCTGACCGACATCGCCGCCGAGCGCTTCGATGCTGGGGTGCGTCTGGGCGACCAAGTGGCCAAGGACATGATCGCCGTGCGTATCGCTCCGGACCTGCGCATGGCGGTGGTCGCCAGCCCCGCCTATCTCTCCCGCAACGGCCGTCCGGACGACGTGCAGGCGCTGGCCGGCCACGACTGCGTGAATCTGCGCCTGCCGACCTACGGCGGTCTGATGGCCTGGGAGTTCGTCAGGGAGGGGCACGAGGTGAAGGCGCGGGTGGAGGGGCAACTGGTATTCAACAGCAGCCCGCACATCCTGCGCGCGGCGCTGGACGGCTTCGGCCTCGCCTATCTGCCACAGGACATGGTCGTCGGGCACGTCGCTGAAGGCCGCCTGGAACAGGTACTGGAGGACTGGTGCCCGACCTTCCCCGGCTACCACCTCTACTACCCGAGCCGGCGGCAGAAGTCCCGCGCCTTCGCAGTGCTGGTGGAGGCCCTGCGCCATCGGGACTAGAGGCCGGGCGCAGGGCGTGGCATATCCGCGGGGCGTCAGCGGAGCGGGCGGCCCTCGATGGGATAGGCGGGGTCGCTGTAGCCGGGGGTTGAGGCATGGCCGGGCGGCACCAGGTTGTCCACCAGTGCTTCGTCCTCCGAGGTGAGCTTCACGTCGAGCGCCGGCAGGTAGCCGTCCCAGTGCGCCTCGGTGCGCGGGCCGGCGATGATGGAACTGACCAGCGGATTGTTCAGTACCCAGGCCAGGGCGAACGCGGCTGGCGTGGTGCCCCGGGCAGCGGCGTGCTCGGCGATGCGCTGGGCGATCCGCAGAGATTCGGGACGCCACTCGGTCTGCTGGATGCGCCGGTCGCCACGGCCGACGCGGGAGTCCGCCGGCGGTTCGGCGTCGGGCCGGTACTTGCCGGTGAGCACGCCGCGAGCCAGCGGGCTGTAGGGCACCACGCCGATGCCGAAGTGGCCGGCGGCGGGCAACTGTTCCACCTCGGCGGTGCGGTCCACCAGGTTGTACAGCGGCTCACTGCAGACGGGACGGTCGATACCCAGCCGGTCTGCCAGGCGCACCACCTCGGCGATGCGCCAGCCCCTGAAGTTGGAAAGGCCGTAGTAGCGCACCTTGCCCTCGCGGATCAGCTCACCCACCGCGCGTAGTCCTTCCTCCAACGGCGCATCGGTCACGCTGCGGTGGAAATAGACGATATCTAGGTAGTCGGTGCCCAGGCGCCGCAGGCTGTTCTCCACCGACTGGCAGATCCACTTGCGCGACTGGCCCTGGGCATTGGGGCCATCGCCGAAGGCGTAGCCGAACTTGCTGGCGATCACCCAGTCGTCGCGGTTGGCAGCGACGGCGCGACCAACCACCTCCTCAGAGCGACCCTTGTGGTAGACATCTGCGGTGTCGATGAAGTTGACGCCCTGCTCGAAGGCCTTGTCGATTATGCGCCGCGACATGGTCTCGTCGGTCTCGCCGCCGAACATCATCGTGCCCAGGCACAGGGGAGAGACTTTCAGGGCACTGCGTCCCAGGTAACGGTATTCCATGGGGAGGTCCTCAGACGGTGGCGTCGCGTTCGGCGAATACCCGGGGGGCAACGGCCAGCGCGGTGGAGGCCGTGGGCCAGCCGGAATAGAAGGCCAAGTGGGTGATGGCCTCGATCAGTTCTTCGCGGGTCAGGCCATTGTCCAGCGCCTTGCCGAGGTGGAAATGCAGTTCGTTGGCCTGGTAGCACGCCACCAGGCTGGCCACGGTGACCAGGCTGCGGTCGCGTGGCGACAGGCCGGGGCGCTGCCAGACATCGCCGAACAACACCTGGTCGGTGTAGTCGGCCAGCGCCGGGGCGATGTCACCGAAGGCCTTGTGGGCGGTGGAAGGACGTTCGTTCATGGTGTTCTCCGCTTGGCGAGTGAACGGCTTGGCCCATGCTAGACCTCGGCAGTCCAGCGATTAAGGGGCGCAATGCACTTGGACCTATGAGGTGCGCTCATGAATTCAGGGTGTAGATACATGAGATACGCTCATAGGCGAATGCGGCTTTTTCCGTCTAATCGACACGCAGGTCTCTGGGTAAAGTTCATCGCAGACGACTTGCCGGGCGTTCCCGCCCGTTGCCGATACAGGAGAGAATCCGATGGACAAACGCACGCTGGGCCGAGACGGCTTGCTGGTATCGACGCTGGGCCTAGGCTGCATGGGCCTGAGCTATGGCTACGGCCCAGCGGTGGATCGTTACGACGGTATCCGCCTGATCCGCACCGCCTTCGACAGCGGCGTGACCTTCTTCGATACCGCCGAGGCCTACGGCCCCTTCGCCAACGAACAGTTGCTGGGCGAAGCCCTGGCGCCGGTACGTGACGAGGTGGTAATCGCCACCAAATTCGGCTTCAAGGAGGGCCACACCACCCTAGGCCTCGACAGTCGTCCGGAGAACATCCGCGCGGTGGCCGAGGCTTCGCTCAAGCGCCTGAAGACCGATCGAATCGACTTGTTCTACCAGCACCGCGTCGACACGAATGTGCCGATGGAGGATGTGGCCGGCACCGTCGGTGAGCTGATCCGCGAGGGCAAGGTGAAACACTTCGGCCTTTCCGAGGCCGGCCCGCAATCCATCCGCCGGGCCCATGCGGTACAGCCGGTGGCGGCACTGCAGAGCGAGTACTCGCTGTGGTGGCGCGAGCCGGAGCGGGAAATCCTTCCGCTGCTGGAAGAACTGGGCATCGGCTTCGTGCCCTTCAGCCCGTTGGGCAAGGGCTTCCTCACGGGGGCTATCGACGATCACACCCAATTCTCGACGAACGACTTCCGCAATATCGTGCCGCGTTTCTCCAAGGAGAACCGCAAGGCCAACGCTGGACTGGTGGAGGTGCTCGGCCGCATCGCCGAGGGCAAGGGCGCAACTCGCGCGCAAATCGCCATCGCCTGGTTGCTGGCGCAGAAGCCATGGATAGTGCCTATTCCCGGTACCACCAAGCTGCACCGTCTGGAGGAGAATCTCGGCGCGGCAACCCTGGCGTTGGACGCCACGGACCTCGTGGCCATCGACGCCGCACTGCGGCAGATCGAGGTCGTCGGTGAGCGCTATCCGGCTCATCTTCAGCAACGGGTCGATAGATGACAGGTCGTCCAGTTGCTAGCGCTTTCGGATGGAGCGGAAAGGAGAGGGCTTATTTCTGCCAATTCGTAGGCTCCGGCGAGTGCTGTAGTGGCGACTGTCCAACTGAGGAGGGTGGTCAGGAGAAGCTGTTTGTGCATGAGACAGGTCCTTGTGTCGGATGAGAAAGAGCGCCAACAAGGTCGAAAATCAACCTTTTGAGGTAGTTCTCGACTTGTGATGTTCTTCATGTCAATGAGGTGGTGCCCAACCATTCAGGTTGAATGGGAGAGGCATCATGGTTGGTACGGATCAGAAAGCACTGGCTGAAGCGGTAGGGCGGGCGATTGCCAAGCAGCGCATGCGCTGTGGGATGACGCAGGACGAGGTGGCGGAAATCCTGGGCGTTGGCAATGAAGCGGTATCCCGTATCGAGCGCGGCATCGTCATGCCCAACATTGCTCGGCTGTTCGAGTTCGCGACGATCTTCAACTGCAACGCGATGGAACTGCTGAGCGAGGCCAGCTAGCGTCCGGATGACCAGGCCACGCGGATCAGCGGATTGCTGAATGCCCTGGAGGAGGGCGACCGTCAGTTGGTCGTAGAGATGGTGGAGCGCTTGAGCGAGCGACTCAGTCGCGGGTGAGGGACGTCACTTCAGCCAGGCAAGATTGAGCTAGCGACGAGGTACGGGTTGTTCGTTGTACTTCGCCCCGCAACGCAGGCAGAGGCAGTCGTACTCCATGAACTGGAAGCGGCGCACATCGCGAATGAAATCGCCGGTGCTGTTCCAGTTCGCCGCCGCGCCGCAGATGCCATCGAGCATCAGGTTGAACGCGTGCTCCAGCGGACTTTCGCAATGCAGGTCCGAGGTGATCGGTTGCTGCCGGGCAGGCGACTGCTGGATGCCGCGCAAGAAACCGTCCAGCGTGCCCATCAGCCGGGCCAGCGCTTTGGCAGCATCCTTGGACAGCACCACGGAAGAGTTACAGATCAGGCACCGTGTGATCATGGTGAGTGCTCCTGTTAGGCGGAAAGTTGAGATGAGAAATCGGCGAGTAGGAGTCCCGACGGCTCCTGCTTATGCCGTCACGGGACTAGAGGGAAATGCGGAGCCCGAGCCGTTGGAGGAGTCGGTGGAACAGGACCAGCGCCAGCGGCCAGAAACGAAACATGAGCACCAGCAATGCAACGGCCACTGCACAGCTGGTCAGCACACCGATGAACACGAATAGCAAACCAATAAAGCGCACCAGGCTCATGGCGCGATCCTCCTCGTAGGTTGAATGGGGGTGACGCCGCGGATGTCTCTCCGCGGCGTGTTGGGCCCGGGCTTCGGCGCGGGCTTTCAGCAGCGTAGACAGGGTGGGTTTCGGTGCGGTGTGTGGCTCTGCTGCAGGAGCAGTTGAAGGGGGCGATTCAGGAGCAGGTTCCGGGAAGAACTCCTCGGCGATGGCCCCCGTTTCCTCGTCGCTGTCCTCGAAAGCGCCATTGGCAAATCCCAGCCGTGCCGTGGCGTCCAGCGCCACCTGGTCGAAGCCGGAGGCCTGACGCGCTTCATCGAGCTCCCGCGCTTGCAGCAGCGCTTCCTCCATCGACAGTCCACTGCGTACCGTGATGTCGACGTAGAAGATCGGCGAGCCGTGGCTCTGCCGGGTGGACTTGCCGCGCAGACGCAGTTCCAGTGGTAGGCACGCCAGGCGGTTGCCGGAGATCGCCTGCAGGTACTGCAGCCGGGCCGCCAGGGTGCGGATGCTGTTGAAACCGGTAGTGCGGAACACGAAGCTGCCCAGCGGATCCTCGTCGCCGATGGCCACGTTGAGACGCCCGTAGGGCTTGCACGCACCGCCCTTGGCCAATGGACAGCCATCCGGCGAAGGGCAGGGCAGCGAGGCGATGCCGTCCTGACCACGGCGCTTGCAGGTCTCGCCGTTGCCGACACACAGCGGCCGCCCGGACTGCCGATCGAACAGGCAGTACTCTGCGCGGAAATTCAGTTCCGGCGCGTTGAACAGCAGGCGGATCGGAATGCTGCGGATCTTGCCGCCCTGGGCTTTACGCAGTTCCTCGTCCAGCGGATGGGGCAGCCAGCCATCGCGCAACTGGACCTGCGAGGTGAGAGTGAATTGATCGTCCTTCTCCGGCAGACGCTTGCCGTTCTTCTCGACGACCTTGCCGATGGAAATCCGCCCGAGCACCGGCGGGGTGATGGCCAAGCCTTTGAGCATGGTGGTTCTCCAGTGGATGAATAAAAAAGACCACCCCGGCGCAGGGGGAGACGCCGAGGTGATCAAGGGGGGGATCGAAATCAGGTAATCAGGAAGCGCCGGCTACCGACCTTGGTGGTGGGGTAGCGCGCCAGCAGGTAGGGCTTCTCCTTGAGCAGCCGCGACACATCGAGCACCACGCTGTCCTTGGCCTTGCGCCAGGACACTGCGCCGTTGGCGAACAGCGCTCGACTGGCATCGCCCATGGCCTGCTGCAGTTGTTGCTTCAGCTCGGCCTCGCGCTTGCCCTGCAACTCTAGGTCGGCGCGTACTACCTGCAGTTCATCGAAGGCTGCCGACAGCAGCGGATCCTGGGTGAAGTCCAGGGTGTGCCCCAGGTCCTCCGGGTACAGGCAGCGCAGGGCCTGCTCCGCCGAGTCGGAACCATCCGCCGGCGGTGGCGTATCGCGTTGCACGTAGCCCCAGAAGTCGCGCTCCAGCTCGATCAACTGGGCAATGAGCTTGTCGTCGCGCTCAATGCGATGGATCTCCAAGTGCTGGCCACCGAGCAGCACTGCCACGTCAGCCGCCTGCTTACCGGTGACGGCTAGCTGGTGCATCACCTGCAACTGCACGTACACCGGCACCCCTTCCTTCCACAGACGGGCTCCGTTGATGCCAGCGGTCTTGCATTCGAGGATCTGGACGTCGCTGGCGCCGATCACCTCGCGGTCGATATTGGCCAACATCCAGTCCAGCTTCGGATCGGGATGCTGCAGCACGGCATTGATCCGCCGCACCCGGTTGCCGGTACGCCGGGCGTAGTGGCTGGCGACGATGGGCTCGAGGATGTTGCCCCAGTAGGTCGGGCTTTCCTCGTCGTTCGGATCGCTCTTGGGCAGCCCGGCATCGCGGCCGGTCTTTTCCAGCCACAGCTCCAGCTGCGACTTGTAGGGATTGAGGCCGACCGCGGCCGCCGCGTCCGAACTGCCGATACCGTGTTTGCGTACCGCCAGCCAGTCGTCACGAGACAGCTCCTTGGTGCCGACCAGGCGCAGAGCAGGGCGCTGCCGTGCCTTACTGGGCGTGGAATGGGCATGCGTCATGAGGATTTTTCTCCGGACATAAAAATGCCCGGCCAGCAGAACTGGTCGGGCATCGGGGGAATGAAGTGAGCAATGGCCGTCAGGCCATCAACGGGAGGACCGCATCCAGGCGGCGCTGCGATCACGCCCACTTATCGGGCTGCACCACCGGCCACGGCGGTCGCCAACTGACATCGCTGTGCGTGATGAGCACGAACCTTCTCGCGCCAGCCGGGCGAGAGTTCCTTGGCCATATCGAGATAGCGCAGTGGGCAGCTGTAGTAGTACGGCGCCATGGACTCGTCCATGGCTTTGTACCCCCACTCACCGCCACGGCGTTGCAGCAGATCACAGCGGATGTAGCGCATGGACTCGCCGGGAGCGAGGTCTGGGTGAACGCCTTCGGTTTTCGCCGTGACTTCGGTGACCGACCACAGCACATTGCCGCGCAAGGTATGCACAAGCACACGAACATAGGCCCGTGCCGTGTCTTCGGGGCGGATCAGATCTTGGATGAGTTCTGCCCGGGTACGGGATGAGAACAGCCAGCCCATGAGAGAGGTCTCCAATGAAATACCGGAGCCCACTCCACAGGAGCGGAACCCCGGCGGGTGGAAGGGAATGCCCAACACCGCGGCTGCTACGGAACTACTGCCGCAGCCGCAGAACCGGTTGGGCGAAGAGGGACAACGGGAAGAGGGAACGGCCGTCAGGCCACCAACTGCAGGGCCGCATCCAGGGCGCGTTGTTTGATCACTGCCCCCTGGCCGAACCAGGCCGAGTCGATGCGGTACTCGTTGCTGCGCGCACGGCGCTCGTGGTCGATGTACTCGGTGACGGCATTGAGCAGGCCCCAGGCAGTGCCATTGGCAGCTTCCAGCTTCCAGCTTCGAGCCACGACCGCGGCCTTCGTACAGGCTTTGCACCCGACGCAGCGCACGTTCGTTCGGCAAGGCATCCGGCAACGGATTGTTGGGCTGGGCATCACAGAGCACCTGCATGAAATAGCCCATTGCCTCGTGCCACTGCACCTTGCGTTCGGCCAGGTGGTGCATGCGGTACATGAACTCGTCCCATTGCGAGATGGCGATACCCAATTGCTTCTTCACGGCCTGGGCGTCGAAACGGGTGCTATGCGGCACCTTGATCGCCCGGGTAGCACCATCGACCGCGATGGTCAGGGTGTTGTTGCACACCACTCGCACGGTGGTTGGTGTTGCCGTGGTGGCCAGGGTGCCGTCGCAGGAAGTGGCCAGCAGCAGGTAGCCATTGACCAGGTCGTTGCCCTTCAGCGAGGTGTTCTGCCCGGTGCGCGCCAGCGCCCAGAACTTGCGGCCGCCTTTGAGCACACCCGCGGTTTCCAACTCGTAGCCAGAGACCTGGGTGAGATCGCGGTAGAACTCCAGGACTTCCCGTGGCTGCACCACCTGGTAGCGCTGGGAGACCACCGAGAGCGGTGCCTTGGTATCGGAGCGGTAGAGCACCTTCTGTTCGGGGAAGGAGTGGATGCTACCCAGATGACCGACCGCGTCCGCCTTGAAGTGGACGGGGCTTTCCTGGATCTGCCAGTCCATGCCGGCCTCGCGCTGCCAGACTTCCAGCGGTTGTTTCGGGGAAAGGCGGCTGCCCAGACCATGCCAGGGGGCTTCGCCGACATAGGCCATGCGTTCGATGAGATGAGCCATGATGAGTTTTCCTGTGAGCAATAGCCGGCATAAAGCGCTGCGCAACGCGCAGCACCGGCGGAAGGGATAAAAGGGAAGGGGAGCGAAGAACGAAGCTGATCAGGTCGACAGGTTGAAGCGATGCCCGCAGATCAGGCAGAGGTTGTTGGCGAGCACGTGGCGATCCAATTGGTCGCCGAGTTGGGCGCCGAGCGCACAACCGCCGACGCCGCCGGTCAGGCCGCGGAGAATGGCGCCGGACAACGAGCCGAGGGTGATGCCCAATGGGCCAGCGATAGCACCGACTGCCGCACCGGCCTGACCGCCGGCAAGAGCGGCGGATGCGCCGCGCGCAGCGCCACCGACCGTGCCGACCAAAGCACCGATCTTCATGGCGGGATGCAGGGTTGCGATCTTGGGAGAGTTACAGCGAGGGCACTGCAATGACATAGCTGGGAAGCCTCCATGGTGGGTATGTCATGGCAGTGATGTAAGTCTGAGATTTTTTTGAATCGAATTGCTGTTGTGTAGAAAGCCCAAAGCCGCTGATCGTGGCCAGCGGCAAGCGGTCCGGCCTGTGTAAATACGTGGACACCAGCTCAGTGCCGGTGGTCGATGTGTTCGTCGACGAGATTGATCTTGGCAAGCTGGGTTTCGATGGAGTGGTGCCCGTCGCCCCTGGCCGCCCTGCGTACCTTCCAGCCGTCCTGTTGAACATTTATATCTACGGTTACCTAAACTGCTTCCAGTCCAGTTGCCGCCTCGAGCGCGAGGCGTACTCAAACAGTGCTACGCAGTGGCTTGCGACCCTTGCAATGCGTTGGAAGGGTAGTTGATATTTCGTTTATCCTTCTGAAACGCTGGAAACTGCCTAAAGGAAGCGGCTCAAGACATATGGCATCAAGGAAGTTGCTAAGCGATCTCAGGGAAGCCGAGAAGCGAAGACGCGAAGGACTGGCGAGTCTGCTAGCAGCCCGCAAGGCTGCCGCAGAGGAAAAACTCACCACCCCCACAAAGCATGCGCCGCCGCCCCGTGTGCGCCAGGCTGCAAATGCTTTACGCGAAGTGGGGCCTCCGCCTCCTGTCGTGCCTCGCACCCAGCAAGCTCTCGTTCCACTGTTTCAGGACGGCAGTCTCCAGCCCTGCGAACCCTCAAGGGCGCTCGTGGCGCTAGCAGACTTATACCTGCATGCGGCTCAGCACCGTTCGCGCCACATCGCGTTGGTCTGGCCGGCATCGCTCAAGACCCTTCCCCTTATACACGCACTCGCCACGCTGACCCGGTGGCATCAAGGTGACAAGCAAGGTGTGCGCGGCTTGCTTTTCCCCGTCAAGACCAATGCCTTCCATTGTCTCAACCACATTCATTTTGACCGGGGCAGCATCCTTCGTATTGTCAAGGAACTGGTGGATGTTGCTGACAACCCACGCGTCACTAGGTCGATGCGTGACAAGGATCCCTTTTACTTCTGGCTGAACGACAGCAGCCTTCGTCAAGTCCTGGGTGAGTGCTTCAATCCAACGATTGGAGAGCTGTTACCTCACTACCTAGCTGCACCTGACTTCAGGGAGTGGAAACCCTGCGACGCTCAGCTACTTGCGCATACTCGAGCGAAGCTCTCCAGGCGAGGGAATACCAAAGAGGCTTTGCAGATGAACAGTGTCATCATGGGCGACCCCCGCACTGCGCCGGATGCTCTCTTTGCACTTGATGGGCGAATGTCCGACAGCGAGCTTCGCCAGGCCTGTAAGGCTCTGGCAAAACTCGGCTCTCCAGAGGTAGTGATAGTGCAAGCCACACGAGCTGTACGCCTCGAGGCCCCTAGATGGAAGCGACAGCTGGCGCGTTTCTGCCTGATGTTGGAGGACGTCTTTCGCGGTTGCCCGCCGGGGATCATCGTCGTTACCGATGAGCCGCACGCTGCTTACGGACTCAAGGCGGAGCTCTGGGAGCAAAACCACAAATGTGACTCGGCGAGTCGATGGCACTCGCCTCACGAGTTCAGGATTTCGGGCATCCCCAGCACTGCAGGGGGCGTGGGATTGTTGGCAGAGGGCGTTCAGGAAACTCTGCACCCAGCCCCGCGCGAGTTCGATGTCCATATCGTAGATGCAGATGCGGCTAAAGCGGCGAACAAGTTCATACACATTGCCAACATTGCGCCGGGAGGCAGGGAGGCCGCCAGGCCGCTCGTTGACGTAGCCGTGTTTCTTTCTCGCCTGGCGGCGCTGCCCTGTGGCGTTCGGCACCTATCGGAGCACCTAGCTGGTCTCGATGTTTCGGACCGTACGCGCGCCGCATTCGACTGGCCCGGGCACATGGGAGCTGTTCACGAGTTCGATCGCAATGTCGGTGTGGGAGACCACCGTCCTGTACTTATGGACTATCTAGATCGCAGCTCGCGGCTGTTCGCTAACTACCATGAGGCAACCCCGTTTGCTCATAAGCTAGCCGAGCTTGTCGCGACCGCCGCGACAGGAAAGAAGCGCAGCGTGGCCATCGTGTTTACCAACGCGCTATACCTGCGCCTGGCTGAGCGTTTCCTTATCGAGTATGAACACTATCCGGAAGGTGCAACTTACGACTCGTTCCTCGAGCGCGTACATCTCGTGTCTGCGCCACATCTCGAAGAGCACCTTGATGCGCTGCAAGGCTCCACACTCGTGTTCGCCGGGCTCAATGAGGATTGCCTGTGTCTATTGCTGACGGACAACCGCATCCCCGCGCACTCTGTACTTCTGTTGACTCAGCGTGCAGGTCAGTTCCTACGCGCTACTCTCAAGCCTATTGTCGAGCAAATGCCAGAGTTCAAGTCCTACAAGCCCAGGATGGAATCCATCTTGCGCCAGCTGAAGGATTTGCCGGAGAACGCCTCGGTCCTTTCTACCGGCGACTATGTGCTTCCCACTTTCCGTGTCGAGTTGTCATCGAATATCACGTCGAACGAACACGATATCGAGCCGGGCTCTTGGATTATTCGGTTCGACACCGGAGTCACCCAGTACCGCCATGACACGTCGGAGGTATATGTGTACGACCCTGCTTCGCAGCTTGCGACAGAAGCGGGGTTCAGGTCTTGCCAGGTTCGGTCCCTGGATGTCGGGGATAAGGTATTCATTATGTCGGCCGACTTGCGCGAAAGGGTCGAGCAAGTGCTTCGTGACGCCGGCGTGCCCATCCAATCAGACAAGACGTTTGAGTCAGCCCTGCGCAGCTATCACGAACAGGTGCAAAAACGCCTTGCGGAGCGGTTCACGCAGACCGCGCTGTCTGACAAGGTGCGGGCGATTCGCAAGAAGATGATTGCGCTCAATCCAAGCCTCGAAAGTACGCTGCCGAGCCTTCCGGCTATGCGTCTCTGGATTGACCTCGGGCGTTCGCCCGACACGCCTTTTGAGCAGCTTCGCCCACAGGCGCCGCTGCGTGAAGCAGCTTTCAAGGCGTTCGCAGAGGTGCTTGGATTCTCTGCGCTGGAGGCTGCCTACCAGTGGCAGCGTGTAATCATGGCTGTGCGCAACTCGCGTCGGCTAGATGGCCGCCATGTCGCTGACATCTATGCATATATGCTCTTGCAGCCCGAATCTGTCATGGCCAATTCAAACATTAGGCGGCAAACACTGATCTCGCTGTTCAGCAAGGCGCGCGAGAACGTTGCCACCGTCGAGCACGTTGCCCCCCTCCAGGAGTCGCAGCAATGAGACAGTCCATTCTTCGTGCCGATCCCGCTGAAATTTCCTCGACTCTCAAGGAGGCTGTCGTCGATAGTCTCCTCAACCTGACGTACGCACAACTCAGTGGGCAAGGGATTACTGGTCAGTATTTATTCGGCGCCCGCCCCAGGATACTTCTGAACTCCGGCTTCTTATTGCCCCAGCGCAGCCCGTCCGGAGACGACGAGGTGACATCTCCCATCTGGGTCTCTTCGCACGGCTTGCAGATGCAGCTCAATGCTGTTGATCCCTCGGTGATGACGGTGTTTCCAAGGCTGAGTGTCTATGTCCGAGTTCTGCCGCGTGAGGAGGATCTCAAGAGGCCGAACTGCCGGCCAGTTTTCATGCTGCGCCAGGCTGTGGTTGACGAGATTAGAGCCGGACGCAACCGTCGATTGGACGAAGAGTGGGAGAAAGTTAAAGGAGCTTACGCCTCGAAGTGGAAGCATCCAGGGTGGGCGGCAATCCGTGTCAAGGTTGTCGACGAAGTTTACGCGGCCAAGGGTATCCCCAGGCACCTGCTCACCTCGGAGCTCCCGCAGGATACGACCGAAACCGATGAGATGCAGGGCGATCTTGATGCTCTTGGTGAAAGTACGAGAGAAGGGATGCCTGTCCAGGCAGGGGAAACGCTTCCTATCAAGGACGAGCACTTCGAACCATTAGCCGTCCCACACAAGTGGATGCGATTGGATATAGAGCTTCCGTCGCTGGAGCTTGATACTTCTAAATCCAAAGAAGCAATTCAGCGCGACATAGAGGGCCACGCTGCTCGGATGAATGAGGCTGTGGCCAAGCGGCTGCAGGACTGGGCTGAAAGCGACGACCCGGACATGGGGGGCAAGGCCTGGGGATATCGACATCAGCTAACCATCCCTGCCAGCCAATACACCAAGTGGGCTGACTTTCTTGACTTGGTTCGCAAGTCGCAGCTGCGCATCGCCTTACCGCAGATTCAGTTGAATTGGAACCTCGAGCTGCACACCGACTGGATCGACCCCAGCAAGCGTAGCTTCTTTCTTGCGCTTGAGAACATCAGCAACATGCCGGGCCAGCATGTCGACGAGACGGAAGAGGCTGTTTTCCTTGTGTCTCTTCGGGCACAGCTACCGGCTACGCTTCATCACGCGCTGAAACTGGAGCGAATCGATCCGTCCTACCGTTACAACAAGTACCTGGCCTATCCGGCTATGGGCCACAACGGTGGCGTTGTGCAAGTGCAGTCTGACCCTTTGATTCGGGTGTTCGAGACAACTTGGACACCCCGCTATACGCAGCCTCGCATCATTCCTACGAACGCCAATGGGGTCCAGTGCCGAGTGCGTGCGCTCTCGCAGCCAGGCGGACTGGACAGCTTGGCACAGCTAGTGCCAGCAATGCAGGAGTGGCTCGAAGGCCTTCCCGCGCAGGTGAATCCCGCCGAAGGGCTGGATCCCTCTGACACGGCCGGCATAGCTCGCGAAGAAGAGGCATTCAAATTGGACCAGCAGAAATGGGCCTCCGAGATGAAGGCGGTAGCTGCGGGGCTGAAATGTTTGGAGGAATCACGCGTAGCCTGGTGTAAGCGCGGCCCCCAGACTGATCCGAAGGCAGTCGTCTATGAAGCCTGGCTCGCCATGAACGAGTCGATGGCAAACTTCATGAAGGCCCGTTTTGGGGGCGACGCGAACGAGTGGCGCCTGTTTCAACTGGCCTTCATTATCGCCAACATCCCCGCACTAGTATCGCGCACCCCGGAATTCTTACACTTCTACGATGAGCACAGAGACGACGCCGTCACGCTACTGTACTTTGCCACCGGTGGCGGCAAATCCGAGGCGTTCTTCGGGCTCCTTGTCTTCAATCTCTTGTTTGACCGGCTGAGGGGAAAGCACCGCGGGGTGACCGCCCTAATTCGATACCCGCTGAGGCTGCTGACGATTCAGCAGGCCCAGCGGTGCGCGCGCGTGCTGGCACACGGCGAGCGAGTCCGCCGTCTTCACGGGTACGGAGGAGGGCCGCTTTCCATCGGCTTCTGGGTCGGCAGCGGGGGCTCCCCGAACCGTCATAGTGACAAGGGGGTCAAGAGCATACCGACCGTCTCGTCAGTGCCTCCTGTGCTGGCTGACGAGCTGGCCCTTCGGGAGAATGACTCCAAGTACTCTGCGGCCATGCGCGCATGGCGCAAGCTTCCCAAGTGCCCGTTCTGTGGCTGCGAAACCGCTTTGCGACTATTCGTCGATCATGGAGATCAGACGCTGGGCCACGTTTGCACCGACATCCACTGCGACTCCAACGAGGGCCAGTGGAGGCCACTGCCATTCTACATTGTCGATGACGACATCTATGACTTGGCTCCATCCGTCCTCCTAGGCACGGTCGACAAGTTGGCACTCATCGGCCATTCGAGTCGAACCATCCGACGCATCTACGCGATGTTCGGAGCTGCGCCTTGGGTTAATCCGGCCAATGGACGATTGCATGTACCGACCGACAATCGTGACCTGTCCGCGGGACCAGCTGCCAAGGGTATGGACGGGGTATATCCCGCCTACAAGTCCGGCAGGCGGCTCTTTCACGACCCGTTCCCAAGCCTCATCATCCAGGACGAGGCACACCTGCTCGACGAATCGCTGGGCACCTTTGCCGGCCTGTTTGAGTCCACGCTGGATGCGGTCTTCGAATACCTCGCCAAGCCACTCAGTGGCCTGGTGGCAATAGACGAGCAAGGTCGTAGGCGTCGGGCCAAGGTCATCGCAGCCTCTGCCACGGTATCCGACCCCGAGAGGCAGCTGGAGCACCTTTACCAGCGCTCAATTCCGGCAACCCAGTTCCCGGAACCTGGCCCGTCGCTTTACGAGTCCTTCTATGCGAAGCCTGCGCAGGCCGCAGAAACACACCGTCAGACCCATCCGGACATTGAGGTGGCAAGTAGGCAGGCCCGTGTGTACACGGCCTTCATGACCAACGGCAAGCCGCACACATCGACCAGCGTCGCGGTGCTATCTAGCTTTCACCTGACAATAACCCGCTTATTCGACAACCTGACGAGCGGCGTCGAGCAGCTGTTTCAGTCTGCGCGCCAAGTGCTGATGGACCATGTCTCTCTGGGGGCGCTTCACGGGCTTCATAGGCAGGCATTATCCGCTGCCAGCGCTTCGGAGTTAGCTACTCTGGTTGATCTTCATCGTATTGCGTTGACCTACGTCACCAACAAGAAGGGTGGCGACCAAATCATGGCGGCCGAGGTGGAGGAGACGCGCAAGCGGCACCTCAATGAAGGCATCGGCCTGGAGGGGCTGGACACCCGACTCATCACCGGCTCGGTGGAGCAAGGCGAAATACAAGGTGTTGTAGATACCGCGCAACTTCGGGTTACTCCGGGACAGCCTCTGCCACCGTTGCGAGAACAGCTGCGTTCGGTAATCGCGACTTCAGCCATCTCTCACGGCGTCGACGTCGACGAGTTCAACTCGATGTTCTTTGCCGGTATGCCTTCGGATATCGCAGAGTACATCCAGGCTTCCTCGCGCGTCGGACGTACGCACATCGGCTTTGTCGTTCTGGTGCCCACGCCTCAGCGTCGCCGCGACCGGCACATCGTGCACGTGTTCGATATCTTCCATCGCTTCCTGGAGCGGATGGTTCAACCGGCGGCCATCGACCGCTGGGCAGAGAGGGCTATCGAACGGGTATTTCCTAGCCTGTTCCAGGCCTACCTGCTGGGCGTGGTTCCCAGTCGCGAGCTGATTCGGTTGCCAGAGGACGAGAAAGGCAAGACGCCTGACTTCAGCTTCATTCCCAACGTACGCAAGGAGTTCAACTCTCGAGGCGATGCGTTCATCGACGAAATCGACAAGTTTGTTGAGCTCGCGGTGGGATTGTGCAGTGCGTTCTCGCCCGAAGGTGAGGAGCATTACCGTGTTCGCATCGACCAGAGGACCCGCAATCTCATCGTGAATACATGGAGCAGCCCGGTCTGGGGCAGCGGTACCATGGACGGGTACTTCAAAGGCCAAACGGACCTGATGCTCAAGCCGATGACATCGTTACGCGATGTGGATCAGGGCGGCGTCATCCAGGCCTCGACTCGCGACGTGGCCGGCTACAACCAGTCGTTTGGCGAGGTCCAGTTGGTGATGGACCTCGTTCGCCACGGTGTGTCTAACAGCGATAGCGCGGACAACGCGCAGACGGGGGACTGAGATGGCGGCACACAGAGGCTTCCTGGCAACTGACGATGACGATGACGATAAAACGCTTAGCGCGCCGACAATGGCCCGCTCGAGAGGGCAGCTGGGGTCCGCCTATGCGCCTGGAGCCTTCTTCACCTTCGAAGGCGGCCTGGGCGCGTGCATTTCCATTCCGGACCTCTCGGCAACAGTAGACGACGCACCAATTCAACCGGCAACAAAATCTCAAATTATCCTGAGATTGCAGGAAATTTGGCAGAGTTGGTTCGCTCGATCATTTGGTGTAGGCGATAGCACGCGCAAAATCGACCCTCATCAATGCCTGGATGAGTCGCTTCTCAAGGGGGCCGCGGTGATCCCGTTGAGCGCTGACCGCTTGGCATTCTTGAGTCCGTTGCGAATGGGGTATGCCCCGGCCCCGCTGACTTTCGTCTGCAACAAGTGCCGGCTCTTCAGGCGTTTCAAGTCAGCCCACGAGCTAGCTAAGAGCATGGATCAGTTGCGTAAGACCCGTTGCACAGTCGCTGATGCCAGTGGACCGTGTCAATGGCGGCAGGTCGATGTCATCTTTGTACACTGGTCCGGTGAGTGGATGCCTGTAACTCCTGGTCGATGGGAGTGGGATGACCGCAACAACGCTCTGAGACTCTATGGTGAAGAGTGCAATGTATGCGGCGGAAGCGACTTCAAACTCAATACCGACTCGCCTCGCATCGGTCAGTGGCATTTCTACTGCGCCAACCCTACGTGTGGGCATAAAGGGTCCAATGAGTGGCGCCAAAATGACCCGTTCACGACGGGGCTCCTGAGAAACCAATCCAGTGCGCGCGTTAGCGAACGCCGCATGGAGCCAATCTCGTATCGCGCGTCATCAGCGTACTATGCGCAGTCAGAGCAATTTGTACTTTTCCCAGAGTCGGAGCATCAGCTCATCACGATGCTTGAGCCGCAACGTAACGCCGAGCTCGCTGCTTTTATCGGAAACCAGTTTCGATTCGGTGGCACAGAGCTCACACCTGATGAGATGAGAGAGGCTTTGCTCGCAGCAGGAAAGGTCAGCGAGTGGGAGTCGTACGAGACCCTTTCCCGGATGCATCAGCTTGCGAGTGGCTCAGGGGATACAGCCATTCAAACGATGATGGAAAGCGAGCTGAAGAAGCTCGTAACAAGATGGACCACCGGCGACCCGCCGCTCGTGCGGCCACATGTCGAACTTCCACCAGCAGTCAATGTGCAACTTTCACTGCGTAGCGAGTACACCAGCCGTTTCGACCCTTTCGTCCTCGCAGTTGAGCACGAAGCACTGAATAGGGGCAAGCTTTCCGTTCTGCCTGACGGGGTGCGTGCGAAATTTGTGCGCTTCAACCATCTGGACAACGACCTTGCACCGAAGGACGCGAACACCAAGGCAGCCCAGGAGGCCGAAACCCAGCGCTTAATGGTCAAGCTTGGCATCGCCGACCTGGGGTTGATTCGCGAGTTCGACCTGTGCCGCTTTACTCACGGATATACGCGAGTTTCTGCGACTCCGACACTGGACAAGCGCAACCAGGACATGCCTGTTCGATTGAGGCTGTTCGACCCGTTACGCAGCGGTAAGAGGCCCATCTACGTTGTCACGCAGGCCAACGAGGCGCTGTACGTACGCCTCGATCCGGGAGCTGTTTACAAGTGGCTTCAAGCTGTCGGGGTGTCGGACCTGCCGAGCTGGGATGAGAGCAGTTCCGTCAAGTTGGGCGGCAGGATTTTGGAGGTGGCGCAGCCGTTCGGGCGCTACTTCTCTCTCCTGAAAGAAGGGGACGCGTCAACCTACCGCTACGTATACACGCTGTTGCACACCTACTCGCACGTGCTTATGAAGAACGTAGCCGAGTTGTCGGGCTTAGATCTAGGCTCTATGGGGGAATACATTTTTCCGCTGGACCTTGCTTTCGTGATCTATCGAAATGGCACGACCATGGACTTGGGGAACCTATCATCGCTGTGGCGGAACGAACATAATCGGTTCCTCTCTCGCTTATTGGAAGCTTCGACACATCGCTGCAACTCGGGTCGACTCTGTGATACGGCTGGGGGAGCTTGCCCCGACTGTATCATGATTCCCGAGACGTCCTGCATTGCTCAGAACCAGCTGCTGTCTCGTGCCGTGCTAAAGGGCGGCCCGCCACCCCGTGAGGATGCAGCACACAAGGGGCAGCGCATCTATGGCTTCCTCGAGGTGATCAACGAAACCGATGAGGGGTGAACTGTTGAGCGCCTTTGACGCGCTAGCTCCTCATTGCGAGGTAAGTGCGTCATTGTGCGAAGCAGCCGGGCAAGGCTCATTTAATGTGCCTTTGGACCTGCACTCCATCTGTACGCGTGCCGGTCTGCCACAGGCGCGAGTTGCCGACGTTGAGCGTTCATTGATTGCCGGGCAAGCATGTGGGGTGTTCGTGCAGTCAACGCCGCTCACCTGGCAGGTGCGTGATTGCGCCTTCGCAGCACAGCTGGCTCCCTTGCTGCTTGGCGCGCGACTGTATCGCACACGTGTCTACCGCGATGCTGACATAGTGGAGGTGGTGCTGACGAAACCACCTGCTCCGAGCCAAATTTCCTTGCAGCTTGAGAAAATGCTCCAGGGCAGCTGGGGTTTCAGGGATACCAGGCAGCTACTGCCGGCTATTGCAGAATCTGCAAGTAGCTCCTTTTGTGTGATGACGCCGTTTTTCGACGAGGTCGGCGCGCAGGTTGTGTTAAATCTCTTTGAGCGTACATCTGCGTCGGACAGATGCCTCATTTTGCGCACCAATAAAGAAGGGCACCCCCCAGCAGTATTACAATTCGTCCGTGAGGACCTTTCTCGCCTTGGCGTAAAAGTGCTTAACTTTCGCCTTGACCGTCCTGACGCACCAGGCAACGAAACCTTCCACGCAAAAGTAATTCTCGCAGACGATGCGGCTGCTTATGTGGGCTCGTCTAATCTGAATCAGTGGTCATTCGAGTACTCTCTGGAGCTTGGGCTATATGTGCGAGGAAAAGCTGCGGCTCGAATCGCTACTCTGCTGTGTGCCATTCGCGCTGTTTCAGGAGTGATGGCCTAGTGGGTGGAGCGGTTCCGCCGTTGCAGTATATGAACTCAGAATTCCCGTGTGCGAAAATCAAGATTTTTGGTTTGGATAGTTTTTCAAGCAGTGTCGCACTGGCATGCTCTAAAATGCACTCGGACACTTATCCGGGAGTTAGTAAATGGGAGAGGAGAAATTGAGTGGATTTAATTTCCCTCTGTTGGTCAAGCAAGTGGTTGAGATGCATCATTGGAGTACCAAAATTTTCATTCTACTCCGCGAGGCAGACTGTGCTCTAGTGTTTTAAAAAATTAAACTAAGCGAGAAAAATTTTCCGAGCTTTACTATAGATAATCTCTTTGCACTGTTTTGCCGATCCGTTTTAGTGAGTGAGAGGTGTCTAGGTACAGTGGTTTTGTTCGAAAGGGCATTGAATAATGGGCTCATGAGTGGAATAGTAGTTTGTTTAGCAAATTCTTTGCTTCTCTTATCGATAAAGCCATGGAGCGTGCCGTATTTCTATCGTAGTTATCCTCTTCCATGAATTTAATTAGGGTGGCTAATTTTTGGTCAATCCTCACGCTTAATTGCTCGGCTCTATAATTAATATATCTTCGCCTTCTAATTTGTAGTCTCGACTCTCGGTTGAGATGGAGGATCTCGATCATGTAGCTAGAAACTTTGCTGGTGCTTAAGAGTTTGCCTGTGAGTGAAACCGAGAAGTGATTGGAGAGTCCTTCTTGGAAAGGATCAATGAAGCCGGAAACTCCATCATGTGAGGTATATGCCGGTATGAGGTCTGACGTATGCCAGTTTTTCGATTTGAAGATATTGCACTTAGAGCAAGAAAGAACAAGATTATTAGGGTCGGTTGATAGTTCGGGGAAAAGTGCTGATGGTCTAAAGTGATCAAGGTGAAACCCTTCGCCTCCTTGCTCGGATAGAAGCGTGTCGCAGTAGACACATCGCTCTTTGCAGTCCTCCTTTATTTCTTCATAGTACTCTTTGTAATTTGCATAGTAATTTCCCTGGCTTGTCTTTTTGTATTCATCGCGCCTCGTGAGTTTTGGGTAAAACATTTAAGTATCATCCTTTTTCAGGATCTCTTCTATCTCAAGGAGGATTCTTTCTTGCTCGTCTGACTGCTTTTTGAGCTCAATGGTCATAGTGAATTCTTCGAGTGCAGTAGGAGCCTCTCTCCAGATTTTTAGTTCATTTAGTTCGTCTGACTCTTCTTCGCTAATTTCTGAAGAGATGTATTTTTTTAGGAGGCTTGCAAAGCGCTGCTCTCGCTCATTCACTATTTTTTCAAAGGTGTTTATATGGCGACTGATTCGTTTTGTTGCGCTTTCAAGTGCTGGACCGCCATCAGCGAAATCATCCTTGCTTAGGATGTATTCTACACTGTGGAGATTCTCGTCGATTTCGTCGACGTGATTACTAAGTATATAAATCGGAATTTTAGTGTCTATTTGCCTGTATGCGTTAGCCAGCTCGCTTCCAATGTAGTCCGCAGTTCCTGCGACTTCAAGGTGCTCGTCAACAATTATCGATACGATGCGGTCTCGCATTCTAAATATATGCTTGACCATAAGTTCGAGCGTCGGTTGAGGCTGTGAACAGATAATCTCAAGATCAGACGATAATTGCCGCTTTAGTACTTGGCTGTACGAATCAAGGGCAATCTGTTCTTCATCAATGTATAGGATCACATTTTGGGGCATCTATTTATTCGCCTCTAGTAAAGAGGGTGGGGAAGTTTATAAGAAATTCAGCGCCACCGAGCCTACCATTTGCAATAGCTATGATACTGCCGCCTGCATGGTTTTCCACAAAGCTTTTCACAATAGACAAACCCATACCGGTTCCTTCTACGGCCCCTTTTCTGTCCAGTCTTGTACTGTACATTGGCTGGAAGATTAACTCTTCGGTTCCGCTCTCTAAGCCAAATCCGCTATCCGCGAAGTTTAGTTCTAAGTAATTGTCGTCTTTTTCAGTGACTTTTATGGAAATAAATCTTTGGCCAATTGGGGTTCTCTTTAATGCCCATATTGAATTTGAAATAAGGTTGACGAGTATGCTTTCTAAGTCGATTTCAAAGGCTGTAATCTTTTTTTGAGTTTCTATAGAAACGTCGAACTCAATATTTTGCCGATCTAAAGAGGCTTTTAGAGATTTAAATACGTCGGTGGCGATTCTGCCTATGCTAGTCGATTTTCGCTTTCTTTTGTCAGGCTTTATGTTGCCCAGTGCGAAGGAGGCAAAGTTTCTAACAAATCCAGTGCTGGATATAATTGTGTTGAGGCATTTGCTGAACTCTTCATCATAGGGTGGAGTCAGCATGAAAGTTCCAAGCTCGAAATTGCTTTTTAGATTTTTGGCATTTACTAGGGATAGATTTGTGAACTCTTTTGCTTCATGGCCGAAGCATACAGTCAAAATGCCCAAAGATGCTAAGTTGGCTAATGTGTCTTTCTCGCTTTCTAGTTCTTCAGCTTTTTGTTCAAGATGAACTTCCAGCTCGTTTGATCTGGCAGCTGCTTCAGCTAGTTTCGACTCAATTTCTATAATTTTTTCTAAGTATTCTTGCGGAGGAGGGCTATTGTTTTCTGTGCTTTCTGATATTTTGCTTTTAAATTCTTCAACAACTAGTGTTGTGTCGGTAATGGCTTTTTTTGCCAAAGATTTCTTTTCTTCGGTATCGGAATCCTCAGACTCTTCCCTTGCGACTTTCTGTGCAAACCCTTCAAAGGTTTGAATTGTTTTAACGCAGAATGCACGCATGTCATAAAAGGCTTCCGACTCCACGATGCCTTCTCGGTTAGTTTGGTCCTCAAGCAGTGGGTTGGACTGTCGGCTAATAAAAACTGCACCCACAATTTGGTGTGGACCAACTTTCCATCCACCTTGCTTTACACCTCCAGGACTTTTGGCTCGGCGTATTCCTAAGTCAAGCCAGTCACCTTTGCCCGAAGGCTCTCCATAAGGACGAACTCTAAACTTGTCTCTATATATACGGACACCCTGATTTGCAGCCATGAATTCTTGCCAATTCCGTTTGGTTAAGTCTAGATTTTTTAGGCCGGGAGCATCCCAGGGAATAAAATACATCTTGAATCGTAAAGTGCCACAGGAAGAGTCAGGGTGTCGGTCTTTAATCCAATTTGACCATGGTTCAGCCTCGACTTTAAATTCTCTACCATCAGGGCCGTATTTAAAAGTGGCATTAATTTGATCGGCGTTGAGCTCGGCTTCGACTACCCAGCGAGCATAGTCAATGGCTGAAGTGCTAGATACATTCCCATCTACAGTAGATATCCCGGACTTTATATTTATGGAGAAATTTCCAATCTCATCAAATGGAGATACTAGCAGTGATAGCTCTTTTTTGAGATCTAGTAGTAAGTCTGGTGTCCAGCTATCTTTTAGATCTTTTAGGATTATTCTTGTTCCTTTGCTTTTTTTACTTTGAGGGAATTGCCCGAGCTCATCATTTATTGGTGAGGTGACTTTATATATTTTGTGCTTGATTTGAGACAACGCTCTGTCGGAGTTTTCGTATGCGCTCCACTCGATTTCTAGCTCAATTGCATAATCGTCATCCGTGCGCTTTGTCTGCAGAAGGAGAGATCTGCAAAGCCGATCTGCCCCAAGGCGACCTAGACCCTTGGCTCCCGTGAGGACCCTGCTAGAGTCTTCTGATTTCTCTTTTTGAGTCTTATGGCTTGTGCCGATTATCAGCCAATTTTGTTGTATCTCATCAAATGACATCCCCTCACCGTCATCTGTGATGAGCATGGACTTAGTGTTGTCGCTGGTCTCGATAAATTCTAGTATTACTTCCTTGGCACCGGCATCATATGAGTTTTTTATTAATTCTGAAATCGCAACCATAGAGCTAGATATGCTTTGACGACCCAGTTGAATTGGGAGGCGCGCAGCTATCTCAAAAGGCAATTCATCTAGTAGTACTTTCACTGAATGCTCCATGGGATTTCTGATATCGCTGAGACTGTCAGGTGGCGGCAACGAATTCTATTGTTTAGATATAAGTTGACTTGCTCTTTTTTCAGTAGCTCGAGTAATTCTCTGCAGTAACGGAGGTCTCCATCTTTTGGTGTTAGCACCAAAAGGTGATTCTCGACAGCTACTAATCGCTTCCCTAGTATAAGGGTAGGGACTGCTCGGTGTCTGTCGCGGGGGCCAGATGTTCTTCGTATCACTACAAATGGCGGCTGGAAAACCCTTCCTAAAAATTTTCTTTTCTCAGGGATTTTCTTGACTTCTCCCCATTTAGGTAAAGTTTTTGGGTGTATATATGAGTAATTAGGACCCTCATGAGGGTCTCTAAAAGGCACAACTGCTCCGACAGAAATCTTAAAGTAGTGGCCTATTGTCGAGTGAGTTTCGTGGTCATAATCGTTTTTCGGTTGCCATTGTATATTCTGGTGGTTAGATCTTTTTATTACGCCATTTATAAGAAATATGTCAATGTCAGTGTTCTTGTCGAATCGACCTTCAGTGGAGATTCTTGTGTCTGCTAATCTTTCCTCAACAATAATGCGCCAAGATTCAAATCTACTTCCGCTTCTTAGTACGTCGGGTAGAATTGCTGATATTGAACAGCCGTTTTTGAGGCTTAAAGATAGCTCGAAATAAAATATTGCGGCATTGTTTATTTTTCCGCTACCCCAGCTGTATTTTACAGCGCTTCTAGAGTTGTTGTATGGCGGGTTGAGCGCTAGGTGCGTTGCCTTGGATATGATTTCTTTATTTTCGAGGCAGTTGCCTGTCTGGATATTGCTAAGTAGTTTTGTTAGTTCTTTGAGGCTCTTGTCAGGCTTTGCACCCCGCACTAGAGTTTCTAATACGATTCTGAGTTTTGTACACTCAACAAATTCAGAATATATATCGAAACCACAAAGTTGCTTTCCCCATTGCTCCAGTGTTGCGCTAGCAGAGTCGGCTATGGGCATTTTTTTCGATGCAGCAACAAGTAGGCTTCCCGAGCCACATGTTGGGTCGACAATGAAAGACTCTCCAGTGATGGGGTTGTTGAAGTTATCTATGGCTTTTTCTGCAAGATAGTCGCTAGTAAAAAAAACACCAGACTCTCGTAGAGTGGTTATATCAATTAACTCTCTGACTTTTTGGGCGGTTATGGCACTTTTGTTTTTGAATTTCTGGTCGGATTCATGCGTCCAGAAATGAAAGATTTGCTCAAGTTTCGTGTTGTATTTTGCAAAGTCTTCCATCTATCATCCTAGTTTGATACTGTATACGCCTGTATGCCTGTGACCTGGGCATGTCTAATGTGCAAAATATACAGGACGCGCGAGATTTTACACGAGCTTATGGCCATTTTTCGTCAGGTAGAGTGTTACCCCTAGAGCTCGCTGGTTCTCATTGACAATGAGGCGGCTAGTGGGGACTGAGTGGCTGGCACGACGTATCGCTAATTCGCGCTTGGGATGCGCCCTTCCCGCTAGGAGGCACAAATGTGCCTCCCTGAGAATCGCGCGCGCGTTTTGGTCCGCGCCGCTTTCGATAGTGGCTGGCGATTTTTTGAGCAGTTGCGCGTGACTATGCAATGCTGCCACTAGTCAGTCAGCGTGGCTAAGAGTGTTTCAAGCTTCTCTCCCAGGCGCCGCCAAGCCTCGGTTTTTTCCTTCGCATAGTCATGATGAAGATAGTGTCGACGCACCTTGGATCCGCTCAGTAGGTGGTTTTGACAACGATCAATGATCTCCAGCGTGATGCCGAGTTCCTGCATCATAGTTGCGCCTGTGCGCCGCAAGTCATGCGGCGTCCATTCACCCTTGGAACCCTTGCTCAGCACCAGTGAGTCATCATGGTGACGACCAGCAAGCGGCTTGCTGCGGTTCTTGAAGCGGCATTGCCGATCGCCGATCAGCTTGCTGACCGTCTTGGTGTCGACATGGCTGTTCTCGTCCTTACTCGGGAAGCAGAACGGGGTATGGCCAGTTTCTTCTTTCAGGCGCTTGAACTGGTTCAGCGCGAATGGCGACAGGAATACATGGTGATCCTGGCGTTTACCTTTGTGTCCCTTGGTGGCTTCGGCTGGGATATACCAGGTACCTTTGTCCAGATCCACATGGCGCCATTCGGATTTGAGCAACTCGCCGATACGGCAGAGGGTGCTCAGGCAGATCCAGACGGCACATTGCACGCGTGAATTGACCGGGCGGATGCCGGAGTATTTCTGGCCGACGGGCAGGGCGTCGTAGTCGCGCTCCAGACGGGCGAAGATGTCGCGCAACTCGCGGATTTCGTCAGGGGAAAGCAGTCGGTCGCGTTGTTCCTGGTAGTCGTGGTCGAGCAGCTTGTTGACGTCTACCAGGTCGGCTGGGTTGCCGTCGGCCATCAGGGGGCGCCATGGCTTGCGTTTCTCGGCCCAGCGCAGCATCTGGCCTATGTCCTTGCTGCGGATCACTACGGTGCGATTCAGCCCGCGTGCTTTGACTTGGCGCAGAACGTTGAGCAGGTCTTTCTCGGTTAGGGTGCGCAGCGGCTTCTTGCCAATGAGCGGTAGCACGTCCTTGGTGAAGCTGCGGCGCAGTTCGGTATTGCTGTCCTGACGTGATACGCCATCGCGCATCCACTCCTCGAAGAGGTCGGCGACTGTCTTGTTCTCCGCTGCCTGGCGCTCGGCTTCGGCAATGGTGGCCGCAATAGCGGCTTGGGCTTCGATCTTGGCGGCTTTGCGGGCGGCAGTGGGATCGATCCCTTTTGCGACTGTGGCTTTCACTTCGTCGCGTTCGGCGCGAATCTGCACCAGCGACTTCTTGGGTCAACTGCCCAGGCGATGATCGCGTTTCGCTCCATCCAGTTTGAACTCATAGCGAAACAGGACCGTGACGCCGCGTACCCCAGCACGAACCTTGGCGACCAGTCCGCCGTCTTCGCGCAGTGTCTTGCCATCGTCGGCCGAGGTGAGCGCTTCCAGTTGCTTCGCTGTCAGTTTTGCCACCGTCTACCCCTTGCCCGATTCGGTCGCCTTGGAATTTTGCCCCACTTTTGCCCCACCGAATCGCTTGGCTGTCTGTGGATGCTCATGGATCGTGATGGACGCTATTTAGCCTGTATGCCCCGTATTTACTAGGGTGTAGGCGATCCGCCAGTGTCCACTAGCGTCCATGTAAACTCATGAAATAAGCGCTTGGGGTGCAAGGGGTAGAGTGTTTGAGGTGTTCTGTTTTGGTTTCTGGTTGACGCAAATTGCGCACAAAACCATTGAGCGAACGCACTGATATCCACGTCTGGAACCGCGTCCGTCCAGATCACCCGGCTTGACCGCCCTGGCAGGCAGTGCTCTTCGATAAGCTCGGACGTAACCCAGAAGCGAATTCAGGCAGTGTCGCTGCAGAAGTCGGCGACGTGGTCATGCAAACCGCTGAGACCAAGGCCTTGGCCGATGCTGCGAAGGAGGTGAACTTCCAGGTTGGGGAATAGGGCCGCCGTGGCTGCCCACCTAGTTGTCCCATCACGCTGTCAGTCCTGTACCCGCTGACAGCGTGACCCACGTCGCTAGTATGAAATGGCAACCACAGCCCATCAAAACCAGCCAACCCCCACCAGCCCCCACCCAGCAGAAGTCGGTCCCCAACAGCCAAAACCTATCACGTCCCAGTCTTCACCCTCGTCCAGACCCGCGTACGCACCCGCTCAAGCCTCAAGGGCAGTGTTTCCAGCGGATACAACGTATCCATGACCTCCTTCGTGGGATGCTGCGCCGGGTTTTCGCGCAGTTGGGTGTCTATCAGTTTGGTGGCGTCCTTGTTGCCGTTGGGGTAGCCGACGTAGTTGGAGTTCTTCGCGGTAATTTCCGGGCGCAGGATGTAGTCGATGAAGGCGTAGCCTTGCTGTGGGTGTGGCGCATCCTTGAGCAGCACCAGGTTTTCCATCCACACCGGGGCGCCTTCGCGGGGGATGCTGTAGGTGATCTTCATGCCGTTGTGGGCCCGTTCGGCGATCTGTCTGGCGCTGTATACCGAGCCGCCCCAGCCGACCACGGCGCAGATGTCGCCGTTGGCCAGGTCGGAGGGGAACTTCGATGAGTCGAAGTAGCGGATGTAGGGGCGGATGCTGCGCAGCAGGGCTTCGGCGCGTTCGTAGTCGGCCGGGTTCTTGCTGTTGGGCGGCAGGCCCAGGTAGTGCAGGGCGATGGGGATGATTTCCACCGGCGCGTCGAGCATGGCGACGCCGCAATCGCTGAGCTTGCTGATGTTTTCCTTCTTGAAGATCAGGTCCCACGAGTCCACCGGCGCGTCCGCTCCTAGCCGTTGCGCGACCTTGTCGGCGTTGTAGCCGATGCCGGTGGTGCCCCACATGTAGGGCACCGCGTAGCGGTTGCCACCCTGCTCACCCTCATCGGCTGGAGCGCCTTGCGGGTGTTCGGCGCCTTCTTCCTCGCGGTGCTGACGGCGGTGCCGGTGGGCATTCTCATGGGCGTCAACCGGGTGGCGCGGGGCATTTTCGACCCGCTGGTGGAGTTCTACCGGCCGCTGCCGCCGCTGGCCTATCTGCCCCTGGTGGTGATCTGGATGGGCATCGGCGAAGGCTCGAAGATCCTGCTCATCTACCTGGCCATGTTCGCCCCGCTGGCGCTCAGCGCCCGCGCCGGCGTGCGCTCGGTGGCCATCGAACAGTTCCACGCCGCCTACTCCATGGGCGGGAGCCGCCGCCGAGATGGTCGCGGCCACCGCCGGCCTGGGCTTCATGGTGCTGACCGCATCGAAGTTCATGGCCACCGAGGTGGTGGTGCTGGGCATCCTGGTGATCGGCGCCCTGGCCCTGTTGTTCGACCTCGGCATGCGCTGGCTGGAGCGCCGCCTGGTGCCCTGGAAGGGCAAGGCCTGAAGCCATGCCGGGCGGCCAGGCCCGGCGAAGCGGAGAGATTTCCCACGATCGGCACCCCCGGGTGCCCAGTACGCGCGGCGTCGGTGCGGGCACTCGCTCGTCCCGGCGCCGGGCCGGAACCATGAACAGGAGCAAGCCCGATGAACGATTTTTCCCCGCAGTCCGCCAGCGAGCAATGGCTGGAATCGGACCGCCGCCATGTATGGCACCACCTGACCCAGCACCGGGGCTTCGAGCGGGCGGCGCCGCCGATGATGCACCGGGGCGAGGGCCTGTACGTCTGGGATGTGCAGGGCCGGCGCTACCTGGACGCCACTTCCGGCGGCGTCTGGTGCGTCAACGTGGGCTATGGCCGGGCCAGCATCGCCGACGCCGTGCGCGACCAACTGGTCGAGCTGAACTACTTCGCCGGCACCCTGGGCAGCCCGGTGGCGGCGCGCTTCGCCGAGGCGCTGATCGAGAACATGCCGGGCATGAGCCGGGTGTATTTCTCCAACTCAGGTTCGGAAGCCAACGAGAAGGCCTACAAGATGGTGCGGCAGATCGCCCACCGCAAGTACGCCGGCCGCAAGCACAAGATCCTCTACCGCGAGCGCGACTACCACGGCACCACCATCACCTGCCTGAGTTCCACCGGGCAACAGGAACGGCGCATGCAGTACAGCCCCTTCACCCCGGGCTTCGTCGAGTTCCCGCATTGCTGCGAGTACCGCAGCCAATTCGGCCCGGTCGACGACTACGGCGCCCGCGCGGCCCGCGCCATGGAGGAGGTCATCCTGCGCGAGGGCCCGGACACCATCGGCGCGGTGGTGCTGGAGCCGATCACCGCCGGTGGCGGCGTCATCACTCAGCCCGCGGGCTACCTGAAGGCCGTGGAAGCGATCTGCCGCAAGTACGACATCCTCATTCACATCGATGAGGTGGTTTGCGGCCTGGGCCGCACCGGCAAGTGGTTCGCCTACCAGCACTACGGCATCCAGCCGGACATCGTCACCATGGCCAAGGGCGTGGCGTCCGGGTATGCCGCCATCTCCTGCACGGTGACCACAGAAGAGGTGTTCGAACAGTTCAAGGGCGAGCCGGACGACCGCGAGGTCTACTTCCGTGACATCAGCACCTTCGGTGGCTGTACCGCCGGCCCCGCCGCAGCGCTGGAGAACCTGCGGATCATCGAGCGGGAAGGCCTGCTGGAGAATGCGGAGAAAATCGGCGCCTACCTGTTCGAAGGCCTGCTGCGCCTGCAGCGAAAACACCCGCTGATCGGCGAGGTTCGTGGCAAGGGACTCTTCCTCGGCATCGAGCTGGTCAGCGACCGCGAGACCCGCGAACCGGTGGCCGAGGGCGTGGCCATGCGGGTTGCCGCGCTGTGCATGGCCAAGGGCCTGATCATCAGCCGTACCAACCGCTCCTTCGCCGACTTCAACAACACCCTGTGCCTGAGCCCGGCCCTGACCATCGGGCGCGAACAGGCCGACCAGATCCTTTCGATCCTCGAGCAGGCGCTGGCGGAGGTGGGGGAAGCTTCTGAGGAGTCGAACCGAACAGCGGGCGTCAGCGAGGAACTGGCGCCTGCGTGGTTCCGGCCAGGCGAGGCCGACGATGACCGGCATCGGGCGAACGCGGGCGAGGAGTCTTCTTCTTCTCGGGAAACAGGCGGTACGTTCCGAGGAAGGCGTGACGGGGATGGGTTGTCTGAGGCGGTTGGCTACGAGCATACAAGTGACCTCGTGGCAAGCCATGGAAAAACGCCTACTCTGTTCCTTCCCGTGTGCGGGCAGGGAAAGGAATAGGTGGTATCCACTCACCCACGGTCCTGGGCACGGGCGTGGAACCCTGCGACGAGGAGCACCGCCATGAAAGCGCTGAAGCTGGAGAAGGCCTTCACCCTGCTGGAGCCCGGCCCGGTGGTGCTGGTCACCACCTGCGACGCTGGCCAGCCCAACATCATGACGCTGTCCTGGACCATGGTGGTCGACTTCACCCCGCGCTTCGCTTTCACCACCGGGCCCTGGAACCATTCCTACGCCGCGCTGGAAAAGACCCGCGAGTGCGTCATCGCCATTCCCACCGTGGACCTGCTCGACACCGTGGTCGGCATAGGCACCTGCTCCGGCGCCGACACCGACAAGTTCGCCCGCTTCGGGCTGACCGCCGTGCCGGCCCGGCATGTCGGCGCGCCGCTGATCGGCGAGTGCCTGGCGAACATCGAGTGCCGGGTGGTCGACGTGGTCGAGCGGCACAACATAGTGGTGCTCGACGGCATCGCCGCCTACGTCGATTCCAAACGCGAGGAGCGCCGTACCCTGCACGCGGTCGGCGACGGCACCTTCGTGGCGGATGGCGAGAAGTTCGACCGGCGCAAGGCGATGCGCTCGAAGCTGCCGCCCGGCGTCTAGTCGAGCTCCCTTGGCGCAGCCCGGCCCCCGCCGGTCGCGAATGACGCGCTTCTCTTGTAAGATCAACGGTTTGGATTGGCAGGGCGCTGCCCAGGTTGCCAATCGCAAGTCAGTTGAGATTCACTGCCTGCCGGATCGCAGAGGGAGCTGAATCCTGATTCCGCCCGCCCCCCCCGGTCGTCATGCCGTCGAAGCGCCTCGCCACTGCGGCGCGGGCCGGTGGCGCGTGCATCCCGAGCATAGTCCGAGCCCGCCGTGCCGAACCTGGCTGCGGGAGTGGCGTGCGTTTCCCCGGCGGCGAACCCGGACAGATACAGCGGTATTGAAAAAGGCCAAGTCATGAGCGACATCCGTAATCCCAAGCACCAGGCCCTGGTCGCCAAGCTGCGCGAGATCTTCCAGATCGACCGCCCGGAGCTGGACTTCGGCGTCTACCGCATCCTCAATGCCCGCGCCGGCGAGATCAACGACTACCTGGAGCGGCGCCTGCCGCGCAAGATCCAGGAGCACCTGGCGGGGCGCGATGGCGCCGAGCACGAGAACGCCGTCTTCAGCCACCTGCTGACCTTCTTCAGCCGTTACTACAACAACGGCGACTTCGTCAGCCAGCGCCGCTACAAGGGGGACACCTACGCCATCCCCTACGCCGGCGAGGAAGTCATGCTGCACTGGGCCAACAAGGACCAGTACTACACCAAGAGCGGCGAGAACTTCGCCAACTACAGCTTCCGCCTGGAAGACGGCCGCGCCGTGCACTTCCGCCTGGTGGCCGCCGACACCGCCAAGGACAACCGCAAGGACAACGACAAGGAACGCCGCTTCGCGCTGATCGAACCGATGACGCTGAGCCGCACCGACGAGCACGGCCACGAATACGACGAAGCGCTGCTGCCCATCGAGGAGGGCGACGGCGCCGACGGCCAGCCGCTGCTGACGCTGCGCTTCGAATACCGCCCGGTGGCCAAGGGCACCAAGCAGGAGACGCTGATCGGCAAGGCCGTCGAGACCGTGCTGGGCGATGCGGCGGTCAAGGCGCGCTGGGCCGATCTGGCCAGGCGCGAGCCGACCGAGAAGAACCCGCAGCGCACGCTGCTGGAGAAGAACCTCAGCGACTACGCCAGCAAGAACACCGCCGACTACTTCATCCACAAGGACCTCGGGCGTTTCCTGCGCGGCGAGCTGGACTTCTACATCAAGAACGAAGTCCTGCACCTGGACGACCTGCAGAACGCCACGGCCATCGCCGATATCGACAAGAGCCTGCGCATGACGCAGTGCCTGCGGGCCATCGCCCGGGAGCTGATCGACTTCCTGGCGCAACTGGAAGAGTTCCAGAAGAAGCTCTGGCTGAAGAAGAAGTTCGTGGTCTCCAGCCATTACTGCATCACCCTGGACCGGGTGCCGGAAGCGTTGTACCCAGCCATCGTCGGCAACCCCCGGCAATGGGAGCAGTGGCGCCAGCTGGGGCTCTGGACGGGCGCGGCGAATGGCACCGAGCAGGACCTGCGCAATGCGCCCTTCCGGATGCTCGACACCAGCCTCTACGACGCCGCCTTCAAGGCGCGGCTGCTGGCTTCCATCGCCGACCTGGACGGCAGCGTCAACGGCACCTTCGTCCACAGCGACAACTTCCAGGCCCTGAGCTTCCTGCAGGAGCGCTACCGCGAGCAGGTCAAGTACATCTATATAGACCCGCCCTACAACACCAACTCCACGCCCATCCTCTACAAGAACGAGTACAAGCATTCGTCCTGGATGAGCCTGATGCAGGACCGCCTGATCAAGGGCATGAGCCTGCTGCGCTTCGACGGCGTGAAGACGGTGGCGATCGACGATTCCGAGATGGTCAACCTGTCCAAGGTGATGGAGCAGGTGGCGCCGGAGCACACGCTGTCGCGGGTCACCGTGGTGCACAACCCCAAGGGCTCGATCACCCGCAACTTCAACCGTACCCACGAGTACGCGCTGTTCCTCACCCGCGACGGGCTGTCGAGCATCGCCAGGACCCTGGAAGAGAACGGCACCCCGCGCAAGATGCGGCGCTGGGGCGAGAACTCCCGGCGCATCGACCGGCGGCCGTCGTTCTACCCGATCTACGTGGTGGACGGCCGCGTGGTCGACGTCGGCACGGTGCCGGACGACGATTTCCACCCCGCCGGCAAGAACGTCCTGCTGGCCGATGGGCGCGTCGAGGTGTGGCCGATCGACCAGGACGGCGTCGAACGGCGCTGGAACTTCGGCCTCGACTCCATCCGCCAGAACCTGGAGCGCGTCGCGGCGCTCAAGGTCGGCGACGACTGGGACCTGTTCGTCACCCATGAACAGACCGTGCCCAAGACCGTCTGGAGCGGCGGCGAGTTCGATGCCGGCAAGTACGGTAACAGCCTGCTCATCGACATGCTCGGCGAGAAGCGCTTCGACTTCCCGAAATCGATCCACCTGGTGAAGAAGTGCATCTCCCTGGCGGTCCAGGCCGACGAGCAGGCCCTGGTGCTCGACTACTTCGGCGGCAGCGGCACCACCGCCCATGCGGTGATCGAGCTGCGGCGCGAGGCCCAGGCCGCCGGCCTGGAGCCCAAGCTCGGCTTCATCCTGGTGGAGCAGGGCGAGTACTTCGAAACCGTGACCAAGCCGCGGGCGATTAAGGCCATCTACTCCGCGCAATGGAAGGATGGCGAGCCCACGGCGCCGCAGACCGGCCTGTCCGGCTGCTTCAAGGTGCTCAAGCTGGAGAGCTACGAGGACGCCCTGAACAACATCCAACTGGCCCGGCCGCCGGCGGTGGGCGACCTGTTCGGCTTCCTCCCGGACCACGCGCGGGACGACTACCTGCTGCGCTACATGCTGAACGTGGAGAGCCGCGCCTCGTTGCTGTCGATCGGCGATTTCCGCAAGCCGTTCGACTACGCCATGGACATCGCGGTGGACTCCGCCGGCGCCTTCGAGCGGCGCCCGGTGGACCTGGTCGAGACCTTCAACTATCTCCTCGGCCTGCGCGTCGGCCAGGTGGATGCGCAGCTGGAGCGCGGCTTCGTCAAGGTCACCGGCACGCTGCCGGGCGGGGAAAGCTGCCTGGTGCTCTGGCGTGACTGCGAGGTCCTCGACTACGAGGGCATCAGCCGGCTCTGCGAGGAGCTGGCGATCGACCCGGCGAACAGCCGCTTCGACGTCATCTACCTCAACGGCGACCACAACATTCCCTCGGTGCTCACCCAGACCGCGGCGCAGGGCGGCGCCACCCGCGAGCTCAAGCTGCGCCAGATCGAGCCGGAATTCCTCGAACGCATGTTCGCCGTGGAGGCGCTCTGATGGCGCGAGCACCACGGGGCGCGGCCGGCAAGCGGAGCTTCCACCAGGAACTGGTGCTCAACCGCTGGATGCTGGGTTTCTTCAAGGGCGGCAGCCTGGGGGCGCTGAAGCTGCGCCTGGGCGATGACCGCCACGAGGGCATCGACGATGACGGCCAGACGCTGTTCTTCCACGAGCTGGCCGGCAACTTCTTCGAACCGCAACGCACCAGCGAGGCGGAGCTGCGCCGCTACGACCTGAACATAGTCGAGCACTGGCGGCGCATCACCGCCCAGCGTAACAAGCGCGAAGGCCACGAACTGCAGATGAAGTACTTCCAGTACCTGTCGCTGCTGTTCAGCGAAATCTACCTGGACTGGTACTTCAATCGCCGCGAAGCGCTGCTAGATGGCCTGAACGAAACCCTGGCGGCCTACCGCGGGGAGGCCGGCGCCGATCCGTTCCGCGACTTCGACGCCGACGACCTGAACAAGATCGCCTTCTGGAACGCCACCGGCAGCGGCAAGACGCTGCTGCTGCACGTCAATATCCTGCAGTACCTGCACTACTTCCAGGCCGGCAATGGCGACCGCTACCCGAGCAAGGTCATCCTGTTGACACCCAACGAAGGCCTGTCGCGCCAGCACCTGGAAGAGCTGCACCTGTCCGGCTTCGGCTTCGCCCAGTACTTCAACAAGAGCCAGACGCCGCCGCGCGGCACCATCGAGATCATCGACATCAACAAGCTCGGCGACGAGATGGGCGACAAGACCGTGGCGGTGGAGGCCTTCGAGGGCAACAACCTGGTGCTGGTGGACGAAGGCCACCGCGGCACCGGGACGGCCGCGGGGGCCTGGATGAGCCGGCGCGACGCCCTGGTGCGCGGCGGCTTCGCCTTCGAGTATTCGGCCACCTTCGGCCAGGCGGTGGCCAAGGGGCTGACCGTCGACGCGGCTGAGGAAGAGCTGAAGAAGAAGCGCGCGAAGATGCTGTTCCAGACCGCCAGCCTGAAGAAGCTGGACGAGGACCAGTTGGCGCAGTTGGCGCTGACCGCGGAAGAGCTGCGCCAGGCGCGCATCACCGCGACCCGCGAGGTCTATGCCAAGTGCATCCTCTTCGACTACTCGTACAAGTTCTTCTACGAGGATGGCTACGGCAAGGACTCGCTGATCCTCAACATGAACGGCGAGGCCTACGCCGAGGGCGACAACGCCTACAAATATTTCGCCGCCTGCCTGCTGGCCTTCTACCAGCAGACCTGGTTGTGGAGCCGTCATCGCGAGCAACTGCAGGACTTCAACATCGAGAAGCCGCTCTGGGTGTTCGTCGGCAACAAGGTGGCGGACGAAGACTCCGACATTCTCGAGGTGGTGACCTTCCTCGCCGAGTTCCTCAACCGCGAGGCGCAGATCAAGGCCTGGCTGGCGGACCTGGTGAACGACAAGGCACAGCTGCTGGACGCCAAGGGCAACAACATCTTCCAGGGGCGCTTCGCGCCGCTGCTGGGCTATGGCGACAGGATCGACGAGCTGTACGCCGATATCCTCCAGCGGGTGTTCAACGCCCCGGCCCGCCAGCGCCTGAAGCTGGTCAACATCCGCAGCAGCAAGGGCGAGCTGGCCCTGCGGGTGGGCGATGGCGAGCCCTTCGCGCTGATCAACATCGGCGACGACTCCGCCTTCTTCCGCCAGGCCGAGGCCTGCGCGGCCTTCGACAGCGAGGCGGACGACTTCAGCGGCGCGCTCTTTGGCACCCTGAACCACAAGGACAGCCGGCTGAACGTGCTGATCGGCTCGCGCAAGTTCACCGAGGGCTGGAGCAGCTGGCGGGTTTCCACCATGGGCCTGCTCAACATGGGGCAGGGCGAGGGTTCGCAGATCATCCAGCTGTTCGGTCGCGGCGTGCGGCTGAAGGGCGAGGGCTTCTCGCTCAAGCGCACCAGTCCCCAGGAACGCCCCAAGGGCCTGCACCTGGACAAGCTGGAAACCCTGAACATCTTCGGCGTGCGCGCCAACTACATCGCGGCCTTCAAGGACTACCTGAAGGAAGAGGGGATCACCCCCAGCGACGAGCTGATCGAGCTGGAGCTCCCCACCCGGGCGAACCTGCCGCAAGGCAAGCTGAGGACCCTGGCGCTCAAGGACGGCTACAAGGACAACCAGCAGAAGGGCTTCAAGCGCACCCACTTCCCCTGGCTGTACGAAGTGCCCGCGGCGTTCGCCGGCAAGGTCAAGCTGCCCCATGTGACGCTGGACCTGTATCCGCGCATCGAGGCGCTGAGCACCACGAAGGCGGCGGGCTCCGTGGCGCAGGCGCGCAACCGCGCCAAGCTCAACCCGGCGCTGTTCGGTCTGTTCGACTGGGACCGCATCTATGTCGAACTGCAGGACTGCAAGCTGCAGCGGGGCTGGAGCAACCTGCGCCTGGACCGGCAGAAGCTGATGGACTTCTGCCAGGGCCCGGCCGACTGGTACACGCTGCTGATCCCGGCCAGCGAGCTGGCGATCACCGGCTATGCCGACGTCCGCAAGCAGGAAGACATACTGGTCCGCCTGCTGGTCGACTACACCGAGCGCTTCTACAAGGCCCTGAAGAGCGGCTACGAAGGCCAGTTCTACGACGTGGTCCAGCTGGACGAGGGGCACGGCTCGATGCTCAAGGGCTACCGCTTCGAGATCGAGGGCAGCGAGCAGGGCCTGGAGTATTTCCGCAAGCTGGAGGCGTTGAAGGCGCAGGTGGCGGAAGGGCGGATCGACCAGGCCGGCCAATGGAGCGCGCCGCACATGGTGGCCATCAGCTTCGATCGTCACCTGTACTACCCGCTGCTGTCGCTGGACGACAAGGACGCCGTTCCCTTCAAGCTGCGCCCGCTGGCGTTCGACGCGCCCAGCGAGTGGGATTTCGTCAGGGACCTGGAGGCTTTCCACGGCTCACCCGCGGGCAGGAAGGCCATCGGCTCGCGCAGCCTTTACCTGCTGCGCAACGCCGCCACACAGGACAAGGGCCTGGGTTTCGCCACCGCGGGCAACTTCTATCCCGATTTCCTGCTCTGGCTGGTGGACGAGGCGACGGGGCAGCAGTGGCTGACCTTCGTGGACCCCAAGGGCCTGCGCAACCTGGACCTGGGGCACCCGAAGCTGGGCCTGTACAAGGAGGTCAAGACGATCCAGGCCACGTTGGCCAAGCCGGGCGAGCAGGCGCTCGTGCTCAACGCCTTCGTGCTGTCGCCGACGCCCTATGCGGAGTTGCTGAACGTCGCGGAGCATTGCCCGAAAGCGGAGCTGGAGGACCGCCACATCCTCTTCATGGAGGATGGTGCCGGCAGCTATCTGGAGAAGATGTTCGCGAGGATAGGGTAGGGCGCTGCTGGCTGTAGCCGGGGGCTACAGCCAGTGGGCGGGAACTTCGATCTCGTAGTTCTTGGCCACTATGGCCAGGGTCCGGGCGATTTCCGCATGGCGCGCCTGCTGCGCGCCATCCCAGCCTTCCCGGTTGGCCAGCAGGCTCTTGAGTTCCTCCAGGTTGTACATGCCCAGGCGGAGGAAGTTGCCCCAGGTCGGGGCGCCGAAGAGATTGTAGATGGTGGTGGTGTCGTCGCGCTCGCTGGCCAGGCGCTTGGGGCCGGTCAGCTTCTCGGCGGCGGCTTCCGCCTCGTCGCGGTCTTCGTAGGTATTGAGCAGCTTGATCATGAAGAACGTGCGATCTCTTCGTGTAGCATGACTGAAGGGCGTCGATTGTAGGGAGTAGCTGTGCGCATGTCGAATCCATGGAAGGCCTGCAACCTGTACCAGAACCTGCTGGAGTCGTTGCCGCCGGGGCTGGTCGCCCGCGTCCCGGCGGGGCACTCCAGGCTGCTCGCCTGGCAGCAGGAGTCACGCCACTACTACCAGACGATGTATCTCGATGAGGCTCAGGGCGCGCCTTCGCTGAAAAGACCCGGCGACGCGGTTTGCCGGGAATGCGAGAAGTTCCATCTCTCCACGCTCAAGCAGATAGACAAGAACCCGGACATCGACCTGGGCAATGAACTGGAGGCGGTGTTCGAGGCCTACTTCCAGCAAGTCCTGGATACCCTCGTTCCGGGGCTCGTGATCGAACGGGCCGATCAACAGGAATTGCACATGCCGGATTTCCAGGTGCGGCATGTGCAGACCGGCGAAGTTCTGCTGCTGATGGAGTTCAAGGTCATCTTCCGGCCGTTCCTGCTGATCTCGAAGAAGGTCAACCCGGCCTACGAGTGTTATTCCCACTCGATGACGCTGGACGTCGCCGACAAGTTGAACGCCCAGCGCGAGCTCGTGGTCAACGGCCCGGGCGCGCACAAGTGCGCCTACGTCTATTGGTACGACCTGCCTTGCGTGAAGGGCGTGTTCTGGATGTCGGCGCAAGACGTGTACCGGCACCAGGACGAGCAGGTTGCCTATAAGAGGAAGGTGGTCAGCGGCGACATGGGCTCGGCAGGGCAGGTGAGGGGCGCGGTCAGGAAGCTGTACCTGCCGCTCTATCAGATGAATGACTTCGACTCGCTGGTCTCGCTGCTGCAGGAAAGAGCGCCGCTGAAATAAAAGATTCAAAAAGTCGTTGACGGGGGTTTTTAACTCCCTATAATGCGCACCACTCCCAGCGACGAAGCGCTGAAAGAGCTTGAAAATCAAGCACTTAAGCAGGTTCGAGGTTGAGAGTGGTGATCAGGCCGGTGATTCACTTGTCGCCTTTGGGTTCGACAGCTGCTCCGGCAGCGAGCCAAAAGGAAGATCGCCGAGGTGCTTGAC
>NZ_KL647096.1:885754-886062 GCF_000725445.1 Pseudomonas sp. AAC | reverse complement strand
CGGGTTTTGAGAAAACCCTAAACTTGGCTCAGCAATCGCAAAAAACTCTCGAATTCACGAGTGCTACTTGTGATGCTGACAATCTTGCGATCACCAGTCTTAACTCACAAGCACCCACACGAATTGCTTGATTCAACTTGTTAAAGAGCAGTTGGTTGATTCTTTCGTCTCAACCGAGGCCGCGCATTCTACGCCAACCTCTTATTTCGTCAAGCGTTATTTTCAGAATTTTTCGTTCCTACTCAACCGCTTGCGCTGTCGATCGGCCGGAGCTTCTCGTCAGCGGGAGGCGCATTCTACAGCGATCA
>NZ_KL647096.1:643288-885567 GCF_000725445.1 Pseudomonas sp. AAC | reverse complement strand
AAAAAACTCTCGAATTCACGAGTGCTACTTGTGATGCTGACAATCTTGCGATCACCAGTCTTAACTCACAAGCACCCACACGAATTGCTTGATTCAACTTGTTAAAGAGCAGTTGGTTGATTCTTTCGTCTCAACCGAGGCCGCGCATTCTACGCCAACCTCTTATTTCGTCAAGCGTTATTTTCAGAATTTTTCGTTCCTACTCAACCGCTTGCGCTGTCGATCGGCCGGAGCTTCTCGTCAGCGGGAGGCGCATTCTACAGCGATCAAACTCGCTGTCAAGCACCTCGGCGATCTTCCTTTTGGCTCGCTGCCGGAGCAGCTGTCGAACCCAAAGGCGGCAAGTGAATCACTAGCCTGATCACCACTCTCAACTTCTAACCTGCTTAAGTGCTTGATTTTCAAGCTCTTTCAGCGCTTCGTCGCTGGGAGTGGTGCGCATTATAGGGAGTTAAAAACCCCCGTCAACGACTTTTTGAATCTTTTCTGAAAAAGCTGTCCGAACGATCAATTTGTAACCAGGGAGGCCTCGCCAGCCAGGCGCTCCTGGCGCAACAGGAAGCAGCCGGTAAGGAAGCCGACCAGGCACAGCGCGGCCACATAATAGGCCGGGCCCATGGGGTCTTCCTTCATCAGCAGCGCCACGACCATCGGCGTGAGGCCGCCGAAGATGGCGTAGGACAGGTTGTAGGAGAAGGACAGGCCGCTGAAGCGCACCACCGGCGGGAAGGCCTTGACCATGACGTAGGGCACGGCGCCGACGATGCCGACGCACAGGCCGGCCAGCGCATATAAAGGGAAGAGCCAGTCCGGATGGGTCTTCAGGCTGCTGTAGAAGAACCATGAGGTCGCGCCCAGCAGCAGGCTGCCAGCGATGAAGGTACGCCCGCCACCGATGCGGTCGACGATGCGCCCGGCGAGGATGCAGCCCGCGGTGAGGAAGATGATCGCCAGGCTGTTGGCCTTGAGCGCGGTGGCCGCCGGGACGCCGTAGACCGACTGCAGCACGGAGGGCGTCATGAGGATGACCACGACTATGGCCGCCGACAGCAGCCAGGTGAGCAGCATGGAGATGGCCACCGCCGGACGGTGCTCGCGCACCACCACGCCCAGGGGCACCTCGTCGGCCAGTTGCTTGCGTTGCTGCAGCTCGGCGAACACCGGGGTCTCGTGCAGCCAGCGGCGCAGGTAGACGGAGAACAGGCCGAAGATGCCGCCGAGCAGGAAGGGGATGCGCCAGGCGTAGGCCAGCACTTCGTCGGCGTTGTAGAAGCTGTTGATCGCCGTGGCCATCAGCGAGCCGATGAGGATGCCGGCGGTCAGCCCCGCGGTCAGGGTGCCGCAGGCGAAACCGACGTTGCGCGCCGGCACGTGTTCGGAAACGAACACCCAGGCCCCGGGCACCTCGCCGCCGATGGCCGCGCCCTGCACCACGCGCAGCAGCAGCAGGGCCAGCGGCGCCCAGATGCCGATCTGCTCGTAGGTCGGCAGCACGCCCATGAGCAGCGTGGGCACCGACATCAGGAAGATGCTCAGGGTGAACATCTTCTTGCGCCCGAGCAGGTCGCCGAAGTGCGCCATGACGATGCCGCCCAGCGGCCGCGCCAGGTAGCCGGCGGCGAACAGGCCGAAGGTCTGCAGCTGGCGCAGCCAGTCGGGCATGTCGGCAGGGAAGAACAGCTTGCCCACCACCGTGGCGAAGAACACGAAGATGATGAAGTCGTAGAACTCCAGGGCACCGCCCAGGGCGGAAAGGGACAGGGTCTTGTAGTCGCTGCGGGTCAGCGGACGGGCAGCGGTGGTATTGGCAGGAGGCATCGCAAGGCTTCTCGGCAGGTTGGCGGCGCTGACAGGGAACGCCGAAGGCGAACCATGGCAAATGGGAGCGCGTCAGCGCAACATTGTCATCAGGCATTCTGCGGTCGCTGCCGCAGGTCGGCCTCTATATAATGCCGATGCGACATGCGCGGGGTCGGTCAGAAAGCTGTCCCAAGTTTCTGTAGGAAACCACTTTTACAGGACTCTTGGGAGAGCTTTTCCTTTCCTTGAATCGAGACCGTCGGGGCACGAGGCCCTTACCTATGATCGAGCTTGAACAAGAAGACCCCATTCCGCAGGGCGACCTGGCGCTGCAGATCACCGCGTTGCCGCGCGAGACCAATGGTTTCGGCGATATCTTCGGTGGCTGGCTGGTGTCGCAGATGGACCTCGCCGGCACCGCCATGGCCAGCCGCATCGCCGGCGGCCGCGTGGCCACGGTGGCGATCGACCGCATGGCCTTCCTGGTGCCGGTGGCGGTGGGCGCGCAGCTGTCCTTCTATACCCAGACGCTGGAGGTCGGGCGCAGCTCGATCCGTATGCTGGTGGAAGTGTGGAGCGACGATCCGCTGTCCAGCGAGTGGCGCAAGGTCACCGAGGCGGTGTTCGTGTTCGTGGCCATCGATGGCAGCGGGCGGACGCGGCCGGTGCCGCCGCGGCGGGGGTGAGGGGGCGGTCCTCTTTGGCTGGAAGCAGCTCGGAGTGGTGACGAGTCCTGCGCTCCCTGATATCGCTTTTCCCTCTCCCCAGCCCTCTCCCTGAAGGGAGAGGGGGCCGTTCGGCGCATCCGGGGAAATTCAGTGTCAGCCGGCGACGCCCAAAGATTCAGGCGCTATCCACTCTGATAGCGCCCCTCCCTTCTCTAGCTCAAGCCCGCATCGGCTTGCCCCGCACCGGCGCGCCGTTGGCCTTGTAGTAGTCCGCGGTGCTGCGCGGCAGCGGCTGGCGGCCACGGATGCGGTCGGCGATCTTCTCGGCGATCATGATGGTGGTGGCGTTGAGGTTGCCGGTGATGATCAGCGGCATGATCGACGCATCCACCACGCGCAGCCCTTGCATGCCGTGCACGCGGCCCTGGCCGTCGACCACCGCCATGTCGTCCTCGCCCATCTTGCACGAGCAGGAGGGGTGGAAGGCGGTTTCCGCGTGCTCGCGGACGAAGGCGTCCAGTTCGGCGTCGCTCTTCTTGTCCAGCCCCGGGCTCAGTTCGCGGCCGCGGTAGGCGTCCAGCGCCGGCTGCGCCATGATCTCGCGGGTGATGCGGATGGCGTCGCGGAATTCCTGCCAGTCCTGCTCGCTGGACATGTAGTTGAAGAGGATGCTCGGGTGCTTGCGCGGGTCGCGCGAGGTCAGCTGGATGCGCCCTCGGCTGGGCGAGCGCATGGAGCCGACGTGGGCCTGGAAGCCGTGCTCCTTCACCGCGTTGCTGCCGTTGTAATTGATCGCCACCGGCAGGAAGTGGTACTGGATGTTCGGCCATTCGAACTCGTCGCGGGTGCGGATGAAACCGCCGGCCTCGAACTGGTTGCTGGCGCCCAGGCCGGTACCGAGGAACATCCACTGCGCGCCGATCTGCGGCTGGTTCCACCACTGCAATGCCGGGTACAGCGACACCGGCTGCTTGCAGGCGTATTGCAGGTACATCTCCAGGTGGTCCTGGAGGTTCTGGCCGACGCCCGGCAGGTCGTGCACCACTTCGATGCCCAGGTCGCGCAGCACGGTCGCCGGGCCGACGCCGGAGCGTTGCAGCAGCTGCGGCGAGGCGATGGCGCCGGAGCACACCAGCACTTCGCGGCGCGCGCGCGCCTCTTTCGGCGCATTGTCGTCCCCCAGCAGGTAGCTGACGCCGATGGCGCGCTTGCCGCTGAACAGGATGCGGTCGGTCAGGGCGTAGGTGACGATGGTCAGGTTGGCGCGCTCGCGGGCCTGGTCCAGGTAGCCGCGGGCGGTGCTGGCGCGGCGGCCCTGGGGGGTCACGGTGCGGTCCATCGGGCCGAAGCCTTCCTGCTGGTAGCCGTTGAGGTCTTCGGTGCGCGGGTAGCCGGCCTGCACGCCGGCCTCGACCATGGCGTGGAACAGCGGGTTGTTGCCGGCCTTGGGCGTGGTCACGCTGACCGGGCCGTCGCCGCCGTGGTAGTCGTTGGGGCCGATGTCGCGGGTTTCCGCCTTGCGGAAGTACGGCAGGCAGTCGAGGTAGGTCCAGTCCTCCAGGCCCTTCTCTTTCGCCCAGCCATCGAAGTCCATGGCGTTGCCGCGGATGTAGCACATGCCGTTGATCAGCGAGGAGCCGCCCAGGCCCTTGCCGCGCCCGCATTCCATGCGGCGGTTGTTCATGTGCGGCTCGGGGTCGGTGAGGTACGCCCAGTTGTAGCGGCGGCCCTGCAGCGGGTAGGCCAGCGCGGCGGGCATCTGGGTGCGGAAGTCGGCGCGGTAGTCCGGGCCGCCGGCTTCGAGCAGCAGCACGCTGACGTCCGCGTCCTCGGTCAGGCGGGTGGCGAGGACGTTACCGGCGGAACCGGCGCCGATGATGATGTAGTCGTATTCCTGGGTCATGCAGGCCTACCTCTTTTTCTGGGCACGACACCGCCCGCGACGCATGGCGCGCCGGTGTCTGAAGGTCGGAAGGCCGGTCGTCGTGGCGACCGGCCGCTCAGGGCTCGATCGCGGTGGTCAGAACACCGAGGCGTAGTCGCCCAGCTCTACCTGCACGGATTTGATCCGAGTGTAATGAGCCAGGGTGGTCAGGCCGTTCTCGCGACCGACACCGGATTGCTTGTAGCCGCCCACCGGCATTTCCGCCGGCGACTCGCCCCAGGTGTTGATCCAGCAGATGCCCGCTTCCAGGCGGTGGATCACCCGGTGGGCGCGGGCCAGGTCCTGGGTGACGACGCCGGCGGCCAGGCCGTACTCGGTGTCGTTGGCGCGGCGGATGACTTCTTCTTCGCTGTCGTAGACGAGGATGCTCATCACCGGGCCGAAGATTTCCTCGCGGACGATGGTCATGTCGTCACGGCAGTCGGTGAACACGGTGGGCGCGACGTAGGCGCCCTTGCCGAACTCGCCCTCGGTGACGCGCTCGCCGCCGCACAGCAGGCGGGCCTTCTGCTCCTTGCCGGCCTGGATGTAGCCGAGCACGCTCTCCATGTGCGGGAAGCTGACCAGGGGGCCGAAGTTGGTGTTCTCGTCCTGCGGGCTGCCCAGGCGGATGCGCTTGACGCGCTCCAGCACCTTCTCCTCGAAGCGCGCCTGCAGGCTGCGCGGGACGAACACGCGGGTGCCGTTGGTGCAGACCTGGCCGGAGCTGAAGAAGTTGGCCATGACGGCGATGTCGGCGGCGCGGTCGAGGTTGGCGTCGTCGAAGATGATCAGCGGCGACTTGCCACCCAGTTCCATGGTGACTTCCTTGAGCGAGGAGCTGGAGGCGCTGGCCATGACCTTCTTGCCGGTGGAGGTGCCGCCGGTGAAGGAAATCTTCTCGATCTGCGGGTGCTCGGTCAGCCACTGGCCGACCTCGCGGCCGCTGCCGGTGAGCACGTTGAACACGCCATCGGGCAGGCCGGCCTCGGTGTAGATTTCGGCCAGCTTGAGCACGCTCAGCGGAGTGACTTCGCTGGGCTTGAAGATCATCGCGTTGCCCGCGGCCAGGGCCGGGGCGGATTTCCACAGGGCGATCTGGATCGGGTAGTTCCAGGCGCCGATGCCGGCGACCACGCCCAGCGGCTCGCGGCGGGTGTAGACGAAGCTGCTCTCGCGCAGCGGGATCTGCTCGCCTTCGATGGCCGGGACCAGGCCGGCGTAGTATTCGAGCACGTCGGCGCCGGTGACGATGTCGACGTTGCGCGTCTCGGCCAGCGGCTTGCCGGTGTCCAGGGTTTCCAGCTCGGCCAGCTCGTCGTTGCGCTGGCGGAGGATGTCCACGGCGCGGCGCAGGATGCGCGAGCGCTGCATGGCGGTCATCGCCGCCCACACCCTCTGGCCTTCGACGGCGCTGGCGACGGCGCGCTCGACGTCTTCCTTCGAAGCCCGCTGCACCAGGGCGAGGACCTCCCCGTTGGCCGGGTTGACGGTCTCGAAGGTGGCGCCACTGCTGGCCTCCACGTAGCGGCCGCCAATGTAGAGCTTCTGAACGTCGAATCGAGCCATGGGTCGGTTGTCCTCTCTTATGGTCCGTGCACGAAGGCCGCGCCCGCTATCCGGTGCGCTTGGCCAGTTGTTGGTCGAGATAGTCGTAGGCGATAGCCAGCGCCTGCTCGGTGTCGAAGGCATCGCCCGACAGCGCGCCGCGCAGCCACAGGCCGTCGATCAGCGCAGCCAGGCCGCGGGCGGCGCGGCGCGCCTGGTCCAGCGGCAGCTCGCGGCGGAACTGGCAGCACAGGTTGGAATACAGCCTGTGGTCGTTGATCCGCTGCAGCCGGCGCAGGGACGGCTGGTGCATGCTGCTGGCCCAGAACGCCAGCCAGGTCTTCATGGCCGGGCCGTTGACCTGGCTGTTGTCGAAGTTGCCGGCGACGATCGCCCGCAGGTGGGCGCGCGGATCGTCGGTTCGCAGGCTAGCGCGACGCTCGCGCACGGCCTTGCTCAAAGCCGACATCAGATGCCGCATCGTCGCCTCCAGGAGGCCGTTCTTGTCCTGGAAGTAGTGGCTGATGATGCCGTTGGAGACCCCCGCCAGGCGGGCGATCAGGGCGATGCTGGCGTCGCTCATGCCGACCTGGTCCACGGCCTCGAGGGTGGCGTGGATCAGTTGCGAACGGCGAATCGGCTGCATACCGACCTTGGGCATATTGATATCTCTCCTCACGCGGGACATGGCTGTGCCGTCCGGCGTCATTGTGGACCAGTCTATTTTGTTTTTATTGAACGTTCAATCAACTAAGAATAAGCTGCGCTCCGTGAACCCTCCCGAGCCCCTGCGTGCAAGCGGGCCCGAGCCGTTCATCACCGCGATGCGTTCCAGGGGGCAAGGATCGCAGAATCCTGCCCGGAAGTGTCGCGGCGGCAATGCTGTGTTCGGCCTGCACAAGGCCATGCGCGCCGACTACGAGCGCCTGCACGGCCCGCGCCCGGAGCCGGCGGCGAGCTGGCGGCCGGCTGATCCAAGGCTCCCCGGTGGCGTCCCGCACGACGCCACCCGCCTGCCCATGGCAGGCCCTTTCGCCCGGCCCTGCGCCGGGCTTTCTTTTAGCGCCGGCCCTATGGCGCGGGGCTGCTATGGTTTCTGGCGAACCCCGCTGGAGAAAACCATGAACGATCATCCCCTGTGGCAAGCCCTGGGCCGGCACTGGAAATGGATCGCCCTGCGCGGCGTGGCCGCGGTGCTGTTCGGCGTGCTGGCCATCGCCTGGCCGGGCATCGCCCTCACCGTGCTGGTCATCGTCTGGGGCGCCTATGCCTTCGTCGACGGTGTGTTCACCCTGATCGCCGCGGCCAGCATGCGCGAGTCGCAACGGCCGATCTGGCCGCTGTGGCTGGTCGGCGCGCTGGGCGTGCTGGCCGGCCTGGTGGCGTTCTTCTGGCCGGCGCTGACGGCGCTGGGCCTGCTGATGCTGATCGCCGGCTGGGCGCTGGCCACCGGCGTGCTGCAGATCATCGCCGCCTTCCGCCTGCGCAGGAGCCTGGCCAACGAATGGTGGCTGGGGCTGTCGGGCGCGCTGTCAGTGCTGTTCGGCGTGCTGATGATCGCCAACCCCGGCGCCGGCGCGGTGGCCGTGGTCTGGGTGATCGGCGCCTACGCGCTGTTCTTCGGCGTGCTGCTGATCCTGCTCGCGCTGCGCCTGCGCAAGACCTCGACCTTCGATGCCTGAGGCGCGCGACTGGTGCCTGTGGCGCCTGGACGACAACGGCAACCGCTTCGTCGTGCGCCGCGGCCTGAGCCGCGACGAGGCCGAGGCCCTGGCTCTTGAGTACCAGGGCCGCGGGCACAAGCAGACCTACTGGGCCGAGCGCGAGGAAAAGCCCCCGCATGGCACGACGTAGGATGGGTGGAGCGCAGCGATACCCATCGCCATGCCCGCATGGGTTTCGCCAAGGCTCAACCCATCCTACGAAAGCGGAAGGTGCCAGGCCTTGCGCAGGGCCTTCAGGGCTTCGGCTATGCGCGCCTCGGGTACGGCGGCGAAGCCCATCACCAGGCCGGCGCGCTCGTCTTCAGGCCCCGTCGATTCGGGCAGCCAGTAGTCGCTCAGCGCGTTGACCTCCACCCCCGCCTGCAGCGCACGCTCCACCAGCCAGCGCTCGCGCTCGCGGCTTTCCACCCGCACGCACAGGTGCAGCCCCGCCTCCACCGGCGGCATGGGCGCGCAGCCGGGCACCTCCGGCCAGCCGCGCAGCAGGGCGTCGCGCCGCGCCCGGGCGGCCCGGCGCATCCGTCGCACGTGGCGCTGGAAGTGGCCTTCGGCGATGAAGTCGGCCATCACCCGTTGGGTGCCGACTTCCGAGTGCCGCACGTCGAGGGCGCGGCGCCGGGCGAAGGCCTCGGCCAGGGCCGGCGGCACCACCAGGTAGCCCAGGCGCAGCGCGGGAAAGGCGATCTTGCAGAAGGTGCCGACGTAGAGCACGCGCTGCTGGCGGTCGAGCGCCGCCAGCGGCATCAGCGGAGTGCCGGCGTAGCGGTATTCGCCGTCGTAGTCGTCCTCGACTATCCAGCCGCCGCTGCGCTCGGCCCATTCCAGCAGGGCCAGGCGCCGCGCCAGCGACAGGGTGACGCCGGTGGGGTACTGGTGCGAAGGGGTGAGGTAGACCAGCCGACAGTCCGGCAGCTCGCGCAACTGCTCGGTGCGCAGGCCCTCCCCGTCCACCGCCACCCCGTGCAGGTGCGCGCCGGCAGTGGCGAAGGCATGGCCGGCGGCGCGATAGCCGGGGTTCTCGATGGCCACGTGGTCGCCCTCGGCGAGCAGCACCTGGGCGCACAGGGCGATGGCCTGCTGCGCGCCGCTGGTGACTATTATCTGCCCCGCCTCGCAATGCAGGCCGCGCGCGCTGCGCAGGTAGGCGGCGATCAGCTCGCGCAGGCGCCATTCGCCGGCGGCGTCGCCATAGCCCAGGCAGTCCGCCGGCGGCTCGCGCCAGAAACGCGCCTGCAACCGCGCCCAGGTCTCGAAGGGAAACAGATCGAAGGCCGGCACGCCGACGCGGAAGGCCCGCGGCGCGCCTTGCGGCGGCCTGGGCAGGTGGTGCCGTTGCAGGCGTTCCAGCGCCGCCACCTCGGGCACCTTGCCGGGTTGCGGGGCGGGCGCGCTGCGCGGCTGCACGCGTTCGGCGACGTAGGTGCCATCGCCGGTGCGGCCTTCGATGTAGCCCTCGGCGTAGAGCTGCTCGTAGGCGCGCACCACGGTATTGCGCGAAACGCCCAGGGCGGCGGCCAGGTCACGGCTGGCCGGCAGCCGCGAGCGTGCGGCGAGGCGGCCGTCGAGGATGCGTTCGCGCAGCGCCTGGAACAGCTGCTGGCCCAGCCCCCTGGCAGGGTCCAGGCGGATGCCGGACGGGTCGAAAGGCAGCGGGGCGTTCATGGCGGGCTCCGGAAATGGCTCCTCGAATTGGACCATGAATGGCTCTTTAGCGGAACCAATTCCCGCTCTAGTCTGGCACCAGACCCCAAGGACAAAGGCCACCCCATGACCGCACCGCTCGAAATCCGCCTCGTCGGCACCGACGACCACGCCGCCTGGCTGCCGCTCTGGCAGGGCTACCAGCGCTTCTACAAGACCGTGATCGACGAAGCCACCAGCGCCGTCACCTGGCAGCGCTTCCTCGACCCCGCCGAGCCCATGCACGCCGCCCTCGCCTGGCGCGACGGCGAGGCCATCGGCATGGTCCACTACATCTTCCACCGCTCCTGCTGGACCCAGGGCGACTACGTCTACCTGCAGGACCTCTACGTCCACGAAGGCCTGCGCGGCGGCGGCGTCGGCCGCGAGCTGATCGAGCACGTCTATGCCGCGGCCCGCGCAGCCGGCGCCTCGCGGGTGCACTGGCTGACCCACGAGAGCAACACCGACGCCATGCACCTGTACGACCGGATCGCCGACCGCTCCGGCTTCGTGCAGTACCGCAAGATTCTCTGACCGGAGCGCGACCATGACCGACACCCAACCCGCCCTGCACTGGCAAGCGGTGCCCGCCCCGGCCCGGGAAACCCTGAACGGCCGCTACCTCGACCTGGAGCCGCTGGACGCCGCGCGCCACGGCGACGACCTGTGGGAAGCCCTGCAAGGTCCGGAATCCGACCCCGTGCTGTGGGACTACCTGCCCTACGGCCCCTTCCCCGAGCGCGCCGCCTTCGATGCCTGGATCGCCGGCAACGCCGCCAGCGCCGACCCGCAGTTCTACGCCGTGCGCGAGCGCAACAGCGGCCGCGTCACCGGCCTGCTGAGCTTCCTGCGCATCACCCCCAAGGACGGCGTGATCGAGATCGGCCACATCGCCTTCGGCCGCGTCATGCAGCGCAGCCCGGCCTCCACCGAGGCGGTGTACCTGCTGGCCCGGCGCGCCTTCGAGCTGGGCTACCGGCGCCTGGAATGGAAGTGCAACGCGCTGAACGCGCGTTCCATGCGCGCCGCCGAGCGCCTGGGCTTCACCTACGAGGGCACCTTCCGCCAGCACATGGTGATCAAGGACCGCAACCGCGACAGCGCCTGGTTCTCCATCCTCGACAGCGAGTGGCCGACGCGCCAGGCGGCCTTCGAAGCCTGGCTCGACGCGGCCAACTTCGACGCCCAGGGGCGCCAGAAGCACAGCCTGGAAAGCCTGCGCCAGGGCTGAAAAAAGCCTTTTCGGGGAACTGCCCGGCCGCCGGGGGATCGGTGATACTGAATCCTTTCCCCTTGCTGTGCCGGAGGCCCCCCATGAGCAGCCCCTACATCACCCCCCGCGTCGAGCAGACCACCATCGACGAGCTGCCCTGCTGGCGCATCCACACCGAATTCGGCGAAGCGCTGATCGCCCAGCAGGGCGCCCAGTTGCTCAGCTACCAGCCCCACGAGCAGCCGCCGCTGGTGTGGCTCAGCGAGCAGGCCGGGTACAAGCGCGGCCAGTCCCTGCGCGGCGGCGTGCCGGTGTGCTGGCCGTGGTTCGGCGAGCTGGCGCGCAACCCGGTGCAGGTGCGCACCGAATACGCAGGCGACCAGCCGCCGGCCCACGGCCTGGTGCGCGGCATCGACTGGCAACTGGACGACATCGCCGACGAACAGGGCGCGCTGTCCGTGCACTGGAAGCTCGACGCCCGGCAGGGCCTGCCAGGCTGGGCCCACTCCGCCGAACTGAGCCTGGTGATGCGCTTCGGCGAACGCCTGGGCCTGGAACTGACCACCCGCAACCTCGGCGACAGGCCGCTGGCCCTGAGCCAGGCGCTGCACACCTACTTCGCCGTCAGCGACGTTCGCCAGGTGAGCGTCGACGGCCTGCAGGGCTGCCGCTATATCGAGACGCTGGAGAACTGGGAGGAACGCCGCCAGGACGGCGTGGTGCGCATCCAGGGCGAGACCGACCGCATCTACCTGGACGTCGACCGGCCCCTGGTGATCCGCGATCCGCAGTGGCAGCGCGGCATCCACATCCATGCCGGGCACTCGCGCTCGGCGGTGCTGTGGAATCCCTGGGTGGACAAGGCGCAACGCCTGTCGCAGTTCGCCGACGATGCCTGGCAAAGGATGTTGTGCATCGAGACGGCAAGGGTGTGGGACGACGTGCTGAGCGTGGCGCCGGGGCGGAGCGAGACGATGAGCGTGGAGATCTGGAGCGAAGGGCTGGAGGGTTAGGGCTGCGCTTTTCGTAGGATGGGTTGAGCTTGCGAAACCCATGCGGTGGTGGTGATGGGTATCGCTTCGCTCAACACCATCCTACGGGGCCTTGTGCTTGCCCAAGCGAGTGGGGTCTATCGGCCAGGTTCGGTGCTGGGCCTGAAGAGCGCCCTCTCCCTAACCCTCTCCCTGAAGGGAGAGGGGACTGTTCGGAGTGCTTGGGTATTTCGGAGTCAGCCGGCTAGCGCAGAGATTGCCGGCTGAAACCATTCCTCCTCTCGGCACGGACTGGCCCCCTCTCCCTTCAGGGAGAGGGCTGGGGAGAGGGAGCGGAGTCAACCCAACACACCAGCGCATCCGGGAAACACCGTTCGCGAGCAAGCTCGCTCCTACAGATCGCTATCCTGCACCGCCCGCACCTTGGCTTCGTCCATCGCGTAGGCCGCATCCGCCATCTCGTTGCTGACCTTCTCCACCTTCAGCTTGCCGGTCACCCACAGCGGGCTGTAGATGTCGTCGATCTTCATGCCCTTGGGGTAGCGCACCAGCACGATCTGGTTCGGCGGCGGCGGCGGTACGTGGATGCAGGCGCCCGGGTAGGGCACCAGGAAGAATTCGGTGACGCGGCCCTTGGCGTCGTTCTCCAGGGGCACCGGATAACCGCCGAGGCGGATCTGCTTGCCGTCCAGCGCGGCGACCGTCTTGGTCGAGAACATCACCGGCGGCAGCTTGCCCTTCTGCTTCAGGCCGCCCTGCTTCTGGGTGAAGGTGCCGGCGGCTTCCGGGCTGTTGTGGTCGATCTCGGGCATTTCCTCCAGCGCCTTGCGGTCGCTGGGCGGCATCAGTTGCAGCCAGTCGGTTTCCGGGATGTCGGCGGCATGGGCCAGGCCGGTGAGCAGCACGAGGCTGCAGGCGAGCAGGGTACGGCGCATGAAAGGGCTCTCGGGCGCCGGCAGCGGGCGCCCACGCAACGGGAAGACGGCGGATGATCTTCACCGCCCGCCCGGGCCGGGCGAGCGGGAATCGGCGCACATTCTTGGGGATCGCCGGGCAAATGACCAGCGCTACCCGGCGTGGAGCCTCAGTTCTTCTTCACGAAGGCGTAGATGACCAGCAGGATCACCGCGCCGACCACCGCGCCGATGAACCCGGCGGCCTGCCCGGCCTGGTAGATGCCCAGGGCCTGGCCGCCGTAGGTGGCCAGCAGCGAGCCGCCGATGCCCAGCAGAATGGTCATGATCCAGCCCATGCTGTCGTCCCCCGGCTTCAGGAAACGGGCGATGAGGCCGACGATCAGGCCGATGACGATGGTTCCGATTAAACCCATGGCTTTCCCTCCTGTGGATGGACGCGCCAACCGGCGCGCCCCTTGTCAGACAGTGTAGGAAAGCCTGGCGTTCCGTGCGGCCGCCCGCCATGAGAAGCGGGCGGCCAGGCGCGTCAGCCCTTGCCGATAAGGGCCTCGACTTCGCCGATGCGCGCCTTGAGGGTGGCCAGGTCCTTGCTGCGCAGGGTGGCGTGGCCGACCTTGCGCCCGGCCTTGAAGGCCTTGCCGTAGTGGTGCAGATGGCAGTCGGCGATGGCCAGCACCTTTTCCACCGGCGGCACTTCGCCGATGAAGTTGAGCATGGCGCTCTCGCCCACCTTGGCGGTGGAGCCCAGCGGCAGGCCGGCCACGGCGCGCAGGTGGTTCTCGAACTGGCTGCACTCGGAGCCTTCGATGGTCCAGTGCCCGGAGTTGTGCACGCGCGGGGCGATCTCGTTGGCCTTCAGGCCGCCGTCCACCTCGAAGAACTCGAAGGCCAGCACGCCGACGTAGTCCAGCTTGTCCAGCACGCGGCCGACGTAGTCCTCGGCCAGAGCCTGCAGCGGGTGCTCGCTGCTGGCCACGGACAGGCGCAGGATGCCGTTCTCGTGGGTGTTGTGCACCAGCGGGTAGAAGCGCGTCTCGCCGTCGCGGGCGCGCACCGCCACCAGCGAGACTTCGCCGGTGAAGGGCACGAAGCCTTCGAGGATGCAGGGCACGCTGCCCAGCTCGGCGAAGGCGCCGGCCACGTCCTCGGGCTTGCGCAGGACCTTCTGGCCCTTGCCGTCGTAGCCCAGGGTGCGCGTCTTGAGCACCGCCGGCAGGCCGATGCCGGCCGCGGCGGCGTCGAGGTCGGCCTGGGACTGGATGTCGGCGAAGGCCGGGGTGGGAATGCCCAGGTCCTTGAACATCGACTTCTCGAACCAGCGGTCGCGGGCGATGCGCAGCGCGGAGGCCGAGGGGTAGACCGGGACGAACTGCGAGAGGAAGGCCACGGTCTCGGCCGGCACGCTCTCGAACTCGAAGGTCACCAGGTCCACTTCGTCGGCCAGTTGGCGCAGGTGGTCCTGGTCGCTGTAGTCCGCGCGGATGTGCTCGCCCAGGGCCTGGGCGCAGGCGTCCGGCGCTGGGTCGAGGAAGGCGAAATCCATGCCCAGCGGGGTGCCCGCCAGGGACAGCATGCGGCCCAGCTGGCCGCCACCGATGACACCGATCTTCATGGTTCTGCTCAGGCCTCGCGGGGGTCGGGGTTGTCCAGCACCGAGGTGGTCTGCTCGGTGCGGAAGCGCTTGAGCGCGTCGTGGTACTGCGGGTGCTTGCCGCCGAGGATGCTCGCCGCCAGCAGCGCGGCGTTGATGGCGCCGGCCTTGCCGATGGCCAGGGTGGCGACCGGCACGCCGCCGGGCATCTGCACGATGGACAGCAACGAATCGACGCCCGAGAGCATGGACGACTGCACCGGCACACCGAGCACCGGCAGGTGCGTCTTGGCCGCGCACATGCCCGGCAGGTGGGCGGCGCCGCCGGCGCCGGCGATGATCACCTCGATGCCGCGGCCTTCGGCCTCTTCGGCGTACTGGAACAGCAGGTCCGGGGTGCGGTGGGCGGAAACCACCTTCACTTCATGGGGGATGCCCAGCTTGTCCAGCATGTCCGCGGTGTGACTAAGGGTGCTCCAGTCGGACTTGGAGCCCATGATCACGCCAACCAGTACGCTCATCGTCGTGCCTCTTGGTGGTGCGCGTGCCGCGCGTCAAAAACCAACAAGCCACGCATTCCGGTCCCGGGCGTGGCTTGTACATGGACGAACCGACGAGCGGGGCCGGTTCGGAGGCGGCGCAGTATACCGCAAGGCCGCGCCGTTCGTGGAGTCCGTGCGCGGGCCGTTGGGCGGGTGCTGCCAAGGGATGAGGCGCCCCGCCTTTGCTCCAGCTCAATATCGCCTAGGCTCAAGGGCTCAGACTGATGCAACCCGCGGCGCAGACCGGTTTTCGCCCGCCCCCGTTCGTTTGCACAAGGAGAGCTTGCCATGTCCTCGACCCTGCCCCAGACCATGAAAGCGGCAGTGGTGCACGCCTTCGGCGCGCCGCTGCGCCTGGAAGAAGTGAAGGTGCCGCTGCCCGGCCCCGGCCAGATCCTGGTGAAGATCGAGGCCTCCGGCGTCTGCCACACCGACCTGCACGCCGCCGAGGGCGACTGGCCGGTGAAGCCGAGCCTGCCGTTCATTCCCGGCCACGAGGGCGTCGGCTACGTCGCCGCGGTGGGCGCCGGGGTGACCCGGGTGAAGGAAGGCGACCGCGTCGGCGTGCCCTGGCTGTACACCGCCTGCGGCTGCTGCGAGCACTGCCTGACCGGCTGGGAAACCCTCTGCACGCAGCAGCAGAACACCGGCTACTCGGTGAACGGCGGCTACGCTGAATACGTGCTGGCCGACCCGAACTTCGTCGGCCACCTGCCCAAGGGCATTGGCTTCACCGAAATCGCCCCGATCCTCTGCGCGGGCGTCACCGTGTACAAGGGCCTGAAGGAAACCAAGGCACGCCCCGGCCAGTGGGTGGCCATCTCCGGCATCGGCGGCCTGGGCCACGTCGCGGTGCAGTACGCCAAGGCCATGGGCCTGCACGTGGTGGCGGTGGACGTGGACGACGCCAAGCTGGAGCTGGCGCGCAAGCTCGGCGCCAGCCTGACCATCAACGCGAAGAAGGAAAACCCGGTGGAAGTGGTCCAGCGCGACATCGGCGGCGCCCATGGCGTGCTGGTGACGGCGGTGTCCAACAGCGCCTTCGGCCAGGGCATCGGCATGGCCCGCCGCGGCGGCACCATCTCCCTGGTCGGCCTGCCGCCGGGCGACTTCCCCACGCCGATCTTCGACGTGGTGCTCAAGGGCCTGCACATCACCGGCTCCATCGTCGGCACCCGCGCGGACCTGCAGGAAGCGCTGGACTTCGCTGGCGAGGGACTGGTGAAGGCGACGGTAAGCGCCGGGAAGCTGGACGACATCAATGCCATCCTCGACAGGATGCGCGCCGGGCAAATCGAAGGGCGGATCGTCGTCGAGATGTAGGCCACACGCCTTGTAGGATGGCGTTGAGCGCAGCGATACCCATCATCGCCGGTCGATGGGTATCGCAAGCTCAACCCATCCTACGTCTTCAGGGCAAGCTCCGTTCGCGAGCAAGCTCGCTCCTACACAAAGCCCCGCCTCAGGCGGTCTCCCCGAGCCCCAGGCCGCCCTCCAGCTTGCGCCACAGCAAACGGATCTGCGCCTTGCGCACCAGGGCGCAGCGGTACAGGCGGATTTCCTGCGGCACCACCCAGTGCGGGCCGCCGCACACTGCCAGCTCGCCGCGGGCCAGTTCGGCCTCCATGCTCAGGCGCGGCACCCAGGCCACGCCCATGCCCTGCAGCGCCATGCTCTTCAGGCTGTCGGCCATGGCCGTCTCGTAGACCGTGGTGTAGCGCAGGTTGCGCTGGCGCAGCAGCAGGTTGACGCCGCGACCGAGGAAGGCGCCGGCGCTGTAGGCCAGCAGCGGCACGCTCTGGCCGCTGTCGAGGTCGTACAGCGGCAGGCCGGCGGAGTTCACCGCGCATACCGGGAGCATCTCGGTGCGGCCCAGGTGCAGCGAGGGGAACACTTCCGGGTCCATCTGCAGCGCCGCGTCCGGGTCGTAGAAGGCCAGCATCAGGTCGCAGCCGCCCTCGCGCAGCAGGTGCACGGCCTCGCCGACGTTAGTCGCCACCAGGCGGCTGGCGATGTTCAGGCCCTCGGCGCGCAGCCGGGCGATCCACGCCGGGAAGAAGCCCAGGGCCAGGGAGTGCGCGGCGGCGAACTGCAGCACCTCGCCCTGCCCGCCTTCCAGGTGGTGCAGGTGGCGCACCACCTGGCCGAGCTGCTCGACCACCGCGCGCGCGGTGACCAGGAACAGCTGGCCGGCCTCGGTCAGCTCGATGGGCGTGCGCTGGCGGTTCACCAGGGTCAGCCCGAGGGCGTCCTCCAGGCTGCGGATGCGCCGGCTGAAGGCCGGCTGGGTGACGAAGCGCTTTTCCGCGGCCTGGGAGAAGCTGCGGGTGGTGGCCAGGGTGCTGAAGTCCTCAAGCCATTTGGTTTCCAGGTTCACGTCGTCTCCTCCCGGCGCGGCGGGATGGTCTTGATCGATCGGTCAGTGGATGAACGGGCGCGCGTAGCATGGCCATACGCTCGCCGTCATCAGGTCGTCACAGAATACATTATGCCGTTTGTGCATGAGACAGCTTCCAACAGCATTGGCCGACGATCGGCGAAATCCCTAGTCTAGTGGGCATCGCGGCGCTGGCCGTGTTCTCCTGAGAAAAATCTCATCATGTCCCCTGTTGCATCGTTCCGCATCGAGAAAGACCTCCTCGGCACCCTCGAAGTACCTTCTGACGCCTACTACGGCATCCAGACCCTGCGCGCTGTGAACAACTTCCGCCTTTCCGGTGTGCCGCTGTCGCACTACCCGAAGCTGGTCGTCGCCCTGGCGATGGTCAAGCAGGCCGCGGCCGATGCGAACCACAAGCTGGGCCACCTGCCCGGCGAGAAACACGCCGCCATCAGCGAAGCCTGCGCTCGCCTGATCCGCGGTGACTTCCACGACCAGTTCGTGGTGGACATGATCCAGGGTGGCGCCGGTACCTCCACCAACATGAACGCCAACGAGGTGATCGCCAACATCGCCCTGGAAGCGATGGGCCACGCCAAGGGCGAGTACAAGTACCTGCACCCGAACAACGACGTGAACATGGCGCAGTCGACCAACGACGCCTACCCGACCGCCATCCGCCTGGGCCTGCTGCTGGGCCACGACACCCTGCTGGCCAGCCTCGACAGCCTGATCCAGGCCTTCGCCGCCAAGGGCGAGGAGTTCGCCAACGTACTGAAGATGGGCCGCACCCAGCTGCAGGACGCGGTGCCCATGACCCTCGGCCAGGAATTCCACGCCTTCGCCACCACCCTGGGCGAAGACCTCGACCGCCTGCGCCGCCTGGCCCCGGAACTGCTGACCGAAGTGAACCTCGGCGGCACCGCCATCGGCACCGGCATCAACGCCGACCCCGGCTACCAGCACCTGGCCGTGGAACGCCTGGCCGCCATCAGCGGCCAGCCGCTGAAGCCGGCCGCCGACCTGATCGAGGCCACCTCGGACATGGGCGCCTTCGTGCTGTTCTCCGGCATGCTCAAGCGCACCGCGGTCAAGCTGTCGAAAATCTGCAACGACCTGCGCCTGCTCTCCAGCGGCCCGCGCACCGGCATCAACGAGATCAACCTGCCGCCGCGCCAGCCGGGCAGCTCGATCATGCCGGGCAAGGTCAACCCGGTGATCCCGGAGGCGGTGAACATGTGCGCCTTCGAGATCATGGGCAACGACCTGGCGCTGACCATCGCCGCCGAGGGCGGCCAGCTGCAGCTGAACGTGATGGAGCCGCTGATCGCCTACAAGATCTTCGACTCGATCCGCCTGCTGCAACGCGCCATGGACATGCTGCGCGAGCACTGCATCACCGGCATCACCGCCAACGTCGAGCGCTGCCACCAGTTGGTGGAGCACAGCATCGGCCTGGTCACCGCGCTGAACCCGTACATCGGCTACGAGAACGCCACCCGCATCGCCAAGGTGGCGCTGGAAACCGGCCGCGGCGTGCTGGAACTGGTGCGCGAGGAGAAGCTGCTGGACGAGGCCACCCTGGCCGACATCCTGCGCCCGGAAAACATGATCGCCCCGCGCCTGATTCCCCTGCGCGCCTGATCCATCGCCCGGCGCGAGCCGGGCACGACTCACCGGTCGAGGGGCAGTACCCGCCTCTCACCCTTCAGGGATGGGCTATCCCCCGTCCCTTCTTTTATGCCCGGCGCGACGGGACTTCCCGCAGCGCCATGTCTCACCGGTCGAGAGGATATTCAGCCCTCTCTCCATTCATAGGGACGCCACGGATTGTGGTGTCCCTTTTTTTTCGGCTGGGGTTTGGGGGTGGCTGCTGCTTTTCGTAGGAGCGAGCTTGCTCGCGAACGGGGCTGGCCGGTGAGAAAGAGCACCCTCTCCCTAACCCTCTCCCTGAAGGGAGAGGGGACCGTACGGTGTCTGCGGATATTCTGGAGTCAGCCGGCGAGCGGCATATCTTCCGCGGGCACGGCCTGGCTCCCTCTCCCTTCAGGGAGAGGGCGGGGGGAGAGGGGCTCTATTCCCGAGCACAAAGGCCCGGCAAGAAATCAATCCTGCGCCTGCAAATGCGCACGAATACGCCGATTGAGCGCCGCAAGACGCTCCACCGCACGTTCGTCACCCTCTTCAGCCTCCCCCCGCGGCGCCAGCTGGCGGGCGCACAGGTTCAAGGCACTGAGCAGCAACAGCTCGTTGCTGGTGACGTAGGGGAATTTCTGCTTGGCGGCGGCGATCTCCGCCTGCAACAGGGCGGCGGCCTCCTGCAGGGCGCGCTCCTCGCCGGCCGGCGCCTTGACGCTGTAGTCGCGGCCGAGGATGCGCAGGACGCGCACGCCGTCGTCGCTCATGCGCTGGCGCGGCTGTCGCTGACGCGGCGGACCAGGGCCTGCAGGCGCACGGCGGTGGCGTTGTGCTTCTCTTCCTGCTCCATCAGTTGCAGTTGCAGGGCGTCGTTGTCTTCGCTGGCCTTGCCGAGGCTGTCGCGCAGTTGGGCGTTGTCGTCGGCCAGTTGCTTGTTCTGCTGCAGCAGCTCAGCCACCAGTTGTTCGAGCTGTTCGATAGTGCTGTCGAGCATGGGAGTCTCCGAGGCCGTGGTAAAGGTCGCGGAGGATAAAGAAAAGTCGCCTGTGCGGCCAGGGAAATACACGCTTTCCTGACGGAAAGTATGCTGTCAATTCAATAGCTTAGACGCTGAATTTCGTGAGCTTTCAGCGACTTGGCCGCGGGTGGAACTTCCGTAGGATGGGTTGAGCTTGCGATACCCATCGCCGCGGCCTGATGGGTATCGCTTCGCTCAACCCATCCTACGAAGAGCGCATCGACGCAGCCGGCAAGTTCAGCGGATCACGCCTTCCTCGCGCAGCAGCTTGAAGATGGCTTCGGCGCCGGCCTCCGGGGCCAGGTCCTTGAGCACCTGGCCGGTGCCGCCGGAGGCCTTGGCGGTGGCGGCCTTCATGCGTTCGGCGCCGGTCTTGGCCTTGATCACCTTGAGCCGCTTGGGCCGCGGGCGCGCCGGTTGCAGGCTGCCGGCGGCGAGCAGGTCGTCCTCGACGACCTCCACCTCGTGGGCCTCGATGAAGCCACGGCGGGCCGGGCCGAAGGCGCTCTGGCGCGCCACCGGGGCGGCGTTGTCGACGCTGGCGACGAAGGGCAGGCGCACCTTCAGCCGGCGCCGCTGGCCGCGCGGCAGGGCCTGCAGCACCTGGGCGCTGCCGCCCTCGACCTTCTCCACCTCGGCCAGGCCCACCACCAGCGGCCAGCCCAGGCGTTCGGCGAGCAGGAACGGCAGCATGCCGGAGCCTTCGCCGGTCTCGGCCTGGCTGCCGGTGAGCACCAGTTGCGCGCCAGCGCCGCCGAGGTAGTCGACCAGCGCCGGCAAGGCGTCGGCGCCGGCTGGTTGTTCCAGCACCGCCAGCTCGTCCAGGCCCATGCCCAGATAGCTGCGCAGCGCCTCTTCCTGCGGGTTGCCGGCGTGCAGCACCTGCAGGCGCTTGCCGGCCAGGCGCAGGCCCAGCTCGACGGCGCGGGCATCCTGCTCGGCGCGGCGGGCGCGGCCGGAAGCGGGGTGGGCGCCGATGGAGACCAGGGTGACGATGTTCAGGTCGGTCATTGTTCGTACCTATGGATAAGGACCAGCACCGTGCTGCGCTCTTGCTTGAAGCCTACAGCTTGAAGCTTGCAGCCGCTTTCAAGCCGCATCCCGCGCCCCTCCCTGCCGGTACTCCTCGGCCAGGCGGACCAGCGCCTGGAGAATCGCCGTGGAATCGCCAATCACCGAAAGGTCGGCGCGTTTGATCATGTCGCAGCCGGGGTCCATGTTCACCGCCACCACCTTGTCGCAGGCGCCGATGCCTTGCAGGTGCTGGATGGCGCCGGAGATGCCCACCGCCAGGTAGACCCGCGCGGTGACCCAGGTGCCGGTGGCGCCGACCTGGCGGTTGCGCGGCATGTGGCCGTCGTCCACCGCCACCCGCGAGGCGCCTTCGGTGGCGCCCAGGGCCGCGGCGGCGCGGTGGAACAGGTCCCAGTCGCGCACGCCGTTGCCGCCGGAGAGGATGAACTCGGCCTCGGCCATGGGAATCTGCGCCGGGTCCACAGCCACCGGGCCGAGGTCCTCGATGCGCGGCAGGTTGCGCGCTACGCCGCCTTCCAGGGCGACCGGGCGGGCCTCGTGGCGCGTCTCGCTGACCGGCTCGGCGCACTCGGCGGCGGCCAGGATCAGGCGCACCAGCGGCCGCTGCAGGTCCTGCTGGCCGGCGCCGGCGCGGCCGATGCAGCGCTCGCCCTCGGCCTGCCAGACGCGGGTGGCCGGGCGTTCGCCGAGGCTGGCGGCCAGGCGCCGGCCCAGTTCGCCGCCACCGGTGCGGCTATCGGGCAGCAGCCAGTGGCGCGGCACGAACTGGCCGTCCACGGCGCGCAGCGCCAGCACCCGCTGCTCCGGGGCGTAGCCTTCGTATTCGTCGCCCTCGACCTGCAGCAGGCGGTCGACGCCGGCGGTGTCGAAGGCGCTTTCCTTGTGTTCGCCGAAGACGATGGCCAGCACCGCGCCCGCGTCGCCGGCGAGCTTGCGGGCCAGGCCCAGCAGGTCGCGATCGTGGCTGGAGAGGCGGCCGCCGACCATGTCCGGCACCACGGCGATGTAGAACGCCGGTTGCTCGATGACCTGCAGCGGCAGCTGCACCACTTCCGGCGCGCTGGAGCGCTTGCCGACTGTGCCCTGCTGGCCGCCGGAGCGGTCGATGCGCTTGACGCCGTTGGGACCGATGAAGCCAACGGCGTGGAGGTTCTTGCGGATCAGGCCGTTGGGGCCCATCCAGCGCACCTCGCCGCCCTGGGCGGACTGCATGGCCGCGTGCAGCGGGTGCAGGCGGTTGCGGGCGATCCACTCGGCGCGTGGGTCGCGGCGGATGATGTCGCTCATGGCAGAACCTCCGGCAGGCCTGGGCTTTTCGTAGGAGCGAGCTTGCTCGCGAACCTTTCGGCATCGAAGCTCGGGCTACCCTCTCCCCCCGCCCTGGCTGCGCGCCCCGCTCCGAAGGGAGAGGGAGCTACCCGAGCTTCCCTGTAAGTAATGGCGCAGCGAGCAACCCGGCTAAAGCCGATGTCCGCCGTGGCAGAGACGGTCCCCTCTCCCTTCAGGGAGAGGGTTAGGGAGAGGGCCTGCGGACTCACAGTCAACACAGGACCCAAAGGGAGGAATACCGCTCTCATCAATGCACCCCCACCACTTCTTCCCGCTTAACCGCCGCCGGCTTTTTTGCCGGCGCCTCCGCGCTCTCGATCAGCACCTCCGCCACCAACTCGGCGATGTCCTTGATCTCCGGCCGCGGCGCCACCACGCCTTCGAGCATCGCGGTGCACTGCGGGCAGCCCACGGCCACCAGTTCGGCGCCGGTTTCCTTGATGTCGACCATGCGCATGTCCGGAATCCGTTGCTTGCCGGGGATATCGGTGATGGGCGCGCCGCCACCACCGCCGCAGCAGCGCGAGCGGAAGCCGGAGCGTTGCATCTCCTTCACCTCGATGCCGATGGCCTTGAGTACGTTGCGCGGCGCCTCGTACTCGCCGTTGTAGCGGCCCAGGTAGCAGGGGTCGTGGTAGGTCACGCTGTCGGCCTTGCTCTGGCCCAGTTGCAGCGCGCCGCTCTTCACCAGTTCGTCGATGAAGGTGGTGTGGTGCAGCACTTCGTAGCTGCCGCCCAGGGCGCCGTATTCGTTCTTCAGCACATGGAAGCTGTGCGGGTCGCAGCTGACGATGCGCTTGAAGCGGTACTGCGCCAGGGTGGCGATATTGCGTTTGGCCAGGTTCTGGAAGGTCGCCTCGTCGCCCAGGCGGCGGGCCACGTCGCCGCTGTCGCGCTCTTCCAGGCCGAGCACGGCGAAGTCCACTTTCGCCGCCTTGAGGATCTTCACGAAGGCGCGCAGAGTGCGCTGGTTGCGCATGTCGAAGGCGCCGTCGCCGACCCAGAACAGCACGTCGGCCTGCTTCTGCTCGCTCATCAGCGGCAGGTTCAGGTCGGCCGCCCAGTTCAGCCGGCCGCCGGGGGCGAAGCCGCCGGGGTTGTCGGTGGCGATCAGGTTCTCCAGCACCTCGGCGCCCTTGTTCGGGGTGGCGCCCTTTTCCAGGGTGAGGTGGCGGCGCATGTCGACGATGGCGTCGACGTGCTCGATCATCATCGGGCATTCCTCGACGCAGGCGCGGCAGGTGGTGCACGACCACAGCGTCTCGGCATCCACCAGGGCCTTGCCTTCCAGCGCGACTATGGGCAGGTGCGGGCCGCCGCTGTGTTCGCCGAGGGGCTTGCCCGGGTAAGGCGAGCCGGCGAACTTGGCGTCGTTGCCGCCGGCCAGGCCGATGACCATGTCCTGGATCAGCTTCTTCGGGTTCAGCGGCTGGCCGGCGGCGAAGGCCGGGCACATGGCCTCGCACTTGCCGCACTGCACGCAGGCGTCGAAGCCGAGCAGCTGGTTCCAGGTGAAGTCGGTGGGCTTTTCCACGCCCAGCGGTGCCATGGGATCGCTGAGGTCGAGGGCCTTGAGGCCGGTGGAGCGGCCGCCGCGCCCATCTTTTCTGGAGAACCGTTCGGCGCGACGGTGCCAGGCCAGGTGCAGGGCGCCGGCGAAGGCGTGCTTCATCGGCCCGCCCCAGGTCATGCCGAAGAACAGCTCGGACACGCCCCAGGCCACGCCGATGGCGAGGATGGCCGCCAGGAACCAGCCACCGAAACCTTCGGGAAGGATGCCGGCCACGGGCAGCGTGGCGATGAAGAAGCTCGCCGAGAACATCAGCAGGCTCTTCGGCAGGCGCATCCACGGGCCCTTCGACAGCCGCGACGGCGGGTCGAGGCGGCGCTTGGCGACGAACAGCGCGCCGCCGAACATCAGCGCCGTGGCCGCCAGCAGGGCGAAGCCGAGGATCCGGCTGTGCAGGCCGAAGCCGTGCACGACAATGGCCAGCAGCGCCGCCAGGACGAAGCCGCCGGCGGTGGCCACGTGGGTCCTGGACATGTACCTGTCGCGCTCGACCACATGGTGCAGGTCCACCAGGTAGCGCCGCGGCATGGCCAGCAGGCCGCCGAGCCAGTCGACTGGCGCGGGCCGGCCACGGCGCCACATGGCGAAGCGCTTCACGGCGCCCAGCACGGCGAGTGCCAGGGCGGCGAAGAGCAGGAGGGGAAGAATGATATTCAGCATTGCAGCTCACCCGGTTGGGGGAGCCGGAAGCTGGAAGCTGGAAGCTGGAAGCGGTTCGGGCCGCCCTTCGCTTCCAGCTTCAAGCCTCCAGCTTCAAGCTTCTTTAAAAGTCCTTGCACAACCGCAGCGCGTCGTAGATCGCCGCGTGGGTGTTGCGCTGGGCCACGCAGTCGCCGATGCGGAACAGCAGGTAGCCGTCGCCCGGCTCGCTGAGGCACGGCTGCGGCTTGATCGCGAACAGCGCCTCGACGTCGATCTGGCCCTTGTTGCGCGAGCCCTGCTTGAGCGCGTAGTACAGGCTCTCGTCCGGGCGCACGCCGTTCTCCACCACCACCTGGTCGACCACCCGCTCCTCTTTCGCGCCGGTGTATTCGTTCTCCAGCACCGCCACCAGCTTGTCGCCCTCGCGGTAGACCTTTTCCAGCATCAGGTCGCCGGTCATGATCACTTCCTTGGGGTACATGCTGCGGTAGTAGGTGGGGAAGGTGGTGCCGCCGATGGCCACGCCGGGCTTGATGTCGTCGGTGACGATCTCCACCAGCGCGCCCTTGTCGGCGAGGAAGTCGGCCACCGACATGCCGCTGAACTCGCAGATGGTGTCGTAGACCAGCACGTTCTTGCCGGGGGCGACCTTGCCGTCGAGGATGTCCCAGCTGCTCACCACCAGGCCTTCGGCGGCGCCCCAGTGTTCGTTCTGCTCGAGGAACGGATGGCCGCCGTTGGCCAGCACCACCACGTCCGGGCGCAGGTCGAGGATGGTGTCGGCATCGGCGCCGGTGCCCAGGCGCAGGTCGATGCCCAGGCGCGCCAGCTCCAGTTGGTACCAGCGGGTGATGCCGGCGATCTGGTCGCGCTGCGGCGCTTTCGAGGCGGTGGTGATCTGCCCGCCGAGCTGGTCCTTCTTCTCGAACAGGGTCACGTCGTGGCCACGCTCGGCCGCCACCCGCGCGGCTTCCATCCCGGCCGGGCCGCCACCGACGACCACGACCTTGCGCTTCACGCCGGTGGTCTTCTCGATGATGTGCGGCACGCCCATGTATTCGCGGCTGGTGGCGGCGTTCTGGATGCACAGCACGTCCAGGCCCTGGTACTGGCGGTCGATGCAGTAATTGGCGCCGACGCACTGCTTGATCTGGTCGACCTGGCCCATCTTGATCTTGGCGATCAGGTGCGGGTCGGCGATGTGCGCGCGGGTCATGCCGACCATGTCCACGTAGCCGCCTTCGAGGATGCGCGTGGCCTGGTTTGGGTCCTTGATGTTCTGCGCGTGCAGCACCGGCACGTTGACCACTTCCTTGATGCCCGCCGCCAGGTGCAGGAAGGGCTCCGGCGGGTAGGTCATGTTGGGGATGACGTTGGCCAGGGTGTTGTGGGTGTCGCAGCCGGAACCGACCACGCCGATGAAGTCGAGCATGCCGGTGTCGCTGTAGTACTTGGCGATCTGCTTCATGTCCTCGTGGGACAGGCCGTCGGGGTGGAACTCGTCGCCGCAGATGCGCATGCCGACGCAGAAGTCATCGCCCACCTCGGCGCGCACGGCCTTGAGCACTTCCAGGCCGAACTTCATGCGGCCCTCGAAGGTGCCGCCCCATTCGTCGGTGCGCTTGTTGACCCGCGGGCTCCAGAACTGGTCGATCATGTGCTGGTGCACGGCGGACAGCTCGACGCCGTCCAGGCCGCCTTCCTTCGCCCGGCGCGCAGCCTGCGCGTAGTTGCCGATCACCCGCCAGATCTCTTCGGGCTCGATGGTCTTGCAGGTGGCGCGGTGCACCGGCTCGCGGATGCCCGAGGGCGACATCAGCGTCGGCCAGTTGAAGCCGTCCCAGCGCGAGCGGCGGCCCATGTGGGTAATCTGGATCATGATCTTGGCCCCATGCTTGTGCATGGCGTCGGCCAGGTTCTGGAAGTGCGGGATGATGCGGTCGGTGGACAGGTTCACCGAGCTCCACCACTCCTGCGGGCTGTCGATGGCGACCACCGAGGAACCGCCGCAGATGGCCAGGCCGATGCCGCCCTTGGCCTTCTCCTCGTAGTACTTCACGTAGCGCTCGGTGGTCATGCCGCCGTCGGTGGCATAGACCTCGGCGTGGGCGGTGGAGAGCACGCGGTTGCGGATGGTCAGCTTGCCGATCTGGATCGGCTGGAACATTGCCTCGAAAGCCATTGCGGCATCCTCACGGGATCAGAGGTTTCTTGTTGTGGTGGCGGCCGGCGGGCCGCCTGTGCCGAAGTCGTGGATTAGAGCGGCTTGACGATGAACAGGCCGTCGTCGTGGCCGTCTTCCGAACCGCTGTAGACCTGCTCGGCCACGGTGCGGATGCTGCTGCCGCGGGCCTGGAGAATCTGGTCCATGGCGCCGGCGAACCAGCCGGTGAACATGTAGTCGACCTTGCGGTTGACCTTGCCGTACACGTACACGAAGGCAGAGTGCTTCAGGCGCACCTGGGCGGTGCCCTTGTCGAGGTCGATCTGCTCGATCTGGAACAGGCCCCAGCCGCGCTGCGACAGGCGCTTCATGTAGTGCTCGAACACCGCCACGCCTTCGATGCCGTGGCATTCGGCCTCTTTCTCGCACCAGTGCCAGGCGGACTTGTAGCCGGCCTTGTAGAGGATTTCGGCATAGCGCTCGGCGCCCAGCTCTTCCTCGATGCCCATGTGGTTGTTGACGAAGAAGTGCCGCGGCACGTAGAGCATCGGCAGGGCGTCGGTGGTCCAGACGCCGGTTTCGCTGTCGACTTCGATGGGCAGTTCGGGGGCGTGTTTGGCCATGGTTCGGTTCTCGGAATCCGGTTGATGATCTTGGCCGGCAGGGTGCCGGCATGGTGGGTATCGCTGCGCGTCACCCACCCTACGAAGGAAGTCGGCGGCCCGGGCTTACTCGCCCCAGACGTCCGCCAGGACGCGCACCCAGTTCTCGCCCATGACCTTGCGCACCACGCGCTCGGGCATGCCGCGCTTGAGCAGGGTCTCGGTGAGGTTGGGGAACTCGCCCACGGTGCGGATGCCCAGCGGGTTGATGATGGTGCCGAAGCGCGTCAGGCGGCGGGCGTAGCCCTTGTCGTGGGTCAGGTACTCGAAGAAGTCCTGGCCATGGCCCTGGGTGAAGTCGGTGCCGATGCCGATGGCGTCCTCGCCGACGATGTTCATCACGTACTCGATGGCCTCGGCGTAGTCGTCGATGGTGGCATCCACGCCCTTGGCCAGGAACGGCGTGAACATGGTCACGCCGACGAAGCCGCCATGGTCGGCGATGAACTTCAGTTCCTCGTCGGACTTGTTGCGCGGGTGCTCTTTCAGGCCCGAGGGCAGGCAGTGGGAGTAGCAGACCGGCTTTTTCGATTCGAGGATGACTTCCTCGCTGGTCTTGCTGCCGACGTGGGACAGGTCGCACATCACGCCAACGCGGTTCATCTCGGCGACGATCTCGCGGCCGAAGCCGGAGAGCCCGCCGTCGCGCTCGTAGCAGCCGGTGCCGACCAGGTTCTGGGTGTTGTAGCACATCTGCACGATGCCCACGCCCAGCTGCTTGAACACCTCGACGTAGCCGATCTGGTCCTCGAACGCGTGGGCGTTCTGGAAGCCGTAGAGGATGCCGGTCTTGCCCAGCTCCTTGGCGCGGCGGATGTCGGCGGTGCTGCGCACCGGGATGACCAGGTCGGCGTTCTCGCGGATCAGCTTGTTGCTGGCGACGATGTTGTTCACCGTGGCCTGGAAGCCCTCCCACACGGACACGGTGCAGTTCGCGGCGGTCAGGCCGCCCTTGCGCATGTCCTCGAAGAGTTCGCGGTTCCACTTAGCGATGATCAGGCCATCGATGACGATGCTGTCGGCGTGAAGTTCGGCTGGGCTCATCTGGCGTCTCTCTATATCAGGCAAGGCTTGTCGGGCTTGGCGCGCCGGGGCTTGTGCCGGCGCTTTGGGGGCAGCATATCCCCGGGTGGCGGGGCGGCCCGGTTCGAAAACGACCAGGGTCGTACCGAAAGCGTCAAGCCGGCGACATGCGCGACACCGAAGGCGTCGCGGGTGGGCATATGGGTATGAGGGGGGCGGTTTAGAGAGCTTGGGGGAATGAGGGGGGAAGGCTTTTCGTGGGACGATGGCTTTTCGTAGGAGCGAGCTTGCTCGCGAATGGAGTTTGCCGGAAGGAATTGGCGCAGGATGAAAGAGCGCCCTCTCCCTAACCCTCTCCCTGAAGGGAGAGGGGACCGTTGGGCAGGGCTGGGTGTTCTGGAGTCAGCCGGCAGCTCCGTCGGTTTCCGGCTGAAACCATCACTTCTCTCGGCACGGCCTAGCCCCCTCTCCCTTCAGGGAGAGGGCTGGGGAGAGGGAGCGGAGTCAACCCAACACACCAGAGCCGCCGGGGAGCACTGTTCGCGAGCAAGCTCGCTCCTACGAAAAGCGCCGAACCCTCAACGATTCCGCCAGCAAGCCACCAGGTTCCACACCATCAACCCGCCAACGACCACCGAACTGCCATAGAACAGCAGACTATCCACGCTCTCCCCTCCGAAATGCAGGCGCCCCCAGTGAAGGGGGCGCCGGGTGGACCTGGGCTTACTCGTGGGCGACCAGCCGCGCGTGGGCGGACTCTTCGCCGAGGTTGTTGAGCATGCGCTCGCTGTACCAGTCGAGGAAGTTGATCACGCCGAACTCGTAGGTCTTGGAGTACGGGCCCGGCTGGTAGGCGGTGGAGTTGATGCCGCGCTGGTTTTCCTCGGCCAGGCGGCGGTCCTGGTCGTTGGTGGCGTCCCACACTTCGCGCAGGCGCTGCACGTCGTAGTCCACGCCTTCCACCGCGTCCTTGTGCACCAGCCACTTGGTGGTGACGACGGTTTCCTGCGCGCTGATCGGCCACACGGTGAAGACGATCAGGTGGTCGCCCATGCAGTGGTTCCAGGAATGCGGCAGGTGGAGGATGCGCATCGAGCCCAGGTCCGGGTTCTTGATGCGGCCCATCAGCTTCTTGCTGCCCTGCTTGCCGTCCATGGTCATGGACACGGTACCGTCGAGCAGCGGCATGCGCACGATGCGGTTGCGCAGGCCGAAGCTGGCATGGGCGTAGGGGATCTTCTCCTCGTCCCAGGCCTTGGTGCAGGCGGCCACCTGGTCCTTGAACGCCTGGCTGGCGCGCGGGTCGGTGACGTCGTCCCACTCCAGCAGGGTCTTCAGCAGCTCCGGGTGCGAGCCGTTGCAGTGGTAGCACTCGCGGTTGTTCTCGAGCACCAGCTTCCAGTTGGCCGCTTCGCGGATGGTGGTCTGCACGGCGACCTTGGTGTTCTCCATGTCGTACGGCTCCATGTAGTGCTCGAGCGTACGCAGGAAGTCGTCGATGGCCGGCGGGTTCTCGGCCAGGGAAATGAAGATGTAGCCGCCGGCGGTCTTCACGTTCACAGGCTTGAGGCTGTAGTCCTTCATGTCGAAGTCGGCGCCCATCTCGGTGCCGGCGAACAGCAGGCGGCCGTCCAGCTCGTAGGTCCACTGGTGGTAGGGGCACACCAGCTTGGCCACCTTGCCCTTGTCGCTCACGCACAGGCGCGAGCCGCGGTGGCGGCAGACGTTGTGGAAGGCGTGGATCTTGCCCTCGGCGCCGCGCAGCACGATGACCGGGTTGTCGCCGATCTGCAGGGTGAGGAAGTTGCCCTTGGCGGGGATTTCGCAGGTCATGCCGGCGATCAGCCATTCCTTCTGGAAGATCTCCTGCATGTCGAGCTTGAACAGGCGCTCGTCGTTGTAGAACGGCTGCGGCAGCGAGAAGGCATGGTCGCGGGTGCGCAGCATCTCGGCGGTGGCCTTGCGGGCCGGTTCCAGCGGATCGCCCAGACTCAGGGTGGTAGTGACGTCCATCGGTTGGTCCTCATGCCGCGCCGGGGATCGGCGGCGGCGAAATTGGGTGGCTGATACGGTTCGACGCTACGCAAGGTGGCGTTCACGGCCTTCGGCACTCCGGTGGCTCCGGAATCCCGCCCTGCCGATGGGCGGGGCCCGCGGCGGCGGGCGTGAAGGTCAGGCGCTCTGGTGGATTACCTTCGTTTCGGCTGGGGGCAGTGTGCGTCCGGGCCTTTGCGGTGCCTTATCCATGGGCGACACGACCGCATCCGTTTCCGACCTGGCAGCCCCCGCCCCAGGCGGCAGGTCGCGATAAGCATGCAAATGTCGCTGGCAGGTAAGTGAGGGGCACGGGGCGTGCGCACAATCGGCCCCATCAGGCATGCCGAAAAGGCCGGGGCGAGCGTCCCCGCCCGGCGCTGCCCCATTCGGCCGGGAAACGGCCTGCGTGCGCGGAGAGACACCATGTCGACGAGCAACTTCCTCAACCCGGTGAACACCCAGACTTGGACCAACGGCCGCCACCTGGTGCGCTGCGTCAAGGCCATCCAGGAGACCTGGGACGTACGCACCTTCTGCTTCATGGCCGACCAGCCGATCCTGTTCTTCTTCAAGCCCGGGCAGTTCGTTACCCTGGAGCTGGAGATCGACGGCCAGCCGATCATGCGCTCCTACACCATCTCCAGCTCGCCCTCGGTGCCCTACAGCTTCTCCATCACCATCAAGCGGGTGCCCGGCGGCAAGGTTTCCAACTGGCTGCACGACAACCTCAAGGAAGGCGACGTCGTCCCGGTGCACGGCCCGGTGGGCAACTTCAACGCCATCGACTTCCCCACCGACAAGGCGCTGTTCCTCTCCGGCGGCGTCGGCATCACCCCGGTGATGTCCATGGCGCGCTGGTTCTTCGACACCAACGGCTCGGTGGACATGGTGTTCGTGCACAGCGCGCGCACGCCGAAAGACATCATCTACCACCGCGAGCTGGACCACATGGCCTCGCGCATCGCCAACTTCAAGGTCCACCTGATCTGCGAGAAGTACGAGATGGGCGAGGCCTGGGCCGGCTACCGCGGCTTCCTGAACAAGGCCATGCTGCAGCTGATAGCGCCGGACTTCCTCGAGCGCGAAGTCTTCTGCTGCGGCCCCACGCCCTACATGCACGCGATCAAGCGCCTGCTCGAAGCCGAAGGCTACGACATGTCGCGCTACCACGAGGAAGCCTTCGGCCCGACGCCGCCGGAAGTCCGCGAGGAAGTGAAGGAGCTGGCCGCCGAAGCCGCCGAAGCCCCGGAAATCCCCGCCGCCGACCTGAACAACGTGGAATTCTGCGAAACCGGCAAGAGCATCCGCGTGGGCCCCGGCGAAACCGTCCATGCCGCCGCCGCCAAGCTCGGCCTGCATATCCCCAAGGCCTGCGGCATGGGCATCTGCGGCACCTGCAAGGTGATGAAGCGCTCGGGCGAAGTGGAGATGGAGCACAACGGCGGCATTACCGACGAGGATGTGGCCGAGGGCTACATCCTGTCGTGCTGCAGCGTGCCGAAGGGGGATGTGGTGATTGAGTATTGAGTGCGCTCGGGTAGGCCGCGGTGCGATGGTTCGACCTCGCTCCCTCTCCCTGAAGGGAGAGGGGACCGTTCGACGTGTTTTGATATTTCAGCGTTAGCCGGCTTGTACCGAGCCGCCGGCTGACACCAAATCCTTTCTCGGCACGGCCAAGCCCCCTCTCCCTTCAGGGAGAGGGCTGGGGAGAGGGCGCTCTACCCCAAACTCCAGTCCCCCAAGGAATCCCAACCCGAAGATTTTTCAATTGCCCTCCCCGACCCAAGGCTAAACACTCGTTCAACAGCTCAAGGGACGAGTCCGCCATGCCCGCCTTCACCCAGACCTACTACGAAGCCACCTCCGCAAAGCCGACCTACCCCACCCAGACCGGCCGCCTCGACACCCGCGTGTGCATCCTCGGCGGCGGCCTGGCCGGCCTCAACACCGCCCTGGGCCTGGCCGAACGCGGCATCACCGACGTGGCGCTGCTGGAATCGCACTATGTGGGCCACGGCGCCTCGGGGCGCAACGGCGGCTTCGTCTTCGGCGGCTACAGCCTGGGCAACGCCGACCTGCTCGCCACCCTCGGCGCCGAGCAGGCGCGGCGGCTCTACCACCTGACCCTCGAAGCGGTGGACCTGATCCGCCAACGCGCGCGCCAGTACGCCATCGACTGCGACCTGGTGGACCAGGGCGTGATCCTCGCCAACTGGTTCAACGACCCCTCGCGCCTGGAAAAGCCCCGGCGCCTGATGAAGGAAGCCTATGGCGTGGACTGGGAACCCATCGCCCCCGGCGCACTCCGCGAACAGCTCAAGACCGACCGCTACTTCGGCGGCCTGCTGGAACGCAACGCCTTCCACTTCCACCCGCTGAAATACGTGCGCGGCGTGGCCCGCGCCGCCGCCGGCCTGGGCGTACGCATCCACGAAGGCTCGCCAGCCCTGGCCATCGAAAAACTCGACGGCCGCTTCGTCGTGCGCACCGCCGGTGGCGAAGTGCACGCCGAACAGGTGGTGTTCTGCGGCGGCGGCTACGCCCGCGGCGTGTACCGTCCCATCGAACGCGCAGTGCTGCCCATCGCCACCTACGTCATCGCCACCGAGCCCCTGGGCGAGCGCCTGCAGGACGCCATCGCCTGCCAGGCCGCGGTCTACGACACCCGTTTCGCCTTCGACTACTACCGCCCGCTGGCCGACAGCCGCATCCTCTGGGGTGGGCGCATCTCCATCCTCGACCGCGGCCCGGAGGCCATCGCCGCCCTGCTCAAACGCGACCTGACGCTGGTTTATCCACAGCTGGCCGAGGTGAAGGTGGACTACTCCTGGGGCGGCCTGATGAGCTACGGTCGCCACCAGATGGCGCAGATCGGCCAGGACGAAGCCGGCATCTGGCACGCCATCGGCTTCGGCGGCCACGGCATGGCGCCGACCACCGTGGCCGGCGAAGTGCTCGCCGACGCCATCAGCGGCGCCAGGGCGGTGCCGCCCGGCTTCGCCCGCTTCGGCCTGACCCACGCCTTCGGCCTCGCCGGCCTGCTCGCCGCCCAGGCCACCTACAGCGCCTACGAGGCCCGCGACGCCTTCGACAGCCGCCGTCTCAACGGCTAGGGCTGGTGCCCGGAGCGCTGCCGGTCTAAGGTCGATGCAAATTTCCAGATCGGAGCCCCCATGGCAATCAAGACCACCCCCAACCGCCAGCAGACGCACCTGGCCGTACTGATCGACGCCGACAACGCCCCCGCCGCCATCGTCGAAGGCCTGTTCGAGGAAATCGCCAAGTACGGCGTGGCCAGCGTCAAGCGCATCTACGGCGACTGGACGCAGCCGCAACTGGGCAAGTGGAAGCAGGTGCTGCTCGACCACTCCATCCAGCCGATCCAGCAGTTCGCCTACACCAAGGGCAAGAACGCCACCGACAGCGCGCTGATCATCGACGCCATGGACCTGCTCTACACCCGCCGCTTCGACGGCTTCTGCCTGGTCTCCAGCGACAGCGACTTCACCCGCCTGGCCGCCCGCCTGCGCGAGGAAGGCCTGATGGTCTACGGCTTCGGCGAAAGCAAGACGCCCGACCCCTTCGTGCGCGCCTGCGACAAGTTCATCTACACCGAAATCCTCCGCGCCGACCCGGTGACCCCGGCCGAACCTACCGAAACCGGCCAGCCCCAGGAACCCAAGGCCCCCGCCGCCAAGCCCAAGCCCCAGCGCGTGCCGCTGGACTTCATCGCCAAGGTGCTCGACGACATCGCCGACGACGAGGAAGACTGGGTGCAGCTAGGCGCCCTCGGCCAGAACATCAGCAAACTGCGCCCCGCCTTCGACCCGCGGCTGTACGGCTTCAAGAAACTCAGCGACCTGATCAAGGGCCACCCCAAGCGCTTCGAACTCCAGGCCCGCGGCGGCAGCAACAGCGGCGGCAAGGACCTGTACGCGCGCAACGTGCGCAAGTGAGCCGCGTCAAAGGCCCGGGCCGGAGCGAGCCGGTATGCTAGGGCGGTCATCGAGGAGGAAAACCATGACCGCCCTACCCCACAGCCTCTTCGCCGCCCTGCTGCTAGGCCTGACCCTGAGCACCAGCGCCCAGGCCTCGACGCTGCGCTGCGGCACGCAGTTGATCAACGAAGGCGACAAGATGGACGCGGTGCTGGAAAAGTGCGGCGCGCCGGCAAAACGCGAAGTCTTCCCGCCGGCCCCACCCCGCCGCGGCCCGGACGGCAAATTCATCCCCGGCGGCGCCACCATCGAAGTCTGGACCTATCTCCCACAGAACGGCGCCACCCGCGTACTGCGCTTCCGCGAAGGCATCCTGATGCTGATCGGCACCGAGTTCCGCTGAACCCCACTGCTTTCCGCTCTTCGTAGGAGCGAGCTTGCTCGCGAACCGCGCGTCCCGGCGACTCCGGCGCCAAACCAACCCCCGCCCCTCTCCCTAACCCTCTCCCTGAAGGGAGAGGGGACCGTTCGGAGTGCGCTGATGTTTCGGCGTTAGCCGGCTTGTGCCGAGTACCCGGCTGACACCAAATCCTTTCTCGGCACGGCCTAGCCCCCACTCCCTAGCCCACAATCACCCTTCTGGATAAGCCGCTGCAGATGATATCGCGTGGGCTCCGCATAGTGCTCCGGCACCTCAACGGACAACTCCAGCCCCAGCTCCCGCAGCACCTGAAACAGCTTCCCCCACTGCACGCTCTCCGCACCTCGCTCGACCTTACCGAGGAAATTCTCGCTAACCCCGATGCTGCCGGCAGCATCGTCCTGACGCAGACTCATGGCCTTGCGGCTTGCTCGCACCAGCAGCCCTAGAGTGGCAGGCGAATCAATTTTAACCTTCACGGCGGAATCCTCACGTTCTTGAGGATTCAGGGAGGTGGAGTGACTGGGTATTCGTTAATCCTCAAGCTCATGAGGATTTTCACGATTGAGCAGGAAGAGACAGCCGGGCCATTCCGATGCCTCCGTAGGAGTCCACCCGAGATGCATCCCGGATGCCATGTGTCAGACGAACCTACGTACCTCCAAGCAGCTTCGGACTGCCCCCTCTCCCTTCAGGGAGAGGGCTGGGGAGAGGGAACGGACTCCACCCAAAAACCGACACTGCCGGCGAGCACCATTCGCGAGCAAGCTCGCTCCTACACCCACATCGGAAATATCGCCGTATCCCGGCCAAGGGCCGCTGCCTATCCTGCCCCGGTCACGGCCAGTCCGTGACTTGGGTTTGGCGACCCAATCACTAGCAGGCGCGTAATGCCAAAGGGAGTGCTCTTGCAGCGCCCACAAGCTCGCAGATTCTCTGCAATGCTCGATGGCAGATCGCGCGGGGAGACCTTCGGGTCTGCCGGGTCCTGTTAGCCGGTTCGCCAACCCCGCGTGGTCTGCCGCCCTACGCTTGGCGACGTGGGGTGGCAGCTCTCTTGATGGATAACAGGAGCTAGCAATGCACGACGCATACACCCCCACCTTCTTCATCCGCCACGGTCGCCCCCTGCGCGCGGTCATGATCGACAACCAGCCCTGGTTCGCCTCCTACGACCTCGCCCGCCTCCTGGGCATCCGCCGTCCCCACACCTTCCAGCACCGCGTCCTGCCCCACGAAACCCGGCGCATCCACCTGCTGTACGAAAGCGGCAGCGAAGAGGCCATCGACGTCCTCAACGAGGCCGCGCTCTACAAGGCCCTGGTGCGCTTCGGCAGCCCGGAAAGCCAGCACCTGGATACCTGGCTGACACGTGAAGTCATCCCCAGCCTGCGCGACCAGTCCGTGCCGGATGGCCAGGCGCCAAGACGGGTGATGATGAGCTGGCAGGCGCGGCGGGTGATGTTGCTGGAGTGGCAGGGCGCGCTCTGGGTGCCCTTCGAGGAGATGCCGCGGCTGCTCGCCGATTGATGGGTATCGCTGCGCTCCACCCATCCTACGGGGGTATCAGCACGCTCCGGCATCGACGCCTGGCACGGACCCGTAGGATGGCGTTGAGCGCAGCGATACCCATCACCCCAAGGCCAAGGACGCGCCATGACTACTTACCGCCGTGACCGAACCCCAGGCGCCACCTGGTTCTTCACCCTGGCACTGCACGACCGCCGATCCCGCCTGCTGGTCGAGCACATCGGCCCGCTCCGCGAGGCCTTCCGTTACGTCGCCGAACGGCATCCCTGGGCAATCGACGCCATCGTCATCCTCCCCAACCATCTGCATGCCCTGTGCACCCTGCCCGAGGGCGACAACGACTATGCCCTGCGCTGGCGGCTCATGAAGGCGCACTTCTCCAGGGCCCTGCCGCGCGGCGAAGCGCGCTCGCCAAGCCGCGCCAGCAAAGGCGAGCGCGGCATCTGGCAGCGCCGCTACTGGGAGCACCGCATCCGCGATGAGCAGGACTTTTCACGGCACGTCGATTACATCCATTTCAATCCGTGCAAGCACGGGCACGTGCAGCGGGCGGTCGATTGGCCGTGGTCGTCGTTTCATCGTTATGTGCGCGATGGGGTGTTGCCGGTGGATTGGGCGGGAGGTAATGGGGAGGTCGAGCGGGCCGGGGAGTGAGGGAAATGATGGGTATCGCTTCGCTCAACGCCATCCTACGAACACCGATCCCTGAGGCCCCGTAGGATGGGTTGAGCGAAGCGATACCCATCAAGCCCCGTAAACGAAAAAGGCCGGTCAATCGACCGGCCTTTCCCTTACCTCATGCCACCTCAGCTATTGCTGGGGAAAGCGAACTGCGCCGCCTCGTGGCTCTTGCGCTGCGGCCAGCGCTGGGTGATGGCCTTGCGCTTGGTGTAGAAGCGCACGCCGTCCGGGCCGTAGGCGTGGAGGTCGCCGAACAGGGAGCGCTTCCAGCCGCCGAAGCTGTGGTAGGCCACCGGGACCGGCAGCGGGACGTTGACGCCGACCATGCCCACTTCGATCTCGTCGCAGAACAGGCGGGCGGCTTCGCCGTCGCGGGTGAAGATGCAGGTGCCGTTGCCGTATTCGTGGTCGTTGATCAGCTGCATGGCTTCTTCCAGGCTGTTCACGCGGACGATGCACAGGACCGGGCCGAAGATCTCTTCCTTGTAGATGGTCATTTCCGGGGTCACGCGGTCGAACAGGGTGCCGCCGAGGAAGAAGCCGTTCTCATGGCCGGCGACCTTGTAGCCGCGGCCGTCCACTACCAGCTCGGCGCCCTGGGCCACGCCGGTGTCGATGTAGCCGGTGACCTTGTCGCGGGCAGCGCCGGTGACCAGCGGGCCCATGTCCAGGCCGCAGGAGGTGCCGGCGCCGATCTTCAGGCCTTTGATCTGCGGAACCAGCTTCTGCACCAGGGCATCGGCGATCTGGTCGCCCACGCACACGGCTACCGAGATGGCCATGCAGCGCTCGCCGCAGGAACCGTAGGCGGCGCCCATCAGCGCGCTGACGGCGTTGTCCAGGTCGGCGTCGGGCATCAGCACGGCGTGGTTCTTGGCGCCGCCCAGGGCCTGCACGCGCTTGCCGCGCTTGGTGCCTTCGCTGTAGATGTACTCGGCGATCGGGGTCGAGCCAACGAAGCTCAGGGCCTTCACTTCCGGGGCTTCGATCAGCGCGTCCACCGCGCCCTTGTCGCCGTGCACCACGTTCAGCACGCCCTTGGGCAGGCCGGCTTCGTGGAACAGTTCGGCGATCAGCAGGGTGGAACTGGGGTCGCGCTCGGACGGCTTGAGGATGAAGGTGTTGCCGCAGGCGATGGCCAGCGGGTACATCCACAGCGGGACCATGGCCGGGAAGTTGAACGGGGTGATGCCGGCGACCACGCCGATGGGCTGGAAGTCGCTCCAGGCGTCGATGTTCGGGCCGACGTTGCGGCTGTATTCGCCCTTGAGGATTTCCGGGGCGGCGGTGGCGTATTCGACGTTCTCGATGCCGCGCTTGAGTTCACCGGCGGCGTCTTCGATGGTCTTGCCGTGTTCTTCGCTGATCAGTTTGACGATGCGCTCTTCGTTGGCTTCGAGCAGTTGCTTGAAGCGGAACAGCACCTGGGCGCGCTTGGCCGGCGGGGTGTTGCGCCAGGCCGGGAAGGCGGCCTTGGCGGCGTCGATGGCCTGCTGCATGGTTTCGCGGTCGGCCAGCGGGACCTTGCGCACGGCCTCGCCGGTGGACGGGTTGAAGACGTCGGCGGTGCGGCCGGTGTCGGCGATCAGCTCGCCGCCGATCAGGTGCTTGATGAGGGTCATCGTCTTGTCTCTTCTCGCTGAGTGGGGTTTGGAGGAGGAGCGTAAGAGCCCCTCTCCCTAACCCTCTCCCTGAAGGGAGAGGGGATTGTTCGGTGTGTTGGGTGGGCCGCGAGGCTCGCCGGGACGGCCAGGGTAAGCCCGGCCGAACCGGCATGCCTACGCGCGGGCCCGCGGGCTCAGTGTTGCTTGAGCTCGATCTCGATGAAGGCCACTTCGTGGTCGCACGGGTTGATCACGTTGTGCTCGGTGCCGATCTGGCGGGTGTAGCTCTGGCCCAGGACCAGCGGCGCGCGCCGCTCGCCTTCGGGAGTTTCCAGCAGCAGTTCGCCGCCGGTCACCGGGACTACCACGTACTCCATGCCGTGGCGGTGCCAGCCGGTCTCCGCTCCCGGGGCGAAGCGCCACTCGGTGACCAGGACCTTGTCGTTGTCGATCTGCACCGTCGGTACGGCCTTGGGACGCTCGCTCACTTACGCCACCCCGTTGAGGGCTTCGCCGACCGCGTCGAACAGGCGGTCGAGGTCTTCGGGCTTGGCGTTGAAGGTCGGCCCGAACTGCAGGGTGTCGCCGCCGAAGCGCACGTAGAAGCCTTCCTTCCACAGCTTCATGCTGGCTTCGAACGGGCGGACGATGGCGTCGCCGTCGCGGGCGGCGATCTGGATGGCGCCGGCCAGGCCGCAGTTGCGGATGTCGATGACGTTCTTCGTGCCCTTGAGGCCGTGCAGGGCCTTCTCGAAGTGCGGCGCCAGTTCGGCGGACTGCTGGATCAGGTTTTCCTTCTGCAGCAGGTCCAGCGCGGCGATGCCGGCGGCGCAGGCGACCGGGTGCGCGGAGTAGGTGTAGCCATGGCCGAACTCCACCGCGTATTCCGGCAGGTTCTGGTTCATGAAGGTGTCGTAGATTTCGCTGCTGGCGATCACCGCGCCCATGGGCACGGCGCCGTTGGTGACCTGCTTGGCGACGTTCATGATGTCCGGGGTCACGCCGAAGTATTCGGCGCCGGTGGCCTTGCCCATGCGGCCGAAGGCGGTGATGACTTCGTCGAAGATCAGCAGGATGTCGTTGGCGTCGCAGATTTCCCGCAGGCGCTGCAGGTAGCCCTTCGGCGGCACGATCACGCCGGCGGAGCCGGACATCGGCTCGACGATCACCGCGGCGATGTTGGAGGCGTCGTGCAGCTCGATCAGCTTCAGCAGTTCGTTGGCCAGCTCGACGCCGCCGGTCTCGGCCGCACCCTTGGTAAAGGCCATGCCCGGCTGCAGGGTGTGCGGCAGGTGGTCGACGTCCATCAGCGGGCCGAACATCTTGCGGTTGCCGCCGATGCCGCCCAGGGAGGTGCCGGCGACGTTCACGCCGTGGTAGCCACGGGCGCGGCCGATCAGCTTGGTCTTCTGCGCCTGGCCTTTGATGCGCCAGTAGGCGCGGGCCATCTTGATCGAGGTGTCGGCGCACTCGGAACCGGAGCCGGTGAAGAACACGTGGTCGAGGGTGCCGGGGGTCATCTGGGCGATCTTCTCGGCCAGCTGGAAGGACAGCGGGTGGCCGTACTGGAAGCCCGGGGAGTAGTCGAGGGTGCCAATCTGCTTGGCCACCGCGTCGGCGATTTCCTTGCGCGAGTGACCGGCGCCGCAGGTCCACAGGCCGGACAGGCTGTCGTAGATGCGCCGGCCCTTGTCGTCCACCAGCCAGCTGCCCTCGGCGGCCACGATGATGCGCGGGTCCTTGTGGAAGTTGCGGTTGGCGCTGAAGGGCATCCAGTGGGCCTTCAGGTTCAGGTCGGCGGCGGCCGACGGCGCTACGTTCACTTGCTGGTTCATGGAGCTCGTCCTCGACGACTGTCTTGTTGGGCGCGCAGGCCGCGTCACGCCTGCTGCGATGGCTCAAGATTGGGCCTGACTTAACGTGAGTTAAAGCCTATTCTTCTCACGTTCAGTTTCGATTCGGTAAAACAAAAATGGCGAAAACCCGCAGCCCGTCCCTGGGCCAGGTCAGCGATTTCGAAATACGCCTGCTGCGCATCTTCAAGACCATAGTCGAGTGCGGCAGCTTTTCCGCCGCGGAAAGCACCCTGGGCATCAGCCGCTCGGCCATCAGCCTGCACATGGGCGACCTGGAGAAGCGCCTGGGCATGCGCCTGTGCCAGCGCGGCCGCGCCGGCTTCGCCCTGACCGACGAGGGCCGCGAGGTGTACCGCGCCACCCAGTCGCTGCTGGCGGCGCTGGAGGGCTTCCGCGCCGAGGTCAACGAGCTGCACCAGCACCTGCGCGGCGAGTTGAACATCGGCATCATCAACAACCTGGTGACCCTGCCGCAGATGCGCATCACCCACGCCCTGCGTGCGCTCAAGGCGAGCGGCCCGGGGGTGCGCATCAACATCGGCATGACCACGCCCAACGAGATCGAGTTGGGCGTGCTCGATGGGCGCCTGCATATAGGCGTGGTGCCGCTCATCAGCCCGCTGTCGGGGCTGGAGTATTCGCCGCTGTACGACGAACGGTCGCTGCTGTTCTGCAGCCGCGAGCACCCGCTGTTCGAGCGCGAGGACGCGGGCATCACGGTGGCGGAAATCCACGCCTGCGATGCGGTGGCGCCCAGCTACCGCATCCCCGCCGAGGCCCAGGAGCGCCACCAGGAGCTGAACGCCAGCGCCAACGCCTCGGACCGCGAGGGCATGGCCTTCCTGATCCTCACCGGCAGCTACATCGGCTACCTGCCCGACCACTACGCCGCCGACTGGGTGGCCCAGGGCCGCATGCGCGCGCTGCGCCCGGAGCGCTTCCACTACGACATCCCGCTGACGGTGGTTACGCGCAAGGGACGGCGGCCGAACCTGGTGCTGGAGCGGTTTCTGGAGGCGGTGGCGGAGAGCCGGTAGGCCTGGCAATGTACGAAACGGCCTAGCCACGACAGGCAGGTCCTAGGTATTTTTTGTCAACTGAATTCGGTTGACATCAGATCCACGCCTCCCTAGCATCCTTTTTACGACTCAACCCCGTACGCAGCGATTCAGTTCGCTGGCCGTTGGGGTGAAGAAACCGGCCCACTGGCCGGTTTTTTCGTTTCTAGGGATTGGAAATTCGTGAGAACAGCCTTCTTCGTCGACGGCTATAACCTCTTCTATGGCCTGCTTGCCGGCACCGCATTCAAGTGGCTCGACCTTCCTGGTCTGCTCGAGCATGTGCTGCGAGTACAGGATCCCGTTGCCCGGATGGTGGCGGTCAATTACTTCACCGCAGGGGTGAAGCCGGACCTGGCATCACGCGGCGTCCTTTCCAAACAGGCGCAGGACACCTACATCCGTGCCCTGAAAGTCCGTGGTGTGGAGGTCTTCGTCGGGCGGCACCGCCTGGAGCCCGGGCGAGCGCCACGGTTCATCGACAGAAAAACACCCGCGTCCCGGGCGGACCAGGTCGATATCTGGCAATTGGAAGAAAAGGAAACCGACGTCCATCTGGCCATCAGCATGTACCGCCTGGCGGCGCGGCAGACCAGTTCCGCAGCAGAAGAGCGAATCGAGCAGATAGTTCTGGTGTCGGCCGATACGGACATGACGCCGGCCCTGCGGGCCTTACGGGAGGATTTTCCGCAATTGCGGATAGGCGTGATCCTTCCTCACCGCGAAGGCATCAAGCGTGAGCCCCCTGGATCGCTCCTTGAGTATGCGCACTGGACGCGTCGCATCATCACGACCGAAGAATTGCGAGCGCACCAATTTCCTCGCCGGGTGCCAACGCGTAAGCGCCCGGCCTGCAAACCGGATTACTGGTAACCCAAGCGCATACCACATCACCCCATACGTTTTATCTTCCCTGCCACGCAAAAACCTATACCCCTTCCCCGCCGCCCCGCGCGGCCCGTGGCTCGCGGGCCCACAGCTTTTCCCTAGCCTGCGACTACAAAAATCATAATTTCGCTAATGCCCGGGTCTGAACAGAATGCGGCCAACACGCGGTGGACAGTCGCGACCGCAGAACAACAACGATCAGAGTCCGAGGAGTCACCCCATGGCCGATCCGAACCAGACCGCCTTCGGCAAGCCCGCCGGCAAATCGCTCGATGGCATTGAAACCGACACCCTCGTGGTGGGCGCCGGGCAGGCCGGCGTGGCCATGAGCGAGCACCTGACCGCCCAGGGCGTGCCGCACATCGTGCTGGAGAAGAGCCGCATCGCCGAAGCCTGGCGCACCGGCCGCTGGGATTCGCTGGTGGCCAACGGCCCGGCCTGGCACGACCGCTTCCCGAACATGGAATTCTCCGTCGGCCCCGACGAGTTCCCGCACAAGGAGCAGGTGGCGGACTACTTCGTCGCCTACGCCAAGCAGTTCAACGCGCCCATCCGCACCGGCGTGGAAGTGAAGAAGGTGACCCGCAACGAAGGCCGCCCCGGCTTCACCGTGGAAACCTCCGAAGGCACCCTGCAGGCGCTGCGCATCGTCTCCGCCACCGGCCCGTTCCAGCGCCCGGTGATTCCGGCCATCGCGCCGAAGGACGAGCGTATCCAGCAGATCCACTCGGCCCAGTACTACAACCCGCAGCAGCTGCCCGAAGGCGCCGTGCTGGTGGTGGGCGCCGGTTCCTCCGGCGTGCAGATCGCCGACGAGCTGAACCGCGCCGGCAAGCGGGTGTTCCTCTCGGTGGGCGCCCATGACCGCCCGCCGCGCTCCTACCGCAACCGCGACTTCGTCTGGTGGCTGGGCGTGCTCGGCCTGTGGGACGCCGAGGAAGTGCAGCCCGGCCGCGAGCACGTGACCATCGCCGTGAGCGGCGCCCGTGGCGGCGAGACCATCGACTTCCGCCGCCTGGCCAACGAGGGCATCACCCTGGTCGGCCTGACCAAGGCTTTTGCCGACGGCAAGGTGAGCTTCCAGGAAGACCTGGTGAAGAACCTGCAGGCCGGCGACCAGAACTACCTCGACCTGCTGGACGCCGCCGACGCCTACATCGAACGCAACGGCCTGGACCTGCCGGAAGAGCCGGAAGCGCGCCGCGTCTACCCGGACGCCGAGTGCATCCGCAACCCGATCCTGGAACTGGACCTGGCCGCCGCCGGCATCACCTCGATCATCTGGGCCACCGGCTACGCCGTGGACTTCGACTGGCTGCAGGTGGACGCCTTCGACGACAAGGGCAAGCCCAAGCACCAGCGCGGCGTGTCGCGCGAGCCGGGCGTGTACTTCGTCGGCCTGCCGTGGCTGTCGCGCCGGGGCTCGTCGTTCATCTGGGGCGTGTGGCACGACGCCAAGCACATCGCCGGGCACATCGCCACGCAACGCAAATACGTCGAATACCAGGACGCCTCGCAGCGCGAGGCCTCCGCCGAATCGCAAGCCAAAAAAGCCGCTTCCTGGGAGTAAGTGATGCCTACCCACACCCGCATCCGCATGTTCAACACCAAGGACACCTACCCGAACCAGTCCCTGGACAACGACCTCTGCCAGGCCGTGCGCGCCGGCAACACCGTATACGTGCGCGGCCAGGTCGGCACCGACTTCAACGGCAACCTGGTGGGCCTGGGCGACCCGGCGGCGCAGGCCGAGCAGGCGATGAAGAACGTCAAGCAACTGCTGGAAGAAGCCGGCAGCGACCTGTCGCACATCGTCAAGACCACCACCTACATCATCGATCCGCGCTACCGCGAGCCGGTCTACCAGGTGGTCGGCAAGTGGCTCAAGGGCGTGTTCCCGATCTCCACCGGCCTGGTGGTCTCGGCCCTGGGCCAGCCGCAGTGGCTGATGGAGATCGACGTGATCGCGGTGATTCCGGACGACTGGGAACAATAAGGAGCGGCCCATGACCTTCTCCATCGTCGGCCGTTGCGCCGAAACCGGCCAGTTGGGCATCGCCATCAGCTCGTCGAGCATCGCCGTCGGCGCGCGTTGCCCCTGGGTGCGCGCCGGCGTCGGCGCGGTGGCCACGCAGAACGTGACCCTGCCGGCCCTGGGCCCGCAGATCCTCGACCGCCTGGAAGCGGGCCTGGCGCCGGCAGCCGCGCTGGACCAGGCGCTGTCCAGCAACGGCTACAGCGAGTACCGCCAGGTGACGGTGATCGACCAGCACGGCCAGGTGGCGCTGTTCACCGGCAGCGAGGCGCTGGGCGTGAACCACGCGGTGGCCGGAGAGAACTGCGTGGCGGCGGGCAACCTGCTGTCGTCCACCGCGGTGATCGAAGCCATGACCAAAGCCTTCGAGGCGGCCGATGGCTGCCTGGCCGAACGCCTGCTGGCGGCGATGCAGGCGGCCATGGCCGCCGGCGGCGAAGCCGGGCCGGTGCATTCGGCGGCGCTGAAGGTGGTGGGCGACCTGGTCTGGCCGATGGTGGACCTGCGCGTGGACTGGGCCGACGAGGCGCCGATCGACGAACTGGAAAAACTCTGGGTAGCCTACAAGCCGCAGATGCAGGACTACATCACCCGCGCGCTGGACCCGACCAAGGCGCCGAGCTACGGCGTGCCCGGCGACGAGTAAGCGCATCGACGCCAATCGATGGGTTACGCCGCTTCGCGGCTAACCCATCCTACGGAGACATTGCATGCTTTCCAGCCGTGACATCCTCGCCAGGCTGATCGCCTTCGACACCGTCAGCCGCAATTCCAACCTGGCGCTGATCAAGTACATCCAGGACTACCTGGCCGGCCTGGGCGTGGACAGCGAGCTGTTCTTCGACGAGGCCGGCGGCAAGGCCAACCTGTTCGCCACCCTCGGCCCGCGCGACCGCGGCGGCGTGTGCCTGTCCGGGCATACCGACGTGGTGCCGGTGGACGGCCAGAACTGGAGCGTCCCGCCCTTCGAGCTGAGCGAGAACGACGGCCGCCTGTACGGCCGCGGCACGGCCGACATGAAGGGCTACATCGCCTGCGTGCTGGCCGCCGTGCCGGCCTTCCTCGCCCAGCCTTTGCGCGTGCCGCTGCACCTGGCCTTCTCCTACGACGAGGAGGTCGGCTGCCTGGGCGTGCGCTCGCTGCTGGCGGACCTTGCGCGCCGCGAGCACAAGCCGATCGCCTGCATCATCGGCGAGCCCACCGAGCTCAAGCCGGTGCTCGGCCACAAGGGCAAGCTGGCCATGCGCTGCCAGGTGCACGGCGCGGCCTGCCACTCGGCCTACGCCCCGCAGGGGGTGAACGCCATCGAATACGCGGCGAAGCTGATCAACCGCCTGGGCGAGATCGGCACCCGCCTGGCCGCGCCGGAGCGCCACGACCCGCGCTTCGACCCACCCTACTCCACGGTGCAGACCGGGGTGATCGGCGGCGGCCGCGCGCTGAACATAGTCCCGGCCGAATGCCAGTTCGACTTCGAAGTGCGCGCCCTGCCCAGCGACGACCCGCAGCAGGTCGCCGAGCAGCTGCGCGACTATGCCGAGACCGAGTTGCTGCCGAGGATGCGTGCGGTGAAGGCTGAGGCGGATATTCGCTTCAGCGAGCTGTCGGCCTATCCGGCGCTGGCTACCGATCCGCAGAGCGAGGTGGCGCAGTTGCTGGCGCGGCTCAGTGGTTCGGATGAGTTTTCCACGGTGGCTTTTGGCACCGAGGGGGGGTTGTTCGATCAGGCGGGCATTCCGACGGTGGTGTGCGGGCCGGGGAGCATGGATCAGGGGCATAAGCCGGATGAGTTCGTGAGTGAGGAGCAGTTGGCGGCTTGTGATGGGATGTTGGGGCGGTTGGTGGAGTGGATGAGGGCTTGATTGGTGTCTTGCTGGGTGGGTTGGTGCGCGGGTTTGAGAGCGCCCTCTCCCTAACCCTCTCCCTGAAGGGAGAGGGGACCGTTCGGAGTGCGTGGGTATTCCTGAGTCAGCCGGCAGCATCGAAGGTTTCCGGCTGAAACCATTCCTCCTCTCGGCACGGACAAGCCCCCTCTCCCTTCAGGGCGGGGCGCGCAGCCGAGGGCTGGGGAGAGGGGCTCTTCAGGGCATGCACCGCACCCCCGGTTGGCCCCGTTCGCGAGCAAGCTCGCTCCTACGAAAAGCAGTCCGGTGTCAGCCGATCAGCTTCCGTGCTGCCTGGGTGTGCGAGGCGATCAGGCCCTTGAGGTCCAGGCCCTCCACCTCGCCATCCACCACCCGCCAATTCCCCCCGACCATCACTCTGTCCGCCTTGTCCGCCCCACACAGCAACAGCGCCGAAATCGGATCATGGCTCCCGGAAAACCGCAGCTCATCCAGCTTGAACAGCGCCAGGTCCGCCTGCTTGCCCGGCGCCAGCTCGCCGATGTCGCTGCGGCCCAGCAGCTTCGCCGACCCCTTGGTGGCCCAACCCAGCGCCCGCTCCGGGGTGATCTCTTCCGCACCGTAGCGCAGGCGCTGGATGTACAGGGCCTGGCGCGCTTCGAGAATCATGTTCGAAGCGTCGTTGGAGGCCGAGCCGTCCACGCCGATACCCACCGGCGCGCCGGCGGCTTCCAGCGCCACGGTGGGGCAGATGCCCGAGGCCAGGCGCATGTTCGAGCTGGGGCAGTGGCAGATGCCGGTGCCGGCTTCGCCCAGGCGCTTTATTTCCTCGTCGTTGAAGTGGATGCCGTGGGCCAGCCAGGTGCGCGGGCCGAGCCAGCCGACGCTGTCGAGGTAGTCCACGGTGCGCTGGCCGAAGCGCTCTAGGCAGAAGTCTTCCTCGTCGAGGGTTTCGGCCAGGTGGGTGTGCAGGCGCACGTCGTGGTGTTCGGCCAGCTCGGCGCTGGCGCGCATGATTTCCGGGGTCACCGAGAACGGCGAGCAGGGCGCCAGGGCGATCTGCACCTGGGCGCCGTCGCCGCGCTGGTGGTAGTCGCGGATCAGCCGTTCGCTGTCGGCGAGGATGTCTTCGGCGCGCTGCACCGTCTGCTGCGGCGGCAAACCGCCATCGGCCTCGCCCAGGCTCATGGAGCCGCGGGTGAGCATGGCGCGCATGCCCAGTTCGGCGACCACCCCGGCCTGCACGTCTATGGCCTGCTCCAGGCCGTCGGGGAACAGGTAGTGGTGGTCCGCCGCGGTGGTGCAGCCGGACAGCAGCAGTTCAGCCAGGGCCACCTTGGTGGCCAGCGCCAGTTGGTCCGGGGTCAGCCGCGCCCACACCGGATAGAGGGTCTTCAGCCAGGGGAACAGCGGCTGGTTGACCACCGGCGCCCAGGCGCGGGTGAGAGTCTGGTAGAAGTGGTGGTGGGTGTTGATCAGGCCGGGCAGCAGCACGTGCTGGCTGGCGTCGAACACCTGCTCGCAGGGTTGCGAGGGTTGCTGGCCAAGGGCGAGCAGTTCGACGATGCGACCGTCCTGCACGACCAGGCCGCCACGGGCATCGAGGCCGTTGGCGGTGAAGATGGCGAGGGGGTTGCGCAGCCACAGGCGGGGGGATGACATGGGTGAATCCTCTGAGTTGCGGAGCCGCCGCCCGAGGCGAGCCGGCTCCCGGTTGTACGGGAAGCCAGCTCAGTGTTCACCCTGTCTGCTGATCCAGGTGCGCCTTGACCCGCAGGTCAGGCGTCGGCGCATGGTAACGCCGCCGCCGGCATCCGTCACCAGTCGATCGTCGTCCCCTGGTAGTCCAGGTAGTGCTGGCCGCCGCGCCCGGCGTAGGCCTCGACCTGGTCGATGAGCCCGGCGGCGCTGGTTTCCACGTCCAGCGGCGCAGCCTCGCCGCCCATGTCGGTGCGTACCCAGCCGGGGTGCAGGTTGAGCACCGTCAGGCCGGTTTCGCCCAGCCCGGCGACCAGGCTGCGGGTCAGCGAGTTCAGCGCCGCCTTGCTCGCCCGGTACAGGCCCATGCCGCCGGATTCGTTGCCGGCCACGCTGCCCAGTTCCGAGGTCATGAAGGCCAGCACCCCGCGCTGCGGCTCCAGCAGCGGCAGCAGGCGCTCGGCCAGGCGCAGCGGGGCCACGGCGTTGACCATGAACAGCTCGCCCACCTCGGCCAGGCTGGCGTCCAGCGCCGACTGGTGCGGCGGACCGTAGATGCCGGCGTTGATGTAGACCAGGTCGAAGCGCTGCCCGGCCAGGGCCTCGGCGAGGCGGTCCTGGGAGGCCGCATCGTCCAGCACCAGGGACTCGACGCGCACCGGCAGGCTGTCCAGCACGCCGGCGTTGGCGGCGTCGCGCACGGTGGCGGTGACCTCCCAGCCGCGCGCCAGCAGCTGATTCACCAGGCCCAGGCCGAGGCCGCGGGAGGCGCCGATGATCAGGGCGGAATTGGCAGTGCTCATGGGGCTCTCCCCTCGGGATGGAAAAGCCCCAGCATACCCGCTCAATCCTCGCCGCGCAGGCGGTCCAGGCGCAGGCGGTCGCGCTCGTCGGTGAGCCGCCAGGCCGACAGGTACACGGCGCCCAGGGCCGCGGCGAACCCGGCGCCGACCAGCAGGAACATCAGCAGGATCTGGTAGCGCGCGGCGTCCAGCGGGTCCATGCCGGCGAGGATCTGCCCGGTCATGATCCCCGGCAGGGTGATGATGCCGGCGGCGGCCATCTGGTTCAGGGTGGGGATCAAGCCGGTGTAGAGCGCGCGGCGCAGCACCCCGCCAAGCGCGGTGTAGCGGTCGGCGCCCAGGGCCAGGCGCGCCTCGATGGCGGCGCGCTCGCGGGTGACGCTGGCGAACACCTGGTTCAGCGCCAAGCTGGCGGCGTTCATCGCCGTGCCGAGGATGATGCCCACCAGCGGGATGGCGTGCCGCGCGTCGTACCACGGCTGCGGCCGCAGGCTGCCGGCCAGGGCGAAGAGCGCGATGCCCAGGGTGGCGATGCCGACGCTGCTGCCGCCGATGCCCAGGTGCCAGAACCCGGCCAGCCGGCGGCGCTGCCGCGAGCCGACCTCGAAACTGGCCGCGGCGAGCATCGCCAGCACCACCCCGGCGGTCAGCCAGGGCGAGGACAGGGCGAACACCTGGCGCAGGAACAGCCCCACCAGCACCAGTTGCACCACCAGGCGCACGGCGCAGACCAGCAGGGTGCGCTGCAGGCCCAGGCGCAGCGCCCAGGACAGCGCGGCGGCGGCCACGATCAGCAGCGCCGCCAGGGCCAGTTCCGGCAGGCCGAGCTGCAGCGGCGTCATGGTTGCACCTCGCTAAGGCCGTGTTCGTCCAGCTGCAGGTGGACGTCCGCCAGGCGCCGCGCCTGCCCGGCATCGTGGCTGACCACCAGCAGGCCCAGGCCTTCGGCCTTCAGTGCCTGCAGCAGTTGCTCGACGCCCTCGCGGCTGGCCGCGTCCAGCGCCGCCGTGGGTTCGTCCAGCAGCAGGAAGCGCGGCCGCTGCACCACCGCGCGCAGCAGGGCCAGGCGCTGGCGCTCGCCTGTGGATAACTGCGCCACCCGCGCCTGCAGCAACGCCGGGTCGAGACGCACCCGCGGCAGCAGCGCCCGCGCGGCGTCGAGGTTGGCGAAGTGCGCGGCGACGCCCTCCTCCCACCAGCCGGATTCCGCCGCCACATAGGTGACCAGCCGCCGCCAGGCGCTGGCCGGCATACGCTCGCGCGCCACCCCGGCCAGGCTGACCTGGCCCTGGTTGGGGTCGAGGTCGGCGAGCATGCGCAACAACAGGCTCTTGCCGATGCCCGAGGGGCCGCTGAGCACCGTACAGCGACCGGGCGCCAGGTCGAGGTCGAAGGGCCCGCTCAGCGCCCCGCGCAAGCCGCAGGCCCGCAGAGGCCCGAGGGGAATTTCCAAAAGGCTCATGAACTCGCTTCGCCAAGCCGTAAGTCGCCGAGCATAGCGTAGGGCGTATAACCGTTCGCGGTTATACGCCGCTACACCCATCCCCCCGCCCCTCATAAGCCCAGCCCAGGCGACCCAAAAACGACAAGACCCAGCATCTGCCGGGCCTCGCGAATAAAACGCCCCGGAGCAACCCCGGGGCCAGGGCACGCGCCCTATCAGTCGGTAGTGATCTTCGAATGCGTCCGGGTGTCCTTCATGGTCACGTAGACCAGCAGCGAGCAGGCGATGCAGCCGGTGACGTACCAGTAGAAGCCACTCTCCATGCCGATGCTCTTGAACCACAGCGCCACGTACTCGGCGGTGCCGCCGAAGATGGACACGGTCAGCGCGTAGGGCAGGCCCACGCCCAGGGCGCGGATCTCGGTGGGGAACAGCTCGGCCTTCACCACGGCGTTGATCGAGGTGTAGCCGCTGACGATCACCAGCGCCGCCATGATCAGGAAGAACGCGCCCCACCAGGTGTCGATGCTGTGCAGGGTGCTGAGGATCGGGTAGGTGAAGACGGTGCCGAGCACGCCGAAGGCGATCAGGATGGGGCGCCGGCCGATCTTGTCCGACAGCGCGCCGACGATGGGCTGCAGCAGCATGAACAGGAACAGGGTGGCGGCCGAGATCATGGTCGAGTCGGTCTTGCTCATGCCCACGGTGTTCACCAGGTACTTCTGCATGTACGTGGTGTAGGTGTAGAAGGCCAGGGTGCCGCCCATGGTCAGGCCGACCACGGTGAGGACTTCCTTGGGATGGCGCAGCAGGGTGCGCATCAGGCTTTCCTTGGGCTCTTCCTTCTTCTTGGCGAAGGACTCGGTCTCTTCCATGCCGCGGCGCAGGAACATGGCGGTCACCGCGCACAGCGCGCCGATGAAGAAGGGCACGCGCCAGCCCCAGCTTTCCAGCTGTTCGACGGTCAGGGTCTGCTGCAGCACGATGAGCACCGCCAGGGCGATGAGCTGGCCGGAGATCAGCGTCACGTACTGGAAGCTGGAGAAGAAGCCGCGTTGCTCCTTGTTGGCCATCTCGCTGAGGTAGGTGGCCGAGGTGCCGTACTCGCCGCCCACCGACAGGCCCTGCAGCAGGCGCGCGAGCACCAGCAGGATGGGCGCGCCGACGCCGATGGTCTCGTAGCTGGGGGTCAGGGCGATGATCAGCGAGCCGAAGCACATCAGCAGCACCGAGGCCAGCAGCGCGGCCTTGCGGCCCTTGCGGTCGGCGTAAATGCCCATCAGCCAGCCGCCTATCGGGCGCATCAGGAAGCCCACGGCGAAGATCGCGGCGGTGTTGAGCAGCTGGGCGGTCATGTCGCCCTGGGGGAAGAAGGCCTTGGCGAAGTACAGGGAGAAGGCGGCGTAGACGTACCAGTCGTACCACTCCACCAGGTTGCCCACCGAGCCGCTGAAGATCGACTTGATGCGCTGGGAGGTCGTACGGGGCGCGGCAGAAGCGGAGACGGCGCTTGCGCTATCCATGGGTAATCCTCTTGTCGTTGTTGTCGTCGGGTGCGCGGACCACGAAACCGGCACCGGCGCGCCACGAGGTGCGGCGCAGTGTGGAGGGCGATAGCAGGCAACGTGCCAAGGGCGCAAAGCCGCGTGGGGCAATGGATTACGGGGTTTTCGTACGGTGTGGGCAGGCGGTTGGATGCCGATGGGCGGGGTGGGTGAGCGGAAATCCGCTTATTTGGAGTGGCTTTTCGTTGGGGCGAGATGGCTCGCGAACGGCGTTTCCAGGCGGCCTCGGTGTTTTGGTTTGACTCCGCAACCCTCTCCCCAGCCCTCTCCCTGAAGGGAGAGGGGGCTAGTCCGTGCCGAGAGAAGTGATGGTTCCAGTCGGAAACCGACGGAACTGCCGGCTGACTCCAAAACACCCGACCCTGCCCAACGGTCCCCTCTCCCTTCAGGGAGAGGGTTAGGGAGAGGGCGCTCTTCAGGCCAGGCACCGAAGCCGCCTGGAAACGCCGTTCGCGAGCAAGCTCGCTCCTACAGGAAGAAAGACCGCAGCGGCTCAACGCTGCTTGAACAACTCCCCCGGCGTAAAGCCGAACAACCCCTTGAACGCAGCTATATAGGCCGAAGTGGAGTCATAGCCACAATCCAGCGCCGCAGCGGTCACGCTGGCGCCATCCTCCAGCACCCCCAGCGAACCCAGCAGCCGCTGGCGTTGGCGCCAGAGGCGGAAGCTCATGCCGGTCTCGCGCTGGAACAGGCGCGAGAGGGTCTTTTCCGAGGTGCCCAGGCGTTGCGCCCAGTCGCCCAGGGTGAGGCTGGTGCTGGGCTGTTCGATCAGCGCCTGGCACAGCTGCAGCAGCCGCGGCTCCTGGGGCATGGGCAGGGAGAAGGCGACTTCCGGCAGGGTACGCAGCTGGTCCAGCAGTACGTTCACCAGACGCTGCTCGGGACTGTCGCCCTGTGGATAATCCACCGGCAGCTCACAGAAGCTCTTGATCAGCTCGCGGGCCAGCGGTGTCACCTCCAGCACCCGGCAGCGCGGTTCCGCCCAGGCGCAGGCCTCGGCGCTCAGGTACAGGCTGCGCATCTCCGCGCGGCCGGAGGTGACCACCTCGTGCTCCAGGTACGCCGGTATCCAGATGGCGCGCTGCGGCGGGGCGAAGAAGCTGCCCTCGGCGGTGTGCACGCCGAGCACCCCGCTGATGGCGTAGGACAGTTGCACCCAGGCGTGGTGGTGGCGGCCGGTCCAGGAGCCGGCGCGCAGGCTTTCGGCGCGCGCGTAGACCGGCCGCGGCAGGTCGTCGAGCGTGGGAATCGCGCGTTGCAGATGGGGGTGCTGTCCGTTCATCGCTATGCTTTGGCTTTGTATCGCTAGTGGACAGAGTCTGGCAGGGCTACCCTGCCGCCTCAAGCCGTCAACGGAGCCCGCCCATGCTGAATTTCTCCGCCCAGGAATATCCCTACGCTTCGCAGCGCTCGCTGGTATACGCCCGGCGCGGCATGGTGGCCACCTCGCAGCCGCTGGCGGCGCAGGTCGGGCTGGACATGCTCAAGCGCGGCGGCAACGCGGTGGACGCCGCGGTGGCCACGGCGGCGGCGCTGACGGTGGTGGAGCCCACCGGCTGCGGCATCGGCGGCGATGCCTTCGCCCTGGTGTGGGTGAAGGACAAGCCGCACGGCCTGGACGCCGCCGGCTACGCGCCCGGGGCGCTGGACATCGGCACGCTGCGCGGCGCCGGCCACGCGCGCATGCCGCTGTACGGCTGGACGCCGGTGACCGTGCCGGGCTGCCCGGCGGCCTGGGCCGAGCTGTCGGCGCGCTTCGGCCGGCTGGACTTCGCCGAGTTGCTGGCCCCGGCCATCGAACTGGCCGAGCAGGGCTTCCCGGTCTCGCCGGTGATCGCCGGCCTCTGGCAGAGCGGCCTGGACAAGTTCCGCGGGGTGCGCGACGCGCACCCGGAACTGGCGGCCTGGTTCGACGAATTCCTCATCGATGGCCGCGCCCCGCGCGCCGGGGAAATCTTCCGCAACCCCGGCCAGGCGCAGACCCTGCGCGAACTGGCGCAAAGCCGCTGCGAGAGCTTCTACCGCGGCGCCCTGGCCCAGCGCATCGCCGCCCACGCCCGGGACAGCGGCGGCTACCTGGACGAGGCCGACCTGGCCGGCTACCGCGCCCGGTGGGTCGAGCCCATCGCGCTGAACTACCGCGGCTACGACGTCTGGGAAATCCCCCCGGCCGGCCAGGGCCTGGTGGCGCTGATGGCCTTGAACATCCTCAAGGGCTTCGAATTCGGCGAGCGCGACAGCCCGGACACCTGGCACCGCCAGCTGGAGGCCATGAAGCTGGCCTACGCCGACGGCCGCGCCTACATCGGCCAGCCGGACGGCATGCGCTTCAGCGTCGCCGACCTGCTCAGCGACGACTACGCCGCCAGCCGCCGCGCGCTGATCGGCGAGCGCGCCCTGGAACCGCACCCGGGCAAGCCGCGCGCCGGCGGCACCGTGTACCTGGCCACGGCCGACGGCGAGGGCAACCTGGTGTCGTTCATCCAGAGCAACTACCACGGCTTCGGCTCCGGCGTGGTGGTGCCCGGCACCGGCATCGCCCTGCAGAACCGCGGCGCCGAGTTCAGCCTAGACGCCGCGCACGTCAACGCCCTGGCCCCGGGCAAGAAGACCTTCCACACCATCATCCCCGGCTTCCTCAGCAAGGACGGCGTGCCCCTGGGGCCGTTCGGCGTGATGGGCGCCTACATGCAGCCCCAGGGCCACGTGCAGATGGTGATGAACCTGGTGGACTTCGGCCTCAACCCCCAGGCCGCGCTGGACGCCCCGCGCTGGCAGTGGCTGGGCGACAAGCGCATCGGCATCGAGCACGGCGCGCCGCGCAGCCTGGCGGCGGTGCTCAGCCGCCGCGGCCACCACGTGGAAGTGGCCCACGACCTGAGCAGCTACGGGCGCGGCCAGATCATCCTGCGCGACCCGCGCAGCGGCGTGCTCTGCGGCGGCACCGAGCCGCGCACCGACGGGCAGATCGCCGCCTGGTGAGACCGCCGCCGGGCCGGCGGAGGTGCTTGCGCGGCGCGGCTCTGGCATCATCCGCGCCCGGAAAGGCCGCGGCCGCCCGCAAGGTGGCCGCCGGGGCGCTTGTGTAGATTCTTCACAGCAAATTTGTATACATATTTTGAATTGATTCCATTCAACTCAAAGCAAATATGTATTCAATAGCCCTGCCCCATGCTCGCCAAAATGACGCTTCGGCACGCTGCGCTGCCCTGTGCGAAGGCACGACCTGTCTCGAGAGTCAGGTTTTTGCCCGATCCCAGGCCTTCGCCGGCCGCGACGCAGGCCCATGAAAAAGCATGGCTTTTCCCGAAACCGAGAAGAAAACCCGGCCCGCGCCCGGCGTTGGCCCCGATCTTGCCTCGGCTGGCCAAGCCTGACCGAGTGGACAGGTTCAGAATTCCAATTAGATCGCAGCACTTCAAAACCTAGGAGCACCACATGACTCGCACCCTCGCATCCCTGCTGCTCGCCGGCGGGCTGCTGGCTACCGGCCAGGCCATGGCCGGCGGCGAAGACCTGACCCCCGCGCCGGCCAGCAACGACGGCCCGCTGATCTGGCACAACGAAAGCCTGACCTACCTGTGGGGCAAGAACTTCAAGGTCAACCCGCCGATCCAGCAGACCTTCACCTTCGAGAGCGCGAGCGCCTGGACCTGGGGCGACATCTGGTTCTTCGTCGACCAGATCAACTACAACGGCAAGGAAGACAGCCAGAACGGCAAGAACACCTACTACGGCGAATTCAGCCCGCGCCTGTCGTTCGGCAAGATCACCGGCGCCGACCTGTCGCTGGGCCCGATCAAGGACGTGCTGCTGGCCACCACCTACGAATTCGGCGAAGGCGACACCGAGGCCTACCTGATCGGCCCGGGCTTCGACCTGGCCCTGCCCGGCTTCGACTACTTCCAGCTGAACTTCTACTACCGCAAGCCCGACGGCAACCGCGTGCCCTCCGGCGCCTGGCAGGTCACCCCGGCCTGGGCCGTGACCATCCCGGTGGGCAACTCCGACATCCTCTTCGACGGCTTCATGGACTGGGTGGTGAACAACAAGAGCGCCAGCGCCAGCGAACGCGGCCAGAGCGACTACCACGCCAACCTGCACTTCAACCCGCAGATCAAGTACGACCTGGGCAAGGCCATGGGCTACGAGGCCAAGCACCTGTACGTGGGCGTGGAGTACGACTACTGGTCCGACAAGTACGGGATCAAGGATTCGCAGTTCTTTACCACCGACCAGAACACCACCAGTCTGTTGGTGAAGTACCACTTCTGATTGGGGCGGCCCTGCTGAGAGGTGGGGCCGAGGCGCTTTTCTGTAGGAGCGGGCCCTGCCCGCGAACGGTGTTTCCAGATGGCTTCGGTGCCTGGCCTGAAGAGCGCCCTCTCCCTAACCCTCTCCCTGAAGGGAGAGGGGACCGTTCGGAGTGCTTGGGTGTTTTGGAGTCAGCCGGCAACACCGCAGGTTTCCGGCTGAAACCACCACTTCTCTCGGCACGGACTAGCCCCCTCTCCCTTCAGGGAGAGGGCTGGGGAGAGGGTTGCGGAGTCAATCCAGCACACCAGAGCCACCGGGAAACGCTGTTCGCGAGCGAGCTCGCTCCTACGAAAAACCCCATAGCCTCACCCCGCCAGCGCCTGCACCACTCCCATCACCAGCAACAAACTCCCCCCCGCCAACAACGTCTGCAGCGTGATGATCCCCGCCATCAGGTGACTGTCCCCACCCAACTGCCGCGTCAGCACATAGGCCGTAGGCGCCGTCGGCAGGGCGAAGAACAGCACGAACACCGCCGACTCCAGCGGCGCCAGGCCGAGAAGCTGGGCGCAGGCGAAGGCCAGGGCGGGCATCGCCAGCAGGCGCGTGGCGCAGCTGCCCAGCAGCACCGGCAGTTCCGCGCGCAGTTCCTTCGGTTGCAGCGCGGCGCCCACGCAGAGCAGGCCCAGCGGCAGGCTGGCCACCGCCAGCAGGTCGAATAGCCGGGCGCTGCCGCCGCCCAGTTCCAGGCCGGCCAGGTTGACCAGGGCGCCGGCGGCGCAGGCGAGGATCAGCGGGTTCCTGAGGATCGGCAGCAGCAGCGCGCGGGCGCTGATGCCGCGTTCGGCGGTCAGCGCCCAGACCGACATCAGGTTCACCGTCGGCACCATCAGCGCCAGCATCAGCGCCGCCAGGGTCAGCCCTTCCTTGCCGTACAGGCTGCCCACCGCGGCCAGGCCCAGGTAGGTGTTGAAGCGCAGCACGCCCTGGGCGATGGCGCCGAAGCGCGCCGCGCTCCAGGCGCGCAGGCGCCGGCTGGCCAGCAGCGCCAGCCAGGCGCCGCCCAGGCCCAGGGCCACCGCCAGGGCCAGGCGGCCCAACCCCGGGTCGCGCAGCGGCGCCTTGGCCAGGCTGGCGAACAGCAGCGCGGGGAACAGGATGAAGTAGTTCAGGCGTTCGGCCGCCGGCCAGAAGGCCTCGCCGGGGAAGCCGCGGCGGCGCAGCAGGAAGCCGCCGACGATGAGCGCGAAGAGCGGCCAGAGGGCCTCGAAGAGAACGGACACGGATACCCCGCGGCGGTGGTTGGGCGCCCATCTTGCCCAGCCGCGCGCGGCGACGGCAAGCCGGGCCCGGAGCTCAGGCCGGACCGGGGCGGCAGCGCTGCAGGACCAGCCCGAGCAGCCTGCGGCAGGCCTCGTCGGTGGAGGTGTCGGTGGCGTCCACTTCGAAGTCGGCGTCCAGCGGCGGCTCGTAGGGGCTGTCGATGCCGGTGAAGTTGCGCAGGCGGCCTTCCCGGGCGGCCTTGTACAGGCCCTTGGGGTCGCGCTCGGCGCAGGTCCGCAACGGCGTGCTGAGATACACGCTGAGGAACTCGTCGGCCGGGAACAGCGCGCGGGCGGCATCGCGCTCGGCGCGGAACGGCGAAATGGCGGCGACTATCACCACCAGCCCGGCCTCGGTCATCAGCCGCGCGGCATGGGCCAGGCGGCGGATGTTCTCGCGGCGGCCCTCGGGGCTCATGTCCAGGTCGCTGCACAGGCCGCCGCGGACCAGGTCGCCATCGAGCAGGAAGCTGTGCACGCGCTCGCGGTGCAGGGCCAGCTCCAGGGCGTTGGCCAGGCTCGACTTGCCCGAGCCGGACAGGCCGGTCAGCCAGATGCAGCAGGGGCGCTGGCCCTTGAGCGCGGCGCGGGCTTCGCGGCGCACGCTGCCGGTGACGGGGAACAGGGGTACTTTGAGGTCACTCATAGCCAAGCAGTTGGTAGTCGCATTGATAGGCGCGGCGCACCAGGCGTCGCGTGCGAGTGTTGCAGAACTCCCGGGCCGGGCCGGCCTGGCGTTGCCGCGAGGCGTTCAGGTGGGGCAGCTGGCCGCTGATGCCCAGGTGCTCGCACAGCGTCTGGAAGTCCGCTTCCAGGTTCTCCTGGCGGCCGATGAAGTCCAGCCCCAGGTGGCCCAGTGAATCACAGAGGAAGGCCACCTGCGGCACGAAATGCAGCTGGCGCTGGAGGTTGTCCGGGTGCAGCCAGCGGTCGACGAAGTCGTCGAAGTCGCGGAACTGGCAGACCAGCTGGTGCGCCGCCCGGTCGCGCTGCGGCAGCTGGTTGCCGCGCAGGTAGGCATAGGCCGAGTAGGCGCGCTCCAGCGGGTCGCGGACGAAGCTGAACTTGAAGCTTTCGGCATATTCGCCGGGGAACTGCTGCTCGTACCAGTACAGCGGCAGGTGGCCGGGGCGGCCGCCATCGAACAGCGCCGCGCAGAGGCTGCTGCCGGCGCACTTGGGCACGTGCACGAACAGGCAGCGGCGCTCGCGGAAATACGCGGGGAAATGGGCGTTGCCGGACATCGCCTTGTTGACGATCTGGCGTTCCTGCACCGGCAGGCGGCTGAGCAGGAAGTTGCGCTGGACCTTGGGCAGCAGCTTCCAGAAGTAGCGTTGCAGCATGGGGACTCTCGAACGCCGGAGGGTCGCTCCGGTGGTTTTCCTTGGACGGCGGGAGGGCCCCGGCCTTAAGGAAACCTTAACAGGCCCGTGTCTGGCGATTATTCCGTGTTGGTCAAGAAGGTAAGGTTTCCGATACACGGCGACGTGGGCCTTGTGGCTTGTAGGTCCATCTGGGGCGGTTTCCGACGGCCGGGGGAGTCTATTCCCGGCCCGGCGCGGCGCCCACGGCGAAAAGGATGCACAAAGCGTAGGAAATCCCTGAGGAAGTGACTGGCAGCCCGCCGCCGGTCGAGGCGCCACGAACGCGGCAAGCCCGGGCCCCGGCGGCGAAAGGCAGCTTTTTCTTATGTCGCAACGACATATTTAATAATTTTCCGAGCCTCCCGCTTCCGCCACCATCCGCCCTGTCACGTGCCGCCCGCCTTTCGGGCCCAGGGGCCACAGAGCCCATCGCCACGCACGTTCCGCTTCGCTGTGAAACCTCCGGCCATCTGGCCACTGCCGCAGTTATCCAATAACAAGCCCAACAGGCTGTGGGAGTGCTTCATGAACAAGTCCTTGCTTGCGCGTTTCACCCGTCCCCTCGCCCTCGCCGGGCTGTTCGCCGGCGCCGCCGGGGCGGCCCAGGCCGGCACCCTGTCCATCGGCCATACCACCTGGGTCGGCTACGGCACCCTGTACCTGGCCCGCGACCTGGGCTACTTCAAGGAGCAGGGCCTGGACCTGCAGCTCACCCCCATCGAGGAAGCGGCGATGTACATGGCCGCCCAGGCCTCCGGGAAACTCTCCGGCTCCGCCTCGACCATCGACGAAATCCTCAAGTACCGCCCGCAGTTCTGCTTCAAGGCCGTGGCCGCGCTGGACGACAGCCATGGCGGCGACGGCGTGCTGGTGGGCAAGGACGTCACCAGCCTGGCCCAGCTCAAGGGCCAGGAAGTGGCGGTCAACGAAGGCTCGGTGTCGCAGTTCTGGCTGTCGTACCTGCTGAAGAACGCCGGCATGAGCATGAGCGACATCAAGGTGCAGAACATGACCGCCGACGATGCCGCCACCGCCTTCATCGCCGGGCGCATCCCCGCCGCGGTGACCTGGGAGCCGCACCTGTCGATGGTGCGCCAGAAGCAGCAGGGCAAGGTGCTGGTGGACAGCACCAGCACCCCCGGGGTGATCGTCGACGTGGTGGCGCTGAACTGCGACGTCATCGACAAGCAGCCCGACGACGTCAAGGCCCTGGTCAAGGGCCTGTACAAGGCCGTGCAGTACACCCGGGAGCACCCGCAGGAGGCCTACGCCATCATGGCCAAGGGCGTCGGCGGCTACCTGTCCGACCCCAAGGACCTGGCCGAAGCGGCCAAGGGCGTGCGCTTCTATGACCAGGCCATGAGCGAGAAGCTCCTCGGCGCCCCCGGCAAGGCCGGCGATATCAAGGACATCATCGGCCTGGCCAACGAGACCTGGACGCAGCTGCAGGGCAAGACCTTCCAGGTCAGCTACGACGACCTGGTGGACACCCGCTTCGTCGTCCAGTGAACCCGGCGGGCCGCGCGCCCGCCCCTTCCCATCCCCCGTTCCACGAACATCCTGGCGGAAGGCTTGCGGCCGTCCGCATGGAGGTAATCCGCGATGTCACGTCCGAATAAATCCTGGCTCGACCGCTGCCTGACGCCCAAGGTCGAGCTGCCGGTGCGCCTGGTGTGGTCCGCCAGCGCCCTGTGCTGGCTGCTGGTGTTCGGCCTCTGGGCCCTGCTCTCCTACGGCGGCGTGGTGCCGGCGATGTTCCTGCCCAGCCCCGGCGCGGTGCTGGACGCCGCCGTGCGCCTGGGCCGCGACGGCACCCTGGGCACCCACGTGCTGGCCAGCGTCGAGGTGGTGATGATCGGCTTCCTGGTCTCGTCCCTGGTGGCCGTGCCCCTGGGCCTGCTGATGGGCAGCTTCCGCATCGTCCAGGCCTTCCTCGAACCGCTGGTGAACTTCATCCGCTACCTGCCGGTGACCTCCTTCGTGCCGCTGTTCATCCTGTGGATCGGCATCGGCATCGAGCAGCGCGTCACGGTGATCATCTTCGGCGTGTTCTTCCAGCAGCTGGTGATGATCGCCGACGTCTCCCGCGGCGTCGCCAAGGACCTGGTCAACGCTTCCTACACCCTGGGCTGCACCCGCCGCGACGTGGTGCTGCACGTGCTCGGCCCGGCCTCGCTGCCCGGCGTGCTGGACACCCTGCGGGTGACCATGGGCTGGGCCTGGACCTACCTGGTGGTGGCCGAGCTGGTCGCCGCCTCCAGCGGCCTGGGCTACATCAGCCTCAAGGCCATGCGCGGCTTCCAGGTGGACGTGATCTTCCTGGCCATCGCCATCATCGGCCTGCTCGGGCTGATCACCGACCAACTCTTCCGCATCCTCCGACTGAAGGTGGCCTCATGGGCGCAGTAGCAGCCATGCAACGCAACGACGCGGCACCGGCCGCACAAGGGGCGCAGCCGGCGCGGCTGCGCGTGGACCAGGTCAGCCTGCGCTACCGCACCCCCGAGGGCGGCACCTTCGCCGCGCTGGAGAAGGTCTCCTTCGAGGTGCCGGACCAGCAGTTCGCGGTGATCGTCGGCCCCTCCGGCTGCGGCAAGTCGAGCCTGCTGTACCTCACCGCCGGGCTGTCCGAGCCCACCGAGGGCGACATCTACGTCGGCGGCCAGCGCGTCGACGGCCCCGGCGCCGACCGCGGCATGGTGTTCCAGAGCTACACCCTGTTCCCCTGGCTGACCGTGCGCGAGAACGTCGAGTTCGGCCTCAAGCGCCGCGGCCTGCCGGCCGCCGAGCGCAAGGAGATCGTCGACTATTACCTCAACGAAGTGGGCCTGGCCAACTTCGCCGGCAACTACCCCAAGCAGCTCTCCGGCGGCATGATGCAGCGCGTGGCCATCGCCCGCGCGCTGGCCAACGACCCGCAGATCCTGCTGATGGACGAGCCCTTCGGCGCCCTCGACAGCCAGACGCGCATGCAGATGCAGAAGCTGCTGCTGCGCGTGTGGGACCACAGCAAGAAAACCGTGGTGTTCGTCACCCACGACATCGACGAAGCCATCCTGCTGGGCGACCGCGTCTACGTCATGGGCGCGCGCCCGGGGCGCATCAAGCGCATCCTCGACGTGCCCATCGAGCGCCCGCGCTCGCTGGACATGGTGATGGACCGCCAGTTCATCGAGATGAAGCGCGAAATCCTCGGGCTGCTCCACGACGACCTGGAAGAAGCGCACTGAGGCTCACCGCGGGGGCGGGGCGCCCGCCTCGCTCCCGCGGTCGGTTCACAGCCCCAGGTCGCTCAGCGACGGGTGATCATCCGGGCGCCGGCCCAGGGGCCAGCGGAACAGGCGCTCGTCCTCGGTTATGGGCAGGTCGTTGATGCTGGCGTGGCGCTCGACCATCAGGCCGTTCGCGTCGAAGGCCCAGTTCTCGTTGCCGTAGGAACGGAACCAGTTGCCCGAGTCGTCGTGCCACTCGTAGGCGAAGCGCACGGCGATGCGCTCCTCGGTGAAGGCCCAGAGTTCCTTGATCAGCCGGTAGTCCAGCTCGCGGCGCCACTTGCCGGTGAGAAACTCGACGATCTGCACGCGGCCGCGGATGAAGGTGGAGCGGTTGCGCCAGGTGCTGTCCGGGCTGTAGGCCAGGGACACGCGCTGCGGGTCGCGGCTGTTCCAGCCATCCTCGGCGGCGCGCACCTTCTGGATGGCGGTCTCGCGGGTGAAGGGCGGCAGGGGTGGGCGGGCTTCGCTCATGATGGGGGCTCCTGGGGTGGGGGTTCTGGTCATGGTGCGCCTGGGGTGGGTTTGGAGGAATGACAGGCATCCCACGGATGTTGCCAAGGTGATGGGTGGTGTTCGTCGGTGGTTGCGTGGGCCTTGGGTGGACTCCGTTCCCTCTCCCTAACCCTCTCCCTGAAGGGAGAGGGGACCGTTCGGAGTACGTGGGTATTCCTGAGTCAGCCGGCAGCGGCGAAGTTTCCGGCTGAAACCATCACCTCTCTCGGCACGGACTACCCCCTCTCCCTTCAGGGAGAGGGCTGGGGAGAGGGGCTCTTCGAAGCCCCCACCGAAGCCCCACCCGCAAACACCCCCCGATCCTCCCGCGGACAAACCCCGAACCTGGCCCGATAACTGCGCGACAGATACGACGGCGACTCGAACCCACAGGCCAGCCCCACCTCCAGCACGCTCATCTCCGTCTGCCGCAGCAACTGCCGGGCCTTGTCCAGGCGCAAGCCGAGGTAGAAGTTCGACGGCGTATCGTTCAGGTGCAGGCGGAACAGGCGCTCCAGCTGGCGGCGGGTGACCTGGATACGCTCAGCCAGGTCCAGGGTGGAGAGCGGCGGCTCGGTGTGCCTTTCCATCTCGCCCAGCACCTGGATCAGCTTCTTGTTGGTCACCCCGTAACGCGTCGCCAGTTGCAGGCGCTGGTGGTCCTGGCGGGTGCGGATGCGCCCGACCACGAACTGCTCGGAAACCTGCACCGCCAGCTCCGGGCCCTGGGCGCGGGCGATCAGGTCGAGCATCAGGTCGATGGACGCCGTGCCGCCGGCGGAGGTGATGCGCGAGCCGTCGATCTCGAACAGCTCCTGGGTCGCCTGTAGCTGTGGATAAGTCTCCCGGAAGGCGTCCAGCGCCTCCCAGTGCAGCGTGCAGCGATGGCGGTCGAGCAGCCCGGCCTCGGCGAGGACGAAGCTGCCGGTGTCGATGCCGCCGAGGGTCACGCCCTCGCGGTCGAGGCGGCGCAGCCAGTGCAGCAGCGCCGGGGTGCAGGCCTGCAGCGGGTCGAAGCCGGCCACCACGAACAGGGTGTCGCCACGGCCCAGGGCCTGCAGGGCTCCGTCGGCGTTCATCGACATGCCGCTGCTGGCCAGCACCGGGCCGCCGTCGATGCTCAGCAGGTGCCAGCGGTAGAGCCCGCCGCGGAAGCGGTTGGCGACGCGCAGCGGCTCCACGGCGGAGATGAACCCCATCAGGGAAAAACCGGGCAGCAGGAGGAACCAGAAGTCGTTCGACATGGCGTCATCCAGGCGATTCGGAGCGGCGATCCGTTGGTATGGAGCATTTGCCCGGCCCTGGCAATGGCCGAGGTCGCCAGCGTGCAAGTGCAGGTCGCCGGAGTGCGATTCTCCGTCGCGGGCCGTGCGTAATTTGAACACCAGCCACCGCCGTGCGGGGCCCATGACACAACAACGATAACCATAGCCGCAAAGGCCTTGAGGAGAAGTCATGAAGCTATCGATCAAAGCGGGCGCCTGCGCCGCGCTGTTCACCCTGGTCAGCAGCGCCTGGGCCGCCGAGCCGGCGTCGTGCCAGAACGTGCGCATGGGCTCGGTGAACTGGACCGACGTGGTGGCCAGCAGCGCCGTGGCCGAGGCCCTGCTCGACGGCCTGGGCTACAAGGTCAAGCAGACCAGCGCCTCGCAGCAGATCATCCTGGCCGGCATGGCCGACAAGCAGCTCGACGTCTTCCTCGGCTACTGGCAGCCGACCATGCAGCCGGTGGCCAAGCCCTACCTGGACAAGCAGCAGATCGAAGTCATCACCCCGGCCACCCTGGGCGATGCGCAATCCACCTACGCGGTGCCCACCTACGTCTACGACGGCGGCCTGAAGACCTTCGCCGACATCGCCAAGTTCCGCGACAAGCTGGACAACAAGATCTACCTGATCGAGCCGGGCAGCGGCTCCAACCGCATCACCGCGGACATGATCGCCAAGGACAAGTTCGGCCTGAAGGGCTTCCAGGTCGTCGAATCCAGCGAGGCCGGCATGCTCACCGCGGTCAAGCGCGCCATCAAGCGCCAGCAGTGGGTGGTGTTCTTCGGCTGGAAACCGCACCCGATGAACCTGCAGATCGACATGAAATACCTCACCGGCAGCGACGACGTGTTCGGCCCCAACGAAGGCGCCGCCACCGTCTCCATCATGACCGCCGCCGGCTACCAGGCGCAGTGCGGCAACGTCGCCAAGCTGCTGCACAACCTGCGCTTCAGCAGCCAGGAAGTCAGCCAGGTGATGGAACCCATCCTCGACCGCAGCCAGCCGCTGGACGCCGCCCGCGCCTGGCTCAAGGCCCATCCCGACCAGCTCAAGGCCTGGCTCGCCGGGGTGACCACCTTCGACGGCAAGCCGGCAGAACCGGCCTTCGTCGCCAGCCTGAAGTAAGCCAATAACGCCCCACCCTTGCGCGGCCCGCCCGCCGCGCGGGGACTCCGCATGCCTAAAGAAAGGACAGCCACCGTGAACCATGAAGTCATAGTCACCTGCGCGGTGACCGGCGCCGGCGACACCGTCGGCAAGCACCCGGCCATCCCCGTCACCCCCAAGGAAATCGCCGCCGCCGCCATCGAGGCGGCCAAGGCCGGCGCCACCGTGGCCCACTGCCACGTGCGCGACCCGCAGACCGGCAAGCCCAGCCGCGACGTGAACCTCTACCGCGAAGTGGTAGAGCGCATCCGCGAGAGCGACACCGACGTCATCATCAACCTCACCGCCGGCATGGGCGGCGACCTGGAGATCGGCAAGGGCGAGCAGCCCCTGGAATTCGGCGCCGGCACCGACCTGGTCGGCCCGCTGGAGCGCCTGGCCCACATCGAGGCGCTGCTGCCGGAAATCTGCACCCTGGACTGCGGCACCCTGAACTTCGGCGACGGCGACTTCATCTACGTCTCCACCCCGGCCCAGCTGCGCGCCGGCGCCAAGCGCATCACCGAACTGGGGGTGAAGGCCGAGCTGGAAATCTTCGACACCGGCCACCTGTGGTTCGCCAAACAGATGCTCAAGGAAGGCCTGCTGGAAGACCCGCTGATCCAGATCTGCCTGGGCATCCCCTGGGGCGCGCCGGCCGACACCACCACCATGAAGGCCATGGCCGACAACATCCCCGAGGGCCTCACCTGGGCCGGCTTCGGCATCGGCCGCTCGCAGATGCCCATGGTCGCCCAGGCCATGCTGCTGGGCGGCAACGTGCGGGTGGGCCTGGAAGACAACATCTGGCTGGACCGCGGCGTGCACGCCAGCAACGGCAGCCTGGTGGAACGCGCCATCGAGATCATCGAACGCCTCGGCGGCCGCGCCCTGACCCCGGCCGAGGGGCGCAAGAAGATGAACCTCAAGCCCCGCTGACCCGGAACCGCATACGTCCTACGAAATTTCCCGCTGGAGCCCTTCATGTCCTACATCACCGAAATCAAGACCTTCGCCGCCCTCGGCAGCGGCGTCATCGGCAGCGGCTGGATCGCCCGCGCCCTGGCCCATGGCCTCGACGTGGTCGCCTGGGACCCGGCGCCGGGCGCCGAGGCCGCCCTGCGCCAGCGCGTGGCCAACGCCTGGCCGGCGCTGCAGAAGGCCGGGCTGGTGCCCGGCGCGTCCCAGGAGCGCCTGAAGTTCGTCGACACCATAGAGGAATGCGTGCGCGACGCCGACTTCATCCAGGAAAGCGCCCCCGAGCGCCTGGACCTGAAGTGCGAGCTGCACGCCAGGATCAGCGCCGCCGCCAAGCCCAACGCGCTGATCGGCTCCAGCACCTCGGGCCTGCTGCCCAGCGAGTTCTACGCCGACGCCACGCACCCCGAGCGCTGCGTGGTCGGCCACCCGTTCAACCCGGTGTACCTGCTGCCGCTGGTGGAAGTGGTGGGCGGGCAGAAGACCGACCCGGCGGCCATCCAGGCGGCCATCGCGGTGTATCGCAGCCTGGGCATGCGCCCGCTGCACGTGCGCAAGGAAGTCCCCGGCTTCATCGCCGACCGCCTGCTCGAAGCGCTCTGGCGCGAGGCCCTGCACCTGGTCAACGACGGCGTCGCCAGCACCGGCGAGATCGACGACGCCATCCGCTTCGGCGCCGGCCTGCGCTGGTCGTTCATGGGCACCTTCCTGACCTACACCCTGGCCGGCGGCAACGCCGGGATGCGCCACTTCATGGCCCAGTTCGGCCCGGCCCTGCAACTGCCCTGGACCTACCTGCCGGCGCCGGAACTGACCGAATCGCTGATCGACAAGGTGGTCGAAGGTACCAGCGAACAGCAGGGCAACCGCAGCATCGCCGAACTGGAGCGCTACCGCGACGACTGCCTGCTGGCGGTACTGGGCGCCATAAAGGACACCAAGGCACGCCACGGCTTCGCCTTCGTCGACTAACCTCGGTCCACCCGCCCACGCCGAACCGCCCCCTCTCCCGCTTGCGGGAGAGGGCTGGGGAGAGGGGCTCTTCGGAATCACCACCATGCCCACCCTGAAAACCTACGAAACCCCGGTACTGGCCGAGTGGACCGACTACAACGGCCACCTGCGCGACGCCTACTACCTGCTGATCTTCAGCTACGCCACCGACGCCCTGATGGACCACCTGGGCCTGGACAGCGCCGGCCGCGAGGCCAGCGGCCACTCGCTGTTCACCCTGGAGGTGCACCTGAACTACCTGCACGAGGTGAAGCAGGGCGAGCCGGTGGAAGTGCGCACCCAGTTGCTGGCCCACGACCGCAAGCGCCTGCACGTGCACCACACGCTGCACCGCCCCGGCGAGGACGAGCCGCTGGCGGCCAGCGAACAGATGCTGCTGCACGTGAGCCTGGACGGCCCGCGCTCGGCGCCCTTCGAGGGCGTGGTGCTGGAGCGTGTGCTGGCCCTGGCCGAGGCGCACCGCGCCCTGCCGCGGCCGGCGCACGTCGGCCGGGTGATCGGCCTGCCGGGCTGAGTATGGCCCGCGACTACCCGCTGTCCGCCGGCATGGCAGACTTCGTCGCACGCACCCGCGCCTTCGCCAGCGCCGATCCGTCCCTGGCGGCGCAGCGCAAGGCCTACTCGCGCATGGCCGCCGCCTTCACCCCGCCGCGCCCGCCGGGCCTGCGGGTGAGCGACCTGGCCCTGGCCGGCCTGCCGCCGCTGCGCCTGTTCCGCCCAGCGGGCACACCGCCGGCAACGGGCTGGGCGGCGCTGCTGTTCCTCCACGGCGGCGGCTGGATGCTCGGCGACCTCGACTCCCACGCCTTCTTCTGCGCCGAACTGGCCGCCCGCCTGGGCCTGCTGGTGGTGGCTGTGGACTACCGGCTGGCCCCACAGCACCCCTTCCCCGCCGCCCTGCAGGACAGCCTGGCAGCCTGGCGCGCCCTACGCGACGGCGCGCTGGACGAACCCCTCGACCGCACCCGCCTGGCAGTGGCCGGCGACAGCGCCGGCGGCAACCTGGCCGCCGCCCTGTGCCTGGCCCTCCGCGATGCGGGCGAGGCGCAGCCGCGGGTTCAGGTGCTGGTCTATCCGGCCTTGGGTGACGAGGCGACGGATTCGCGAGTCGAGTGTGCGGATGCGCCGTTGTTGTCCGCTGCCGACATGCGGGTGTGCATCGATGCCTACCTGCCTGATCCACTGCAACGGCATCGGCCTCTTGCCTTGCCTCTGCGGGCCCATGATTTCGCTGGGTTGGCGCCAGCATTCGTGGGTGTGGCCGAGTTCGATCCGTTGCGGGATGACGGGCGGCGCTATGCGGAGCGGCTGCGCAGGGATGGGGTGGAGGTGGACTATTTTCCCGGCCCGGGGTTGGTCCACGGCTGCTTGCGGGCGCGGGAACTGGCGGAGGTGGATAGGTTGTATGAGGCGCTGTTCGAGGCGCTGGCCCGGCGTCTGGATTGAGCGCAGGCGGTTTTTCGTAGGAGCAACTGTCTTGCGCCGAGGTGCTCTTCGTAGGATGGGTTGAGCTTGCGAAACCCATGCGGTTGCGCTGATGGGTATCGCTTCGCTCAACGCCATCCTACGAAAAGCCGTGCTTCCTGGAACCGTAGCGGACCTTGTCCGCGATAACCGGACGTCCCGGCGCGATTCGCGGATGAAATCCGCTCCTACGCTACGCCACCCACACCGTCCCCATGTAGGAGCGCGCCCTGCGCGCGAAATCGCGGGCAGGGCCCGCTCCTACAGTTCGCTGGGATGCATGGCATTCCCCCTGTAGCGGACCTTGTCCGCGATAGCCGGACATATCGGCGCGATTCGCGGATGAGATCCGCTCCTACGCCGCCCCTCCCCTGCAAGGTGCAGGAGGAGCGCCGTAGGATGGTGTCGAGCGCAGCGATACCCATCCTACGAAAAGCCGGCCACGACGAGCGAAAAAAAATCCCCCGCCGCGCCCGACGCGCGACAGGGGACGAAAGCGAGCCATCAAGGCTCCCAGTGTGACAAGCACCTACTTCGGTATCGACCGCAGCGGTATGGCTCCAGTGTGGCTACTTCGCCAACTTCGGGTTTGCCGAAAACGACGTGCGCGTATCCGCCGCGGACAGGCAACGAAACTAGGTACGGCCCCTTAAGCAATCCTTAAGGCGACGACATCGAGAATCCTTCTTGTTTGCATTCTCAGCCGCCACCGCCTCCGCGCCGCGCGGCCCTGCCCCAGGTGAAACCATGCTGGTCCCCTTCCTGATCATGCTCCGCGAGGGCATGGAGGCCGCGCTCATCGTCGGCATCATCGCCAGCTACCTGCGCCGCACCGGGCGCGCGCACTGGATGCCGGCGGTGTGGATCGGGGTGTTCCTCGCCGCCGCCCTGGCGCTGTTCGTCGGCGCCGGGCTGGAGCTGGCCAGCGCCGAGTTCCCGCAGAAGCAGCAGGAACTGTTCGAAGCCCTGGTGGGCCTGGCCGCAGTGGCCATCCTCACCTCCATGGTGTTCTGGATGCGCAAGATGGCGCGCTCCATCAAGGGCGAGCTGCAGGCCGCGCTGGACCAGGCCTTCCACTCCCGCCACCAGGGCTATGCGCTGATCGCCATGGTGTTCCTCGCCGTGGCCCGCGAAGGCCTGGAGACGGTGTTCTTCCTGCTCGCCGTGTTCCAGCAGAGCGACGGCCCCGGCGCGCCGCTGGGGGCGCTGCTCGGCCTGGCGCTGGCGGTGGCCCTGGGCTACGGCATCTACAGCGGCGGCGTGCGCCTGAACCTGGCGCGCTTCTTCCGCTGGACCGGGCTGTTCATCCTGGTGGTGGCCGCCGGCATCCTCGCCAACGCGGTGCGCTCGCTGCACGAGGCCGGGGTCTGGAACCTGCTGCAGGCGCCCTTGTGGGACAGCGGCGCCAGCCTGCCCGAGGACGGCGCCCTGGGCTCGCTGCTGGCCGGGCTGTTCGGCTACCAGCAGAGCCCCACCCTGAGCACCCTCGGCGCCTGGCTGGCCTACCTGGCGCTGAGCCTGACGCTGTTCTTCCTGCCGCCGCGCCCCGCGGCCCCTGCCCGGAGCACCGCCGAATGAGCCTGCCGGAACCCCAGCCGCCGGTCGGCGCCCGCCGCCTGCTGCTCAACGCCGCGGTGGCGGCCTCGGCGGCCCTGGCCGTGCTCGCCGCGGCGGCCTTCTACTACGCCGCGCGCCACGCCCACCAGGCCAAGCGGGAAAACGACGAAGTACAGGTCACGGTGCTGCCCCACGGCTGCCAGCCCAACGCCCTGAGCGTGCCGGCCGGGCAGGCGCGCTTCCGCATCCTCAACCGCTCCGACCGCGCGGTGGAGTGGGAAATCCTCGACGGCGTGATGGTGGTGGAGGAACGCGAGAACATCGCCCCGGGCATGAGCCAGTCGCTCTCGGCCTACCTCGCCCCCGGCGACTACCAGGTCACCTGCGGCCTGCTCAGCAACCCCCACGGCAGCCTGCACGTCACCCCCAGCGCAGCCGCCAGCGCCGCCCGGCAGGCGCGCTCGCCGCTGCTGGACTTCGTCGCCCCGCTGGCCGAATACCGCGTCTACCTGGCCGGCCAGCTGCGCCAGTTGCAACGCGCCCTGGACGCCCTGCGTCAGGCCCTGGCGGCCAACGACCTCGCCGCCGCGCGCACGCATTACCTGGAAGGCCGCGCCGCCTACCAGCGCATCGCCGCCAGCGCCCAGCGCCTGGCCGAGCTGGACAACCGCATCGCCCCGCGCGCCGACGCCTTCGAACAGCGCGAGCAAGACCCGACCTTCGGCGGCTTCCACCGCATCGAGTACGGCCTGTTCGCCCAGAACTCGACCGCCGGCCTGGCGCCGGTCGCCACGCAACTGCAGGCCGACGTCGCCACCCTGAAGGACGCCCTCATGGCCCAGTCGCTGCCGCCCGAACAGCTCTCCGGCAACGCCGCGCGGCTGCTGCGCAACCTGGCCGAGCAACGCGTGAACGGCGACGAGGAACGCTACAGCCACAGCGACCTGGCCGGCTTCGCCGCCAACCTGGAGGGCGCGCGCAAGGTCATCGACCTGCTGCGCCCGCTGCTGCAACGCAAGGCCGCCGAACTGCCCGCGCGCCTGGACGCCGCCGCCGCGGCGCTCGACACCGGCCTCGCGCAACTGGCCGGCAGGCCCTACGACCAGGTCACGGCCGCCCAGCGCCAGCAGCTGGCCGCCGCGGCCGCCCGCCTGGCCGAGGCGCTGGACGCCGTGGCGCCGGCCCTGGGCCTGGCCCAACCCTGATCCGAGGAAGTACCGATGCACAGTAACGACGACAGCCCCGCCAACGCCCAACGCCGCCGCGTGCTGCTCGGCCTCGGCGCCGCCGGTGTGGCCCTGGCCGGCGCCAGCCTGGCGGGCCCGGCGCGGGCCGCCGACACCGCGGCCGTCACCCATGCGCCGGCCAGCGAGCGCACCCAGGAGCGCAACGCCTGGTTCGGCCGCCACCAGCCGGGCATAGTCACGCCGCGCCCGGCGGCCGGGATGATCGTCGCCTTCGACGTGCTGGCCAGCGACCGCGCCGGCCTGGAGCGGCTGTTCCGGGTGCTCGACGAGCGTATCCGCTTCCTCATGGCCGGCGGAGCGGTGCAACAGGTCGACCCCAAGCTGCCGCCGCTGGACTCGGGCATCCTCGGCCCGGTGGTGATCCCGGACAACCTGACCGTCACCGTCTCCGTGGGCGACTCGCTGTTCGACGAGCGCTTCGGCCTGGCGGCGCGCAAGCCACGCCACCTGCAACCCATGGCCGGCTTCCCCAACGACGCCCTGGACCCGGCGCGCTGCCACGGCGACCTGTGCCTGCAGTTCTGCGCCAACACCCCGGACACCAACATCCACGCGCTGCGCGACATCGTGAAGAACACCCCGGACCTGCTGCTGGTGCGCTGGAAGCAGGAAGGCAGCGTGCCGGTGCAGCCCAGCCGCCCCGGCCAGCCCACCGAGAGCGCGCGCAACTTCCTGGGCTTCCGCGACGGCTCGGCCAACCCCGACTCCAGCGACGAGGCGGCCATGCGCCGCATCGTCTGGGTGCAGCCCGGCAGCGGCGAGCCGGCCTGGACGGCGGGCGGCAGCTACCAGGCGGTGCGCATCATCCGCAACTTCGTCGAACGCTGGGACCGCACCCCGCTGCAGGAGCAGGAAAGCATCATCGGCCGGATCAAGGCCAGCGGCGCGCCCCACGACGGCCGGGAGGAAACCGACGTGCCGGACTACGCCCGCGACCCCGAGGGCAAGCGCACGCCGCTGGACGCCCACATCCGCCTGGCCAACCCGCGCACCGCGCAGAGCCAGGCCAACCTCATCCTGCGCCGGCCGTTCAACTACTCCAACGGCGCGGCCAGCAACGGCCAGCTGGACATGGGCCTGCTGTTCATCTGCTACCAGGCGGACCTGGCGCGCGGCTTCATCGCCGTGCAGACGCGCCTGAACGGCGAGCCGCTGGAGGAATACCTGAAACCGCAAGGCGGCGGCTACTTCTTCGTCCTGCCCGGGGTCACCGGGCCGGACGACTTCCTCGGCCGCAGCCTGCTGGCCTGAACGACGACAACGCACTGGAGCCATCGGACATGAAACGCACCTCCCTCGCCCTGCTGTTCAGCCTCGGCCTGCTCGCCGCGCCGCTGGCCACCTTCGCCGCCACCGGCTCGCCGCTGGACCTGGTCGGCCCCATCGCCGACTACAAGCTCTATGTCACCGACAACCTCGACGAGCTGGTCAAGCGCACCCAGCAGTTCACCGACGCGGTGAAGCAGGGCGACCTGGCCACGGCGAAGAAGCTCTACGCGCCGACCCGCGTGTTCTATGAGTCGATCGAGCCGGTGGCCGAGCTGTTCAGCGACCTGGACAGCGCCATCGACTCCCGCGAGGACGACCACGAGAAGAAGGTCGACGCCCCGGACTTCACCGGCTTCCACCGCATCGAGTACGGCCTGTTCAGCAAGAACAGCACCGAAGGCCTGGGCCCGCTGGCCGACAAGCTGATGGCCGACGTGCACGAGCTGCGCAAGCGCGTGGAAGGCCTGCCCTTCCCGCCGGAGAAGGTGGTCGGCGGCGCCGCCGCGCTGATGGAGGAAGTGGCCGCGACCAAGGTCAGCGGCGAGGAGGACCGCTACAGCCACACCGACCTGTACGACTTCCAGGGCAACGTCGACGGCGCCAAGAAGATCGTCGAGCTGTTCCGCCCGCAACTGGCCAGGCAGGACCCGGCCTTCGTCGCCAAGGTGGAGAAGAACTTCGCCACGGTCGACGGCATCCTCGCCAAGTACAAGACCAGGGACGGCGGCTACCAGACCTACGACAAGCTCAGCGCCAAGGACCGCAAGGCCCTGGCCGGGCCGGTGAATACCCTGGCCGAGGACCTCTCGACCATGCGCGGCAAGCTGGGCCTGAACTAAAGCCGGTCGCGGGCCGTCCCGGTCGGAAAACGACCTGCTCTTGCCTGTGAAGGACACTCCGCCGGCCGGGTGCTTGCGCCCGGCCGGCGCTGTTCCGAGAATCCGGGGAAGCCCAACCTCACGGAGGACTCCGCGATGATGCACGCCGACCTGATCGACCAGGACGATTTCCGCGAACGCCTGCAGGCGCTGGGCTTCGCCGTTCCGCCGGACGTCACCGCGGAGCAGGCCTGCGAATACGCGGTGCGCGCCCTCACCCCCGAACGCTCCATGGCCCTGCGCCGGCTGGTGGAAGAGATGCTGGGCGGCAACGCGACGCTGCTGCCGGCGGTGCGCGAGGCGATTTCGCGGCAGCTGCTGCCGGCGTTGGTGCCGCGGCCCTGATTCGCTCTCTTCACTCTTCGTAGTAGCGAGCTTGCTCGCGAACGGTGTTCTGCCGGTAGCTTCGGTGCTTATCCTGAAGAGCGCCCTCTCCCTAACCCTCTCCCTGAAGGGAGAGGGGACCGTTCGGAGCGTGTGGATATTCCCGAGTTAGCCGGCAACTCTGCGGTTTCCGGCTAAAGCCATGCTCATCTCGGCACGGACTAGCCCCCTCTCCCTTCAGGGCGGGGCGCGCAGCCGAGGGCTGGGGAGAGGGAACCACGGGCGGGCCAGCCCCCCAAAACCACCGGCCTCTCCCAAAGTCACCCAGTTGAATCCCCCGTTCGGCAACCAAAGCCAAACGGCGGATAACGCTCCGCGTTATTCGCCCTACGCCGCTTTCCCCCGCAATAGGCCAGGGTCGTGCCATGGTTCCCCGCCGGAGTCCCCCATGAGCGCGCTGCGCCTGGGCAAGGCCTGCGAAACCTGGCGTGGCGAACTGCCGGGATGGCCGCGGCCCCCCGAGCGAGGCTAAGCTGCGCTAACACGCACGGCAGAAGGACTCGTTCGCGCGCATGCATTACTCCGCCTACATCGCCCATTTCCTGGTGGCCATCCAGATCCTCGGCGTGGTCGCCGCCGTCCACGCGGTGCTCACCGTGCGCACCGCGCAGGGCGCCATCGCCTGGGCCATTTCCCTGGTGTTCATGCCGCTGCTCACCCTGCTGCCCTACCTGGTGTTCGGCCGCAGCCGCTTCGACGCCTACATAGGCGCGCGGCGCCAGGCCAACGAGGAGATGCACCTGGCCGCCGCCGAGCTGGACTGGCGGCCCTGGGTGGAAGAGGCCCTTACGGCAAGCCAGTCGGAGAACTACAAGGCGCTCAAGGCCCTGACCGCGCTGGCGCGCATGCCGACCCTGGCGAACAATCACGTGCGCCTGCTGGTCAACGGCAAGGCCACCTTCGACGCCATCTTCGAGGCCATCGCCCAGGCCAGGCAGGTGGTGCTGGTGCAGTTCTTCATCGTCCGCGACGACGCCCTCGGCCAGCGCCTGGCGCAGCTGCTGCTGGAGCGCGCGGCCAACGGCGTGGAAGTCTTCCTGCTCTACGACGCCATCGGCAGTCACGGCCTGCCCGGGCGCTACGTCGAGCGCCTGCGCGCCGGCGGCGTGCAGGTGCAAGCCTTCAGCACCGGGCACGGGGCGATCAATCGCTTCCAGCTGAACTTCCGCAACCACCGCAAGGTGGTGGTGGTCGACGGCCTGCGCGGCTTCGTCGGCGGGCACAACGTCGGCGTCGAATACCTGGGCGAGAAGCCGCCGCTGTCGCCCTGGCGCGACACCCACGTGGAACTGCGCGGCCCGGCCGTGGCCTGCCTGCAGGAGTGCTTCGCCGAGGACTGGTTCTGGGCCACCCACGCCCTGCCCACCCTGCTGCTGCCGGACAGCTACGACGAGCAGGGGGTGATCTGCCAGGTGCTGGCCAGCGGCCCGGCGGACAAGCAGGAAACCTGCTCGCTGTTCTTCGTCGAGATGATCAACGCGGCCAGCGAAAGGGTGTGGATAACCACCCCGTACTTCATCCCCGACGAGGCGGTCAGCTCGGCCCTGCGCCTGGCCGCGCTGCGCGGCGTGGACGTGCGCATCCTGCTGCCCTCGCGCCCGGACCACCGCACCGTCTACGCCGCCTCCAGCCTCTATGCCCAGGACGCGGTGCGCGCCGGGGTGAAGGTGTACCGCTACCAGCCGGGCTTCCTGCACCAGAAGGTGGTGCTGGTGGACCACGACTGCGCCGCGGTGGGCAGCGCCAACCTGGACAACCGCTCGTTCCGGCTGAACTTCGAGATCATGCTGGTGACGGTGGACGAAGCCTTCGCCCGCGACGTGGAGAGCATGCTGCTGGCGGATTTCGAGCAGGCGGTGGAGCTGGGCACGGAGCGCAGCGGGCAGTTGCAGCAGCTGGGGATGCGGGTGGCGCGGTTGGTTTCGCCGATTCTTTGAAGGTTGCGGGCTGGAGGCTGGAGGCTGGAGGCTGGAGGCTGGAGGCTTTTCGTAGGAGCGAGCTTGCTCGCGAACCTGTCGGGGCTCGGTGCCAAGCTGTTCGCGAGCAAGCTCGCTCCTACGGGGAGAAGGTGTTCGGCGGTGATTTCTGGCGTGACGGGGATGCCGCGGCCCTCTCCCTAACCCTCTCCCTGAAGGGAGAGGGGACCGTTGGGCAGGGCTGGGTGTTTTAGAGTCAGCCGGCGACGCCGGAGGTGTCCGGCTGAAACCCTTCCATCTCTCGGCACGAACTAGCCCCCTCTCCCTTCAGGGAGAGGGCTGGGGAGAGGGAACCCAACTCACCCCCGAACCCCATCGACCCCCGGCCAAACACCCACAAAGAAAAACGCCCAGCTCACTCAAGTGAGCCGGGCGCTTTGACTAGCGCAAGGTCATCAAGCTGGCGCAGAACTACGGATCAGGTGATCGAAGGCCGACAACGAAGCCTTCGCCCCCTCGCCCACCGCAATCACGATCTGCTTGTACGGCACCGTAGTCACGTCACCGGCGGCGAAGATACCCGGCAGCGAAGTCTCGCCGCGCGCATCGACGATGATCTCGCCGCGCGGGGTCAGCTCGACGCTGCCCTTGAGCCACTCGGTGTTCGGCAGCAGGCCGATCTGCACGAAGATGCCCTCCAGCTCCACCGACTTGAACTCTTCCGAGTTGCGGTCCTTGTAGACCAGGCCGGTGACTTTCTGGCCGTCACCCTTCACTTCGCTGGTCAGCGCGCTGGTGATCACGTCCACGTTCGGCATGCTGTACAGCTTGCGTTGCAGCACGGCGTCGGCGCGCAGCTTGCTGTCGAACTCCAGCAGGGTCACGTGGGCGACGATGCCGGCCAGGTCGATGGCCGCCTCGACGCCGGAGTTGCCGCCGCCGATCACCGCCACGCGCTTGCCCTTGAACAGCGGGCCGTCGCAGTGCGGGCAGAAGCACACGCCCTTGGCCTTGTATTCCTGCTCGCCGGGCACGCCCATCTCGCGCCAGCGGGCGCCGGTGGCGAGGATCACGGTCTTGGCCTTGAGGCTGCCGCCGCCCTCGAACTTCACTTCGTGCAGCTCGCCGGCATTCTTCGCCGGGACCAGCGCGCTGGCGCGCTGCAGGTTCATGATGTCGACCTCGTACTGCTTCACGTGCTCTTCCAGCGCGCGAGCCAGTTTCGGGCCTTCGGTCTCCTTCACCGAGATGAAGTTCTCGATGGCCATGGTGTCCAGCACCTGGCCGCCGAAGCGCTCGGCGGCGACGCCGGTGCGGATGCCCTTGCGCGCGGCGTAGATGGCCGCCGAGGCGCCGGCCGGGCCACCGCCCACCACCAGCACGTCGAAGGCTTCCTTGGCGGCCAGCTTCTCGGCTTCGCGGGCGGCGGCGCCGGTGTCGATCTTGGCGAGGATTTCTTCCACGCCCATGCGGCCCGCGCCGAAGACTTCGCCGTTCAGGTAGATGCTCGGCACCGACATGACCTGGCGCTTTTCCACCTCGTCCTGGAACAGCGCGCCGTCGATGGCGACGTGGCGGATGTTGGGGTTGAGCACCGCCATCAGGTTCAGCGCCTGGACCACGTCCGGGCAGTTCTGGCAGGACAGCGAGAAGTAGGTTTCGAACTCGAACCTGCCCTGGATGCCCTTGACCTGCTCGATGACTTCGGCCTCGAGCTTGGACGGGTGGCCGCCGACCTGCAGCAGGGCCAGCACCAGGGAGGTGAATTCGTGGCCCATGGGGATACCGGCGAAACGCAGGCCGATGTCCGCCCCCGGGCGGTTCAGCGAGAAGGACGGCTTGCGTTCGTCGCTGCCGTCTTCGCGCAGGGTGATCTTGTCGGTCAGGCCGACGATGTCGTGCAGCAGTTCGCTCAGCTCGCGGGATTTGTCGCTGTCATCGAGGGACGCGACTATCTCGAACGGCTGGGTGACCTTTTCCAGGTAGGCCTTCAACTGGGTCTTAAGATTGGCGTCCAACATGAATTCAGCTCCTACGAAATTCGGGCAAAAGGGTTCCCCGGCAGGCACGCTGGCCCGCCCTACGGCACGCTTTGGGCTTGGGTAGGAAGGGTGCCGGCGGCACCCTTGGGGTATTGCGCAAAACGGATTGGGAGACGTCGTGAGCAAGCGCTCAGGCAAGGCGCGACCAGGCGCGGGCGCGGAGTTTACGAGCTGTAAATGACAAGCCCGTCCTAGGCGGCCCCACCTGCTCGCAACGCAGCATCAGCGCTGCGCAACAGCCTCCCGGCCGTTTTTAGATCTTGCCGACCAGGTCCAGGGAGGGAGCCAGGGTCTTCTCGCCTTCTTTCCACTTGGCCGGGCAGACTTCGCCCGGGTGAGCGGCGGTGTACTGGGCGGCTTTCAGCTTGCGCAGGGTCTCGGACACGTCACGGGCGATCTCGTTGCTGTGGATCTCGACGGTCTTGATCACGCCTTCCGGGTTGATCACGAAGGTGCCGCGCAGGGCCAGGCCTTCTTCCGGGATGTGCACGCCGAAGGCGTTGGTCAGCTGGTGGGTCGGGTCGCCGATCAGCGGGAACTGGGCCTTGCCCACGGCCGGGGAGGTTTCGTGCCAGACCTTGTGGGAGAAGTGGGTGTCGGTGGTGACGATGTAGACTTCGGCGCCAGCGTCGCGGAAGGCGGCGTAGTTGTTGGCGGCGTCTTCGATCTCGGTCGGGCAGTTGAAGGTGAAGGCTGCCGGCATGAAGATCAGGACCGACCACTTGCCCTTCAGGGACTGCTCGGTGACTTCGATGAACTTGCCGTTGTGGAAGGCGTTGACCTTGAACGGTTGGACTTGGGTGTTGATCAGGTTCATTCGGCATTCCTCGTAGAGATGGGTTGATCGAATTGGTTATGAAATTCGACGTGGGCAAGATTATCCACTATTAGCCCGGATGGCCCATTGATTTAGGCCATCAAACAAATTGGCTTTCTCTATCAGCAGACTTATAAAAGGAAGAGCACCGCTATCGATGAGCGATGCCATCCTCCATCCTGCACAACCGACACGACCGCCTCGTGACAGCTCGGTGCCCGGCCTTCCACGGCTGCCCCAGGGACACCGGGGCTAACCGCGCGAACGAGGTAGACCAGCGCATCCTGGGCGAAGAGCATCTTCCCGACCAACGGCAGCCCGCAAGCCATCAGCCGCAGCGGACGTGCCGGCGCCGGCCATGGCCTATCCCTGAAGCAGCACCGTCGTAGGATGGGTTGAGCGAAGCGATACCCATCGCCGCAACCGCATGGGTTTCGCAAGCTCAACCCATCCTACGAAAAGCGTTCACACCGCAGCGCCCCGCCTGAGAGCTGTAAGCACGGCCGCCAGGGGCTGTGGGCATGGGCGGGCTTCACCAGTGGCGGGGGCCGAAGCAGTTTCCTGGCCAGCTGGTCAAAAAGCGCCGCAAGCCTATGCTTTGCTTATGGAGCCGGCCCTTTCGGCTGGCAGAGTTCCTGCCTTACCTGACCATATGGGCAGCTTTGCCGCCGCGTCAGGCCCGCCCCCCGGCAGGCGCCGCGAGCGTGCTCCAGCGAGGTTACGCATGATCCAGTTCCTGCTCGACGACGAGCTGCGCCAGGTGGACGGCCTGGCGCCGGAAACGAGCCTGCTCGACTACCTGCGCACCCAACTGGGGCGCACCGGCACCAAGGAAGGCTGCGCCTCCGGCGACTGCGGCGCCTGCACCCTGGTGCTCGCCGAGCCCGATGGCGAGGGCCTGCGCTACCGCGCGGTGAACGCCTGCATCACCCCATTGGGCGCGCTGCACGGGCGCCAGCTGCTGACGGTGGAAAGCCTCGCCGAGGGCGAACGCCTGCATCCGGTGCAGCAGGCCATGGTCGACTGCCACGGCGCGCAATGCGGCTTCTGCACCCCGGGCATCGTCATGTCGCTGTTCGCCTGGCGCCACGCGGCCTGCGCCCACGACCGCGGGAGCGCGCTGACGGCCCTTTCCGGCAACCTGTGCCGCTGCACCGGCTACCGGCCGATCCTCGAAGCCGCCAGGCGCATCGCCGGCGACACGCACGGGGATCGCTTCAGCGACGCCGAACGCGCCACCGCCGAACGCCTGCGCGCCCTGCCCGCCGGCGCCAGCCTGGACGACGGCGAGCAGCACGCCTGGCTGCCCACCACGCTGGAAGAGCTGGACACCCTGTTGATGAACTATCCACAGGCGCGCCTGGTGGCCGGCGCCACCGACCTGGCCCTGGAAGCGACCCAGGCGCTGAAGCGCTTCCCGCAACTGATCCATCTGGAGCGCGTGGCCGAGCTGCGCCGCCTGGAAGAACACCCCGATCACCTGCTGATCGGCGCCGCGCGGCCCTACGCCGATTGCCTGGAGGCGCTGCGCGCCTTCCCCGGCGTGCCCGAGCTGCTGGAGCGCCTGGGCTCGCTGCAGATCCGCCAGCGCGGCAGCCTCGGCGGCAACATCGCCAACGCCTCGCCCATCGGCGACATGCCGCCGGTGCTGCTGGCCCTGGATGCGCGCCTGCGTCTGCGCCGCGCCAGGCAGGTGCGCGAGGTGCCCATCGATGGCTTCTTCACCGGCTACCGGCAGAGCGTGCTGCAGCCGGGCGAATACATCGAGGCGATAGTTATCCCCAGGTTGAGGGAAGGCCAGCTGTTCCGTGTGGACAAAGTCTCGAAGCGCCGCGACGACGACATTTCCGCCGTGTGCCTGGCCCTGCGCCTGGACTTCGACGACCAGGGCCTGGTGCGCAAGGCACGCCTGGCCTGCGGCGGCATGGCCGCCACCCCGCTGCGCGGCCGCCGCAGCGAGGCCGCGCTGAACGGCCGGGCGTTCGACGCCGCCGCCGTGGCCGCGGCCCAGGCCGCCCTGGCCGAGGACTTCCAGCCCATCGACGACCTGCGCGCCAGCGCCGCCTATCGCCTGAAGGTGGCGCAGAACCTGCTGCAACGCGCATTAGTGGAATACACGGCAACCCCTGCGGAGGTGCGCCATGCGTAGCCTGCCTCCCCTGGCCGCCAACGGCGGCGCCAGCGAAACCCGCAGCGCCGGCCAGGCCCGGCCCCACGACAGCGCCGAGCTGCACGTCAGCGGCGCGGCGCGCTACGTCGACGACATCAAGGAACCGCGCGAGCTGCTGCACGCCGCCGTCGGCCTCACGGACATCGCCTGCGGGGTTATCCACAAGCTGGACCTGGAGGCTGTGCGCAACGCCCCCGGCGTGGTCGCCGTGCTGACCCTGGACGACGTGCCCGGCCACACCGACATCGGCCCGGTGTTCCCCGGCGACCCGCTGCTGGCCGGCGAACGGGTGAAGTACCACGGCCAGGCGCTGTTCGCCGTGGCCGCACAAACCCAGCTGCAAGCCCGCCGCGCCGTGCGCCTGGCCAAAGTGGAATACGCCGAGGAACAGCCGCTGCTGGACCCGCTGCGGGCCAAGGCCGAGGAACGCTTCGTGCGCCCGCCGCACTTCATGCGCCGCGGCGACGCCGAGGACGGCCTGGCCGCCGCGCCCTACGTGCTGCAGGCCAGCCAGTTCGTCGGCGGCCAGGAGCACTTCTACCTCGAAGGCCAGGTGTCCATGGCGCAGCCCACGGACGACGGCGGCATGTTCGTGTTCACCTCCAGCCAGCACCCCAGCGAGGTGCAGAAGCTGGTGGCCGAGGTGCTGGCCATCCCCCTGGCCAAGGTCACCGTGGAAGTGCGGCGCATGGGCGGCGGCTTCGGCGGCAAGGAAACCCAGGCCGCGCCCTGGGCCTGCCTGGCCGCGCTGCTGGCGCGCAAGGCCGGGTGCGCGGTGAAGCTGCGCCTGCCGCGCGCCGACGACATGCGCGCCACCGGCAAGCGCCACCCCTTCCACAACCATTACCGCGTGGGCTTCGACGCCGAGGGCCGGCTGCTCGCCGCGCAGCTGGAAGTGGTGGGCGACTGCGGCCACTCGCCGGACCTCTCCGACGCCATCGTCGACCGCGCCATGTTCCACGCCGACAACGCCTACTTCATCCCCGACGTGGCCGTGGCCGGCTACCGCAGCTTCACCAACATCGTTTCGCACACCGCCTTCCGCGGCTTCGGCGGGCCCCAGGGGATGATGCTGATCGAACGCGCCATGGACGACATCGCCCGCGCCGTCGGCCAGGACCCGCTGGACGTACGCAAACTCAACCTCTACGGCGGCAGCGGCCGCGACCTCACACCCTACCACCAGCGCGTGGAACACAACCTGCTGGGCGAGCTGATCGAACGCCTGGAAGCCAGCAGCGACTACCGCGCCCGCCGCGCCGCCATCACCGCCTGCAACGCGGGCAGCCCGGTGCTGAAGCGCGGCCTGGCGCTGACGCCGGTGAAATTCGGCATCAGCTTCACCGCCCAGCACCTGAACCAGGCCGGCGCGCTCATCCACCTGTACACCGACGGCAGCATCCAGCTGAACCATGGCGGCACCGAGATGGGCCAGGGCCTGAACGTCAAGGTGGCGCAGATCGTCGCCGAGGAATTTCAGGTGCCGCTGGAGCGCGTGGCGATCACCGCCACGCGCACCGACAAGGTGCCCAACACCTCGCCCACCGCGGCCTCCAGCGGCACCGACCTGAACGGCATGGCCGCCCGCGACGCGGCCCGCACGCTGAAGGCGCGGCTGGCGGAATTCCTCGCCGCGCGCGAGGGCGTTGCGCCGCAGGAAGTGCGCTTCGCCCACGGCCAGGTGCAAGTCCGGAACAAGGCGCTGGACTTCGCCGAAGTGGTGCAGGCCGCCTACTTCGCGCGGGTGCAGCTGTCCGCCACCGGCTTCTACCGCACGCCGAAAATCCACTACGACCGCGAGACCGGCCAGGGCCGGCCGTTCTTCTACTTCGCCTATGGCGCGGCGGTGTCCGAGGTGGAAGTGGACAGCTTGACCGGCGAATACCGCCTGCTGCGGGTGGACATCCTCCACGACGTGGGCCGCAGCGTTAACCCGGCCATCGACATCGGCCAGATCGAGGGCGGCTTCGTCCAGGGCATGGGCTGGCTGACCAGCGAGGAACTGAAGTGGGACGCCAAGGGCCGCCTGCTCACCACGGGGCCGGCGACCTACAAGATCCCGGCGGTGAGCGACGTGCCGGAAGACTTCCGCGTGGCCCTGTTCGACCGGCCCAACGAGGAGGACAGCGTGTACCTGTCCAAAGCCGTGGGCGAGCCGCCGTTCATGCTGGCCATCTCGGTGTGGTCGGCCCTGCGCGACGCCATCGCCAGCCTGGCGGACTACCGGGTGAGCCCGGCGCTGGATACACCGGCCACGCCGGAGCGGGTGTTGTGGGCGTGCGAGGCGTTGAAGGGGTGGGCTGTGGATGGTTCGCTGGAAGACGCGGCATGCCCTCACCCTAGCCCTCTCCCAGAGGGAGAGGGGACCGTTTGGCGTGAAGCGAAACAACGGAGTCAGCCGGACACTGTGGATAAATCTCCAGCGCCATTACTTTCCCGCCACACCGAAGCAGCCCCCTCTCCATTCAGGGAGAGGGCTGGGGAGAGGGAACCCAACTCACCGCCAGCACAGAAACACCCAACCAACACCAGCAACCCACCCCAGGAGCCCACCCCATGACCCCCACCTGGATGGACGCCATCGCCCGCCTGCGCGACGGCGCCGAGCCCTACGTGCTGGTCACCGTCATCGGCGTGCAGGGCTCCACCCCGCGCGAGGCCGGCTGCAAGATGCTGGTCACCGCCGACGCCTGCTACGACACCATCGGCGGCGGCCACCTGGAACTCGCCGCCACCGAGCACGCCCGCCAGCTGCTGCTGGCCGGCAAGGACGCGCAGAGCCTGGAGCACTTCCCCCTCGGCGCGCGCCTGGGCCAATGCTGCGGCGGCCGCGCCAGCCTGCTGTTCGAGTGCTTCGCGGTGCGCGGGCCGCAGGTGCTGCTGTTCGGCGCCGGGCATGTCGGCCGCGCCCTGGCGCCGCTGCTGGCAGGGCTGCCGCTGCGCCTGGAATGGGTGGACAGCCGCGCCGCGGAATTCCCCGCCGAGTTACCCACAGGGGTACGCTGCAGCCTGCTGGACGAACCGCTGGAAGCTGTGGATAAGGCCGCGCCGGGCAGCTACTACCTGATCATGACCCACAACCACCCGCTGGACTACGCACTGGCCGAGGCCGTACTGAAACGCGGCGACGCCGGCTTCCTCGGCATGATCGGCTCGCGCACTAAAGCCCAGCGCTTGCGCATGCGCCTGGAGCTGCGCGGCTTTTCCACAGCCGCCATCGAATCCCTGCACTGCCCCATCGGCCTGCCCGGGTTGCCCGGCAAGCGCCCGCTGGAAGTGGCCATCGCCGTGGCCGCCCAGGTCATCGCCCGCTACCACCGGGACGCCCCGCCGCGCACCACGCGCAGCGGCGTCGAATGGAAAGCCCTGTGCAGCGAGGCAAACCATACGTAGGGCGAATAACCGTTCGCGGTTATCCGCCGTTTGACCTCGACCCCAGGCGCGCGCCGGATTCGGCCTCGAAGCGCCTGTCCTGGGTGCTCCGGGTCCGACGCATCGGCCACCCCAGCCAATCCCAAAAAACCTGACCGACTGGACAACAGTTTTCCCCGGCCCCGCCGATAACCTCTTCGGCCCCTTCCTACGCCCGTCTCCCGCCGCGAACGGATTCGCCGCGTGCCAAGAGGACAACAAGAACATGCGCCTTCGCAGCATCCAGACCCAACTCATCCTCAGCATGGGCAGCGCCCTGCTGCTCAGCCTGCTCATCGTGCTCGGCCTCTACGCCGTGCTGGTCAACCGCCTGAGCGAGCGCTACCTGCTCGAACAGGCGCTGCCGGCGAGCATCCAGGCCATCGCCAACGACTTCGAGCGCCAGCTCACCGGCCCGCTCACCGCCGCCGCCGGCATCGCCGACAACAGCCTGGTGCAGGACTGGCTGGCCGCCGGCGAGGACCCGGCGCGACAGGCCGACTTCGTCCGCTACCTGGGCGGCATCCGCACTTCGCAGCGGGCCTTCGCCGCGCTCATCGCCAGCCAGGCCAGCGACGCCTACTACAGCGACAAGGGCAAGGAACGCACGCTGTCCCGCGACAACCCGCAGGACGCCTGGTACTTCCGCTTCGTCGACAGCGGCCGGCCGCAGGTGCTGAACATCGACACCGACGTCGGCAGCGGCGAACTCACCCTGTTCATCGACCGCCGCGTCGAGCGCGACGGCAAGCTGCTGGGCATCGCCGGCCTGGGCCTGCGCATGGACGAGCTGTCGAAACTGATCCGTGACTTCCGCTTCGGCCAGTCCGGCCACGTGTACCTGGTGAAGAACGACGGCCAGGTGCAGATCCACCCCGACCCGGCCCGGACCCGCGGCAAGGCCCTGGCCGACCTGGTGGGCGGCGACGCGGCGCAGGCGCTGCTCGGCCATCCGGGCTTCCAGAGCAGCCGCTTCGAGCGCGACGGCGAAACCTACCTGGCCGCCAGCCTGCCGCTGCGCGACCTGGGCTGGACGCTGGTCAGCGAGGTGCCGGAGGCCGAGGTCTACGCCGACGCGCGCCAGGCCCTGCGCCTCTCCGGCCTGGCCGGCGCGGCGGTGGCGCTGCTCTGCCTGGGCCTGGTGGTGCTGCTGGCCCGCGGCCTGGTGCGGCCGATCCGCCAGGTGACCACGGCGCTGCTGGACATCGGCGCCGGCGGCGGCGACCTGACCCGCCGCCTGGACGATGCCCGCGCCGACGAGCTGGGCGACCTGGCCCGCGGCTTCAACCGCTTCCTCGAAGGCCAGCGCCAGTTGATCGGCGCGGTACTGGCCACCAGCGAGCAACTGCAACGCAGCGTGGCCGAGGTGGCGCGGGTTGTGGATAACACTGCGGAACACGCCAGCCGCCAGCAGGAGATGACCGACATGGTGGCCACGGCGGTGAACGAGATGGGCAGCACCGTGCAGGAGATCGCGCGCAACGCCGAGCAGGCCGCCAGCGCCTCGCAGCAGGCCCGCGGCGAAGCCGGCCAGGCGCGCCAGGTGGTGGGCGGCGCGCTGCAGCATGGCGAGCGCATGTCCGCCGAGATCGGCCAGGCCGCCGAGGCGGTGGGCGACCTCGCGGCCCAGGTGGCGACCATCGACCAGGTGCTGGCGGTGATCCGCGGCATTTCCGAACAGACCAACCTGCTGGCGCTCAACGCCGCCATCGAGGCCGCCCGCGCCGGCGAACTGGGCCGCGGCTTCGCCGTGGTGGCCGACGAGGTGCGCACCCTGGCCGGGCGCACCCAGGGTTCCACCGACGAGATCCAGGCGATGATCCAGCGCCTCAAGCAGGGCGCCGAGCAGGCGGTCGGTTCCATGCAGTCCGGCCAGGCGGCCACCGGCGAGGGCCTGGCCGCCAGCCAGCGCGCCGGCGCCTCGCTGGGCGCCATCGCCGACCAGGTGGAGCGCATCAGCGACATCAACCACCAGGTCGCCGCCGCCACCGAGGAACAGAGCGCGGTCACCGAGGAGATCAACCGCAACGTCCAGGGCATCGCCGACCTGGCCCGCGCCACCACCGGCGAAGTGCACCAGGGCCGCGAACAATGCCAGGCCCTGCGCGGCCTGGCCGACGACCTGCAGCGGCAGATGGGGCAGTTCCGGTTGTAACGACGTAGGGCGTATAACGCTCCGCGTTATACGCCGTTTGACCTTGGCGCCGGGCGCGCCTCGGATTTGGACTCGGAGCGCCTGTCCAGGGGCGCTTCGGGTTCGGACCACAGGCCGGGCATGAGGGCGGTGTAGCGGCGTATAACCGCGAACGGTTATACGCCCTACGCGGTGGTTGGGCCTGGTGTAGGGCGTATAACGCTCCGCGTTATACGCCGTTTGACCTTGGCGCCGGGCGCGCCTCGGATTTGGATTCGGAGCGCCTGTCCAGGGGCGCTTCGGGTTCGGACCACAGGCCCGGGCATGAGGGCGGTGTAGCGGCGTATAACCGCGAACGGTTATTCGCCCTACGTTCCTGTTATCCACTGTTGAAAAGCGGTTTTCGCTGTCCACAGGCAGCAGGCTTCCACAGGGAGGCCCCATAAACACTTTTTTGCCTCTTCGATTTGTGGATACTCTTCTACAGCCCAGCAATTCCGGGGCTTTTTGCTCAAATAACATACAGTTTTTGCCAGCCGGCGGCGGTTCTGGCATGGGCAGTTTTCCCCAGAGGATATCCACAACACTGTCCACGGCCTCTGTGAGCAATCCATTCGCCCATCCGTGGAAAACCCCGATTCCACCGGCTTCTCCCCGCTCCTTCCCCTGCCCTGCATAAGTGCCGCCCATGGCACAGTTTTCCACCAGGATATTCACAGCTTGCCAAGGGCTTATACCGGACTTGTCCAGGCCCCTTTTCCGAGGCTTCAAGACCTGGCCTAAGCCCTTGATTGGCGCGGCTTTCAGCCCGTTACAGAACAAAAAACGTACAGCCTCGCGCAGCCCCCGGAATGCCTGCTTCCGGGGCCTTCATCGACAGTTTTTCCACAGCCTTGCCCACGCTATCCGGGGATAGCCGAAAACGGCCTTTTCCGTCGTTTGCACAAATTCTGCGCAATACTGCGTAAGCCATGGCTGGCGTGGCCTGGAAAGGAGGGGACACAGTTTGTCCACAGGATGCCGCACAGGAACCGGGGACAAAACCCGCGTCCGCTGGAAAAGCCCTGGGGATAATTGCCTTCAGTCGTCGAGGCGGGTGGCCTGGATGCGGCCGCGGCTGAGGTCGCCGAGCAGGCGTTGCAGTTCCTCGACCTTGGCATCGGGCAGGCTCAGGCGGATATCCACACCCTCGGCGCCGTAGGCTTCGTCCTCGATGCCGGCGCCCAGGGCGAGGATGCGCGCCTTGAGCAGCGCGTGCTCGGCGAAGCCGCAGGCGAAGGCCAGGCGGCTGCTGGGCACCAGCTCGACGCGCGCGGCGTCCTGCAGGCACTTGGCCGCGCAGCCGCCGTAGGCGCGGGCCAGGCCGCCGGTGCCGAGCTTGATGCCGCCGAACCAGCGGCTGACCAGCACCACCACGCGGTCCATGGCCTGGCCCTCGATGGCCGCGAGCATCGGCCGCCCGGCGGTGCCGCCGGGTTCGCCGTCGTCGCTGAAGCGGTATTGCGCGCCGAGCTTCCAGGCCCAGCAGTTGTGCCCGGCGCTGGCGTCGCGGTGGGCGGCGAGGAAGGCCTGGGCCTCGGCCTCGCTGGCGATGGGCACGGCCAGGCAGGTGAAGCGGCTCTTGCGGATTTCCTCGGCGTAGCTGGCCGGGCCGGCGAGGGTGAAGCTCATGCCGTGGCCGGCGGCGTCAGCCCGCAGCCCTTGAGGATGATGCGGATGAGGTTGTCGGCGGCGTCGTTGAAGTCCTGCCGGGACATGCGCTTGCGCCCGGTGACGAAGGCGATCTGGGTAGCGAAGTCGGCGTAATGCTGGGTGCTGCCCCAGAGCAGGAAGATCAGGTTGACCGGGTCCACCGGGTCCATCTTGCCGGCGGCGATCCAGGCCTCGAACACCGCCGCGCGGCCGCGGAACCAGGCGCGGTAGTCCTGGTTGAAGTGGCTGCTCAGGCACTGCCCGCCGCTGATGATCTCCATGGCGAAGATGCGCGAGGCCAGCGGGTGGCGGCGGGAGAACTCCATCTTGGCGCGGATGTAGCCGGCCAGGGCGGTGGCCGGGTCGTCCTCGGCGGACAGATGGTTGAAGGTGCTGTCCCAGAGGTCGAGGATGTTGCCCAGCACCGCGGTGTAGAGCCCCAGCTTGTTGCTGAAGTAGTAGTGCAGGTTGGCCTTGGGCAGGTCGGCGCGCAGGGCGATGGCGTTCATGCTGGTGCCCTTGAAGCCGTGGCGGGCGAACTCTTCTTCGGCGGCGGCGAGGATGACTTCCTCGTTCTTCTGGCGAATGCGGCCGGCGGGCTTGTCGGCGCCTTCGGCAAGGTGGGCTGGCACTGGGAAAGTCATACGGCGTATCCATGGCTTCAGCGAAAGGGCGAAGCATGGATAACCCAGGCGGGGCGGGGGATTCAAGCGAATCCGGCGTTTTTCCCGCGGTGCACCGCAACGGGGCGGGGGAATGCCCCGCAGGGGCATGAGGAACGCCGACGTAGGATAGGTTGAGCGCAGCGATACCCATCGCCACGCCCGCATGGGTTTCGCCAAGGCTCAACCCATCCTACGAAGAGCCCGCCCTGAAACATCCAGAAACACCAGCCCTTCGCCGACGATCGCCGGTTTTTCCCAAGAAAGCCTGCTGAAAGCTTGAGCCCCTAGCATCCGCCCTCCCCTCCGCTGCCCGGCGGCGGGTTATCCACACAAGAACAACACGGGTGATGCCATGACACGCTTGAACCGCCGACCCGCCCCGTCCCTGCCCGGCCAGCCGCCGCGCTGACCCCCGACGGAGGCCCTCCCGATGCTGACCCTGCTCGCCTTCGCCATGGTGGCGACCTTCATGCTCCTGATCATGACGCGGCGCCTCTCGGCGCTCATCGCGCTGATCCTGGTGCCCATCGCCTTCGCCCTGCTCGGCGGCTTCGCCGCCGGCCTGGGGCCGATGATGCTCGACGGCATCCGCACCCTGGCGCCGACCGGGGTGATGCTGATGTTCGCCATCCTCTACTTCGCCATCATGATCGACTCGGGGCTGTTCGACCCGGCGGTGCGCAAGATCCTGCGGCTGGTCAAGGGCGACCCACTGAAGGTGTCGATGGGCACCGCCGCGCTGGCGATGATCGTCTCCCTGGATGGCGACGGCTCCACCACCTACATGATCTGCGTGGCCGCGGTGCTGCCGCTGTACCAGCGCCTGGGCATGAGCCCGCTGCTGATGGCCTGCCTGATCATGCTCTCCAGCGGCGTGCTCAACATGACCCCCTGGGGCGGCCCCACCGCCCGCGCCGCCAGCGCCCTGCACGTGGACCCGGCGGACATCTTCGTGCCGATGATCCCGGCGATGGTCGCGGGCCTGGCGACGGTGTTCGCCATCGCCTGGGCCTACGGCAAGCGCGAGCGCGCGCGCCTGGGCCAGCTGCACCTACCCGGCGAGCACCTGGACGCGGCCGAGGTCAGCGTCTCGCAGTACCCCGAGGCGCGGCGGCCGAAGCTCCTGTGGTTCAACGGCGCGCTGACGCTGGTGCTGATGGGCACGCTGATCGCCGGGCTGCTGCCGATGCCGGTGCTGTTCATGATCGCCTTCAGCATCGCCATGATCGTCAACTACCCGTGCATCCTGGAGCAGAAGAAGCGCATCGGCGCCCATGCCGAGAACGTGCTGGCGGTGGTCTCGCTGATCTTCGCCGCCGGCGTGTTCACCGGCATCCTCTCCGGAACCGGGATGGTCGAGGCCATGTCGAAGAGCCTGCTGGCGGTGATCCCGCCGGCGCTGGGGCCGTATCTTGCGACCATCACCGCGCTGGTCAGCCTGCCGTTCACCTTCTTCATGTCCAACGACGCCTTCTACTACGGCGTGCTGCCGGTGCTGACCCAGGCCGCCGCGCAGTACGGCATCACCCCGGTGGAAATGGCCCGCGCCTCGATCGTCGGCCAGCCGGTGCACCTGCTCAGCCCGCTGGTGCCCTCCACCTACCTGCTGGTGGGGCTGGCCAAGGTGGACTTCGGCGACCACCAGCGCTTCACCCTGCGCTGGGCAGTGCTGGTCTGTCTCGCTATCCTCGCCGCCGCCCTGCTGCTGGGGCTGTTCCCCCTGTTCAACGACTGACGACTGGTAAAACCGCAAATGGAATGGCTGACCAACCCGGAAATCTGGGTCGCGCTCCTCACCCTGACCGCCCTGGAGATCGTCCTGGGCATCGACAACATCATCATGATCTCCATCCTCGTGGGGCGCATGCCCAAGGCCATGCAGGCGCGCACGCGGCTGTTCGGCCTGGCCCTGGCGATGGTCACGCGCATCCTCCTGCTGCTGTCGATCACCTGGGTGATGCGCCTGACCGCCGACCTCTTCACGGTGTTCGAGCAGGGCATTTCCGGGCGTGACCTGATCCTGTTCTTCGGCGGCCTGTTCCTGCTGTGGAAGAGCAGCAGCGAGATCTACCACGGCCTGGAAGGCGAGGACGAGACCGAACAGCAGCCCAAGAGCCTGCTCGGCGGCTTCCTCGGCACCATCGTGCAGATCGCCATCATCGACATCGTGTTCTCGCTGGACTCGGTGATCACCGCGGTGGGCATGGTCTCCAACGTACCGGTGATGGTCGCCGCCATCGTCGTCGCGGTGCTGGTGATGATGCTCGCCTCCGGCGCCATCAGCGACTTCATCGACAAGCACCCGTCGCTGAAGATGCTGGCGCTGTCGTTCCTCATCGTGGTCGGCACCGTGCTCATCGCCGAAGCCTTCGAGGTCCACGTGCCCAAGGGCTACGTCTACTTCGCCATGGCCTTCTCGCTGGCGGTGGAAGCGCTGAACATCCGCATGCGCACGGCGCGCGGGCGCAAGCCGGTCGAGCCGGTGCAGCTGCGCCGGGACATTCCCGGCCAGTGACGGCCGGGACCCTGGTATGATCCGCACGGCCCCTGAACGGGGCCGTTTCACTTTCCATGGAAGAGGAAAACCCATGCTCCGCAAACTCCCCGCGGCCGGCGTCCTGCTGGCCCTGCTCGCCGGCTGCTCCGGCGGTACTCCCTCCCACGACGAGATCGAGAAGAAGCTGGCGACGCTGAAACTCGACCAGCCGCACTGCGCCACCGGAATGTTCGGCCAGTTCCCGCTGACCCTCGGCACGCCCGGCACCCCCGACAGCAGCAACGCCGACGTCTTCGACGCCTTCGTCAAGGTCGGCCTGCTGCGCAAGGATGGCCTGACCTACAGCCTCACCGACGCCGGCAAGGCCGCCTACCAGCCCGAACGCAAGGGCTTCTGCTACAGCGATGGGTTCAGCAACGAGATCAAGGATGTCTCCGAGCTGGACAAGGACGACTTCGGCCCGGCGGTGGAAAAGGGCTGGCTGGTCACCTTCGAGATCACCCCGCGCAACGTCCAGGACTGGGTCAAGAACCCGGAGCTGCTGGGCAAGGCCAGCCGGGCGAAGCTGGAAGACCTCACCCAGCCCCAGGTCGAACGGGTGAAGCTGCTCAAACTGCGCGGCGAGGAAGGCTACAAGCTGGTGGCGCCGACCCTGTCCATCGAGCACGGCATCTACTTCGACCAGGGCTGGAGGCCCTAGAGCGTCGGCAAGGGCGCCCCGGCCGGCCACTCCAGGGTGCCCTTGTCGCTGAAGCGCACGGTGCCGAACAGGCCGCCGCCGAGCTTGCCGCTGATTTCGTAGGGCATGCCCTGGCGCGGCGGCGCGTTGCCCAGGCCCCAGGCCTGGCGCACCAGGCGGAAAGCGGAGATGCTCACCGGCACGCTGAGCAGCGCCTCGCCGAAGCGCGGCACCTGCCCGCGCTGGTCGCTGACCCCGCTGGCCAGCGGGCGGCCGTTGACGCTCAGGTCCAGGGCCACGCCGTCGTAGTCGATGTCGCGGTCGTTGGGGTTCTGCACCCGCAGCTTGACCGCGAAGCGCGCTTCCATGCCCTGCCCGGCCAGGGGCTCCAGGCCCACCAGGTCGATCTTCAGCGGGTCGTTGCCGAACAGGCTGGCGCAGGCGCCCAGGCCCAGGATCAGGCCGAGGGCGAGGAACAGGCGCAGGGTGGCGAGAAGGCGCTTGGGCATTGGAGTTTCCGCTGGCGATGTGTCCGGGGCAGTCTAGCCCGCGGCGGTGGCCGGGAGAAACCGTGGTTCGGATACCCCTTGTAGGAGCGGGCCCTGCCCGCGATTCGCGCGCAGGGCGCGCTCCTACAGGGAAATGGTGCGGGTGGCGCAGTTGCGGTGATGGGTATCGCTTCGCTCAACGCCACCCTACGAAAAGCCGTGCTTCCTGGAACCGTAGGATCTCATCCGCGAATCGCGCCGATATTTCCGGCTATCGCGGACGAGGTCCGCTTACGATCGCGATTTTCCGAGCCCCCCTGCAAAACCCCGCCCCAACGGCTTTACTCAAGGTAAACACCCCGACGAATCAGCATCTTGTCGAACCCCCGAGGGACCGCAGGGGTCTACCATGACAATTAGATGACAGAAAAATCGGCCAGAGTCGTCCCACAGCGTAGTCACGCCTGGGCGGCCACGCAGTAACGAGGGGGGCCGCCATGCTGACACTGCTCAACCTGCTTTCCGCCGTCGCCTTGCTGGTGTGGGGCACGCACATCGTGCGCACCGGCATCCTCCGGGTGTACGGCAGCGACCTGCGGCGCATTCTCAGCCGCAGCGTGCAGAAACGGCCACTGGCCTTCGCCGCCGGCATCGGCGTCACCGCGCTGGTGCAAAGCAGCAACGCCACCGCGCTGCTGGCCACCTCCTTCGTCGCCAGCGGCCTGATGGCACTGGCCCCGGCGCTGGCGATCATGCTCGGCGCCGACGTCGGGACGGCGCTGATGGCGCGGGTGCTGACCCTCGACCTGTCGTGGCTGTCGCCGCTGCTGATCTTCTTCGGGGTGATCTTCTTCCTCACCCGCAAGCAGACGCGCCTGGGCCAGTTGGGCCGGGTGTTCATAGGCCTGGGCCTGATCATCCTGGCGTTGCAGCTGATCGTCGAGGCCGCCGAACCCATGACCCAGGCCAAGGGCGTGAAGGTGCTGTTCTCCAGCCTCACCGGCGACGTCATGCTCGACGCCCTGACCGGCGCGCTGTTCGCCATGATCTCCTACTCCAGCCTGGCCGCCGTGCTGCTCACCGCGACCCTCGCCACCTCCAAGGTGATCTCGCTGAAGGTCGCGCTGTGCCTGGTGGTGGGCGCCAACCTGGGCACCGGCATCCTCGCCCTGATCGGTTCCACCTCGCAGAACGCCGCCGGCCGCCGGGTGGCCCTGGGCAGCCTGCTGTTCAAGGTCGCCGGCTGCGTGCTGGTGCTGCCGCTGATCGGCCCGCTGGCGCAGTGGGTGGACGGCTGGCCGTTCCGCACCCAGGAGCTGGTGATCGCCTTCCACGTGCTCTACAACTCGGTGCGCTGCCTCGCCTGCCTGCCGCTGACCACCCAGATGGCCGCCTTCTGCACGCGCATCATGCCCGACCGCGCCGCCCCCGAGGACCGCGTGCGCCCGCGCCACCTCGACCCGGCGGCGCTGGACACGCCGAGCCTGGCGCTGGTCAACGCGGTGCGCGAGACGCTGCGCATGGGCGACATCGTCGAGCAGATGCTGATCAACCTGCTGCAGGTGACCCGCGGCGGCGACCCTCTGCTGGGCAAGGAGATCCGCAAGCTCGACGACGACGTCGACGCGCTCTACACGGCGATCAAGCTGTACCTGGCGCGCATGCCCCGCGAGGACCTGAGCGAGCGCGACAGCCGGCGCTGGGCCGAGGTCATCGAGCTGGCCATCAACCTGGAGCAGGCCGGCGACATCATCGAGCATATGCTCAGCGCCGTGCAGGACAAGAAGACCTCGCGCAGCCGCTCCTTCTCGGACAACGGCCTGGCCGAGATCACCGCGCTGCACAGCCAGCTGCTGGTCAACCTGCGCCTGAGCCTGTCGGTGTTCCTCAACGGCGACCAGGAAGGCGCGCGGCGCCTGCGCCGGGCCAAGCAGCGCTTCCGCCTGCAGGAGCGCCGCTACGCCCACGCCCACGTCGACCGCCTGCGCCAGCAGGTGGTGCAGAGCATCGAGACCAGCTCGCTGCACCTGGACCTGATCGCCGACATGAAGCGCCTGAACTCGCTGTTCTGCGCCATCGCCTATGCCGTCCTCGACAACCCCGAGGCCGGCAGCGGCGAGGAGGCCGAAGACGACTACGTCGAGCAGGCCCTGGAAGACGCCGCCCAACCGCCGGGCCATGGCGTGCCGCCAGGCTCCAGCGCGGCCGGCTGAGGCCCCCGGCATGCGGCAGCTCGCCGCGGGACTGATCCGCGTCAATGCCCGGGCATGGCGTTCGGCTAGGGTAATGGCCCTTTGCCATCCACGAGCATGACGCCATGACCCTTAGCCGGCTTCCGGCCCAGTTATTGGTGACCTCCCAGGACGAGAACGTGGCGCGCCAGGTGCGCGCCCTGCTCACTGTCTACCAGGTGCCCTGCGCGGTACTCGCCGGCCCCGGCGACTGCGAGCAGGCCCCGCTGTGCCGCTGGTTCAAGGATGCCACGCTGAGCGATGCCGCGCGCCTGCACGCCCTGCTGGCCGACGCCGTCGGCGTGCTCGAACGCAGCCGCCACGCCTTCCGCTCGCGCGAGCTGGGGCAACTGCGCCTGCGCCTGGAGGCCGCGTTGCGGGAGTTGTCCGCCTCCCCGCCGATGGTGTAAAAAACCCCGACCAACGTTCCGCCACCGCGGAAGCCGGCTTTGCCGGGCAGGACGCCAAGGGCCTGCAAGACAAAGCGCCGCGCCTGTCGCCGAATTCATCGTGCGACGGGCGCGGCGCTTTTTTCATGCCCGCAGAAAAACAAGGAGGCAAGCATGGGCCTGGGACCGAAGCTCGACCACATGCTCGACCGCATCGGCCTGTCGCCGGCGGAGATCGACCAGCGCCTGCGCTACCTGCACTGGCAGCCAGCCGACGAGCAGCGCCTGCAGCAGGCCGCCGCCGAGCGCGGCGACAGCCACGCGCGCTTCATCGACCAGCTCTACGCGCACCTCGGCCAGTTCCCGCCGCTGGCGGCCATCCTCGCCGAGCCGGCCACCCTGCAGCGCCTCAAGCGCAGCCAGGCGCAGTACTACGAGCAGCTCTGGGAGGCCCCGCAGGACGGCGGCTACGTGCGCGACCGCCTGCGCATCGGCCTGGTCCACCAGCAGGTGGGGGTGGAGCTGAAGTGGTACCTGGGCGCCTACCGCCTGTACCTGCAGCACATGCTCGACGAGCTGCTCGGCGACGCGCCGCAGGCGCAGACCTTCGCCAGCCTGCTCAAGCGGGTGTTCTTCGACATGTCGCTGGCCATCGACACCTACGGCGCCGCCCAGCGCCAGGCCCTGGAGGACAGCGAGGCGCGCTTCGCCCGGGCCCTGCGCGGGGCCAACGACGGCATCTGGGACTGGGACCTGGCCAACGACCGCCTGTACGTCTCCGAGCGCTGGGCGCGCATGCTCGGGCTGAACCGCGACAGCCTCGGCGAGGGCAGCGCCAGCTGGTTCGCCCGCGTGCACCCCGACGACCTGCCCGGCCTGCGCCAGGCCATCGACGCCCACCTGCGCGGCAGCGCCGCCCTGCTCAACCACGAGTACCGCATCCGCCAGCGCGACGGCGGCTACCTCTGGGTGCAGGCCCGCGGGGTGATCACCGACGGGCGCATGGCCGGCTCGCAGAGCGACATCAGCCAGCGCAAGGCCAGCGAGCACCAGCTCAGCCATGCCGCGCGCCACGACCCGCTGACCGGCCTGGCCAACCGCCTGCGCCTGGACGAGTTGCTGCAGCAGGCCCTGCAACGCCAGGGCCGCACCGGCGCGCGCGAGGCCGGCCTGCTGTTCATCGACCTGGACCGCTTCAAGCTGATCAACGACAGCCTCGGCCATGGCGTCGGCGACCGCGTGCTGGTGGAGGTGGCCCAGCGCCTGCTGCGCTGCCTGCGCCCCGGCGACCACCTGGCGCGCTTCGGCGGCGACGAGTTCGTGGTGCTGCTGGACGACATGGCCAACCTGGCCGACGCCGAGCAGGTCGCCCAGCGCATGCTCGACTGCCTGCACCAGCCGCTGCACCTGGACGGCCGCACCCTGGTGGTCAGCGCCAGCATCGGCATCACCGGGCTGATCGCCGAGGGCCAGGCGATCGACACCCTGCAGGCCGCGGACCTGGCCCTGTACCGCGCCAAGGAGGCCGGCAAGGCGCAGTACGCGCGCTTCTCCAGCGAGCTGCAGGCCGCCGCGCAGCGCCGCCTGGAGCTGGAGAGCGCGCTGGGCCAGGCGCTGGAGCGCGGCGAATTCAGCCTGCACTACCAGCCGATCCTGCGCATCGACGTCGACCCGCCGCGGCCCATCGCGGTGGAAGTGCTGCTGCGCTGGCAGCGCGACGGCCAGCCGGTCTCCCCGCTGCAGTTCATCCCGGCGCTGGAGGAATCCGGCGAGATCGTCCGCGTCGGCGACTGGGTGCTGCGCGAGGCCTGCCGGCAGACCCGCGCCTGGCAGCGCGACGGCCAACCCTGGCTGTACTGCTCGGTGAACCTGTCCATCCGCCAGCTGCAGCAGCCGGGCTTCGCCGAGCGGGTGCGGCAGATCCTCGCCGAGACCGGCCTGGCGCCGCAGAGCCTGGTGCTGGAGATCACCGAGAGCCTGATGATGCAGGACGGCGCCGAGACCCTCGCCTGCCTGCGCGAGCTGGCCGCCCACGGCGTGCGCCTGGCGCTGGACGACTTCGGCACCGGCTACTCGTCCCTGGGCTACCTCAAGCGCTTCCCGCTGGACCTGCTGAAGGTCGACCGCAGCTTCATCGGCAAGGTCCCCGACGACCCCGAGCTGAGCGCCATCTGCCGCGCCATCGTCGGCCTGGGCCGCAGCCTCGGCCTGGAGGTGGTGGCCGAGGGCGTCGAGCACCCCGAGCACCTGGAATTCCTGCGCAAGGAAGGCTGCCGCTTCGCCCAGGGCTTCCTGTTCAGCCCGCCGCTGCCGCCCCACATCCTGCACCCCGCGGCCATGGAGACCCACCGATGAAGCTCAACCTGCCGGTCAGCGGGCGCCAGGTCGAAGTGCCGGCCAGCGCCAACATCCTCTCCACCACCGACCTCAAGGGCGCGGTCAGCCACGTCAACCCGGACTTCCTGAGCATCAGCGGCTTCAGCGCCGAGGAGCTGCTGGGGCACAACCACAACCGCGTGCGCCACCCGGACATGCCGCCGGCCGCCTTCGCCCACCTGTGGCGGACGCTGCAGGCCGGGCGCAGCTGGATGGGCCTGGTGAAGAACCGCTGCAAGAACGGCGACCACTACTGGGTGAGCGCCTTCGTCACGCCGATCCGCCACGGCGGCAAGGTGGTGGAGTACCAGTCGGTGCGCACCCGCGCCAGCGCCGCCGAGGTCGAGGCCGCCGAGCAGCTGTACGCGCGCATGCGCGCCGGCTGGCTGCCGCGCCGGCCGCGCCTGGGCCTGCTGCCGCAGCTGCTAGTAGGCCTGGGCCTGGCGCAGGCCCTGGGCGCGCTGCTGGCGTACCTGGCGCCGGGGTTCGCGCCGCTGGCCTTCGGCCTCGCCCTGCTGCTTTCCGGCGCCTGGCTGGCGCACCAGCTGCAGCCGCTGCGGCCCCTGCTGGCGCGCGCCCGGCAGGTCGCCGACAACCCGCTGAGCCAACGCCTTTACAGCGGCCGCGTCGATGAATTCGGCGAGCTGGACTTCGCCCTGCGCATGCTCGAAGCCGAGACCGGCGCGGTGGTCGGGCGCATGGCCGAGGCCTCGCGCCAGCTCGCCGAACACGCCGGGCAGCTGGCCGGCACCGTGGCCGACAGCAGCGCCGGCACGCGCCGCCAGCAACAGGAGACCGACCAGGTGGCCAGCGCCATGCAGCAGTTGGCGCAGAGCGTCCAGGAAGTGGCGCGCCACGCCCAGCACAGCGCGGTGGCGGCGCAGTGCAGCGAGCGGGTGACCCAGGCCGGCCAGGGCGAGGTGCAGGCCACCCGCGGCCAGCTCGCCGCTCTGGAGGACGCGGTGCGCCGCGCCAGCGAGGCGGTGGAGCAACTGCACGGGCACAGCGAGGGCATTTCGCGGATGCTGCAGGTGATCCAGGAAGTCGCCGGGCAGACCAATCTGCTGGCACTCAACGCCGCCATCGAAGCGGCCCGCGCCGGCGAGGCCGGGCGCGGCTTCGCCGTGGTGGCCGACGAAGTCCGCGCGCTGGCCTCGCGCACAGCCGACTCGGCATTGGATATCCACCGGCTGGTGGGCGACCTGCAACGCGGCGCCGGCGCCTCGGTGCAGGCCCTGCGCCACAGCTGCGAACAGGCCCACACCAGCCTCGACCAGGCCGGCCGCGCCGCCGGCGCGCTGGAGGAGATCGCCGGGCAGGTCTCGGCGATCCAGCGCATGAGCCTGGAGATCGCCGGGGCCATCGAGGAACAGGGCTGCGCCAGCGAGGAGATCGAACGCAGCCTGTTGGCCATTCGTGAGTCGGCCGACGGCAATGCCGCCAGTGCGAGCCATAGCCAGGCCAGCGCTGCGCAGGTGGCGGAGTTGGCGGCGGGGTTGAGGATGATGGCGGGGCATTTCTGGGAGGGGCGGCGCAACGCCTGAATGAGGGCGCTGCTCTTCGTAGGAGCGAGCTTGCTCGAGAACAGTGCCCAGCTGTGACTTCGGTGTTTTGGCTTGGCTCCGTTCCCTCTCCCCAGCCCTCTCCCTGAAGGGAGAGGGGGCTTGTCCGTGCCGAGAGAAGTGATGGTTTCAGTCTGAAACCTTCGGTGTTGCCGGCTAACTCAGGAATACCCACGCACTCCGAACGGTCCCCTCTCCCTTCAGGGAGAGGGTTAGGGAGAGGGCGCTCTGAACCCCAACACCCGCAGCTCCCAGGAAACACCATTCGCGAGCAAGCTCGCTCCTACGAAAAGCCCCCAGCAGCACAGTTCCCCCTACCCCGCCCGCAACCCCCGCGCCGCGATGAACGCCAGAAACGCCTCCCGGCTCGAATACCGCGGCTGATACCCGAACTCCCGCTTCAACCTCGCATTGTCCAGCACCGGCCGGTAGCGCATGAAGTCCACCTGCTCCGGGCCGAAGGGCGCCAGGCCCAGCGGCCGCAGCATGGCCAACGCGCCGCGCGGCAGCGGCGCCGGCAGGGTGCGGTAGGGTTTGCGCAGCAGCCCGGCGATCTCGCGCAGGCTCAGCGCGCCGTCGCCGGCCAGGTTGTAGATGCCCTCGCTGCCCTGCTCCAGGCCCTGGCGGATGATGTTCACCACGTCCTGGTCCCAGATGAACACGAAGCGGCTGCAGCGGCCACTTATCCCCAGCACCGAACGCCCCATGAACAGGTCGGTGACCGGGTTATGCACACCCCTCCCGAGGATGGTGCCGGGGCGCAGCACCAGCTGGCGCAGCTGTGGACAACTCTGCCGCAGGCCGGCCAGCAGCTGTTCGATCTCGTGCTTGTGGCGGGCGTAGGGGAACTGCGACTGGCCGCGCAGGGGGTGGTTCTCGTCGATCAGCTCGGCGTTGTCCGGGTGGAAGCCGTAGGCCGCGGCGGAACTGGCCACTACCAGTTGGCCCACCTCGTGCTCCACCGCCGCCTCGAACAGCGCACGGCTGCCGCCGACCTCGATGGTGTGCAGGCGGGTGGCGGACATCTGCGGCGGCGGGTTGACCACCGAGGCCAGGTGCACGATGGCCTGCGGGCGCCACTGCCGCACGCACTCGCGGACCTGCCTGGGGTGGCCGATGTCCAGCTGCACCGGCTCGATGTTCGGCCGCAGGTGTTGCGTCGGCAGGCTGCGCACGTCGGCGGCCACCAGCGTCCAGTCGCGGTGCTGGACCGCCAGTTCGTTGAGCAGGTTCTGGCCGATGTGGCCGGCCGCACCGGTGATCAGGACGTGCATGGGAGCGGCCTCCGCGTTGGGCGATGCGGCAGGGCGTTGCCGCTAGCGAAAGGCCATCAATCACCCATCGCGCCACGCCTGATGATAGACCGGGCCGGGGCAGGTCGCAGCCCGTCGCCAAGGGTGCCGCCCATGGGTAGGTGGATCGGCGGCAATCCGCTATTCTCCTGGCTTTGCTTTTTTCCAGGCTTGGCCCATGCGTTGGTTGTTCCTCCCCCTCCTGTTCCTGCTCGGCGGCGGCTGGTCGTTGGCCGATTCGCGCTCGACCGTGGAGGGCTACCAGTTGCAGAACGGCATGGGCGTGCTGTTCAAGCCGACCAGCCAGCGCGGCTCGGTGTCCATCCGCCTGGTGGTGGGCGTCGGCTTCTCCGACTTCAGCTGCCATGACCGGCAACTGCCGCACCTGCTGGAGCACCTGTTCTTCAGCGGCCTGGACGGCGGCGACGAGGCCGGCCTGGAAGCGCGCATGCAGGCCCTGGGCGGCCAGTGGAACGCCTACACCAGCGAGGGCGACACCACCTTCGTCATCGAGGCGCCGGCGGCCACCCAGCGCCAGGTGCTCGACCTGCTGCTGGAAGTGCTCACCCGCACGCAACTGGACAAGGCCAAGGTGGAGGCCACCAAGCAGGTGCTGATCCGCGAGGACGGCGGCCACTACTCGCACCTGCAGCGCTTCCTCGACCACCAGAACACCAGCCGCCCGGGCCAGGAACAGCTGGCCGTGGAACTCGGCCTGGCCTGCGCCGAGCGCCCGCAGGTGGCGCACCTGACCCAGGCCCAGCTGGAGCAGCTGCGCAGCGACTGGTACGTGCCGGCCAACATGACGCTGATCGTGGTCGGCGACCTCGACCCGCGCCTGCCCGCCTACCTCAGCCACACCTTCGGCAGCCTGCCCGACCGGGCTACGCCGGAACGCCGCGAACTGCCGGAAATGCAGGGCCCGGCGGCGCGCCAGCGGACGCTGGACAGCGGCCTGTTCGGCGAGGGCGCGGTGGTGCACTGGATCTTCCCCGAGCCGGCCGAGGCCGACGGCGCCGCCCTAGACCTGCTGCAGGCCTACCTGAGCGATGCGCTCTATGCCGACCTGCGGGTCCATCGCGAGCTGTCCTACGGGCCCTGGAGCGAGCGCACCTCCTACGCCAACCAGGGCTTCCTCAGCCTCAACGCGGACATCGCCCGGGAGGATGAGGACGCCACCCTGAAGGCCCTGCGCGAGGTGGTGGAGAGCATCCGCCAGCACGGCCTGGACGCCCAGCGCTTCGCCCGCATCCAGCGGGTGCAGCGGGCGCAGTTGGCCTGGAGCACGCCGAGCAACGCCAGCCTCGCCGACTACTACTGGGGTGCGCTGGGCGACTACGACGGCAGCCAGTTCCCCAACGAGGACCGGCGCCTGGCCAAGGTCAGCCTGCAACGGGCCAACGACACGGCGCGCCAGCTGTTCAAGGACGAAGGCTACCTGCGCATCGAGAAGCCGCTGCTGGACGACGACATGGCCTACCCGCTGGCCGCCGGCGCGGTGCTGTTGGTGCTGCTGCCGCCGGCGGCCCTATGGCTGTGGTGCCGCCGGCGCAAGCGCTGAGCCTTACAGCGCCAGGCGGCGGATAACCCGGGTGGCATCGTCCGGGTCGCGCTGGGCGCGGAAGCCCAGTTCCACGGCGAGGTCGCGCATGTCGCGGTCGATGGCCTGGTCGATGCTGTACATCTGGGTGAAGCCGTTGCGCCGCGCCACGTCGATCAGGTGGCGCATCAGCGCCTTGCCCAGGCCCCGGCGCTTCCAGTCGTCGGCGGTGGTCAGGGCGCATTCGCACTGGTTCGCGTCCACCTTGGCGTAGCGGCTGATGCCGATTTCGCGCAGTTCGCCATCGTCGTGCACCAGGGCGACGAATGCCATGTTGTCCTGGTAATCCACGTCCATCAGGCTGTCGAGCAGCGCGTCGCTGATCTTCACTTCGCCGTGGAAACGCAGCTTGCGCGTCATCGGCGACAGGCGTTCGAGGAAGTTGCGCTCCAGTTCGCGGTCTTCCGCGCGCAGCGGGCGGATCAGCACGTGGCTGCCGTCGTCGAGCGTCTCGATCCAGTGGTCATGGCCGCCGGCGGCGAGCGCCGCGGCTTGCTGGTGCAGGGGGGTGGGCATGGCGTTGTCTCCGAGGAGAAGAAGGAAATGTCATTGACCTATCCTTCTCCTGCCGACCCTGGCCACCCTTGACCGAGATCAAGGCCGGCCGGGGGCGGCCAGTGGCAAAGCGCCGCAGGCCCTCAGGCGCCGGCCAGCGCCTCGCCCGAGGGGGCCGCGCGGCCGCGGCGGCGGAACAGCACCAGGGTGGCGACCAGGCCCAGCAGCGCCGCGCCGCTCAGCCACAGGCCGGGAGCGGCCTTGTTGTCCAGGGCGTGGATGAGCCAGGTACAGGCCGCCGGGGTGAAGCCGCCGAAGGTGGCGGTGGCCAGGCTGTAGGCCAGGGAGAAGCCGGTGGTGCGCACGTCCGCCGGCATCACCTCGGTCAGCGCCACCACCATGGCGCCGTTGTAGCTGCCGTAGATGAACGACAGCCACAGTTCCACCGTCAGCAGGCGGGCGAAGCTGGGCTCGGCCACCAGCCAGGACAGCGTCGGGTAGGCGGTCAGCAGCGCCAGCACGGTGGCGGCGAGCAGCAGCGGGCGGCGGCCGACGCGGTCGGACAGCGCGCCCATCACCGGCAGCCAGAAGAAGTTCGACAGGCCGATGCACATGGTCACCAGCAGGGCGTCGAAGTCCGACAGGTGCAGCTCGTTGCGGCCGAAGGTCGGGGTGTAGGCGGTGATCAGGTAGAAGGACACGGTGGTCATCACCACCATGGCGGTGCCGGCCAGCACCAGGCCGAAGTTCTGCCCGATGGAGCGCAGCACCTCGCCCAGGCGCGGGTGGTGCTTGCGCTGCTGGAAGGCCTCGGTCTCCTCCAGGGAGCGGCGGATGACGAACAGCGCCGGGACGATCATGCAGCCGACGAAGAAGGGCACGCGCCAGCCCCACTCGCCCATTTCCGCGGGGCTCAGCCAGCGGTTGAGGATCACCCCCAGCAGCCCGGCGAAGACCACCGCCACCTGCTGGCTGGCGGACTGCCAGCTGACGAAGAAGCCGCGCTTGCCGGGGGTGGCGATCTCCGCCAGGTACACCGACACGCCGCCCAGCTCGACACCGGCGGAGAAGCCCTGCAGCAGGCGGCCGAGCAGCACCAGCAGCGGCGCCAGCGCGCCGAGGGTGGAATAGCCGGGGACGAAGGCGATCAGCAGGGTGCCCATGGCCATCAGCGCCAGGGTGATGATCAGGCCCTGGCGGCGGCCGTGGCGGTCGATGTAGGCGCCGAGGAAGATGGCCCCCAATGGGCGCATCAGGAAGCCGGCGCCGAAGGTGGCCAGCGACAGCATCAGCGAGGCGAAGGGATCGTCGCCGGGGAAGAAGGTCTTGGCGATGGCGGTGGCGTAGAAGCCATACACCATGAAGTCGTACATCTCGAGGAAATTGCCGCTGACCACGCGGAACACGGCCTTGGCCTTGGAATTCTTGGAAGCCATGGGAAACACCATTCTGACGATCACGGGGCCCTTCCCGGATGCGAGCAGGCAGGCAGCGGCCGGGAAGATATTTGTAACCCTATGTGTAAAAACTGCCCGAGATCAAATGAAAAATGGCTGAAAGGCCCGAATTACAAGGGTTTGAAAGGCTGGTGAAAGCTTCGTGACAGCTCGTCGGAAAATTCACAAAAGATTGGCAGGTATGGCAGGCGTCATTCCCGCCTAGGGATTGCTCGCCTGCAACCGGCGCCCCATTTCCGCTTCCCGTTCCCGCGCCAGCTTCACCTGGAACAGCTTCCATTCGCGCTCGATCACCGCGTAGGGCACGAACACGCTGATGCGCTTGGCGCCCTTGAGCCCCGGGTGCTGCACGCCGCCCCAGGCCGTGCCCTTGTAGCCGATGTTCATGCCCAGCACGCTGCCGTCGGCCGCCACCAGCGGCCCGCCGGACATCCCCTGGGCCAGGGCCGCGTCATGGATGCCGTACAGCTCTTCGTTGGGCTCGTTGAGGTTGCGGTAGGGCACCGGCCACACCCGCCCGCGGGAGCTCACCGGCAGCAGCAGGGTGCTGCTGCCCAGCGCCGTCACCGCCTCGCCGTTGCGCGGCGCGCGCCAGTGCGGCAGCGGTCCGTCGGCCTTGCGGCGGATGAACACCAGGTCGCAGCGGGTGCTGCAGGAATAGGCCAGGTCCGACAGGTAGGGCACGTGGGCAGCGGTCACCGCATAGTCGGCGTTCCACTGCACCGCCGAAGCCACCATCAGCCCCGGCGCCGGCAGGCCGGACAACACCGTGAAATAACGCGAATTGAGCTGGCCATCGACTTCCGGCTTCACCCAGCCGTTGCAGCCGGCCAGCAGGGCGCACAGCGCCAGGCAACTCACTTTCCCTCTCATTGCGATTTTCCTTAATTTGATTTGAGGAAAATCTAATTTCGATTAAAGGAAAGTTCTTATGGAAAATTAACCCTATTAAGTGGCGCGAATCCTTAATTAAAAATCCAATTACCCAATTGTTTCTGAAAGAAACTTCAGAAGAATAAGGATATTTAAATATTTTCCGCTTTTGTTAATTAAACGGCCGGGCCTCAGCCGAAGAACCAGTAGCACACGCCGATGGACGCCAGCACCCCGGCCAGGTCCGCCAGCAGGGCGCAGCCCACGGCGTGGCGGGCGCGCTGGATGCCCACCGAGCCGAAGTACACCGCCAGCACGTAGAAGGTGGTCTCGGTGCTGCCCTGCACGGTGGCCGCCAGGCGCGCGGCGAAGCTGTCCACGCCCTGACTCTGCATGGTCTCCAGCAGCATGGCGCGCGCCGCGCTGCCGGAGAACGGCTTGACCAGCGCGGTGGGCAGGGCGTCGACGAAGCGGGTGTCCCAGCCCAGGCCCTCGACCGTCCAGCGGATGCCGCCGAGCACCATCTCCAGGGCCCCGGAGGCGCGCAGCACGCCGACGGCGCAGAGCATCGCCACCAGGTAGGGCAGCAGGTTCTTGGCCACGTCGAAGCCTTCCTTCGCGCCTTCGACGAAGGTTTCGTAGACCGGCACCTTCTTCAGCCAGCCGAGCACCAGGAACGCCACGATCAGGCCGAACAGGGTGAGGTTGCCCAGCAGCGAGGAGAGCTGCGCCAGCGCCGTGGCGGAAAGCCCGGCCAGCAGCGCCATGAAGGCGCCCAGGGCGAGGGCGCCGGGGACCAGGTAGGCGAGCACCAGCGGGTCCCACAGGCGCAGGCGCTGCATGACCGCCACCGAGAGCAGGCCGACCAGGGTCGAGGCGCTGGTGGCCAGGAGGATCGGCAGGAACACCAGGGTGGGGTCGGCCGCGCCCTGTTGCGCGCGGTACATGAAGATGGTCACCGGCAGCAGCGTCAGCGACGAGGCGTTGAGCACCAGGAAGAGGATCTGCGCGTTGCTCGCCGTGGTGCTGCTGGGGTTGAGTTCCTGCAGCGCCTTCATCGCCTTGAGGCCGATGGGGGTGGCGGCGTTGTCCAGGCCCAGGCCGTTGGCGGCGAAGTTCAGGGTGATCAGGCCGATGGCCGGGTGGCCGGCCGGCACCTCGGGCATCAGCCGGCGGAACAGCGGGCCCAGCAGCCACGCCAGGCGCTCCACCAGGCCGGCCTTCTCGGCGATGCGCAGGAAGCCCAGCCAGAGCGTCAGGGTGCCGAACAGCAGGACCATGACCTCCACCGACAGCTTGGCCATGGCGAACAGGCTCTCGACCATGGCGGCGAACACGTCGGCCTGGCCGCCGAGCAGCCAGCGCGACAGCGCGGTGACCGCCGCGACCAGGAAAAAGCCGAGCCAGAGGCCGTTGAGCATGGGTATCCCCCCAAGGACGTTGGCCGCGATGATAACGGCGCGCGTCCATCGCTGCCAGAAACGCCAAGGCCGCAAAGCGCCTCCGGGCTCGATCCCGAAGCCGGGCATGCGCCCGGTGTAACGGCGGACAACCGCGAACGGTTATTCGCCCTACGTCAATGGTGGGTTGGGTTGTAGGGCGAATAACGCGAAGCGTTATCCGCCGTTCGGCCTGGCTCAGTGCGCGGTGTTCTGCCGGGCGTCGCTCAGCAGCTCTTCGCCGCGGCCCTGTTCCACCGCCTGCCAGTAGAGCGCGCCCTGCTTGCCGTCGTAGATGCCTTCCCACTTGGAGATCACCAGCACCGCCAGGGCGTTGCCGATGACGTTCAGCGCGGTGCGCGCCATGTCCATGATGCGGTCGACGCCGGCGATGAAGGCCAGGCCTTCCAGGGGGATGCCGACGCTGCCCAGGGTGGCCAGCAGGACCACGAAGGACACGCCCGGCACGCCGGCGATGCCCTTGGAGGTGACCATCAGCGTCAGCACCAGCATCAGTTGCTGGCCGATGGACAGGTCGATGCCGTAGAGCTGGGCGATGAAGATCGCCGCGATGCTCTGGTAGAGCGTCGAGCCGTCGAGGTTGAAGGAGTAGCCGGTGGGCACCACGAAGCTGCTCACCGCCTTGGGCGCGCCGTAGGCTTCCATCTTCTCGATGATGCGCGGCAATACGGTCTCGGAGCTGGCGGTGGAATAGGCCAGGACCAGCTCGTCCTTGAAGATGCGCATCAGCTTGATGATCGAGAAGCCGAACAGCCGCGCCACCAGGCCCAGCACCATGAAGGCGAAGAAGGCGATGGCGAAGTACACCAGCAGCACCAGCTTGGCCAGCGGCAGCAGCGAGGCGAAGCCGAAGCTGGCGACGGTCACGGCGATCAGCGCGAACACCCCGACCGGCGCGTAGAGCATGATCATGTGGGTGACGCGGAACATCGCCTCGGCCACGCCCTGGAACATCTTCACCAGCGGCTCGCGGGTGGGCGCCGGCAGCGACGACAGGCCCAGGCCGAACATCACCGAGAAGAAGATGATCGGCAGCATCTCGCCGTGGGCCATGGCGGCGAAGATATTCGACGGGATCAGGTTGAGGATGGTCTCGATGAACGCGTGGTGGTGTTCCACTTCCTTGGCGGTCTGCGCGTACTTGGAGATGTCCACCGTGCCCAGGGTGCTCATGTCGATGCCGGCGCCGGGCTGGAACAGGTTGGCCAGCACCAGGCCGACGACGATGGCCACCGTGGTGATGATCTCGAAGTAGACGATGGTCTTCAGGCCGATGCGCCCGAGCTTCTTGGCGTCGCCCATGCCGGCGATGCCGACGATCAGCGAGGAGATGACGATCGGTACCACGATCATCTTGATCAGGCGGATGAAGATGTCGCCCGCCGGCTGCAGGATGTTGCTGATCCACCAGGCCTTCTCCGCGCTGAAGTGGTTCAGCACGGTACCCATGGCGATGCCCAGTGCCAGACCGATGACGATCTGCCAGGCGAGGCTGAGCTTGGCTTTGCCCATATGTGTTCACCCTTGGTTCTTGTGGAAGTCGGGGGTTTCGCCCGCCACCGGGATGGCCGGGGTGGCGAAAAAAAGGGCGCATGATTCCCACCCCCCTTCTTCGCGTCTAATGCCGGAAACGGCTACCCCATGCACAATCGGCATGGGGAAAAGCAAATGGAACGGGTGTTCCAGGCCCACGGGCCATTGCTTTTTTGCATGGGATAGAGGCTGAAAAAGCCGTGATGGCTGCTTTTTCCGAACCCTGTGGGTGGAAAGCGAGGCCCGGGGAGGCATTCGCTTTCCCTGCCGCGGGTGCGCTGCCGTGACGCAGGCGTGGGAGCCTGTAGTTCGCGATGGATGGTCGTCCGGGTGACCAGGCGCGGCGGGGATATTTTAGGGGGCCAGGGGGGTGGGTCGGGGTTGATTGATATCAGGGAAGTTGGAGGTGGGGGGATGGGGCCTTAAGAGCGCCCTCTCCGTTCAAGAGCGCCCTCTCCCTAACCCTCGGCTGCGCGCCCCGCCCTGAAGGGAGAGGGGACCGTTCGGAGTGCGTGGGTATTCCTGAGTTAGCCGGTAACTCCGAAGGTTTCCGGCCGAAACCTTAACTTTCAGCCAGCACGGACTGCCCCCTCTCCCTTCATGGCGGGGCGTGCAGCCGAGGGCTGGGGAGAGGGGCTCTTCAAGCTCCACAAGCTCCATAACTTCCACAAGCTCCACAGAAGCCATCGAAGTCCCCCTCACAGCCTCACACCTGACCTGGCCCTCTTCGGAGGCACTCCCTGTGCCCCTGGGTCGCTGCGGGCTCACCACTCCCCCCAGCATCCCGGCCCCCTGGTCATGCGCCATTGCCGGCGCGGATTTCAGTACCAGTTCGGATCGGCCTTGAGCTGCTCGTCGAGCAGCTGCTGCATGCCGGCGTCCGGCTCGCCCAGCCAGCGGAAGCTGGCGTGGCGGCTGGGCGACTTGTCCGGCGGCAGGTTTTCCGGCACCTGCACGTAGAGCGCGTAGGCGTCCTTCTTGTTCCAACTGAAGGCCACGTAGAGGCGGTTGGCCGCGCAGTCGTGGGCCTTGCACAGCTCGCCCACCAGGTATTTGTCGCCGTCCTCCTCTTCTACCTGCATGGGGGTGGCGGTGCCGTCCAGGTTCATCACCCAGTCGGGCAGCCGTTCTTCCTTCTTCACCAGGTCCTGCCAGGTCTCGCGGTACTGCGGGTCGCTGTCCAGCAGCTCGTTGAGGCGATAGATGGCGTCGTTGTCGGCCGCCCACCCCTGCCCGGCCGCCAGCAGCGGCAGCGCGAGCAGGAACCGACGCAGCGGGCGCGGCTCAGCCACGGCGCCGCCCGACGAAGAAGGAGATGACGAAGAGCACCAGGAACAGCACGAAGAGAATCTTGGCGATACTGGTCGCGGCGCCGGCGATGCCACCGAAGCCGAGTACCCCGGCGATGATGGCGATGATCAGGAATGTGAGAGCCCAGCTCAGCATGGAATGTCTCCTCTTTCATGGAAAGGCGGTGCGCGCCCCTCAGAACACCCAGCTCACCCGCGAGGTCTGGCGGACCACCGCGGTGCTGGCGGCCTCTTCCGTGATGGCCATTCGTTCGTCCTGCAGCCTCGACGGCTGTCCGAGGAAAGCGCTGGACACAGGTTCCTGCACCGGCGCGGCGGAAGGCTGTGGAGCGACCGGATACCAACGGTCCAGCAGTACGACCACGGCGACGGCCAGCAACAGCAGCCGCCCCAGCGAATCCCCCTTGGCTCCATCAGCGTTCATCGACGTGCTCCTCCCGAAGGACTGGTGATCGGCCGGTGCGGGTGCACCGGGCCTCCCGCAACCTGTCTCGCACGCCGCGTGCCAGGTCGATGACTTTGACTAATCCCTTTTAAAACAACGGCTTGTAAAAATCGGCGGGCCGCCGGCAGCGCGCATCCTGCACGACAGGCCGGTTCCGGCCGTGCGTTTTGCACGAGACCTGGTAGGTCGTTCCCCTTCCCGTCCGCTTTCCTTCGCCAGAGGAGCCGGTGTCCTTCAGAGATGCGTCTAACTTTCATTGCAACTTGCAAGAAATTTCCTGGACTAAAAGACGCATACGCGAAAGGAATTTCCTACTACGAGGCACCCCGAATGGACCCCACTCCGGAGACGCTTGGCCGAATCCTGCTGGTCGACGACGAACCCGCCATCCTGCGCACCTTCCGCTATTGCCTGGAGGACCAGGGCTACAGCGTGGCCACCGCATCCAGCGCGGCCCAGGCCGAGGCCCTGCTGCAACGCCAGGTCTTCGACCTGTGCTTCCTCGACCTGCGCCTGGGCGAGGACAACGGCCTGGACGTGCTGGCCCAGATGCGCCTGCAGGCGCCCTGGATGCGGGTAGTGATCGTCACCGCGCATTCCGCCGTGGACACCGCCGTGGACGCCATGCAGGCCGGCGCCGCCGACTACCTGGTCAAGCCCTGCAGCCCCGAGCAGCTGCGCCTGGCCGCGGCCAAGCAGCTGGAGGTGCGCCAGCTCACCGCGCGCCTGGAGGCCCTGGAGGGCGCCCAGGCCAACCAGGCCGAGCAGCTCGAATCCCACAGCCCGGCGATGACCGCGGTGCTGGAGACCGCGCGCCAGGTGGCCGCCACCGACGCCAACATCCTCATCCTCGGCGAGTCCGGCTCCGGCAAGGGCGAGCTGGCCCGCGCCATCCACGCCTGGAGCAAGCGCGCGAAGAAATCCTGCGTGACCATCAACTGCCCGTCGCTCAACGCCGAGCTGATGGAAAGCGAGCTGTTCGGCCACAACCGCGGGGCCTTCACCGGCGCCAGCGAGAGCACCCAGGGGCGGATCAGCCAGGCCGACGGCGGCACCCTGTTCCTCGACGAGATCGGCGACTTCCCGCTGCCGCTGCAGGCCAAGCTGCTGCGCTTCATCCAGGACAAGGAATACGAGCGCGTCGGCGACCCGGTCACGCGCCGCGCCGACGTGCGCATCCTCGCCGCGACCAACCGCGACCTGGCCGGCATGGTGGCCCAGGGGGCGTTCCGCGAGGACCTGCTCTACCGCCTCAACGTCATCGTCCTCAACCTGCCGCCGCTGCGCGAGCGCGCCGAGGACATCCAGGGCCTGGCCGAGCGCTTCCTCGCCCGCTTCGTCAAGGACTACGGGCGCCCGGCACGCGGCTTCAGCCCGGCCTCGGCCGCGCTGCTGCGGCAGTACGCCTGGCCGGGCAACGTGCGCGAGCTGCGCAACGTGATCGAGCGCGCCAGCATCATCTGCAACCAGGAACTGGTGGAGCCCGAGCACCTGGGGCTCGGCGAACAGAGCGGCGCCGCCGCCGTGCCGCGGGTCGGCGAGGCGCTGAGCCTGGAGGAACTGGAGAAGGCCCACATCGCCTCGGTGATGGCCAGCGCCCCGACCCTCGACCAGGCGGCGAAGATCCTCGGCATCGACGCCTCCACCCTGTACCGCAAGCGCAAGCAGTACAACCTGTGAAGCGCGCGCTGACTCTGCGCTCGCGGATGTTCCTCAGCATCTCGGCGCTGATCACCCTGGCCCTGATCGGCCTGCTGCTGGGGGTGTTCAGCGTGATGCTGATGGGCCGCGAACAGGAGCGGCTGATCTCGCACAACTTCGCCACCATCGCCAGCAGCCAGCAGCTGCGCCAGTCCCTGGACGACCAGTTGGCCCAGCTGCTCAGCGACAGCCCCGACGCGCAGCGCCTGGCGCGGCTGCGCGAGCAGTTCGACCGCTACCTCGCCGAAGGCCGGGCGAAAGCCGCCAGCAACGTCGAGCGCACCCTCTACGAGCGCATCGACCAGGCCAACCAGGAGTTCCAGGGCCAGGTCAGCTCCTCCGGCAGCAACCGCTGGAGCCTGGTGGTGGAGAGCGACTTCAGCCGCACCTTCACCTCCCTGCACCAGTACCTGCTGGCGCTGCACAACCACGCCATCCAGACCATCAGCGACGCGGAGCGCAGCTCGCGCCGCCACGCCTGGCTGATCGCCAGCCTGCTGGGGCTGGTGGGCGTGGCCATGCTGGTGATCGGCTTCGTCACCGCCCACGGCATCGCCCGCCGCTTCGGCGCCCCCATCGAGGCCCTGGCGCAGGCCGCCGACCGCATCGGCAAGGGCGACTTCGAGGTCAGCCTGCCGGTCTCGCGGGAAGCCGAGATGGCCTCGCTGAGCCGGCGTTTCGGCCTGATGGCCCAGGCCCTGGCCGAGTACAAGGCGACCAACATCGAGGCGGTGCTGGCCAGCCAGCGGCGCCTGCAGGCGGTGCTCGACAGCATCGACGACGGCCTGGTGATCATCGACCGGCGCAGCCGCATCGAGCACGCCAACCCGGTGGCCAGCCGCCAGCTGTTCTCCCGGGCCGACCCCCATGGCCAGCTGCTGGGCGAGCTGATCGACAACCAGGAGCTGCTGCAGGCCACCGGCCTGGTGCTGCAGGGCGAGTCGATGGGCGACGATACGCCCCAGGACCTGCAGGTCGAGATCGGCGGCGAGAACCGTCTGCTGGCCTGGACCCTGGCCCCGGTCACCCACGACGACGGGCGCAACATGGGCGCGGTGCTGGTGCTGCGCGACGTCACCGAGCTGCGCGCTTTCGAGCGGGTGCGCAGCGAATTCGTGCTGCGCGCCTCCCACGAGCTGCGCACCCCGGTCACCGGCCTGCACATGGCCTTCGCCCTGCTGCGCGAACGCCTGGCGCTGCCCGAGGGCAGCCGCGAGCGCGAGCTGGCCGATACCGTCGACGAGGAAATGCAGCGTCTGGTGCGGCTGATCGACGACCTGCTGAACTTCTCCCGCTACCAGGACGGCCAGCAGAAGCTCGACCGCCAGCCCTGCACGGTGGGCGAGTTGCTGGAACAGGCGCGCCAGCGCTTCCTCGCCCGCGCCCAGGCCCAGGGCATCGGCCTGGGGATAGTGCTGGAGGACCAGCTGCCGGTCCTAAGCGTCGACCGCCTGCGCCTGGAGCGCGTGCTGGACAACCTGCTGGGCAACGCCCTGCGCCACACCCCGAAGGGCGGCAGCGTGCAGCTGCTCGCCCAGCGCCAGAGCCAATGGCTGATGCTGGCGGTGGAGGACTCCGGCGAGGGCATCGCCTATAGCCAGCAGGCGCGCATCTTCGAGCCCTTCGTGCAGGTGGGCCGGCGCAGCGGCGGCGCCGGCCTGGGCCTGGCCCTGTGCAAGGAGATCGTGCAGCTGCACGGCGGGCGCATCGGCGTGCGCTCGCAGCCCGGCCAGGGCACGCGCATCTACATGCTGCTGCCGGTCTGAACCGCCGGCGCGGCCATGGAGGTGGGCACCGCCAGCAGCAGCGCGGCGGTCTCCAGGTCCGGCACGCCGTCGAAGCGCGCCGGCCGGTAGCGCATCTGGAAGGCGGCAATGACGTTGCGCGTCGCCTCGTCCAACTGGCCATTGAGCGGTACGGCGTAGCCATGCCGCGCCAGTTGCTGCTGGAACCAGCCGGGCGCCGGCAACTGGCCATTCAGCTCGGCCAGGCGATGCGCCAGGTCGCCGGGCTGCGGCCAGGGGATCAGGCCGGCGTCGGCCAGGCGCTTCCAGGGGAAGGCCGGGCCCGGGTCGACCTTGCGCTGCGGGGCGATGTCGCTGTGCCCGAGGATGTGCTCGGGGGTGATGCCCTGGCGCTTGACGATGTCCTTCAGCAGCAGGATGAGAGCATCGATCTGGCCCTGTGGATAAGGTGTCCACACCCGCCCTTCGGGGGTCTCGCGGTAACCCGGGTTGACCAGCTCGATGCCGATCGAGGTGGAGTTCAGCCAGGTCCGCCCCTGCCACTCGCTCTGCCCGGCGTGCCAGGCGCGGCGGTTCTCGTCCACCAGCTGGTAGATGGTCGGCGGGTTGGCGCCGATCAGGTAGTGGGCGCTGACCTCGCCGCGGGTGAGCAGCTGCAGCGAGCGCGGCAGGTCCGCCGAGGTGTAGTGGATGATGATGTACTGGACACGGCTGTCCTGGTTGCGCGAGGGGTGCTCGCGGTCGATTTCCAGGCCACCCCGGCCGGCGCAGGCGGCCAGCAGCAGGGTGGCGAATATCAGGCACAGGTGGCGCATGGTGGCTCCACGGTCATCCGACGATGTGCAGCACGCTACGCAGGTTCTGCAGCAGCATGTTGACGCTGAGCATGATCAGCAGCATGCCGGCCAGGCGCTCTACGGCGGTGAGCCCGCGCGGGCCGAGGAAGCGCTGCAGGAAGGAAGCCTGCAGCAGGATCAGCGCGGTGGCGGCCCAGGCCAGGATCACCGCCAGGTACAGCTCCCATAGCGGACCAGTGTAGGTGGTGCGCAGGGTGATCAGCATGGCCAGCGCCGAAGGCCCGGCCACCGCCGGAGTGGCCAGGGGCACCAGCAGCGGCTCGCTGTCGGGCATGTCGCCGAGCACGCCCTGGGGCGTGGGGAAGATCAGGCGCATGGCGACCACGAAGAGGATGATGCCGCCGGCGATGCCGGTGGCCTCCCTGGACAGGCCCAGGCCGGTGAGGATGTGCTCGCCCAGGGTGAGGAACAGCAGCAGCAGGCCGAGGGCGAACAGCAGCTCGCGCAGCGCCACCTTGAGCCGGCGTTCGGCCGGCACCGACTTGAGGGCAGCGAGGAACACCGCGATGTTGCCGAAGGGGTCGGTGATCAGGAAGATCAGGACGGCGACGCCGAGCATGTGGATAACTCCAGGAACAGGAACCGACGCCTGGGCGCCGGGCAGAAAGCCGTCCCTGTGGATGAATCAGCCGGGGACGCGACGGCCGTGGGCGCCTGTGCATAATTTCACGGCAGGCGCCGCGCGGGTGTGGATGTCGGTTTATCCACAGCCCCTCAGGACTTCTTGATCTTCTCCGGGCGCTTCCAGCCCTCGATCACCCGCTGCTTGGCGCGGCCAACCGCGAGGGTCTGCGCCGGGACCTCGGCGGTGATGGTGGAACCCGCGCCGGTCGTGGCGCCGGCGCCGATATCCACAGGCGCCACCAGGGAGTTGTTGGAGCCGATGAACACGTCCTCGCCGATCACCGTGCGCCATTTGTTGGCGCCGTCGTAGTTGCAGGTGATGGTGCCGGCGCCGATGTTGGTGCGCGCGCCGACCTCGCTGTCGCCCAGGTAGGTCAGGTGGCCGACCTTCACGCCCTCGTGCAGGTGGGCGTTCTTCAGCTCGACGAAGTTACCCACATGCACTTGGCTCTCCAGCACGCTGCCGGGGCGCAGGCGGGCGAACGGGCCGACGTCGCTGCCGGGGCCGACGTCGGCGCCTTCCAGGTGGCTGTTGGCCTTGATGATGGCGCCGCGGCGCAGGACGCTGTTGCGGATGGTGCAGTTCGGGCCGATCTGTACTTCGTCCTCGATGTCCACGCGGCCTTCCAGCACCACATTGACGTCGATCTGCACGTCGCGGCCGGCGTTGACCTCGCCGCGCACGTCGAAGCGCGCCGGGTCCAGCAGGGTCACGCCCTGGGCCATCAGGCGGCGGGCGATGCGCAGCTGGTAGAAGCGCTCCAGCTCGGCCAGCTGCAGGCGGTCGTTGGCGCCCTGCACTTCCATGGCCGCCTGGGGTTGCGCGGTGGCCACGCGCAGGCCGTCGGCCACCGCCATGGCGATGACGTCGGTGAGGTAGTACTCGCCCTGGGCGTTGGCGTTGGACAGCCGGCCCAGCCAGCCTTCCAGGCGCTGGCGCGGCACGCAGAGGATGCCGGTGTTGCCCTCGCGGATGGCGCGCTGCTCGGCGCTTGCGTCCTTCTGTTCGACGATGGCCTTCACCTCGCCGTCCTGGCCGCGGATGATCCGGCCGTAGCCGGTGGGGTCGTCCAGCTCCACGGTGAGCAGCGCCAGCTGCTCGGCGCTGGCCTGTTGCAGCAGGCGTTCGAGGGTCGGCAACTCGATCAGCGGCACGTCGCCGTAGAGGATCAGCACACGCTCGGCGCTCAGGTAGGGCGCGGCCTGGGCCACGGCGTGGCCGGTGCCCAGCTGTTGTTCCTGGACCACGAAATTCAGGTCATCGGCCTGCAGGCGCTCGCGCACCCGTTCGGCGCCATGCCCGATCACCACGTGGATGCGCTGCGGGGCGAGGCCACGGGCGGTATCGATCACATGGGCCAGCATGGGTTTGCCGGCGACCGGATGGAGGACTTTCGGCAGGGCCGAGCGCATGCGCGTGCCCTGGCCGGCGGCGAGGATGACGATTTCGAGGGACATGAAGTTGGACCGTCCTGGTAACGCTGGATGTAGAAAAAGAAAAAGGGTAGCCAAGGCTACCCTTTTCCCCTAGGTCGCTAAAGCCCGGGCCCCGGATTCGTCGCCGACTCCGAAGACCCTGGCCGTTGCGAGCCGGCTCAGCCGCCGAACTTCTTGCGAACCTGCTGGACCGTGCGCAGTTGCGCTGCGGCTTCGGCCAGGCGGGCTGCAGCGGAGCTGTAGTCGAACTCGGCACCTTTGGCGTGCAGAGCCTTCTCAGCTTCCTTCAGTGCGGTCTGAGCGGCCGCTTCGTCGAGGTCGCCCGCGCGGATCACGGTGTCGGCCAGGACCTTCACCATGTTCGGCTGGACTTCGAGGAAACCGCCGGAGATGTAGTACACCTCCTGCTCGCCACCCTGCTTGACCACGCGGATCGGACCCGGCTTGAGCTCGGTGATCAGCGGCGCGTGGCCCGGGGCGATACCCAGATCGCCGAGGGAACCGTGCGCAACGACCATCTCGACCAGACCGGAGAAGATCTCCGCTTCGGCGCTGACGATGTCGCAGTGGACAGTAATAGCCATACCCTTGCCTCACGTAAGCGCCCGTTGCCGGGCGCACGGATTACAGCTTCTTCGCTTTCTCGATGGCTTCTTCGATGCCGCCGACCATGTAGAACGCCTGCTCCGGCAGGTGGTCGTAGTCGCCGTTGAGGATGCCTTTGAAGCCAGCGATGGTGTCCTTCAGGGAGACGTACTTGCCCGGCGAGCCGGTGAAGACTTCTGCCACGAAGAACGGCTGGGACAGGAAGCGCTGGATCTTACGAGCACGGGCCACCAGCAGCTTGTCGGACTCGGACAGTTCGTCCATGCCGAGGATCGCGATGATGTCCTTCAGCTCCTTGTAGCGCTGCAGGATGTACTGCACGCCACGAGCGGTGTCGTAGTGATCCTGGCCGATGACCAGCGGGTCCAGCTGACGGGAGGTGGAGTCCAGCGGGTCCACGGCCGGGTAGATACCCAGCGAGGCGATGTCGCGGGACAGTACCACGGTGGCGTCGAGGTGGGCGAAGGTGGTCGCCGGGCTCGGGTCGGTCAGGTCGTCCGCGGGAACGTAGACGGCCTGGATCGAGGTGATCGAGCCTTGCTTGGTGGAGGTGATGCGCTCTTGCAGCACGCCCATTTCCTCGGCCAGGGTCGGCTGGTAGCCCACTGCGGAAGGCATACGGCCCAGCAGTGCGGATACTTCGGTACCGGCGAGGGTGTAACGGTAGATGTTGTCGATGAACAGCAGTACGTCGCGGCCTTCGTCACGGAACTTCTCGGCCATGGTCAGGCCGGTCAGCGCCACGCGCAGACGGTTGCCCGGCGGCTCGTTCATCTGGCCGTAGACCAGGGCTACCTTGTCGAGAACGTTGGAGTCCTTCATCTCGTGGTAGAAGTCGTTGCCCTCACGGGTACGCTCGCCCACGCCGGCGAACACGGAGTAACCGCTGTGCTCGATGGCGATGTTGCGGATCAGCTCCATCATGTTCACGGTCTTGCCGACGCCGGCGCCACCGAACAGGCCTACCTTGCCGCCCTTGGCGAACGGGCAGACCAGGTCGATCACCTTGATGCCGGTTTCCAGCAGCTCGTTGCCGCCAGCCTGGTCAGCGTAGGAGGGAGCCTCGCGGTGGATACCCCAGCGCTCTTCCTCGCCGATGGGGCCGGCTTCGTCGATCGGGTTGCCCAGTACGTCCATGATGCGGCCCAGGGTCGCTTTACCGACCGGGACGGAGATGGCTGCGCCGGTGCTTTCCACGTTCAGGCCACGCTTGAGGCCTTCGGTGGAACCCATCGCAATGGAACGGACCACGCCGTCGCCCAGCTGCTGCTGGACTTCCAGGGTGGTGTCGACGCCCTGAACCTTCAGGGCCTCGTAGATGCTCGGCACGGCATCGCGCGGGAATTCCACGTCGATCACGGCGCCGATGATTTGAACGATACGTCCGCTACTCATGTCTGGTTCCTCTGAATTTTGAACCTGTTCTTACACCGCGGCAGCGCCGCCGACGATTTCCGAGATTTCCTGGGTGATCGCCGCCTGACGCGCCTTGTTGTAGACCAGCTGCAGTTCGCTGATCAGGTCACCGGCGTTGTCGGTAGCGTTCTTCATTGCAATCATCCGGGCCGCCTGCTCACAGGCGTTGTTCTCAACCACCGCCTGGTACACCTGGGATTCCACGTAGCGCACCAGCAGGCCGTCGAGCAGGGCCTTGGCATCGGGCTCGTAGAGGTAGTCCCAGTGGTGTTTCAGGTCTTCGTTGTCCTCGGCCACCAGCGGAACCAGCTGTTCCACGGTCGGCTTCTGGGTCATGGTGTTGACGAACTTGTTGGAAACCACGTACAGGCGATCGATACGCCCGTCCAGGTAGGCATCCAGCATGACCTTGACGCTGCCGATCAGATCGTTGATCGACGGCTCTTCGCCCAGGTGACTGATGGCTGCGACCACGTTGCCGCCATAGTTCTTGAAGAAGGATGCGCCCTTGGCACCGATCACGCACAGGTCGATCTCCGCGCCGGCTTCACGCTGGGCGGACATGTCCTTGACGAGCGCCTTGAACAGGTTGATGTTCAGGCCGCCGGCCAGGCCGCGATCGGAGCTCACCACGATGTAACCGACGCGCTTGACGGGGCGCTCGATCATGAACGGGTGACGGTACTCCGGGTTGGCGTTGGCCAGATGGCCGATCACCTGGCGAATGCGCTCCGCGTAGGGACGGCCGGCCGCCATGCGCATTTGTGCCTTGCGCATCTTGCTCACCGCCACCTTTTCCATGGCATTGGTGATTTTCTGCGTGCTTTTGATGCTCGCAATCTTGCTGCGAATCTCTTTTGCGCCTGCCATTTCACACCTATCGGGTTAGCAGGCGGGGGCCATTACCGGCCCCCGCTGCGGCTTACCAGGTTTGGGTGGCCTTGAACTTCTCGATGCCGGCCTTGATGCCCGCGTCGATTTCGTCGTTGAAGTCACCCTTCTCGTTGATCTTCGCCAGCAGAGCGGCATGCTCGCGCTGGAAGTAAGCGATCAACGCCTGTTCGAAGGCGCCCACCTTGGCGATCTCGACGTCCTGCAGGAAGCCGCGCTCGGCGGCGTACAGGGACAGCGACATCTCGGCGATGGACATCGGCGCATACTGCTTCTGCTTCATCAGCTCGGTAACGCGCTGACCGTGCTCGAGCTGCTTGCGGGTGGCGTCGTCCAGGTCGGAAGCGAACTGGGCGAAGGCCGCGAGTTCGCGGTACTGCGCCAACGCGGTACGGATACCGCCGGAGAGCTTCTTGATGATCTTGGTCTGGGCCGCGCCACCAACACGGGATACCGAGATACCGGCGTTGACCGCCGGACGGATGCCCGAGTTGAACATGGAGGTTTCCAGGAAGATCTGACCGTCGGTGATGGAGATCACGTTGGTCGGAACGAACGCGGACACGTCGCCAGCCTGGGTTTCGATGATCGGCAGAGCGGTCAGGGAACCGGTCTTGCCAGTCACGGCGCCATTGGTGAACTTCTCGACGTATTCCTCGGAAACGCGGGAAGCGCGCTCCAGCAGGCGGCTGTGGAGATAGAACACGTCGCCCGGGTAGGCTTCGCGGCCCGGCGGACGGCGCAGCAGCAGGGAGATCTGGCGGTAGGCAACGGCCTGCTTGGACAGGTCGTCGTACACGATCAGGGCGTCTTCACCGCGGTCGCGGAAGTATTCGCCCATGGTGCAGCCGGAGTACGGCGCCAGGTACTGCAGAGCAGCGGATTCGGAAGCGCTGGCAACCACCACGATGGTGTTGGCCAGGGCGCCGTTCTCTTCCAGCTTGCGCACGACGTTGGCGATGGTCGATTGCTTCTGACCGATGGCCACGTAGACGCAGCGGATGCCGCTGTCTTTCTGGTTGATGATGGCGTCGACGGCCAGGGCGGTCTTGCCGATCTGACGGTCGCCGATGATCAGCTCGCGCTGGCCACGGCCTACCGGGATCATGGCGTCGACCGACTTGTAGCCGGTCTGCACCGGCTGGTCTACCGACTTACGCCAGATCACGCCCGGCGCCACTTTCTCGACGGCGTCGGTCAGCTTGGCATCGATCGGGCCTTTGCCGTCGATCGGGTTGCCCAGCGCGTCGACCACGCGGCCCAGCAGTTCCGGACCGACCGGAACTTCCAGGATGCGGCCGGTGCACTTGGCGTTCATGCCTTCCTTGAGGTCCTGGTATTCACCCAGTACCACGGCGCCGACGGAGTCCTGCTCCAGGTTCAGCGCCATACCGTAGACGCCGCCCGGGAATTCGATCATCTCGCCGTACATGACGTCGGCCAGACCGAAGATGCGCACGATGCCATCGGATACGGAAACGATGGTGCCTTCGTTGCGCGCTTGCGAGGCGACATCGAGTTTCTCGATGCGCCCCTTGATGATTTCACTAATTTCGGAAGGATTGAGTTGCTGCATGCCGCTGCCCCTTCAAACTCAAGATTTCAACGCTTCAGCCAGTTTCGCGATCTTGCCGCGCACCGAGCCATCGATTACCAAGTCACCGGCGCGGATCACCACGCCGCCGATCAGGCTCGCGTCTTCCGACGCATGGAGTCGCACTTCGCGACTGAGCCGGGCGCTGAGAGCCTTGGCGAGTTTGTCCTGCTGTTCCTGGTCCAGGGCGAAGGCGCTCACGACTTCTACCTCGACCAGCTTTTCCTGCTCGGCCTTGAGCTGCTCGAACATCTCGGAGATGGTCGGCAGCAAGTCCAGGCGCTTGTTTTCAGCCACGGTCCGCACGAAGTTCTGGGCCGGAGCATTGAGCTTGTCGCCACAGACGTCGATCAGGGCATCGGCCTTGGCCGCCGCGGTCAGCTGAGGCTCTTTGAGCAGCTGGCGCACGGTGTCGTCCTGCGACACTGCAGCCAGCACACCCAGAGCAGCGGACCAATCGGCCAATTGCTGATGAGCCTGGGCGTACTCGAAAGCCGCCTTCGCGTAAGGACGAGCCAACGTGGTCAGTTCTGCCATATCGCCCTCGCTCAGATTTCGGCGGCCAGTTGATCAACCAGCTGCTTTTGCGCGTTGGCATCGATCGAAGCACCCAGGATCTTCTCGGCGCCGGACACGGCCAGGGCACCCACTTGGGCACGCAGGGCATCCTTGACGCTGTTCAGTTCCTGTTCGATCTGGGCCTTGGCCTGGGCGATCATGCGATCGCCTTCGGCACGGGCCTGCTCACGGGCTTCATCAACGATCTGATTGGCGCTTTTCTTCGCCTGCTCGATGATTTCGGCCGCCTGAGCCTTGGCCTCGCGCAGTTGCTGGCCCGCTTTCTCGTGGGCCAGTTCCAGGTCACGAGCAGCACGGTTGGCTGCGTCCAGACCGTCGGCGATCTTCTTCTGACGCTCGTGCAGAGCCGCGATGACCGGAGGCCATACGAACTTCATGCAGAAGATGACGAAGATGGCGAACGCAATGGCCTGGCCGATCAGAGTTGCATTAATGTTCACGCCAACACCTCGCTCGTTCGTTGTCAGTCACGAATTTCCGGAATCCGGAAATTACTGGGCTACCTGAGCAATGAACGGGTTAGCGAAGGTGAAGAACAGGGCGATACCAACACCGATCATGGTCACGGCGTCGAGCAGACCGGCGACGATGAACATTTTCACCTGCAGCATCGGAACCATTTCCGGCTGGCGAGCAGCGCCTTCCAGGAATTTACCGCCCAGCAGGCCGAAACCGATGGCGGTACCCAGGGCACCCAGACCGATCAGCAGAGCGACGGCGATAGCAGTGAGTCCAACTACAGTTTCCATTTTTCCTCCCGACTTTCTGTCGTGTTGGTTAAGTTTTGAAGCAAGTTAAGGTGGTGAAACTTCCCTTCCGCCCCCGCCGACGTGGCGGGGAGCGGTCAGAATCTTTGGATCAGTGGCTGTCTTCGTGGGCCATCGACAGGTAGACGATGGTCAGCATCATGAAGATGAAGGCCTGCAGGGTGATGATCAGGATGTGGAACACCGCCCACGCCCAGTTCAGCACCACGCCCATGCCGCCCAGCCAGAGAATGCCGGAGCCGAACATGACGGCGATGAGGATGAAGATCAGCTCGCCGGCGTACATGTTGCCGAACAGACGCAGGGCCAGGGAGACCGGCTTGGCGATCAGGGTGACGAACTCCAGCAGGAAGTTCACCGGGATCAGGATGATCTGCACCAGCATGTTGCTGCTGTGGAACGGGTGCAGGGTCAGCTCGCCGAGGAAGCCGCCGATGCCCTTGACCTTGATGCTGTAGAAGATGATCAGGGCGAACACCGCGATGGACATGCCGAAGGTGGCGTTCGGGTCGGTGGTGGCCACGGCGCGGAAGAACAGGTGCTCGTTGCCGGTGATCTTCGCGGCGGCCAGCGGCAGGAAGTCCACCGGCACCAGGTCGATCAGGTTCATCAGGAAGATCCACACGAACACGGTCAGCGCCAGCGGTGCGATCAGCGGGTTACGGCCGTGGAAGGTGTCCTTCACGCTGCCGTCGACGAACTCGACCATGACTTCGACGAAGTTCTGCAGGCCGCCCGGAATACCGCTGGTGGCCTTCTTGGCCGCCATGCGGAAGATCAGGATGAACACCAGGCCGAGGAATACCGACCAGCCCAGGGTGTCGATGTGGAATGCCCAAAAGCCCATTTCCTTGGCTTGTTCGGCTGTGTGGGCGAACCCCCAGCCACCTTCCGGCAGACGACCGAAGGTCAGGTTCTGCAAGTGGTGCTGGATGTAACCCGAAGCGCTTTCTGCTGCCATGTTTGCCTCAATCGCTCTAAGGTCTTGTAAATGTGTGTCCCATCAGCAGGGGTGCGCACCAGCTGACCATCAGGGTCAGCAGGTAGAGGCCGAACAGAGCCAGGGGCTCCAGCGGCTTCACACCTGCGAACGCCAGTGCGAAGAGCACTGCCGTCAAAACCAGCTTCCCGGCCTCGCCCGCATAGAAGGAGCGGACGATCATCTGAGCCGAGCGCGCTCCGCTATAGCGGAACGCCTTGTATGCGAAATAAACGTTCGGCAGCCAGGCGATCAGTCCGCCGAGCAGACCAGAATAGCCGGCAACCACGCCCCGGGAGAAAAACAGGACGGCAGCCCCCAGAAGCACTACGGCCAGCTGGACGAGCAACAGGCGCAAGGCCGGTTGGCGATGGAAGGGCAGGCGGTTCGGCTTGCTGGGTTCCATCTGTCTCAAAGTCCTCTGGCGTCGGCTTCGCAAATCAACAACTTGGCATACTTTGTGCCGACAAAATTGCGCGCAGAGTATAGGGGGCCGGGCATACCCATTCAACAGCCGGGTAGTGATTTCCGACTATCGCTACACAGACGATGGTCTTAGCGGATGTGGGCCAGAACCCCTTGCAACTCGTCCAGCGAGTTGTAGCGGATCACCAGTTGCCCCTTGCCCTTCTGGCCGTGGCGAATCTGCACCGGAGCGCCCAGGCGCTCGGCCAGGCGCTGTTCCAGGCGGCTGATGTCGGGGTCGGACTTGACCACCTTGGCAGGTTCGCTGGGGGCGTTGAGCCAGTGGCGCACCAGTGCCTCGGTCTGGCGCACGGTGAGGCCGCGTGCGACAACATGTCGCGCACCTTCCACCTGCCGCGCCTCGGGCAAACCGAGCAGCGCGCGGGCATGGCCCATCTCCAGGTCGCCGTGGGAAAGCAGCGTCTTGATCTCCTCGGGCAGGGCGATCAGGCGCAGCAGGTTGGCCACGCTGACGCGGGACTTGCCGACGGCGTCGGCGACCTGCTGCTGGGTCAGCTGGAACTCCTGCTGCAGGCGTTGCAGCGCGACGGCTTCCTCGAGGGGGTTGAGGTCCTCGCGCTGGATGTTCTCGATCAGCGCCATGGCGATGGCGGCTTCGTCCGGCACCTCGCGCACCAGCGCCGGGATGGTGTCCAGGCCGGCCTGCTGGGTGGCGCGCCAGCGGCGCTCGCCGGCGATGATCTCGTAGCGGCCCTTGTCGACGGGGCGCACCACGATGGGCTGCATCACCCCCTGGGCCTTGATGGACAGGGCCAGCTCTTCCAGAGCCTGGGGGTCCATGTCGCGGCGCGGCTGGTACTTGCCGCGCTGGATCAGGTCCAGCGGCAGGTGCTGCAGTTCCTTGCTGTCCGCCTGGACGGCCTCTTCCTGCAGGGTGGCGGCGCTGGAGCCACTGAGCAGGGCATCCAGCCCGCGTCCGAGACCTCGTTTCTTAACGGCCATGCGGGTTCCTTAATGGGTCATGCGGTGGCGGCTTTGCGGGCGGCGCGCTGGCGGCGCGAGAGTTCGCCGGCCAGCGCCAGGTAGGCCATGGCCCCGCGCGATTGCTTGTCGTAGACCAGCGCCGGCATGCCGAAGCTGGGCGCCTCGGCCAGTCGCACGTTGCGCGGGATCACGGTGGTGTAGAGCTTGTCGCCGAAGTGTTCCTGCAACTGCGCGCTGACGTCGTTGGTCAGGCTGATGCGCGGATCGTACATGGTCCGCAGCAGGCCCTCGATGTTCAGCGTCGGATTCAGACGCTCGGCGATGCGCTGGATGCTGTTCATCAGGTCGGTCAGGCCTTCCAGCGCGTAGTACTCGCACTGCATGGGGATGATCACGCCGTCGGCGGCGGACAGGGCGTTGACCGTGAGCATCGACAGCGACGGCGGGCAGTCGATGAGGATGTAGTCGTAGTTCTCGCGCACCGGGGCCAGGGCCTGGCGCAGGCGGTGCTCCTTCATGTCCATCTCCAGCAGCACCACTTCCGCGGCGGTGAGGTCGCGGTTGGCCGGGAGGATCTGGTAGCCGCCGTGCTCGGAGAACTGCATGGCCTGGGCCAGGTCGGCCTCGCCGGTGAGCACGTCGTAGATGGAGTATTCCAGGGACAACTTATCCACACCGCTGCCGGTGGTGGCGTTGCCCTGTGGATCGAGGTCGATCAGCAGCACGCGGCGCTTGGTGGCGACCAGCGAGGCGGCGAGGTTGATGCAGGTGGTGGTCTTGCCGACACCGCCCTTCTGGTTGGCGATCGCGAATACCTTAGCCATGGTTTTCCCCCGTCCCCGTCATGCTCCGGCGCAGTATCAGCAGATGCCGCTGGCCTTGGCAACCCGGCACGCTGAGGGCGTGCTCGGCTTCGACCCGGAAATCTTCCGGGAGTGCCGTCAGCTCCTGCTCCGGGTGCACGCCTTTCATCGCCAGCCAGCGGGTCTCGCCGTCGCCGAGGTGGCGGGTCCAGTTGCAGAAGTCTTCCAGGCTGCTGAAGGCCCGGGAGACGATGCCGTTGAATGCCCGGTCCGGCTGGTAGGCCTCGACCCGGCTGTGGATAACTTCCAGGTTGTGCAGTTTCAGTTCCAGCTTCACCTGGGTGAGGAAGCGGGTCTTCTTGCCGTTGCTGTCGAGCAGCGTCAGGCGCTTGCCCGGGAACAGGATGGCCAGCGGGATGCCGGGCATGCCGCCGCCGCTGCCCACGTCCAGCCAGCGCTCGCCGCCGGCGGCGAGGAAGTGCGGGACGACGCTGAGGCTGTCGAGCAGGTGGCGCGAGACCATCTCGTCGATGTCGCGCACCGCGGTGAGGTTGTAGGCCTTGTTCCACTTCGCCAGCAGGGCGAGGTAGGCGAGCAGGCCCTGGCGGCCGGCTTCGTCGAGTTCGACGCCGAGCGCCGCGGCGCCACGCACGAGCTCGTCGGCGTGGGCTTGGGTGACCTGGGACATCAGGCGCTCTGCTCCAGTTGGCGGCCGCTAGCGCGTTTCTTCAGGTGGATCAGCAGCAGCGAGATGGCCGCCGGGGTGACACCGGGGATGCGCCCGGCCTGGCCGAGTGTCTCGGGGCGGGCCTGGCCGAGCTTGTTCTGGATTTCCTTGGACAGCCCGGAGATGCCCGTGTAGTCGATATCCACAGGCAGGCGGGTGTCCTCGCTGGCGCGCAGGCGGGCGATCTCTTCCTGCTGGCGGTCGATGTAGCCGGCGTACTTGGTGCGGATCTCCACCTGCTCGGCGACCTGCGGGTCCTCGGCGCTGGCGCCGGTCACTTCGGCCAGGCTGGCGTAGTCGATTTCCGGGCGGGCCAGCAGGTTGAGCAGGTTGTACTCATGGGCCAGCGGAGTGCCGAAGCGCTCGGCGATGGCGTCGCCCTGCGGGGTGTTCGGCCGCACCCAGGTGCTCTTCAGGCGCTGTTCCTCGCGCTCGATGCCTTCGCGCTTGGCCTCGAAGGCCGCCCAGCGGCGGTCGTCGACCAGGCCCAGCTCGCGGCCCTTCTCGGTCAGGCGCAGGTCGGCGTTGTCCTCGCGCAGGATCAGCCGGTACTCGGCGCGCGAAGTGAACATGCGGTAGGGCTCCTGGGTGCCCAGGGTGATCAGGTCGTCCACCAGCACGCCGATGTACGCCTCGTCGCGGCGCGGGCACCAGGCCTCGCGGCCCTGGGCGCGCAGCGCGGCGTTGGCTCCGGCGAGCAGGCCCTGGGCGCCGGCCTCTTCGTAGCCGGTGGTGCCGTTGATCTGGCCGGCGAAGAACAGGCCGCCGATGACTTTCGTCTCCAGGCTGTACTTCAGGTCGCGCGGGTCGAAGTAGTCGTACTCGATGGCATAGCCCGGGCGCACGATGTGGGCGTTCTCCATGCCGCGGATGGAACGCACGATCTGCAGCTGCACGTCGAACGGCAGCGAGGTGGAGATGCCGTTGGGGTACAGCTCGTGGGTGGTCAGGCCCTCGGGTTCGAGGAATACCTGGTGGCTGTCCTTGTCGGCGAAGCGGTGGATCTTGTCCTCGATCGACGGGCAGTAGCGCGGGCCGATGCCCTCGATGACGCCGGAGTACATCGGCGAGCGGTCGAGGTTGGCGGCGATGATCTCGTGGGTGCGCGCGTTGGTGTGGGTGATCCAGCAGCTGACCTGGGCCGGGTGCTCTTCCTTGCTGCCGAGGAAGGACATCACCGGGATCGGGGTGTCGCCGGGCTGCTCGGTCATCACCGAGAAGTCCACGCTGCGGCCGTCGATGCGCGGCGGCGTGCCGGTCTTCAGGCGGCCGACGCGCAGCGGCAGTTCGCGCAGGCGCCTGGCCAGGGCGATGGCCGGCGGATCACCGGCGCGGCCGCCGGAGTAGTTCTGCAGGCCGATGTGGATAAGTCCGCCGAGGAAGGTGCCGGCGGTCAGTACCACCTGGTCCGCGTGGAATTTCAGACCCATCTGAGTCACCACGCCGCGCACCTGGTCCTGCTCGACGATCAGGTCGTCGCAGGCCTGCTGGAATATCCACAGGTTCGGCTGGTTCTCCAGGATCTCGCGCACCGCGGCCTTGTACAGCACGCGGTCGGCCTGGGCGCGGGTGGCGCGCACGGCGGGGCCCTTGCGGCTGTTGAGCACGCGGAACTGGATGCCGCCCTTGTCGGTGGCGTGCGCCATGGCGCCGCCCAGGGCATCGATTTCCTTGACCAGGTGGCTCTTGCCGATACCGCCGATGGCCGGGTTGCAGCTCATCTGGCCCAGGGTTTCCACATTGTGGGTGAGCAGCAGGGTCTTCACGCCCATGCGTGCGGCCGCCAGCGCGGCCTCCGTGCCGGCATGGCCACCGCCGATCACTATCACGTCAAAACGGGAAGGGAAATCCACCACGCACCTCGTGCCTGTCGATCAGGGAAAGAAAAAGAGAGCCGCACAGTATAGGGGCTTAGCCCTGCCGATTGAAGGGACCTGTATGAAAAGTAGCCAATCGGCCCTTCGTGCGTCACACGAGGGAATGCTTCATTCACAAAATAAAGAGAGAGGGAATTTTTAAATCTTTTTAGAGCTAGTGATTATGTTTGGTGTGGACAATTTTTGTGGATAAGTGCTTCGAGGCCTTCTGGAACGAGATTTACAGCGAAGGATAAACCTGTGCCGAAGGTGTCCGGAAGCAGGGCACTTCCGGTTGAACACCTGTGCATGGAATGCAGGGTTATGCACATGCCGGTTATCCCCGGTTTTGGCCACTGGGTTGTCTACGTAGCTATACGGTAGTTTTCCACAGGGTTCAGGGCGCCGTGTGAATAGTCATCTACGGGCCAGATTTCACGCGGTACTGATCGTTCTTTTTGCCTGCTACGGTCCACACCAGGTTGGAAAAATAGACAGGAAATAGGGGCTTACGCACATCATCCACAGGGAATGCGTGGTGTGGATAAATGAAGCTGTGGGGCCAGGAGGTCGCCCCGTCGCAGGTGTCGCTCATTCCCCGGCGGGGCCGCCGAGTTCCCGCTCGATCTGCTCGATCGTGGGCAGGCTGGTCCGGAGTTCTTCCGGTAGCGATTGCAGCAGCTTGTATTCGGCAATGCCCATGGGCTGCGATTTGTCGCCCAGGGCGTATTCGGCCACCACCTTGTTGTGGCTCTTGCACAACAGCAGGCCGATGGTGGGGCTGTCGTGTTCGTGCTTCACCTGGCGATCCACAGCCGTCAGGTAGAAGCTCAGTTGCCCCAGGTGTTCCGGCTTGAACTTGCCCGCCTTGAGCTCTATCACCACGTAGCAGCGCAGCTTGAGGTGATAGAACAGCAGGTCGATGAAGAACTCCTCGCCACCCACTTCCAGCAGCACCTGCCGGCCGACGAAGGCAAAGCCCGCGCCCAGTTCCAGCAGGAAGTCGGTGACGTGCTGCACCAGCGCCTGCTCGATCTCGCGCTCCTGAGCCTGTTCGCCAAGCCCCAGGAAATCGAAGCGGTACGGGTCTTTCAACGACTCGATGGCCAGGTCGGATTGCGCCTTGGGCAGGTGGGCCTCGAAGTTGGTCACGGCCTTGCCGGTGCGTTCCAGCAGACGGGTTTCGATATGGATGTTCAGCACATTGCGCGACCAGCCATGCTCGATGGCGGCACGGGCATAGGCCAGGCGTTCTTCGCGCTCCTTCAGCTTGCTCAACAAGACCAGGTTGTGGCCCCAGGGCAATTGTCCAACAACCTGTTGGACAATTTCGGTGTCTGGCCAGGCCTCGGCGAAGGCGCGCATGTACATCAGATTGGCGCGGGAAAAACCCTTCATGTTCGGAAAGGCCGTGCGCAGGTCATGTGCCAGCCGCTCGATCACCTTCGCGCCCCAGCCTTGCTCGGCCTGTCGTTGCAGAATGTCGCGGCCGATCTGCCAATAGAGCTGCACCAGTTCGCGGTTGACCGCCAGGGCGGTGCGCTGCTGCGCCGCGTGGATGCGGCCCTTCACGTCGGCCAGCCAGTCGGCATAGCCTTGCGGGGCGTTGGAAAGGGAGGTCGGCTTGTCGGTCATGGCGATGTCGCTCCCTGCGGAGGGCGCTCATTCAGATATCCACAGCTTCGGCATCCGCATGATCGTCACATCGCGCCACGCTGCCGGCAGTGTGGCGACTATCTCGCACTGTTCCCTTCTTGCTGTCCTGGATGTGGCCGGAATTTTCTCAAAGGCGGTAGAGCCGCAGCAGGGCCGGCGCTACATCACTTCCCGATACAGAAACTGGAGAAGATCCTCCCCAGCAGATCATCGGAGCTGAACGCCCCGGTGATCTCACCCAGGGCCTGCTGGGCATGGCGCAGGTCCTCGGCGAGCAGTTCGCCGGCGCCGGCGAGCAGCAACTGGGCGTGGCCGTGGTCGAGGTGCTGGCCGGCCTGGCGCAGGGCTTCCAGGTGGCGGCGGCGGGCGCTGAAGCTGCTTTCGGCGGTCTGTTCGAAGCCCATGCAGGCCTTCAGGTGTTCGCGCAGCAGGTCCAGGCCGTCGCCGGAGCGTGCGGAGAGGGTCAGGGTGACGTGGCCGTCGGCGCTTTCCTCGATGCCTACTGGGCTTGTGGATAAGTCGGCCTTGTTGCGGATAAGGGTGACCCGCGCCGGGTCCGGGCGCTCGTCGAGGAATTCCGGCCAGAGGGCGAAGGGATCGGCAGCCTCCGGTGCGGTGGAGTCGATCACCAGCAGCACCCGGTCGGCCTCGCCTATGGCCTTGAGGGCGCGTTCCACGCCGATCTTTTCCACATGGTCCTCGGTGTCGCGCAGGCCGGCGGTGTCCACGACGTGCAGCGGCATGCCGTCGATGTGGATATGTTCGCGCAGCACGTCGCGGGTAGTGCCGGCGATGTCGGTGACGATGGCCGCCTCGCGCCCGGCCAGGGCGTTGAGCAGGCTGGACTTGCCGGCGTTGGGGCGGCCGGCGATCACCACCGTCATGCCGTCGCGCAGCAGCGCGCCCTGGCCGGCCTCGCGCAGCACGCCGGCGAGCTCGGCGCGGACCTTGTCGAGCTGCGACAGCACGTGGCCATCGGCGAGGAAGTCGATTTCCTCCTCGGGGAAATCGATGGCCGCCTCGACGTAGATGCGCAGCTGGATCAGTTGTTCGGTGAGCTGGTGCACGCGTCGCGAGAATTCGCCCTGCAGCGAGCGCACGGCGTTGCGCGCGGCCTGGGCCGAGCTGGCCTCGATGAGGTCGGCGATGGCCTCGGCCTGGGCCAGGTCGAGCTTGTCGTTGAGGAAGGCGCGCTCGCTGAACTCGCCGGGGCGCGCCTGGCGCGAACCCAGCTCCAGGCAGCGCTGCAGGAGCATGTCCAGCACCACCGGGCCGCCGTGGCCGTGCAGTTCCACCACGTCCTCGCCGGTGAAGGAGTTCGGCCCACGGAAGAACAGCAGCAGGCCTTCGTCGATCACCTCGCCTTCGTCGTCGTAGAAGGGCCCGTAGTGGGCGAAGCGCGGCTGCGGCTCGCGGCCGCTGAGGCTGATGGCGATGGGCAGCGCCCGCGGCCCGGAGACGCGGACGATACCCACGCCGCCCCGGCCCTGGGCGGTGGCGACGGCGGCGATGGTTTCACGGGCTGCGTTCATGGCGTTCCTCCGGATAGCAGAACGCCCCACGAGGGGGCGTTCTGAAGGTGGTTCGACAGCGCGGGGATCAGGCGGCCTTGGCCTTGCTCGTGGCGCGTTCGATCTGCCGGGTAATGTACCACTGCTGGGCAATGGACAGGCAGTTGTTGACCACCCAGTACAGCACCAGGCCGGCCGGGAACCACAGGAAGAAGAAGGTGAAGACGATCGGCATCAGCTTCATCACCTTGGCCTGCATGGGGTCCGGCGGGGTCGGGTTGAGCATCTGCTGGACCAGCATGGTGGCGCCCATGATGATCGGCAGGATGAAGAACGGATCCTTCACCGAGAGGTCGGTGATCCAGCCCAGCCACGGGGCCTGGCGCATCTCGACGCTTTCCAGCAGTACCCAGTAGAGGGAGAGGAACACCGGCATCTGCACCAGGATCGGCAGGCAGCCGCCCAGCGGGTTGATCTTCTCCTTCTTGTACAGCTCCATCATCGCCTGGGACATCTTCTGGCGATCGTCGCCGTGCTGTTCCTTGATCGCGGCCATCTTCGGCGAAACGGCACGCATGCGCGCCATCGACTTGTAGCTGGCGGCGGACAGCGGGAAGAAGGCCAGCTTGATGACGATGGTCAGCAGGATGATCGACCAGCCCCAGTTGCCGACCAGGCCGTGGATGTGTTGCAGCAGCCAGAAGATCGGCTGGGCGATGAACCACAGCGGGCCGTAGTCGACGGTCAGCTCCAGGCCCGGGGACAGCTCGCCCAGGTACTTCTGCAGCTTGGGACCGGCATACAGGGTCAGGCTGGTCTCACCCTTGGCGCCGGCGGGCACGCTGAGGGTCGGGCCGGTGAAGCCGACGATGTAGTTGCCCTGGGCGTCCTTGCGCGTCATCACGTTGTGGGTGTCGCCCTTGGCGGGCACCCAGGCGGTGACGAAGTAGTGCTGCAGCCAGGCTACCCAGCCGCCCTGCAGGGTCTGCTTGAAGGGCTCCTTGTCCATGTCCTTCATGGACACTTTCACGTAGGGCTTCTCCGGGGTCCAGACCGCGGCGCCCAGGTAGGTGGACACGCCGGTGGCGGTGGTGGACGACGGATCGGCGCTGGCGTCACGCTTGAGCTGGGCGAACAGCGAGGCGCTCCAGGGCTTGGCGCTCTGGTTGTCGATCAGGTAGGTGACGTCGATCTGGTAGGCGTTCGGGTTGATGCAGTCGAGCTTCTTCTGCGCCTTTTCCTTGTCGCTGCAGTCGGTCTTCAGGCCGCGGTGGAAGGTGAAGCGCTTGATGTAGCTGACACCGTCGCGGGCGAAGTTCAGATCGACCACCAGTTGGTCCTGGCCATCGGCCAGCTGGTACTGGGGCTTGGCGCTGCTGTACAGCGGGCGGCCGGCGACGGCGGCGTCCGGACCGTCGGTGCCGGTCAGGCCGCTCTGCGCCAGGTAGGTGCGCTGGCCATGCTCGAACAGGGCGAAGGGCAGGTCCGGGCGATCCTGGCGCATCGGGTACTGGGTCAGGCCCAGTTGCACCACGTCGCCACCGCGCGGGTCGATGGCCAGGTCGAGGACGTCGGTCTTCACCTGGATCAGCTGGCCGTTGGCGGCTGCCGGTTGCTGGGCGCTGGGCAGCCCGGTTTCGCCGCTCTGGGCGGTCGGTACGTCGGCGCTGGCAGTGCCGCCGGCCGGCACGGAAGTGTCCGGAAGGCCTTGGGGCTGCTGGTTGAACGACGCGGTCTGGGCCGGCAGTTCAGGCTGACCGTAGTCCTTGTTCCACTGGAGAACCAGCGCATAGGACACGATAGCCAGGGCGACGATGAGGATCGAGCGTTTGATGTCCATGGTTACTCGGCCGTCGAGGATGGGCGGTGCTTGGAAGTGGCGGGCGGCACGGGATCATAGCCACCGGGATGCCAGGGATGGCAGCGGCCCAGGCGACGCAGGGCCAGCCAGCCGCCGCGCAGGAAGCCATGGTGTTCGATGGCTTCGTACGCGTAGCAGGAGCAGCTGGGGTGAAAGCGACAGTGACTGGCCATCAAGGGGCTGATGGCGTAGCGGTAAAACTGGATGAGAAGCAGCGCCAGTCTACGCATGGGAACTGTCGGCGACCCCCGGAGGTTCGGTTGCGCTTTCCGGCCGGGGTCGGTTGCGCAGCAGGCGTTTGAAGAGCTTGCCGAATTGCTGGTGCAGTTCGGGGTTCTGCAACTCACCCAACCCCTTGCGCGCAATGACCACGATGTCCAGGCCAGCCAGGGCTTCCTGGTTGTGCCGGAACGATTCGCGGATCAGGCGTTTGAGGCGGTTGCGCTCGACGGCGAGCTTGACGTTCTTCTTGCCGATCACCAGGCCGAGGCGGGGGTGATCCAGAGCGTTTTCGCGCGCCAGCAGCAGGACGTGCTTACCGGAAACCTTGGCGCTGGGGGAGTCGAAGACCGCTGTGAAGTGCCGGGCTGTCAGAAGACGCTTTTCCCGGTCGAATCCTCGACTCACCACCTGTGCCGGGCGAATCAGACGGTCAGACGCTTGCGGCCCTTGGCGCGACGACGCGACAGAACCTGACGGCCGTTCTTGGTGGCCATGCGAGCGCGGAAACCGTGGACGCGAGCGCGCTTGAGAGTGCTGGGTTGGAAAGTACGTTTCATTGTTCGGTACCTGGATTGATGACCTGAGGTCGCAGGGACCCCGTTTAAAGAGACCGGCGATTCTAGTGAAAACACCGGTGCAGGTCAATTTCCAACCAGCCGGTAATTGCCCAGCGGCTTTCTGCAGAAATAGAAAGCAAGGAAAAGGTTTCTTAAAAGATGGTGAAAGCGATTGTTACTGGGGAGCGCCAGATCTGTGGATAAGTCAATTCCGGCCACTGTTTCCGCGGTATGGCGGATTTGACGAAGGTGTCGAGAAGCGGTGACCCTCCTGTGCGGCGGCAGTGGATAATCTGGGGAAGAAAGACCGGTTTGTCCACAGCGGAAGTTCTCAACAGCTTTCCAGCCTGGTTCATCCCCCATCGGCGCAAGGGTTATCCACAACTTTCAGGGTGCGCCGGCTGTTGCCATGTGCCATCATTAAGGCCTTGATTTTGCTTGCCCACTTGTTGATTTCTCATGTGGATAAGTCGCTAGCGCACGGCTACAATTGCGCTTTCCTTTTCGTTCCATTCCTTTCCAATCTCCTGGGGGATACCCGTGTCCGTGGAACTCTGGCAGCAGTGCGTGGAATTGCTCCGCGACGAGCTGCCATCCCAGCAATTCAACACCTGGATCCGGCCGCTGCAGGTCGAGGCCGAGGGCGAGGAGCTGCGTGTCTACGCACCGAACCGCTTCGTGTTGGACTGGGTCAACGAAAAATACATGGGGCGTCTGCTCGAACTGCTGGGTGAGCGTGGCAATGGGCAGATTCCCGCCCTCTCGCTGCTCATCGGCAGCCGCCGCAGCCGGGCCCCGCGTCCTGCGCTGATGCCGCAGAGCCACGCGATGCCCGCGCCGACCATCACCCCGCCGCCCTCGCCGGCGCAGGTGCGCGCAGCCAAGGCCCAGGCCTACCAGGCCGAGGCACCGGCCCAGGCCGAAGCGGCCAGCCGCGTGCAACAGATGCAGCTCAACGTGCAGGAGCCGATGCCCGACATCGACGAGTCCAGCCCGAGCATCGACCCGCTGGCCGCCGCAGCGGCCATGCCTGCGGCGCCGGCGGTGCGCACCGAGCGCAACGTGCAGGTGGAGGGCGCGCTCAAGCACACCAGCTACCTGAACCGCACCTTCACCTTCGAGAACTTCGTCGAGGGCAAGTCCAACCAGCTGGCCCGCGCCGCGGCCTGGCAGGTGGCGGACAACCTCAAGCACGGCTACAACCCGCTCTTCCTTTATGGGGGCGTGGGCCTGGGCAAGACGCACCTGATGCACGCCGTGGGCAACCACCTGCTGAAGAAGAACCCGAACGCCAAGGTCGTGTACCTGCATTCGGAGCGCTTCGTCGCGGACATGGTCAAGGCCCTGCAGCTGAACGCCATCAACGAGTTCAAGCGCTTCTACCGCTCGGTGGACGCCCTGCTGATCGACGACATTCAGTTCTTCGCCCGCAAGGAGCGTTCCCAGGAAGAGTTCTTCCATACCTTCAACGCCCTCCTGGAAGGCGGCCAGCAGGTGATCCTCACCAGCGACCGCTACCCGAAGGAGATCGAAGGCCTGGAAGAGCGCCTGAAATCGCGCTTCGGCTGGGGCCTGACGGTGGCGGTGGAGCCGCCGGAACTGGAAACCCGCGTGGCCATCCTGATGAAGAAGGCCGAGCAGGCGAAGGTGGAGTTGCCGCACGACGCGGCCTTCTTCATCGCCCAGCGCATCCGCTCCAACGTGCGCGAGCTTGAGGGGGCCCTGAAAAGGGTGATCGCCCACTCCCACTTCATGGGCCGGCCGATCACCATCGAGCTGATCCGCGAGTCGCTGAAGGACCTGCTGGCCTTGCAGGACAAGCTGGTCAGCATCGACAACATTCAGCGCACCGTCGCCGAGTACTACAAGATCAAGATCGCCGACCTGCTGTCCAAGCGCCGTTCGCGCTCGGTGGCGCGTCCGCGCCAGGTGGCCATGGCCCTGTCCAAGGAACTGACCAACCACAGCCTGCCGGAGATCGGCGTGGCTTTCGGTGGTCGGGACCACACCACGGTGCTGCACGCCTGTCGTAAGATCGCTCAACTGAAGGAATCCGACGCGGACATCCGCGAGGACTACAAGAACCTGCTGCGTACGCTGACCACCTGAGGCCAAGCTGCAGCCCCACGAGGCAAGGGATTAGACCATGCATTTCACCATTCAACGCGAAGCTCTGTTGAAACCCCTGCAACTGGTCGCTGGTGTGGTCGAACGCCGCCAGACGCTGCCGGTTCTGTCCAACGTACTGCTGGTGGTCCAGGGCCAGCAGCTGTCGCTGACCGGTACCGACCTCGAGGTCGAACTGATTGGCCGCGTCACCCTGGAAGAGCCGGCCGAACCGGGCGAGATCACCGTCCCGGCGCGCAAGCTCATGGACATCTGCAAGAGCTTGCCCAGCGACGCGCTGATCGACATCCGCGTCGACGAGCAGAAGCTGCTGGTGAAGGCCGGCCGTAGCCGCTTCTCCCTGTCGACGCTGCCGGCCAACGACTTCCCCTCCGTGGAGGAAGGCCCGGGCTCGCTGACCTTCAGCCTGGTGCAGAGCAAGCTGCGCCGCCTGATCGACCGCACCAGCTTCGCCATGGCCCAGCAGGACGTGCGCTATTACCTCAACGGCATGCTGCTGGAAGTCTCCAGCGGCACCCTGCGCGCCGTGGCCACCGACGGCCACCGCCTGGCCATGTGCTCGTTCACCGGCGGCGTGCCGGAAGCCCAGGACCGCCACCAGGTCATCGTGCCGCGCAAGGGCATCCTGGAACTGGCGCGCCTGCTCACCGAGCAGGACGGCCAGGTGGACATCGTCCTCGGCCAGCACCACATCCGCGCCACCACCGGCGAGTTCACCTTCACCTCCAAGCTGGTGGACGGCAAGTTCCCCGACTACGAGCGCGTGCTGCCCAAGGGCGGCGACAAGCTGGTGATCGGTGACCGCCAACTGCTGCGCGAGGCCTTCAGCCGTACCGCGATCCTCTCCAACGAGAAGTACCGCGGCATTCGCCTGCAACTGACCTCCGGCCTGCTGAAGATCCAGGCGAACAACCCGGAGCAGGAGGAAGCGGAAGAAGAAGTGCAGGTCGACTACAACGGCGGCAGCCTGGAAATCGGCTTCAACGTCAGCTACCTGCTGGACGTACTGGGCGTGATGGGCACCGAGCAGGTTCGCATGATCCTCTCCGACGCCAACAGCAGCGCCCTGCTGCAGGAAGCCGACAACGACGACTCCGCTTACGTCGTCATGCCGATGCGTCTCTGACCTTCACTGAATGTCACTGACCCGCGTCTCGGTCACCGCGGTGCGCAACCTGCACCCGGTGACCTTCTCCCCCTCCCCTCGCATCAACATCCTCTACGGCGAAAACGGCAGCGGCAAGACCAGCGTGCTCGAAGCCGTCCACCTGCTCGGTCTCGCCCGCTCCTTCCGCAGCCAGCGTCTGCAACCGGTCATCCAGTACGAACAGCCCGCCTGCACCGTCTTCGGCCAGGTTCAGCTTGCCAATGGCATGACCAGCAACCTGGGTGTGTCCCGGGAGCGCCAGGGCGATTTCCAGATTCGCATCGATGGCCAGAATGCGCGCAGCACTGCGCAGCTGGCGGAAACCTTGCCGTTGCAGTTGATCAACCCGGACAGCTTCCGCCTGCTGGAAGGCGCGCCGAAGATTCGCCGGCAGTTCCTCGACTGGGGAGTGTTCCACGTGGAACAACGCTTCATGGTCGCCTGGCAGCGGCTGCAGAAGGCGCTGCGCCAGCGGAACTCGTGGCTCCGACATGGTAGACTGGACGGTGCTTCGCAGGCTGCGTGGGACCGCGAATTGTGTACTGCCAGCGACGAAATCGATGGCTATCGGCGGTCCTATATCCAGGCCCTCAAACCGGTCTTCGAACAGACGCTGGGCGAGTTGATCCAATTGGACCAGCTCACCCTCAGCTATTACCGCGGCTGGGACAAGGATCGCGAGCTGAGCGAGGTATTGAACGGCAGCTTGTTGCGCGACCAGCAGATGGGACATACCCAGGCTGGACCGCAGCGAGCCGATCTACGAATTCGCCTGGGCGGGCATAACGCGGCGGAGATCCTGTCGCGGGGGCAGCAGAAACTCGTAGTCTGCGCCCTGCGTATCGCCCAGGGGCACCTGATCAATCAGGCCAAGCGAGGACAATGCGTCTACCTGGTGGACGACCTGCCCTCGGAACTCGACGAAAAGCACCGGCGTTCGTTGTGCCGGTTGCTTGAAGACTTGGGTTGCCAGGTATTCATCACCTGTGTCGACCCTGAACCTTTGAAGGACGGCTGGCGAACGGACACGCCGGTTGCGATGTTCCACGTGGAACATGGGCATGTCTCTCAGACCACCCTCGGGAGTGAAGAATGAGCGAGAACAACACGTACGACTCTAACAGCATCAAGGTGCTGAAGGGGCTGGACGCGGTACGCAAGCGTCCGGGTATGTACATCGGCGACACGGACGATGGCACCGGCCTGCACCACATGGTGTTCGAGGTGCTGGACAACTCGATCGACGAGGCCCTGGCTGGCTACTGCAGCGAGATCAGCGTCACCATCCACACCGATGAGTCGATCACCGTCCGCGACAACGGCCGTGGCATTCCGGTCGATATCCACAAGGAAGAAGGGGTTTCCGCGGCCGAGGTCATCATGACCGTGCTGCACGCCGGCGGTAAGTTCGACGACAACTCCTACAAGGTTTCCGGTGGCTTGCACGGTGTGGGTGTGTCCGTGGTGAACGCGCTCTCCGAGGAACTGCGCCTGACCATCCGCCGCGAAGGCAAGGTCTGGGAGCAGATCTACCGCCACGGCGTGCCGCAGTTCCCGCTGCGCCCGGTGGGCGAGACCGATGGCTCGGGCACCGAGGTGCACTTCAAGGCCTCCAACGAGACCTTCACCAGCATCCATTTCAGCTGGGACATCCTGGCCAAGCGCATCCGCGAGCTGTCCTTCCTCAACTCCGGCGTGGGCATCCTGCTGCGCGACGAACGTACCGGCAAGGAAGAGCTGTTCAAGTACGAGGGCGGCTTGCGCGCCTTCGTCGAGTACCTGAACACCAACAAGAACATCGTTAACCAGGTGTTCCACTTCAACACCCAGCGCGAGGAAGACGGCGTTGGCGTGGAAGTCGCCCTGCAGTGGAACGACAGCTTCAACGAGAACATCCTCTGCTTCACCAACAACATTCCGCAGCGTGACGGCGGTACCCACCTGGCGGGCTTCCGCTCCGCCCTCACCCGCCACCTGAACAACTACATCGAGCAGGAAGGCCTGGCGAAGAAATACAAGATCGCCACCACCGGCGACGACGCCCGTGAAGGCCTGACCGCGATCATTTCGGTGAAGGTGCCGGATCCGAAGTTCAGCTCGCAGACCAAGGACAAGCTGGTGTCCTCCGAGGTGAAGACCGCGGTGGAACAGGAAATGGGCAAGTACTTCGCCGACTTCCTGCTGGAGAACCCCAACGAAGCCAAGGCCGTGGTCGGCAAGATGATCGACGCCGCCCGCGCCCGCGAGGCCGCGCGCAAGGCCCGCGAGATGACCCGCCGCAAGGGCGCGCTGGACATCGCCGGCCTGCCGGGCAAGCTCGCCGACTGCCAGGAGAAGGACCCCGCCCTCTCCGAGCTGTACATCGTGGAAGGTGACTCCGCGGGCGGTTCTGCCAAGCAGGGCCGTAACCGCAAGACCCAGGCGATCCTGCCGCTCAAGGGCAAGATCCTCAACGTCGAGAAGGCTCGCTTCGACAAGATGCTGTCCTCCCAGGAGGTCGGCACCCTGATCACCGCGCTGGGCTGCGGCATCGGGCGCGAGGAATACAACATCGACAAGCTGCGCTACCACAACATCATCATCATGACCGATGCTGACGTCGACGGTTCGCACATCCGTACCCTGCTGCTGACCTTCTTCTTCCGCCAGCTCCCCGAGCTGGTCGAGCGTGGCTACATCTACATCGCCCAGCCGCCGCTGTACAAGGTGAAGAAAGGTAAGCAGGAGCAGTACATCAAGGACGACGTGGCCATGGAGGAATACATGACCCAGTCGGCCCTCGAAGACGCCAGCGTGCACGTCAACGAAAGCGCCCCGGGCCTGTCCGGCGAAGCGCTGGAGAAGCTGGTCAACGAGTACCGCACCGTCATGCGTACCCTCTCCCGCCTGTCGCGCCTGTACCCGCAGGACCTGACCGAGCACTTCGTCTACCTGCCGCGCATCGATGTCGAGCAACTGGGCGACCAGGCCGCCATGCAGGCCTGGCTGGAGCAGTACCAGGCGCGCCTGAAGACTTCCGAGAAGTCCGGCCTGACCTACACCGCCAGCCTGCGCGAAGACCGCGAGCGCCACCTGTGGCTGCCCGAGGTGGAGATGGTCGCCCACGGCCTGTCCAACTACGTGACCTTCAACCGCGACTTCTTCGCCAGCAACGACTACCGCTCGGTCAGCGAGCTGGGCGCCAAGCTGAACAGCCTGATGGAAGAAGGCGCCTACGTGCAGAAGGGCGAGCGCAAGCGGCCGGTCTCCAGCTTCAAGGAAGCCCTGGAATGGCTGATGGCCGAAGGCACCAAGCGCCACAGCATCCAGCGATACAAAGGCCTCGGCGAGATGAACCCGGACCAGCTGTGGGAAACCACCATGGACCCGAACGTGCGCCGCATGCTGAAGGTGACCATCGAGGACGCCATCGCCGCCGACCAGATCTTCAACACCCTGATGGGCGATGCCGTGGAGCCGCGTCGCGACTTCATCGAAAGCAACGCCCTGGCGGTGTCGAACCTGGATGTTTGACTGGTGGAGCAATTGAGGGCTGACAACGTTGAACGGAATCCTGCTAGACGTTAGTTGCCCTGCTGCTCTTGAAAACCCCGGCTCTCCGAAAGGTCAGCCGGGGTTTTTTATGGCTGGTCGCCAGAATGGTTGCTACCGGTGATCGGGCGTGAGTCATTCCGGCTTCCGTAGCCTTAGCTTGGCTAATCGCTATTGTCGTCGACGGCTATGGCCGGGCCGAACAGTTCCAGGGAACTGGATGCCTCCGCAAAGCGATAGCCCATGGCTCTATAACCCGCCTCCCGCTTGCTCCACATCCGAAGCAAGGCAGGGTGCCCCGCATCGACGAAGTCGATGATGCGCACGTCAGCCTTGCTCGAATGTTCACGGTGCAACCGCCCCGCATACTGTTGAAGCGTTCCCTTCCAGGAGACCGGCATGGCCAGTATGAGCGTATCCAGGGGCGGATGATCGAAGCCTTCGCCCACCAGCTTGCCGGTGGCCAGGATTACCCGGGGTGCATCGGCAGGCAGGGCCGCCAACCCCTTCATGAGGGCAGCACGGTGTTTCCTGGAAAGCCGGCCATGCAGTGCGAACAGATTCTTGATCTGCCCAGGCAATCTTTCCTCGAGCGCATTGAGATGGTCCGTTCGCTCCGTCAGCACCAGGATCTTCCTCCCCTGGTTGAAGGCAGCAACCACCTCGGCAACGATGCGCTCCGTCCTCTCCGTATCCCTGGCAATCAGCAGGAAGACCTCCTGGATACCCGCCCCTTCTTGCGTAACGATCGGCCTGGACGACCACCGCGGTAGTACGAGCAGATCGACAGGGGCGCTTTCGGGCCTGGCCGCCGTATGCCGTATCGGCCCACACTGCATGAAGATAATCGGCTGCTGGCCATCCCGGCGTATCGGTGTGGCTGTCAGGCCCAGCACATACCTGGCAGGAGCGCTCTTTAGGATGGCCTCGAACGAAAAGGCCGACAGGTGATGGCATTCATCCACGATGATTTGCCCGTACCGCTTCACTTGCTCGTCGACCTCGCCCTTGCGGGATAGCGACTGCATCAAGGCGACGTCGATGATGCCCGTGGGCCTTGCCTTGCCTCCTCCGATACTGCCGACAACGGCCTTGTCGACGCCGAGGAAAGCCTGCAGGCGCTCTTTCCACTGCTGCAGTAGTTCGGTCCTGTGCATCAGTATCAGTGTGTTCACTCGCCGTCTGGCGATCAGGGCCGAGGCGGTAACGGTTTTTCCGAATGCGGTGGGTGCACAAAGAACCCCCGTCTCGTATTGCGTCACGGCTTCGAGGGCGGCTTCCTGGTCAGGACGTAGCTTGCCTGCGAAGTCGACTTCGATGGGCTGCCCTGCGTAGCGCTCATCCTGAACCACGAGGTTGATGGCATTCTCGTGCAGCAGCGCCCGTACTTCATCGAGGCAGCCCCGAGGCAGGGCAATGTGGCGAGGGAAGTTCTCTGCGCAACCGATGATCCGCGGCTTGTTCCATACTGGCAGGCGCATGGCCTGGGCCTTGTAGAACTCGGGGTTCTGGAAGGCCGCCAACCTGATCAGCTTGTTGACCAACGGCTGAGGGAGTTCCGTCTTTTCGAAATAGATCTGGTTGGCCAGCGTCACATTCACCGAGCTTGGCAGAGGGACGCTCAATTTCCTGGGGGTCGCCGAGGGCTCATGCCAGGGTTTGCGTTCATCCTCATCCGTCACCTCGATGACATCCAGGGGATGACGCCCCTCCGTCGCCTGTAGCGTAGTGGCGGCAATGGCTTGCACGGGCATCGGCTGAAGGCTGGCCAGGAATGCCCATTGATCCGGATAGGGAGCCAGTGCTTCGTCGACGAAGACGCTCCCGCCATGCGCGCGAGCCTGCTTCTGCAGGGGTAAGGCGATGAGGTTGCCAAAGCCGCCCTTGGGCATGCTGTCCTGATTCGGAAACAACCGATCGTAGGACGCCAGCGTCAATTGGCGGGTACGGTCGCAGGTGTGGCTGATGATGGCCGAGCCGAGTTGCCGGGCCTCATGGGCGGGAACCTTGTGTTCGAAGAATATCCAGGCGTGGGCGCCATTGCCGGAGCGCGAAACCTCCAACGCAACAGGTACGTTCAGCTCTTGGCATGAGCGGACGAACGCCCGGGCATCGTCTCGCCAATCGGCTTCGTCAAAATCCACTGCGAGGAAATGGCAGGTGTCATCCGGGAGCAATGGATACACGCCGATCACGATCTCTCCGGCCAGATGCCTGTAGAGCACCTGGTCGGTGAGTGGCAATAGTTGGCGATGCGAGCAATCTCCGCATTTGATCCGAGGCTTCTGGCATATGCCCGGCCGCCATTCATTGGCACAGGCAGGCGAGTAGCCTGATTTGCCAGCCTTGCTTTCCCAGCGTATGGGGAACACATCGGCCCTGCCGCGGAAAAGACGTTTGAAGAGCGCCAGCTTTGCGTCCGTATCGAGTTGCTTGGTTGGCGTCGGGGGACGGCTCGGTCGCCCGTCAGGCAGGCGCCAGTCGATGCCATGGGCTTCCAGTAGCTCGATCAAGCGAGCGTTCTCCGCCCGCAAATGTTCCAACTGATCCTTATCGACCTTCACAATGAAACGACCTTCTTTCGACCTCTCATCGGCCATCAGGTCGTGGGCCTGACGGCAAAGCATTACCATAAAGCCAAATTGCCGAGCGGTGGCTGTAATGCTGTTTTTAGGCTCTGCCATGGCTCAGCGAAGGCATCCTGGCTCTGGTTCCGCTCCCTCACCCCAGCCCTCTCCCAGAGGGAGAGGGGGTTGTTCGGAGCAGGCGGAGAGTTCGGCCTCGTCCTGAAGCGCCTGATCGTCCCCGTCACTCCCGCGGGCGAAGGAGCGCGTAGGGCGCATAACCGTTCGCGGTTATCCGCCGTTGGCCGTGCCACCGGGGCGTCCCCGGTGTGGCCGGTGAATCCAATCGCGGACAAAGTCCGCTTCCTACGCCCGTGCTTCCCTGATGTGTAGGAGCAACTGTCTTGCCGGTCGCGCCGAGGTGCTTTTCGTAGGATGGGTTGAGCCTGCGAAACCCATGCGGTTGCGGTGATGGGTATCGCTTCGCTCAACCCATCCTACGAGGAGACTCCCCGTAGGACTCCGTTCGTGATTCGGCGGATAACGCCGTAGGCGTTATGCGCCCTACGCCGGGATATGGCGAGGTCGGGGCGGAGGATCGGGTTCACGCCTCTTCCCTATAGGAAACGCCATGAGGGCAATTGTTGGGCTTGCTCCGAAGCTGCTCTCCGGCCAAGGAGGGCGTTTATGCGCAGAACCCCGCACCGGGCCTTAGCGGAAAGACCGCCTCGGGGCAGCCTGCATCCTCGGGAATACACAGATGGCGGATGCCGCCAATTTCCTCCAGCCAAGGCTGCTCGCTACCCGCGCGCCGTGCCAGGAGGATGCCGCTCTCCTCGAACAGCTCGCGCAGCCCCGCCACCTGGAAACGCAGTTCGTCATCGTCCAGGGCATCTGCGCCTAGGCAGTGCTGACGGAGCCGGGCATGGCCGTCGACCTGTTCCACCTTGCCACCGGGGAACACCAGGGCGCCGTCGCAGAAGGCCACCTGGGGATTGCGCAGCAGCATGAAGACTTCCAGCCCCGTGCCCTCCTCCGCTTCGCGCAGAAGCAGGATGGAGGTGGCTGGACGCGGTTCGATCGGTGGCATGGCGAGCGCTCTTCCCTGGGGCCTGCCCTTGAGCTTATAGGCCGCCTGGGACGCTCGTGGAGGGCGTATCGGACAAAATCCAGGGGATGGTTGCCGTAGCGCCTTATCGTGCGCCAGAAACGAAAACAGGGCCCTTTTGGGCCCTGTTCGCTACAGCTGGGTTATCCGCCTCAGGCCACGTCGGCCTTGGGGGTTGCCGGCGCCGGCAGCTCGCCCATTTCGCGCAGCGTCCGCGCCACCCATTCCTCGGCGCGCTGGTTGAGTTCGGCGATGGCGCGCGGGCCCTCGCCTTCGGCGTGCATCGCCGGGCCTATCACCACCTCGATGGTGCCCGGGTGCTTGGCCCAGCCGTTCTTCGGCCAGCAGTGGCCGGCGTTGTGGGCGATGGGCAGCACCGGCAGGCCGGCGTTCACCGCCAGGGCCGCGCCGCCGCGGGAGAACTTGCCCAACTCGCCGGTGGGGATGCGCGTGCCTTCCGGGAAGATCAGCACCCAGGCGCCCTGCTGCAGGCGCTCGTGGCCCTGCTTGGCGAGCTGCTTGAGGGCCAGCTTGGGCTGGCTGCGGTCGATGGCGATGGGCCTGAGCAGGGCCAGGGCCCAGCCGAAGAAGGGCACGAACAGCAGCTCGCGCTTGAGCACCTGGCTCAGCGGCTCGAAGTAGCCGGAGAGGAAGAAGGTCTCCCAGGTGCTCTGGTGCTTGGAGAGGATCACGCAGGGCTGCTGCGGGATGTTCTCCAGGCCGCTGAGGCGGTAGCGCACGCCGACCATGTGCCAGGCCAGCCAGACGGCGAAGCGGCACCAGCGCTGGACCACGAAGCGATAGCGCGCGCGGAACGGCAGGAAGGGCGCGATCAGCAGGCTGAGGGTGCCCCAGAGGAAGGCGCTGGCGGACAGCAGCAGGTAGAAAAGAACGGTTCTGATGGCCTGCACTGTCGACATGGTCAGCGGGTCCTTAGGGCAAGAGGTGGGAAGCGACGGCGGCCAGGTCGTCGAAGACCAGCGTGCCTTCGGGCAGCGGTTTGGCCAGGGTACGTTCGCCCTTGCCGGTTTTCACCAGCACGGGCTGACAGTCGACGGCCAGGGCGGCGTCCAGGTCACCCCGGGTGTCGCCGACGAACCATACGCCCTTGAGCGGAACGTCGTAGTGCGCGGCGATCTGCCTGAGCATACCCGGCTTCGGCTTGCGGCACTCGCAGCCTTCGTCGGGTCCATGGGGGCAATGGACGATCAGCCCCAGTTCGCCGCCCTGCTCCGCCACCAGCTCGCGCAGCCGCGCGTGCATGCTTTCCAGCGTCGCCAGGTCGTAGTAGCCGCGGGCGATGCCGGACTGGTTGGTGGCCACCGCGACCGTCCAGCCGGCCTTGCTCAGGCGGGCAATGGCGGCGATGGCGCCGGGAATGGGAATCCACTCGTCGAGGGATTTGATGTATGCGTCGGAGTCCAGGTTGATGACACCGTCGCGGTCGACGATCAATAACTTCATAGCTTTAGCCAGAGGCTTGAAGCCGGAAGCTTGAAGCGGGAAGAATTTCCAGCTTCAGGCTTCCAGCCTCCAGCTCCATTACCCCAACAGAGAGATGTCGGCGACGCCGAGGAACAGCCCACGCAGCTTCGCCAGCAGGGCGTAGCGGTTGGCGCGCACGGCGCTGTCGTCGGCGTTGACCAGGACTTCCTCGAAGAAGGCGTCCACCGGCGCGCGCAGGGCTGCCAGGCGGGCCAGGGCGGCGCGGTAGTCGCGCGCCCGGGCCAGCGGCGCCACTTCGCCTTCGGCGGCCGCCACGGCGCTGCCCAGGGCCTTCTCGGCGGCCTCGTTGAGCAGGCCGGCATTCACGCTCTGCGGCACCTCCCCTTCGGCCTTGGCGAGGATGTTGGACACGCGCTTGTTGGCGGCGGCCAGGGCCTCGGCTTCGGGCAGTTGGCGGAAGGCCTGCACGGCCTGCACGCGCTGGTCGAAGTCCAGCGGCGCGGTCGGCGTCAGGGCGCGCACGGCCTGGTACACGGCGACGTCTACGCCTTCGTCCTCGTAGCGCGCGCGCAGGCGGTCGAAGATGAAGTCCTGGACCTGGGCGGCCAGGCCCTGGGCCTTGACCTTGTCGCCGTACTGGCCGACGGCGAAGGCGATGGCCTCGCCCAGGTCGAGGTCCAACTGCTTCTCGATGAGGATGCGCAGCACGCCCAGGGCGGCGCGGCGCAGGGCGTACGGGTCCTTGCTGCCGGTTGGCAGCATGCCGATGCCGAAGATGCCGACCAGGGTGTCGAGCTTGTCGGCCGCCGCCACCGCGGCACCGGTCAGGGTGCTTGGCAGCTCGGCGCCGGCGCCGCGCGGCATGTACTGCTCGTTCAGCGCCAGGGCGACGTCGTTGGCCTCACCGCCCGCGGTTGCGTAGTAGTAGCCGGCGATGCCCTGCATCTCCGGGAACTCGCCGACCATCTCGGTGGCCAGGTCGCACTTGGAGAGGATACCGGCGCGGGCGGCGTTCTTCGCGTCACCGCCAATGCGCTCGGCGATGAAGGCGGCCAGGGCGGAGACGCGCTCGGCCTTCTCGAACACGGTGCCGAGCTGGGCCTGGAACACCACGTTCTTCAGGCGCTCGTTGAAGCGCTCCAGCGGCTGCTTCTGGTCCTGCTTGAAGAAGAACTCGGCGTCGGTCAGGCGTGGGCGCACGACCTTCTCGTTGCCCGAGACGATGTGCTCGGGCGCCTTGCTCTGCACGTTGGCCACGGTGATGAAGCGCGGCAGCAGCTTGCCGTTGGCGTCCAGCAGGCAGAAGTACTTCTGGTTGTCCTGCATGGTGGTGATCAGCGCTTCCTGGGGCACGGCGAGGAAGCGCTCCTCGAAGGAGCAGACCAGCGGCACCGGCCATTCGACCAGGGCGGTCACTTCGTCGAGCAGGGCCGGCGGCACGATGGCGCTGCCCTTCTGCTCGGTGGCAAGCTCGGCGACGCGCTTGGCGATGATTTCGCGGCGCTCGGCGAAGTCGGCCAGCACGTGGGCGCTGCGCAGGTCTTCCAGGTAGTTGGCGGGGCTGGAGATCAGCACGTTGTCCGGGTTGTGGAAGCGGTGGCCACGGGATTCACGTCCGGCCTTGCGGGTGAGGATCTCGCACTCCACCACCTCGTCGCCGAACAGCATCACCAGCCACTGCGTCGGACGCACGAACTCTTCGCGGCGGGCGGCCCAGCGCATGCGCTTGGGAATCGGCAGGTCGTTCAGCGAGGTTTCGACGATGCCCGGCAGCAGGCCTACGGCCGGCTGGCCGGCAATGGTCTGGCTGAACTTCAGCTTCGGCCCGCTCTGGTCGATCTGCGCCAGGTCCACGCCGCACTTCTTGGCGAAGCCCAGGGCGGCCTGGGTCGGGTTGCCGCTGGCGTCGAAGGCGGCCTGCTGCGGCGGGCCGTCGAGGTTCACGGTGCGGTCGGGCTGCTGCACGGCGAGCTGGTCGATCTGCACGGCCAGGCGGCGCGGCGCGGCGTAGTAGCGGGCGGCCGAGTAGGTCAGGCCTGCGGCCTTAAGGCCCTTCTCGATGCCGGCCAGGAAGGCTTCACCGAGGCTCTTCAGGGCCTTGGGGGGCAGCTCTTCGGTGCCCAGTTCGACGAGGAAATCCTTCGCGCTCATTATTCGGCCTCCTTCAGCTTGGCCAGTACTTCGTCACGCGCCAGCACTTCATCACGAAGAGCGGGGGTGGCCATCGGGAAGCCCAGGCGCGCGCGCGCCTGCAGGTAGCTCTGCGCCACGTTACGGGCCAGGGTGCGCACGCGCAGGATGTAGCGCTGACGCTCGGTCACCGAGATGGCCCGGCGCGCATCCAGCAGGTTGAAGGTGTGCGAGGCCTTGAGGACCATCTCATAGGTCGGCAGCGGCAGCTGCAGCTCGATCAGGCGGTTGGCTTCGCTTTCGTAGAAGTCGAACAGTTCGAACAGCTTCTCGACGTTGGCGTGCTCGAAGTTGTAGGTCGACTGCTCCACCTCGTTCTGGTGGAACACGTCGCCATAGGTGACCTTGCCGAACGGGCCGTCGGCCCACACCAGGTCGTACACCGAGTCGACGCCCTGGATGTACATGGCCAGGCGCTCCAGGCCGTAGGTGATCTCGCCGGTGACCGGGTAGCACTCGATGCCGCCGACCTGCTGGAAGTAGGTGAACTGGGTGACTTCCATGCCGTTCAGCCAGATTTCCCAGCCCAGGCCCCAGGCGCCGAGGGTCGGCGATTCCCAGTTGTCCTCGACGAAGCGGATGTCGTGCACCAGCGGGTCGATGCCGATGGCCTTCAGCGAGCCCAGGTAGAGCTCCTGGAAGTTCTCCGGGTTGGGCTTGAGCACCACCTGGAACTGGTAGTAGTGCTGCAGGCGGTTCGGGTTCTCGCCGTAGCGGCCGTCGGTGGGGCGGCGGCTGGGCTGCACGTAGGCGGCGTTCCAGGTCTCCGGGCCGATGGCGCGCAGGAAGGTGGCGGTATGGAAGGTGCCGGCGCCAACTTCCATGTCGTAGGGCTGCAGCACCACGCAGCCCTGGTCGGCCCAGTACTGTTGCAGGGCGAGGATCAGGTCCTGGAAGGTGCGCACGGCGGGCGTAGTCTGGCTCACGAATTTCACCTGTGCTGGGTATGCGACGAAAACCCCGCAGTATACCCGAAGCCGCGTACCGCTTGGGGTGCGCGCACGTTTTCGGATGAATTCGCAAACGGCGGGAAGCGGGCATTGGACTGTATCTTCATACAGTATTCCGGCTATAGTGGGACTCCCTTCGCCTCGTCAGGACGACCGCCATGCCCCGCTGCTTCTGGTGCAACGACGACCCGCTGTACATCGCCTACCACGACACCGAGTGGGGCGTGCCGCAGAGAGACCCGCAGGCGCTGTTCGAAATGCTGGTGCTCGAAGGCGCCCAGGCCGGGCTGTCGTGGATCACCGTGCTGCGCAAGCGCGAGCGCTACCGCGAGGTGCTGTTCGGTTTCGACCCCGAGCGCCTGGCGCGCATGAGCGACGAGGAGATCGAGCAGCGCATGCAGGATACGGGCATCATCCGCAACCTGGCCAAGCTCAAGGCCGCGCGGCAGAACGCCCGGGCCTGGCTGGAACTGCCCGAGCCGGTGGAATTCCTCTGGTCCTTCGTCGGCGGCCAGCCGAAGGTCAACCATTTCAGCGGCCGCGGCGACGTCCCGGCGGTGACGCCCGAGGCCGAGGCCATGAGCCGCGCACTGAAGAAGGCCGGCTTCACCTTCGTCGGGCCGACCATCTGCTACGCCTTCATGCAGGCCACGGGGATGGTGATGGACCACACCACCGATTGCGACCGCTATGCCGAGCTGTCCTGACTGCGGACGGAATTCGCTTCGACGCGCTCTTCGTAGGATGGGTTGAGCCTCGGCGAAACCCATGCGGCCATGGCGATGGGTATCGCTTCGCTCCACCCATCCTACGATCGTGAGCGGGCTCTGCCCGCGATTCGCGCGCAGGGCGCGCTCCTACATGGAAAGAAAAGGCATGGCCGGATCACCCGGTGCGTGGATTCAGGCTGTTTCTATCGCCCCCATTGCCGAGCGCCTTTCGCCTTCGCCCATGCCCGCTGGTTAGAATGTGCGCATTCGGCTGAAGGAGCATTCCGTGGAGAAATTCAAAGGTGCCTTGGTGGTGGGTGGGCTGCGCCTGTTCGCCATGCTGCCCTGGCGGGCGGTGCAGGGGCTGGGGGCCGCCATCGGCTGGCTGATGTGGAAGCTGCCCAACCGCTCCCGCGAGGTGGCGCGCATCAACATCTCGCACTGCTTCCCCGAGCTGTCCGCCGCGGAGCTGGACAAGCTGCTGGGCCAGAGCCTGATGGACATCGGCAGGACCCTCACCGAGAGCGCCTGCGCCTGGATCTGGCCGCCGCAGAAGTCGCTGCAGTACATCCGCGAGGTCGAGGGCATGGAGGTGCTGGAAGAGGCCCTGGCCTCCGGCGACGGCCTGGTGGGCATCACCAGCCACCTGGGCAACTGGGAAGTGCTCAACCACTTCTACTGCTCCTACGCCAAGCCGATCATCTTCTACCGCCCGCCGAAGCTGAAGGCGGTGGACGATCTGCTGAAGAAGCAGCGCGTGCAGTTGGGCAACCGCGTGGCGCCGTCGACCCCCGAAGGCATCATCAGCGTGATCAAGGAAGTGCGGCGTGGCGGCTGCGTCGGCATCCCGTGCGACCCGGAACCGGACCTGGGCTCGGGGCTGTTCGTGCCCTACCTGGGCACCACCGCGCTGACCAGCAAGTTCGTGCCCTCGCTGCTGTCGCGCGGCAAGGCGCGCGGGGTGTTCTTCCACGCGGTGCGCCTGCCCGACGGCAGCGGCTACAAGGTGATCCTCGAAGCCGCGCCGGCGGACATGTACGACAAGGACATGGAAGTCTCGGTCGCCGCCCTGAGCCGCGAGCTGGCCCGCTACGTGCGCGACTACCCGAGCCAGTACATGTGGACCATGAAGCGCTTCAAGAAGCGCCCGGAAGGCGAAGGCAGGTGGTATTGAACTGACATGTGGGGATTGCCGACTACCGCCACCGCGCCCTTCTGCCCTTCCGAGGTCAGGGGCAGCGTCGTCGTTTCGCCCAGCGCGCCGCTGTGGAAGCGCATCCTGCAGTTCGCCGGGCCCGGCCTGCTGGTCTCCATCGGCTACATGGACCCGGGGAACTGGGCCACGGCCATCGAGGCCGGTTCCGGCTTCGGCTACCAGCTGCTCTACGTGGTGCTGCTGTCCAGCCTCGCCGGCATGGTCCTGCAGTGCCTGGCCATGCGCCTGGGCATCGTCACCGGCCAGGACCTGGCGCAGCTCTCGCGGCAGCGCTACAGCCCGGCCATGGCCAAGGTCCAGTGGCTGCTGGCGGAGCTGTCGATCATCGCCACGGACCTGGCCGAGGTGCTCGGCTGCGCCCTGGCCTTCCACCTGCTGCTGGGCGTGAACCTCACCGGCGGCATCCTCCTCACCGCCCTCGACACCCTGATCGTCCTCGGCCTCAAGGGCCAGCGCTTCCGTCACCTGGAGGCGATCATGCTGGGGCTGATCATCACCATCAGCGCCTGCTACGTGGTCGAGCTGGTGCTGATCAAGCCGTACTGGCCGGACGTCGCCGCCGGCTTCGTGCCCAGCCTGGACACCCTCAGCCAGCGCGAGCCGCTGTACCTGGCCATCGGCATCCTCGGCGCCACCGTGATGCCGCACAACCTCTACCTGCACTCCTCCATCGTGCAGACCCGCGCGGTGGCCGGCAGCCAGGGCAAGGCCTCGGCGATCCGCCTGGCGCGGCTGGACACCGTGGTCTCGCTGAGCCTGGCGCTGCTGATCAACGCCGCCATCCTGATCCTCGCCGCCGCGGCCTTCCACGAGACCGGGCACGCCGACGTCACCGAGATCCAGGACGCCTACCGCCTGCTCGAACCCCTGGTCGGCGCCGGCCTGGCCGCGATCCTCTTCGGCGTCGCCCTGCTCGCCTCCGGGCAGAGTTCCACCTTCACCGGCACCATCGCCGGCCAGGTGATCATGGAAGGCTTCCTGCAGATGAAGATCCCCTGCTGGCAGCGCCGCCTGATCACCCGTGCCCTGGCGCTGATCCCGGCGCTGCTCGGGGTGATGCTGATGGGCGACAGGGCGGTGGGCAAGCTGCTGGTGTTCAGCCAGGTGGTGCTCAGCCTGCAGCTGCCCTTCGCGCTCTGGCCGCTGATCCGCTTCACCAGCGACCGCGCGCTGATGGGCGAATTCGCCAACCGCTGGCCGACCCGCGCGCTGGCCTGGCTGCTGTTCGTGGTCATCAGCGGCGCCAACCTCTGGCTGCTGGGGCAACTGGCCGCTTGACCGGCGGCGGCGGATCGGGCCGACTATGCCGCTGACATTCCGGACGGATGCCGAGCATGGCGAATCAGAGGCAGTACCCGCGTACCCCGATGAAGTGCAGGATCAAGATCGTCCACTCCAGCTTCGGCGAGGTCATCGGCCACACCCGTGACCTCTCCGACGGCGGCGTCTACGTGCGCTACGCGGCGCTGGCCGGGCTTGCTCCCGGCACCCGCGTGCACGGCCAGGTGCAGGACCTGCCCATGGAAGCGCCGGTGCTGGAGATGGAAGTCATGCGCACCGACGCTGAAGGCGCCGGCCTGCGTTTCGTCGATTCCGACTGAGAGTGGCTACTGTGGTGGGCTGGGGAACCTGCTCTCTGACACCATAGGCGCGGGCTTTGCCCGCGAATCGCGCGCAGGGCGCGCTCCTACATTGGAATGACATGGGTGGGGCATGGCTTTTCGTAGGAGCGAGCTTGCTCGCGAAGGGTGTTCCGCCGGCAGGAATTGGCAGGGGTCCAAAGAACGCCCTCTCCCTAACCCTCTCCCTGAAGGGAGAGGGGACCGTTGGGCAGACGCTGATGTTATGGAGTCAGCCGGCTAGCACAGGGACTGCCGGCTGACACCAAATCTTCTCTCGGCACGGACAAGCCCCCTCTCCCTTCAGGGAGAGGGCTGGGGAGAGGGAGCGGAGTCAAGCCATTACATCGAAGCCGCCGGTAGGCACCGTTCGCAAGCAAGCCCGCCCCTACAACACCCCCTACCCAACTGCACAAAAAACACCCAAAAAACCTGACTCCAGGTTCAATCTCCTATAGAATGCGCCCCGCTCGGCACAGGGCCGGGCATGGGTTCCCTCACCCCATCGACGAAAAAGGATCCAGCATGTCGGCGCTTTCCCCGGCGGCTCGGCGCGGCGCATTGGCCGGCCTGGTCGTCTTCCACCTCCTCGTCATCATCGCCAGCAACTACCTGGTGCAACTGCCCATGACCCTGTTCGGCTGGCAGACCACCTGGGGCGCGTTCAGCTTCCCGTTCATCTTCCTGGCCACCGACCTCACCGTGCGCCTGCTCGGCAAGAGCCCGGCGCGGCGCGTCATCGCCCGGGTGATGCTGCCGGCGCTGCTGGCTTCCTACGGGGTCTCGGTGCTATTCCAGGACGGCGGCTACCGCGGCTTCGCCGCGCTGGGCGAGTTCAACACCTTCGTCGCGCGCATCGCCCTGGCCAGCTTCCTGGCCTACGTGCTCGGCCAGTTCCTCGACATCCAGGTGTTCGACCGCCTGCGCCGGCTGCGCCAGTGGTGGATCGCCCCGGTGGTGTCGACGCTGTTCGGCAACCTGCTGGACACCTTCGCCTTCTTCTCCATCGCCTTCTGGCGCAGCGACAACCCCTTCATGGCGCAGCACTGGGTGGAGATCGCCACGGTGGACTACGGCGTCAAGCTGGCGGTCATGCTGATCCTCTTCGTGCCGCTCTACGGCGTGCTGCTGCGCGCCATCCTCCAGGGCCTGGGCCGGCGCTCCGCCAGCGCCTGCTGAGGCGGGCGAAAAACCCGAAGCCGGCGGCGCATCTGCGGAAAGAATTGCCGCCGCCGCCCCGCCCTTAGGAAAAAACCGCCACGGCGCTCCCCTAGGATGGTCCCCATGCCACCTGCGAGGAGACGCCGTCATGTCCTACGCCCATCCCCTGCTCTTCAAGTCGCTGTGCTACGTCAACGGCCAGTGGCTGCACAGCGCCAGCGGCGCCAGCATCGCCGTGGAGAACCCGGCCAACCGCGAAATCATCGGCCACGTGCCGCTGCTCGAGCGCGAGCAGATAGTCGCCGCGGTGGATGCCGCCGCCGCGGCCTTCCCGGCCTGGCGCAAGCTGTCCCTGGACCGGCGCGCCGCGCCCCTGCTGCGCTGGGCCGAGCTGATCCGCCAGCACCGCGAGGACCTGGCGCAGATCCTTTCCCTGGAACAGGGCAAGCCCCTGGCCGAGGCCCGCGGCGAGATCGACTACGCCGCCAGCTTCATCCCCTGGTTCGCCGAACAGGCCCGGCGCCTGGACGGCCGCAACATCCCCAGCCACATCCCCGGCGCCCACCTGGGCACCGTGATGGAGCCGGTGGGCGTGGCCGTGCTGCTGACGCCCTGGAACTTCCCCTCGGCGATGATCACCCGCAAGGCCGCCGCCGCCCTGGCCGCTGGCTGCACCGTGGTGGTCAAGCCGGCCCACGAGACGCCCTACTCGGCCTTCGCCCTGGCGCAGCTGGCCGAGGAGGCCGGGCTGCCCGCCGGCGCCTTCAACGTGGTGCTGGGCGAGCCGCAGATGACCATGGAAACCCTGGTGCAGGACAGCCGCGTGCGCGCGGTGAGCTTCACCGGCTCGACCCGCGTCGGCAAGCTGGTGCTGCAGGCCGCCGCCCAGGACGTGAAGAAGGTGGCGCTGGAGCTGGGCGGCAACGCTCCCTTCATCGTGCTGCCCGACGCCGACCTGGAGCAGGCGGTGAAATTCGCCATCGACGCCAAGTTCCAGACCTCCGGCCAGGACTGCTGCGCGGCCAACCGCCTGCTGGTCGCCCGCGAACTCTACGAGCCCTTCCTCAAGCGCTTCGCCGCCGCCGTGCGCGAACTGCGCGTGGGCCCGGCCAGCGACCCGCGCAGCGACATCGGCCCGCTGATGCACCAGGCGGCCTTCGACGCCACCGGCGAGCGCGTGCGCGATGCCATCGACCAAGGCGCGCGCCTGCTGGCCGGCGGCGAACCCCATGCCCTGGGCGGCTGGTTCCACCAGCCGACGCTGCTGGCCGACGTCACCCCGGCCATGCGCATCTGGCGCGAGGAGAACTTCGCGCCCATCGCCGGGGTGATGGCCTACGACGACCTGGAGCAGGCCGTCGAACTGGCCAACGATAGCGAATACGGCCTGGCCGCCTACATTTGTGGGCAGCGCCTCGACCAGGTATGGCCGCTGATGCGCCGCCTGGAATTCGCCATGGTCGCGGTGAACGGCGCCAGGTTCACCGGCCACCCCATCCCCTTCGGCGGCATGAAGGCCTCGGGCCTGGGCCGCGAGGGCGGCAGCGAGGGCTTCGAGCCCTTCGTCGAGACCAAGTACTTCTGCCTGCACCACGGCGCCATCTGAGGAGAACACCGCCATGACCGACTACGCCAAGCTGTTCGAGCAGGACCGTGCGCACTTCATGCACCCCTCCACCCACGCCCACGACCACGCCAGCGGCGCCCTGCCCGGGCGCATCATCACCGGCGCCTCGGGCGTGCGCATCCGCGACCACCAGGGCCGCGAGCTGCTGGATGCCTTCGCCGGGCTGTACTGCGTGAACATCGGCTACGGCCGCCTTGAGGTGGCCGACGCCATCCATGAGCAGGCCAAGCAGCTGGCCTACTACCACACCTACGTCGGCCACGCGTCCGAGGCGATCATCGAGCTGTCCGCGCGGATCATCCGCGACTGGGCGCCGGCGGGCATGAAGAAGGTCTACTACGGCCTCTCCGGCTCCGACGCCAACGAAACCCAGGTCAAGCTGGTGCGCTACTACAACAACGTGCTGGGGCGGCCGCAGAAGAAGAAGATCATCTCGCGCCAGCGCGGCTACCACGGCTCGGGCATCGTCACCGGCAGCCTCACCGGACTGGCCAGCTTCCACCAGCACTTCGACCTGCCGGTGGAAGGCGTCAAACACACCCTCTGCCCGCACTTCTACAAGGCCCCGGCGGGCATGGACGAGGCGGCCTTCGTGCGCCACTGCGCCCAGGAGCTGGAGAACCTGATCCTCGCCGAGGGCCCGGACACCGTGGCGGCCTTCATCGGCGAGCCGGTGATGGGCACCGGCGGCATCATCGTCCCGCCCAAGGGCTACTGGGAGGCGATCCAGGCGGTGCTGGCGAAGTACGACGTGCTGCTGATCGCCGACGAGGTGGTCTGCGCCTTCGGCCGCCTCGGCGACAAGATGGGCAGCCAGCGCCATGCCATGCGCCCGGACCTGATCACCACCGCCAAGGGCCTGACCAGCGCCTACGCGCCGCTGTCCGCGGTGATCGTCGGCGAGAAGGTCTGGGATGTGATCGACAGCGCCTCCACCCGCGAAGGCGCCATGGGCCACGGCTGGACCTATTCCGGCCACCCGATCTGCGCGGCGGCGGCGCTGGCCAACCTGGACATCCTCGAGCGCGAGAACATCACCGCCAACGCGGCGGACGTCGGCGGCTACCTCAACCAGCAGTTGCGCCAGGCCTTCGAAGGCCACCCGCTGGTGGGCGAGGTGCGCGGCGACGGCATGCTGGCGGCGCTGGAGTTCATGGCCGACCGCGAGGCGCGCACGCCTTTCGACGCGGCGCTGAAGGTGGGTCCGAAGGTCTCGGCGGCGTGCCTGGAGCGCGGCATGATCGCCCGCGCCATGCCCCACGGCGACATCCTCGGCTTCGCCCCGCCGCTGGTACTCAGCCGCGCCGAGGCGGACGAGGTGGTGGGCATCGCCAAGGCCGCGGTGGACGCGGTGGCGGCGGAGGTGCTTTGAGGCGCGGGGGAATGACCCTGTGTAGGAGCGGACCTTGTCCGCGATAGCCGGCCATCCCGGCGCGATTCGCGGATGAGATCCGCTCCTACGCTGCCCCACCCACGCCATTCCATGTAGGAGCGCGCCCTGCGCGCGAATCGCGGGCAGGGCCCGCTCCTACAGGGTGATGTCGAACTTCCCGTTCGTGCCGGACGGCCCCCTCTCCCTTCAGGGCGGGGCGCGCAGCCGAGGGTTGGGGAGAGGGAGCGGAGTCAGGCCATTGCACTGAAGCCGCCGGTGAACACCGTTCGCGAGCAAGCTCGCTCCTACACCATGCCCATCTCCGGCTTCACCTGTAGGAGCGCGCCCTGCGCGCGAAATCGCGGGCAGGGCCCGCTCCTACAAGGTGTCGCGGATTCAGCCGCCCTTGGCCTTGTCCAGCTTGCGCAGGAACACGGTCATTTCCTTCTCCGCCTGCTTGTCGCCATGGGCCTGGGCCGCGGCCAGGCCGTCGGTCCAGGCGGCGCGGGCGCCGTCCAGGTCGCCCTGGGCCTGCAGGGCCTTGCCCAGCAGCTTCCAGGCGGCGGAATACTTCGGGTCCTGCTCCACGCAGCGGCGCAGATGTTCGGCGGCCTTCGCCGCATCGCCGGCGTCCAGGTAGCCCTTGCCCAGGCCGAAGCGCAGCAGCGGGTTGTCCATGCCTTTGGCGAGGAGTCTTTCGAGGGATTGAGGGTCGGTCATAGGGCTGGGGGCTGGAAGCTGGAAGCTGGAAGCTGGAAGCTGGAAGCGAACAGCATGCGGTGCCGTCGCGGCATGTCAAGCTCTTGCCTACAGCCTACAGCCTACAGCCTACAGCCTACAGCCTAGAAGAACGTCAACCCGGCCTGGAACAGCCGCTCGACGTCACGGATTCGCTTCTTGTCGACCACGAAGAGGATCACGTGGTCGCCGGATTCCACCACGGTGTCGCCGTGGGCGATCAGCACTTCCTCGTCGCGGATCACCGCGCCTATGGTGGTGCCCGGCGGCAGGTGCACCTCGCCGATGCGCTTGCCGATCACCTTGCTCGACTTGGCGTCGCCGTGGGCCACCACCTCGATGGCCTCGGCCGCGCCGCGGCGCAGCGAGTGCACGCTCTCGATGTCGCCGCGGCGCACGTGGGTCAGCAGGGTGCCGATGGTGGCCAGCTGCGGGCTGATGGCGATGTCGATCTCGCCGCCCTGCACCAGGTCGACGTAGGCCGGGTTGTTGATCAGCGTCATCACCTTGCGCGCGCCCAGGCGCTTGGCCAGCAGCGAGGACATGATGTTGGCCTCGTCGTCGTTGGTCAGGGCCAGGAACAGGTCGGTCTCGTTGATGTTCTCTTCCAGCAGCAGGTCGCGGTCCGAGGCGCTGCCCTGGAGCACGATGGTGCTGTCGAGGTTGTCCGACAGGTGCCGGCAGCGCGCCGGGTTCATCTCGATGATCTTCACCTGGTAGCGGTTCTCGATGGCCTCGGCCAGGCGTTCGCCGATGTTGCCGCCGCCGGCGATGATGATCCGCTTGTAGTTCTCCTCCAGCCGGCGCATCTCGCCCATCACCGCGCGGATGTGGGCCTTGGCGGCGATGAAGAACACCTCGTCGTCGGCCTCGATGACGGTGTCGCCCTGGGGGATGATCGGCCGGTTGCGCCGGTAGATCGCCGCCACGCGGGTGTCCGCGTTGGGCATGTGCTCGCGCAGCTGGCGCAACTCCTGGCCCACCAGCGGGCCGCCGTAGTGGGCCTTGATGCCCACCAACTGGGCCTTGCCCTCGGCGAAGTCGATCACCTGCAGGGAGCCGGGGTACTCGACCAGGCGCTTGATGTAGTTGGTCACCACCTGCTCGGGGCTGATCAGCACGTCCACCGGGATGGCCTCGTTGTCGAACAGGCCGGTGCGCGTCAGGTAGGCCGCCTCGCGCACCCGGGCGATGCGCGTCGGCGTGTTGAACAGGGTGTAGGCCACCTGGCAGGCGACCATGTTCACCTCGTCGCTGTTGGTCACCGCCACCAGCATGTCGGCGTCGTCGGCGCCGGCCTGGCGCAGCACCGTGGGGAACGAGGCCTTGCCGTGCACGGTGCGGATGTCCAGGCGGTCGTTGAGGTCGCGCAGGCGCTGGGCGTCGGTGTCGACCACGGTGATGTCGTTGGCTTCGCTGGCCAGGTGCTCGGCCAGGGTGCCGCCGACCTGGCCGGCGCCGAGGATGATGATCTTCATGGGGTCGCGCTCGTCCGTGCAGTGCTAGCGGGCTGAGATCTTGATGAGCTTGGCATAGTAGAAACCGTCGTGCCCGCCCTCTTGCGGCAACAGCTGGCGCCCGTGGGCCTGCTTCAGGCCCCAGGGCCCGGCCAGGTCCAGCTCGCGGGCGCCGGGGGTGCGGGCGAGGAAGGCGGCGATGGATTCGCGGTTCTCCTGGGGCATCACCGAGCAGGTGGCGTAGAGCAGGATGCCGCCCACCTCCAGGGTCGGCCACAGCGCGTCGAGCAGCTCGCCCTGCAACTGCGCCAGGGCCGGGATGTCCTCGGCGGCGCGGGTCAGCTTGATGTCCGGGTGCCGGCGGATCACCCCGGTGGCCGAGCAGGGCGCGTCCAGCAGGATGCGCTGGAACGGCTTGCCGTCCCACCAGGCGACGGTATCGCGTCCGTCAGCGGCGACCAGCGTGGCATCTAGTCGCAGGCGCTGCAGGTTCTCGCGCACGCGCACCAGGCGACTTTCTTCCAGGTCCACGCCCAGCACGCCGGCCAGGCCCGGTTCGGCCTCCAGCAGGTGGCAGGTCTTGCCGCCGGGGGCGCAGCAGGCGTCGAGCACGCGCTGGCCGGGGGCGAGTTCCAGCAGGTCGGCGGCCAGTTGCGCGGCCTCGTCCTGCACGCTCACGCGGCCTTCGGCGAAGCCCGGCAGCTCGCGCACGTCGCAGGGCTGGGCCAGCTGGATGCCGTCGCGGCTGTAGGCGCAGGGCGTGGCCTCGATGCCGGCGGCCTGCAGTTCGGCCAGGTAATCGTCCCGGCTGCCCTGGCGGCGGTTCACCCGCAGGGTCATCGGCGGGTGGGCGTTGTTCGCCGCGCAAACGGCTTCGAACTGCTCCGGCCAGGCCTGCTTCAGCGCCTTCTGCAACCAGCGCGGGTGGGCCAGGCGCGCGGCCGGGTCGCGGTCGACGTCGGCCAGCAGCACTTCGCCCTCGCGCTGGGCGCGGCGCAGCACGGCGTTGAGCAGGCCCTTGGCCCAGGACTTCTTCAGCTTGTCGGCGCAGCCGACGGTCTCGCCGATGGCTGCGTGGGGCGGAATGCGGGTGTAGAGCAACTGGTACAGGCCGACCAGCAGCAGCGCCTCGACGTCGCGGTCGCCGGCCTTGAACGGCTTCTGCAACAGGCGCGCGGCCAGGGCCGCCAGGCGCGGCTGCCAGCGCGCGGCGCCGAAGGCCAGCTCCTGGGTCAGGCCGCGGTCGCGCGGGGCCACCAGCTCCAGCTGCGGCGGCAGCGAGCCGCCCAGCGAGGCGCGGCCGGCGAGTACGGCGGCCAGGGCGCGGGCCGCGGCGAGGCGCGGGCTGAGGCTCATTGGCCGAGCACCAGGCCGCTGGCGAACTGCTCGCGGCGGCTGTTGAACAGGTCGGCGAAGGCCAGCGGCTTGCCGCCGGGCAGCTGCACGCGGGTCAGCAGCAGGCTGCCTTCGCCGCAGCCGACCAGCAGGCCGTCACGGCTGGCGCCGAGGATTTTCCCCGGCTCGCCCCTACCCTCGCCCAGGCGCGCGGCCCAGACCTTCAGCGGCTCGCCGTTCAGGGTGGTGTGGCACACCGGCCAGGGATCGAAGGCGCGCACGGCGCGCTCCAGCTCCACGGCCGGGCGGCTCCAGTCGAGCTTCGCCTCGTCCTTGCTGAGCTTGTGCGCGTAGGTGGCCAGGGCGTCGTCCTGCACTTCGCCCTTGAGCGTGCCGGCGGCCAGGCCGGCGATGGCCTCGACCACCGCCGGCGGGCCCAGGCGCGCCAGGCGGTCGTGCAGGCTGCCGCCGGTGTCTTCGGCGGAAATCGGCGTGCTGACCTTGAGCAGCATCGGCCCGGTGTCCAGGCCCGCTTCCATCTGCATCACGGTTACGCCGCTCTCGGCATCGCCGGCCTGCACCGCGCGCTGGATGGGCGCGGCACCGCGCCAGCGCGGCAGCAGCGAGGCATGGCTGTTGATGCAGCCCAGGCGTGGGATGTCCAGCACTGCCTGGGGCAGGATCAGGCCGTAGGCGACCACCACCATCAGGTCCGGCTGCAGCGCCGCCAGTTCGGCCTGGGCTTCGGGGGCGCGCAGGGTCGGTGGCTGCAGTACCGGCAGGCCATGCTGCGCGGCGAGCTGCTTGACCGGGCTGGGCATCAGCTTCTGGCCGCGGCCGGCCGGGCGGTCCGGCTGGGTGTAGACGGCGACGATCTGGTGCGGGGTATCGAGCAGGGCCTTGAGGTGCTCGGCGGCGAATTCCGGGGTCCCGGCGAAGACGATGCGCAATGCTTGGCTCATGCGTAGGCTCGCTTAAAGAAAAAAGGCTTGCCGGGGCAAGCCTTTGGGGAGGAGGGTGTCAGGCGCGCTGGCGGTGCTGCTTTTCCAGCTTCTTCTTGATCCGGTCGCGCTTGAGGTTGGACAGGTAGTCGACGAACAGCTTGCCGTTCAGGTGGTCGCATTCATGCTGAATGCACACCGCCAGCAGGCCCTCGGCGATTTCCTCGAAGGCCTTGCCGTCGCGGTCCAGCGCCTTGACGCGCACCCGCAGCGGGCGGTCGACATTCTCGTAGAAGCCAGGCACCGACAGGCAACCCTCCTGGTATTCGCCCATCTCTTGCGTGAGCGGCTCCAGTTCCGGGTTGATGAACACGCGCGGCTCGGACTTGTCCTCGGACAGGTCCATCACCACCACGCGCTTGTGCACGTTCACCTGGGTGGCGGCCAGGCCGATGCCGGGCGCCTCGTACATGGTTTCGAACATGTCGTCGACCAGTTGGCGCACGCTATCGTCGACCACCTCGACAGGCTTGGCGATCGTGCGCAGGCGCGGATCGGGGAATTCGAGGATGTTCAGAATGGCCATATGCGTTTGTGATGCACTTGTGGAATAAAGTAAAAATCGGCTGCTAATATGCCGAGCAGCATCGAAAAACCCTGGAAGGCCCGGTAGGGGCGGCTTTCCAGCGTTTCATGTGTATACATAATAAAGGGATTCACCGCATGAGGAAAACACTACTCGCCGTGCTGCTGCTGGCGGCAGGAAGCATGGCGCAGGGTGCCGTGGAACTCAGGGACGGCCACCCGGACCGCTATACGGTGGTCAAGGGCGACACCCTCTGGGACATCTCCGGCAAGTTCCTGAGCAAGCCCTGGAAGTGGCCGGAGATCTGGCAGGTGAATCCGCAGATTCGCAACCCGCACCTGATCTACCCCGGCGACGTCCTCAGCCTGGTGTACATCGACGGCCAGCCGCGCCTGGTGCTCAACCGCGGCGCCTCCCACGGCACCATCAAGCTGTCGCCCAAGGTGCGCAGCACGCCCATGGCCGAGGCGGTGCCGACCATCCCGCTGGACAAGATCAACGCCTTCCTGCTGTCCAACCGTATCGTCGACAGCGAGGGTGACTTCAGCAACGCCCCCTACATGGTCGCCGGCGATGCCGAGCGCGTGGTCAGCGGCGCCGGCGACCGCGCCTACGCCCGCGGCGACTCCCTGGCCGAGGAAGGCAGCTACGGCATCTTCCGCCAGGGCAAGATCTACTCCGACCCGGACACCAAGGAAGTCCTCGGCGTCGACGCCATGGACGTCGGCAGCGCCCGGGTGATCGCCAAGGAAGACGACATCGCCACCCTCAACCTGACGCGCACCACCCAGGAAGTGCGGCCGGGCGACCGCCTGTTCCCCACCGAGGAACGCGCGGTGACCTCGATCTTCATGCCCAGCGAGCCGAAGACGCCGATCAAGGGCAGCATCATCGACGTGCCGCGCGGCGTCACCCAGATCGGCAAGTACGATGTGGTGACCATCGACAAGGGCAGCCGCGATGGTCTGGAGGAAGGCAACGTACTGGCCATCTACAAGCTCGGCGAGACGGTGCGGGATCGTGTCAGCGGTGATCTGGTGAAGATCCCCGACGAGCGCTCCGGGCTGGTGATGATTTTCCGTACCTACAACCGTCTCAGCTACGGCCTGGTGCTTACCGCCAACCGTTCGCTGGAAGTGCAGGACAAGGTGCGCAATCCCTGATCGGCGCGCCTGTATGAAGAACCCCGCCACGGCGGGGTTCTTCGCTTCTGCCGGCCGTATCTTCCGAAGCGTCCGGCAGGCGTCAGCCGGCGGACGCGGCATAGTCGGGGTTCCCGCCAACGCGCCAAGGACTGTCGCCATGCCCCGCCAACCCTCCCCCGCCGAACTGGAAGCCCGCCTGCGCCTGCACGCCCTGCCCGAACTGGGGCCGCGGCGCTTCGCCGCCCTGCTGGCAGCCTTCGGCAGCGCCTCCGCCGCCCTCAGCGCGCCCGCCGCGGCCTGGCGTTCCCTTGGCCTGCCGGCGGCCAGCGCCGAGGCGCGGCGCAGCGAAACGACACGCCAGGCAGCGGCCGAGGCTCTGCGCTGGCTGGAAGGGCCCGAGCGGCACCTGCTGATGTGGGACGCCGAGGACTACCCCGCGCTGCTGGCGGAGCTGAGCGATGCGCCGCCGCTGCTGTTCGTCGAGGGCGCCCGCGCGGCCCTGGGCCGGCCGCAACTGGCGGTGGTCGGCAGCCGCCGCGCCAGCCGCCCGGGGCTGGACACCGCCCGCGCCTTCGCCCGCAGCCTGGCCGGCGGCGGCTTCGCCATCACCAGCGGGTTGGCCCTGGGCATCGACGGCGCCGCCCATGAAGGCGCGCTGGAGGCCGGTGGCGTCACCCTGGCGGTGCTCGGCACTGGCCTGCAATGCCTGTACCCGCGGCGGCACCTGGGGCTGGCGCGGCGCATCGTCGAGGGCGGCGGCGCGCTGCTGTCCGAACTGCCGCTGGACTGCCCGCCGCGGCCGGACAACTTCCCGCGGCGCAACCGCATCATCAGCGGCCTGTCCCTGGGTGTGCTGGTGGTGGAGGCCAGCCCGGCCAGCGGCTCGCTGATCACCGCGCGGCTGGCCGCCGAGCAGGGCCGCGAGGTCTATGCCATTCCCGGTTCCATCCACCATCCCGGCGCCCGCGGCTGCCACGAGCTGATCCGCCAGGGCGCCACCCTGGTGGAGCGCATCGACGACATCCTCGAAGGCCTGAGCGGCTGGACCGCCGAAGCACCCGCCAGCGAACCGGCCCCGCCGCCGCAGGCGCACCCGCTGCTGGACTTGCTGCGCGCCGCCCCGCAGGGCAGCGAGGCGCTGGCCGCCGGCAGTGGCTGGGCGCTGCCACAGGTGCTGGCGGCGCTGACCGAGCTGGAACTGGAGGGCAAGGTGGCCTGCGAGGCCGGCGTCTGGGTGCATCGCGGCGGCTGAGCACGTAAACTGCCGCGCAATCGTTATTTCCCCGGAGTTTGCCGATGATCAGCAGCTGGCGTGTGCAGCGTGTGGCCAGGATAGTGCGCGAGGGCGGCGTCATCGCCTACCCGACCGAAGCCGTCTGGGGCCTGGGCTGCGACCCCTGGAACGAGGATGCCGTCTACCGCCTGCTGGCCATCAAGGCGCGGCCGGTGGAGAAGGGCCTGATCCTGGTGGCCGACAACATCCGTCAGTTCGACTTCCTGCTCGCCGACCTGCCGCAGGAATGGCAGGACCGCCTGGGCGCGACCTGGCCGGGCCCGAACACCTGGCTGGTGCCGCACCAGGGGCGCCTGCCGGAGTGGATCACCGGCCAGCACGACAGCGTGGCCCTGCGCGTCAGCGAACACCCGCTGGTGCGCGAACTCTGCGCGCTGACCGGCCCGCTGGTGTCCACCTCGGCCAACCCCGCCGGGCGCCCGGCGGCGCGCTCGCGGCTGCGGGTGGAGCAGTACTTCCGCGGCGAGCTGGACGGCGTGCTCGACGGCAAGCTCGGCGGCCGGCGCAACCCCAGCGTGATCCGCGACCTGGTCACCGGCCGGACCGTGCGCCCGGCCTGAGAGGCTCTTCGTAGGAGCGAGGGGGGGCGCCTAGCTCTTGCTCGCGAACAGTGCTCAGCTGTGACTTCGGTGTTTTAGTTTGGCTCCGTCCCCTCTCCCCAACCCTCGGCTGCGCGCCCCGCCCTGAAGGGAGAGGGGGCTGTCCGTGTCGAGAAATGGTATGGCGCCAGCCGAAAACCTCGCGGTAGCCGGCTAACACCAAAACTCCCCGAACACACCGAACGGTCCCCTCTCCCGCTTGCGGGGGAGGGTTAGGGAGGGGGCGCTCTGAACGCCAACATCCGCTGTCCCCGGCAAATCCGGTTCGCGAGCAAGCTCGCTCCTACGAGAAGCCGTGCCCTTTCCCTCAAGGCAACAGAATGGTCGACCCGGTGGTCCGCCGCGCCGCCAGCTCGGTCTGCGCCTTGGCCGCGTCGGCCAGGGCGTAGCGCTGGTTGATCTCCACCTTGACCTTGCCCGAGACGAGCATGCCGAACAGGTCCTCGGCCATCGCCTGCAGGCGCTCGGGGGTGTTGGCGTAGCCGAACAGCGTCGGGCGGGTGACGAACAGCGAGCCCTTCTGCGCCAGGATGCCCAGGTTGACGCCGTCCACCGGGCCCGAGGCGTTGCCGAAGCTGACGATCAGCCCGCGCGGCGCGGCGCAGTCCAGGGAGATCGGCCAGGTGTCCTTGCCCACCGAGTCGTAGACCACCGGGCACTTCTTGCCGTCGGTGAGCTGCAGCACGCGCTCCGCCACGTTCTCCTGGCTGTAGTCGATGGTCGCCCAGGCGCCGTGGGCCTTGGCCAGCTCCGCCTTGGCGGCCGAGCCGACGGTGCCGATCAGCTTCACCCCCAGGGCCTTGGCCCACTGGCAGGCGATCAGCCCGACGCCGCCGGCGGCCGCGTGCCAGAGCACGGTCTGGCCGGGCTGGGCGTTGTAGGTCTGGCGCAGCAGGTACTGCACGGTCAGGCCCTTGAGCATCACCGCGGCGGCGGTCTCGAAGTCGATGGTGTCGGGCAGCTTCACCACGTTGGCCGCCGGCAGCACGTGCAGTTCGCTGTAGGCGCCCAGCGGGCCGGTGGCATAGCCGACGCGGTCGCCGACCTTGACGTTGCTCACCTCGCTGCCCACCGCCTCCACCTCGCCGGCGCCCTCGGTGCCCAGCCCGGAGGGCAGCGCCGGGGCCGGGTAGAGGCCGCTGCGGAAGTAGTTGTCGATGAAGTTCAGGCCGATGGCGCGGTTGCGTACGCGGACTTCCTTCGGGCCCGGCTCGGCGGGGGTGTAGTCGAGGTATTCGAGGACTTCGGGGCCGCCGGTGCGGGCGAACTGGATGCGCTTGGCCATGTCGATCTCCTGCTGCATGCGACGCCGGAGGGGCCGGCGCCGCGTTGGGAAAAGTCCTTCATCCAAGCCGCCTTGTTGACCGCCGTCAAGCATGGCGTGGCGGCCGGGAATGCTATGCTTGCGCTCCTCTCCCGGCCTGCAGCCCCGGCGCCGCAAGGCTTTCCCGCTCCAAGGTGATCCCGTGACCGACCCTATCCAGGCCGTGAAGGCCTACCTGCTCGACCTGCAAGACCGCATCTGCTCCGCCCTCGAAGCCGAGGACGGCGGCGCCCGCTTCATCGAGGATGCCTGGGAGCGTCCGGCCGGCGGCGGTGGCCGCACCCGGGTGATCGGCGATGGCGCGCTGATCGAGAAGGGCGGGGTGAACTTCTCCCACGTGTTCGGCGCCGGCCTGCCGCCATCGGCCAGCGCGCACCGCCCGGAACTGGCCGGGCGCGGCTTCCAGGCCCTGGGCGTGTCGCTGGTGATCCACCCGCGCAACCCCCACGTGCCGACCTCCCACGCCAACGTGCGCTTCTTCATCGCCGAGAAGGAAGGCGAGGAGCCGGTGTGGTGGTTCGGCGGCGGCTTCGACCTGACGCCCTACTACGCCCACGAGGAAGACTGCGTGCACTGGCACAAGGTCGCCCGCGAGGCCTGCGCGCCTTTCGGCGAGGACGTCTACCCGCGCTACAAGGAGTGGTGCGACCGCTACTTCCACCTCAAGCACCGCAACGAGCCGCGCGGCATCGGCGGCCTGTTCTTCGACGACCTGAACCAATGGGACTTCGACACCAGCTTCGCCTTCCTGCGCGCCATAGGCGACGCCTACATCGAGGCCTACCTGCCCATCGTGCGCAAGCGCAAGGCCCAGGCCTGGACCGAGCAGCAGCGCGAGTTCCAGGAATTCCGCCGCGGCCGCTACGTGGAGTTCAACCTGGTCTACGACCGCGGCACCCTGTTCGGCCTGCAGTCCGGCGGGCGCACCGAGTCGATCCTCATGTCGCTGCCGCCGCAGGTGCGCTGGGGCTACGACTGGAAACCCGAGCCGGGCAGCGAAGAGGCGCGGCTGACCGAGTATTTCCTCCAGGATCGCGATTGGTTGGGGTTGAAGCCGGAAGCCTGAAGCTGGAAGCCGGAAGAAAAAAGCCTCAAGCTTCCAGCTTCCAGCTTCCAGCTCAAAAAGCCTATGAATCGTTATTGCGTCTTCGGCAACCCCATCGGCCACAGCAAGTCGCCGCTGATCCACCGCCTGTTCGCCGAGCAGACCGGCCAGGCGCTCACCTACGACGCCCAGCTGGCGCCGCTGGACGACTTCGCTGGGGCCGCCCGCGGGTTCTTCGCCGAGGGCCTGGGCGCCAACGTCACCGTGCCCTTCAAGGAAGACGCCTACCGCCTGTGCGGTGAGCTCACCGAGCGCGCCCGCCGCGCCGGTGCGGTGAACACCCTGAAGAGACTCGACGACGGCCGCCTGCTGGGCGACAACACCGATGGCGCCGGCCTGACCCGCGACCTGGTGGTGAACAATGGCGTGGCGCTCAAGGGCCGCCGCGTGCTGGTGCTGGGCGCCGGCGGCGCGGTGCGCGGCATCCTCGAACCCTTCCTGGCCGAGGGCCCGGCGGCGCTGGTGGTGCTCAACCGCACCGCGGCCAAGGCCGAGCAGCTGGCCCGCGAGTTCGCCGACCTGGGCACGGTGCGCGCCGGCGGCTTCGACCTGCGCGACGAACCCTTCGACCTGATCGTCAACGGCACCTCGGCCAGCCTGGCCGGCGAGCTGCCGCCCATCGACGCGGCGCTGATCCGCCCGGGGCACACCGTCTGCTACGACATGATGTACGGCAAGGAGCCGACCGCCTTCAACCGCTGGGCCGCCGAGCATGGCGCGGCGCGCTGCATCGATGGCCTGGGCATGCTGGTGGAGCAGGCGGCGGAGGCCTTCGTGCTGTGGCGCGGGGTGCGGCCGGATTCGCGGCCGGTGCTGGATGAACTGCGGCGGCAGTTGGCCGGCTAGGCTCTTCGTAGGAGCGAGCTTGCTCGCGAACGGTGCTTGCCAGGGGCTTCGGTGTGCAGCCCCGTAGGATGGGTTGAGCGAAGCGATACCCATCACCGATGGCCGCATGGGTTTCGCAAGCTCAACCCATCCTACGAAAAGCACCGGTAACGTAGGGCGTATAACCGTTCGCGGTTATACGCCGCCTGACCGATCTCATCGCTCACTCCGAGGCTGAACCCGGCGCGCTCTGGGGCCATGGCCAATCGGCGGATAACGCCCTAGGCGTTATGCGCCCTACTCCACCTGCAATACCGCGCCTTCGCCCATCTGCCGCGCCAATTCCTCACGTACCCTCGGCCTTGCATGGCGCAGGATCAGATGCCGCCCTTCGCCGGCCAGCCGGCGGGCTTCCTGCTGCAGCATGTGCGCCCCGGCGAAGTCGATGAAGTTCACGTGCCTGGCATCCAGCACCAGGCGCCGGCCCTGGCTGGCCTGGATCAGGCGCTGCAGGTAGTCGCAGGCGCCGAAGAAGATCGAGCCTTCCACCCGCAGCACTTCCTCCTCGCTGGCCTGCCAGCGTTCCACCCGTGGCTGCGAGGTGCGCCGCAGGTAGAGCAGCAGCGAGGCCAGCACGCCCAGGTAGATGGCGTTCTGCAGCGGCAGCAGCAAAGTCGCCGCGGCGGTCAGGGCCATCACCGCGAACTCGCTGCGGCTGCCGCGCCAGAGGGCGCGCAGGGCCGGGCGGTCGACCAGGCCCCAGGCGATCAGCAGGATGCCGCCGGCCATGGCCGGCAGCGGGATGTGGGTGATCAGCCCGGCGCCGGCCACCGCCAGCACGGCGACCCAGGCGGCGGAGAACACCCCGGCCAGCGGCGTGCGCGCGCCGGCTTCGAGGTTGAGCCCGGAGCGGGTGAAGGAGCCCGCCGAAAGGCTGCCGGAGAACCAGGGGCCGACCAGGTTGGACAGGCCCTGGGCGCGGATTTCCTGGTTGGTGTCCAGCACCTGCTGGCTGCGCGCGGCCAGGGCGCGGGCGATGGACAGGCTGGTGACCAGGCCGAGCAGGCCGCAGGCCAGGGCCCCGGGCAGCAGCGCGGCGATGCCGGCCGCGTCGACCTGCAATGGGCTGAACGGCGGCAAGGCGCTGGCGAAGGCCTGCACCCGCGCCACGCCGCCGAACCACGCGGGCAGCGCCCACACCGTCAGGCTGGCCAGCAGCAGGCCGAACATCAGCGCCGGCCAGCGCGGCCGCAGCCAGCGGCACAGCAGGCTCGCCGCCAGGCTGAGCAGGCCGATGGCCAGGGACGCCGGCTCGCACTCGCCCAGCCGCGCCAGCAGCAGACGCGTGCCGTCCAGGGCGCTGCCGCGGCTGTGCACTTCCACGCCTAGCAGATACGGCAACTGGCCCAGGGCGATGACCAGCGCGGCGCCCAGGGTGAAGCCGAGCATCACCGAGTGCGAGACGAAGTTCAGCAGCACCCCGGCGCGCATCGCCCCCAGGGCCCATTGCAGGATGCCGGCGAGGAAGGTCAGCAGCAGCACGTACTGGATGAACGTCTCGCTGCCCGGCGGCGCCAGGGGCGCCACCGTGGCGTAGAGCACCACCGAGATGGCCGCGGTGGGCCCGCCGACCATGTGCCTGGATGAGCCCCACAGGCAGGCCACCACCACCGGCAGCATGGCCGCGTACAGGCCGTACTGCGGCGGCAGCCCGGCGATCAGCGCGTAGGCGATGGACTGCGGCAGGGCCAGCACCGCGCCGGCCAGGCCGACCCAGGCTTCCCGCGCCATCGCCCGCGGGCCGAGGCCCGGCAGCCAGGCGAGGAACGGCAGCAGGCGATACAGGCGCTCCATCGGCGGTCAGAGCTTGGCCTGCACGGCGGCCAGGGCATCGCCGCCGTCGCGGGCCTTCACCCCGTCCAGCCACTTGCCCAGGACCTGCGGGTTGGCCTTGATCCAGGCCTTCACCGCGTCGGCGTTCTTCACGTTCTTCTCCAGCACCTCGGCCATGATGGCGTTCTCCATCTTCAGGTCGAAGCTCAGGTTGGCCAGCAGCTTCGCGCTGTTCGGGCACTGCTGGGCGTAGCCGTTGCGGGTGACGGTGTAGACGCTGCCGGTGCTGCCGAAGTACTTGTCGCCGCCGGCCAGGTACTTCATGTCGTACTTCACATTCATCGGGTGCGGCGTCCAGCCGAGGAAGACGATCCAGCGCTCGCGCTTAACCGCCCGGCCGACCTCGGCGAGCATCGCCTGCTCGCTGGATTCCACCAGCTTCCAGTCGCCCAGGCCGAACTCGTTGCCGCCGATCATCTTCTGGATCGACTGGTTGGCCGGCGCGCCCGAGCCGATGCCGTAGACCTTGTGGTTGAACTGGTCGGCGTGCTTCTGCAGGTCGGCGAAGTTCTTCACCCCGGCGTTATAGACGTAGGTCGGCACGGCGAGGGTGAATTCGGTGCCCTCCAGGTTCTTCGCCAGTCGCGTGACCTGGCCGCTGGCGATGAACTGGTCGTGGAAGCCCTGCTGCGCCGGCATCCAGTTGCCGAGGAAGGCGTCCACCTGGCCGTCGCGCAGGCCGCCGTAGGTGATCGGCACCGAGAGGGTGTCGACCTTGGCCTGGTAGCCGAGGCTGTCGAGCAGGAAGCTGGCGACGCCGTTGGTCACGGCGATGTCGGTCCAGCCCGGATCGGCCAGTTTCACCGTGGCGCAGGCGTCGTCCTCGGCCTGCGCGGCCTGGCCGGCCAGCGCCATGGTGGTGGCCAGCAGCAATGCACTTAACTTGGTCATGCTTATCTCCCCTCGGCTTTTTCTGGTTGTGGTTATGGTCAGGGTCTGGGGTAACGGGCGCGGCGCTCCAGGTCGTCCAGGTCGATGTGGTTGCGCATGTACTGCTGGCTGGCATCGACGAACGGCTGGTGGTCCCAGCTGGTCAGCTTGCCGCGCTGCAAGGCGTCGGCGACGAAGCGCCGGCGGCGCTGGCTGGCCAGCACGCGGGCGGTGATCGCCGGGATGTCCCAGCGCTGCCGGGCCTCGGCCAGGAAGGCGTCGAACAGCTCGCGGTGCGCCGCGGAGCCGGCCAGGTTCTCCAGCTCGCGCGGGTCGTTCTTCAGATCGTAGAGCAGGCACGGGTCCTGTTCGGAATAGACGAACTTGTAGTCGCCACGGCGGATCATCATCAGCGGGCTGAGGGTGCCCTCGGCGGTGTACTCGCCGATCACCTCGTCGTGCCCGCCCTGGCCCCGCAGGTGCGGCAGCAGCGAGCGGCCGTCCAGCTCCAGGTCCGCCGGCAGCTCGCCGCCGGCCAGTTCCACCAGGGTCGGCAGCAGGTCGAGGGTGGACACCGACTCGGCCACGTGGCGCGCGGCGAAGCGGCCCGGCGCGTGGATCAGCATGGGCACGCGGGCGGCCATCTCGAACCAGTGCATCTTGTACCAGAGGCCGCGCTCGCCAAGCATGTCGCCGTGGTCGCCGGAGAACACCACCAGGGTGTTCTCGGCCAGGTCGCATTCCTCCAGGGTCCTGAGCAGCGCGCCGATCTGCGCGTCGACGTAGCTGCAGGCGCCGAAGTAGGCGCGGCGGGCGTCGCGGATCTTCTCCGGCGGCAGCGGCTTGCCCCACAGGTCGATGACCTTGAGCAGGCGCTGGGAGTGCGGGTCCTGCTCGTGCTGCGCCAGTTCCACCGACGGCAGCGGGATGTCCTCGTCGCGGTACAGGTCCCAGTACTCGCGGGGGATGGTGTAGGGGTCGTGGGGGTGGGTCATGGAGACGGTCAGGCAGAACGGCTGCTCGGCGTGCTCGCGGACGTGGTCGTAGAGGTACTGGCGCGCCTTGAACACCACCTCGTCGTCGAAATCCAGCTGGTTGGTGCGCACGCAGGGCCCGGCCTGCAGCACCGAGGACATGTTGTGGTACCAGCTGGGGCGCACCTCCGGCTCGTCCCAGTTCACCGCCCAGCCGTAGTCGGCGGGGTAGATGTCGCTGGTCAGGCGCTCTTCGTAGCCGTGCAGCTGGTCCGGGCCGCAGAAGTGCATCTTGCCCGACAGCGCTGTGCGGTAGCCCAGGCGGCGCAGGTGGTGGGCGTAGGTGGGGACGTCGGCGGCGAAGTCGGCGGCGTTGTCCCAGGCGCCGATCTTGGTCGGCAGCTGGCCGCTGACCAGGGTGAAGCGCGAGGGCGCGCACAGCGGGCTGTTGCAGTAGGCCGAATCGAACACCACGGCCTGTTCCGCCAGGCGCATCAGGTTGGGCATGCGGATCGGCGAGGCGGCATCGTGCAGGGGCAGCAGGGGCGCGGCCATCTGGTCGGCCATGATGAAGAGAATGTTCGGGCGTGGCATGGCGAGGCTTATCCTATGCACGGTTGTTATGGAATAGTGCGTGGCAGCAGTGTCACGCCGCGCCGGCAGGGGGTAAACCGCATGGCCATACATGCTTCGGATAACACCAGCTTATGGGTGGCGAACCCATGAGCCTGCCCCTGGAGCTGCTCCGCGTGTTCGAGTGCGCGGCCCGCGAGCAGGGCTTCACCGCGGCCGCTGCCGAGCTGGGCAGCAGCCAGCCGGCGGTGAGCCAGCAGATCAAGCGCCTGGAGAAGTTGCTCGGCACACGTCTGTTCGACCGGGTGCACCGTGGGATCGTTCTGACGGAAAGCGGCCAGTTGCTGCTGCGCCACGTGCAGGCCGGGCTGGCGGAACTGGAGGCCGGGGTCGAGGCGGTCAGCGCCCGGCGCACCCAGGAGGTGCTGCAGGTGGCCACCGACTTCGCCTTCGCCGCCTACTGGCTGATGCCGCGCCTGCCGCGCTTCCGCCAGCTGCACCCGGAACTGGACGTCAGCCTGCTGAGCAGCGAGCGCAGCCCCAGCAGCCTGCGCAGCGACGTGGACGTGGCCATCGCCTTCGGCGACGGGCGCTTCAAGCATGGCGAGCCGCTGCTGCTGTTCGGCGAGGAAGTCTTCCCGGTGTGCAGCCCGCGCCTGCTGGGCGAGCGCCAGGCGCCGCTGCCGCTGGAGGAGCTGCAGCGCCTGCCGTTGCTGCACCTGAAGCCCGAGGCCCACAGCCGCTGGTTCGACTGGCCGGGGCTGTTCCGCGCCCTGGAACTGCCGCGCCCGCCGGAGGCTGCCGGGCTACGCTTCGACAACTACACGCTACTGGTGCAGGCGGCCATCGCCGGCCAGGGCGTGGCCATCGGCTGGCGCCACCTGGTCGACGAACTGCTGGAGCAGGGGTTACTGTGCCGGCCCATCCGCGAGAGCGCCGCCTCGCGCTACGGCTATTACGCCGTGCTGCCCGAGCGCAAGCGCCGCGCCCGCCTGCTGCAGCCCTTCGTCGACTGGCTGCGCGCCGAACTGGAACAGGACCCATGAACGAGATCCACGGCTACCACGCCCACGTCTACTACGATGCCGACAGCCTGGAGCAGGCCCGCCAGCTGTGCGAGGAGGCGGTGCGCCTGTTCGGCGTGAAGATGGGTCGCATGCACCAGCGCCCGGTCGGCCCGCACCCGGACTGGAGCTGCCAGCTGGCCTTCGGCAACGACGCCTTCGCCGCCGTGGTGCCCTGGCTGGCGCTGCACCGCGATGGCCTGGTGGTGTTCATCCACCCGGACACCGGCGACGACCTGCGCGACCACCGCGACCACGCCATCTGGATGGGCGCGGTGCGGCCGCTGGACCTGTCGCAGTTCGGCTGAGTTCGATAATGATTCTCGATTCGGTGTATGCTTGCCCGCTTTACCGGCGGCCCGCCCACGGCGGGCCGGTATTCCAGGGTATCGCGGTCATCATGCGGCGTTTCGCCTCCTCCCACCTCCTGCAGAGCTTCCAGGCGCACTATGCGGACCTGCTGCGCTTCCTCGCCCGCCGCCTGGGCGACAACCAGCGCGCCGCCGACGTCGCCCAGGACACCTGGCTGCGCCTGGCCGACCAGGCCCCGGAGGCCGAAGTGCAGGACCCGCGCGCCTACCTGTTCCGCGTCGCCGGCAACCTGGCCATCGACAACCTGCGCCGCGAGGGCCGGCTGGCCGAGCTGCACGTGGAGGAGACGGCGGCCAACGAGGTCAGCGACCCCGGCGCCGGCCTGGAGCGCAACCTGCTGGCCCGCGAGGCCCTGGAACAGCTCGACGCCGCCCTCGACCAGCTGCCGCCCAAGGCCCGCCAGGCGCTGCTGATGAACCGCCTGGACGGCCTGACCCACGCGCAGATCGCCCGTCGCCTTGGCGTTTCCGAGAGCATGGTGGGCAAGTACATCGTCCAGGCCATGCGCCATTGCCGCGACCACCTGCAACAGCGGGAGGCGCAGCCATGAGCCGCCGGGACCTGGAGAATCAGGCCATCGACTGGCTGGCGGAGCTGCATTCCGGCCGCGTCGAAGCCGGCCGCCGCAGCGCGTTCGCCCAGTGGCGCGCGCAGAGCCCCGAGCACGAAAGCGCCGCGCGCAGCGCCGAGGCGCTGTGGGGCGCCCTGCCGGCCACCCGCACGGCGCGCCGCCACCGCCTGCTGCGCCCGCGCCGCCTCGTCGCTGTGGCAGCGGCCGCTTGCGTCGCCGCGCTGGCCGTGGCGCTGGCGCTGCCCACGCCGGTGGCGGGCCTGTACGCCGACTACGCCACCCGTACCGGCGAGCGGCGGATGATCGAGCTGGCCGACGGCAGCCGCGTCTGGCTGAACAGCGCCAGCGCGCTGTCGGTGGACTTCTCCGCCAGCCGTCGGAGCCTGCATCTGTATGGCGGCGAGGCGCTGTTCGAAGTGGCCAAGGACGCGCAGCGGCCCTTCGTGGTGCATGCTGGCGACGGCGAAGTCACCGCCGTGGGCACCCGCTTCGACGTCGACAGCCGCGGCCCGGAAGTGCAGGTGGCGGTCAGCGAGGGCGTGGTGCGGGTGGAGGCCGGCGGCAAACCGGCGGTGCGCCTGGCCGCCGGCGAGCGCCTGGCCTATCGCGGAGAAGCCGCCCCCGGCCCGGTGCAGCCGCTGGACCTGGACAGCGCCAGCGCCTGGCAGCGCGGCAAGCTGATCTTCAACCAGCGCCCGCTGGGCGAGGTGCTGGCGGAACTGGAGCGCTACCTGCCGGGGCGCATCCTGCTGACCGATGCCGGCTTGCGGCGGCACAGGGTGAGCGGGGTGTTCGATCTGGACGATCCCGATGCGCTGCTGCAGACGTTGCAGCGGTTGCAGCCGGTGCGGGTGACGCGGTTGCCCTGGTTGGTGGTGGTTAGGCCGGTTTCTTCGTAGGGGCTGGAGAGCGCCCTCTCCCTAACCCTCTCCCTGAAGGGAGAGGGGACCGTTGGGCATGCGCTGATATTTCGGCGTTAGCCGGCTTGTACCGAGTATCCGGCTAACACCAGATCCTTTCTCGGCACGGACAAGCCCCCTCTCCCTTCAGGGAGAGGGCTGGGGAGAGGGAACGGCGCCAAACCAACACACCGAAGCCGCCGGTAACCGCCGTTCGCGAGCAAGCTCGCTCCAAAATACAAAACCAGACCCCGCGCAAAAATTTTTACCTCCCCCACTGCAAGATCCCCCACCCCGTTTCGTCGTAGGCATGAACGCGAAGAATTCCCAACAAACGCGCCCTGCCCACAAGAACGGAAACCCCCGCATGCATCACCGCCTCTCCCCGCTGTACCGCGCCCTGGCCCTGGCCGCCCTGCTCGGCGGCGCCAGCCCCCTGGCCCTGGCCGCCGAGGACGTCGAGCTGCATATCGCGCCGCGCAGCCTGGACAGCGCCCTGACGCAGTTCGCCGACCAGGCCGGGCTGCACCTGCTGTTCAACTCCGAGGACGTCCAGGGCCTGAAGAGCCCCGGCCTGGACGGCCGCTACAGCCGCGAGGAGGCGCTGGACAAGCTGCTTTCCGGCAGCGGCATGCGCTGGAGCTTCAGCGACGAGCGCACCGTGGTGCTGCAGCGCGAGAAGGCCGCCGGCGGCGAGCCGCTGAGCATGGCGCCGACGCAGATCAGCGTGGCCGCGCGCACGCCCACCGACATCAGCTCCATCCCCGGCACCGTCTGGGTGGTGGACCAGGCGCAGCTGCGCGAACAGCTGGACACCGGCGTCAGCCTCAAGGAAGCGGTGGGCAAGCTGGTCCCCGGCCTCGACCTGGCCCCGGAAGGCCGCACCAACTACGGCCAGAACATGCGCGGGCGCAACGTGCTGGTGATGATCGACGGCGTCAGCCAGAACAGCTCCCGCGGCCTGTCGCGGCAGTTCGACAGCATCTCGCCGTTCAACGTCGAGCGCATCGAAGTGCTCTCCGGTGCCAGCGCCATCTACGGCGGCGGCGCCACCGGCGGCATCATCAACATCATCACCAAGAAGGGCGTGCCCGGCAGTGCCCGCTTCGAAAGCCAGCTGGGCGCCAGCAGCGGCTTCAACAACAGCGACGACCTCTCCACCCGCCTGGCCCAGTCGGTCAGCGGCGGCAGCGATCGCCTGAGCGGGCGCCTGGGCGTTTCCGCGGAGAAGAACGAAGCCTTCTACGACGGCGCCGGCAACCAGATCTTCATCGACAACACCCAGACCGACCTGCAGTACAACCGCACCGTCGACGTCATGGGCAACCTCACCGCGCAGTTCACCGACGAGCAGAGCCTGGACCTGCTGGCCCAGTACTACGACTCGGGCAACGACGGCAGCACCGGCATCTACTTTCCGCACCTGAACTACAAGGCCCCCTCGGACCTGGACGATGCGCAGATCCGCAGCGGCATGGACACCGACCTGGAGCCGCAGACGCGCCGCCTGCTGCTCAACGCCAACTACCACCACGCCAACCTGCTGGACCAGGACTTCTACCTGCAGGCCTACTACCGCAAGGAAGACGACAACTTCTACCCCTTCCCCTACTACAACGCCGGCAAGCCGGCCGGCAGCACCGGCGTGTACTTCGCCGCCTCGCAGCAGAACTTCGAGGTCAGCGGCCTCAAGGGCCTGTTCAGCAAGCAGTGGGACAAGCTGAAGCTCACCTACGGCGTGGACCTGGACCACGAGCGCTTCAACGCCGAGCAGAAGACCTTCGACCAGCTGGTCTCCTCGGAAAGCGGCGGCCTCGACCTGAGTACCGCCAGCAGCGCGCCGCGCTACCCCAGCTACGTGGTCGACGGCCTGTCGTTCTACGGCCAGCTGGACTACAAGCTGACCGACGCCCTGACCCTCTCCGGCGGCGCGCGGCACCAGAAGATGGACGTCGAGGTCGACGACTTCAAGGGCGTGCCCGGCGGCAACAACGACTACCAGGTCAACCTGTTCAACCTCGGCGCCATCTACGACTTCCACAACGGCCACCAGCTGTGGGGCAACTACAGCGAAGGCTTCGACCTGCCCGACCCGGCCAAGTACTACGGCAAGCCCGGGCTCTCGGTGGACGACAACCCGCTGGCCGGCATCAAGAGCCGCCAGGTCGAGCTGGGCTGGCGCTATGCGGACATGGACTGGCAGGCGCAGACGGCGGTGTACTACATCTGGTCGGACAAGGTGATCAGCGTCGACCAGGCCACCCTGACCATCGACGTCAACGACCAGAAGAGCCGCGACTTCGGCTTCGAGGGCGCGCTGACGCGCTACTTCCAGAACGGCTGGCAGGGCGGCACCACCCTGCACCTGGTGCGCTCCGAGGAAGAGGACGCCGACGGCGACTGGATCAAGCGCGACGCGCGCTACGCCTCGCTGTCCAAGGCCACCGCCTTCGTCGGCTGGAACGATGAGCTGAACAGCGCGCGGCTGCAGGCCAACCACGCCATGAGCCTGAAGGACGACGCCGACCACGAGATCGACGGCTACACCACCTTCGACCTGATGGGGGAACGCAAGACGGGTTTCGGCACCTTCAGCGCGGGCATCCAGAACCTGCTGGACCGCGAGTACAGCACCGTGTGGGGGCAGCGGGCGACGCTGTTCTACTCGCCGACCTACGGGCCGGCCTACCTGTACGACTACCAGGGCCGCGGGCGCACCTTCACCCTGGGCTGGCGCATGGAGTACTGAGGGGGCTCAGGCCGCGCGGGATTCCTCGCGCGGCGCGTCCAGGTGGGTGTGCAGGCTGAGGGCGTGATGCTGGAGGATTTCCCCCAGCAGTTGTTGCAGCGGCAGTTCCAGGTAGGCCTGCAGGCTTTGCGCATCGGCCCAGCGGCCGCGCAGGCGCCAGAAGTCGCTGCGGGTGGCCGGCAGCAGCACCTCGTAGGACTGGCAGCCGGGCAACTGGTGCGCGGCGCTGATCAGGCGGTCGAGCAGCTGCGCCAGCTCGGCCTCGTGGCCGGGGCGTGAGCGGATCAGCAGGTGGTGTTCGAGCGGTTGTCGAATGGCCATGAAAGATCTCCTCCTGTCCCGGGCGCTGGAAGGGGGGCTCGGCCCGGTTGTGCCAGAGTAGGAGACGGGCGTCTGCGGGCGGTAGACGGATGCTGTCGGCTTCTTGCCTGATCCTGCGTCATCCGCGCCGCCTTGCCCGAAGCGGCGGATTCCCTGGCCTGGCTGGCATGATGGGGGCTTCCCGCGCTGGCTGGCTTGTACGATCCTGCCGATTGCTTGCCCGATCCTCCAGCGTCCGTCGCCCTGTCACACTTCCCGCGTGTGCCCGGGCGTAAGCTGGACGCCGCCACTCTCGGAGGCCCCCGTATGTCGCAACCCCACGACCCCGTCGCCGCCAGCCGCCAGGAACTGGCCGACATCATCGAGCGCCACTGCAATGGCGTCTCCGGCGTCCACGACACCGCCGTCGAATCGCTGTCGCTGGCGCGCCTGGAGCAGCCCAGCGAAGGCCGCATGCCCACCCTGTACCGCCCGGCGCTGTGCGTCATCGCCCAGGGCAGCAAGGAAATCCGCGTCGGCCCGGAAATCTACCGCTACGACGAACTCAACCTGCTGGTGGTCTCGGTGACCCTGCCGGTGTGCGGCCAGGTGGTCGACGCCTCGGCGGACAAGCCCTACCTGTCGCTGCGCCTGGACATCGACCCGGGCGAACTGACGCGGCTGATCGCCGACGCCGGCCTGGCCGGCAGCACCCCGCGCCCGGCCAGCCGCGGCATCTACCTGCAGCGCCTGGACACCTCGGTGCTCGACGCCCTGCTGCGGCTGATGCGCCTGCTCGACAGCCCGCGCGACATCGCCATGCTGGCGCCGCTGTACATCCGCGAGATTCTCTACCGCCTGCTGCGCGGGCCCCAGGGCCACCTGCTGCACGACCTGGCGATGACCGACAGCCAGACGCACCGGGTGACCCGCGCCATCGAATGGCTCAACCGCAACTTCGACAAGGCTCTGCGCATCGACGACCTGGCCCGCGAGGTCAACCTCAGCCCCTCGACCCTGCACCACCGCTTCAAGGAAGTCACCGCGCTCAGCCCGCTGCAGTACCAGAAGCAGCTGCGCCTGCAGGAGGCGCGCCGGCTGATGCTCTCCGAGGGTCTGGAAGTGGCGGTGGCCGGCCACCGCGTGGGCTACGAGAGCCCCTCGCAGTTCAGCCGCGAATACAGCCGCCTGTTCGGCGCCCCGCCGCTGCGCGACCTGGCCAGCCTGCGCAACGCCCTGGGCGACGCGGCGATGCCGGCCTGACCTTGGCCGAGCCTCGCGGCATGGCGATGGGTATCGCTTCGCTCAACGCCATCCTACGAGGCACGGTGTTTGCCGGGGGGCGTAGGAGCCGTGCCTGCCTGTAAGGTAGGAGCGGATTCATCCGCGATTCCGGCCAACAGGCCGGCGGGCATCTATCAACGCTCGTACAACTCCAACGGCAACCCGTCCGGATCGGCGAAGAAGGTAAAGCGCTTACCGGTCAACCCATCGCAACGGATCGGCTCGCAACGCACCCCCTGCCCCTCCAGCTCGACCACCGCCGCTTCCAGGTCTTCCACGGCAAAAGCCAGGTGGCGCAGCCCCAGAGCCTCGGGATAGGACGGCCGCGGCGGCGCGCCGGGGAAGGAGAACAGCTCCAGCTGCACCTCGCCCAGGGCCAGGTCGAGCTTCCAGGAATCGCGCTCGGCGCGGTAGGTCTCGGCGACAACCCGCAGCCCCAACACCTCGGTATAGAAGCGTTTCGAACGCGGGTAATCGGAGCAGATCAGGGCAACGTGATGGAGGCTGTGCAGATTCATGGGCTGGGGCCGCTGCGGAAAAACACCCGACCCATTATGCAGCCTGCCCGCCGCCCCCCGTAGGATGGCGTTGAGCGAAGCGATACCCATCGCTGGATATCGCCCCGCTCATGCAGCCGGGCCCTCAGCGCGCCTTGCGCACGCCCTCGGCCAGTTCGCGGCACAGGCCCAGCACGCCCTGCACGGCGTCGGCGGAGCTTCCCGCGTTGGCGATCTTGTCCACCAGCGCCGAGCCCACCACCACGCCGTCGGCCAGGCGGGCGACGCTGGCGGCGTGTTCCGGGGTGCGGATGCCGAAGCCGATGGCCACCGGCAGGTCGGTGTGGCGGCGCAGGCGCGCCACGGCCTGCTCGACGTGCTCCAGGGTCGCGGCTCCCGCGCCGGTCACGCCGGCCACCGAGACGTAGTAGACGAAGCCCGAGCTGCCCGCGAGCACCGTGGGCAGGCGCTTGTCGTCGGTGGTCGGGGTGGTCAGGCGGATGAAGTCCAGCCCCGCGGCCTGGGCCGGCTGGCACAGGTCCTCGTTATGCTCCGGCGGCAGGTCGACGATGATCAGGCCGTCGACGCCGGCTTCCTTGGCATCGGCGATGAAGCGCTCGACGCCGTAGTAGTGGATGGGGTTGAAGTAGCCCATCAGCACCAGCGGGGTGCTGTCGTTGCCGGCGCGGAATTCGCGGACCATCTTCAGCGTCCTGGCCAGGTTCTGGCCGTTGCCCAGGGCGCGGATGTTGGCCAGCTGGATCGCCGGGCCGTCGGCCATCGGGTCGGTGAACGGCATGCCCAGCTCGATCACGTCGGCGCCGGCCTCGGGCAGGCCCTTGAGGATGTCCAGCGAGGTGGAGTAGCCCGGGTCGCCGGCGGTGATGAAGGTCACCAGAGCGGCGCGGTTCTGCTGTTTCAGTTCGGCGAAGCGGGTCTGCAGGCGGCTCATGCTTGCTGCTCCTGTTGCATGTGGTGCATGACGGTCTGCATGTCCTTGTCGCCACGACCGGACAGGTTCACCACCATGATGTGGTCCTTGGGCAGGTTCGGCGCGCGCTTGAACACCTCGGCCAGGGCGTGGGAGGACTCCAGCGCCGGGATGATGCCTTCCAGGCGGCAGCAGGTGTGGAAGGCCTGCAGCGCTTCGTGGTCGGTGATCGAGGTGTACTCGACGCGGCCGATGTCGTGCAGCCACGCGTGTTCCGGGCCGATGCCGGGGTAGTCCAGGCCGGCGGAGATGGAGTGGGCATCGATGATCTGGCCGTCCTCGTCCTGCAGCAGGAAGGTGCGGTTGCCGTGCAGCACGCCGGGCACGCCGCCGTTCAGGCTGGCCGCGTGCTTGCCGGTCTCGATGCCGTGGCCGGCGGCTTCCACGCCGATGATCTTCACCCCGGCGTCATCCAGGAACGGGTGGAACAGGCCCATGGCGTTGGAGCCGCCGCCGATGCAGGCGACCAGGGAATCGGGCAGGCGCCCTTCCTTCTCGGCCAGCTGCTCGCGGGTTTCCTTGCCGATCACCGCCTGGAAGTCGCGGACCATCGCCGGGTAGGGGTGCGGGCCGGCCACGGTGCCGATCAGGTAGAAGGTGTCGTGGACGTTGGTCACCCAGTCGCGCAGGGCTTCGTTCATGGCGTCCTTGAGAGTGCCGGTGCCGGCGGTGACCGGGATCACCTCGGCGCCCAGCAGGCGCATGCGGAAGACGTTGGCCTGCTGGCGGTCGATGTCGGTGGTGCCCATGTAGACCACGCACTTCATGCCGAAGCGCGCCGCCACGGTGGCGGTGGCCACGCCGTGCATGCCGGCGCCGGTCTCGGCGATGATGCGCTGCTTGCCCATGCGCCTGGCCAGGAGGATCTGGCCGATGCAGTTGTTGATCTTGTGCGCGCCGGTGTGGTTCAGCTCTTCGCGCTTGAGGTAGATCTTCGCGCCGCCGCAGTGCTCGGTCAGGCGCTCGGCGAAGTACAGCGGGCTCGGGCGGCCGACGTAGTCGCGCTGGAAGTAGGCCAGTTCCTTGTGGAACTCCGGATCTTCCTTGGCCTTGTCGTACTCGCGGGCCAGGTCGTGGATCAGCGGCATCAGCGTCTCGGCGACGTACTGGCCGCCGAAGCTGCCGAACAGGCCCTTGGCGTCGGGACCGGTGCGCAATGTGGACATGGGAAGGCTCCTCTGGTGTCGGTAGGCAGGAGCGCCCCTGGGTGCGAAACACCTCCAGGGAAGCACGGCTTTTCGTAGGATGGCGTTGAGCGAAGCGATACCCATCACCACGGCAGCATGGGTATCGCAAGCTCAACCCATCCTACGAAGAGCACCTCGGCGCAAGGCCGTTGCTCCTACGGAATGTGCCGAGGATACGACTGCCAGCCGGGCGGGAAAAGCGATAAGATCGCCCGGACATGTCAGGAAAACTCACAGGTTTAACGCCATGAGCCGCGACCTTCCCCCGCTCAACGCCCTGCGCGCCTTCGATGCCGTCGCCCGTCTCGGCGGCGTGAGCCAGGCGGCGGCCGAGCTGCATGTCACCCACGGCGCGGTGAGCCGGCAGCTGCGGCAACTGGAGGAAGACCTCGGCGTGGCCCTGCTGGCCAAGGACGGGCGCGGCGTAAAACTCACCGATGCCGGGCGCCGCTTGGGCGAGGCCAGCGGCGACGCCTTCGAGCGCCTGCGCCGTGTCTGCGCCGAGCTGCGCCAGGCTGGCGGCGAGGCGCCCTTCGTGCTCGGTTGCCCGGGAAGCCTGCTGGCCCGCTGGTTCATCCCGCGCCTGGACCGCCTCAACCGCGAGCTGCCGGAACTGCGCCTGCAACTCTCGGCCAGCGAGGGCGAACTGGACCCACGCCGCGGCGGCGTCGACGCCACCCTGCTGTTCGCCGAGCCGCCGTGGCCGGCCGACATGCAGGTGTTCGAACTGGCCGCCGAGCGCATCGGCCCGGTGCTCAGCCCGCGCCACCCGCGCTTCGCCGAACTGCAGCTGGCCGAGCCCCGGGCGCTGCTGGGCGAGGCATTGCTGCACACCGCCTCGCGGCCCCAGGCCTGGCCGCAATGGGCGCTCGCCCAGGGCCTGGACGCCGGCGCCCTGCACCTGGGCCAGGGCTTCGAGCACCTGTACTACCTGCTGGAAGCGGCGGTGGCCGGCCTTGGCGTGGCCATCGCCCCCCAGGCGCTGGTGGCCGACGACCTCGCCGCCGGCCGCCTCGCCGCGCCCTGGGGCTTCGCCGAAACCGCCGCGCGCCTGGCGCTGTGGGTGCCGGCCCGGCGCGGCGACGCCCGCGCCGAACGCCTGGCCCGCTGGTTGCGAACGGAACTGGCCGCGCGCTGAGGGTTGCCCCCTGGCGGCAATTTGCTGCACTTCCAGGGCTCGGCTAGTGTCCTACGAGGACATTCAGCACTGCGCGCCGCCGGGCGCGCTCAAGGAGAAGCCGATGTCGAACCATCACACCTACAAGAAGATCGAGCTGGTCGGGTCTTCGCGCACCAGCATCGAGGACGCCATCAACAACGCCCTGGCCGAGGCCTCGAAGTCGTTGAAGAACCTGGAATGGTTCGAGGTGGTGGACACCCGCGGGCATATCGAGAACGGTGCGGTGGGGCATTACCAGGTGACGCTGAAGGTCGGCTTCAAGATCGCCGACAGCTGACCGGCATTTGCCGCCGCGCGCCCGCGGGCCGGGGCGCCGGGGGCTTTCGGGGGCCGCCGCGGGGCGGCCGTTTCACGGGCCCAGCGGGGCCCTTCGTCCATTCGTTCAACGGAGAGCATCAGCCATGAAGAACCTGTTGTTGGCCGCCGGCCTACTGGCCATGGCGGGCAGCGTCCTGGCCGCCGGCAAGCCGTGCGAGGAGCTCAAGGCCGAGATCGACGCGAAACTCCAGGCCAAGGGCGTCTCGGGCTACACCCTGGAGATCGTCGACAAGGGCGCGGGTGGCGCTCGTCAGGTGGTCGGCACCTGCGAGGGCGGCAGCAAGGAGATCGTCTATTCGCGGCACTGAAGCCGCCGCGGGACCGCGAAGGGGCGCCATTGGCGCCCCTTCGTCGTTGGGCACTCTGTCGCCGCCGCGCTGTCTCTCGTTAGGATAGGGCGCCCCGTGGTGGGGCTGACGAGGGAATGCCATGACCGTGAGCAAGTTCGCCGTGCTGATGCTGGCCCTGGCCTGCGCGGGCGCCGCCCAGGCGAAGACCAAGCCGTGCGAGGAACTCAAGGCGGAGATCGAGACCAAGATCCAGTCCGCCGGGGTGACCGCCTACACCCTGGAGATAGTCACCAACGCCGAGGTGAAGGACCCGAGCATGGTGGTCGGCAGCTGCGAGGGCGGCACGCGCAAGATCATCTACCAGAAGAACGACGACTGAGCCGCCCGGCTCAGAACAGCCCGCAGTCCATCCGCCCCTGGAAATCGGTCTTGGCCACCAGCTGGCCGTTGGCATCGGTGAGCAGGGCCAGGGCCTTGCGCAGTTGCGGGCGCACTTCCAGGCGGTAGCGCTGGCCGGGGGCGAAGTTGTCGTAGGTCAGCCATACGCGGCAGGTGATCTGCGTGGTGTTGTCGCTCATCGCCAGGCCGCCGCCGCCACCCCCGGGAATCTCGTACTGGTAGCGCACTTCCAGCTCGTGCTTGCCCGGCGGCACCTGGAAGAAGCGGCCGTCGCGCAGCACCTGCTTGTCCAGGCGCTCGGCGAGCAGGGTGTTGGCCGGCTGGGTGTAGAGGTCGACCCAGGCCAGCTGCGGGTCGTGGGCCGGCAGCGGGCCGGCGCAGGCGCTCAGCAGGGCCGGGAGGAACAGCAGCGGGAGTTTGCCCATGGCGGTGTCGCTCGAAGCGGGGAATCCGCCCAGCATACGCCCTGGGCGGCGCCGCGGCGCGTTCGCTCAGACCTTCTCGCAGCGCCCGGTGCGGCCGCGGGCGATTTCATTGGCCTGCTGGTCGTACAGCCGCGCCCAGGGGTAGAAGCCGATGCTGCCGGTCTCCAGGCGGTAACGCTGGCCGGCGCCGAAGTCCTTGTACTTGAGGGTCAGCTGGCAGTCGCGCCACATCGCCTCGGAAACTGCGGCCTCGGAACCGATGTTCTGCGGTTCGACCTGGAACTGGTAGCGCACGCGCAGCTCGTGCTGGCCGGGGTCGACCTCGAAGTAGCGGGTGCTGTGCCAGGGCTGGTCGTCCACCTGCAGGGCCGAGAGGTCGCTCTGGCCGTTGGTGTCGAGGTCGATCCAGGCACGGTTGGGGTCGGGTTGCGGCAGGATCAGCGAGCAACCGCTCAGGACGAGCAGGCCGGTGGCGAGCAGCAGCGGGCGCATGGGTACACTCCAGGGTGGTCTCGTTGTGTCGGCAGCGGCGGTTCGGGGCCTGTGCTAATGTGCCGCGCATGCCCGCCCGCCTGTGTATTGCGTTTCTCGACCGCCGATTGCCCCGCTGGGTTCCCTGCCTGGCGTTCTTCCTGCTGGGCGGTTGTTCCACCGCCGGCTATTACAGCCAACTGGGCAACGGCCAGTTGCAGTTGCTGGCGGCCCGCGAGCCGGTGGCCGAGGTGGTCGCCGACCCCGCCCGCGACGCCAGGCTGCGCCAGCGCCTGGCGCTGTCCCAGGAGGCCCGCGCCTTCGCCAGCGCCGAGCTGGCCCTGCCGGACAACCGCAGCTACCGGCTGTACAGCGATATCCACCGGCCCTACGTGGTGTGGAACGTGTTCGCCACGCCGGAGCTGTCGCTGCAGCCGCTCACCCACTGCTTCCCCATCGCCGGCTGCGTGGCCTACCGCGGCTACTACGCCGAGGCCGGCGCCAAGGCTGAGGCGCAGCGCCTGAAGGCGCAGAGCTGGGACGTCTACGTCGGCGGCGTGGAGGCCTACTCCACCCTCGGCTGGTTCGACGACCCGATCATCAGCAGCATGCTGCGCTGGGACGACCAGCGCCTGGCCGAGACGCTGTTCCACGAGCTGGCCCACCAGCGCTTCTACCTGCCGGGCGACACCGCCTTCAACGAATCCTACGCCAGCTTCGTCGAGCAGGAGGGCGGCCGCCGCTGGCGCGCCTTCCGCGGCCTGCCGCCGGAACAGGCCAGCCGCGTGCGCCAGCGCGAAGGCTTCACCCGCCTGGTGCTGGACACCCGCGAGCGCCTGAAGGAGCTCTACGCCCGCGACCTGCCCGAGGCCGACAAGCGCGCCGCCAAGGCCGCCGAGTTCGAGCGCCTGCGCCGCGACTACCGTGAACTGTGCCAGCGCGAATGGGCCGGCAAGTGCCCCTACGACGCCTGGGTGAACGGCCCGCTGAACAACGCCAAGCTGCTGCCATTCGGCCTCTACGACCAGTGGGTGCCGGCCTTCGCCACCCTGCTGCGCCAGGTCGGCGGCAACTGGCCGGCGTTCTATGCGCGGGTCGAGAAGCTCGGCGCGCTGCCCGCGGAAGAGCGCCAGGCAGCGCTGGTTCGACTGAAAACCGGCGAATTCGTCAGCCTGCGCTAGGCTCACCCGTAAAGAGTCGATTTCTTGACTTCGCGCGGGCCGCCATGGCCCCCCTGCCCCGGGTCAACGGGCATGGAGGTGCGCCATGGGCCTGGTCCATTGCACCTTGGTCTGCCTGGGCCTGCCGTTGCTGATGGCCTGCGCCGCCGGGAGCTACCAGGAGCAGTTGCACGAGGGCCAGCGGCAAGTGCTGGCCAATGCCCTGCCGGTGGCCGAGGTGCTGGCCGACCCCGGCACCGACGCGCGCACCCGGCGCCTGCTCGCCGCCGCCCTGGCCGCCCGCGACTTCGCCAGCCGCCACCTGGACCTGCCGGACAACGCCAGCTACCGCCGCTACGCCGACCTGCGCCGGGACTATGCGGTGTGGAACCTGTTCGCTACCGACGAATTCTCCCTGCGGCCGCGCGATCGCTGCTTTCCCCGCGCCGGCTGCGTCAGCTACCTCGGCTTCTACGATCCGCATGCCGCTCGGCGCGCGGCGGCCGAGCTGCAGCGCCAGGGCCTGGACACCTGCATAGGCGCGGCCGCGGCCTTCACCATTCCCGGGCGCGAGGATGCGCCCATCCTCAGCACCATGCTCGGCGACGAGGCGCACCAGGCCGAGCTGATCTTCCACGAGCTGGCCCACCAGCGCCTGTACCTGCCCGGCGACAGCGCCTTCAACGAATCCCTGGCGGTCTTCGTGCAGCGGGAGGGGCTGCGCCAGTGGCTGGCCTCGCGCGGGCAGCCGTTGCCGACGGAGACGGGGCCACGGCAGCGCGAGGAGCTGGCGGCCCTGCTGCTGGCGACGCGGGCGCGGTTGCAGGCGCTCTACGCCAGCGGCCTGCCGCCGGAGGCCATGCGGGCGCGCAAGGCCGCCGAGTTCGAGCGCCTGCGTAGCGAATACCGGCAACTGGTGGCCCGGCGCTGGGGTGGCAAGGGCCTGTTCGACGGCTGGATCGACGGGCCGCTGAACAACGCCACGCTGCTGCCCTTCGCGCTCTACGACCAGTGGGTGCCGGCCTTCGCCGCGCTATACCGCCAGGTCGACGGCGACTGGTCGGCGTTCTATGCCCAGGCCGCAAGGCTCGGCGCGCTGCCCGCGGCGCAGCGGCAGGCGGCGTTGGAGCAGCTTGCGGATGGGCGGTTTCGGTGGTTGTGAGGCACCGCCTGCGCCGAGGCGCTCTTCGTAGGATGGGTTGAGCTTGCGAAACCCATCGGGCCGGGGTGATGGGTATCGCTTCGCTCAACCCATCCTACGATGGCGTTTCTCCTGTGCCTGCAGGAGCGGTTGCATTCCTCACCCCGTAGGAGCGGATTTATCCGCGATTTCGCCGGCAGGGCCGGCGCTGGGCCTATCGCGGACGGAGCCCGCTCCTACGCCACCCCCACCCGCGTAGCTTCCCTGTAGGAGCGCGCCCTGCGCGCGAAATCGCGGGCCGGGCCCGCTCCTACGAAGAGCGGTTCGGTGCGGCCTGTAAGGCAGTTGTTCTCAGTCCGCCGCATCCGGGGCGTGCAGCGGCAGGTCCAGCTGCACGCGGCGGCGCAGCCAGGGGCTGGGGCGGTAGCGCGGTTCGCCGTAGCAGGCCTGCAGGCCCTGGAGGATGGTGAGGATGCGCGCCGCGCCGTAGTGCTCGCCGAAGGCCAGCGGGCCGAAGGGGTAGCCCAGGGCCAGTTGCACCGCGCGGTCGAGGGTCACCGGGGTGGCGATGCCGCGCTGGGCGATCTCGCAGCCCAGGTTGACGATGCTGGCGATCACCCGCTGGGTGACGAAGCCGGCGGAGTCGTTGATCACCTCCACCGGCACGCCGTCGGCGCCCAGGGCCTGGCGCGCCTGAGCCTCCAGCTGCGGGTCGAGGGCCGGCTGGCGCATCAGCACGCGGCGCTTGTCAAGGTCGCCGAAGCTTTCCAGGGCCAGGCTGCGCTCCGCCGGCAGGCCGAGGGCGTCGATGCGGGTGCTGGCGTCTTCCCCCAGCGGGGTGACCAGGCAGATGGCGCGGGCCGAAGGCGCCTCGGCGCTCTCCAGCACCAGCCCGGCCTGGATCAGCAACTGGCCGACGTGGTGGCGCAGCTCCGGGTCCTGGCTGTCCAGCCAGAAGGGCCGGTCCAGCACCACCGGCTCGGGTTGCGGCTCCGGCTCGCGCAGCGGCTGGCCGTCGCGGTAGCGGTAGAAGCCCTCGCCGCTCTTGCGCCCGAGCAGGCCGGCGGCCACCCGCTGCGCCGCCAGGGGCGAGGGCAGGTAGCGCGGGTCCTGGTAGAACTGCTGGTAGAGCGATTCCATCACCGCGTGGGAAACGTCCAGCCCGGTCAGGTCGAACAGCTCGAAGGGCCCCATGCGGAAGCCGGCGCCGTCGCGCAGGATGCGGTCGATCTGCGCGGCGCTGGCGATGCCTTCGCCGAGGATGCGCAAGGCCTCGGTGCTGTAGGCGCGGCCGGCGTGGTTGACGATGAAGCCGGGGCTGTCCGGGCTCACCGCCGGGAAGTGCCCGGCCTGCTCGGCCAGGCGCGAAAGGCGCGTTATCACCGCCTCGTCGGTGCGCTGGCCGCGCACCACTTCGACGATGCGCATCAGGGGCGCCGGGTTGAAGAAGTGGAAGCCGGCCACTCGCTCGGGGCGTCGGCAGCGCGCGGCGATACGGGTGATCGACAGCGACGAGGTGTTGCTGGCCAGCACCGCGTCGTCCGCCACCCGCGCTTCCAGTTCGGCGAGCAGCGCCTGCTTGGCGCCGAGGTCTTCGACGATGGCCTCGACCAGCAGGTCGCAGCCGGCCAGCTCGTCCAGGCTGTGCGCCGCTTGCAGGCGCTGCAGGGTGGCGGCCAGGGCGTCGGCGCCGAGCTTGCCCTTGGCGGCGGCGCGCTCGAGCAGCTCGCGGTTGAAGTCCAGGGCCTGCTGGATGCTCTCGGCGCGGCTGTCGTAGAGCTGCACCGGCACCCCGGCGCTGGCGAACAACTGGGCGATGCCGCGGCCCATGGCGCCGGCGCCTATCACGCCGATGCGGCGGAACGCGGGAAGGTTGCTCTCGGGCATGGGCTTGGGGCCCCTGTCTGGCTGGCTTGTCTTCACCTTAGTCGCTGTCGTCACGTCGTGGGGTTCCGTCGTGCTTCCAGGTCGCGCAACTGGCGGCGGAGCATCTTGCCCACCGAGGTCTTGGGCAGCTCGTCGAGAATCTCGACGAAGCTCGGCACCTTGTAGCCGGTGAGGTGCTCGCGGCAGTGGGCGATGATCGCGGCGGCGTCCAGGGCCGGGTCGCGCAGGCTGACGAACAGCTTCACCGATTCGCCCTTGCGCAGGTCCGGCACGCCGATGGCGATGCACTCGCGGATGCCCGGGTGGCGCATCACCGCGTCCTCCACCTCGTTGGGGAAGACGTTGAAGCCCGACACCAGGATCATGTCCTTCTTGCGGTCGACGATCTTCAGCAGGCCGTTGGCATCCTGCAGGGCGATGTCGCCGGTGCGCAGCCAGCCGTCGGCGTCCAGCACCTGGGCGGTTTCCTCCGGGCGGCCCCAGTAGCCGAGCATCACCTGCGGGCCGCGCAGGCACAGCTCGCCGGGCACTTCCAGCGGGCACGGGTTGCCCTCCTCGTCGACGATGCGCACCTCGGTGTCGATCAGCGGCTGGCCGACGAAGCCCTCGCGGTAGGGCGTCAGCCGGGTGTTGGTGCACACCACAGGCGATGCCTCGGTGAGGCCGAAGCCCTCCAGCACCGGGGCGCCGGTGAGCGCCTGCCAGCGCCGGCCGACTTCCAGGTTGAGCGGCGCGCCGCCGCTGGTCACCCATTTCAGGTGGCTGAAGTCCAGGCTGGCGAAGGCCGGGTGGTTCATCAGCCCGACGAACAGGCTGTTCAGCCCGCTGAGCAGGCTGAAGGGGTAGCGGCGCATGGCCTCGATGATCTCGTCGAGGTTGCGCCCGTCGCGGATCACCACGGTGTGCAGCCCCATGGCCACCGAGCTGAGGCAGTTCGTGGAGAAGGCCATGATGTGGTACAGCGGCAGCGGGGCGATGCGCACGTCGTTGGCCGGGTCGAGCAGGCCCGGGCGCATGAACAGCTCCAGGGTCTGGATGACGTTGGCCAGCAGGTTGTAGTGGCTGAGCATGGCGCCCTTGGACACGCCGGTGGTGCCGCCGGTGTACTGCAGCAGCGCCAGGCGTTCCAGGCCCGGCTCGGCGTCCAGCGGCGGGGCTTCGGCGCCCAGGCGCAGGGCCTGCATGAAGCGCGTGGCGTCGGGCTCGTCGCAGGCGTACTGCGGCGCTTGCATGTCTTCCACCGAGGTCAGCAGCACCTGGCGCACCGCGCTGTCGCCCTGGACCTTGCGCAGCAGCGGCAGCAGGCGGTCGAGCAGCAGTATGGCCACGGCGCCGGAGTCGCGCAGCTGGTGGCTCAGCTCGCCGGCGGTGTACTGCGGGTTGGTGTTGACCAGCACCAGCCCGGCCTTGAGCGCGCCGAAGGCGGCGATGGGGTATTGCAGGGAGTTGGGCAGCATCAGCGCCAGGCGCTCGCCGGGTTGCAGGCCGGCGCAGTGGCGCAGGTAACGGGCGAAGGCGTCGGCCTGGCGCTCCAGCTCGGCGAAGCTCAGGCAACTGCCGGCGCAGGAGAAGGCGGGGCGCTCGGGGTGTTCGCGGCTGGCGTCGCGCAGCAGGTCGTGGACGTTGTGGTAACCGCGCGCGGCGAATTGCGCGGCGACATGGCTTTCGGCAGTGACGGGCATCGTCGCCCTCCATCAGTGAATTGTTATTCTGCTCTGCGAAACATGATGTCGAAATCGATGGTATGCGATAGCCTTTGCCTGTGCAACGGCCCGTCGCCCTGCTGTCCGCGGCATGCCGATCTGCTATCGTTCGCCCGCGCCGGACGCCGCTCCGGCCCTTATTTCCCCATAGCCGAGGCAGCATGAGCGACGATTTCGAAGACTCCAGCGCACCCAAGGACCGCAAGTTCGTCGAGGCCCTGGCCCGCGGCCTGGACGTGCTGCGCGCCTTCACCCACGGCTCGGTGGTGCTGGGCAACCAGGAGATCGCGCGGATCACCGGCCTGCCCAAGCCGACCGTGTCGCGCATGACCTACACGCTGACCAGGCTCGGCTACCTCAGCTATTCGCAGCAGCACGAGAAGTACCAGCTGGATTCCGGCGTGCTCGCCCTGGGCTACGCCTACGTGTCGAACCTGCGCGTGCGCCAGCTGGCCAAGCCGTACATGGACGCCTTCGCCCGCCGCACCAACACCACCGTGGGCCTGACCTGCCGCGACTGGCTGTCGATGATCTACGTGGAGAACTGCCGGCCGCCGGAGGCTACCTCGCTGCGTATGGATGCTGGTGTGCGCCTGCCGTTGGCTACCACTGCTGCGGGTCGTGCCTACCTGGCGGCGACTCCGGAGCAGGAGCGGGAGCATTTGCTGCAGGCCCTCGAAGCCCGTCATGAAGGCGACTGGGCGGCCATGCGTGCGTCGCTGGAGCGTTCCTTCGAGGAATATCGCGAGCATGGTTTCTGCCTGTCCCTCGGTGACTGGGACCGTAATGTGCGTGCGGCCGGCGTGCCGCTGCGCCTGGCCGATGGGGGGCTGATGGCGCTGACCTGTGGTGCGCCGTCGTTCCAGTTGAGCGAGGAAACGCTCAAGGGGTCGCTGGCCCATGAGCTGGAGATGCTGGCGCGGGATATCGAGAGCCTGGGGGCCTGAGGCGGGTTCGCGAGCAAGCTCGCTCCAAGGTGTGGGTCTGGTGGTGTTGGTGCTCGGGCTTTTCCCTCACCCCAGCCCTCTCCCAGAGGGAGAGGGAGCTGTCCGTGCCGGCTGGGAGTGGGGTTTCAGCTGGGTGGGGGCGGTGCTTGTCCTGAAGAGCGCCCTCTTCCTAACCCTCTCCCTGAAGGGAGAGGGGACCGTTGGGCAGAACTGGGGATTCTGGAGTCAGTCGGCAGCGCCGTTGGTTTCCGGCTGAAACCATTCCTCCTCTCGGCACAGACTAGCCCCCTCTCCCTTCAGGGAGAGGGCTGGGGAGAGGGGACAGAGTCAAGCTACCACTCCAGAGCTGGGAGGGGCCGCAGTGCCTGCCCTGCGCCACCCCATCAATCCCGCCTGGACCTTTGAGCCAGGAGCCAGCTCAGTTTCCCCGACTGACTCCAACCTCCCCGCACACACCAAACGGTCCCCTCTCCCTCCGGGAGAGGGTTAGGGTGAGGGGGCCGCAGGCCTGCCCTACGTTACCTCCATCAACCCCGCATAAGCCTTCAGGTGATGATCGTCATCGCCCAACTGGTGACCCAGCATCACCAGCCGCTTGGCATGGTGCGCCAGCACGTATTCCCAGGTCATGCCGATGCCGCCGTGCAGCTGGATCGCCTGCTCGGCGATGTAGCGCCCGGCGCGGGTGACGATGAACTTGGCCGCGGCCAGGGTGCGGCTGCGCTCGGCGCTGTCCGGCTGGTCCGCCACGCAGGCGGCGAGGATGGCCATGGACGTGGCCTGCTCCAGCTCGCTGCGCATGTCCACCATGCGGTGCTGCAGCACCTGGAACTTGCCGATGGGCACGCCGAACTGCTTGCGCGTCTTCAGGTAGTCGAGGGTCAGGGCGCAGGCTTCCTGCATGCTGCCCAGGGCTTCCGCGCACTGCGCGGCGATGGCGCGGCCCTGCTGGTAGCGCAGCGCCGGCAATGCTTCGCCCGGCACGCCGACGGCCTCGGCCACGGCGCCGTCGAGGAACAGCTCGCAAGCCTTCTGCCCGTCGATGGTCGGATAGGCACGGCGCTGCACGCCGCTCTGCTGCGGATCGACCAGGAACAGGCCGATGCCCGCCTCGTCCCGCGCGTTGCCCGCTACCCGCGCCGAAACCAGGATCGCCGTGGCGCTCTGCCCGCCGATCACCACCGCCTTGCGGCCGTTGAGCTTCCAACCGTCGCCGGCCTTCTCCGCGTGGGTCTGCACGTCGTGCAGCTGGTAATGGCTCTGCGGCTCTTCCAGGGCCACCGCCAGCTGCGCCTCGGCGCTGGCGATGCGCGGCAGCCAGCTGTCCTTCTGCGCCTGGCTGCCCAGTTGGGCGAGCAGCCCGCCGGCGTGCACCACCGATTGCAGGTAGGGCTCCAGGCACAGGCCGCGGCCCAGTTCGGTGAGCACCAGCATGCTGTCCACGCCGCCGCCGAAGCCGCCGTAGGCTTCGGGCAGCGACACCGAGGTCAGGCCCAGCTCGCCCAGCTGGCGCCAGAAGCCGGCGCTGTAGCCAAGTTCGCTGTTGCCGAAGCCCTCGCGCCTGTCGAAGGCGTATTCGTCGCGCACCAGGCGCGCCGCGGTGTCCTGCAGCATCTGCTGCTCTTCGCTGAGTTTGAAGTCCATGCTCACGCCCTCACAGCTCGAGAATCATCTTCGAGACGATGTTCTTCTGGATTTCGTTGGAGCCGCCGAAGATCGACAGCTTGCGCAGGTTGAAGTACTGGCTGGCCGGCGCGCTGGCGTAGTCGGCGTGCAGCGGCTCGGCGCCCAGCTCGAATTCTTCTTCGAGGAAGGGCAGCGCGTAGGGGCCGATGACCTTGCGCAGCAGATGGCTGATGGCCTGGCGGATCTCGGTGCCCTTGACCTTGAGGATCGAGCTTTCCGCCCCCGGCACGCCGCCTTCGCGGGCGGCGGCGAGGATGCGCAGGGTGCTCATCTCGATGGCCATCAACTGCATCTCCACCTCGGCCACCTGGGCGCGGAACAGCGGGTCTTCCAGCATCGGCCTGCCGTCGCACAGCTCGCGGCTGGCCACGCGCTTGAGGTGCGCCAGCACTGCCTTGGACGCGCCTATGCCGGCCAGGCCGGTGCGCTCGTAGGTGAGCAGGTACTTGGCGCAGGTCCAGCCTTCGTTCTCGCGGCCGACCAGGTTCTGCACCGGCACCTTCACGTTGTCGAAGAAGACTTCGTTGACCTCGTGCTCGCCGTCCAGGGTGATGATCGGCCGCACGGTGATGCCGGGGCTCTGCATGTCGATCAGCAGGAAGCTGATGCCGCGCTGCTGCTGAGCCTCCGGGTCGGTGCGCACCAGGCAGAAGATCCAGTCGGCGTGCTGGCCCAGTGTCGTCCAGGTCTTCTGACCGTTGACGATGTAGTGGTCGCCCTCGCGCACCGCGCGGGTCTTCAGCGAGGCCAGGTCGGAGCCGGCGCCCGGCTCGGAGTAGCCCTGGCACCACCAGTCGGTGCCGTCGAGGATGCGCGGCAGGTAGTGGGCCTGCTGCTCGGGCGTGCCGAACCTGATGATCACTGGGGCGACCATGTTCACACCGAAGGGGATGGTGCGCGGCGCGCCGAAGGCGGCGCATTCCTCTTCGAAGATGTGCTTCTGCACGGCGTTCCATCCGGTGCCGCCGAATTCCACCGGCCAGTGGCTGGCGTACCAGCCCTGCTCGCTGAGGGCGCGTTGCCAGCGCTGGTGGTCCTGTTTGTTCAGGTGCTTGCCCAGGCGCACCTTGCTGGCGATGTCGGCCGGCAGCTTGTCGCGCAGGAAAGCGCGGACTTCATCGCGGAAGGCCAGTTCGTCGGGGGTGAAGTGGATGTCCATGGCGGTTCCTTAGAGGTCGGCGAAACGGCGGCCTTCGGCCACCAGGCGTTCGAGCAGCGGCGCCGGCTCCCACCAGGCGCCGAAGCGCTGGTGGAATTCGCGGATGCGTTGCAGTACGTGGTCCAGGCCCAGGCGGTCGGCGTGGAACAGCGGGCCGCCGCGCCAGGCGGGGAAGCCGTAGCCGTTGAGGAAGATCAGGTCGACGTCGCTGGCGCGCTGGGCGATGCCCTCGTCGAGGATGCGCGCGGCCTCGTTGACCAGGGCGAAGAGGCAGCGCTCGACGATGTGCTCGGCGCTCACCGGCTGGCGAGTGATGCCGCGGGCAGCAGCGGCCTGTTCGAGCATGGCCGGCAGCGCCGGGTTGTCCTGCGGGGTGCGCGAGCCTTGCGGGTAGAGGTAGAAGCCGGCGCCGCTCTTCTGCCCGAGCATGCCGGCGGCGTACAGGTGGTCGAGCACCGTGGGCAGCGTCTGCCCGGGCTCGAGGCCGGGGCGCTGGCGCTCGCGGATGGCGTGGCTGATGTCCAGCCCGGAGAGGTCGCGCACCGCCAGCGGGCCCATGGCCATGCCGAAGTCGCGCAGGGCGGCGTCCACCTGGGCCGGGCTGGCGCCTTCTTCCAGGAGGAACTCGGCCTGGCGGCCGTACTGGAAGATCATGCGGTTGCCGACGAAGCCGTCGCACACGCCCACCGCCACCGCGACCTTCTTCAGGCGCTTGCCCAGTTGCATGGCGCTGGCCAGCACTTCGGCGGAAGTCTCGCGGCCGCGCACCACTTCCAGCAGGCGCATGACGTTGGCCGGGCTGAAGAAGTGCAGGCCGACCACGTCCTGCGGGCGGCGGGTGAAGGCGGCGATGGCATCGAGGTCCAGCGACGAGGTGTTGCTGGCGAGGATGGCGCCGGGCTTGCACACCGCGTCCAGGCGCTCGAAGACCTGGCGCTTGACCTCCAGGCTCTCGAACACGGCTTCGATCGCCAGGTCCGCGTCGGCTAGCGCGGCGTAGTCGAGCACGCCCTGGATCAGGCCCAGGCGCTTTTCCATTGCGTCGCTGGTGAGGCTGCCGCGTTCGACGCTGGCCTGGTAGGTGGCGCGGGCGCGTTGCAGGGCGCGGTCGAGGGCGGCGCCGTCGACTTCCAGCAGCTTCACCGGGATGCCGACGTTGGCGAAGCACAGGGCGATGCCCACGCCCATGGTGCCGCCGCCGATCACCGCGGCCGTGCGCACTTCGCGCACCGGGGTGTCGGCGGGCAGGCCGGCGATCTTCGCCGCTTCGCGCTCGGCGAAGAAGGCGTGGATGAGGGCGGCGCGCTGCGGCGACTCCAGGCATTCCTGGAACAGTTCGCGCTCGCGCTTCAGGCCCTCGGCCAGGGGCAGGCGGCTGGCGGCTTCCACCGCGGCCACGCAGCGCAGCGGGGAGAACAGGCCGGGCATGCGCTTCTGCACTTCGGCGTGCTTGGCGGCGATCAGCGCGGCGTCGCCTTGCACCTGGCGCTCGCCGCTGCGGCGCGGGCCGCGGCCTTCGTCCAGCAGGCGGCGGGCGTAGGCCAGGCCGGCTTCGGCCAGGTCGCCGTCGACGAGTTTGTCGAGGATGCCGTATTCCACGGCCTGCGGCGCCTTCACCGGGTTGCCGGAGACGATCATCTCCAGCGCCCGTTCCACGCCGGCCAGGCGCGGCAGGCGCTGGGTGCCGCCAGCGCCGGGGAGCAGGCCGATCTTCACTTCCGGCAGGCCGACCTGGGCGTCGGCCCGGGCGATGCGGTAATGGCAGGCCAGGGCCACTTCCAGCCCGCCGCCCAGGGCGGTGCCGTGGATGACTGCCACGCTGGGCTTGGCGGAGGCCTCGATGGCTTCCACCACCTCGGGCAGCGAGGGCGCCTGCGGCGGCTTGCCGAATTCCTTGATGTCGGCTCCGGCCATGAAGGTGCGCCCGGCGCACACCAGCACCACCGCGCGCACCGCGGCATCCGCCTCGGCCTCGCGGAAGGCCCGCAGCAACCCGGCGCGCACCGCCAGGCCCAGGGCGTTGACCGGGGGATTGTCGACCTTGATCAGGGCCACGTCGGCGTGACGTTCGACCTGCACTACCTCGGACATGCTCAGCGTCTCCGTTGTAATTGTGGTTTTTAACGGAATTATGTTTCGCTGTGCAGAATATAAAGATCACTGGGGGTTGTCGAGGGGGTTGTGCTTTTCGTAGGAGCGAGGGGGCGCCTAGCCCTTGCTCGCGAACGGTGCCTCCCGGCTGCTTCGGTGTCGTGGTTTGACTCCGCCCCTCTCCCTAACCCTCTCCCTGAAGGGAGAGGGGACCGTTCGGCGCGTTCGGGCATTCCTGAGTTAGCCGGCAGCGCCAGCGGTTTCCGGCTGAAACCATCACTTCTCTCGGCACAGACTGCCCCCTCTCCCTTCAGGGAGAGGGCTGGGGAGAGGGCGCTCTTCGGACAAACACCATAGGCCCGGCCGGAAATCCGTTCGCGAGCAAGCTCGCTCCTACGAGAACGTAGAGCGCAGGGCGTCGGCCGAAACGCAGACAAAAAAAGACCGCTCTCCCCTGCCTGAATCTGGAAAAGCGGTCTGTTAAGCGAAAAGAAGTCGTGGAAACACCGTTATAGCTCCCCCGCCGTTTCAGCTTGTTTACAGGCGAAAAAAAGCCGCGCCCTTGCGGGGCGCGGCTTCTTCAAAGGTGCGGTCGGCTATCAGAACGCCGGAACCACGGCACCCTTGTACTTCTCCAGGATGAACTGCTTCACCTCGGGGCTGTGCAGGGCGGCGGCCAGTTTCTTCATGGCGTCGCTGTCCTTGTTGTCCGGGCGGGCTACCAGGATGTTCACGTAGGGCGAGTCCGAACCCTCGATGGCCAGGGCGTCCTTGGTCGGGTTCAGCTTGGCTTCCAGGGCGTAGTTGGTGTTGATCAGCGCCAGGTCGACCTGGCCCAGCACGCGCGGCAGGGTCGCGGCTTCCAGTTCACGCACCTTGATGTTCTTCGGGTTGTCGGTGATGTCCTTCGGGGTGGCGGTGATGCTCTTCTCGTCCTTGAGCTTGATCAGGCCGGTCTTGGCCAGCAGCAGCAGGGCGCGGCCGCCGTTGGTGGCGTCGTTGGGGATCACCACGGTGGCGCCGGAGGGCAGCTCGTCGAGCTTCTTGTACTTGCTGGAGTAGGCGCCCAGCGGCTCGATGTGCACGCCGGTGACGGCTACCAGGCTGGTGCCCTTGGACTTGTTGAACTCGTCCAGGTACGGCTGGTGCTGGAAGAAGTTGGCGTCCAGGCGCTTCTCGGCGACCTGGGTGTTGGGCTGCACGTAGTCGGTGAATTCCTTGACCTTCAGCTCCACCCCTTCCTTGGCCAGGATGGGTTTGACGAAGTTGAGGATTTCCGCGTGCGGCACCGGGGTGGCGGCCACGCTGAGGGTTTCGGCCGCGTTGGCGCCGGTGATCGACAGCGCCGCGGTGGCGGCGAAGGCGGCAAGCAGTTTCTTCATGGAGCGCTCCTTTTGGGATTTTCCTGTGGCCCGCGGGGCCTTGTGGTTATTTGCGGGAGAAGTGGACCACCAGCTTGTCGCCGACGGTCTGCAGAACCTGTACCAGCACCAGCAGCATGATCACGGTGACCACCATGACGTCGGTCTGGAAGCGCTGGTAGCCAAAGCGGATGGCCAAGTCGCCGAGGCCGCCGGCGCCGACCACGCCGGCCATCGCGGTGTAGGACACCAGGGTGATGGCGGTGACGGTGATGGCGGCGATGATGCCCGGGCGGGCCTCCGGCAGCAGGGCGTTGCAGATGATCTGGCGGGTGCTGGCGCCCATCGCCTGGGTGGCCTCGATGATGCCCTTGTCGACCTCGCGCAGGGCGGTTTCCACCAGGCGCGCGAAGAACGGCGTGGCGCCCACCACCAGCGGCGGGATGGCCCCGGCGACGCCCAGCGAGGTGCCGGTGATCAGCACGGTGAAGGGGATCATCACGATCAGCAGGATGATGAACGGCAGCGAACGCAGCACGTTGACCACGAAGGACAGCAGGGCGTAGACCGCGCGGTTCTGGAACAGCTGCCTGGGCCCGGTGAGGAACAGCAGCACGCCCAGCGGCAGGCCGAGGATGACGGTGAACAGCAGCGAGCCGCCGAGCATCCAGAAGGTGTCGATGCTGGCCTGGAGGATTTCCGACCAGTCGATATTTATAAAGAAGTCGTTCATGCGCGCAGCACCTCCACATGCACCTCGGCCGCGTTCAGCTGGGCCATGGCCGCCTCCATGTCACCGCCCACCAGGGCCAGGGTCAGCTGGCCGTAGGGCTGGTCCTTGATGCGGTCGATGCGCCCGGCGAGGATGCTGTAGTCCACCCCGGTCTGCCGCGCCACCGTGCCCAGCAGGGGGGCGTAGGTGGCTTCGCCGCGGAAGGTCAGGCGCAGGATACGCCCGGGCACGTGGGCGAAGTCGTCGTGCTGTTCGTCCTCGTCGACGCGCTCGGCCTCGAAGACGAAGCGCCGGGTGGTTTCGTGCTGCGGGTGGAGGAAGACGTCGGCCACCTCGCCCTGCTCGACGATGCGCCCGGCGTCCATCACCGCCACGCGGTCGCAGACGCGGCGGATCACGTCCATCTCATGGGTGATGAGCACGATGGTCAGCTTCAGCTCGCGGTTGATCTCAGCCAGCAGCTGCAGGACCTGGCCGGTGGTCTGCGGGTCCAGCGCGCTGGTGGCCTCGTCGCAGAGCAGCAGCTTGGGCCCGCAGGCCAGGGCGCGGGCGATGCCGACGCGCTGCTTCTGGCCGCCGGAAAGCTGCGCCGGGTACTTGCGGGCGTGGTCCTGCAGGCCCACGCGCTTGAGCAGTTCGTCCACCCGCGCGGCGATCTGCGCGGCGCCGAAGCTGCCGGCCAGCTTCATCGGCATGGCGATGTTCTCGGCCACGGTCTTGGAGGCCAGCAGGTTGAAGTGCTGGAAGATCATCCCGACGCGCTGGCGGAAGCGCCGCAGGCCGTCGGCGTCGAGGGCGGTGACGTCCTCGCCGTCGATGACGATGCGCCCGCCGCTGGGTTCTTCCAGGCGGTTGATCAGGCGCAGCAGGGTGCTCTTGCCGGCGCCGGAGTGGCCGATCAGGCCGAACACCTGGCCGGCGCCGATGCTCAGGCGCGTCGGCTGCAGGGCCGGGATGTCGCGGCCGGCGACGCGGTAGGTCTTGTGGACGTCGTGGAATTCGATCACGTGGCGAACCTTGTGGGTACGGCGAAGTGTGGGAATGGCGCGCTCTGCCGGGGTGTCCTGGCAAACGAGCGTAGGCGCTCGGCAAAAACCGCGCATTTTACCCTGCTTTCCTATAGCCGATTAATCCTTGTTCGGATAAGGGCCGGGCGAAACGGAATAAGACGGGCGGACGCGGCTTTCAGGGCTCGCACTTGACCGGGGCGGCGGCCTTGGGCTGGCCGATGTCCTTGACATCGGCGGCCAGCGCCGGGGCGCGCGGCATCAGCGAGCGGGCGCGGGCCAGGGCGTTGCTGGCGCCGTTGACGTCGCCGGCCTGCAGGGCCTCGCGGCTGCGTTGCAGGTAGGCGTCGGCCAGGCGCTGGCGGCGTTCGGCCAGCTGCGCGGCATCCTCGTGCTCCTGGCCCAGCTGCAGTTGCGCGGCTTCCAGCTGGCCGGCGGCCAGGCGGGCCTCGAAGCCGGAGCCGGCCGGCGCCTGGCCGGACAGGCTCTGGCACGCGCCCAGCAGCAGGGCGAGGGAGAGGACGAAAAGCAGACGGAGGGCAAGGAACTTCATGCCAGTCATTCTCGATTGATCAAAAAATCGACAAATTCTACACCGTCCGCCGCGGCAGGACAAAACTCAGCAGGAACAGCGCTGCGGCACTGACCACGATGGACGGCCCGGCCGGGGTGTCCTTGAACCACGACAGCGCAAGCCCGGCGCACACCGCCACCAGGCCCACCAGGGTGGCGCCGAAGGCCATCTGCTCGGGGCTGCGGGCGTGGCGCTGGGCGGCGGCGGCGGGAATGATCAGCAGCGAGGTGATCAGCAGCACGCCGACGATCTTCATGGCCACGGCGATGACGATGGCGATCAGCAGCATCAGCGCCAGGCGGATGGCGGTCACCGGCAGGCCCTCGACCCGCGCCAGTTCCTCGTGCACGGTGATCGCCAGCAGCGGCCGCCACAGCCAGCAGATCAGCCCCAGCACCAGGGCGCTGCCGGCGACTATCCACATGAGGTCGGTCTGGCTCACCGCCAGCAGGTCGCCGAACAGGTAGGCCATCAGGTCCACCCGCACTTCCTTCATGAAGCTCAGGGTCACCAGGCCCAGGGACAGCGTGCTGTGGGCGAGGATGCCCAGCAGGGTGTCGGCGGCCAGCGGCTGGCGCTGCTGCAGGGTCACCAGCAGCACGGCCAGCAGTACGCAGCCGACGGTCACCGCGAGGGTCGGGCTGACGTCCAGCAGGAAGCCCAGGGCCACGCCGAGCAGCGCGGCATGGGACAGGGTGTCGCCGAAATAGGCCATGCGCCGCCAGACCACGAAGGAGCCCAGGGGGCCGGCGACCAGCGCCAGGGACAGCCCGGCCAGCAGCGCGTAGAGAAGGAAATCAGCCATGGTTGCAGTCGGGGCCGTGCTTGTGTACCGGGGTCAGTTTGCCGTGGATAGCCAGGCCGGCGCCGCCCTGCGGCACCACTTCGCCGTGCAGGTCGTGGGCATGGTCGTGGTGGTGGTGGTAGACCGCCAGGCTGCGGGCGTCCTGGCCGAACAGCTCGACGAAGGCCGGGTCGCCGCTGACCTGCTCGGGGTGCCCGTGGCAGCACACGTGGCGGTTCAGGCAGACCACCTGGTCGGTGGTGCTCATCACCAGGTGCAGGTCGTGGGAGACCATCAGCACGCCGCAGCCCAGGCGGTCGCGCAGGCGGGTGATCAGGCGGTACAGCTCGGCCTGGCCGGCGACGTCGACGCCCTGCACGGGCTCGTCGAGCACCAGCAGCTGCGGCTTGCGCAGCAGCGCGCGGGCCAGCAGCACGCGCTGCAGTTCGCCGCCGGAGACGGTCTGCAGCGGGCTGTCCAGCACCTGCGCGGCGCCCACTTCCTTGAGCGCGGCCAGGGCCTGCTCGCGGCCCACGCCGGGCACCAGGCGCAGGAAGCGCAGCACCGAGAGCGGCAGGGTCGGGTCGACGTGGAGCTTCTGCGGCATGTAGCCGATGGTCAGCTTCGGCTGGCGCCACACCGTGCCGCTGTCGGGCCTGAGCAGGCCGAGCACGCTGCGCACCAGGGTGGTCTTGCCGGCGCCGTTGGGGCCGATCAAGGTGACGATCTCGCCGGCGCCGATGCTCAGGCTGACGTTCTGCAGCACCGCCTGCCCGGCATAGCGCACGCCCACCCCTTCGAGGCGGACCAGGGGCTGGCTCATCAGGCCTCCCGCTGCTTGGGCGCGCAGGCGGCGCAGAGGCCGACCACTTCGACGGTCTGCGTCTCGACGCTGAAGCCGACGCCCTCGGCGCCGGCGACTATGGCCTGGCTGATGGCCGGCTGTTCCAGCTCGATGGCGGTGTGGCAGGCGCGGCAGATGAGGAACTGGCCCTCGTGGGCGTGCTCGGGGTTGTTGCAGCCGACGAAGGCGTTGAGCGAGGCGATGCGGTGCACCAGGCCGTTTTCCAGGAGGAAGTCCAGCGCCCGGTAGACGGTGGGCGGCGCGGCGCGGCGGCCGTCTTCCTCGCTGAGCACGGCGAGGATGTCGTAGGCGCCCAGCGGCCTGTGGCTCTGCCAGACCAGTTCCAGCACGCGCCGGCGCAGCTCGGTCAGGCGCACGCCCTGGCGCGCGCAGAGCGCGTCGGCCTCGGCCAGGGCGCCGGCCACGCAGGTGGCGTGGTCGTGCGGGCGGCAGGCCAGCGGGGTGTTGGGCATCAACTTGTACATTGCGGCGACGACGCTCGGGTACGGAGACGTTATTATATTACCCTTTACCTCCCTGCCCGTGTGAGTCCGCCGTGTCCCTGCGCCCATCCGCCCTGCTCCTCGCCTGTTGCACCCTGTTCCTGAGCCTTGGCGCCAGCGCCGAGGTCAAGGTGCTGACCAGCATCAAGCCGCTGCAACTGATCGCCGCCGCCGTCCAGGACGGCGAGGGCAGCCCCGACGTGCTGCTGCCGCCCGGCGCCTCGCCGCACAGCTACGCCCTGCGCCCCTCGGACGTGCGCCGCCTGCGCGAGGCCCAGCTGTTCTACTGGGTGGGCCCGGACATGGAAGTGTTCCTCGACAAGCCGCTGCAGGCCCGCCAGGCCCCCAGCGTGGCGGTGCAGGAGCTGCCGGGCATGCACCTGCGCAAGTTCGTCAACTTCGAGAACATGAGCCACGCCGACTACGAGGACCACGACCACGATCACCGCCCCGGCACCCTGGACGCGCACCTCTGGCTGCTGCCGGCCAACGCCCAGGCCATCGCCGCGCGCATGGCCGAGGACCTGGCCATCGCCGACCCGCTCAACGCCGGGCGCTACCAGGCCAACCTCAAGGCCTTCGACGAGCGCATGGAACAGCTCGACGCGCGCCTGAAGCAGCGCCTGGCGCCGCTGGTCGGCAAGCCCTACTTCGTCTTCCACGAAGCCTTCGACTACTTCGAGGAAGCCTACGGCCTGCGCCACGCCGGGGTCTTCGCCCTGTCCGCGGACGTGCAGCCGGGGGCGAAGCACGTCGCCGCGATGCGCGCGCAACTGCAGAAGGCCGGCCCGTCGTGCATCTTCAGCGAACCGCCGCTCCGCCCGCGCCTGGCCGATACCCTCAGCGCCGGCCTGCCGGTGCAGCTGGCCGAGCTGGATGATCTGGGCGTGGCGGTCAAGGTCGACGCCAATGGCTATGAGAGGCTGCTGGGCAACCTGGCCGATGAGTTCGCCGGGTGCCTGGAGAAGCTCTGAGGCGGCGCTCTTGTAGGATGGGTTGAGCGAAGCGATACCCATCGGGCCATGCCATGGTGATGGGTATCGCAAGCTCAACCCATCCTACGGTCTTTGGTGGGGTGAGAGGGAATGGTGCCTGCCGGGGGGCCATGGTGCTGGGATGGGTACCGCTCCCTCTCCCCAGCCCTCTCCCTGAAGGGAGAGGGGGCTAGTTCGTGCCGAGAATAGAACAGGCATCAGCCTGAAAATTTCGGCGTTGCCGGCTAACTCCTATATCTCCGACTCTGCCCAACGGTCCCCTCTCCCTTCAGGGAGAGGGTTAGGGAGAGGGCGCTCTTGCGCTCTTGGGCACTTAGGCTCTTGCCCCCACCCCAACCCCCTCCCTCCCGCCCCCGCTCACCTACACTTTCCCCCTGCGTCCCATCGCCTCATAGGCAAATACCTCTTCCGGGTACTAGAGTCTCCGGCTGGACTAAATACACAATATGTAGTTTCGTGTATTTACTGGATAACTAGATATTGCGGTCTGCCCCAAGCCGGCCGCGCACCAACGGGAGGATCTTCAGCGGATGGCCAAGACCGATGCTCGCCCGCAGGGCACAGACCAGGCGGCACTCGAACTGCAGCCGGCGTCCCAGGACATCTGGGACAGCAAGTACCGGCTCAAGCAGAAGGACGGCACGCCCATCGACGCCAGCGTCGACGAGACCTGGCAGCGGGTGGCCCGCGCCCTGGCGGACGTCGAGCCGGACGCGGCGACCCGCGAGCACTGGTACGAGCGCTTCCTCTGGGCCCTGCGGCATGGCGCCATCCCGGCCGGGCGGATCATCTCCAACGCCGGCGCCCAGGGGCACAAGCCGGCCACCTCGACCATCAACTGCACCGTCTCCGGGATCATCCACGACTCCATGGACGACATCCTGCAGAAGGTCCACGAGGCCGGCCTGACGCTCAAGGCCGGCTGCGGCATCGGCTACGAGTTCAGCACCCTGCGCCCGCGCGGCGCCTACGTGTCCGGCGCCGGCGCGCACACCAGCGGGCCGCTGTCGTTCATGGATATCTTCGACAAGATGTGCTTCACCGTCAGCTCCGCCGGCGGCCGCCGCGGCGCGCAGATGGGCACCTTCGACGTCGCCCACCCGGACGTGCGCGAGTTCATCCGCGCCAAGCGCGAGGACGGCCGGCTGCGCCAGTTCAACCTCAGCCTGCTGATCACCGACGACTTCATGCAGGCGGTGCAGGCCGACGCCGACTGGCCGCTGCTGTTCCCGGTGCACCACAAGGAGCGCGACGAGGTCGACCTGGACGACCCGGCCCAGGTGCTCTGGCGCGACTGGCCGATCCACGACGAATACCTGGTCGGCGAGGACGGCCGCGTCGCCTGCAAGGTCTACGGGCGCGTGAAGGCGCGGCACCTGTGGGACATGATCATGGTCTCCACCTACGACTACGCCGAGCCGGGCTTCATCCTCATCGACCGCGTCAACGAGCTGAACAACAACTGGTGGTGCGAGGCCATCCGCGCCACCAACCCCTGCGGCGAGCAGCCGCTGCCGCCCTATGGTTCCTGCCTGCTGGGCTCGGTGAACCTCACCGGCTTCGTCGTCGACCCCTTCGGCGAGGAGCCGCACTTCGACTGGGAGCGCTACCGCGAGGTGGTGCGGGTGTTCACCCGCATGCTCGACAACGTGGTGGAGGTCAACGGCCTGCCGCTGGCGCAGCAGCGTGAGGAAATCCTCGGCAAGCGCCGCCACGGCATGGGCTTCCTTGGCCTGGGCTCGACGCTGACCATGCTCAAGCTGCGCTACGGCAGCCCCGAGGCCTGCGTGTTCACCGAGGAAGTGGCGCGCGAAATGGCCCTGGTGGGCTGGGAAGTGGCCCTAGACCTGGCCCTGGAGAAAGGCCCGGCGCCGGTGCTGGCGCAGGACTACGAAGTGACCGCGGAAATGCTGCGCAAGCGCCCGGAAATGGCCGCCGACGGCCTGAAAGTGGGCGACCGGGTGCCCGGCCGCGTCCTCCACGCCAAGTATTCGCGCTACATGCAGCGCATCGCCGAGCACGCCCCGCAGCTGGTCGAGGCCCTGGCCCGCCACGGCGCGCGCTTCACCCACCACAGCTCCATCGCGCCCACCGGCACCATCAGCCTGAGCCTGGCCAACAACGCCTCCAACGGCATCGAGCCGAGCTTCGCCCACCACTACTCGCGCAACCTGATCCGCGCCGGGCGCAAGACCAAGGAGAAGATCTCGGTGTTCAGCTACGAACTGCTGGCCTACCGCGCCAAGGTCGACGCCAAGGCCGTGCCCGACGCCGAGGACGGCAAGCACCGCCTGCCGGAGTACTTCGTCACCGCCGACGACATCACCCCGCAGCAGCACGTGGACATCCAGGCGGCGGCGCAGCGCTGGATCGACTCGTCGATCTCCAAGACCGCCAACGTGCCCACCGACTACCCCTTCGAGGACTTCAAGGACATCTACCTCTACGCCTGGCGCCAGGGCCTGAAGGGCTGCACCACCTTCCGCTTCAACCCGGCCGCCTTCCAGGGCGTGCTGGTCAAGGACTCGGACCTGGAGAAGACCCTCTACCGCTTCGAGCTGGAAGACGGCAGCACGGTGGAACTCAAGGGCAACGAGGAAGTGGAGTACGACGGCGAGACCCACACCGCCGCCAACCTGTTCGATGCCTTGAAAGAAGGCTACTACGGCAAGTTCTGAAGCCGCGGAGGAATCCCATGCCAGTGAAAATCAACCAGAAGATCCGCAGCTTCGAAGTGGTCGACGTCGCCGAGGAAAAGGCCCGCGCCGAGGCTGCCGCGGCGGCGGCCGTGGTGAAGATGGACGAAACCCTGCAGCGCCCGGAGATCCTGGTGGGCGCCACTTACAAGATCAAGTCGCCGCTGTTCGAGCACGCGCTCTACGTGACCATCAACGACATGGTGCTCAACCCCGACACGCCCTACGAGCAGCGCCGGCCCTTCGAGATCTTCATCAACTCGAAGAACATGGACCACTTCCAGTGGATAGTCGCCCTCACCCGCATCATGTCGGCAGTGTTCCGCAAGGGCGGCGACTGCACCTTCCTGGTGGAGGAAATGAAGGCGGTGTTCGATCCGCGCGGCGGCTATCTCAAGCGCGGCGGCATCTACATGCCCTCCATCGTCGCCGAGATAGGCGCGGTGGTGGAACGCCACCTGGTAGCCATCGGTCTGATGCAGGGCCCGCAGATCGACGAGGAACAGCGCCTGTACCTGGCGGAAAAGCGCGCGGCCTACGAAGCGGCCCAGGGCACCAACAAGGCCGAACCCGGCGAAGGCTTCCCCGCCGGCGCCCAGCTGTGCGGCAAGTGCAACACCATGGCGGTGGTGCAGATGGACGGCTGCGCGACCTGCCTGAATTGCGGGTATTCGAAATGTGGGTGAGCCGGAGTCTTTGCGAAGCATGCTTCGCCCGGCGAACGACTGACCATGGATGGTCAGGCCGGGGTTGAACTTGGGCGGAGGAGTATCGACAGGGATGTCTGCTCAAGATCGGATCTTCACTCCGTACGAGCATGCGTCGCGCCGGCGAACGACCGGCCAAGGATGGCCGGGCTGGGGTTGAACTTGGGCAGAGGAGCAACGACAGGGATGTCCACTCCGACTCAGATCTTCACACCCGCATGCGCCACGCTGGCACATCCCCTGTAGGAGCGAGCTTGCTCGCGAACGGAGCTTCGCCGGCAACCTCGGAGCTTGACCTGAAGAACTCCCTCTCCCCAACCCTCGGCTGCGCGCCCCGCCCTGAAGGGAGAGGGGGCTGTCCGGCGCAGATGGGAAATTCGGCATCAACCTGTAGGCCTGTAGGAGAAACACCCCGTAGGATGGGTTGAGCGAAGCGATACCCATCGCCATGACTCGGCACGATCCCCCTTCGCGAGCAAGCTCGCTCCTACGAAAAGCCGTGCCATCCGGCAGAACCGTGGGGGCGTCATCCCGCGATCGCGCGCAGGGCGCGCTCCTACAGGTGGGCATCGAGGCCCCTGGGACGCACGGACGTAGGAGCGGACTCCGTCCGCGATAGCGTACATACGCCGGCCCTGCCGGCGGAAATCGCGGATAAATCCGCTCCTACAAAAAACCGTACCGTCCGGCGGCGGCCCTACAACGCAAACGGCAAATGAATGTCCACCTTCTGCCGCTTCGCCAGGCGCCGTTCGAACTCGCCCGGGTCGTGGATCAGCACGTCCTGCCCGGCGAAGGCCTCGGCGGCGATCAGGCGCGACAGCCAGAAGCGCACGCAGGCCACGCGCAGCATTTCCGGCCACAGCTCGGCCTCCAGGGCGGTGAACGGCCGGCGGCTGGCGTAGGCGGCCAGCAGCGCGCGGGCGCGGGGGCCGTCGAGTTCGCCGTCTTCGTGGGAGCACCAGTCGTTCAGGGTGATCGCCAGGTCGTAGAGCATCCAGCCCGAGCAGGCGTTGTAGAAGTCGATCACCCCGGCCAGGTGCGGGCCGTCGAACAGCACGTTGTCGCGGAACAGGTCGGCGTGCAGGTTGGCGCGCGGCAGCTCGGGTTGTTCGGCGAGTAGCCGGGCGATTTCCTCCAGGGCGTTTTCCAGCAGTTCGCGCGGGGCCGGGGCCAGGTGCGAGGCGAGGTTCTCGCCCTGGTGCAGCATCCAGCTCAGGCCGCGGTCGCTGGGGCGTTCGATGATGCGCCCGCGGGTGGCCAGGTGCAGGCGTGCCAGCAGGGCGCCGACCTCGCCGCAATGGTGGGCGTTGGGCTGGCGCTCGTGGCGGCCGGGCAGGCGCGGCTGCAGCAGCGCCGGCTTGCCCTCCAGCTGGCGCAGGGCCTCGCCGGATTCGGTGCGCAGGGCGTAGGGCACCGGCAGGTCGGCCTCGTGGAGCACGTCGAGCAGTTCGACGAAGAACGGCAGGTCCTGCACCGGGCCGCGCTCGACCAGGGTCAGGACGAATTCGCCGCGCTCCAGGCTGACGAAGAAGTTGCTGTTCTCCGAGCCCTCGGGGATGCCGCGGAACTCATGCAGGCGCCCCAGTCCGTAGGGAGCGAGGAAGCTTTCCAGGGTGGAACGCTCAAGAGGGGTGAATACCGACATGCTCAGGCCTCGTGAGCGCCATGGGGTTGAAGGTTTACCAGCTGAAGATCTGCCACTGCGGGATCAGCTTGTCCGGCTGGTCGGAACGGATGAAATTGCCATCGCTGCCGTCCTGGCGCACCAGGAAATACGGCTTGCCATGCTTGGGCGTGACCTTGATGGCATAGAGGAAGCCGTTGACCCGGTATTCCTGGATGGTCTTGTCGCCCTCCTGGCGGATGGTCACATCCGGTTCGGGCGTCGGCGCTTCCTCGTCCACCGCCATGGCGACCAGGGGGGATACGGCCAGCAGGGCGGCGAGCAACCAGCGTTTGCGACTGCGCATGATAACCTTGTTCCTTTGTCGATTCGGCTGGGGTCATTCTAGCCCCTGGCCTCCGGAAAAGGTTGATTCCACTCATGAGTCAAGCACCCCTCGTCCTCGTGGACGGCTCTTCCTACCTGTACCGCGCCTTCCATGCCCTGCCGCCGCTGACCACCTCCACCGGCATGCCCACGGGCGCGGTGAAGGGGGTGCTGAACATGCTCAAGAGCCTGCGCAAGCAGTACCCGGACAGCCCCTTCGCGGTGGTCTTCGACGCCAAGGGCCCGACCTTCCGCGACGAGCTGTTCGCCGAATACAAGTCGCACCGCCCGCCGATGCCGGACGAGCTGCGGGTGCAGATCGAGCCGCTGCACGCGGCGGTGCGCGCGCTGGGCCTGCCGCTGCTGTGCGTGGAAGGGGTGGAGGCCGACGACGTGATCGGCACCCTGGCCCGCAGCAGCGCCGCGGCGCAGCGCCCGGTGGTGATCTCCACCGGCGACAAGGACATGGCCCAATTGGTCGACGGGCACATTACGCTGGTCAACACCATGACCGGTAGCTCGCTGGACGTGGATGGCGTTAAGGAGAAATTCGGCGTCGGTCCTGAGCTGATCATCGACTACCTGGCGCTGATGGGCGACAAGGTCGACAACATCCCCGGCGTGCCCGGGGTCGGCGAGAAGACCGCGCTGGGCCTGCTCACCGGCGTCGGCGGCGGCCTCGACGTGCTCTACGCCAGCCTGAACAAGGTGCCCGAGCTGCCGATCCGCGGCGCCAAGGGCCTGCCGGCCAAGCTCGAGGAAAACCGCGAGCAGGCCTACCTGTCCTACCAGCTGGCCACCATCAAGACCGACGTGGCGCTGGACATCGAGCTGGATGCCCTGCACCCGGGCGAACCGGACCGCGAGGCGCTGATCGAGCTGTACCGCCAGCTGGAGTTCAAGAACTGGCTGGACGACCTGCTGCGCGAGGCCAAGGACGCCGGCGAAAGCCCCGCCGAGAGCGCCCCGGCCCAGGACTCGCGCTACGAAACCGTTCTGGAGCAGGCCGCCTTCGACGCCTGGCTGCAGAAGCTGCAAGTCGCCGAGCTGATCGCCTTCGACACCGAGACCACCAGCATCGACGCCCAGCAGGCGCAGGTGGTGGGCGTGTCCTTCGCCGTCGAGCCGGGCGAGGCCGCCTACGTGCCCCTGGCCCACAGCTACATGGGCGTGCCCCAGCAGCTGGACCGCGACGCCGTGCTCAAGGCCCTCAAGCCGCTGCTGGAAGACCCGAACAAGGCCAAGGTCGGCCAGCACGCCAAGTACGACATCAACGTCCTGGCCAACGCCAGCACGCCCATCGAGGTGCGCGGCGTGGCCTACGACACCATGCTCGAATCCTACGTGCTCAACTCCACCGCCACCCGCCACGACATGGACAGCCTGGCGCTGAAGTACCTGGGCCACAGCACCATCCGCTTCGAGGACATCGCCGGCAAGGGCGCCAAGCAGCTGACCTTCGACCAGATCGCCCTGGAGCAGGCCGGCCCCTACGCCGCCGAGGACGCCGACGTGACCCTGCGCCTGCACCAGGCCCTGTGGGAGAAGCTGCAGGCCATCCCGTCGCTGGCCAAGGTGCTGACCGACATCGAGATGCCGCTGGTGCCGGTGCTGGCGCGCATCGAGCGCAACGGCGCGCTGGTCGACGCCAACCTCCTGGGGCTGCAAAGCCGCGAACTGGGAGAGAAAATGGTCGAACTGGAGCGCAAGTCCTTCGAACTGGCCGGCCAGGAGTTCAACCTCGGCTCGCCCAAGCAGCTCGGCGCCATTCTTTACGAGAAGCTTGGCCTGCCGGTGCTGGCCAAGACCGCCACCGGCCAGCCGTCCACCGCCGAGAACGTGCTGGCCGACCTGGCCGAGCAGGACTACGAGCTGCCCAAGGTGATCATGCAGTACCGCTCCCTGAGCAAGCTCAAGAGCACCTACACCGACAAGCTGCCGGAGCAGATCAACCCGCGCACCGGGCGCATCCACACCAGCTACCACCAGGCGGTGGCGGCCACCGGGCGGCTCTCCTCCACCGACCCGAACCTGCAGAACATCCCGATCCGCACCGCCGAGGGCCGGCGCATCCGCCAGGCCTTCGTCGCCCCCGCGGGCTGCCGGCTGCTGTCGGCCGACTATTCGCAGATCGAATTGCGGATCATGGCCCACCTGGCCCAGGACGAAGGCCTGCTGGACGCCTTCCGCCACGACCGCGACGTGCACCGCGCCACCGCCGCCGAGGTCTTCGGCCTGCCGCTGGACGAGGTCACGCCCGAGCAGCGCCGCCGCGCCAAGGCCATCAACTTCGGGCTGATCTACGGCATGAGCGCCTTCGGCCTGGCCAAGCAGATCGGCGTCGAGCGCAAGGAGGCCCAGGCCTACATCGACCGCTACTTCGCCCGCTACCCCGGGGTGCTGGCCTACATGGAGCGCACCCGCGCCCAGGCCGCCGAGCAGGGCTACGTCGAGACGCTCTACGGCCGCCGCCTGTACCTGCCGGAAATCGGCTCGAAGAACGCCGCCATGCGCAAGGCCGCCGAGCGCACCGCGATCAACGCGCCCATGCAGGGCACCGCGGCGGACATCATGAAGCTCGCCATGGTCGCCGTGGACGACTGGCTGCAGGCCAGCGGCATCGACGCCCGGGTCATCCTCCAGGTACACGACGAACTGGTGCTGGAAGTGCGCGAGGACCTGGTCGAGGAGGTGGCGGCGAAACTGCGCGACCTGATGGGCAAGGCGGCGCAGCTGGCGGTACCGCTCATCGTCGAAACCGGCAGCGGTTCGAACTGGGACGAAGCCCACTGACGAACGGTCGCAGGGCCCGGGTGACGGGCTCTGCGGGGCGCCTCAGGAAACCCTGAAAAGGGCCTCGGGAAAATTTTTTCAGCCACCACTGAACTTTCCCGCTGCAGCCCGGGTCAGAACTCGTGAATGGCTGGAGAAGCCCTTCGATGCTCCTTTGCAGTGTTTAGTGTTGGCAGAATCCTGGACCCCGCCCTAGCGGTCCGGACTTAAACCCCGAACTTCCCCCTCCCCATACGAAGCTCGGGGTTTTTTTTGCCCGCGCAAAAGTGCCGGCGGCCAGCCGGCACCCTCTGCGCCAGGCCTTCAGGCCTGTTCGGCCTCCTCTCCGTCCTCTTCCAGCAGGCCCAGCCAGGCCGCCAGGACCTGTTGCGCCTCCTCCACTCCCTCGCGCTTGGGCGCCGAGAACAACTGCACGCTGGCGACGTCGCCCCAGCCCTGCTGGATTTCGCGGCGCACCTTGAGCAGCGCGTTCTTCGCCGCGCCGAAGGCCAGCTTGTCGGCCTTGGTCAGCAGCACGTGGATCGGCAGCCGGCTGGCCTGGGCCCAGTCGAGCATCAGGCGGTCGAATTCGGTCAGCGGATGGCGGATGTCCATCATCAGCACCACCCCGGCCAGCGACTCGCGGCTGCTCAGGTAGGCTTCCAGGTGCTGCTGCCAGTGCAGCTTCAGCGGGATCGGCACCTTGGCGTAGCCGTAGCCGGGCAGGTCGACCAGGCGGCGCTCGTCGTCCAGGCGGAAGAAGTTCAGCAACTGGGTGCGCCCGGGGGTTTTCGAGGTGCGCGCCAGATTGGCATGGGTGAGTGCATTTAGCGCGCTAGACTTACCAGCGTTGGAACGGCCGGCGAAGGCGACTTCGCGGCCGCTGTCTTCCGGGCACTGCTCGACCTTGGCCGCGCTGATCAGGAAGGTTGCCTGCTGGCAAAGGCTGAGGATGGGGTTCTTGGCAGGGCTCTTGGGGGGCATGGGGGGCTTCCGCGGCGGGGTGCGACTCGGTGTCGCGGGGGCCGGTCTCGTTTTCGAACAGGCAGGCGAAGTATATAATGCCGCGGATTTTGTGTGCGCTTTATCCCCCAGGGTCGGGCGCCACGGGAACGCGATAATCAACCGGCCGCGCAATAGAACGCGGACGTTCCCTCCCGATGAGGACGATCATGAAGAAACTGCTGTTCGCAGCCGTAGCCGCCGCGATGGCTACCAGCGTGCAGGCCGCCCAGGACCCGGAAGCGGTATTCAACCGGGCATGTGGCGCCTGTCATGCCGGCCAGTTGCCGATGGCCCCGAAGAAGGGCGACGCCGCAGCCTGGAAACCGCGCCTGGACAAAGGCATGGATACGCTGGTGCAGCACGTCACCAACGGTTTCAACGCCATGCCCCCGCGTGGCCTGTGCACCGACTGCAACACCGAGGACTACAAGGCAATCATCCAGTGGATGTCCAAGTAACCCGGGCTTTTCTCTTTCACCTATTAGCCGTAATGGATTAGCTGATGAACAAAATAATCGTGAGTCTGCTCTTGACCCTGGGACTGACCGCCATGGCCCACGCCGAAGTCGGCGATGCCAAGGCCGGCCAGGCGAAGGCCGCCGTGTGCGGCGCCTGCCATGGTGCCGATGGCAACAGCATGGCGCCGAACTTCCCGAAACTGGCGGGCCAGGGCGACAAATACCTGCTCAAGCAGATGCATGACATCAAGGACGGCAAGCGCACCGTTCTGGAGATGACCGGCCTGCTGACCAACCTCAGCGACCAGGACCTGGCCGACATCGCCGCCTACTTCTCCAGCCAGAAGATGAGCGTCGGCGCCGCCGATCCCAAGCTGGTCTCCGCCGGCGAGGCCCTGTACCGCGGCGGCAAGCTCGCCGAGGGCATGCCCGCCTGCACCGGCTGCCACTCGCCCGACGGCGTGGGCAACGAGCCGGCCGCCTTCCCGCACCTGGGTGGCCAGCACGCGGCCTACGTGGCCAAGCAGCTGACCGCCTTCCGCGAAGGCGAGCGCACCAACGACGGCGACAGCATGATCATGCGCAGCATCGCCGCCAAGCTGTCCAACAAGGACATCGCCGCCGTCTCCAGCTACATCGAAGGCCTGCACTGAGGCCTTCGCCCCGCGGCACGGCTTGAAAAAAAAGGGTGGCTTCGGCCACCCTTTTTCGTATCCGCCGCCACTACAATGCCTGGAACCGCCGCCGGCCTCCCCAGTCCAATCACGGCCGCGCCGCGGCGCCCCCGATCCAGCCAAGGAGTGAACCATGCGTAACCTGATTTTCACCGCCGTACTGGCCTTCGCCGGCCTGTTCGGTCTCAGCGCGCAAGCCGCCGAGTTCGAATCCGGCAAGCAGTACACCGAGCTGAGCACCCCTGTTCCGGTGTCCCAGCCCGGCAAGATCGAGGTGGTGGAGCTGTTCTGGTACGGCTGCCCGCATTGCTACGCCTTCGAACCGATCATCAACCCGTGGATCGGGAAACTGCCGGCCGACGTGCATTTCGTCCGCATCCCGGCCATGTTCGGCGGCATCTGGAACGTCCACGGCCAGCTGTTCCTGACCCTGGAAGCCATGGGCGTGGAGCACAAGGTGCACACCGCCGTGTTCGAGGCCATCCACAAGGAAGGCAAGAAACTGGCCACCCCGGAAGAGATGGCCGACTTCCTCGCCCCGCTGGGCGTGGACAAGGACAAGTTCCTCAGCACCTTCGACTCGTTCGCCATCAAGGGCCAGATCGAGAAGGACAAGAAACTGGCCATGGCCTACCAGATCAGCGGCGTACCGACCATGGTGGTCAACGGCAAGTATCGCTTCGACATCGGCTCGGCCGGTGGCCCGGAGAAGGCCCTGGAGCTGGCCGACTTCCTGATCGCCAAGGAACGCGACGCCGCCAAGGCCGCCCAGTGAGGTAACCCGCCATGCTGAGCAGGCTCCGCCAGCAGCGGGTGGTCGCATCCCGCCCCGCGCAGGTCAACCCGCAGGCCGCGGAATCCGGCTATCCCGCCGATGGCCGCCTGCGCCTGCTCAGCTTCAACATCCAGGTGGGCATCAGCACCGAACGCTACCGCCACTACCTGACCCGCGGCTGGCAGCACCTGCTGCCCGCCGCCGGGCGCGCCGGCAACCTGCAGCGCATCGGCGACCTGCTGTCCGGCTACGACCTGGTGGCCCTGCAGGAGGCCGACGGCGGCAGCCTGCGCTCCGGCTACGTCAACCAGGTCGAGCACCTGGCCCAGCTCGGCGCCTTCCCCTACTGGTACCAGCAGCTCAACCGCAACCTCGGGCGCATCGCCCAGCACAGCAACGGCCTGCTCAGCCGCCTGCGCCCGACCCTGCTGGAAGACCACCCGCTCCCCGGCCCGCCCGGCCGCGGGGCGATCCTCATGCGCTTCGGCGAGGGCGACAACGCCCTGGCCGTGGTGATGATGCACCTGGCCCTGGGCCCGCGCACCCGCACCCGCCAGCTCGCCTACATCCGCGAGCTGCTGCAGAACTACCGCCACCAGGTGCTGATGGGCGACATGAACACCCACGCCAGCGACCTGCTGGAGACTTCGCCGCTGCGCGATCTCGGGCTGATCGCCCCGCAGGTCCAGGCGACCTTTCCCAGCTGGCGCCCGCAGCGCTGCCTGGACCACATCCTGCTCAGCCCCGGGCTGACCCTGGAGCGGGTCAGCGTGCTGCCGGAGCCGATCTCCGACCACCTGCCGGTGTCCGTGGAGATCCGCCTGCCCGACGGCTGCCGGCAAGACTCCGCGCTTTCTCTCAAGGACGCTCGATGAGCCGCGACGACAACCAGCGCTGGAAGGAAAAGTACCTCGCCAACATCGACCAGCAGGAGCGCCTGGAGCGCCGCTGGGAAGTGCGCGTCGACCTGCTGCGCCGCGGCCTGGTGCGCAGCAGCCTGGCTGCCGAGGGCAGCGACAAGGCGGTCGACCAGTGCATGCAGGAACTGCGCGAACTGCTGCGCCGCAACGATATTGACGCGGGCCTGGCGCGGCTGATCCCGCGCCTGGAAAAGACCGTGCTGGACTCCGAACAGCGCCGCCAGCAGCGCATCCGCCAGAACATCACGGCGCTGCAGCAGATCGCCCAGCAGCTGCTGAACCTCGACCTGCCGCGGGACGTGCGCCTGCCGCTGAAACTGTTCGCCCGCGACCTGGAGGCGCGCGCCAGCCAGTCCCGCGAGCTGCCGGTGCTGCTCGGCGAGCTGGGCAACTTGCAGCGGCGCGTGCTGGAACAGCTTTCCGACGCCGAGGCGCCGCGCCCCGGCCTGCTGCAGCGCCTGTTCGGTGGCCGCGAAGACGGCGAGGACGGCCCCGCCCAGCCCGCGCCCGCCAGCAATGGCGCGCCGGCCAGCGAGGCGCCGGCGGCGCCGGCCAGGGCCGAGGCCGCCGTGGTCGCCGAGGCTGACGTGGCCGTCGCGGACGAAGAACCCCTGGTCATTCCGCAGCAGGCCGCCGCCGTGGCGGTGCAAGCCGATCCCGAACCGCTGCCGTCACCCGCGCCGTCCGCCGCCCTGCTGGACAGCCTGCCGCTGCCCGCCGACCTCATCCCCAGCGCGCCGCGCCCGGTGCTGCTGGATGGCGAGGGCGAGCAGCACTACGCCCTGCCGCCGATGCCGGAGCCCGGCTACAGCGCGGTGGCGCCGCACATCGAGGCCAGCCTGCTGAACCTGCTCGACCAGCTGCAGCTGCCGGCCACCTACCGCCCACAGGCCCAGGCCCTGCGCGAGCGCATCAACGGCAGCCTGAACTGGTACGAACTGGTGCCGGTGCTGGACGACCTGGCGGTGCTGGTGCTGGCCCTCAACGACAGCGGCCAGGCCGCCTTCGAAGGCTACCTGCACCAGCTCAACGACCGCCTGAGCACCTTCCTCGACAGCCTTGGCGCCGTGCAGCAGGGCCAGGACGCCGTGTCCGACAGCGCGCGGCGCCTGGACGATGAACTGCGCGACCAGGTCAGCGGCCTGCAGAACAGCGTGCAGCAGGCCACCGACCTGGACAGCCTCCGGCGCTCGGTGGATGAGCGCCTGGAAGGCCTGCTCGGCAGCATCGAGCGGCACCGCCAGGAACGCGAGGCCCGCGAGCGCGAGGCCGGGGAGCGCCTGCAGGCGCTGGTGGCGCGGGTTTCCTCGATGGAGGAAGAGGCGCGCAGCTTCCAGGCCAGCATCGAGGACCAGCGGCAGAAGGCCCTGACCGACCCCCTCACCGGCCTGCCCAACCGCGCCGCCCTGAGCGAGCGGCTGGAACTGGAAGTGGCGCGGGTGCAGCGCTTCGGCGGCGAACTGCTGCTGGCGGTGCTGGACGTCGACCACTTCAAGCGCATCAACGACGACTACGGCCACCTGGCCGGCGACAAGGTGCTGAAGATCATCGCCGGCGAGCTGGCCAAGCGCCTGCGCAAGACCGACTTCATCGCCCGCTTCGGCGGCGAGGAATTCGTCGTGCTGCTGCCCTCCACGCCGCTGGACGGCGGGCAGCAACTGCTGGAAGCCCTGCGCACGTCGGTGGAACGCATCCCCTTCCACTTCAAGGGCGAACCGCTGGTCATCACCTGCTCCGCGGGCCTCACCCAGTTCCGCGCCGGCGAGCGCAACGAAGCGGCCTTCGAGCGCGCCGACCAGGCCCTGTACCGTGCCAAGCGCGGCGGCCGCAACCGCCTGGAGATGGGCTGAGGCGCTGCCCGTGGGCGCTCCTGCACCCGCCGGCAAACACAACCCCCGTAGGATGGCGTTGAGCGAAGCGATACCCATCGCCACGGCAGCATGGGTTTCGCAGGCTCAACCCATCCTACGAAAAGCGCCCCGGTGCGGTGGGCAGTCGCTCCTGCGTCGCCCCAACCTCCCATCACCCGAACTTGACGAATGAAAGCTCTTGGGTTTTGATTCGCACCTGTAACTTTCGAATCGAAACATAAGCCTTCATGTCGAAACGCAACACGCCCCAGCGCCGCCACGAGATCCTCGCCCTGCTCAACCAGCAGGGCGAGGTCAGCGTCGACGACCTCGCCCGGCGTTTCGCCACCTCCGAGGTGACCATCCGCAAGGACCTGGCCGCCCTGGAGAGCAACGGCCTGCTGCTGCGCCGCTACGGCGGCGCGGTGCCCATGCCGCAGGAACTGCTGGCCGAGCCGAGCCCGCCGCTGTCGCCCTACAAGCAGGCCATCGCCCGCGCCGCGGCGGCCTGCATCCGCGAGCACGCGCGGATCATCATCGACAGCGGCAGCACCACCGCCGCGCTGATCCCCGAGCTCGGGCACAAGCCCGGCCTGGTGGTGATGACCAACTCGCTGAACGTCGCCAACGCCCTGCGCGAGCTGGAGCGCGAGCCGGTGCTGCTGATGACCGGCGGCACCTGGGACCCGCACTCGGAGTCGTTCCAGGGCCAGGTGGCGGAGCAGGTGCTGCGCTCCTACGATTTCGACCAACTGTTTATCGGCGCCGCCGGCCTCGACCCCGCGCGCGGCACCACCACCTTCAACGAACTGCTCGGGCTCAGCCGGGTGATGGCCGAGGTCGCCCGCGAGGTGATCGTCATGGCCGAGGCCGACAAGCTCGGGCGGCGCATGCCCAACCTGGAGCTGCCGTGGAGCAGCATCCAGACCCTGATCACCGACGAGCGCCTCAGCGACGAGGCCTGTGCCCAGATCGAGGCGCGTGGCGTGAAAGTCATACGCGCGCGCTGCACGAACTAAGGAGAACGCCCCATGTGTGGAATCGTTGGCGCCATTGCCGAACGTAACGTCACCCCGATCCTGATCGAGGGCCTCAAGCGCCTCGAATACCGCGGCTACGACAGCGCCGGCCTGGCCCTGGTGGACGCCGCCGGCGAACTGCAGCGCCGCCGCCGCGTCGGCAAGGTGGCGAGCCTGGAGCAGGCCCTGGCCGAACAGCCGCTGGCCGGCCACCTGGGCATCGCCCACACCCGCTGGGCCACCCACGGCGCGCCCAGCGAGGCCAACGCCCACCCGCACTTCTCCCACGACCGCCTGGCGGTTGTGCACAACGGCATCATCGAGAACCACGAGGAGCTGCGCGAATACCTCAAGAGCGAGGGCTACGTGTTCAGCTCGCAGACCGACACCGAGGTCATCGTCCACCTGCTGCACCTGCGCCTGCGCGAGCTGGGCGACCTGACCACCGCGCTCAAGGCCACGGTCCGGGAACTGCACGGCGCCTACGGCCTGGCGGCGATCAGCCTGGACCAGCCGGACCGCATCGTCGCCGCCCGCAGTGGCAGCCCGCTGGTGGTCGGCCTGGGCCTGGGCGAGAACTTCCTCGCCTCCGACCAGTTGGCCCTGCGCCAGGTCACCGACCGCTTCATCTACCTGGAAGAAGGCGACATCGTCGAGCTGCGCCGCGATAGCGTGCAGCTGTGGGATGCCGAAGGCCGCCCGGTGAAGCGCGAGGCGGTGCAGTACCACGAGGGCGCCGAGGCCGCCGACAAGGGCGAGTACCGCCACTTCATGCTCAAGGAAATCCACGAGCAGCCCAAGGTGGTGCAGCGCACCCTGGAAGGCCGCCTGGGCTCCGGCCAGGTGCTGGTGGAGAGCTTCGGGCCGAACGCCGCCGAGCTGTTCGCCAAGGTGCGCAACGTGCAGATCGTCGCCTGCGGCACCAGCTACCACGCCGGCCTGGTGGCGCGTTACTGGCTGGAAGAGCTGACCGGCATCCCCTGCCAGGTGGAAGTGGCCAGCGAGTTCCGCTACCGCAAGGTGGCGGTGCAGCCCGACGCCCTGTTCGTCACCATCTCGCAGTCCGGCGAGACCGCCGACACCCTGGCCGCGCTGCGCAACGCCAAGCAACTGGGCTTCCTCTCCAGCCTGGCGATCTGCAACGTCGCCACCAGCTCGCTGGTGCGCGAGTCGGACATGACCCTGCTGACCCTGGCCGGCCCGGAAATCGGCGTGGCCTCGACCAAAGCCTTCACCACCCAGCTGGTGGCCCTGCTGCTGCTGACCCTGGCCATCGGCCGGGTGCAGAACCGCCTGGGCGAGGGTGTCGAGGCCGAACTGGTGGAAGCCCTGCGCCGCCTGCCGACGCGCCTGGAAGAAGCCCTGGCGATGGACAAGGTGGTGGAGAAGGTCGGCGAGCTGTTCGCCGAGAAGCACCACACCCTGTTCCTCGGCCGCGGCGCGCAATACCCGGTGGCCATGGAGGGCGCGCTGAAGCTCAAGGAAATCTCCTACATCCACGCCGAAGCCTACCCGGCCGGCGAGCTCAAGCACGGCCCGCTGGCCCTGGTGGACGCCGACATGCCGGTGGTCACGGTGGCGCCGAACAACGAGCTGCTGGAGAAGCTCAAGTCCAACCTGCAGGAAGTCCGCGCCCGCGGCGGCGAGCTGATCGTCTTCGCCGAGGCCAACAGCGGCCTGGGCAACGGCCCGGGCACCCACGTGGTAAGCATGCCGCCGATCCACGACTGCCTGGCGCCGATCCTCTACACCGTGCCGCTGCAACTGCTGTCCTACCACGTCGCCGTGCTCAAGGGCACCGACGTCGACCAGCCGCGCAACCTGGCCAAGTCGGTTACGGTGGAATAAGCCGCGCGCCCGGTGAATCCAATCGCGGACAAAGTCCGCTCCTACCGCATGAGCGAGCATGGCTTTTCGTAGGATGGTGTTGAGCGAAGCGATACCCATCAGCGCAACCGCATGGGTATCGCAAGCTCAACCCATCCTACGCAGGAACACTTCAGCCTAGGCAGCTGGGTCATTTCCCTTCGGGCCGGGTCACCCCCACGGATAACCGAATCGTCATGCACGCCTCAGGCTCCCGTTAGGCCCCGCTGCTTAAGGTGAAGGCAGTTTCCACCACCACCGACGAGGTGACTGCCATGAACCTGTTCCGCCCTCTCCTGCTCGCCGGCCTGCTCGGTGTTTCGTCCCTGGCCCTGGCCGAGAGCGGGGGCGACCGTACCTTCGCGCGCATGGAGCAGAACCGCCTGGCGGCCATGGCCGCCGCGAACCCGCCGGCGCAGGCCGACGATTTCCGCCGCTACGAGTACGGCATGCGCCTGGACATCGCCCAGGTGCTGGAAGTGACGCCGGCCCGGGGCTGCGGCGTGGTGCCGGTGCGCATGCGCTACCTGGACTCCGACGGCGCCGAGCAGCGCCTGGAATACCGCGCCGAGCGCGTCAGCTGCAACCGCGGCAAGTGATCAGGCGGCCGCGTTGGGAAAGCGCAGGTGGAAGCGCGTCGGACCTTCCGCCGCGCTGTCCACCGCGACGCTGCCGTTGTGCAGGCTCATGATCGAGCGGACGATGGCCAGGCCCAGGCCGGTGCCGCCCTCCTGGCGCGAGCGGCCGCCATCGGCGCGGTAGAAGCGCTCGAACAGGTGCGGCAGGTGCTGCGGCTCGATGCCGGGCCCGGGGTTGCCGACGCAGAGCGCCACGCCCTCCGCGCCGCCCTTGATGTCGATGTCGACCTGGCTGCCGGCCGGCGCGTGGCGGATGGCGTTGGACAGCAGGTTGGAGATCGCCCGCTGCACCATCAGGCGGTTGCCGTGGACCCAGGCATCGCCGGACAGTTCGATGTCCACCCCCTTCTCCTCGGCGGCATACAGGAACAGCTCCGCCACGCGGCAGGCCTCGGCCCCCAGCGAGAGGCGCTCGAAAGGCACCTGCGCCTGGTTGACCTGGGCCAGGAACAGCATGTCGCTGACGATGCGCGACAGCCGCTCCAGCTCCTCGACGCCCGAGGCCAGCACTGCCTGGTATTCCTCCACCGGCCGCTCGCGGGACAGGGTGACCTGCGCCTTGCCCAGCAGGTTGCCGATGGGCGAGCGCAGCTCGTGGGCGAGGTCGTCTGAGAACTGCGTCAGCTGCTGCACGCCCTGGTCCAGGCGATGCAGCATGACGTTCAGCGCCTGGGCCGCCTCGCCCAGTTCCAGCGGCAGTTTCTCCACCGGGATGCGGTGGCTGAGGTCCTCGGTGGAAATGCGCGCGGCCACCTTGCGAAAGCGCTGCAGCGGCGACAGCCCGCGGTGCACCGCGTACCAGGCGCCCAGGCCCACCAGCAATAGAAGGAAGGGCACGCCGGCCAGCACCGACTGGCGGAAGGCGCCGAGCAGCGCATCGTCGTTGCCGCGCTCGAGGGTCAGCAGGGCGCGCACGCTGGCGCCGTTGGCCATCGGCACCCGGCTGCCGATGCTGAGCAGGCGCCGGCCGGCGTCGTCGGTCCAGGCGTGGTACTGCGGTTCGCTGCCCGGTTGCAGGCTGTCCAGGGTGGCCAGCCGCTGCGGCTTGCCGGTGTCGAGCAGCGGTGCCTGGCCCTGGTCCGGGGCCAGCAGCGTCAGCTCCAGGTTGTCGTGGCCGGCCACCACGTCCAGCAGTTCGTGCGGCCCGCGCGCCAGGGCGCGGTCGTCCAGGCCGGCATCCAGGGCGTGGCGGACCTGGCCGAGCTTGTCGGCCAGCTCGTTGCGCGCGCGGCTCTGCAACTCGTGGTCGAGGGCCGTGTAGGCGAGCAGGGCGAACACCACCACCAGGCCGGCGCAGAGCAGGCCGATGCCCAGGGCCAGGCGGGTGGACAGGCTGGCCGGCTTCATTCGCGCGCCTCCAGCACGTAGCCGACGCCGCGCAGGGTGTGGATCAGCTTGCTGTCGAAGGGGTCGTCGACCTTCAGCCGCAGGCGGCGGATGGTGACTTCCACCACGTTGGTGTCGCAGTCGAAGTTCATGTCCCACACCAGGGAGATGATCTGGGTGCGCGTCAGCACCTCGCCGCTGCGGCTCATCAACAGGTGCAGCAGGGCGAATTCCTTGGTGGTCAGGTCGATGCGCCGGCCGTCGCGGTAGGCGCGGTGGCGCGCCGGGTCCAGCTCCAGGCCGGCGATGCGCAGCACCGGCGGCGCGCTCACCCGCTCGCTGCGGCGCAGCAGGGTGCGCACCCGGGCGAGCAGCTCGGGGAACTCGAAGGGTTTCACCAGGTAGTCGTCGGCGCCCAGCTCCAGGCCGCGCACGCGCTCGGCCAGGCGGCCGCGGGCGGTGAGCAGCATGACCCGCGTGTCGCTCTCGCGGCGCAGTTGCTGCAGCACTTCCCAGCCATCCATCTGCGGCATGTTCACGTCGAGGATGACCAGGTCGTAGGTGCCCTGGCGGGCCAGGTGCAGGCCGTCCACGCCGTTGTCGGCGCGGTCCACCACGAAGCCGCTTTCGCTCAGGCCCTGGTGCAGGTAGTCGGCGGTCTTGGCTTCGTCCTCTACAACTAGGATTCGCATATGGGGAATGACCTTACTTATGAAGTCTGAAAATTCTGTACTTATCGGACGTGTGAATTACGGATATGTAGGCAGGGAACTTTCCGATATTTAACTGGCCGGCGAGGCTAAGGGCTGTAGCCGCTTCAGGGTCAATGCCGCTGGCTCCCAAAGGATGTTTCCGGATATTGCTATTGCGGCGCATTAGTTGTTCAAAATCCTTGATAAGGCGGCTTTATCGGTGGTTTTCAGGGCCTGGTTCGGAGCGCCCTGGATAGCCGGATAAAGCCGATGCTAACGCAGGAAAATATGAACTTCGGTTGAATGACATATTTGTAATTGACGAGTCACCTTGCCGATAAAAGCAGGAAATTAACGTTGCGGCAGTGGGTGGAACTTCCCTGGAAGTTGCCGCCTGTCCATGGGGCGAAAACGCCGTCCCGGGCCGTTTCCTGAGGTGTGCCGTGTCCTACTTTCGTGGCCTGTTCCGCTGGCCGGCTGCGGGCCTGTGTCCGTGGCCGGCATCGTTGTCGCTGTTCCTGCTTCTGCTCGGCCTGCCGGGCGTGCCGGCCGAGGCCCGCGCCCTGGGCTTCGACGAGGCCCTGCGCACCGCGCTGGCGGCCAACCCCGAGCTGGCCGCCGTCGCCCGCGGCCAGGGTATCGCCGCGGGCGAGCGGCGCCAGGCGGCGCTGCTGCCGAACCCGAGCCTGTCCTGGGAGACCGAGGACACCCGCCGCGAGCGTTCCACCACCACCCTCGCCCTGACCCAGCCCCTGGAACTGGGCGGCAAGCGCGGCGCGCGGGTGGCCGTGGCCGAACGCGGCGAGGCGATCGCCGAAATGGAGCTGGAAGTGCGCCGCAACACGCTGCGCGCCGAGGTGCTGGAGGCCTTCCAGGCTGCCTTGCAGGCCCAGGAACGCCTGCGCCTGGGCGAGGAGTCGGCAACCCTGGCCCGGCGGGCACTGCGCGCCGCCGAGGCACGGGTGCGCGCCGGCAAGTCGGCGCCGCTGGAGGCGACGCGGGCACAGGTGCAACTGACCGAGGTGGAGCTGGAACTGCAGCGCGCGCGCATCGACCGTGACCAGGCCTACCGCGCCCTGGCCGGGCTCATGGGCGAGGCCGAGCCGGGCTTCGCCGAGGTGGCCGGCAACGCCGAACTGCCGGCGCCGCCCCAGGCCGCGCAGTTGCTGCGGCGCCTGGAGCAGACCGCCGAGCTGCGCCTGGCGCTGCTCCAGGTCGACCAGCGCGAGGCCGCCATACGGCTGGCGCGTGCCGAGCGCGTGCCCAACCTCGACGTCACCCTGGGCAGCCAGTACGACCACGAGGCCCGCGAGCGGGTGAACCTGGTCGGGCTGTCCATGCCGCTGCCGCTGTTCGACCGCAACCAGGGCCGCCTGCTGGCCGAGGCGCGCAGGGCGGACCAGGCCCGCGACCTGCGCAACGCCACCGAGCTGCGCCTGCGCCGCGAGACGCAGCAGGCGCTGGACCTGTGGGGCACCGCGCAGCATGAGGCGCAAACCCTGCGCGACAGCCTGCTGCCGGTCGCGCGCCAGGCCCTGGACGCCGCCACCCGCGGTTTCGAGATGGGCAAGTTCGGCTTCCTCGAAGTGCTCGACGCCCAGCGCACCCTGCTCGCCGCGCGCGACCGGTACCAGCAGGCGCTGGCCCGCCTCGCCGAGGCGCGCGCTCGCACCGAGCGCATCTTCGGCGACCTGGCGCTGCGCTGATGGCCGGGCGCTCCCTGCGCGCCCGGCTGTCGTCGGCCCTGCTGCTGGCGGCGTTGCTGGCCACCAGCGGCCACCTTCCCTACCAGGCCTACGGCTCCGCCGCCGGGCACTGGTGCATCCATGACCTGTTCCGCGCCCTGGGCGCGTTGTCGAGCCTGATCGGCGCCTGAGGCGCGGGGCCATCCGGGAGAGTCCATGAAGTCGAGAGAAATGAAGATCGCCGCCGCCGTGCTGTTCATGCTGGCGCTGGGCGGCGCCGCCACGCTGTTGCCGGGCGGGGCCGCGCAGGCGCCGGAAGGGCATGGCGAGGCGGCCGCGCACCAGGATGGCGAACACCACGGCGAAAGCACCGCCAAGGCCCATGGCGAGGCCGCTGGCCATGGCGACGACGAGCACCACGCCGATAGCGAAGAACACGGCGAGGAAGACGCCGGCCTGCGCCTGAGCGACGAGCAGTTGCGCGTAGCCGGCGTGGAGCTGGAGCGCGCCGCGCCGGCCGAGCTGTCCGCGCGCCTGAGCCTGCCCGGCGAGATTGCCTTCGACGCCGACCGCACCGCGCACCTGGTGCCGCGGGTGGCCGGGGTGGTGCAGCAGGTGGCGGCCGAACTGGGCCAGGCGGTGAAGCGCGGCGAGCTGCTGGCGGTGATCGCCAGCCCGCAGCTGTCGGACCTGCGCAGCGAACTGGCGGCGGCGCAGCGGCGCCTCGAACTGGCGCGGGTGACCTACGAGCGCGAGCGCCAGCTGTGGCAGGAGAAGGTCTCCGCCGAGCAGGACTACCTGCAGGCGCGCCAGGCCCGGCAGGAAGCCGAGATCGCCCTGGCCAACGCCCGGCAGAAGCTCGGCGCCCTGGGCGGCGGCGGCGGCGACCGCTACGAGCTGCGCGCGCCCTTCGACGGCGTGGTGGTGGAGAAGCATCTGGTGCGCGGCGAGGTGGTGGACGAGAACACCGCCGCCTTCACCCTTTCCGACCTGTCGCGGGTCTGGGCCACCTTCGCCGTGGCGCCGCGCGACCTGGCCTGGGTGCAGCTGGGCAAGGCGGCGCAGGTCGAGGCCGTGGACCTGGGCATGAGCGCCGAGGGCCGCGTCGCCCAGGTCGGCAACCTGCTGGGCGAACAGTCGCGCATGGCCAGCGCCCGGGTGGTGGTGGAGAACCCCGGCGGCACCTGGCGGCCGGGCCTGCCGGTGCAGGTGACGCTGGCCGGCGCGCCGCGTGCGGCGGCGGTCAGCGTGGCGGAGGCGGCCATCCAGCGGGTGGAGGAGCAGGACGTGGTGTTCGTCCGCCGCGACGGCGTCTTCGTCGCCCAGCCGGTGCGCCTGGGCGCGCGCGGCCAGGGCCGGGTGGAGGTGCTGCAGGGCCTGGCCGCCGGCGAGCAGGTCGCCGCCGCCGGCAGCTTCGTACTCAAGTCGGAGCTGGGCAAGGCCAGCGCCGAGCACGCCCACTGACCGCGAGAGCCCCCCATGTTCGAACGCATCATCCGTTTCGCCATCGAGCAGCGCTACCTGGTGCTGCTCGCCGTGCTGGGCATGGCCGCCCTCGGCGTGGCCAGCTACCAGAAGCTGCCGATTGACGCGGTGCCCGACATCACCAACGTCCAGGTGCAGATCAACACCGCCGCCCCCGGCTACTCGCCGCTGGAGACCGAACAGCGCATCACCTACCCCATCGAGACCGCCATGGCCGGCCTACCGGGCCTGCAGCAGACGCGTTCGATCTCGCGCTCGGGGCTGTCGCAGGTGACGGCGATCTTCGCCGACGGCACCGACATCTACTTCGCCCGGCAACTGGTCAACGAGCGCCTGCAGCAGGCCCGCGAGCAGCTGCCCGAGGGCGCCGAGGCGGCGCTGGGGCCGATCTCCACCGGCCTGGGCGAGATCTTCCTGTGGACCATCGAGGCCGCCGAGGACGCCCGCAAGGAGGACGGCACGCCCTACACGCCCACCGACCTGCGGGTGATCCAGGACTGGATCGTCAAGCCGCAGCTGCGCAACGTGCCCGGCGTGGCCGAGATCAACACCATCGGCGGCCAGGCCCGGCAGTACCAGGTGGCGCCCGACCTGCAGCGCCTGGCCGCGTACCGCCTGACCCTGGCCGACCTGCTGGCGGCGCTGGAGCGCAACAACGGCAACGTCGGCGCCGGCTACATCGAGCGCAACGGCGAGCAGCTGCTGGTGCGCGCGCCGGGGCAGCTGTCCGGCCTGGAGGACATCGGCAACGTGCTGGTGGCCAACCTGGAAGGCACGCCGATCCGCGTGCGCGACGTGGCGCAGGTGCAGATCGGCCGCGAACTGCGCAGCGGCGCGGCCACCGAGAACGGCCGCGAGGTGGTGCTGGGCACGGTGTTCATGCTGATCGGCGAGAACAGCCGCAGCGTCGCCGCCGCCGTGGCCGAGCGCCTGGAGCAGGTCAACCGCAGCCTGCCGGCGGGCGTGCGCGCGGTGCCGGTGTACGACCGCACGCAACTGGTGGACAAGGCCATCGCCACGGTGAAGAAGAACCTGGTGGAGGGCGCGGTGCTGGTCATCGCCGTGCTCTTCCTGTTCCTCGGCAACCTGCGCGCGGCGCTGATCACCGCCATGGTCATCCCGCTGGCGATGCTGTTCACCTTCAGCGGCATGTTCGCCAACCGCGTCAGCGCCAACCTGATGAGCCTGGGTGCGCTGGACTTCGGCATCATCGTCGACGGCGCGGTGGTCATCGTCGAGAACGCCATCCGCCGCCTGGCCCACGCCCAGCAGCACCACGGCCGCCTGCTGACGCGCAGCGAGCGCCTGCATGAAGTATTCGCCGCCTCGAAGGAGGCGCGCCGCGCGCTGATCTTCGGCCAACTGATCATCATGGTGGTGTACCTGCCGATCTTCGCCCTCACCGGCGTGGAAGGGAAAATGTTCCACCCCATGGCCTTCACCGTGGTCATCGCGCTGTTCGGCGCCATGCTGCTGTCGGTGACCTTCGTGCCGGCGGCCATCGCCCTGTTCGTCAGCGGCCGCGTGCGCGAGGAAGAGAACTGGCTGATGCGCGGCGCGCGGCGCGGCTATGAGCCGGTGCTGGGCTGGGTGATGGGCCACCGCGCGCGGGTGTTCGCCGGCGCTGCGCTGCTGGTGCTGGGCGCGGGTCTGCTGGCCACGCGCATGGGCAGCGAGTTCGTGCCCAGCCTCAGCGAGGGCGACTTCGCCCTGCAGGCGCTGCGCGTGCCGGGCACCAGCCTGACGCAGTCGGTGGAGCTGCAGGAACGCCTGGAGCGCCACATCCTCGCCAGGGTGCCGGAGGTGCAGCGAGTGTTCGCCCGCACCGGCACCGCCGAGATCGCCTCCGACCCCATGCCGCCGAACATCTCCGACAGCTACCTGATGCTGCGCCCGCAGCAGGACTGGCCGGACCCGCGCAAGCCGCGCGCGCAGCTGGTGGAGGAAATCCAGCGCGCCGCCGCCGAGGTGCCGGGGAGCAACTACGAGCTGTCGCAGCCGATCCAGCTGCGCTTCAACGAGCTGATCTCCGGGGTGCGCAGCGACGTGGCGGTGAAGGTCTTCGGCGACGACATGGCGGTGCTGGAACAGACCGCCGGGAAGATCGCCGAGGCCCTGCGCCAGGTGCCCGGCGCCTCCGAGGTGAAGGTCGAGCAGACCGGCGGCCTGCCGGTGCTGACCCTCGACATCGACCGCGACCGGGCGGCGCGCTTCGGCCTGGCCGTGGGCGACGTGCAGGACTTCGTCGCCATCGCGGTGGGCGGGCGCCAGGCCGGCACGCTGTTCGAGGGCGACCGCCGCTTCGACCTGCTGGTGCGCCTGCCCGAGGCGCAGCGCAGCGACATCGACGGCCTGTCGCGCCTGCTGCTGCCGTTGCCGGCCGGCGCCGACGGGCGCATCGCCTTCATCCCGCTCGGCCAGGTGGCGCAACTGCAATTGCTGCAGGGGCCGAACCAGGTCAGCCGGGAGAACGGCAAGCGCCTGGTGGTGGTCAGCGCCAACGTGCGCGGCCGCGACATCGGTTCCTTCGTCGCCGAGGCCGAACGGCGCCTGGCCAATGAGGTGCAGGTGCCGGCCGGCTACTGGACCGCCTGGGGCGGCCAGTTCGAGCAGCTGCAATCGGCGGCCAAGCGCCTGCAGGTGGTGGTGCCGGTGGCGCTGCTGCTGGTCTTCGTGCTGCTGTTCATGATGTTCGGCAACGTCCGCGACGGCCTGCTGGTGTTCACCGGCATCCCCTTCGCCCTCACCGGCGGGGTGGCGGCGCTGTGGCTGCGCGACATCCCGCTGTCGATCTCCGCCGGCGTGGGCTTCATCGCCCTGTCCGGGGTGGCGGTGCTCAACGGCCTGGTGATGCTCGCCTTCATCCGCAACCTGCGCGAGGCGGGCCGCGGGCTGGATGCGGCCATCCACGAGGGCGCCCTGACGCGCCTGCGCCCGGTGTTGATGACGGCGTTGGTGGCGTCGCTGGGCTTCGTGCCCATGGCTTTGGCGACAGGTACCGGCGCCGAGGTGCAACGGCCGCTGGCTACGGTGGTGATCGGGGGCATTCTCTCCAGCACTGCGCTCACGCTGCTGGTGTTGCCGGCGCTGTATCGCTGGGCGCACAGGCGCGATGAGATGGGCTGAGCAGGGACGTAAAAAAGGCGCCCGCGGGGGGCGCCTCAGGGGCCGTCCCTCACCAAAGGAGCTTTCGCTGCCGGGACGGCCGTCAGTTCACACGAGTGGGGCTGACGGGGTTATTGGAACCTGTCGTCGGTAACAGGATGCTGAGGTGGGGATGACGATTTTGATAGGGAGGGGTTTGGCTTTTGCGTAGGAGCGAGCTTGCTCGCGAACGGAGTTCCCCGGTTGCAACGGAGCCTTGGATTGACTCCGTTCCCTCTCCCCAGCCCTCTCCCTGAAGGGAGAGGGGGCTAGTTCGTGCCGAGAGGCGATGTGGTTTCATCCTGATACCCGTGTAGTAGCCGGCTAACGCCGAAATACCCGAGCACACCGAACGGTCCCCTCTCCCTTCAGGGAGAGGGTTAGGGAGAGGGCGCTCTTCAGGCCAGGCACCGAAGCCACCGGGAAACCGGGTTCGCGAGCAAGCTCGCTTCTACGCAAAAGCCAAACCACCCCCGCAAACGAAAAAGGCCCCGCAGGGGCCTTTCTCCACACCCGAACCTCAAAGCACCCGCAACGGGTACTCCACTATCAGCCGCACCTCATCCAGGTCCGACTCGAAGGCCGTGGCCCGCGTCGTCGCCTGGCGCAGGCGGAAGGACAGGTCCTTCAGGCTGCCGTTCTGCACCACGTACTTCGCCTCGACGTCGCGCTCCCAGCGCTTCTGGTCGGTCAATGGATCGCCGTTCCCGTCGCGGCGCATGTAGACCGCGTTGGCGTGGCTGTAGTCGGCGTCGCTGCCGCGGGCGTAGCGGGTCATGAAGCTCAGGCCGGGGATGCCGTAGGCCTGCATGTCGAGGTCGTAGCGGAGCATCCAGGAGCGCTCCTTCGGCGAGTTGAAGTCGGTGTACTGGATGGAGTTGTCCAGGTAGATCGAGTCCGACTGGCGCAGGTAGTCGAAGTCGTTATTGCCGTTGTTGCGCTGGTGGCTCAGGGCCAGGGTGTGGGCGCCGAAGCGCACGCCGAGCTTGCCGCTCCAGATGTTGGTGTTGAACTCGCCGAGCAGCTCGCGGCCGCCGTCGTCCACCGACTTGTAGTAGGTGAAGCCGCCGATCAGGTCCAGGCCGTCGGCCAGTGGATAGGTCGCCGAAGTGGCCGCGTAGTACTGCTTCCAGGCGTCCTTCAGGCGGCTGCCGTAGAGGCTCACGCTGACCTGTTCGGTGAGCGCGTAGTCGCCGCCCAGGTAGGCGACCCAGGGGGCGTCGACGGGGCCGGCGTAGAAGGTCGAGAAGCCTTCGCTCATCTTGCGGTCGTTGGGCTGGCTCATCGAATGCAGGCGCCCGGCCTGCAGGTCCAGGCCGTCGATGCTGGCGTTGTTCAGGGTCACGCCGCGGAAGGATTCGGGCAGCAGGCGCGAGTCGCCGTAGTGCACCACCGGCGTCTGCGGGAACACGTCGCCGATCCTCACCTCGGTGTCGAACAGGCGCAGCCTGGCGGCGCCGCCGGCCTTGGCGTATTCGTCCTGGGTGCGGCCCCGGGCGTCCACCGGCAGCACGTCGAACGAACTGTGCCCGCCGTTGCGGCCGTCGCCGCTGTCCAGCTGGATGCCGAGCATGGCGAAGGCGTCGACGCCGAAACCCACCGTGCCCTGGGTGTAGCCGGACTGGTAACGGGCGAAGAGGCCCTGGGCCCAGGCCTCGGAGTAGCCGTTGCCCTTGGGGCTGGACTGGCCGTGGCGGTCGTCGCGGTTGAAGTAGAAGTTGCGGTTGAGGATGTCCAGGCGCTGGCCTTCGAGGAAGCCTTCGGCGCTCTCCTCGGCGCCGGCCAGGGGGCTGGCCAGCCCGGCGGCGAGCAGGGAGAGGGCCAGGGGGATGTGCCGCTGTGTCATCGATCGCTCCATGGGGTGTTGGGCGGCTGCCGGAGAGGCGCCGCATCGTTGTTGTGCACCCGCAGCGGCTGGGAGCCGCGCGCAGGCAGGCTCCATCCTGATGACGGCGGAATGACGCGGAGATGAGGCGGACATGACAATTCCGTCAGCCGGCGAACGGCAGACGAAGACGGCAACGGCACGAAGGATGGGGAAGGCGGGGGGGACCATTATCCCCCCGGTGCCTGCGCGTCCGGGGGTGTGGACGGGGCACCGAGGCTTTGCGGCAGGAGCCGCCCTGCGAGGGGAAGGTAATCGACCTTGTCTTGTGGACAAGGTCGGACCCTGCGGCCCACCGAGGGGTACCTGACAAGTAGTCCCGGCAGGCACGCGTGGGTGGCGAAACGATAGAAGCTGGCCTTGTGCCGGTCAATCGGAAATGCCGAACGGACGTTCGATATTCGCCCTTTCGATGGTTGGCACCCCGTCGATCGGCAGGATTTATCGTTAGCTGGCTATCGGCAGGGGGCTATACTCCTGTAACAGATTGTGTCGGCAAGCTGCCCGAGTGCGGCCTGCCGCACCTCGTCCGGTGGCGAAAGGGACGGCCGCCGTACAACGCCAACAACAGTGTCATCGACGAGAGAACCCGCATGAACGCACCCGTACCGCATTACTCCGCCGAAGAACGCGCCCGACGCATCTTCGCCATTGTCGGCGCCTCCTCCGGCAACCTGGTGGAGTGGTTCGACTTCTACGTCTACGCCTTCACTGCCATCTACTTCGCCCACGCCTTCTTCCCCTCGGGCAACCCCACGGTGCAGCTGCTCAACACCGCCGGGGTGTTCGCCGCCGGCTTCCTGATGCGCCCCATCGGCGGCTGGATGTTCGGCCGCATCGCCGACAAGAAGGGCCGCAAGACGGCGATGATGATCTCGGTGCTGATGATGTGCGGCGGCTCCCTGGCCATCGCCGTGATGCCCACCTACGAGACCATCGGCGTGCTGGCGCCGGCGGCGCTGCTGCTGGCGCGGCTGTTCCAGGGCCTGTCGGTGGGCGGCGAGTACGGCACCAGCGCCACCTACATGAGCGAGGTGGCGCTCAAGGGCCAGCGCGGCTTCTTCGCTTCCTTCCAGTACGTGACGCTGATCGGCGGCCAGCTGCTGGCGGTGCTGGTGGTGGTGATCCTGCAGCAGCTGCTGAGCAACGAGGAGCTGCGCGCCTGGGGCTGGCGGATTCCCTTCGTGGTCGGCGCCATCACCGCGGTGATCGCCTTCTACCTGCGCCGTTCGCTGAGCGAGACGGCCAAGGACGAGAACCTGCACCGCGCCGAGTCCGGCACCCTCACCGAGCTGTTCGCCCACCACAAGCGCGCCTTCTTCACCGTGCTCGGCTTCACCGCCGGCGGCTCGCTGATCTTCTATACCTTCACCACCTACATGCAGAAGTACCTGGTCAACACCGTGGGCATGGACGCCAAGGTGGCCAGCGGCGTGATGACCTTCGCGCTGTTCGTCTACATGTGCATGCAGCCGCTGTTCGGCGCCCTCTCCGACCGCATCGGGCGCAAGACCTCGATGCTCTGGTTCGGCCTGCTGGGCATGCTCTGCACCTGGCCGATCCTCTCCGCGCTCAAGACCACCACCAGCCCCTACATGGCCTTCGTGCTGATCATCGTGGCCATGGCCATCGTCAGCCTGTACACCTCCATCAGCGGGCTGATCAAGGCCGAGCTGTTCCCGCCGCAGATCCGCGCCCTGGGCGTGGGCCTGTCCTACGCGGTGGGCAACGCCATCTTCGGCGGCTCGGCGGAATACGTGGCCCTGGGCCTGAAGAGCCTCGGCGTGGAGTCGTACTTCTACGTCTACGTCTCGGTGATGTGCGGCGTGGCGCTGGTGGTCTGCCTGCTGCTGCCGGACCTGCGCAAGGTCAGCTACCTCAACGATGAGGACTGACGGCGCGCGGGCGGTGGAGGCTCAGTCCTCCACCTTGCCGCGCAGGCGGCTGTTGGGCAGCGCCAGGGCGATGAGCAGCGCCAGCACGCCGACGCCGGCGTTGACCAGGAACAGCCGGCGGAACACTTCGTCCAGCAGCAGGCGGCGGTCCTCGTGGCCGGGGCCGGCGAGGCTGGCGAGCAGTTCGTTGGCGGAGATGCCGTGGCCGAAGCCCTGCCCGGCCGCCAGCGGCTGCAGCATGGCCAGGAGGATCGCCGACATCAGGGCGACGCCCACCGCCCCGCCGAGGGAGCGGAACAGCGTGGTGTTGCTGGTGGCGACGCCCAGGTGGCTATGCGACACGGCGCTCTGCGCGGCCACCAGGCTGGTGGGGAACTGGGTGCCGGCGGCGGTGCCGCACAGCAGCATGAACAGCCCCGACAGCCAGAAGCTGGACGGCGTGACCAGGGCCAGGCCGGCCACCGCGCAGGGCAGCAGCAGCGCGCCGGCGACTATCTGCGGCTTGTAGCGGCCCAGGATGGTGGTCAGGCGCCCGCAGCAGTAGGCGCCGATCGGCACGCCCATGGCCAGCGGCAGCATGTGCAGCGCGGCGCTGTCGGCGCCGGCGCCGGTCACCGACTGGAAGCGCAGCGGCACCAGCACCGACAGCGAGATGATCTGGAAGCTGGCGAAGAAGCCGACCATCCAGCTCAGCGTCGCCGCGCGGATGGCGAACAGCTGCATGGGCACCAGCGGCTCGGCGGCGCGGCGCTCCTGCAGGACGAACAGCACCAGCAGCACCAGGGCCGCGGCGAACAGCCCGAGCAGCTGCGCATCGCGCCAGTCGGCGCCCTGGCCGACGTCGGTGACGGCCAGCAGCAGGCTGCCCAGGCCTGCGATCATCAGCAGCGTGCCCAGGTAGTCGATGCGCGGCCGCCGGCCCGGCACCGGCAGGCCCACCAGGGTGCGCCGCGACACCGCGAAGGCCACCAGGCCCACCGGCAGATTGATCAGGAACACCCAGCGCCAGGACAGGTACTCGGTGAGCAGCCCGCCCAGCACGGGGCCGGCGATGCTCGCCACCGCGTACATGCTGCTGAAGTAGCCCTGGTAGCGGCCGCGTTCGCGCGGCGGGACTATGTCGCCGATGATCGCCTGGCTCACCGACATCAGCCCGCCGGCGCCCACGCCCTGCAGCACCCGCGCCAGCACCAGCTGCTCCATGCTCTGGGCCAGGCCGCAGAGCAGCGAGGCGAAGGTGAACAGCGCGGTGGCGAAGAGCATCAGCCGGCGCCGCCCGTAGAGGTCGCCGAGCTTGCCGTAGATGGGCATGGAGATGGTCATGGCGACCATGTAGCCGGAGATCACCCAGGCCAGCAGGTCGAAGTTGGCGAAGCCGGCGGAGATGGCGGGCAGCGAGACGGCGACTATGGTCTGGTCGAGCGCGCCGAGGAAGATCGCCAGCATCAGCCCGATGAGGATGGTGCGCACCGGCGGACGCGGGTGGCTCAGGGTATTCAAGCAACCCCCTTGAGGACGAGCGAATTTATTGGGACGGGATGGATGCTTAGCAGTCTAACGGATTGTGCCTGCGGCGCGCTGCCGCACTTTTGCAATCCGGTAAAGGCTCTATCTCGATATGGACACGCTGACTGTCAGAAATCTCCTGCTACGCTTTTGCAGCGCTCCGTTCGCACCTGCCGCCGAATCCACCGATAGACGAAGGGCGGGAACACCCATAGGCGAAGGCTATGAGGGTCCTGTTCTATAGTTTTTCTGTTCGTGACCAGGAGGAATGCATGAAAGCCAACCTGCCCTCTGAGTTGCTGTCCCTGCAATTGCCGTTGCGCATCCGCATCGGCGATGCCCAGGCCTTCGACCTCGGCCCGGACCCGCAGGTGACGCTGATCGTCCGCGATCCGACGCTGCTGGCCGAGATCACCCAGCCCAGCCTGGACGCCCTCGGCCGCGCCTACGTCGAGAAGCGCATGGATATCGAGGGGCCGATCGGTGACGTCATCGCCATGGGCGATGCCCTGAGCGAGGCCCTGGGCGTCGACGACGGGCCCGCCGACTTCGTCCGCGAAAGCCACGACAAGCGCACCGACGCCGAAGCCATCCACTACCACTACGACCTCTCCAACGACTTCTACAAGCTCTGGCTGGACCCGGAGATGGTCTATTCCTGCGCCTACTACGAGACCGGCACGGAAGACCTGGCCACCGCCCAGCTGGCCAAGCTGCGCCACCTGTGCCGCAAGCTGCGCCTGAAGCCCGGCGAGCGCCTGCTCGACGTCGGCTGCGGCTGGGGCGGCCTGGCCCGCCTGGCGGCGCGCGAATTCGGCGCCGAGGTCTACGGCATCACCCTGAGCGAAGAGCAGCTCAAGCTCGGCCGCGAACGGGTCAAGGCCGAGGGCCTGGAAGGCAAGGTGAGGCTGGAGCTGCTGGACTACCGCGACCTGCCCCGCGACGGCCGTTTCGACAAGGTGGTCAGCGTGGGCATGTTCGAGCACGTCGGCCACGCCAATCTGGGCCTCTACTTCCAGCAGCTGTACGACGCGGTGCGCCCGGGCGGCCTGGTGATGAACCACGGCATCACTGCCAAGTACACCGACGGCCGCCCGGTGGGCCGCGGCGCCGGCGACTTCATCGACCGCTACGTGTTCCCCCACGGCGAGCTGCCGCACCTGTCCCTGGCGGTGTCGCGCATGAGCGAGGCGGGCCTGGAAGTGGTCGACGTCGAGGGCCTGCGCCTGCACTACGCGCGCACCCTGGACTTCTGGAGCGCCAGCCTGGAAGCGAAACTGGCCGAGGCCGCCAAGCTGGTGCCGGAGCAGGCACTGCGCATCTGGCGCTTGTACCTGGCCGGTTGCGCCTACGGCTTCAAGAAGGGCTGGATCAACCTGCACCAGATCCTGGCGAGCAAGCCGCACGCGGACGGCAGCCACGAAGTGCCGTGGAGCCGGGGGGATATCTACGCCTGAGGCGCGGCCACCCTATAGGCGCGGGCCCTGCCCGCGATTCGCGCGCAGGGCGCGCTCCTACATGGGCACGGTGTTGGGGGCACTCGTAGGAGCAACTATCTTGCGCCGAGGTGCTCTTCGTAGGATGGGTTGAGCTTGCGAAACCCATGCGGTCGTGGCGATGGGTATCGCTGCGCTCAACGCCATCCTACGAAAGGCACCTCGGCCTCGCTTCAACGTTTCGCGACGTCCAGCCAATCCTCCGGGCGTTGCGCCGGCGGCACTCCGCTGGCCTGCGCCGCCTCGAAAGCCTTGCGCCAGCGCTGTGCCGAGCACTCCTGGCGATAGTCCGCCGCCAGTGCCTCGATTCGGTTCAACGCCGCGTCGCTGGCTACGCCTGGCGCGGGTGTCGAGCCCAGCCGCTCGACCGCGAGCCGCGCTTCCAGTGTCTGCTCGGAGAGCTCCACGCAACGGGTGAACTGCCTGTCGCTCATGCCTGGATAAGGCGAGTCGTACTGGCGCAGCACTTCCACCAGCCGGGTCACGCCGGCGATCAATACCAGCGAGGCGAACATCAGCGCGATGACCCCGGCGGCGGCAAGCACCAGGCCGAGGTTCAGTGTCTGGGTACGTTGGCGAGGGGACAGCTGGTTCCAGACATCCAGCCAGGTCGGTCTTGGCATGACATTCCTTGTCCAGGGATTTGGCACAATGCGCAGACTAGCCATTCCCTTTCAGCGTTTCCAGGAGCCTTTGCTTGTCCACCCTTGTCCCCCGTGAGCTACCTCTCACCCAAGCCCCCTGGCCCCTGCTCCTGCTCGCCGACCCCAGCCGCGAGCAGGTCGAACGCTACCTCCCGCAATCCCGCCTGCTGGCGCTGGTCGAAGGCGAGACAGTCCGCGGAGTCCTGGCGCTGACGCCGGTGAGCTGGGGTGTGCTGGAAGTCACCAACCTCGCCGTGGACGAGGCCTGGCAGGGGCGTGGGCTGGGCAAGCGCCTGCTGGCCGCGGCCATCGACGCGGCGCGGGCGGCCGGGGCGCTGCGGCTGGACATCGCCACCGGCAATTCCAGCCTGGCGCAGCTGGGGCTCTACCAGCGCATGGGCTTTCGCATCTGCGCCGTGGAGAGCGACTACTTCAGCCTCAACTACCCCGAGCCCATCGTCGAGAACGGCATCCCCTGCCGCGACCGCCTGCGCCTGAGCCTGGTGCTCTAGTCGGCCAGCGCCTGGTAGAGGGTGTCGACGTTGCTGCGGTACAGGCCCAGGTAGGTGCTGGCCGGGCCTTCGCTGGCCAGGGCGTCGGAGTGCAGGGTGCCGCCGATCTTCGCGCCGCTTTCCTCGGCGATCCGCTGCATCAGCCGCGGGTCCTTGATGTTCTCCACGAAGACCGCGCGGATGTGCTGCTCGCGGATCTGCCGGATCAGCTCGGCGACTTCCGTGGCCGAGGCCTCGCGCTCGGTGGACAGGCCCTGGGGCGCCAGCAGCTTCAGGCCGTAGGCCTGGCCGAGGTAGCCGAAGGCGTCATGGGAGGTGACCAGGGTGCGGCGGTCGGCGGGCAGGTTGCCGAGTTTGTCCTTGGCGTAGGCGAGCAACGCGTGGGCCTGCTTCAGGTAGGCCTCGGCGTTGCGCCGGTAGTCGGCGGCATTGGCCGGGTCGAGCTTCTCCAGCGCCTTGGCGATGTTGTCGACGTAGATGTCGGCGTTGGCCAGGTTGTTCCAGGCGTGCGGGTCGGGGATGGTCTGGCCGTCCTCCTCCAGGCTGCGCGGGATCACGCCGTGGCTGGCCTGGATCACCTGCGCGCGGGTCTCGGTGCTCTTCACCAGGCGGTCGAGCCAGGGTTCGAAGCCCAGGCCGTTCTCCACCACCAGCTGCGCCTGGCGCACGGCGCGGGCGTCGTCCGGGGTGGTCTCGTAGGTGTGGGCGTCGCTGTCGGGGCCGACCAGGTTGTTCAGCTGGATGTGCTCGCCGCCGACCGCGCGGGTCATGTCGGCGAGGATGCTGAAGCTGGTCACCACGCGCGGCTTCTCGGCGGCGGGCAGCGACAGGGGCAGGCAGAACGCGAACAGCAGCAAAAGGGCGCGCATGGCGGGTTTCCTTGGGTGGAGGGTCATTGGGGGATGGGCAGCAGGCCGCGGCGCAACAGGCCGTGCACCGGGCCGAACAGCACGGAGAACAGGTAGAACAGGCCGGCGAGCAGGACGATGGCCGGCCCGCTGGGCAGCGACCAGGCGTAGGACGCCGCCAGGCCCAGCCACACCGAGAGCGCGCCGATGCCCGCGGCCAGGGCCAGCAGCGCCGGCAGGCGGCGGCTCCAGAAGCGCGCGGCGGCGGCCGGCAGCATCATCAGGCCGACCATCATCAGCGCGCCCAGGGCCTGGAAGCCGATCACCAGGTTGAGCACCACCAGGCCGAGGAACAGCCCGTGGGCGAAGGGCCCGAGGCGGCTGACGCTGCGCAGGAACAGCGGGTCGAGGCTATCCAGCAGCAGGCTGCGGTAGATCAGCGCGAGCACGCCGAGGCTGAGCACGGCCACGCCGAGCATGCCCAGCAGGGTCGTGCGGTCCACCGCCAGGGCCGAGCCGAACAACAGCTCCAGCAGGTTCAGGCGCTTGCCGGCCAGGCCCAGCAGCAGCACGCCGCTGGCCAGGGAGATGGGGTAGACCGCGGCCAGGCTGGCGTCCTCGCGCAACCCGGTGTGGCGCGTCACCCAGGCCGCCAAGCCGGCCACCGCCAGGCCCGCGCCGAGGCCGCCGAGGGTCAGCGCCGGCAGCGACAGCCCGGCCAGCCAGAAGCCGATGGCGGCGCCGGGGAGGATGCCGTGGGCGATGGCATCGCCGATCAGGCTCATGCGCCGCAGGATCAGGAACACCCCCAGGGGCGCCGCGCTCGACGCCAGGACCACGCCGCCCAGCAGCGCGCGGCGCATGAAGGCGAATTCGACGAAGGGCTGCCAGAGCGCGTGCAGGACCATCACGCCACCCGCGCCAGGCAGCGGCTGGCGAGCAGCTCGCGGCTGCTGCCGTGGCGGCAACCCTCGGCGGCCACGCGCAGGCAGTCGGGGACGCGCTCGCGCACCGCGCCCAGGTCGTGGCAGACCAATAGCAGGGTGCGGCCTTCGCGGTGCCAGGCGTCGATGTGCTGCCAGAGCAGCGCCTGGCCGGCTTCGTCGAGGCAGGCGTCGGGCTCGTCGAGCAGCAACAGCGGGCTGTCCAGCAGGCTCAGGCGGGCCAGCAACGCGCGCTGCAGCTGGCCGCCGGAGAGCGCCGCCAGCGGGCGCTGCTCCAGGCCCTCCAGCTGCCAGTCGGCCAGCGCCCGGCGCAGCTTCTCGCGGCGCTCGGCGGTGCTCAGGCGGCTGTTCCAGAAGCCGGCGCCGACCAGCTCGCCGAGGCCGATGGGGAACTGCCGGTCGAGGGCCTGCTGCTGCACCAGGTAGCCGATCTCCCGCGGCCGCAGCTGGACGCGCACGCGCCCGGCCAGGGGCTTCTGCAGCCCGGCGATGACCTTCAGCAGGCTGCTCTTGCCGCAGCCGTTGGCGCCGACGATGGCGGTCAGGCTGCCGGCGCCCAGGTCCAGGTTCAGCGGCGGCGTCAGCGGCAGGCGCGGCGGGCCCCACTGCAGGGCCTGGCAATGGATCATGGGGCCTCCCTGCGCCACTGGCTGCGGGCCACGGCGTCGTGGGCGTGGAGGCTTTCGGCGTGAACCACGCTCAGCGCGAAGGCCTCCAGTTCCCCGCGTTGCGCCAGGGCGCGGTGCAGGCGGCGGGCGGCGTCTTCGCAGAACATCAGGTTCTGCCCGTTGGCCAGGGCGAAGGCCTGCTCGTCGGCGCGCTTCACCGCGGTCTGCACGGCGGTGCCCAAGGCGGCCTCGGCGCAGTCGAGCAGCTCGCGCAGCGGCAGGCCGTCCAGGCCCGCGCGCAGGTGCAGGTGCAGGTCGGCGAAGCTGCGCTGGCTGTGGGGCGTGGCGACTATGCCGGCGCTGCTGCCGAGCCAGGTGTGGACTTCCTGGTGGCTGGGCGAGCGGTCGGCGAAATCCTCGGCGAAGCGCTGCTGGATCAGCTGGCGCGCCAGGGCCGCCGAGCAGGGGCAGGTGGAGGAATAGGCCAGGCGCAGGCGCAGCTCCAGGCGCAGGCCCTGGTCGTCCAGGCGCGCGTGGACCTCGCAGGGGTACTGCTTCCAGCCGCTGAGCGGGCTGACCAGCGCCGGGCGGCTGAGCAGGGCGTCGAAGGCCAGGCGCAGGCTGGCGCGGCGCGACAGGCCGGCGTGGCTGGCGAGGAAGTCGTCGAGCACTTCGCGCAACAGCTGCGGGCCCAGCTCGGCCTGCTCCAGGCGGGCCAGGGCCAGGTACAGGCGCGACATGTGGATGCCGCGGGCGGCGGCCGCGTCCAGGCTGACGCCGGCGTCGGCCAGCGCGTTCAGGCGTTCGCCGTGCAGGCGCAGCGGCAGGGCGATGCCCTGCATGCCGACCCAGTCCAGGGCGAGGGTGTCGGACGCGGCCTGGCTGGCGACGTCGGGGAGAAAGGCGGTCATGGGAATGGCTGGCACTGTCGGATGTTATAATATAACATATTGTTTCCCCAACCTTCCTGCAAGCGCCATGAATCGACGCCGCCTGCTGCAAAGTCTGCTCGCCAGTGCCGCCTGGCTACCCGCCCTGGACGTCTTCGCCAATTCGCGCCTGCTCGGTGCGCGCACCGAGGCCACGGCCGGGGGCCTGCGCCTGGTCCTCGACCTCGACGGGCCCTTCCACTACCGCACCTTCACCCTCTCCGCGCCGGAGCGCCTGGTGGTCGACCTGGACGGCGCCAGCCTGGGCACGCCCCTGGCCTCCCCTGCCCCGTCCGGCCCGCTGCGCGGCCTGCGCAGCGGGCGCCTGGCCGACGGCGGCACGCGGCTGGTGCTGGACCTGGCCGAGCCGGTGCAATTGCAGGCCTTCGCCCTGGGGCCCCAGGCCGGCAAGGGCCATCGGCTGGTGCTCGACCTGCATCCGGCAGGGGCGCCTGCCCCGGTAGCCACGGCGAAGGCTGCCGGCAAGGGCCGCGACATCCTTGTGGTGGTGGACGCCGGCCACGGCGGCAAGGACCCCGGCGCCCTCGGTTCGCGCGGCGAGCGGGAGAAGGACGTGGCGCTGCTGATCGCGCAAAACCTGGCGCGGCGCATCGACCGCCAGAACGGCTTCAAGGCGCGCCTGGTGCGCAACGTCGACGTGTTCATCCCGCTGCGCCAGCGCGTGGAAGTGGCGCGGCGCTGCAACGCCGACATGTTCGTCTCGGTACACGCCGACGCCGCGCCCCGCCGCACGGCCTCCGGCGCCTCGGTGTTCGCCCTCTCCGAGCACGGCGCTACCTCGACCCTGGCGCGCTTCATGGCCGAGCGCGAGAACGGCGCCGACCTGATCGGCGCCGCCGGCAACCTGCCGCTGCAGGGCAAGGACCCGGCGCTGGCCAAGGTCATCCTCGACATGTCGCTGAGCTCCACCATCGCCTCCAGCCTGGACCTGGGCCACAGCGTGCTGCGTAGCCTCGGAGGCATCACCCGGCTGCACCAGGAACGCGTCGACCAGGCCGGCTTCGCCGTGCTCAAGTCGCCGGACATCCCCTCGATCCTGGTGGAGACCGGCTTCATCTCCAACGACGCCGACTGCCGCCGCCTGCACGACGCGCGGCACCAGCAGGAGCTGGCCGGAGCGATCTTCGATGGATTGCACGGCTACTTCCGCCAGCGCCCGCCGGTGGGGAGCCTGCTGGCGGCGTTGCGGGAGCAGGGTAAGGCGTAGGGCGAATAACCGTTCGCGGTTATCCGCCGTTTCACCAAGCCCATGCCTGGCTTCGTGGTCGAGCCCGGGGCGCTCCGAAACAGGTGCTCCGTAGCCGAACCCGAAGCGCGCCTGGGATCAAGGTCAAACGGCGGATAACGCCGTAGGCGTTATGCGCCCTACGCCCAGCCCAACCCTCGATGTAGGGCGAATAACCGTTCGCGGTTATCCGCCGTTTCACCAAGCCCATGCCTGGCTTCGTGGTCGAGCCCGGAGCGCTCCGAAACAGGTGCTCCGTAGCCGAACCCGAAGCGCGCCTGGGGTCAAGGTCAAACGGCGGATAACGCCGTAGGCGTTATCCGCCCTACGCCCAGCCCAACCCTCGATGTAGGGCGAATAACCGTTCGCGGTTATCCGCCGCTTCACCGAGCTCATGCCCGGCTTCGTGGTCGAGCCCGGAGCGCTCCGAAACAGGTGCTCCGTAGCCGAATCCGAAGCGCGCCTGGGATCAAGGTCAAACGGCGGATAACGCCGTAGGCGTTATGCGCCCTACGCCCAGCCTGCCCTACCGCACCTGCTGGCTGCACCCGCTCACGCGTCCGCAGGTCAGCTTCGCCTGGCCGCCGCTGGAGCTGCTGAAGCGGCTGATATGCGTCCAGCCGATGCCGCGGCTGGTGCCCAGCCACACCTGGCCGTCGCTGCTCACGCCGCTGAAGAAGGTGAGGCGCCCGTAGCGCGTGCCGGTCTGCGCCCAGCGCTGGCCGCTGGCGGCGTCGAAGCCGCGCAGGTAGGTGTCGTGGCCCTGGGTGGCGACGCTGTAGTGGCTGCCGTCGCGGTCCATGCAGGCCAGCACGTTGGCCAGCCAGGCGCAGGCCGCCGGTGGCAGGCCGGGGAAGGCCAGCGGCGGCTCGCCCGCGGCCCGCGCCAGGGGCGCCAGGAGCAGCAGGCAGAGCGTCAGGGCGGCGGCTTTCATCGGGACCTCGGGGCGGGCTGGGCGGGCCTCCATGGTACGCCGGCGGATTGTCGAATACGAAATGTTATATTATAACAATTCGATCAAGTCCTTCCGGAGACCGCCATGTCCCTGCAATCCGAACCGGTCCTCAGCGAACGGCAACTGCTGGCGCAACCCGCCAGCGCCTACATGAACGAGGCCCAGCAGGCCTTCTTCCGCGACCTGCTGCTGCGCCAGCGCGCCGAGCTGCAGGCGCGCATCGACGGCGAATTCGACGCGCTGCGCGAGGTGGAACGGCCCGGCGACGAGGCCGACGTCGCCAGCCGCGAGGAACAGCGCCAGTGGCAACTGCGCCTGCTGGAGCGCGAGAAGAAGCTGCTGGACAAGATCGACCAGTCCCTCGAGCGCCTGGCCCTGGCCCGCGGCGAC
>NZ_KL647096.1:293323-643278 GCF_000725445.1 Pseudomonas sp. AAC | reverse complement strand
CGACTACGGCTGGTGCGCCGAGCCCGGCGAGCCGATCGGCCTGCGCCGCCTGCTGCTGCGCCCCACCGCCAGCCTCAGCGTCGAGGCCAAGGAACGCCAGGAGCGCCGCGAGCTGCACCTGCGCGACGCCTGAAGAATCCATAACAGAGAGCCACCACCGTGAAGCAACGCCTACCCGTCACCGTCCTTTCCGGCTTCCTCGGCGCCGGCAAGAGCACCCTGCTCAACCAGGTGCTGAAGAACCGCGAGCACCGCCGCGTCGCAGTGATCGTCAACGACATGAGCGAGATCAACATCGACGGCAGCGAGGTGCAGCGCGACGTCAGCCTCAACCGCGCCGAAGAGAAGCTGGTGGAGATGAGCAACGGCTGCATCTGCTGCACCCTGCGCGAAGACCTGCTGCAGGAAGTGGCGAAGCTGGCCGCCGAAGGTCGCTTCGATTACCTGCTGATCGAGTCCACCGGCATCTCCGAGCCGCTGCCGGTGGCCGAGACCTTCACCTTCCGCGACGAGCAGGGCCGCAGCCTGTCCGACCTGGCGCGGCTGGACACCCTGGTCACCGTGGTCGACGGCCTGAACTTCCTGCGCGACTACCAGGGCAGCGACAGCCTGGCCAGCCGCGGCGAGAGCCTGGGCGAGGAAGACCAGCGCTCCATCGCCGACCTGCTGATCGACCAGGTGGAGTTCGCCGACGTCATCCTGCTCAGCAAGGTCGACCTGATCTCCAGCGCCGAGCGCGAGGAGCTGCTGGCGATCCTCCGCGGCCTCAACCCCGACGCCGAGATTCGCCCCATGGTCATGGGCCAGGTGCCGCTGGAGTGGATCCTCGACACCGGCCGCTTCGACTTCGAGCGCGCCGCCCAGGCCCCCGGCTGGCTCAAGGAACTGCGCGGCGAACACGTGCCGGAGACCGAGGAATACGGCATCGCCTCCCGCGCCTACCGCGCGCGCCGGCCCTTCCACCCGCAGCGCTTCCACGACTTCCTTGCCACGCCCTGGAGCAACGGCCGCCTGCTGCGCTCCAAGGGCTTCTTCTGGCTGGCCAGCCGCTACCGCGAGGCCGGCAGCTGGTCCCAGGCCGGCGGCCTGATGCGCCATGGCCTGGCCGGGCGCTGGTGGCGCTTCGTGCCGAAGGAACGCTGGCCACAGGACGAGGATGGCCTGCGCCAGGTGATGCGCCACTGGAGCGCGGAGACCGGCGATTGCCGCCAGGAACTGGTGTTCATCGGCCAGGGCATCGACTTCGCCCGCCTGGAGGACGAGCTGGACGCCTGCCTGCTGGACGACGCCGAATTCGCCGCCGGGCCCCAGGCCTGGGCGCGGCTGGCCGACCCCTTCGAGTCCTGGACGGAGGACGCCTGATGCTCGCCCGGCCATTGCAGCCCATGCCGCGCCAGGTGCTCGGCGACGACCCGCAGGTGCTCGCCGAGGTGCTGCACGACGGCGTCAACCTGGCGGTCTGGCGCCGCCGCCTGTTCCCCGAGCTGGCGGCCTATGCCGAGGCCCTGGTGCAGGGCGAGGCGCTTTACGCCCGCCACGCGACCCTGGAACTGGACGAGACCGGGCGCAGCGACCAGCTGCGCGGCCTGTTCGACGAGAGCCCGGGCGCCACGCTCTTCGCCAACGACCTGGCCTGGCTGGTGGAGGCCTTCGCCTGCCTGACCGGCGCGCGCCGCGTGGGCCTGCGCCTGCGCAGCCTGGAGCGGGCCATGTGCCCGCGCTTCCACGTCGACCACGTGGCGCTGCGCCTGGTCACCAGCTATGCCGGCTGCGCCAGCGAATGGCTGGAGGAAGGCGCCCTGCCCCGCGACCGTCTCGGCGAGGCCGAGCCGGCGAGCATCCAGCGCCTGGAAGTGGGCGACGTGGGCCTGTTCAAGGGCGAGAAATGGATCGGCAACGAGGGCGCCGGCATCGTCCACCGCTCGCCCGCCCCGGCGCCGGGCACGCGGCGCCTGCTGCTGACCCTGGACTGGCTCTAGGCTGGGCGACGCATGTCGATGTGCGGGATGTCGTCTTCCAGGTACACCTCGCCCTCGGCGACGAAGCCGTAGCGGCCGTAGTAGCCCTGCAGGTGCGCCTGGGCGGAGAGGTACACCGGGCTGCCCGGCCAGCGCCGCGCCGCTTCGTCCAGGGCGCGTTGCATCAACTGGTGGCCGAGGCCGCGACCGCGCCCGGCAGCAGCGGTGATGACGCGGCCGATGACCACCTCGCCGTCGTGCGTCGCCGGGTCGAGCAGGCGCAGGTAGGCCAGCAGCTGGCCGTCCTCGTGGGCCATCAGGTGGCAGGTGTCGCCGGACAGGTCCTGGTTGTCGATGTCCTGGTAGGGGCAGTTCTGCTCCACCACGAAGACCTCGCAGCGCAGGCGCAGGAGGGCGTACAGCGTCTCCTTGCTCAGTTCGCTGTGGTGTTGGCAGCTCCAGGTGAGGTCCATGGCGTGAGGCTCCGGCGGCAGGTGGAAAAGGCCGCCCATCCTCTCACGCCCGGGCCTTTCACACAGCCACCCGCGGCCCGGTCGGCGACAGCCCGCCGAGGTGCCGACGCAGCGCCTCGATGGCTACCCGCACCTTGGCCGGCTGGGCGTCGCGCCGTGGCGTCACGGCGTAGATGCCGTAGGTGGGCAGGCGCCATTGCGGCAGCAGGCGCAGCAGCCTGCCCTCCTCCAGCGCCTCGCGCACTTCCGGCTCCGGCTGCAGCGACACGCCCAGGCCGTCGAGGGTGAACTGGCGCAGGGCGAGCATGCTGTTGGCTGCCACCCGCGGTTCCAGGCGCAGGCGGCAGCTCTCCCCGCCCGGCCCGTCGAACTGTAGCGCCTGGCCGTGGCCGCGGGTGTTCAGCGCCAGCCAGTCGACCTGCAGCAATTGCTCGGGATGGTCGATTGCCCCGCAGCGGCGCAGGTAGGCCGGGGCCGCGCAGACCAGGTTCTGCCAGTCGCCCAGGTGGCGCGCCACCTGGCTGGAATCGGCCAGGTTGCCGACGCGGATGGCCAGGTCGATGCGCTGCTCGATCAGGTCGATCTGCTCGTCGTGGAAGAACAGCTGCAGGCGCAGCTGGCGGTGGTTCTCCAGCAGCGGACGCAGCGCCTCGGTGATCAGCCGCCCGGAAAAACCCACCGGCGCCGCCAGGCGCAGTTCGCCCACCGGCGCTTCGCGCCACTCGCCCAGGCGCTGCTCGGCCTCCTCGGCGATGGCCAGCATCTGCGCGCAACTGCGGTAGAAGGCCTCGCCGGCCTCGGTCAGCGTCAGCCGGCGGGTGGTGCGGTGCAGCAGGCTCACCTGGGCCTGCGCCTCCAGCTTGCGGATCTGCTGGCTGACCGCCGAGGGGCTCATGCCCAGGGCCTCGGCGGCGGCGGCCATGGAGCCGCGGGCGACCACGGTGGCGAACACGGCCATGCCTCGGAGGTTGTCCATTATGAAGCTCCGCTTAAGAGTGAAAGGCACGATAGCCGGTTTTTCCCGGGCTTTCTCCCGCCTAGCATGCGAAGCCTCTGAAAGAAGAGGATGAACGATGCCGACTTCCCGTGCCGACGTGCCCACCCCCGATGGCGCCCGCTACCTCAAGCGCCTGTGCAACCACTTCGCCCACAAGCTGCCGGTGGAACTGAGCGAGGACAGCGGCGTGCTGAACTTCGAGTTCGGCACCTGCCGGCTCGAGGCCGACGCCGCCGCGCTGCACCTGCAGGCCGAAGCCGAGGACGCCGAGCGCTTGGCCCGCGTACAACAGGTGGTGGTCAGCCACCTCGACCGCTTCGCCTGGAAGGAAGGCCAGCTGCCGGTGAACTGGAGCTGAGCCCCCTGCCCTTTTCCCTTGCCGCCGTGGCCGCCGCGGTTCAGCGCTGGCTGCTGAGAATCTGCTGGATCAGGCCGCTGGCCAGTTCGATCAGCAGATAGTCGCCGTCCACTTCCTGCCACTGGTAGCCGTAGGCCGGCGGCGGTAGCTGGCGGCTGCGCCAGTCCTCCACGTAGTAGCGCCGCGCGCGGTATTCCGGCGGCAGGTACTGGCCGGTCTGCCAGTGCCGGCGCTCGGCCTCCTGGCGGCGCATGGCGTCTTCCCATTCGCGTTGCCGCTGTTCCTGCTGGCGGCGTTGCGCCTCTTCCCACTGACGCTGGCGCTCATCGGCCTGGCGGCGCTGCTCGTCCTGCCACTGGCGGTCGCGCTCGGCCTGCTGGCGTTGTTCTTCCTGCCAGCGCCGCTGCTGTTCCTGCTGGCGGCGCTGGGCCTCCTGGCGCTGCTGCTGCTCGGCCTGGCGGCGCTGTTCGTCGCGCTGGCGCTGGAACTCTTGTTGCTGGCGCTGCCGGTCCTCCATCTGCCGACGTTGTTGCTCGGCCATCTGCCGCTGCTGTTCCTGCTGCTGGCGTTGCTGCTCCTGCTGGCGGCGCTGCTGTTCCTCGTTCTGCCGGCGCTGCTGCTCGGCCATCTGGCGCTGTTGCTCCTGCCATTGCTGCTGTTGCTGGGCGTCGTTGGCGTTCCAGGCGAAGGCCGCGCCGGCGGGCAGCAGCAGGCCCAGGCAGAGGGCGCGGAGGGAGGCGGTGTTGGGCATGGTCGGGTCGTCGGGCAGGGCGGCGAAATGGCCGGGAAAGTCAGGAAAGTGGACAGGGAAATGCCGGGAAAAGTTCCGATCTCGGAAAAACGCGTCGCCGAATGAAAAGACGATTTGTCATCATTTGGTCGTAACTAGATCGATATTTCAATTTATAGTCGCAAATAGACCAAACTACCTTGAATGATGTATTTGATCTATTTTTGTACAAAATAAATAAGTCAATACTTTGAAATATTTTGTAACCGTGTGGCCACTTTTACCCCGGGTTATCCACAGAATCGATGCGCAAAATTTGTACATCGCGGCCTTTTACCCGGTAGGCGGCCTGGTAGGGCCAGCGTTCCAGCGGCAATTCGCGCACGCCGGGCACCTCGCTGGGCCGGCCGACGCTGCTCAGGCTGAGGTCGGCCAGCGCCTTCACCTGGCCGACCACGTCCTGGATGGCCTTCAGCGCCTTCTCCGGGCCGATCAGCACCACGTAGTGGTCGTACAGGCCGTCCAGGTCGGCGGCCGCCTTGTGCGTCCACTGCAGGCTCATGCCAGCCCCCACTTGGCTTCTATCTCGGCGTGCGGCAGCAGGTGCCCGGCGTTGGCGTCGGCCAGGCCCTCGTCGATGGCCGCCACGTGCCAGCTCTGGCGCTCCAGGTACTGCGCCAGGGCCTGGCGCAGGTGGTAGGGGCGGTCCCGGTGGGTGGCTCGGGCCAGTTGGTCCAGGGCCTTGGCCAGGGCGTCATCGGCGCGGAAGGAGATTACGGTGGTCAATTTCTGAGCAGTCCGTTTACGCTGTATACAGTGTTTACAACGATAACATAAGTATACGAATCAGGCACTTGGCGTTGGCGAGAAGGGCAGTCGGAAGGAGAGGGCGCGAATGCGGCCGGGCACTGGCGCGGAGCTGGCCGGGCGGGCGGAAAGGCCCGGCTGGCGCGGCTTGCAGGGCACTTTTGCGGTGGCGCAAGTTGGCTTGCCGCTTTCGGGATTTGCCGCCGCCGCGGGGCGGTCCAGGCTGGCGGAGCAGCCCCTTTCCCGCCAGGAGACGCCCATGCCCCATGACTTCCCGCAACCGGTGGACGCCGCCGAGGTCCCGCGCTTCGCCGGCATCCCCAGCTTCATGCGCCTGCCGATCTTCGAGGACCCGGCCCAGGTGGACATCGCCCTGGTCGGCGTGCCCTGGGACGGCGGCACCACCAACCGCGCCGGCGCCCGCCACGGCCCGCGCGAGGTACGCAACCAGTCCAGCCTGATGCGCAAGGTGCACCACGTCAGCCGCATCGCGCCCTACGACCTGGCGCGCGTCGGCGACCTGGGCGACGCCCCGGTGAACCCCATCGACCTGCTCGATTCGCTCAAGCGCATCGAGGGCTTCTACCGGCGCATCCACGCCGCCGGCGCGGTGCCGCTGTCGGTGGGCGGCGACCACCTGGTGACGCTGCCGATCTTCCGCGCCCTGGCCGCCGGGCGGCCCATCGGCATGGTCCACTTCGACGCCCATTCGGACACCAACGACCGCTACTTCGGCGACAACCCCTACACCCACGGCACGCCGTTCCGCCGCGCCATCGAGGAAGGCCTACTGGACCCGCGGCGCACCGTGCAGATCGGCATCCGCGGCTCGGTGTATTCGGCGGACGACGAGGCCTTCGCCAGGGAGTGCGGCATCCGCGTCATCCACATGGAGGAGTTCGTCGCGCTGGGCGTCGAGGCGACCCTCGCCGAGGCGCGGCGGGTGGTGGGCGAGGGGCCGACCTACGTCAGCTTCGACGTCGACGTGCTCGACCCGGCCTTCGCTCCCGGCACCGGCACCCCGGAGATCGGCGGCATGACCACGCTGCAGGCGCAGCACCTGGTCCGCGGCCTGCAGGGCCTGGACCTGATAGGCGCGGACGTGGTGGAGGTATCGCCGCCGTTCGACCTGGGCGGCGCCACGGCGCTGGTCGGCGCGACCATGATGTTCGAGCTGCTGTGCATCCTCGCCGACGCCCGGGCCCGGCGCCGCTGACCGCCGCGGGGGTTCACGGGGCGGCGCCCGCGGGGCTATAACGAAGGCCTGTGCCCGCCGCCGCGAGAACCCCCATGCTGGGCAACCTTTCCGACATCGACCTGCGCCTGCTGCGCACCTTCTGCGCCATAGCCGAGGCCGGCGGCTTCACCGCCGCCCAGGTGCGCCTGAACACCAGCCTGTCGCGCCTGAGCGTGCTGGTGCGCGACCTCGAACTGCGCCTGGGCTACTCGCTGTGCCGGCGCGGCAGCAGCGGCTTCCAGCTCACCGAGGAAGGCCAGCAGCTGTACGACGCGGCCCAGGGCCTGTTCGTCGACATCGAGCGCTTCCGCGAGCAGGTCACCGGCCTGGGCGGACGCGATCGCGAAACCCTGCACCTGGGCTGCGTCGACGGCGTGGTCGGGCAGCACTGCTGGGCGCTGCCGCTGGCCATCCGCCTGTTCCGCCAGGGCAACCCCGGCGTGCGCCTGAACCTGCACACCCAGCGCCCGGACGAGCTGGAGAACGCCGTGCTGGAAGAGCGCCTGCAACTGGCCATCGGCGCCTTCCACCATCGCCTGTCCGGGCTGCGCTACCAGTTGCTGTTCAGCGAGGAACAGAACCTCTACTGCGCCCCCGGCCACCCGTTCTTCGCCCGCGCCGACGACGAGCCGGGCCTGGAGGCGATCTGCGCCGCCGATTACGTCGGCCGCGGCTACATGGCCGAGAGCCGGCGCCCCCACGGCCTGGTGTTCAACCGCACGACCACCGCCTACAGCATGGAGGCCATCGCCAACCTGGTGTTCAGCGGCACCTTCATCGGCTACCTGCCCACGCCCTACGCCGCGGCCTGGGTCGCCGAGGGGCGGCTGCGGGCGATCCGCCCGGCGCAGCTGGCCTACCACTCGGAATTCCACTGCGTGACGCGCCAGGGCGCCGAGCCGGGCGAAGCCCTGGGCGCCTTCCTCGGCGCGCTGGAGCAGGCCCAGGCGCAACTGGGCCGGGGAGGGCTGGACTCATGAACGCACTGCACGCATTGCACGAGGACGGCTTCGTGCTGCTGCCCGGCCTGCTGGATGCAGCGCAGGTCGCGGAAGTGCGCGGGCTGATCGACGCCCTGCGGCCGATCCACTGGGACTACGAGGGCCTGGTGGACCACTACAAGTGCGTGTTCAACCGCTCGCCGCGCTGGCTGCCCTACCTCGACCCGCCGGGGCTGATCGAGGTGGCCGAGGCGGCCCTGGGCGAGGACTGCCACGTCATCGGCCAGACCGCCTGGCGCTGCCACCCCGGCTTCATCGGCGGCGACATGCACCAGGACTACCTGCCGCTGCGCCTGCCGGAAGCCTTGCTGCTGGGCGGCTTCGAGCTGCCGATGTTCATCTGCACGGCGCAGGTCTACCTCGACGACATCGACCACGAACTCTGCCCGACCTGGGTGATCCCCGGCAGCCACCGCGCCGGCCGCGCGCCGCACCCGGACGAGCGCAGCTGGCGGGGCAGGGCGGCCGAACCGGTGCTGTGCCGCGCCGGCGACTGCCTGCTGTTCCGCAGCGACCTGTGGCATTCCGGCAGCCGCAACCTGAGCCAGCGCACGCGCTACCTGTTGCAGGTGCACTACGGCCGGCGCATGGTGGCGCAGAAGTTCTCGCCCTATCTCGACTGGCGTTTCGACCCCGAAGTGCTGGCCGCCTGCACGCCCCGCCAGCGCCGCCTGCTGGGCGACCACGAGGCGGCGGAATACGACTGAGGAGCCCGGCCATGAGCCAGACCCACCAAGGGGGCTGCCATTGTGGTGCCCTGCGTTATGAGTTCACTGCGGAGCTGGACGATGTCGGCCACTGCCATTGCTCGATCTGTCGGCGTAGCAGTGGGGGCATGGTGGTGACTTGGGCGACGGTGCCGCGCAGTAGTTTCCGTTGGTTGAAGGGGACGCCGGCCTGCTATGTGTCGAGTCCGGGCAATCGTCGGTTGTTCTGTGGCAACTGTGGGGCGCAGGTGGTGTTCGAGACGGAGCGGACGCCGGAGACGTTGGATGTGACTGTTGCGACCTTCGATCACCCGGAGGTGGCGCCGCCGCAAAGGCATGTTTGGGTGAAGAGCCGGGTTGCTTGGCTGCATCTGGATGAGCAGTTGCCGGGGGAGGATGAGGAGGTTTTGTAGGAGCGAGCTAGCCGGCGGTTCTTGTGCGCTGGATCGGTTCCGTACCCTCTCCCCAGCCCTCTCCCTGAAGGGAGAGGGGGCTTGTCCGTGCCGAGAGGAGGAATGGTTTCAGCCGGTAGTCACGGTGCTAGCCGGCTGACTCCAGAACATCAGTGCCTGCCCAACGGTCCCCTCTCCCTTCAGGGAGAGGGTTAGGGAGAGGGCGCTCTTCAGGCCACACACCGAACCTCGCCGGCTGACTGCTGTTCGCGAGCAAGCTCGCTCCTACGAAAAGCCCCTGGCATGCTTTAGAACACCATCTGCCACTGCGCGATCAGCGCATGGTTCTGCGCCTGGCTGCCTTTCTCGCCGCTGTAGGCCAGGCCGATGCTGTGGCGGGCCGACAGGCCCAGGTCGAGGCCTACGTCCAGCAGCAGGCTGTTGCGGTCCAGCGCCGTGCCCTGGACGCTGAAGGCGCCGCCGCCGGCGAGGAAGGCCTGGCGGGTGCTGCTGTCCAGATCGCCGTAGGTGTGGCGCCAGCCCAGGCCCAGGCGCGGGGTCAGGCTCATGCCGTTGTCCAGGCTGGTGAGCCAGGCTGTGCGCAGGCCCAGGGTGCTGCTGAGGTTGTGCTGGCTTTGCTCGTCCACGTGCAGGGCCGCGGCGCCGCCTTTTTCGTCGTAGGCGTCGCGCTTGTAGTACTGGTAGCCGAGGTTGGCGTAGGGCTCGGCGCTCAGGCGGCCGTCGCCGAGCTGGTAGCCGGCCTCGGCGAAGGCCTGCCAGCTGTGGGCGTCGTAGTCGCCCTTGGGGTGGTCGCTGAAGCCGTCGAACTCGACGCGGCGTTTGCTCTCGCCGTCGTGGCTGCTGTAGGCCGCGCCCAGGCGCAGGGCCAGCGGGCCGTCCTGGCGCAGGGCGTAGGTGCCCAGGTGCCAGCTGTCGATGTCGCCGGAGGCGCCGCCCTGGCCGTCGAGGTCGGTGTGCGAGTAGCCGCCCAGCACGCCCAGGCGCCATTGGCCGTCCAGCGCCCAGTCGGCGCCCAGCAGGGTGCCGCCGGTGTTCTGGTCGAGGTCGCCGCTGCCGTGCTCGCCGTCCAGTTGGCCGTGGCTGCCGATGCCTTGCAGCCAGAGGCGGCCGGCGGCGTTCGGGTCGTTCAGGTTGCGCGCCTCGCTGGGCACGCCGAGGGCGGCCAGCTGCGGGGTGTCGCGCTCGTCGCTGGCCACCAGCAGGCCGCCGCCGAGCTGGCGCAGCGCGCCGAGCATGGCGCCGCCCACCGCCTGGCTGCCGGCCAGGGTGGCGGCGGCCAGGTTGGCGTTGCTGGCGCCGGCCAGCTGTTCCACGGCGCGGCCGGCGTTGCCGGCGTCGCTGGTGATCAGCGCGTTGTACAGCTGGCCCATGCCCTGGCCCTGCAGGGCGCTGGCGGCGTTGCGGCCGTTGCCGCTGCTGGCCAGGTCGGCGAACTGCACGTCGTTGCGTGTCAGTTGCAGGTCCACGCTGTTGGCGCCGTAGCCGAGGCTCGGGGTGAGGAAGGCGAAGTTGCTGCTGACCTCGGCGAACCGGCCGTTGACGCCGCCGCTGGCGTCCAGCACCTGGTAGCTGCTCTGCCAGGGGTAGTTGCCGGGCCCGGCCTGCAGCGCCAGGCGCGCGCCGTCCAGCGTCGCGCTGCCATCCACTTGCAGGGTGGCGTGGCTGCCGTCGGCCTCCACGCCGTAGGCCAGGGTCGAGCCGCTGCGCAGGGCCAGGTCGCCGGTCACGTGGGTGGCGCCCTGTTGCGGGTTGGCCAGCAGGGTGCCGCTGACGTCCAGGCCGCCGACGCTGCCGCTGCCGGCGTAGCTGGCGCCGCTGTCCACCAGCAGGCTGCCGGCGATGCCGCCCTGGTTGATCAGCTGGGCGCCGGCGAAGACTTCGCCGCCTTCGCTGAAGTCGCCGCTGCCAGTGAGGGTCCAGGCACCCTGGCGCACCTCCAGGCGCTCGAAGTTGCGGCTCTGGCCGAAGCTGCCGCCGCGGGCGTCGTCGAAGCTCACCCGGTCATGGCCGTCGCCGCCGTCCACCAGGCCTTCGAAGCGGCTGCCGGCGAGCAGCGTCAGGCTGTCGTCGCCACCGCCCAGTTCCAGGGCGATGCCGTTGCCGCCGTGGATCAGGCCGTCGTTGATCACGCTGTCGGCGAAGTCGCCGACCAGGCTCACGCCGCTGGAGGCCAGGCCTTCGATGGTGCCGTGGTTCTCCAGGGTGGTGGCGCCGTAGCCGCTGCCGGCGGAGCCGTCGTCCACCAGGATGCCGCGGCTGGCGCCGCTGACCAGCGCGCCGGCGGCGTTGTAGACGCTGCCGCCGCCCATGGCGATGCCTTCGCTGCCGTTGGGCTGGCCGCCCTTGTCGACGCCGGCCGCGCCTGTGCCTTCGATGATCCCGTGGTTCTCGATGTGGCCGATCAGGTCGATGTCCACGCCATCGCCGTCGCCATCGGGCACCAGGCCGTTGTAGGCGCCGGTGATGCGCCCGTAGTTGCTGACCGTGCCGTTGCCGTCGGAGCCGTAGCCCGAGCCGTTGCGGCCGATGATCACGCCGTCGGCGTAGTTGACCAGGGTGGCGCCGACGTCGGTGGTGATGCCGTGGCGGCCGCCGGAGATCAGCCCGTGGTTGTAGACGCTGCCGCCCTCGGCGTCCTGGAAGTCGATGCCGTCGTTCTTGGCGTCGGCGTCGATCATGTCGCCGCTGCTGATCTCGCCGTAGTTGGTGATGCTGGCGTTGGCGCCGGGGCGGATGCCGTCGTTGCCGTCGCCGTGGATGACGCCGGTCTCGCGGTTGATGATGGTCACCGGCACGCCGCTGCGCAGGTCGTCGAAGTCCACCGCCTGGCCGCTGGTCGAGCGGATGCTGCCGGCGTTGTCCAGCAGCAGGCTGCCGCTGTCGAAGCCGTCCTTCACCCGCACCGCGTCGTCGCTGGCGCTGATGCTGGCGCCGGCGCGGTTGTAGATCCGGTAGTTGCGGGTGGTCGCGGTGCTGCCCGAGCTTTCGATGGCGCGGCCGTTGCTGGCGGTGATCTGCCCGCTGTTGTCGACCACCACGCCGGCGCCGCTGGTGGCGTCCTTCAGGGCGACGGTCTTGTCGCTGGCGGTGATGCTGCCGCTTGCGGTGACCTGCAGGCTGGCCTCGCCGGAGAGCGTCTGCTTGCTGGTGCTGGGCGTGCTGATGACGATGGGGCCGGCGGGCGCGGCGTGGGCGCCGGCGCTGAAGACGAGGGCGATGCTGAATGCCAGCGGGGAAGGCTTGAACGACATGGCGACGACCTTTTTCTTCTGGAAGTGGCCGTCGTTTATAGCGATGCAATCTTACGTTTTTGTAACCATGCTGGCTTTTTGCCAAGGCCGGGCGCGGGGCGCCCGGCCCTTGCCGTCACTGCTTGTAGTAGACGATCTGGTTGCTGGTGGCGAGCAGCTCGCCGGCCTCGCTCCACAGCTCCGCGGCCTGGTCGAAGTAGCCGTTGCGGAAGGCCTGGCCGCGGGCCTCGCCGAGCAGGTAGCCGCTGCCGACTTCGGCCAGCTGCGCGGCGTCGGTGTGGAAGTAGGTGGTGATCGACACGGTGCCGGCCGGCACCGGGGTGGCGCGGCGCAGCCAGACGCGCGGGTAGAAGATGTCGCTCATCGCCGCCAGCGCCGGGAAGTCCAGCGCCCGCGGCTGGGCGTCGCGCAGCCAGAGGCGGGTGCGGCTGTGCTCGCCGCTGCCGTCCCAGGTGCTGGGGAAGGCGCCGTCGATGGCGCGCATCTCATACTGCTGAGCCCAGGCCACGCCCTTGCCGCTAGTGTTCAGCGGCGGCGTCTGCGCCGGCGCCGTGGCCTGCGGGCGCGCCAGGTCGAGTTCGCTCCAGGTCTCGCGGCGCAGGGCGGTGACCGCGGTGCCGGTGGTGGAGACCTGCTCCACGCCGTCGCCGTCCACCTGGCTCAGCTGCAGCAGCCAGTGCTGGGTGGAGCGGTTGGTGCGGATCGGCGTGGCGCGCACGGCGAAGGCGCCGGCCTCGATGGCGGCGGCGAAGTTCACCGTCAGCGCGACGGGCGCGCCGAGCAGCTGCGGGTGGCGCAGCACGGCCTGCAGCAGGGTGGCGGCGGTGATGCCGCCGAAGGGCCCGACCATGTTCCAGTAGTCGGCGCTGGTGTGGCCGTGGAACAGGTCGGCGTCGCGGGCGTCGGCTTCCAGGGCCAGGGCGCGGTCGAAGGGGTGCAGGGCGGAGTCGGTCATGCTCGGTGCTCTCGGCGCGGGTATCCGGTCCTTTTAGGGGAGCGGCCCGGGCGCGGTCAAGCGAACCGGGCGGTCAGGGCGTGACCTCGAAACGCAGGGTGCCGATCACCTGGCCGACCTCGGTGATCACCTGCACCTGCCAGCGCCCGGTCGGGTCGGCGGGGAAGTTCTGCTTGTGCGTCCAGGCGCGGTAGCCGGCCTCGCGGCCGCCGTGGATGTCCAGGGCGATGCGGTCGACTTCCCGGCCGTTGTGCAGCCACACGTGGAAGATGCGCTCGTCCAGGCCGCGCGGGGCGCTGATGGCGGTGTAGGCGTAGAGGCCCTGGGCGCGGATCTGCGCGGCGCCGACCTGCTCGACGCTGTCGCCGGGGGTGCGCTGGCTGTTGTCGAACTGCTCGGTGACCGCCATTTCCGCCAGCCACAGGGTAGACGGCGGCACCCAGGCGCGGCCGAACCAGCCGACCACGCCGATGCACAGGGTCAGGCCGAGCAGGGCGAACCAGCGCCACCACTTGTGGATGCCCACCGACACCACCAGGCTGGGGAAGGACAGCGCCACGGCGATGCCCAGGGCCCAGCGGTAGCTTTCCGGGGTGCTCAGCTGGAGGATCAGCGGCAGCGCGGTGAGCAGCACGGCGAACAGCGTCAGGGTGTGGTAGCCGAGGAAGGTCCAGCGCCGCGGCGCCAGCCACTTGTAGTAGACCGGGTCGGTGATGGCGATCAGCCCGGCCAGCCCCAGGGCGCCGGTGAACAGGGCCTGGCCGCTGTTCCAGGTGGTGGTGACGAAGAAGAACGGCAGGACGAAGAACAGGCTTTCCTGGTGGATCAACTGGGTCGCGTAGCGCAGCAGCCCCGGCGGCACCGACCAGCCGAAGCGCTCCTTGAAGCGCTGGGTGAGCAGGTTCTCCAGCATCAGCCAGAGCCAGCTGACCAGCATGACGATGGCCATGGCGCGGGCGAAGCCGGCGCGGTGGCGGTCGACCATCATGAAGCTGAACAGCCCCGAGCAGAAGCCGAACAGGGCGACCAGCCGCGGGTAGCGTTCCAGGAGCGAGAGGGCCAGCGCGATCAGGCGCTGCACGCGGGATTTCAACACAAGCATGACGAAGGGCCGAAGCCGGACAACCGGAAGGGCGGGGATTGTAGCGCTTGTGCCGGGCGCGGGGCAGCGGCGCTGGACGGAGGGTAGGGTGGCCGGCGGCTCTTCGTAGGAGCGGACCTTGTCCGCGATAGCCGGCGGTTCCGGCGCGATTCGCGGGCAGGGCCCGCTCCTATGTATGGACTCACCCCCACCGTCAACCCGCTTTTGAACATGAAAACCCGACTGCATCTATGTATTAGGCCTGTTCGAGGAAGCCACGTCGGGCTTCTGGCCAACATTGGGTAAGCCCGCGGAATGCCGATTACAAAGAGGCCTCGAAGGCCGGTAGGAGCGTAGGCATCGATCCGCGACGGTCTGACCAGGGGTCAATGTTCTTCAGCAAGGGTTGGAGCGACTTGGCGCCCCGTTGGCGGGAACTCGTTGATCAGTGGCTCATTTCCATCTCCCGGCAAGCATTCGGCTTGCGCTGGTAGGTTTGTTCGCTGCACAGCAGCACCCAGGCGATACGCAGGTTGCGGTTGGCCAGTCGCACTGCTGCGCCCTTGCGCCCCAGACGTTGTAGCCAGCGCTGCAGGCGCCGATCATCCGGGTGTTCGGAATCGGGCCGCAGTTGCTTCAACACCGCATGCGAGCCCACCACCATCAGGCTGCGCACATAGGCGTCGCCACGTTTGGTCATCTTGCCCAGCCTTACCTTCTGCCCGCTGCTGTGCTGGTCGGGCACGATGCCGAAGTAGGCAGCGAACTGACGCGCATTGGCGAAACGTTCCGGCTCGACCTGTTTGGCCAGCAAGGCCGTAGCCGTGATCGGACCGATACCACGTACCGTCATCAGCCGTTTGGCTGTCGGGTCGGCGGCGGCACAGGCTTCCAGACGCCCGGTCAGCGCGGCGATACGCTCGCCCAGCCGTTTCCATTCGTTCAGCATCTCGTCGATCAGCTCGCGCAGCAGCGCCGGCAACGGCTGTCTAGCGTCTTCCAGCACCCGGGTGACACCTTGCTTCAAGCCCACATCCCCCTGCGCCAGGGCGATACCCTGCTCCAGCAGCAGCCCGCGGATCTGATTACCCATGGCGGTGCGCCGCCGCACATAGCCCCGCCGGACACGGTGCCAGGCCTGCATCGCCAGTGCCGCGACGCTCTTCACCGGCACCGACGCGATACTGCTATCCCGGCCCGCCCGCAGAATGGCGTGGGCATCATTGCGATCATTCTTCGCTCCGCTCCGGTGCTCGGCCACCCGCTGGGCCGGCAGGATACGCACCGGGTTGCCCTGCGCCTGCAGCAGCCGGGCCCAGGCTTGTGCTCCAGGGCCGGTCTCCATCAGCACCGTCACGCCCTCCGGCAGCTTCTGCAGAAACACCTGAAACGCTTCACGCGACTTGATTCGCTGTTCGTACGCCAGTTGACCCAGGGCGTCTTCCCCCGCCACCTGGAAGACCTTTTTCGCCAGATCCACGGCGACTGTCGTGCACACCGATACATCGGTTGCAGACACCGGCTTATTCATCGTCGTATGCTTTTTCATGGACTCACCCTCACTGTCGGTGGCTTCTTAGACCGCCACCGTGGCGCCTCGACGCCTTGGTGAGGGTGAGTCCATCCAATTACAAGGGTTGGCATTCAGCCCCGTAGGATGGGTATCGCTCCGCTCAACCCATCCTACGAAGGCTGGTGTGCGGGCTCTGACGCCACCCCGCCACTCAACTCCTCGCGGGCATAGTCGACGAACAGCCGCGCCGGCTTGGTCAGCTGGGCGCGCTTGAGCCAGGCGGCCACCAGGCCGGAGGCGCTGACGTCTTCGGCGATGTTCACCATCACCACCTTCTTGCCGTCGTAGGTGCATTCCGAATGCGGCCGGGTGACCAGCACCGAGAAGCCGAAGCCCTGGCCGACCATGCCGCGCACCATCTCGATGGAGGGCGAGCTGAAGGCGATGTTCGGCGTCAGCCCCAGTTCCTCGAAGATGCTCACGAAGTAGGTGCGGCTGGGCTGCACGTCGAGCAGGATCATCGGCTCCAGCGCCAGGTCGCGCAGCGACACCTGGGCCTGGCGGGCGAAGCGGTGGTCGGCCGGGAGCAGGGCGTAGGGGCGCTGCGCCGGCATCAGCGGCTCGGTCTCGATGGTGCCGTCGAGGTCGTGGCGGTACAGCAGGGCCAGGTCGAAGCGCCCGGAGGTCAGGCCCTGCACCAGTTCCTGCTGCTCGCCGTCGCGGATGCGGATCTCCACCCCCGGGTAGCGCTCGCGGAAGCCGGCGATCAGCCGCGGCAGGTACAGTGGCGCCACCGTCTCGAAGCAGGCCAGGTCGATCTGCCCGGCCACCACGTCGTTGTCGGCCAGGGCGTTCTGCTCGAACTCGTGGGCCATGCGCAGCAGTTCCTGGGCCTTGCGGTAGAAGCGCGCGCCGCTGGGGGTGAGGGACACGCCCTGGGCGTGGTGGCGGATGAACAGCTGCACGCCGAAGCTCTCTTCCAGGCCCTTGATCGCCGTGGAGATCGACGGCTGGGCGATGTAGAGCTTGCGCGAGGCCTCGGCCACGCTGCCGCATTCCACTGTGGTCACGAAATACTTCAATTGCCGCAAGGTATAGGAAGCCACTGCAAGACCTCTATGGCGCGGCTTCGCCGGTGGCGTGCGCGCTCTCGTTGTGTCATCGGTTCATCGGAAAGCAAGGATCGGGCCCGCCGGCAGGCGCCGGGGAGCGCCGAGGCGCCTCCAGGTGCCGCACCATAACCCAGCATGGCGCACTTTGCCGGTGCGCGCCTGCCCAGCTTTTTCATATACCCCGAAGACATATTTAATATTTTTCCTCCGCCGGGGCATGCGCGACCATCAGGGCACCACAGAACAAAACAATAATTGCTCGTGAGCAGGAGTGCCCTGGTGTATCAACTCAGCGACTGGCAGCAGCGTGCAGCCCGCCAGACCTTCATCGACGCCGCCCTGATCGATGGCCGCCGCATGGCCGCCGCCGACGGCGCCACCTTCGCATCCATCGACCCGGCCACCAACCGCCTGCTGGCCAACGTCGCCGCCTGCGGCGCGGCCGAAGTCGACGCCGCCGTGCGCAGCGCCCGCCGTGCCTTCGAGCAGGGCCCCTGGGCGCGCATGGCGCCGCGCGAGCGCAAGGCCGTGCTGCTGAAGCTGGCCGAGCTGATGCTGGCCCACCGCGACGAGCTGGCCCTGCTGGACTCGCTGAACATGGGCAAGCCGGTGATGGACGCCTGGAACATCGACGTGCCCGGCGCCGCCGGCGTCTTCTCCTGGTACGCCGAGGCCCTGGACAAGCTCTACGACCAGGTCGCCCCGACCGCGCCCAACGCCCTGGCCACCATCACCCGCGCGCCCCTGGGCGTGATCGGCGCCGTGGTGCCGTGGAACTTCCCCCTCGACATGGCCGCCTGGAAACTGGCCCCGGCCCTGGCCGCCGGCAACTCGGTGGTGCTCAAGCCGGCCGAGCAGTCGCCGTTCTCGGCCCTGCGCCTGGCCGAGCTGGCCCTGGAGGCCGGCCTGCCCGAAGGCGTGCTGAACGTGGTGCCGGGCCTCGGCGAGCACGCCGGCAAGGCCCTGGGCCTGCACCCGGACGTGGACTGCCTGGTGTTCACCGGCTCCACCGAAGTGGGCAAGTACTTCATGCAGTATTCCGCCCAGTCCAACCTCAAGCAGGTGTGGCTGGAGTGTGGCGGCAAGAGCCCGAACCTCGTGTTCGCCGATTGCCGCGACCTCGATCTTGCGGCTGAAAAAGCGGCATTCGGCATTTTCTTCAACCAGGGCGAGGTCTGCTCGGCCAACTCGCGGCTGCTGGTGGAGCGTTCCATCCACGACGAATTCGTCGAGTGCCTGATCGCCAAGGCCCGCGACTGGGCCCCGGGCGACCCGCTGGACCCGGCCAGCCGCGCCGGCGCCATCGTCGACGCCAAGCAGACCGCCAGCATCCTGCGCTTCATCGAGGAAACCCGCGGCAGCGCCGCTACCCTGGCCTGCGGCGGCCGCCAGCTGAGCTTCAATGGGTCGGGCAACTTCATCGAGCCGACCATCTTCACCAACGTCGACCCGCAGCAGCGCCTGGCCCGCGAGGAAGTCTTCGGCCCGGTGCTGGCGGTGACCGCCTTCGACAGCGAGGACGAGGCCCTGCGCCTGGCCAACGACAGCCCCTTCGGCCTGGCCGCCTCGGTGTGGAGCGACGACCTCAACCGCGCCCACCGCGTGGCCGGCCGGTTGAACGTCGGCACCGTGTCGGTGAACACCGTGGACGCGCTGGACCCGGCCATCCCCTTCGGCGGCGGCAAGCAGTCCGGCTTCGGCCGCGACCTGTCGCTGCATTCGTTCGACAAGTACACCCAGCTGAAAACCACCTGGTTCCAGCTGCGCTGAGGGCAGGCCCGGGGCCGGCGCACCGCCGGCCCGTGCTGCCCCGGCGAACCGCTCGAGACGGCCGGTGAGACTGCCCAGGTAAGTCCGTCGCCCTCGATCCCCTGCAAACCCCTCAGGCCGGCTGCCGGAGCACCGCCGAGGGAACTAGGAGAAAGTCGATGACCGACAACACCAAAGCGCAACGCGAAACCCGCGACTACCAGGCGGCCGACGCGGCCCACCACATCCACGCCTTCCTCGACCAGAAGGCACTGAACGCCGAAGGCCCGCGGGTGATGGTGCGCGGCGAGGGCCTGTACCTGTGGGACAACGACGGCAACCGCTACCTGGACGGCATGTCCGGCCTGTGGTGCACCCAGCTGGGCTACGGGCGCAAGGACCTGACCGCCGCGGCGAGCGCGCAGATGGACCAGCTGCCGTACTACAACATGTTCTTCCACACCACCCACCCGGCGGTGATCGAGCTGTCCGAGCTGCTCTTCAGCCTGGTGCCGGGCCACTACAGCCACGCCATCTACACCAACTCCGGCTCCGAATCCAACGAGGTGCTGATCCGCACCGTGCGCCGCTACTGGCAGATCCTCGGCAAGCCGCAGAAGAAGATCATGATCGGCCGCTGGAACGGCTACCACGGCTCGACCCTGGCGGCCACCGCGCTGGGCGGCATGAAGTTCATGCACGAGATGGGCGGCATGATCCCGGACATCGCCCACATCGACGAGCCCTACTGGTTCGCCAACGGCGGCGACCTCACCCCCGAGGAATTCGGCCGCCGCTGCGCACAGCAGCTGGAGGACAAGATCCTCGAGCTGGGCGCCGAGAACGTCGCCGGCTTCATCGCCGAGCCCTTCCAGGGCGCCGGCGGCATGATCTTCCCGCCGGAGAGCTACTGGCCGGAAATCCAGCGCATCTGCCGCAAGTACGACGTGCTGCTGTGCGCCGACGAAGTGATCGGCGGCTTCGGCCGCACCGGCGAATGGTTCGCCCACCAGCACTTCGGCTTCGAGCCGGACACCCTGTCCATCGCCAAGGGCCTGACCAGCGGCTACATCCCCATGGGCGGCCTGGTGCTGAGCAAGCGCATCGCCGAGGTGCTGGTGGAGCAGGGCGGCGTGTTCGCCCACGGCCTGACCTACTCCGGCCACCCGGTGGCGGCGGCGGTGGCCGTGGCCAACCTCAAGGCGCTGCGCGACGAGGGCATCGTCACCCAGGTCAAGAACGACACCGGCCCCTACCTGCAGCAGTGCCTGCGCGAGGTGTTCGGCAACCACCCGCTGATCGGCGAGATCCAGGGCGCCGGCCTGGTGGCGGCGCTGCAGTTCGTGCAGGACAAGGCCACCCGCAAGCGCTTCGACAACGAGAACGACCTGGCCTGGCGCTGCCGCACCATCGGCTTCGAGGAAGGCGTGATCATCCGTTCCACCCTCGGCCGCGTGATCATGGCCCCGGCCCTGGTCGCCGGCCGCGCCGAGCTGGACGAGCTGGTGGACAAGACGCGCATCGCGGTGGACCGCACCGCGAAAGAGATCGGCGTGCTCTGACGCCAGTCTCGCAGGCGCTGCCTTCCGTAGGATGGCGTTGAGCGCAGCGATACCCATCGATGGGTATCGCCGCGCACATCCCCTCCTGCGAGCAGCGCCCTTCGCCACAACCGAACAACAACGCCGCGGGCCCACGCAGGCCCGTGCCGTGGAACCTTTTTGCCGCCCGTTCGGCAACTGCCCAGCAATCCAAACCAACAACGCCAACCGGCTGTGGGAGTTCGTTCCATGAAATCGTCCTTGCATTGCATCCTCGCCTGCGCGGTCCTCGCCGCCACCGGCGCCGCCCAGGCGCAGGATCTCACGGTGATCTCCTTCGGCGGCGCCACCAAGGCCGCCCAGGACAAGGCCTACTTCAAACCCTTCGATGCCAGCGGCGCCGGCAAGGTGATCGCCGGCGAGTACAACGGCGAGATGGCCAAGGTGAAGGCCATGGTCAACGTCGGCAAGGTCACCTGGGACGTGGTCGAGGTGGAAAGCCCCGAGCTGCTGCGCGGCTGCGACGAGGGCCTGTTCGAGCGCATCGACCCGGCCGCCATCGGCGACGAGTCGAAATTCGTCCCCGGCACCTTCAGCGAGTGCGGCGTGGCCACCTACGTCTGGTCGATGGTCATGGCCTACGACAGCAAGCGCCTGGCCAAGGCGCCGACCTCCTGGGCGGACTTCTGGAACGTCAAGGACTACCCGGGCAAGCGCGGCCTGCGCAAGGGCGCCAAGTACACCCTGGAAGTGGCCCTGCTGGCCGACGGCGTGAAGCCCGAGGACCTGTACAAGGTGCTGGGCACCCCCGAGGGCGTCAGCCGCGCCTTCAAGAAACTCGACGAGATCAAGCCCTACATCCAGTGGTGGGAAGCCGGCGCGCAACCGCCGCAGTGGCTGGCCGCCGGCGACGTGGTGATGAGCGCCGCCTACAACGGCCGCATCGCCGCCGCGCAGAAGGAAGGCGTGCCGCTGGCCATCGTCTGGCCGGGCAGCCTCTACGACCCGGAATACTGGGCGGTGGTCAAGGGCACGCCGAACAAGGCGCTGGCCGAGAAGTTCATCGCCTTCGCCAGCCAGCCGCAGACGCAGAAGGTGTTCTCCGAGAACATCCCCTACGGCCCGGTGCACAAGGGCACCCTGGAACTGCTGCCGGCCGACGTGCAGGCCGCGCTGCCCACCGCCCCGGCCAACCTGCAGGGCGCCCGCTCGGTGGACTCGGCCTTCTGGGTCGACCACGGCGAGGAACTGGAACTGCGCTTCAACGCCTGGGCGGCCCGCTGAGGCCCCCGGCCAACCCGAGTGCCCGGCGTGCCGGGCACCGCTTTGCCTTGCGAGAACCACAATGACAACGACGCAAACCCCGGCGGCGACCCTGGAGCTGAGCACCATCCAGCCCATCGCCCGGCACGAACGCCACGGCCGCGCCCGCGACCTCTTCACCATCTGGTTCGGCAGCAACATCATGCTGCTCACCGTGGTCACGGGGGCGCTGGCCGTCACCGTGTTCCAGCTGTCCTTCGTCGCCGCGCTGCTGGCGCTGGTGCTGGGCAACCTGGTGGGCGGGGTGTTCATGGCCCTGCACTCGGCCCAGGGCCCGCAGCTGGGCGTGCCGCAGATGGTGCAGACGCGCGGCCAGTTCGGCTCCTTCGGCTCGCTGCTGGTGGTGGCCCTGGTGGTGATCATGTACCTGGGCTTCTTCGCCTCCAACCTGGTGCTCGGCGGCCAGACGCTGCACGCGCGCTTCCCGGCCGTGGCCACCAACGCCGGCATCCTGCTGGTGGGCCTGGTCAGCGTCGTCGCCACCGTCTTCGGCTACCGCCTGATCCACGGCTACACCCGGCTGATGTCCTGGCTGTCCGGCGCGGTGCTGCTGGTCAGCTTCGCCTGGGTGCTGTTCATCCACGGCCTGCCGGCGGACTTCCTGCAGCGCAACGGCTTCAACCTGCCAGGCTTCCTCGGCGCGCTGTCGATCGCCGCGCTCTGGCAGCTGGCCTACGCCCCCTACGTTTCCGACTACTCGCGCTACATGCCGCAGGACACCGGCGCGCGCACCGCGTTCTGGTCCAGCTACTGGGGCTGCTGCCTGGGCTCGATCCTGCCCATGGTCCTGGGCGTGATCGTCGGCCTGTGCCTGGATGGCGGCGACGTGGTCGCCGGGCTGATCGGCATGACCGGCGGCTTCAGCGCCGTGCTGGTGGCGGTGTTCTCCATCGGCATCGCCGCCACCAACGCCATGAACCTGTACTGCGGCACGCTCTCGGCGATCACCGTCGGCCAGACGCTGATCCCGGCCTGGGCGGCCGGCGCCGGCTGGCGCGCGCTGATCGCCCTGAGCCTGTTCGGCGGCTCGCTGGCCATCGCCCTGCTCGGCCAGGACGACTTCATGGCCAACTACACCAACTTCATCCTGCTGCTGCTCTACGTGCTGGTGCCCTGGAGCGCGATCAACCTGGTCGACTATTACCTGGTCGCCCACGGCCAGTACGACGTGCTGTCGTTCTTCCGCCGCGACGGCGGCATCTACGGCACCTTCAACTGGACCGCGGTGAACTGCTACGTGCTGGGCATCCTGGTGCAGGTGCCGTTCATGTCCACCGAGCTGTACACCGGGGTGGTGGCGCGCGCCATGAACGGCGCCGACATTTCCTGGATCGTCGGCCTGGGCGTGGTCTCGCCGGTCTACTGGCTGTTCAGCCGCAAGCGCCAGCGCGCCCTGGCGGAGGCCCGCGCATGAGCCGGCGCAGCGGTTTCTTCTTCGACGAGCGCTGCTTCTGGCACGCCGCCGGGCTGCACGCGCTGATCCTCCCGGTGGGCGGCTGGCTGCAGCCGCCGGCCGGCAGCGGCCATGCCGAGTCGGCGGAGAGCAAGCGGCGGCTGAAGAGCCTGATGGATGTCTCGGGCCTGAGCGCGAAGCTCAAGCTTTCCAGCGCGCCGCTGGCCAGCGAGGAGGACCTGCTGCGCGTCCACCCGCTGGACTACCTGCAACGCTTCAAGGCCATGAGCGATGCCGGCCACGGCGAGCTGGGCGAGGAGGCCATGGTCGGCCCCGGCACCTACGAGATCGCCCGGCAGTCCGCCGGGCTGGCCATCGCCGCGGTGGACGCGGTGCTCAGCGGCGAGCTGGACAACGCCTACGCGCTGTCGCGGCCGCCGGGCCACCATTGCCTGGCCGACCGCGGCATGGGCTTCTGCTACCTGGCCAACATCGCCGTGGCGGTGGAGGCGGCCAAGGCGCGCCACGGCATCCGCCGCGTCGCCGTGCTGGACTGGGACGTGCACCACGGCAACGGCACCCAGTCGATCTTCTATGGCCGCGACGACGTGCTGACTCTGTCGATCCACCAGGCCGACTGCTTCCCGGTGGGTTCCGGCGCCGTGGAAGAGCAGGGCGAAGGCGCCGGCCTGGGCGCCAACGTCAACGTGCCGCTGTACCCCGGCAGCGGCGACGACGCCTATCGCCACACCATGGAACGCATCATAGTGCCGGCCCTGGAGCGCTTCCGTCCGGAGCTGATCGTGGTCGCCTGCGGCTTCGACGCCAACGGCGTGGACCCGCTGGCGCGCATGCTCGCCCACAGCGAGACCTTCCGCGCCCTCACCGCCAGCGTGCGCGAGGCCGCCGAGCGCCTGTGCGACGGGCGCCTGGTGCTGGTCCACGAGGGCGGCTACGCCGAAGCCTACGTGCCCTTCTGCGGCCACGCGGTGATCGAGGAACTGGCCGGGGTGGCCACCGAGGTGGTCGACCCCTTCCTGCCGATGCTCGAAGGCCAGCAGCCGGACGCGGACTTCCGCGCCTTCCAGCGCCAGGCCATCGAGCGCATGGCGCAGAAGCTCGGGCTGGCGTAGGGCGTATAACGCTCCGCGTTATACGCCGTTTGGCCTTCATCACCGATGGCGATGAAGATGAGCCAGGCGTTGTCTATGCGTGGTCGCCCGATTCTGCCGTGGCGTGAGTGTCGGGAGCGGTGTAGCGGCGTATAACCGCGAACGGTTATACGCCCTACGCCCTGTCTTGCCGGCTGCACCGAGGTGCTTTTCGTAGGATGGGTTGAGCTTGCGATACCCATGCGGTGGTAGCGATGGGTATCGCAAGCTCAACCCATCCTACGGGACTCCTACGAAGAGCATGCGGCGCGGAGTCCTTTGTCTCCGGCTGACCCCAGCCTCCCCGCACACGCCGAACGGTCCCCTCTCCCCCCGGGAGAGGGTTAGGGTGAGGGGCCGTTGAGGCACGGGGCGTCATGTTTACCGTAGCGGGCCCTGCCCGCGATTCGCGCGCAGGGCGCGCTCCTACAGGGGAATGCGGCGCAAAAAAAGAGGGAGCCCGAAGGCTCCCCTGGAGAGAAACCGCGGCGGGGGACGCCGCGGTCGGAGCGCTGGCCGCGGCTCAGGCGGCGCGGAACAGGTTGTGCGGGTCGATGACGAATTTCTTCGGCACGCCGGCATCGAACTCGCCGTAGCCCTTGGGCGCTTCGTCCAGGGTGATGACTTCCACCCCGACGATGTCGGCGATCTTGATGCGGTCCCACATGATCGCCTGCATCAGCTGGCGGTTGTACTTCATCACCGGGGTCTGGCCGGTGTGGAAGCTGTGCGACTTGGCCCAGCCCAGGCCGAAGCGGATGCTCAGGCTGCCGTGCTTGGCGGCGTCGTCCACCGCGCCCGGGTCCTCGGTGACGTACAGGCCCGGGATGCCGATCTGGCCGGCCACCCGGGTGATGCCCATCAGCGAGTTGAGCACGGTGGCCGGGGCCTCGTGCTGCGAACCGGAATGGCCGTGGCCGCGGGCCTCGAAGCCCACCGCGTCGACCGCGCAGTCCACTTCCGGCTCGCCCAGCAGGTCGGCGATCTGCTCGTGCAGCGGGGTGTCCTTGGACAGGTCGGCGATCTCGAAGCCCTGGGCCTTGGCGTGGGCCAGGCGGGTCGGGTTGACGTCGCCGATGATCACCACCGCGGCGCCCAGCAGGCGGGCAGAAGCCGCAGCCGCCAGGCCGACGGGACCTGCGCCGGCGATGTACACGCTGCTGCCCGGGCCGACGCCGGCGGTGACCGCGCCGTGGTAGCCGGTGGGCAGGATGTCGGACAGGCAGGTCAGGTCGCGGATTTTCTCCATGGCCTTCTCGCGGTCCGGCAGCTTCAGCAGGTTGAAGTCGGCGTAGGGCACCAGCACGTATTCGGCCTGGCCGCCGACCCAGCCGCCCATGTCGACGTAGCCGTAGGCGCCGCCGGCGCGGGCCGGGTTGACCGTCAGGCAGACGCCGGTGTGCTGCTCCTTGCAGGTGCGGCAGTGGCCGCAGGCGACGTTGAAGGGCACCGAGACCAGGTCGCCGATCTTCATGGTTTCCACGCCGCGGCCGATCTCCACCACCTCGCCGGTGATCTCGTGGCCCAGCACCAGGCCGGTGGGCGCGGTGGTGCGGCCGCGCACCATGTGCTGGTCGGAGCCGCAGATGTTGGTGGAGACCACCCGCAGGATCACCCCGTGGTCGATCTGCCGACCTTGCGGGTCCTGCATCTTGGGATAGGGGATGTTCTGAACTTCGACCTTACCTGGGCCGAGATAAACCACACCACGATTGCCAGACATACGCATTCCTCTTTTTTGTCGTTGTGGGTACAAATGCGCGGCGCGGCGGCCACGCGGCTTTGCACTGGGAATTCGAGCTGGAAGCTCAAAGCGCGAAGCTTGAAGCCAGGCCGCATGCTTCCAGCTTCAGGCTTCCCGCTTCCAACTGCTCTTTTTAGAGAACCACCGTCCGATTCGCGTTGAGGAACACCCTCCGCTCGATGTGGTAGCCCACCGCCCGCGCCAGGGTCAGGCACTCGACGTCGCGGCCCTTGGCGATCAGGTCCTCGGGGTAGTGGGCGTGGTCCACGGCCTCGACGCCCTGGGCGATGATCGGGCCCTCGTCGAGGTCGTTGTTGATGTAGTGGGCGGTGGCGCCGACCAGCTTGACGCCCTTCTGGTACGCCTGGTGGTAGGGCTTGGCGCCCTTGAAGCCGGGCAACAGCGAGTGGTGGATGTTGATCGCCCAGCCGTCCAGCCTGCGGCACAGCTCGGGGGAGAGCACCTGCATGTAGCGGGCGAGGATCACCAGTTCCGCGCCGCTTTGCTCGATCACCTGCCACACCTTGGCTTCCTGGGCGGCCTTGTCCTGCGGGTCGAGGGCGAAGTGGTGGTAGGGGATGCCGTGCCAGCGCGCCAGGGGCTCCAGGTCCGGGTGGTTGGAGACCACCGCCACCACGTCCATCGGCAGCTGGCCGATGCGCTGGCGGTAGAGCAGGTCGTTCAGGCAGTGGTCGGCCTTGGAGACCATGATCACCACCTTGCTGCGGTAGCCCGGCGGGGTCAGTTCGGTCTTCATCTGGAAGGGCTCGACGCGCTCGGCCAGGCTGGCGCGGAAGGCCGCCTCGTCGAAGCCGGGCGGGGCGCGGAATTCCACGCGGATGAAGAAGCGCTGGGCCAGGCGGTCGTCGAAGGAGTGGTGCTCGGTGACGTAGCACTGCTGTTCGAACAGGTGGCGCGTCACCACGTCGACGGTGCCGAGCAGGCTCGGGCTGTCGGCGGTGAGGATCCAGGTATCGGGGGTGCGGCTCATGGCGTGGCTCCGGTGGCGACGCGGGAGGGCGGGCCGGGTGGCCCGCCCGCCGGGATCAGGCGGCGATCTGCAGGCCGTACTCGGCGCTGGCGTCCTGCAGCCACAGCCAGAAGTAGTCGGCGAAGCTGCGGCGCACCACCAGTTCCCAGGTGTCCTCGCCGGTGTGGCGGATCACGCACTGGGACTTGGCGAAGATGCTGCCCACCGCCTTGCCCACCGGGAAGTTGCTCGGGTGCACGTCGTAGCTGGTGGACTTCATCAGCAGTTCGCGCACCTTCGGCCCGGTGAGTTCCAGCAGGGTCTGCCCGCCGCTGACGTTGACCACCGAGTAGTGCAGGTCTTCGCCGAGGGTTTCGCGCAGCTTCTTCTCAACAGTGAATTCCTCGCCGCCGGGGACGATCAGCAGCCACTCGTCCGGGCCTAGCCACTGCAGCGAGACCTCGCCCTTGGCCACCAGGCCCAGGGCCACCGGCAGCTCCAGGCCCAGGGCCTTGTGCACGCCTTCGGCGAAGGCCGCGTCATGGGCGCTGCCGCGCAGGGTCAGGTGGCCCAGCAGCTTCTTCTCGCGCAGGGTGATGCCGGCGTTGGCGACGCTGCGGCCGGCGAGCTTGTCCAGCTCGGCGTGGTGCAGCGGGGTCTCGACTTTCACCCCGGCTTTGGGGCATTGCTGGTAGAGGTTTGCCTTGCTCATTCGTATTCACCTTGGGGCGCCGTGCGCCCTGGAATCCTGACGCCCTCCCCCCGTCGGAGGAGGGCTCGGCCTTCGCTTGCGGCTTGTCGCTTACCGCTTGCAGCTGCTCTTAATCCACATTCTGCCGTTCGCCTTTCGGGTCGTAGAACACCGAGCTGCAGATTTCCGCCTCGATCACCCGGCCGTCGACCAGGGGCGCGTAGACCTTCTCGCCCATGCGCTTGAGGCCGCCCTTGACCACCGCCAGGGCGAAGCCGTAGCCGAGGGTGCTGCTCATGTAGCTGGAGGTGACGTGGCCGACCATGTTCATCGGGATCGACTGCTGGGTGGTGAACACCAGCTGGGCGCCTTCGGGCAGCACGTCCATGGGGTTGGTAGGTTTCAGCCCGACCAGTTGCTTGCGGTCTTCGCGCAGGCAGTCGGCGCGGTTCATGCCGCGCCAGCCGATCCACGAGAAGGGCTTGGTGCGGCCCACGGCCCAACCCATGTTGAGGTCGTCCGGGGTCACCGAGGCGTCGGTGTCCTGGCCGACGATGATGAAGCCCTTCTCGGCGCGCAGCACGTGCATGGTCTCGGTGCCGTACGGGGTCAGGTTGTACTTCTTGCCGGCCTCGACTATGGCTTCCAGCACGCCCATGGCGTAGTTGGCCTGGATGTTCACCTCGTAGGAGAGCTCGCCGGTGAAGGAGATGCGGAATACCCGCGCCGGCACGCCGGCCACCTTGCCTTCCTTCCAGGTCATGAAGGGGAAGGCGTCCTTGTCCAGGTCGATGTCGGTGACCTCGGCCAGCAGCTTGCGGCTGTTGGGGCCGGACAGGGTCAGGGTGGCCCAGTGGTCGGTGACCGAGGTGAAGTACACCTTCAGCTCCGGCCATTCGGTCTGGTGGTACAGCTCCAGCCACTCCAGCACGCGGGCGGCGCCGCCGGTGGTGGTGGTCATGACGAAGTGGTTGTCCGCCAGGCACGCGGTCACGCCGTCGTCGAAGACCATGCCGTCTTCCTTGCACATCAGGCCGTAGCGGGCCTTGCCCACGTCCAGCTTGGTCCAGGCGTTGGTGTAGACGCGGTTGAGGAACTCGCGGGCGTCCGGGCCCTGGATGTCGATCTTGCCCAGGGTGGAGGCGTCCAGCAGGCCCACCGACTCGCGCACCGCGCGGCATTCGCGGGCCACGGCGGCGTGCATGTCCTCGCCGGCCTTGGGGAAGTACCAGGGGCGCTTCCACTGGCCGACGTCCTCGAACTCGGCGCCGTTCTTCACGTGCCAGGCGTGCAGGGCGGTGAAGCGCACCGGCTCGAACAGGTGGCCGCAGTGGCGGCCGGCCACGGCGCCGAAGGTCACCGGGGTGTAGTTCGGGCGGAACATGGTGGTGCCGGTCTCGGCGATGCTCTTGCCCTGGGCGCGGGCGGCGATGGCCAGGCCGTTGATGTTGCCCAGCTTGCCCTGGTCGGTGCCGAAGCCCAGCGCGGTGTAGCGCTTGACGTGCTCGATGGACTCGAAGCCCTCGCGGCAGGCCAGTTCGATGGCCGCGGCGGTGACGTCGTTCTGCGGGTCGACGAATTGCTTGGGCGCACGGGAGGTGGGCTTCTCGTGGGGCACCTGGAACAGTGCCACGGTCGGCTCCTCGACCCGCTCGGAAGCCTTCGGCAGCTCGCCTGCGACGGCCTTGAAGCCGGCGTCCTCGGCGGCCTGGGTACCGGCGTTGTAGCCGTCCTGCAGGTTGTCGGCGAGGCGGAACACGCCGTTCACGGCGCCTGCGCAGATGCGCTTCTGCAGGCCTTCGCCGGGGACGAAGGCGAGGATGTCCTCGCGCCACTCGGGCTTGCCGCCCAGGTGCGAGGCCAGGTGCACCACCGGGCTGTAGCCGCCGGAGCTGGCGATCAGGTCGCAGTCCAGCCAGTCGCCGGGGGCGGTGACCTTCAGGCGGATGGGGTCGATGGCGGCGATTTTCGCGCCGCTCACGCGCTTGCCGCCGCGGGCTTCGATCACCGCGCTGCCGGTGATGACGCGCATGCCGCGCTTGCGGGCTTCTTCCACCCACTCGCCGCGCGGGTTGGCGCGGGCGTCGGCGATGGCCACCACTTCCAGGCCGGCTTCCTGCCAGTCCAGGGCCACGCGGTAGGCGTAGTCGTTGTTGGTGGAGAGCACCAGCTTCTTGCCCGGCGCCACGCCGTAGCGGCGCACGTAGGTGGAGACCGCGCCGGCCAGCATGTTGCCCGGCAGGTCGTTGTTGGCGTACACCAGCGGCCGCTCGTGGGCGCCGGCGGCGAGCACCACGCGCTTGGCGCGCACGCGGTGCACGCGGTGGCGCACCTGGCCCAGCGGCGCGGTTTCACCCAGGTGGTCGGTGAGGCGCTCGTGGATGGTGAGGAAGTTGTGGTCGTGGTAGCCGTTCACCGTGGCGCGCGGCAGCAGCACGACTTCCGGCAGCGACTTCAGCTCGGCCAGCACCTGCGCCACCCATTCGGCGGCGGGCTTGCCGTCGAGGGTCTCGCGGGTGTCCAGCAGGCTGCCGCCGAACTCTTCCTGCTCGTCGGCCAGGATCACCCGGGCGCCGGTGCGCGCGGCAGCCAGGGCCGCGGCCAGGCCGGCGGGGCCGGCGCCGACCACCAGCACGTCGCAGTGGCGGTTCATCCAGTCGTAGCTGTCCGGGTCGACCTCGGTGGGTGCGCGGCCAAGGCCGGCGGCCTTGCGGATGTACTTCTCGTAGGTCAGCCACATGGACTGCGGGTACATGAAGGTCTTGTAGTAGAAGCCGGGGGGCATCATCTTGCCGCCGACCTTGCCGAACACGCCCATCAGGTCGTTCTGCACGTTCGGCCAGCCATTGGTGCTGCTGGCCACCAGGCCCGGGTACAGGGCCTGCTGGGTGGCGCGCACGTTGGGCACCTGGGTGGCCTCGCGCGAGCCGATCTGCAGGATGGCGTTGGGCTCCTCGGCGCCGGCCGCGACTATGCCGCGGGCGCGGGAGTACTTGAAGCTGCGGCCGACCACGTCGACGCCGTTGGCCAGCAGGGCGGCGGCCAGGCTGTCGCCGGCGAAGCCCTGGTATTGCTGGCCGTTGAAGGTGAAGGTCAGCGGCTTGCTGCGGTCGATGCGACCGCCACGGGAAAGGCGATTGATCTGGCTCATGTTCAGGCCTTCGCGACTGCGGGCTGGGCGGCGGGTTTCTTCTCGGCGCTGGTCACGCTGGGTTTCTCGCCGATCTTGTAGGTTTCGAGGATCTCGTAGGTCACGGTGTGGCGGGTGGCGTTGAAGTACTGCCGGCAGCCGGCGGCGTGCACCCACAGCTCGTGGTGGATGCCGCGCGGGTTGTCGCGGAAGAACATGTAGTCGCCCCACTCCTCGTCGGTGCAGGCGCCGGGGTCCAGCGGGCGCGGGATGTGCGCCTGGCCCTTGGCGTGGAATTCCTCTTCGGAGCGCAGCTCGCCGCAATGGGGGCAGAAGATGTGAAGCATGGTCTAAACCTCCGGGGTTGCCTTCCGTGGGAGGCGGGGCGCCGGCTCTTCGCCGAACCACCCTCTCCCGCCCTTCGGGCACCCTCTCCCGCAAGCGGGAGAGGGGAATCAGTTGTCGCCCTGCGGGCGAATGTTCAATGTGCGACGGCGGCCGCGCCGTGTTCGTCGATCAGCGCGCCACTGTGGAAACGTTCGATGGAGAAGGGTGCGGCCAGCGGGTGCGGCTCGCCGGTCGCCAGGGTGGCGGCGAAGACGTTGCCCGAGCCGGGGGTGGCCTTGAAGCCGCCGGTGCCCCAGCCGCAGTTGAAGAACAGGTTCTTCACCGGGGTCTTGCCGATGATCGGGCAGGCGTCCGGGGTGGTGTCGACGATGCCGCCCCACTGGCGGTTCATGCGCACGCGGGAGAGCACCGGGAACATCTCGACGATGGCCTGCAGGGTGTGCTCGATCACAGGATAAGAGCCGCGCTGGCCGTAGCCGTTGTAGCCGTCGATGCCGGCGCCGATGACCAGGTCGCCCTTGTCCGACTGGCTGATGTAGCCGTGCACGGCGTTGGACATGATGACGCTGTCGATGATCGGCTTCAGCGGCTCGGAAACCAGGGCCTGCAGCGGGTGCGATTCGATCGGCAGGCGGAAGCCGGCGAGCTTGGCCATGTGCCCGGAGTTGCCCGCGGTGACCACGCCGACGCGCTTGGCGCCGATGAAGCCGCGGTTGGTCTCGACGCCGATTACCGCGCCGTCCTGCTTGCGGAAGCCGATGACCTCGGTCTGCTGGATCAGGTCCACGCCCAGGGCGTCGGCGGCGCGGGCGAAGCCCCAGGCCACCGCGTCGTGGCGGGCCACGCCGCCGCGGCGCTGCACGGTGGAGCCCATGATCGGGTAGCGGGCGCTCTTGGTGCAGTTCAGGTAGGGGATTTCCTCGGCCACCTGCTGGGCGTTCAGCAGCTCGCCGTCCACGCCGTTGAGGCGGTTGGCGCTGACGCGGCGCTCGCCGTCGCGCATGTCCTGCAGGGTGTGGCAGAGGTTGTAGACGCCGCGCTGGGAGAACATGACGTTGTAGTTGAGGTCCTGGGACAGGCCTTCCCACAGCTTCATGGCGTGCTCGTAGAGCTGCGCTGACTCGTCCCACAGGTAGTTGGAGCGGACGATGGTGGTGTTGCGCGCGGTGTTGCCGCCGCCCAGCCAGCCCTTCTCCACCACCGCGATGTTGCGGATGCCGTGTTCCTTGGCCAGGTAGTAGGCCGTGGCCAGGCCATGGCCGCCGCCGCCGACGATGACCACGTCGTACACCGGCTTGGGCGTGGGCGTGCGCCACATGCGCTGCCAGTTCTCGTGGTGGCTCAGTGAGTGCTTTAACAGGCCGAAGCCGGAGTAGCGTTGCATGTGGGTGCTCCTGAAAATCTCGTGTCGCGGCGTTCTACCTGTAGGAGCGGGCCCTGCCCGCGATGCTTTCGGCCATTCGCGGGCGGGGCCCGCTCCTACGGAGCAAGGGCCGCGGGAATCTCAACGATAGACCGGGAAGTCGGCGCACAGGCCGGCGACCTGGGTGGCCACCTTGGCCTCGACGTCGGCGTCGCCCAGGTGGTCGAGCACGTCGCAGATCCAGCCGGCCAGCTCGCGGCTCTGTTCTTCCTTCAGGCCCCGGCTGGTGATGGCCGGGGTGCCGACGCGGATGCCCGAGGTGACGAACGGGCTCTGCGGGTCGTTGGGCACGGCGTTCTTGTTCACCGTGATGCCCACGCGGCCGAGGGCGGCGTCGGCTTCCTTGCCGGTCAGGCCCTGCTTGACCAGGCTGATCAGCATCAGGTGGTTGTCGGTGCCGCCGGAGACCACGTCGTAGCCGCGGTCGATGAAGACTTCGGCCATGGCCTTGGCGTTCTTGATCACCTGGGCCTGGTAGTCCTTGAACTCCGGCTCCAGCGCTTCCTTGAAGCACACCGCCTTGGCGGCGATCACGTGCATCAGCGGGCCGCCCTGGGCGCCGGGGAACACCGCGGAGTTGAGCTTCTTCTCGATCTCCTCGTTGGAGCGCGCCAGGATCAGGCCGCCGCGCGGGCCGCGCAGGGTCTTGTGGGTGGTGGTGGTGACCACGTCGGCGTAGGGCAGCGGGTTCGGGTACAGGCCGGCAGCCACCAGGCCGGCGACGTGGGCCATGTCGACGAACAGCAGCGCCCCGACCTTGTCGGCGATGGCGCGGAAGCGCGGGAAGTCGAGAGTCTTGGAGTAGGCGGAGAAGCCGGCGACGATCATCTTCGGCTTGTGCTCCACGGCCAGGCGCTCGACCTCGTCGTAGTCGATCAGCCCGGTGGCGGTGTCCAGGCCGTACTGCACGGCGTTGTACAGCTTGCCGGAGGAGGAGACCTTGGCGCCGTGGGTCAGGTGGCCGCCGTGGGCCAGGCTCATGCCCAGGATGGTGTCGCCGGCGTTGAGCAGCGCCAGGTACACCGCCGAGTTGGCCGAGGAGCCGGAGTGCGGCTGGACGTTGGCGTAGTCGGCGCCGAACAGCTGCTTGGCGCGGTCGATGGCCAGCTGCTCGACCTTGTCGACGTGCTCGCAGCCACCGTAGTAGCGCTTGCCCGGGTAGCCTTCGGCGTACTTGTTGGTCAGCCCGCTGCCCTGGGCCTGCATGACGCGCTTGCTGGTGTAGTTCTCCGAGGCGATCAGCTCCAGGTGGTCTTCCTGGCGTTCTTCCTCGGCGGCCATGGCGGCGAAGAGTTCGTCGTCGTAGCCCTGGATCTGGTCATGCTTGCTGAACATCGCGGTCTCCGTGCGACAGGCGCGTCGCTTGTGGGTGGAGGCTGCCCTGACCGCCCGCGCCGGGAGCCTGGCGGGGCTCGGCGCGAAGGGATCGGTATTAGCCAGTTGCAATCGATTGTGCGCAATAGCCAGCCCCCCCATTTGCCTGTTTGCGACGTCAAAATGCCCAAACCTACCCGCGCGCTGCACCGCCCGTCCCTGCTTCGTCTGCGCCGGGCCCGCGACGGCCGCGAAGGCGTCGGCGCGACATCGCCAAGGGTGTAAGCTGGAGGCCGCCAGCGCCCCCGGCGCATGTCGCAGAAGAACAAGAAAAGCAGGCTGCCCTGACTGCCGCCGATTCTCGGCTGCCTGGCCGGGGAAAAGATGTCCGCTCCCGACCTGAAAATGCACCTGGCTGCCACCGGGCCACTGCTGCACGCCGCGCCGCCCAGCGGCTAGAATGCCGCCACTGTCAAACCCGAGGACGCCATGAAACGCTCCCTGATCCTGCTCAGCGCCCTGATGCTCGGCGCGACCCTCCACGGCTGCGGCGGTGGCGACGACAAGGCCAAGGCCGAGAAGGCCGCGGCCGCCGCGGTGCCGGCCGACAGCTGCACCGGCCACCCGCTGGAAAAGGCCCTGCCGCCGAGCAAGGAAATGTACGGCTACCCGTTCATCTCCCGCGAATGCGGCTACAACGACGCCAAGCTGGTGTACGGCACCGCCGACGGCAGCCGCCACCTGGAGATCAGCCTGATCGACACCGGCATGCCGGCCCCGGCCCAGGATGCCAACAGCGAGCAGGCCATCGCCTACCGTGGTGCGCAGGACAAGCTGCGCGACATGACGCATTCCAGCCTGACCTTGCTGAACAAGACTCGCGAGACTGCGATCAAGAATGGCACCGCCGACAAGTTCGGTGGCGACGACTATCTGCCGGTGATCGACACCACGCGCATGGGGGATCCCCTGGGCATAGTCGCGCCGGCCAAGGGCGAGGCGGGTGAGTCCAGCCTGACCGGGCTGATCAAGGGGCGCTATGTGCTGACCCTGAGCAGCCCGGACAAGCCCAATGGCGGTAGCACCCAGTCCATGCGGCAGTTGTTCGTGCCTATCGTCGAGCAGATGAAGCTGACGGCGTTGCCCTGATCGACTGCCTGGGCTCCCGGCCACGCCGGAGGCCCAGGTGGCACGAATGGCCCCATTCGCGAGCCGTCGTAGGATGGCGTTGAGCGAAGCGATACCCATCACCGCGACCGCATGGGTTTCGCCAAGGCTCAACCCATCCTACGAAGAGCACCTCGGCGCAGCCTGAAAGACAGTTGCTACGGCTCCAGGAAAGCGCGGGCGTAGGAGCGGACTTTGTCCGCGATTGGATTCCCCCAGCCACGCCGAACAGCCCCCGCCGTAGGATGGCGTTGAGCAGCGATACCCATCACCGCGACCGCATGGGTTTCGCCAAGGCTCAACCCATCCTACGAAAAGCACCCCGGCGCAGCCGGCAAGACAGTTGCTCCTACAAAAGCTGCGATTTCGCTACGCTGCCTGTGGATGACTTTTATCTTCCCGAGGCAGCTTTCGATGTTCGACATTTCCCAGCAATTCGCCAGCGACAACTATTCCGGCATCTGCCCGGAAGCCTGGGCCGCCATGGCCGAGGCCAACCGCGGCCATGAGCGCGCCTACGGCGACGACCAGTGGACGGCGCGCGCCTCCGACCACTTCCGCGAGCTGTTCGAGACCGATTGCGAGGTGTTCTTTGCCTTCAACGGTACCGCCGCCAACTCCCTGGCTCTGGCCGCCCTGTGTCAGAGCTACCACAGCGTGATCTGCGCCGAGACCGCCCACGTCGAGACCGACGAGTGCGGCGCCCCGGAGTTCTTCTCCAACGGCTCCAAGCTGCTGCTGGCGCGCACCGACGAGCAGGGCAAGCTGACCCCCGCGGCTATTCGCGAAATCGCCCTGAAGCGCCAGGACATCCACTATCCCAAGCCGCGGGTGGTGACCCTCACCCAGGCCACCGAGGTCGGCACCGTCTACCGCCCGGACGAGCTGGGCGCGCTGAGCGCCACCTGCCGCGAGCTGGGCCTGCACCTGCACATGGACGGCGCGCGCTTCTCCAATGCCTGCGCCTTCCTCGGCGCCACCCCGGCGGAGCTGACCTGGAAGGCCGGCGTCGAGGTGCTGTGCTTCGGCGGCACCAAGAACGGCATGGCGGTGGGCGAGGCCATCCTGTTCTTCGACCGCGAACTGGCCGAAGGCTTCGACTACCGCTGCAAGCAGGCCGGCCAACTGGCCTCGAAGATGCGCTTCCTCGCCGCGCCCTGGGTCGGCGTGCTGCAGGACGACGCCTGGCTGCACTACGCCAACCACGCCAACCAGTGCGCGCGCCTGCTGGCGCAGCGGGTGGCCGACGTGCCGGGCGTGCAGCTGATGTTCCCGGTGGAGGCCAACGGGGTGTTCCTGCAGATGTCCGAACCGGCCCTGGAAGCCCTGCGCCAGCGCGGCTGGCGCTTCTATACCTTCATCGGCGCCGGCGGCGCGCGCTTCATGTGCTCCTGGGACACCGAAGTCGAGCGCGTCAAGGCGCTGGCGCAGGACATTCGCCAGGTGATGGGCGCCGCCGCCTGAGTTGTCCACCGAATCTGTCGAAAACCCTGTGCGCAGCCTGTGGCCGGGCTGTGCGCAGGCGGCTGGCATATCGTGTGCGGACCATGGCGGCGGAGCATTCGTCACCGTAGCCCTGGGTCTGGCCATGCTGGCTGAACATCGTGGTATCCGTGCGGCGCACATTTGCGACACGCCTGTCGCTGACGAAACGGCGTACTTGCGAATCGGATGCACCTGGCATTGGCGAGGGTGGCTATTTGACAAGGTACATGGGTTCCCAATGATGGAGTCCTGCCATGTCCAAGCCTGCTGCCCGCCAGACCGACATCGATGCCTGCCCGTTACCAGGGCATGGCTCCAATCCCACTGTCACGGGCTCACCCGACGTACTGATCAATGGCCTGCCAGCGCTGCGCGTTGGCGACAGCAGTGCCTGCGGCGACGTGGTTGTCGAGGGGATGACCAGCATCCTGGTCAATGGCCGGCCGCTCGCCTTCCAGGGAAGCACTACCGCCCATGGCGGCGTGATCATTTCCGGATCTGGCGATGTGCTCATTGGTAACCAGCACACGCCGGCGCCTTTCGTGCCGCCGGCGCCCATGCCCAATACCTTTCAGGACAGGTTTCAGCTGGTCTGTTCGCAGACCGGTGAACCGCTGCCCCATTACCCCTACGTCATTCGTCGTGCCAATGGCGCAATGGAGAAGGGCGTATCCGATGACCAAGGATTCACCCACCTAGTCAGATGCGTGGGCGAAGCGGAGAAGGTCCAGATTCTCGCGGGAGGTGACGCATGAGCGGCGAGGCCGATGCCGCTCTTAAAGCGCCCGGGGTCGCCGATACACGAGAACTGACCCCGGCGGCAGACCAGGCGGTGAAAAAGATTCCGGTGGTCGTGAAAACGGCGGTGGTGTTTTTTATCGGTGGTGCGGCGGACAGGGAGTCCTATTACTTCCAGGGGCCGAACGACAACGTCGATGAGGCCAAGAAGATACTGGATGCCGATTTTGAAATGCAGAAGCAGGCAGGCGCGTACGCCTCCTATCATGTGGGCTACAGCGACGTGCGAGGCGGCAGGGACATCAGAAAGTACGTGCTGAGCAAGATTGTCTCCAAGGCCATGCCCGTCTACCTGGTGGGGCATAGTCTGGGTGGCTGGAACGGCGCACACCTTTCGCAGATTCTCAGCGACAAGGGCTACAAGGTGAAGGCGCTGATAACGCTCGACCCGGTCGGGGAGGGTTCCATTGTCTGGGTGGGTTCGGACATCTACATGAACAAGCCAACGCCGCAGGCCGAATTCTGGATCAATGTTCGCGCCAATGCCGAGAGTCCGGACGCGTCGGACCGCGTTGCCGAATTCGGTGAGCGCTGGATTCCCCAGGGTGCCAACATCAGTGTTGTAGCGAACATCCACCACGCCAATGCCGGCCGGATGTTCACGGTCATGATGCCGCAGGGCTTCTCGCCCTATGACTATCTCAGGCGCTCCATCCAGGAGTACCTGGCGAAATGAACAAGGTGCGGGTGTTCGCTTCGCTGCTTATCGTCTCGCTCTGTTCGGCCTGCATGAGAGACCATCACCAGCCGATCGCCAACCTGGCCTACCTTCGTTCGCAACCGGTGGAAGGTCGTATCAGCTTCCATCTTTACTTCGCCTCCGATCTGGATCTCGACGAGGTCTATTCCCATCTGGAGGGGAGCGGCAAGATCGGGCAGCGGCTTTACTGCTCCCTCGAGCGTGAGCCGCAGTTCAGCATGGGCCATGTGATCCCGGCGTTCGGCGAGGGTACCGTCGAACGCATTGGCCAGGGCGGCGGCCGTTATCTCTATCTCTCCAGCCTGCACTTCGCGGAAACCAGTGACGAGGGCCGGTCGGATCGATTCATTGACCAGCGGCGTTTCAAGGAGATTCTTGCCGGGCGTAGGAACGTCCCATGCAAGGTGGTGATGACTGCCTACGGCTACAAGGCCTATTTCTCCAACATCCTCCTGCTGCCTGCAGACGACCTGCTGCCCATGCTGCCGGAGCAATGACGAGCCCGCGGGGCGACGCAGTGCCTCCCTTTGGCGCCTCCATACCTGCATCGGCGCCTGCGGCGTGTTCCTAGACACCGAAGTCGAGCGCGTCGAGGCGCTGGCGCAGGACATTCGCCAGGTGATGGGCGCCGCCGCCTGAGTTGTCCACCGAATCTGTCGAAAACCCTGTGCGCAGCCTGTGGCCGGGCTGTGCGCAGGCGGCTGGCGGGCGCATGGCCGCTGGGCCGGGCCAGGGCGCTCGGGGTTTGTCCGGCGGGCTGGATTCTGCCCCCGGAATCTGTTGGCCGTGCTGTGGATAAAGTGTGAATGAATACCTTCGCGCCAGGCCGGGCGGGGCCTGCGCGCGGCTGTATGTTTTTTGACCTTGTTTCCGCTGCGCGCCTTGATTTTCAAGCACTTGCCGCGACCTTTCGGTGACCGACGAGTTGCCCACAATGGCTGTGGAGCGAGGCGCGGGAAAGCTGTGGAAAAGCTGTCAGTGAATGGCTGCACGAGCGAAACGGCGAGGGCTGCCGGGTATTGCTGGTTTTTTCGCCAATGGCCCTGTCTCCGGGCGCTGCGGAAAAAACCGGCGGCCAATCGTCGCGGACTGTCCACGGCTTCTGTTGAACGGCTTGTGACAAAGCTGTGGATAAACTGCCGCCGGACAGGCTTTTCGGGGCTTGCGCGGCACTGCTCGAAAAATCACCAGCGTTGCGCTTGAAGGCCCGTGGCGCAAGGCTTGCCAGCCTCTCCAGCGAATCTCCCGAACTGTCCACAATGGCTGTGGAGGCGACCTTCAGCAAGCTGTGGAAAAGCTGTGGTGAAACGACTGTGACAGGCATGCCCGCTGGGCTCGTGGCGGCTGGCTGTTTTTTGCCCAGAGAGTCCCGAGGTGCTACCTATACTTGCCGTTACCCTGCCTGGGAGGTGCCCCATGTCGAACTACTCGGTCGAACAGATCCGCACGGTCGCCCTGGTCGGCCATGGCGACAGCGGCAAGACCCTGCTCGCCGAAGCCCTGCTGCAACGCAGCGGCGCCATTCCCGCGATGGGCTCGCTGGAGCGCGGCGATACCCTGTGCGACGCCGACCCGCTGGAGCGCGACTATCACCATTCGCTGTCCGCCGCCCTGGCGCACTTCGAGCACGAGGGCGCGCACGTCCAGCTCATCGATACCCCCGGCCTGCCCGACTTCATCGGCCACGCGCTGCCGGCCCTGGCGGCGGTGGAGACCGCGCTGGTGGTGGTCAACGCGCAGAACGGCATCGAGCTGAACACCCACCGCATGATGGACTGGGCCGCCGAGCGCGGGCTGTGCCGGATGCTGGTGGTGAACAAGATCGACGCCGAGCGCGTCGACCTGCCGACGCTGCTGGCCGACCTGCGCGAGGCCTTCGGCAAGGAGGTGCTGCCGCTGAACCTGCCGGCCGGCGGTGCGACTCGGGTGGCCGACTGCTTCTTCGCGCCCGCCGGCGAGGCGGACTTCTCCTCGGTGGAGGAGGCGCACCAGGCGCTGGTCGACCAGGTCGTGGAGGTCGACGAGGAGCTGATGGCGCGCTACCTGGAGCAGGGCTCGATCCAGCCGGAGGAACTCCACGAACCCTTCGAGCGGGCCCTGCGCGAAGGCCACCTGATTCCCCTGTGCTTCGTCTCGGCGCGCACCGGCGCCGGCGTCGACGAGCTGCTGGCGGCGCTGGCGCGGCTGGCGCCCAACCCCGCCGAAGGCAACCCGCCGCTGTTCGAGCGGCTGGACGAGCAGGGCGGCGCCAGGCCCTTTCGCTCGCAGCCGGACCCTGAAGCCCACGTGCTGGCCCATGTGTTCAAGGTGGTGATCGACCCCTTCGTCGGCCGCCTGGCGGTGTTCCGCGTGCACCAGGGCACCGTGCGCCGCGACATGCAGCTGTTCGCCGGGGACGGCCGCAAGCCGTTCAAGGTCGGCCACCTGCTGCGCCTGCAGGGCAAGCGCCACGAGGAGGTGCCGCAACTGATCCCCGGCGACTTCGGTGCGCTGACCAAGGTCGAGGAGCTGGAGTTCGACGTGGTCCTGCACGACTCCCACGACGAGGACCACATCCGCCTGGCGCCGCTGGACTTCCCCACGCCCATGCAGGGCCTGGCCATCGAGGCCGGCCGTCGCGGCGACGAGCAGCGCCTGGCCGAGGTGATGCAGCGCCTGCTGGCCGAGGACCCCTGCGTGCGCCTGGACTACAACGCCTCCACCCAGGAAACCGTGCTGCGCGGCATGGGTGAGCTGCACCTGCGCTACCTGCTGGAGCGCCTGACCGGCAGCTACAAGCTGGAAGTGAACACCCGAGCGCCCAGCGTGCCCTACCGCGAGACGGCCACACGCCCGGCCGAGGGCCATTGCCGGCACAAGAAGCAGACCGGCGGCGCCGGCCAGTTCGGCGAGGTGTTCCTGCGCGTGGAGCCGCTGCCGCGCGGGGCCGGTTTCGAGTTCGTCGACGCCATCAAGGGCGGGGTGATTCCGGGGCAGTTCATCCCCTCGGTGGAGAAGGGCGTGCGCGCGGCGCTGGCCGCCGGGCCCCTGGCCGGCTTCCCGGTGGAGGACGTGAAGGTCACGGTGTTCGACGGCAAGAGCCACTCAGTGGACTCCAAGGACATCGCCTTCCAGGCCGCCGGGCGCAAGGCCATGCTCGACGCCCTGCGCAACGCCGGGGGGCTGGTGCTGGAGCCGGTGGTGAACATCGCGGTAACGGCGCCGGAGGCGCGCCTGGGCGACATCACCGCCGACCTCACCGGCCGCCGCGGCCAGGTGCTGGGCACCGAGCCGCTGTCGGCCCGCGCCACCCTGGTGCGCGGCCAGGTGCCGCTGGCGGAGCTGGAGGGCTACGCCAACCGGCTGAAGGCGATCACCGCCGGGCAGGGCTTCTTCACCCTGGAGGCCAGCCACTACAACCCCGTGCCGCAGGACGTGCAGCAGCGCCTGGCCAGTGGGTACAAGGCGGTGCAGGAAGAAGACTGAGGAGGCCGGGTCCTGTCTTGCCGGCTGCGCCGGAGCGCTCTTACGAGAAACCGTGTCCGCCCGGCGTGGCAGGAGCAACTGTCTTGCGCCGAGGTGCTCTTCGTAGGATGGATTGAGCTTGTGAAACCCATGCGGTTGCGCTGATGGGTATCGCTTCGCTCAACGCCATCCTACGAAAAGCCGTGCTTCCTGGAATCGTAGGAGATTTATCCGCGATGCCCTGTGCGTGGGCTCGGCCTATCGCTCCAGGCGCATCAATTCAGATGCAGTTCCACCCCGAAGCGCCGCGACAGGCACGGCCACTGCTTCCAGGCGGTGACCGTCTGCGGGTCGCTCAGGCGGGCGCGGTAGGCTTGCGCCGCCGGGCTGGCGAAGACGCTGTCGTCGAGCATCGAGTCCACCGCGTGGTGCACGGCCTCGTCCAGCTGGTTGGCGAAGGGCTCGCCGATCAGCTGGTGCGCCACCAGGTTGGCCACTGTGGTGTCCAGTGGGATCAGCGGCTGGCCGAAGTGGGCGATGTAGCGGTCGTTCACTTCCTCCACCAGGCGGTGCGCCAGGTAGGCCTCGTCGAGCAGCGCGTCCAGGCCGTCGTGGCCGGCCAGCAGGTCCGGCGGGGTCAGGAAGAAGTGCTCGGCGACCTTCAGCACCGGCTTGATCCTTTCCTCTATGCCGGCGTTGCGCGCCACGCTGGTGGCGGCTTCGAGGAACTCGGGGACCTGCTCGATATAGGCATGGACGAAGCGGGTGAGCACCTGGACGGCATCGTCGCCGCTCAGGTTGATGCTCGGGTGCAGGCCCGCCATCTGGCTGTGGATGAGCCGCGCCAGGTGCCCGTTGCGTGCCTCGAGCCGGTGGGCCTGCTGAATCAGTTCGCGCAGTGCTGCGATATTCATGACAACTCCAAGACAACTCGATTTGGAAAGTGAAGAAAGACCTTAGCCGGGCGGGTCGGCGAGCTAAGACGCGATCGTCATAATCACGCAACCTTTATGAGGTTCGGGCATATCAAGCCGCCACCATGGTAGCGCAAAGCCGCAGGCGGCGTGGGTTTGAGAGCACCTTTCGCAATTGCGGAGGAGTTTTTTGCGCTGCGTTGTTATGTCGCAACCCCTGGCTATACTCCGATTCGACACACCTGAACCTGATGAACCCGGCCTGCCTTGCACGTGCCGAGGCTCGGCGGTCAAAGTTTGCTGTCTTGGCGGTCGCTCCCTTGGCCGCTGGCGTTTGCCGGCGGGATAAGAACAACGATAAGGGGAACCCGAATGCTGCGACATCCGCGTACCTGGATGGGCTTGCTGTCGCTCCTCGTGTTTACTCCGGCGCACGCCGCCTGGACGGTGAACATGACCCCGGGGGCGACCGAGGTCAGCCGTAACGTGTTCGACCTGCACATGACCATTTTCTGGATCTGTGTGGTCATCGGCATCATCGTCTTCGGCGCCATGTTCTGGTCGATGATCGTCCACCGCCGTTCCACCGGCCAGCAGCCGGCGCATTTCCACGAGAGTACCGCAGTGGAAATCCTCTGGACCGTGGTGCCGTTCCTGATTCTGGTGGTGATGGCCATTCCCGCCACGCGCACCCTGATCCACATGTACGACACCTCCGAGCCGGAGCTGGACGTGCAGATCACCGGCTACCAGTGGAAGTGGCAGTACAAGTACCTGGGCCAGGACGTGGAGTTCTTCAGCAACCTGGCCACCAGCCAGGAGCAGATCCACAACAGGGATCCCAAGGACGAGCACTACCTGCTGGAAGTGGATAACCCGCTGGTGCTGCCGGCCGGGGTCAAGGTGCGCTTCCTGGTGACTTCCAGCGACGTCATCCACTCCTGGTGGGTGCCGGCCTTCGCGGTCAAGCGCGACGCCATCCCCGGCTTCGTCAACGAGGCCTGGACCAAGATCGATGAGCCCGGCGTCTACCGCGGCCAGTGCGCCGAGCTGTGCGGCAAGGACCACGGCTTCATGCCCATCGTCGTCGACGTGAAGGCCAAGCCGGACTTCGACAAGTGGCTGGCCGAGCGCAAGGAAGAGGCCATCAAGCTCAAGGAGCTGACCAGCAAGGAATGGACCAAGGAAGAACTCGTCGCCCGCGGCGACAAGGTCTACCACACCATCTGCGCCGCCTGTCACCAGCCCGAGGGCCAGGGCATGCCGCCGATGTTCCCGGCGCTCAAGGGCTCGAAGATCGTCACCGGGCCCAAGGAGCACCACCTGGAAACCGTGTTCAACGGCGTCCCGGGCACGGCCATGGCGGCCTTCGGCAAGCAGCTCTCGGAAGTGGACATCGCCGCGGTGATCACCTTCGAGCGCAACAGCTGGGGCAACAACGACGGCGACATGGTCACTCCGCAAGACGTAGTGGCCTACAAGCAGAAGCAAAAATAACGAGGAGCCTGCGATGAGCGCTGTGATCGACCATCCCGAGCATTCGCACGCCGGCGAGCACCACCACGGCCCGGCCAAGGGCCTGATGCGCTGGGTCCTGACCACCAACCACAAGGACATCGGCACCCTGTACCTGTGGTTCAGCTTCTGCGCCTTCCTCCTCGGCGGCTCCTTCGCCATGGTGATCCGCGCCGAGCTGTTCCAGCCGGGGCTGCAGATCGTCGAGCCGGCCTTCTTCAACCAGATGACCACCATGCACGGCCTGGTGATGGTGTTCGGCGCGGTGATGCCGGCCTTCGTCGGCCTGGCCAACTGGATGGTGCCGCTGATGATAGGCGCGCCGGACATGGCCCTGCCGCGCATGAACAACTTCAGCTTCTGGCTGCTGCCGGCGGCCTTTGGCCTGCTGGTCAGCACCCTGTTCATGCCCGGCGGCGGCCCCAACTTCGGCTGGACCTTCTACGCCCCGCTGTCCACCACCTTCGCCCCGCACAGCGTGACCTTCTTCATCTTCGCCCTGCACATGATGGGGATGAGCTCGATCATGGGCGCGATCAACGTGATCGCCACCATCCTCAACCTGCGCGCCCCGGGCATGACGCTGATGAAGATGCCGCTGTTCGTCTGGACCTGGCTGATCACCGCCTTCCTGCTGATCGCGGTGATGCCGGTGCTGGCCGGCTGCGTGACCATGATGCTGATGGACATCCACTTCGGCACCAGCTTCTTCAGCGCGGCCGGCGGTGGCGACCCGGTGCTGTTCCAGCACGTGTTCTGGTTCTTCGGCCACCCCGAGGTGTACATCATGATCCTGCCGGCCTTCGGCGCGGTCAGCGCGATCATCCCGGCCTTCAGCCGCAAGCCGCTGTTCGGCTACACCTCGATGGTCTACGCCACCGCCTCGATCGCCTTCCTCTCGTTCGTCGTCTGGGCGCACCACATGTTCGTGGTCGGCATCCCGCTGGTGGGCGAACTGTTCTTCATGTACGCCACCATGCTGATCGCCGTGCCCACCGGGGTGAAGGTGTTCAACTGGGCCTCGACCATGTGGCAGGGCTCGCTGACCTTCGAGGCGCCGATGCTGTTCGCCGTGGCCTTCGTCATCCTCTTCACCATCGGCGGCTTCTCCGGGCTGATGCTGGCCATCGCCCCGGCGGACTTCCAGTACCAGGACACCTACTTCGTGGTGGCGCACTTCCATTACGTGCTGGTGCCCGGGGCGATCTTCGGCATCTTCGCCTCGGTGTACTACTGGATACCCAAGTGGACCGGGCACATGTACGACGAGACCCTGGCCAAGCTGCACTTCTGGCTGAGCTTCATCGGCATGAACATGGCCTTCTTCCCCATGCACTTCCTGGGGCTGGCCGGCATGCCGCGGCGGATTCCGGACTACAACCTGCAGTTCGCCAACTTCAACATGGTCTCGTCCATCGGCGCCTTCCTGTTCGGCACCACCCAGCTGCTGTTCCTGTTCATCGTCATCAAGACCATCCGCGGCGGCAAGCCGGCCCCGGCCAAGCCCTGGGACGGCGCCGAAGGCCTGGAGTGGACGGTGCCCTCGCCGGCGCCCTACCACACCTTCAGCACCCCGCCGGAAGTGAAATGAACCGGCATCCGCGGGAACGGCCCTGGCCGTTCCCGCAGGAGGGATAGAACATGAGCGACGGCAATATCGAGACGCGCAAGCTGGTCACCCGCCTGCTGGTGGTGGTGGTGGCCATGTTCGCCTTCGGCTTCGCCCTGGTGCCGATCTACAACGTCATGTGCAAGGCCCTGGGCATCAACGGCAAGACTTCAGGCAGCGCCTACCAGGGCGGCCTCCAGCAGGTGGACATGGCGCGCCAGGTGAAGGTGGACTTCGTGGCGAACAACAACATCGACATGGTCTGGGAATTCCGCCCCGAGAGCGAAATGATCGTGGTGCATCCCGGGGCGGTGAACCAGATGCTGTTCGTCGCGCAGAACCCCACCGACAAGCCGATGACCGCCCAGGCCATCCCCAGCATCGCGCCCTCCACGGCCGCGCGCTACTTCCACAAGACCGAATGCTTCTGCTTCACCCAGCAGGTCCTGCAGCCCGGCGAGCGCATCGAGATGCCGGTGCGCTTCATCGTCGACCGCGACCTGCCGGCGGACGTCCACCGCATCACCCTCGCCTACACGCTGTTCGACATCACCGCACGCAAGCCACCGGTGGCCAGCAACGACCGCTGACCGGCCCAGGAGAACAAGAATGGCAACCCACGATCCCTACTACGTTCCCGCCCAGAGCAAATGGCCGATCATCGCCACCATCGGCCTGCTCACCACGCTGTTCGGCGTCGGCACCTGGATGAACGACTACAGCGCCGGCAAGGAGGCCTCCCACGGGCCCTGGATCCTCTTCGCCGGCGGGCTGATCGTCGCCTACATGCTGTTCGGCTGGTTCGGCAACGTGATCAAGGAGAGCCGCTCCGGGCTCTACAGCCCGCAGATGGACCGCTCGTTCCGCTGGGGCATGAGCTGGTTCATCTTCTCCGAGGTGATGTTCTTCGCCGCCTTCTTCGGCGCGCTCTTCTACATCCGCCACTTCGCCGGGCCCTGGCTGGGCGGCGAGGGCCACAAGGGCATCGCCCACATGCTCTGGCCGCAGTTCCAGTACACCTGGCCGCTGCTGAGCAACCCGGACAACAAGCTGTTCCCGCCGCCCAAGGAAGTCATCGAGCCGTGGAAGCTGCCGCTGATCAACACCATCCTGCTGGTCACCTCCAGCTTCACCGTGACCTTCGCCCACCACGCGCTGAAGAAGAACCACCGCGGCCCGCTGAAGCTGTGGCTGGCGATCACCGTGGCGCTGGGCGTGGCCTTCCTGTTCCTGCAGGCCCACGAGTACCACGAGGCCTATAGCGAACTGGGCCTGACCCTCGGCTCGGGCATCTACGGCACCACCTTCTTCATGCTCACCGGCTTCCACGGCGCCCACGTGACCATAGGCGCGCTGATGCTGAGCATCATGCTGATCCGCATCCTGCGCGGGCACTTCGACGCCGAGCACCACTTCGGCTTCGAGGCGGCCAGCTGGTACTGGCACTTCGTCGACGTGGTGTGGATCGGGCTGTTCATCTTCGTGTACGTGCTTTGAGGAGGCACGCCCTGTAGGAGCGAGCTCAGAAAGTAGCGGAAGTGACCAACTGCCCGGAGTAGAAGCCCCAGGCGACCAGGGCGAGGGTGAGGGCGGCGAGGATGACCCGCACGGTAAGGGCGTTGACCACACGGGAACCGTGGCCCTCGTCCTTGACCAGGAAGAACAACCCGCTGAACAGGCTGGCCACGGTGGCCAGCAGCAGAACGACGATCGCGGCCTTGAGCATGACCTGGCTCCGATTGCTGAGGGGGTAACTTGCAGTATAGCCAGCACGCCATCGACTCCCGCCCGCGCCACGGCGTGGCGGCGGTCTTCCGGCCGGGCCTGGCGCCGACCCTGGTGGTCCTGGCGCTGCTCCCGCTGCTGGTCGCCCTGGGCTGCTGGCAGCTTTCCCGCGCCGCCGAGAAACGCGTGCTGCTGGCCGCCGCCGAAGCGCGCCGCGAAGCCGCGCCCATCCCCGCCGCGCAGCTCGAACGCCTGGCCAACCCCGCCTACGTGCGGGTGCGCTTGCAGGGCCGCCTGGACGCCGAACATACCCTGCTGCTGGACAACCGCACCCGCGACGGCGCCGCCGGCGTCGAGGTGCTGCAGCCCTTCCACGACAAGGCCAGCGGCCTCTGGCTGCTGGTCAACCGCGGCTGGTTGCCCTGGCCCAACCGCAGCGTGCCGCCGGCCTTCGACACGCCCGCCGGCGACCTGCTGCTCGACGCCTGGGCCTACGTCCCGCCGCCCGGCGGCCTGCAGCTGGCCGATGTGCGGCAGCAGGCCTGGCCGCAACTGATCACCCGCGTCGACCCGGACGCCACCTGGCAGGCCCTGGACCGCAACGGCCTGGCCCTGGAGCTGCGCCTGGAACCGGGCGACGCCGCCTTCGAGACCAACTGGCCGGTGGTCGCCATGGCCCCCGAACGCCACACCGGCTACGCCGTGCAGTGGTTCGCCATGGCCACCGCCCTGTTCGCCCTCTACCTCTATCTCGGCATCCGCCGCGCACGGGAGAAGCCCGCCCATGACCAGCCTGACCCTCGATGAAACCCAGCTGCGCCGCCGCAACCGCGGGCGCCTGCAACTGCTGCTGATCCTCGCCGTGGTATTCGGCCCGATGCTGCTGGCCACCGGCATGTACAAGTTCCGCTTCTGGGTGCCGGAAAGCCGCAGCTACCACGGCGAGCTGATCGCCAACGGCAGCACGCCCGCCGACCTGGGCGTGCAGGCCGACGCCGCGAGCGACCGCTGGCAACTGCTGGTCACCGCCCCCGCCGCCTGCGCCGCCGACTGCCAGCAACTGGTGTACCTGGCGCGGCAGATCAACATCGGCCTGAACCGCGACGCCAACCGCGCCGAGCATGCCCTGGCCGCCGCCCAGGCGCTGCCGGCGGACTTCCAGGCGCAGCTGGACAAGGACTACCCGCGCCTGAAGCGCTACGCCCTGCAACCGGCCGCCGGCGAGCAGGCGCCGCAGCTGTGGATCGTCGATCCCCACGGCAACCTGGTGCTGCGCTATGCCGCCGGCGCCAACGGCAAGCAGATCCTCGGCGACCTGCAACTGCTGCTGAAGCTCTCCCACATCGGCTGAGCGCAGGCCACGACAACGACAAGAACGGGGGCTGTGCATGACGAACACACCGCGTAAACCCGGCTTCTACGTCGCCGCCTTCGCCACCGCCCTGGCGCTGGTGGTGGTGCTGCTCGGCGCCTACACCCGGCTCACCCACGCCGGCCTGGGCTGCCCGGACTGGCCCGGCTGCTACGGCTTCATCCACGTGCCCAGCAGCGAGGCGCAGCTGGCCCACGCCGAGCAGCACTTCCCCGAGGCCCCGGTGGAAGCGCAGAAGGGCTGGAACGAGATGATCCACCGCTACTTCGCCGGCACCCTGGGCCTGCTCATCGCTGGCCTTGCGGTACACGCCCTGCTGCGCCGCGGCCGCGACGGCCAGCCGCTGCGCCTGCCGTTGCTGTTGCTGGGCGTGGTGATCGCCCAGGCCGCCTTCGGCATGTGGACGGTGACCCTCAAGCTGTGGCCGCAGGTGGTCACCGCGCACCTGCTCGGCGGCTTCACCACCCTGTCGCTGCTGTTCCTCCTCGCCCTGCGCCTGTCCGGCGCCGTGCAACCGCTGCAACGCGCCGGCGCGCCACGCCGCCTGGCAGCCTTCGCCCTGGCCCTGGTGGTGCTGCAGATCGCCCTGGGCGGCTGGGTGAGCAGCAACTACGCGGCGGTGGCCTGCATCGACCTGCCCATGTGCCACGGCCAGTGGTGGCCGCAGATGGACTTCGCCAACGGCTTCCACCTGACCCAGCACATCGGCCCCAACTACCTGGGCGGGCAGCTCGACAGCGACGCCCGCACGGCCATCCACATGACCCACCGCATGGGCGCCTTCTGCGTGGTGGCGGTGCTGCTGGTGCTGGCCTGGCGCATGCAGCGCGTCGGCCTGATCTACCCCACCGCGCTGATGCTGCTGGCGCTGTCGCTGCAGGTCGGCCTGGGCATCAGCAACGTGCTGCTGCACCTGCCGCTGCCGGTGGCGGTGGCGCACAACGGCGGCGGCGCCTGCCTGCTGCTGGGCCTGGTGCTGGTCAACTACCGCCTGCGCGCGCCGGTCAGCGTCGCCAAGGTCGCTGCGGCCGGCAGAGCGCGCGCACTGCCGGCGCTGGAACGGCCGGTGGCCTATCCCTCGCAAGGCTGAACCCCCTTCAACGAAAGGAGAGTCGAACATGGCCAGCGTACTGAGCGGCACCCGCAGCCAACCCGGCTGGCGCGATTACCTGGAGCTGACCAAACCCAAGGTGGTCCTGCTAATGCTGATCACCTCGCTGATCGGCATGCTGCTGGCCACCCGCAGCGGCGTGCCCTGGACGGTGCTGCTGTTCGGCAACCTGGGCATCGGCCTGTGCGCCGGCGCGGCGGCGGCGGTGAACCACGTGGTGGACCGGCGCATCGACTCGATCATGGCGCGCACCCACCGCCGCCCGCTGGTGGAAGGGCGGCTCTCGCCCAGCGTGGCCCTGGGCTTCGCCCTGCTCCTGGCGCTGGCCGGGATGAGCCTGCTGCTGACCTTCACCAACGCCCTCACCGCCTGGCTGACGCTGGCCTCGCTGCTGGGCTACGCGGCGCTCTACACGGGCTTCCTCAAGCGCGCCACGCCGCAGAACATCGTGATCGGCGGCCTGGCCGGCGCGGCCCCGCCGATGCTCGGCTGGGTGGCGGTGACCGGACACCTGTCGGCCGAGCCGCTGCTGCTGGTGCTGATCATCTTCGCCTGGACGCCGCCGCACTTCTGGGCCCTGTGCCTGCACCGCAAGGACGAGTACGCCAAGGCCGAGATCCCGATGCTGCCGGTGACCCACGGCGAGCGCTACACCAAGCTGCACATCCTGCTCTACAGCCTGGTGCTGTTCGCCGTGAGCCTGATGCCCTTCGCCATCCACATGAGCGGCCTGGTCTACCTGCTCGCCGCGCTGGCCCTGGGCGCTCGCTTCCTCGACTGGGCCTGGGCGCTGTACCGTGACAGCAGGCCCCATGCGGCCATCGGCACCTTCAAGTACTCTATCGCCTACCTGTTCCTGCTGTTCATCGCGCTGCTGGTGGACCATTACCTGCCCATCCACATGGCGCTGTAACAACCGGGTTCGCGAGCATTTCCGGGAAGCACGGCTTTTCGTAGGATGGCGTTGAGCGAAGCGATACCCATCAGCACGACCGCATGGGTATCGCAAGCTCAACCCATCCTACGAAGAGCACCTCGGCGCATGACAGTTGCTCCTACGAAAAGCCCCCGCAGGACCGACCTGCAGGAGCGAGGGGGCGCCTAGCCCTTGCTCGCGAACGCCCCTCGACCTCTCCCGACCACGAGAACCCCATGTCCCGAGTCAACAAGACCGTCCTTATCCTGGTAGCCATAGTCGCCGTCATCCTCGGCCTCACCGTGCAGAAGGTGCTCACCGAGAAACACCGCCTCGACCCCGCCGCGCTGCTCGACGCCGGCATCGTGCTGCTGCCGCAGAGCCGCGAAGTGCCGGCGCTGACCTTCCAGGACCAGGACGGCAAGCCGTTCGACACCGCCAGCCTCAAGGGTCGCTGGCACCTGCTGTTCTTCGGCTACACCTTCTGCCCGGACGTCTGCCCCACCACCCTGGCGCAACTGCGCGAGCTGCAGGGCAAGCTGGCCCCCGAGTCGCGCGAGAAGCTGCAGGTGGTGTTCGTCAGCGTCGACCCGCACCGCGACACCCCGGCGCGCCTGAAGGAATACCTGGGCTTCTTCAACGCCGGCTTCCAGGGCCTGGTGGGCAGCGACGAGGCCATCCAGAAGCTGGCCAACGCCATGAGCATCCCCTACATCCCGGCCGACACCAGCAAGCCCAACTACACCGTCGACCACAGCGGCAACCTGGTCATCATCGGCCCGGACGGCACCCAGCACGGCTTCATCCGCGCGCCGCTGAACAACGCCAAGCTCGCCGAACAGCTGCCCAAGGTGCTCGCCGACCAGGGCTGAGCCATTCGCCGGCGCGCAGCCGGCCCATTCACCGCGCTGCTTTGTCGCAGCCAGGCAACGGCCACCCTCGGGTGGCCGTTCTTTTTTTTCATCACCCGCCTGCACAGCCTTGGACTAGTCTGTTTTTCAAGGTCTGCCCCGACGCCCGCCCGAAAGCCAGGAAACATGCGCCGTGAGGCTGTCGCCGGGGATTTCCTGACTCTGTAGTCAATGTAAAAAATCTGCTACGGAATTCCAGGCATCAGTGATCACTCATATTTCGGATTAAAAACATTAATTAACACCTATAGATACGCCTGAGGCAGGATTGACGGGCCTCTCACCGGGTTGCCGGGGGTTCTGATGAGCAAACATTCACACCAGGGATAGCGTTTTCCCCGGGTCACAATAGGCAATTAGGCTAAAAGCCAGGGCGCACGCGCCCCTTGCCGGAACGGGGGAACTACGGGTCCCAACGTGACTTGTAGTCCTTTTTCAGTACTACTTCAGAACTTCTTGCCGACCCAGTGGCTCGATTGCACAATGCCGACGCCCAGCGGGTTCTGGACCCGCCCTTATCGCGGCATGCGTTGCCAGCTCGACAACCCGGCCGCCTTCCGGCGCCGGACTACTCAAGGATCACGCAGGAGATTTGTGAGTGCAGATCGGTGTCCCTCTCGAGACCCATGCCGGTGAAACACGGGTCGCCGCCACCGCTGAAACCATCAAGAAACTGGTTGGCCAAGGCCACCAGGTGATCGTTCAGAGTGGCGCCGGTATCAATGCCTGTCAGCCGGACAGCGCCTACGAGGCCGCCGGGGCGAAGATCGGCTCCGCCGCCGACGCCCTGGGCGCCGAACTGGTGCTCAAGGTGGTCGCCCCCAGCGCCGAGGAACTGGCGCAGATGAAGTCGGGCGCCGTGCTGATCGGCATGCTCAACCCCTTCGACAGCGACAACATCGCGCGCATGGCCGAACGCGGCATCACCGCCTTCGCCCTGGAAGCGGCGCCGCGCACCTCGCGGGCGCAGAGCCTCGACGTGCTGTCGTCCCAGGCCAACATCGCCGGCTACAAGGCGGTGATGCTCGCCGCCAACCACTACCCGCGCTTCATGCCCATGCTGATGACCGCCGCCGGCACCGTGAAGGCCGCCCGCGTGCTGATCCTCGGCGCCGGCGTCGCCGGCCTGCAGGCCATCGCCACGGCCAAGCGCCTGGGCGCGGTGATCGAGGCCTCGGACGTGCGCCCGGCGGTGAAGGAGCAGATCGAATCCCTCGGCGCCAAGTTCGTCGACGTGCCCTACGAGACCGACGAGGAGCGCGAGTGCGCCGAAGGCGTCGGCGGCTACGCCCGGCCGATGCCGGCCTCGTGGATGGAGCGCCAGGCCAAGGCGGTGCACGAGCGCGCCAAGCAGGCCGACATCGTCATCACCACCGCGCTGATCCCGGGCCGCAAGGCGCCGACGCTGCTGCACGAAGCCACCGTGCAGGAGATGAAACCGGGCTCGGTGGTCATCGACCTGGCCGCGGCCCAAGGCGGCAACTGCCCGCTGACCGAAGCCGGGCAGGTGGTGGTCAAGCACGGCGTGACCCTGGTCGGCCACACCAACCTGGCCGCCATGGTCCCGGCGGACGCCTCGGCCCTGTATGCGCGCAACCTGCTCGACTTCCTCAAGCTGACCCTCTGCGCCGAAGGCTTCAAGGTCAACCTGGAAGACGACATCGTCGCCGCCTGCCTGATGTGCCGCGACGGCCAGGCCGTGCGCAAGAACGGCTGAGCCCTCCTTAATAAAGAAGAACCCGCCGGGCTCCTGCCCGGCCTAGAGACCGGTGAAAGACGATGGAAGAAATGCTGATCTCCCACGGGATCTACAACCTGATCATCTTCGTGCTGGCCGTGTACGTCGGCTACCACGTGGTATGGAACGTCACCCCCGCGCTGCACACCCCGCTGATGGCGGTGACCAACGCCATCTCGGCGATCGTCATCGTCGGCGCCATGCTGGCCGCCGCCCTGACCGTCACCCCGCTGGGCAAGATCATGGGCACCTTGGCCGTGGCCCTGGCCGCGGTCAACGTGTTCGGTGGCTTCCTGGTCACCCGCCGCATGCTGGAAATGTTCAAGAAGAAAGCGCCGAAAGCGCCGGCGGAGAAGCACTGACCATGAGCATGAACCTCGTCACTCTCCTTTACCTGATCGCCTCGGTCTGCTTCATCCAGGCCCTGAAGGGCCTGTCGCACCCGACCAGCTCGCGGCGCGGCAACCTGTTCGGCATGGTCGGCATGGCCATCGCCGTGCTCACCACCGTGGGCCTGGTGTTCAAGCTCGGCGCGCAACTGGCCGAGGGCGGCAACGCCGCCGCCGGCATCGGCTACATCCTGGTCGGCCTGCTGATCGGCGGCAGCGCCGGTTCGATCATGGCCAAGCGCGTCGAAATGACCAAGATGCCCGAGCTGGTCGCCTTCATGCACAGCATGATCGGCCTGGCCGCGGTGTTCATCGCCATCGCCGCCGTGGTCGAGCCGCAGTCGCTGGGCATCGTCCAGCACCTGGGCGACACCATCCCCACCGGCAACCGCCTGGAGCTGTTCCTCGGCGCGGCCATCGGCGCCATCACCTTCTCCGGTTCGGTGATCGCCTTCGGCAAGCTGTCGGGCAAGTACAAGTTCCGCCTGTTCCAGGGCGCACCGGTACAGTTCGCCGGCCAGCACCTGCTCAACCTGGTGCTGGGCCTGGCCACCCTGGGCCTGGGTCTGGTGTTCATGTTCACCGGCAACCTCGCCGCCTTCGCCCTGATGCTGGCCCTGGCCTTCGTCCTCGGCGTGCTGATCATCATCCCCATCGGCGGCGCCGACATGCCGGTGGTGGTGTCGATGCTCAACTCCTACTCCGGCTGGGCCGCGGCGGGCATCGGCTTCTCGCTGAACAACTCGATGCTGATCATCGCCGGCTCGCTGGTGGGCTCCTCGGGCGCCATCCTCTCGTACATCATGTGCAAGGCGATGAACCGCTCGTTCTTCAACGTCATCCTCGGTGGCTTCGGCGCCAGCGCCGACGACGCCGGCCCGGCTGGCGCCAAGGAAGCGCGCCCGGTGAAGTCCGGCTCGGCCGACGACGCCTCCTTCCTGCTGACCAACGCCGACAGCGTGATCATCGTCCCCGGCTACGGCCTGGCGGTGGCCCGCGCCCAGCACGCGCTGATGGAACTGGCGGAGAAGCTGACCCACCGCGGCGTCACCGTGAAGTTCGCCATCCACCCGGTCGCCGGGCGTATGCCGGGCCACATGAACGTCCTGCTGGCCGAGGCCGAGGTGCCCTACGAGCAGGTGTTCGAGATGGAAGACATCAACTCCGAGTTCGGCCAGACCGACGTGGTGCTGGTGCTGGGCGCCAACGACGTGGTCAACCCGGCGGCGAAGAACGATCCGAAGTCGCCGATCGCCGGCATGCCGATCCTCGAGGCCTACAAGGCCAAGACCGTGATCGTCAACAAGCGCTCGATGGCCAGCGGCTACGCCGGCCTGGACAACGAACTGTTCTACCTGGACAAGACCATGATGGTCTTCGGCGACGCCAAGAAAGTCATCGAAGACATGGTCAAGGCCGTCGAATAACGACAGCCGTCGATCCACAAGACACCGGCCGCGCGCCGGTGTCTTGCTTTGCCGCAAAGGAAAACCCTCTGGACTTTGGTAGTAAGGAAGGCGGTGGCGGGGCAGTTTTTCGACCTTGGTATAAGGGCGAAAAATCGCCGAATCCCTAGACTGGCCGCCTTGCACTCCCTATAAAGCCTGAGGTTTTTCCATGTACCGTGATCGCGTGCGCCTGCCTTCCCTGCTCGAGAAGGTGATGACTGCTGACCAGGCCGCAGCCCTGATCCAGGACGGCATGACCGTCGGCATGAGCGGCTTCACCCGCGCCGGCGAAGCCAAGGCCGTGCCGGAGGCCCTGGCCCAGCGCGCCAAGCAGCAGCCGCTGAAGATCAGCCTGATGACCGGCGCGAGCCTAGGCAACGACCTCGACAAGCACCTCACCGAGGCCGGCGTGCTGGCCCGGCGCATGCCCTTCCAGGTCGACAGCACCCTGCGCAAGGCGATCAACGATGGCTCGGTGATGTTCATCGACCAGCACCTGTCGGAAACCGTCGAACAACTGCGCAACCACCAGCTCAAGCTGCCGGACATCGCGGTGATCGAAGCCGTGGCCATCACCGAGCAGGGCCACATCGTGCCGACCACCTCCGTGGGCAACTCGGCCAGCTTCGCGATCTTCGCCAAGCAGGTGATCGTCGAGATCAACCTGGCGCACAACACCAACCTGGAAGGCCTGCACGACATCTACATCCCGACCTACCGGCCGACCCGCACGCCCATCCCGCTGACCAAGGTCGACGATCGCATCGGCAGCACCGCCATTCCGATCCCGCCGGAGAAGATCGTCGCCATCGTCATCAACAACCAGCCCGACTCGCCCTCCACCGTGCTGCCGCCGGACAGCGAGACCCAGGCCATCGCCAACCACCTGATCGACTTCTTCAAGCGCGAAGTGGACGCCGGCCGCCTGGCGAAGAACCTCGCGCCGCTGCAGGCGGGCATCGGCAGCATCGCCAACGCGGTGATGTGCGGCCTGATGGAATCGCCCTTCGAAGACCTGACCATGTACTCCGAAGTGCTGCAGGACTCCACCTTCGACCTGATGGACTCGGGCAAGCTGCGCTTCGCCTCGGGCAGCTCCATCACCCTGTCGAGCCGCCGCAACGCCGACGTCTTCGGCAACCTGGAGCGCTACAAGGACAAGCTGGTGCTGCGCCCGCAGGAAATCTCCAACCACCCCGAGGTGGTGCGGCGCCTGGGCATCATCGGCATCAACACGGCGCTGGAGTTCGACATCTACGGCAACGTCAACTCCACTCACGTCGGCGGCACGAAGATGATGAACGGCATCGGCGGCTCGGGCGACTTCGCCCGCAACGCCCACCTGGCCATCTTCGTCACCAAGTCCATCGCCAAGGGCGGCAACATCTCCAGCGTGGTGCCCATGGTCAGCCACGTCGACCACACCGAGCACGACGTGGACATCCTCGTCACCGAACAGGGCCTGGCCGACCTGCGTGGCCTGGCGCCGCGCGAGCGCGCCCGGGTGGTCATCGAGAACTGCGTGCACCCGTCCTACCGCGATGCCCTGGCCGGCTACTTCGAGGCCGCCTGCCAGCGCGGCGGGCACACCCCGCACATCCTGCGCGAAGCCATGAACTGGCACATCAACCTGGAAGAACGCGGCCACATGCTCGCCGCCAGCTGATCCGGCATCCCTGGCGGGCCATTCCACAAAGAATGGCCCGCCAGGCTGGACAGTCGGAAAAAAACCACGTAAAAACACTTCCGAACAGTTTTTTATCCCACAGCGACTGTTCCACTTCTCCTACTGCCACCCCCGGCAGGCCTGCTGAAAATCCTCAATCCCCCGCCACCTGTGCACCACAATGGAGCGCAGCGGTACAGTTCGCCCCAAAATCGCCATTACAGTTCGCTGAAACAATTCGCTGACGCTATTTAATTCAAGGCAACTGTACCTATCGCGGCTGACCAAAAAGTCAGAAGATACTCCTCAACAACTTCCGCAACCCCACTGCCCGCCAAAAGCGGGAAGGACGAAAATCATGGAACGTACCCTCGGTTCCGCCACTGTCAGCAACATCCGTTCTTCCTCCACCGCCCACCGCAGCCTGGTCGGCACCGTCCGCCTGTGGCAGCGCCGCATCGAGAGCCGCCGCCAGCTGGCCCGCCTCGACTCGCGCCTGCTGGCCGACGCCGGCATCAGCGAAGCCCAGCGCTACGCCGAGCTGAACAAGCCGTTCTGGAAGTAAGCGGAAGCGCTGAACTGTCAGGCGATAGATAGACAGTTCGAAACTGTACTGGTGAAAGGCCGCTAGATTGAGCGGCCTTTCTGCTTTTCCAGGCCCGGATCGGCGAACAGCAGTTCCCGATACAGACCGGCCCAGCGCCGTCCCATGGTCTCGGCGGTGAACAGTTCCTCGTAGCGCGCCTCGGCCTTCCTGCCCATCTCGGCTGCGCTCTCCGGGTGCTCCCATATCCAGCGCATCGCCTCGCGGAACGCCTTCGGCTCGCTGGGCGGCACCACCAGCCCCGTCACCCCCTGGATATTGATGTAGCTGGTGCCCGTCCCGATCTCGCTGGAAATCATCGGCTTGCCGTACATCGCGCCTTCCAGCAGGGAGATACCGAACGCCTCCGAACGCAGGTGCGAAGGAAACACGATGGCGCGGCTCAGTTGCAGCAGCGCCACCTTGTCCACCTCGCTGACCCGCCCCAGGAAGCGTACGTGGCCTTCCACTCCCAAGGCAGCGGCCTGCGCCTTCAGCTCGGCCTCCAGCGGCCCGGCGCCGACCACCACCAGCGGGTAGCCGGTCCCCTGGATCGCTTCCAGCAGGATGTGCAGGCCCTTGTAGTAGCGCATTACCCCGACGAACAGGAAGAAACCCTCTCCCACCCGCTGGCGCCAGCCGTCCAGGCAGTTCGCATCGGGCTGTGGATAACCCGTCTTGTCCAGACCGTAGGGAATCACTTCGGTCTTGCCCGGGAAGCGCCGCAACACCTCGCTGGTGGCCAGGTAGTTGGGCGAGGCCGCCACTATGCGGTCGGCGCAGCCGAGGAAGCCGTTCATCAGCGGCTGGTACAGTTTGAGCAGGTGGCGCTGGCGGACGATGTCCGAGTGGTAGGTCACCACCATCGGCTTGCGCACCCCGGACAGGAAATGCACCAGGTCCATGAACGGCCAGGGGAAGTGGAAATTGATGATGTCGGCCTCGGCGGCCAGGGCGCGAAAGCGCGGCAACACGCTGTAGGAGAAGCCCGTCGAGGCCAACTGCAGGTCCAGGCGCGCACGGTGCACCCGGTGTCCATCGACCTCCAGCAGCGCCGGCTCGGGATTGGCGCTCAAGGTGAGCACCTCGTTCTCAATGCCGTGAGCCTCGCCGCTGCGGCAGAGCTGGTTGATCACCTGTTCGATCCCGCCCACGGAGTCGGGCAGGTAGGTCTTGAAGAAATGTAGAACGCGCATTCAGCCTCCCATGGCCTGGCGATAGGCCTCGACGGTGGCGCGGGCGCACGCCTGCCAGCTGAAAGCCCCGGCGCGGCCCAGCCCCAGGCGCCGCAGACGTGCCCATTCGTTCCCGTCCTCCAGCAGCCGCTGGATGGCATCGGCCATGCCCTGCTCATCCTGTGGCTCGACGAAACAGCCGGCCTCGCCGGCCACTTCCGGTAGTGACGAGGTGCGTGCCAGCACCGTAGGCACGCCGCTGGCCATGGCTTCCAGCACCGGCAGCCCGAAGCCCTCGTAGAGCGACGGGAACAACAGCAGGCGCGCGCCGGCGAGCACGCACGCCAGGGTGTCGTCGTCCAGGTAGCCGAGCAGGCGCACCTGGCCGCCGGCCAGCGCCACGGCCAGTTCCGCGTCCAGCTGTTCCTGGCGCCAGCCGGCCATGCCGGCGATCAGCAGGGGATAGCGCTCGCGCAGCGCCGGCGGCAACAGGGCATGGGCGCGCAGGGCCTGCTGCAGGTTCTTGCGCGGCTCCAGCGTGCCTACGCAGATCAGGTAGCCCCTGGCTTCCAGAGCCAGTGGCGCCAGTACAGTTCGCAACTGTTCCGCCGTGCGCGGCCGGAAGCGCGGCGCACACCCCAGGGGCGCGACCATCACCCGCTCCGCCGGCAGGCCGAAATACGCACGCAGCTCCTCGCCGACGAAGTGCGAATCCACCAGGATGCGCCCGGCCCGGGCCACGCCTTCTCCGACACGCCGCTCGATCTCCGCCAGGCGGTCACGCGGCTGGGTCTGGGGATAACGCACGTGGGTCAGGTCATGCACCGTCATGACCATGGGGCCCTCGAACGCCAGCGGCCACAGGCTCGGTTCGTGATACAGCTGCACATCCCGCTCGCGCAGGCCCCGGTCGAAGCGCTGCTGCTCCAGCCAGCGGCGGATCCGATAGGCGCCCGGCACCCGCCTGGCCGCGGCACTCCAGCGCGAATAGCCCGGCAACGCCGCCCGCGGCAGCGCCTGCGACCAGCCCCAGCCATGGAAATAGTCCAGATCCACGCCGGGCTGCTCGCCCAGGGCCTGCGCCAGCGCCGCCACGTATTGGCCGATGCCGGTGCGCGGGGCCTGGAGGATGCGGGTGTTAAGCGCAATTCGCATCGACTCGTCCAGACTGGGTGACGGGCAGCGGCGCAACATCCCGCATCGTGCGTTCGAGCAACTGCAGGCTGGCCTCGCGCCAGCCGATCCAGCGCCATTGCGCCAGCGAGCCCGCCGCCGGGAAGCGCCCGCTGGCCTCGTAAGCCTCCACCAGCCGGGCCAGGCTCGCCGGGTCGTCCAGGTCGAAGTAGGCCATGAAGTCCTGGCCGATCTCGCGGAACACGGGGATATCGCTGGCCATCACCGGCAAGCCACGCTGCATGGCCTCCACCAGCGGCAGGCCGAAGCCCTCGGCGTGGGAGGGAAACACCAGCGCGCGCGCCTTGGCGTAGGCGTATTCCAGGCCCGTATCGTCGAGCCGGTTGAACATGAACAACTGGCGATTCAGGCGCGGATGACGGTGGATGGCGCCAATGAGGTCCTCGCTCTTCCAGCCGATCTTGCCGATGATGCACAGGCGCGCCTGCGAGCCCGCGGCCCAGAGCTGCTCGAAGGCCCTGAGCAGGTAGGCGTGATTCTTTCGCGGCTCGATGGTGCTGACCATGAGATAGACCGGCGCACCGGACTCGAACACCTTCACCAGCGCCGGATCGGGCTTCTGCTCCTTCTCCACCTGGTCCAGCTCGGAACCCAGGTAGAAATGGTCGAACAGGCGCTTCTGCGCCTCTTCCGCCCCCAGGCGGCGGACTACCTCGGCCCGGACCTCGTCGCGGATGGTTTCGGAGATGGCGATGAAACCATCGGCGGTGCGCACGACCCAGTCGAACCAGCGGTCGAACACCCGGGTCAGCCCGGCATCGCAGAACTGCGAGTGGGTCAGCGGGATCAGGTCGTAGATGACGGACACGATGCGGATTCCCTGTGCCTTCATGCTTTCGGCCAGCGCGTAGAAGTCCACGTGCCAGGACGAGTCGAGCATCAGGAACACGTCGCCCGGGCGGATTTCCAGCGGCACCGAGCGCTGCCGGACCATACCCAGGCGGCGCTCGAGCCACAGCAGCGTGCGCAGCGGCAGCGTCATGCTCAGGCTGCCCAGCTTCCAGCCCCAGAACAGCGCGCGCCTGGGCGTACCATCGGCAGCCAGGCCCAGCTTGCCCACCAACCAGGAGTGCAAGCCCCAGAAGCGCAGCCTGGCGTGGTCGAAGCCGTGGATCAGGCGGCGCATCAGGTTCGGCTTGCCGGATACCCTGGGCGGGATCAGCTCCAGGACCTGCTTGAGCTGCCCGTCCTGCATGATTACCGGAATGCATTCGACGTCGCCCTGGCGCCCCTCGAGGTGCTGGACGACGCTGCGCACGACGCGCTGGATGCCGGAGTTCAGGTCCGGGTGCTCGTAGACGTAGGTACATTCGATCAACAAGCGTTTCACGACAGGCTCCGGTCCGGAATGGGGGCTGCGGCTCGTTCGACCTCCAGCTGGGCGCCGAGCCAGGAATAGCCGATGAAGTTCTCCCGGGTGCTGTTGACCACGTGGAAGATCATGGCGCAGTCGGTCCACTCGTAATTGCCGTCCAGGTGGGAGTCCAGGCGCGAGATGCTCAGCGACACCGAGTAGTTGCCGGTGCCCAGGCGCACGGGGAAGGCGTAGCGGTAGACCACTCGCTCGCCTGCCTTGAGATGCTCCTGCGCCTGTTCCAGGCGATGGGAGTTGATGCCGTACATGGCTTGGCCGAGACGGTCCTTGAGCATGAAGCCGAGGACCAGGCGGTCGATGTCGGCCTCGACCCGCACCGTCACCTCCAGCACCACTTCCTGGCCGACCTCGACCACCTCGATGGACCGACCCTGGGCGTCGAGCAGGCGCACCGACTCCATCACCGCCTCGCCGCTGCCGGAGATGGTGCGCGCCTTGCCGTGGGCCAGCATCTCCTGGCGAACCATCTGGTTGAGGCCGTTGCCCATGCGGGCGTGGTAGTAGTCCATGACCATTTCCGGGTCGCCCTGCTTGGCCACCCGGCCGAACTCCAGCAGCACCGCGCGATCGCAGATCGACTGGATGGCGAAACGGTCGTGGGAGACGATCAGCAGCGTGGTGCCGTCGCGGCGGAAGCTGCGGATGCGCTCGAAGCTCTTGTGCTGGAAGTAGGCATCGCCCACCGACAGCGCCTCGTCGACGATCAGCACGTCGGGCCTGCGCGCGGTGGCGACGCTGAACGCCAGGCGCATCTGCATGCCGCTGGAGTAGGTGCGCACCGGCTGGTCGATGGCTTCACCGATCTCGGCGAAAGCCTCTATCGACGGCATCAGCGCCTCGATTTCCTCACGCTGCAGACCCAATAGCTGCGAGGCCATGTAGACGTTCTGGCGACCGGTGAACTCGGGGTGGAAACCCATTCCCAACTCAAGCAGCGCCGAGACCAGCCCGCCGACCTCGCAGTGCCCGGTGGTGGGCGCGGTGGTGCCGGTGATGATCTTCAACAGCGTGCTTTTGCCCGCGCCGTTGGAGCCGACGATGCCTACGGCCTCGCCCGGCTGGATCTCCAGGTCGATGTCCTGCAGCACCCAGCGCTGCTGGTGCCGCGGCTGGCCGCCAATGCTCAGCCATTCGCGCAGGCGCGCCCAGCGCGAGGGGTATTGCCGGTAGGCCTTGCCCAGGTGATGTATGCGGATCTGTCCCATCAGAGTTCGTCCACCATTTCGCCCGAGCGTCGGCGGAAAAGCGCCAGCGCCAGGCCGCACAACAGGATGCCGGCGACGGCCAGCGGGAGCAGCTGCGCCCAGTCGGGCCAGCGGCCGTAGAGGAACAGATTCTGGTAGGACTGGATCAGCGCCGTCATGGGGTTGAGCTGGATCGCATGACGGATCGGCTCCGGCAGGATGGCCAGCGGGTAGACGATGGGGGTGAACCAGAACCAGAACTGCACGACTATCCCGAACATCTGCCCGACGTCGCGGAAGAACACGTTGAGCAGGCCCAGCAACATGCCCAGCCCCACCGCGAACATCAGCTGCAACAGCAGCAGCAGCGGGAAAGCCAGCAGGGCGACGCCCGGCAGGCGCCCGGTGATCAGCAGGAAGCCGCAGAACAGGCCGAAGATGATCGAGAAGTTGAGCAGCGAGTTGAGCAGGCTCACCAGCGGCAGGCAGATGCGCGGGAAGCTGAGCTTCTTCAGCAGGTTGGAATTGTCCAGGAACATGGTGAGGCTGCGCGACACCACCTCGGAGAACAGGCCCCAGGTCAGCAGGCCGGAACACAGGAAGACGCTGTAGGCCAGCCTGTCGTCCTCCCCGGGCAGGCGCGTGCGCATCACCTCGGAAAAGATCACCGTGTAGACCAGGATCATCGCCAGCGGGTTGAGCACGGTCCAGGCCACCCCCAGCAACGAACCCCGATAACGCGTTTCGAACTCGCGCCTGACGCTGCCGAGGATGAATCCCCGGTAGTGCCAGGCGCCTTTCAACATGCTCAGCGACATCAGACGACCCTGCCGTAGACATCCTCGAAACGGACGATATCGTCCTCGCCCAGGTATTCCCCGCTCTGCACCTCGATCATCACCAGGTCGATGACACCGGGGTTTTCCAGCCGATGCTTGTGGCCGGCGGGGATGTAGGTGGACTCGTTGCTATTGACCAGCCGGACCGACTCGCCGTTGGTCACCTTGGCCATGCCCTGCACCACGACCCAGTGTTCGCTGCGGTGGTGGTGCATCTGCAGCGACAACGAGGCATTGGGCTTGACCACGATACGCTTGATCTTGAAGCGCGACCCTTCCTCCAGGACCGTGTAGGTGCCCCAGGGGCGGTTCACGGTGCGGTGCAGCCGGTAGGCCTGGTTTTCGCTGTCCTTGAGCTGCTTGACCACCTTGCGCACGTCCTGGGCGCGGTCGGAGCGGGCGACCAGGATGGCGTCCGCGGTCTCGACGATGACCAGCCCCTCCACCCCCACGGTGGCGATCAGGCGCCCCTCGCTCTGCACGAAGTTGTCGCGGCTGTCGACGAAGATGGCGCTGCCGGCGGCGCGGTTGTTCTGCGCATCCGGCTCCACCAGCGCGCTCAGCGCGCCCCAGGAGCCGATGTCGCTCCAGTCGAAGGTCGCCGGTACCACCGCCACCCGCTCCGAGCGCTCCATCAGCGCGTAGTCGATGGATATGTCCTCCAGCACGCCGAAATGTTCCGCGGGAAGCTCCTGCTGCAGGAAGCTGCCCACCTCGTCGGGTTGGCTGGCCATCTGACACTCGATTGCCTTGGCCAACAGCTCCGGCGCGTGTCGTTCCAGTTCGCCGAGGCAGGTGCCGACGGTGAAGCAGAACATCCCCGAGTTCCATAGGAAGCCGCCAGTGCTGACGAAGCCCTGGGCTGTAGCCAGGTCCGGCTTCTCGACGAAGCGCCTGACCCGGCTGCCGCCCCGTTCATCGATGGCGTCGCCCATCTCGATGTAGCCGAAGCCGGTTTCCGGCGTCGTGGGCACTACGCCGAAGGTCACCAGGAATCCCTCTTGCGCCAGGGCACTGGCGTGTTCTACGGCGCGGGCGAACGCCTCGGTATCGCGGATCAGATGGTCGGCCGGCATCACCAGCATGGTCGCCTGGTCGCCGTGCCGGGCACGCAGGGCGAGCGCCGCCACGGCGATCGCCGGCGCCGTGTTGCGGCCCATGGGTTCGAGGATGAAATGTCCACGCTGGTCGAGCTTGGCGGCCTGGAAATGGTCCTTGCTGTGGAAGAAGTAGTCCCGGTTGGTCACCGTCACGATGTCGCCGTCGGCGGCGAGCACCCCGGCCGCCCGCCGGTAGGTCTTCTGCAGCAGCGACTGGCCATCGGGCATCGCCATGAAGGGCTTGGGCGCGCCTTCGCGGGAGACCGGCCACAGGCGCGTGCCCGCGCCGCCGGAAAGAATCACGGGAATCAGCATGAGCTACTCCTTGCCGACCCGGCGCAGGTCGGCCTCGACCATCATGTGGATGAGGGATTCCAGGCTCGTCTTGGGGCTCCAGCCCAGCACGCGCTCGGCCTTGGCCGGGTTGCCGAGCAGCACGTCGACTTCCGCGGGGCGGAAGAACGCGGGGTCGATTACCACGTGATCCTGGTACTTCAGGCCGACATGGTCGAAGGCGATGCGGCACATTTCCCGCACCGTGGTGGTCACGCCAGTGGCCACCACGTAATCGTCCGGCTTGTCCTGCTGCAGCATCAGCCACATGGCCTCGACGTAGTCGCCGGCGAAGCCCCAGTCGCGCTTGGCGTCGATGTTGCCCAGGCGCAGTTCGTCCTGCTTGCCGAGCTTGATCCGCGCTACCGCGTCGGTGACTTTACGGGTCACGAACTCGATTCCGCGCAGCGGCGATTCGTGGTTGAAGAGGATGCCGCTGGAGGTGTGCAGGCCGAAGCTCTCGCGGTAGTTCACCGTGATCCAGTGGCCGTACAGCTTGGCCACGCCATAGGGGCTGCGCGGGTAGAAGGGCGTGTTCTCGTCCTGCCGCTCGGCCTGGATCAGGCCGAACATCTCGCTGGTGGAGGCCTGGTAGAAGCGTGTCTGCGGGCTGAACTGGCGGATCGCCTCGAGCAGGTGGGTGACCCCCAGGCCATCGACCACGCCGGTGGTGATCGGCTGGTCCCAGGAACTGCCGACGAAGCTCTGCGCCCCCAGGTTGTAGATCTCGTCGGGCCGGCTCTTGATCACCGCACGCTGGATCGACGAGGCATCGGCCAGGTCGCCGTCCAGGTATGCCAGCTCGGACTCTATGCCCAGCTCGCGCAAGCGCCAGCGGGTATCGGTACTTCGGCGAGCCACCAGTCCGTGGACCTTGTAGCCTTTTTCGAGAAGCAGTCTGGCGAGATAAGCGCCGTCCTGACCGGTAACGCCGGTAATCAGTGCAGATCTTGTCATTCTTGTAACACCCGTGATTCCCAGTCCGACAGAATCGTCGTCAGGGTTTGTCTTATCGTTATGTTCGGCATCCAGCCCGTCGCCTCGTGCAGCTTCCGATAGCTACCGCACACTCGGCGTTGTTCCGCCCGCCTCATGCGGGTGGGGTCCTGAATCAGTTCGATGTCGATATCCGCCAGGTCGGCCAGTTCCAGGATGAGTTCGCGGATCTTCCGCTCCCGTCCGGAGCAGACGTTGTAGACCTCGCCGCCCTCGCCCCCGTCCAGCAGGGCGAAATACGCGTCCAGCACATCCTGCACATCCAGGAAGTCCCGGGTAACGTCCACGTCGCCCACCTCCAGCCGGCGGGCCTGCAGGCCCTGGCGCATCCTGGCGATCTGGCGCGCCGCGCTGGCCAGTACGAAGGCGTCCTTCTGGCCCGCGCCGACGTGGTTGAACGGGCGCGCCACCAGGCAGCGCCAACCTTCGGTGTAGCCCCACTGGCGACACAGCAGCTCGGCGGACACCTTGCTCACCGCGTAGGGGTTGCGCGGCCTCGGTTGCAATTGCTCGTCGATGGGCAGGTTGGCCTCTTCCACCTGCCCGTAGACATCGCCCGAGCTGACATACAGGAAACTGCCCCCGAAGCCGGCACGCTGCAGCGCCTGGAGCAGGTTGAGCGTGCCCAGCAGGTTGACCTCGAAGGTTGCCGCGGGGTTGCGGAAGGCCTCCGGCACGAAGGTCTGCCCGGCCAGGTGAATGACGGCATCCGGCACCTCCTGCGCCAGCACCGCGTCCAGCGATGGCGGGCTCAGCAGGTCGAAGGGCGCATCCCCGACGAGGCGCCACGCGACGTCGCCACCTTCGGCGAGGCGGGCGCGCAGATGGCTCCCGACGAAGCCCCCAAATCCGGTTACGAACAGTTTCCTGGTCAATATGTCCCTCCTTGCTTGTTGTTGTCGGGACCGCAAGACGGGCTCTACGCCCGTCTTGCGTCATCGGGTTACCTGTCGCATTCCGTCCATTCGGACGACTCCTGGCTTGCGCGCGATGATCACCTGGCTCTTGGGCATCACCTCGTCCAGGGCAGCCTTGACCTTCTGCCCCTGGGGCAGCGAAAGCAGGGCGCCCCAGGTCCTGTCCCAGTGCTCCAGCAACGGATGCCAGGGCGGGGATAGGGTCGGCTGGCCGCTGGCCCAGTAGAAGAACCACCATAGCGTCCGGTAGAAGCCGTAGGTCGTACGCCGTTCCACCTCCAGCCCGGCTTCGCGCACCAGCGTCTCGAAGCGCTCGCGCTCGAAGATGTGGATATGGTTCGGCTGCTGGAAGTAGCTATCCGGGGCGATGCCCTGCTGCGCCTTTTCGCCGAACGCATCCGGCACTGTGAGCAGGAACAGCGAACCGGGGCGCGCCACCCGTACCAGCTCGGCGAGGAAGCGTGCGGGGTCCTCGACGTGCTCCAACACCTCCATGGCGATGACGCGATTGACCCGGCCGTCCTCCAGTGGGATCGGATTGGCGTCCGTCACCAGCGGATGCACCGCCCGTGCGGCTGTCTCGCGAACCCGGGCCACGGCCGTATCGACGCTCGACTGATTGATGTCGGCGACGAAGATTTCCGCCCCCTGCCGCCCCGCGAAGAGCGTGAAACCGCCATCGCCACAGCCGATGTCCAGCACCGAATCGTCGGCGCCGATCGGGAAGCCCTCGATCAGCTCGCCGGTGTCGTTCCTGAACCAGCCACTCAGGGACATGTCGACCAGGCCCACTGGCACTGGTGCTTCGGCGGTCTCGACCGGCCTTTCGGGCACAGGCGGGACCGGCGGCGCCACGGCGGCATCCGGTGTCTGTAGCAGTCTCTTCAAGCGATGCAGCATTGGCGCTCCTTATGAATTCGTCGATGCCGGCTCGGTAAAAGGCAAGGTCTCCCGAGGCGTCGTGGACGCTCGCGAACCAGAGGTCAGCCGCACGCCGAAGCGGCGTAGCGGCGACTCCACGAATCGGAAGTTGAGTTCGGCCAGGCCTGCGATCAGCAACCAGGACACGGGCAACGCGATGGCGAGGTAGGTCAGGCTACTCGTGCCACTGTTGCCGAGCAGCCGATGCTGCAGCTCGCGCATCAGCAGATAGACTGGGACGTGGATCAGGTAGATGGCGTAGGAACGGCTGCCCAGCCAGAGCATCACCGCACGCAACCAGCGGACCCGACAGAAGAGCCCCAGGTCGTACGATGCCAGCCAGACCAGGAGTAACGACAACAGCGCTACCAGGCTGATCTCGAAGGTGAAGTAACCCCGCGCCGGCTTTCCTAGCACCAGCATTGCCGTCACGCCCGCTAACAGCGCGAGACTGGCCAGAAACGGTACCTTGGCGAGCCGCTCGGGCCTGAGCCGCTGGTACAGACCGCTACCGCTGGCCATCGCCAGGAGCACACCAAGCAGCAAGGCATCGGTACGGAAGGCCATGAGCCAGAGACCTCGAAACTGCAGCATCTGCACCAGGACCAGGACGATCAGCACCACGGGCAATGCGCGCCGGCCGACGAACACCAGCAGCAGCGGGAACAGCAGATAGAACTGCTCCTCCAGCGACAGGCTCCAGTAGACGAAGCTGACGTAGAAATCGCAGCGCCCGAAGCAGGAGGCGAACCGTACGTTGGCGTAATTCAGGACCCCCGCCAGTGTTGCGTCCAGGTTGCTCCCGAGCTTGCCGAACACGCCACTGTCGTTGAACTGCCAGACGAGCAGCAGGATGATCGCCAACCATAACCAGGCCGAGGGCACCAGGCGCCAGAAACGGCGGATCCAGAAGACCTTGACCACTGGCCAGGCAGCGCTCCAGCTGCTCTGACGCGCCAGTTTCGGCAGTAGGTTGCGGGCAATGACGAAGCCGGAGATGGCGAAGAACAGGTCGACGCCGAAGCTGCCACCCAGATGGAGCATCGGCCAGGGAAGGCTTGGGGCGTCGAGCGTCGTCAGTGAGCCATTGAGGTGCTGGAAGGCCACCATCAACACTGCGCAGGCCCTGAGGACTTCGATGTCACCGATTCTCTGGTTCATTGCAGCGCACTCGCCATCGGGCTTGCCATGCCCTCGGCTCGCGCCGAGGCAGCCGCAAGGAACGGCGCCAGGCGCTCATTCACCGCTCGCCTGGAGCAGTAACCCTCCATGCGCTGCACGGCCCTTTCCGCCATGGCCCGGTACTGTTCCGGCTGCTCGTGGAAGGTGCGATAGGCATTCCGGTATGCGGCAACCAGCGAAGTCCAGTCGATCTGTTGCCGACAGGTACGGATCGCCGAGCGCGGATCGTGCGGCCAGGCGGTGGCTTCCGCCCAGCTGTCCACCACGAACGCCACGTCCTCGTCGATGTAGTCGCTCATGCCGGAGTGTGCGGGGGCGATCGCCGGCTTGCCACAGGAGAGGAACTCCATCAGCGGCAGGCATTGTCCCTCGCCGAAGGAAGCGTTCACCACATAGTTGGTGGCTGCCATCAACGCCTGGTAATCGGCGTCTTCCAGATAGCCATGCAGTAGCACGATGCGGCAGCGGAACGCGGGCAGGCGCGCCATGCAGCGGGCCATTGCAGTCATCGCCGAGCAGTATTCGCGGTGGGTCAGCTTGAACACCAGCGCGGCATCGGGGCTGTCGGCGAATGCCGCGCAGAAAGCGCTGATCAGATCTTCCCAGTTCTTGCGGCCGTCGTAAGGATTGAACACTGTGGTGAAGATCACGCCTTGCAGCTCAAGATCGAAGGGCGCCGGCTCGAATAGTACGCGCTGGGGGAACGGGTCCTGCTCGGCTTCGGCGACTTCGACGGGCTCGCCGACATCTGGCGCGGTCGCCACCGAGCGCCGCAATAGCTTGCGCAGCCCGGCCTTGACGGATTTCGGCAGTAGGTCCCGTACCACCAGCAGGTACCAGGCCGCCAGGTAGCGGCGGTGAACTTTCAGCCAGCCCTCCCAGGACTCGACCCGTGGCGTTGCTGCAGGCTCGGGCCGGGCGGGCGGCGTCGCGTCAGACAAACCTTCCTGCTCGACAGGAGGTGTCTCGCCCTTGAACAGCAGATGCCAGCGCTCGGGGTCGGCATGCAGGAACGACTGCAGGTCCAGTTTCCAACTGTCGAAAACCACACCGTTGCCGCGTATCGATTGGCGCCCGGTCGCCATTGGCAGCGCGCGCAGCGCCGCGAAGGAATCCCACACCGGTGCCGGCACCGAGAGCATCGGGTAGGTGGCGTGCAGCACCTTGCGCGACGCCGCCACCGTCGACTGCGAGTGAGTGATCGCCTGGCCGAACTGGCGCAACATGAACGGCCAGTCCTGGGTGAAGTCGCGCAACCAGACCTCGTGGGGAATGCTGTCGAACTCCCAGGCGAACACCGGGATGGTCGGGCACTCCAGGTTCGCCTGCGTCTTGTGCGGCGGCGAGAAGCTCAGGAACACGCAGGCCTGCCCGCGTTCGCGGCTTTCCCGGTAGAGCGGGTCGACCTCCACCCCCGGGTCGCTGACCACCACCACCTCGCCCAGTTCACGCAGTGCCGGCAGGAACTCCTTGAGGACGAAGTAATAGCTGTACTCCGGTGCGCCGAGGCTGTTACGGATGGTGGAAGCGTTCGTTTCCGAGTAGACCAGGATCCTCATGAACCGGCCCCCACCTGAAGTGCCACAGGCTGGGCATCGGTACGTCGCGGCGCGAGGAACTGTCGCCAGTCGTCGGCCAGCCGCGTCCGGTCGCAGCGCTCCCTGGCGGACTCCCGCGCCGCTCGCGAAAGCTGCCGGTAACGTTGCGGATTCTCCATCGCCACGGCGAACGCGCGGGCGAACACCTCGCACATCGAGGTCCAGTCGAGGCGGTGGTCACGCAAGTGCAGGCGCTTATCGGCATCCTGCACCCAGTAGGCGGGCTGCTCGGCGGAGCGGATGAGGAAGGGGTGGTCGTCCCCGATCCACTCACACAGCGCGCTGTGGCGAGGCGCCAGCACGGGCCGGCCGGCGCTCATGAACTCCTGCACGGTGAGGGCTGAGCCCTCGCTCTGCGCGGGGTGCACCAGGTAATGGCTGGCCGCGACCAAACGCGCGTACTCGGTGTCCTTCAAGTGAGCATTGATCACCACCACGCGGCACTGGAACGGCGACAGGCGCGACAGGTTGGTGAGCATCGCTATGCGTCCGGAGGACAGGTTGCTGTGGGTCAGTTTGAAAACGAGGGTGGCATCGGGCTGGTCCCTGAAGGTCCAGCAGAAGGCGGTGAGCATTTCGGTCCAGTTGCGGGACGGGTCCTCGGCGCTGAGCACGCAGGTGAAAATCACCCCGTGCAGCCGTACCTTCTGTTCGATGGCCGGCAAGCAGCCATCAGGCACCTGCCGAGGCGGCGCTGGCATTGCCGCGGCAGCAGGCCGTGGCCGCAGCAGTTCGACTACGGCCTCGTTCCACCAGTCCCGCAGCAAGGTCCGACTGATAGCCAGACGCCGCCGCCAGGCCAGTGGTTGCGCGGCGGCAACAGGCGCTTCCTGGGTCAGCGGAGACGAGGAAGGCGGCTCGACACGGGCCAGTCCGTCCACGCACAACCCGATCGATGGGCTGTCCAGCAGTTGTCCACGGAAATCCAGCGTACGCGGGGCCAGCGAGATGCTGAGTCCTTCGTCCGGGGCCAGGGCGGCGAACCGCTCCCAGGGCTGGGCGGCGCTCACCAGGACGGGGAAATCGTTGCCCATCAACGTGCGGATGGCGTCGGCCGCCTGCTGGCTGAAGGTGATCACACCCTCGCTACGCGCCAACGGCGCTCGCCAGGTTGCCGCCTCGGGCGGCAGGTCCGCGAAGGCCCAGGGAAAGACGTAGAAACAGGGGCAGCCAGGCTCCACGGCCTGGGACAGGGGCAGCCCGAAGTGGCACAGCACCACGGGGCGGCCCGCCTCCCGGTAGTTTTGGCAAATGGCACGCAAGTCGGCATCCAGGCCCACCCCGACCGGTTCCCCGATCGCGTTCAGGACGGGCCAGATCGCTCGCTTGAGAAACTGTATCCCTTGTCCAGGTACCCCCAGAACATCGGAAGAATCCAGTCCTTCGCACAGACTCCGAACGAGAATGATCGTTTTCATCGTTGTTTTCAGCAACCTGACAGCAGAGAACCATTGTTGTTATTGAATGTTTGGTGCCGAAAAATCCGGCCACGCACAGGGTCTCTTCGCTACCAGTCAGACCAAATCGCGACATCCTGCCGCAGCCTGGCAAGACTGTGTACACGCTCTAAAAAGCCATTTCGCACCGTCTAATTCAAGGCTTTTGTAGTGAAAGTGCAAATTACTGACAGATATGTCTGGCAGATAAGGCCATGGCGGAGCGTCTTCTACACAACCACAGCTAATAGTGACTGGCGAGTCATTGCGACGGACGACAACTTCCGGACTGTCGTGTGCGAATGCCGAGCGAAAGGTCGCTCCTGCCACGAATGTCGATCCCCAGCGCCGCAAGGGACCCACACAGCGACGCTGGAACGCAACAGTACAGATGATCTCGGACGTGCAGGTGTATCGATCGTCGAGTCGATACCTGTGTCTGGCGGCGGCGCCTCATCGGCTGGATGCTGTTCTTCCGCCAGGGAGAGCAGACAGATGGACCGTAACCACAGCCACCGTGTTCCGCACCTCGACATCACCCCGACGCCATGCCGCGTATCGATCAAGCGCCTCATGGCGGTGCTACGGCATTGCCTGCAAAACGCCCGCACCCGCCACCAGCTCGCCCAGCTCGGCGAACGCGAGTTGGCCGACGCCGGCATCGACCGTTGCCAGCGCGAGCGGGAACTTTCGAAACCTTTCTGGCGCTGAGCGGCTGGCCGCGGCGGGCGGGCTCCGCTAGTCTGCATCGGTAGCGCGCGGCAGCTTTGGCCGCGCGGTTTCATCTCGACTGGGAGTGTCCATCCATGAATCGTCTGCGCCTGCTTACCGCCGCCGCCCTGCTCACCTGCGCCAGCGGCGCCTTCGCCACCAGCTTCATCGTCACTACCGATGCGCTGGTCGGCGCCACCAAGGCCACCTCCGACGGTACCACCGACATCACCAACTCCTTCCGCGACGACAAGATCGTCCTGGACGCCCGCGACGACGCCGCCACCTTCGTCGCCACCGCCGGGCAGGTGCGCGGCGCGCACCTGGAAGCGGCGCTGCGGCACATTCGCGGCAAGCTGCCGAGCCTGGCCGCCAACGACCTGCAGCTGGCCCAGGCGATCCTGGTCATCTGACCCCCGCTCTTCGCCCGGAGGCGCCTTTTCAGAGCGTCTACCGGGCCTGCGAGGCTGGCTCTTGCCGGCACATTCCGTTAGCCTTGTCGGCTGTGCTTTTCCGATCGCCATAGCCCATGCGCAGCCTCCTATTCCTGCTCACCGGCCTCTGCCTGGCCACCCCCGCGCTGGCCTTCGAACAGACCACCATGTTCGTCGCCGGCAGCAGCTACGTGACCAGCAAAGTCACCAGTACGCCTTTCGAGAACAAACTGCTCGGTGCCGCCCGCGATGATGCCGCCAGCTACATCGCCACCGATGGCCGGGTGCGCGGAGCGCGCCTGGAGCAGGCGTTGCGCTGGCTGCGCAAACAGCACCCGGAGCTCGCGGCGAACGATCGGGAACTGGCCGAAGCCATTCTTGCCCAATAGTCAGTCGTGAGCAGCGCCCGCTGCCGTTTCGGAGACTCCCATGCGCCTCAGCTCGATCCCCAAGAGCCCCCTGATCCTCGGCCTGCTGCTGGCCGCCTGCGCCTCCAGCGCCCAGGCACAGTCGGTCATCCGCCTGTTCAACATCACCACCAACGCCATCGGTCGCAGCGTGGACTTCACCTCCGACACCACCACCTCGATCCGCGACATGAAGATCGTCCGCGAGGCCCGCGACGACGCCGCCAGCTTCGTCGCCAGCGAAGGCGCCATCCGCGGCGCGCAGCTGGAAGCGGCGCTGAAGGTGGTCCGCGAGAAGGTGCCGGACGCGCGCGACGCCTCCGACCAGCAGCTGGCCGAAGCCATCCTCGCTCTGTGATCCCCCGCGGCCGCCGCGCTCTGGCGGCACTGGGCCTGCTCGCCGCCGTCGGCGCCCGGGCCGATCTGCGCCTGGAGCTGCTGCCCGACGACCTCGCCCCGGCGCAGCGCCAGGCCAGCCAGCAGCTGCTGGATGACGTCCGCCAGGCGCTGCCGCCACTCTTCGTCCAGGCCCTGGACCGCCGCGTCGAGGTTCAGTGGCGCGACGACCTGCCGGGCAACGGCATGGGCCAGGCCCTGCGCCCCGGCGCCATCGCTCTGAACCGCAAGTACCTGGCCGCCCTCGCCGACGGCAGCGCCGCCACCCTCAAGACCGGCCGCAGCCACGGCACCCTGCGCCGCGAACTGCAGGCCACGGTGGTCCACGAGCTGACCCACCTGTACGACCGCGGCCGCCTCTGGCTGCCCGCCGAGGCCCGGCTGATCCAGCGCTGCACGCGCCAGCAGGGCAGCATCGGGCGCATCGGCGAGGGCGCCGAGTGCCGCGGCCAGGCCAACCGCCGCTTCACCCTCTCCGACGACCCGCGCCTGCTCGACCTCGCCGGCTGGCCGCAACTGGCCGGCAAGCGCGGCCAGCGCGAGCACGACAACCGCTTCGTCCTGCGCAGCCCGGACCGCTACGAGCTGAGCAACCCGCGCGAGTTCGTCGCGGTGAACATGGAGTACTTCGTCCTCGACCCCAGCTACGCCTGCCGCCGCCCGGCGCTGTACCGCTACTACGCCGAGCGCTTCGGCGAGCGTCCGCAGCGCCAGGCCTGCGAACAATCCTTCGCCTACCTCAACGCCGGCCGCGACTTCGGCCGCCAGCCGCTGGGCAGGCTGGACCCGGAGCGCGTCTACGAGGTCGACTACCTGCTGGCCGAGGCCAACGACCAGTGGGTGAGCCGCTGGGGCCACGCCATGCTGCGCCTGGTGGTCTGCGCCCCGGGCCGGCCGCGCGGCCCGGATTGCCGGCTGGACCTGGACCAGCACCTGGTGCTGTCCTACCGCGCCTTCGTCGGCGACCTGCAGCTGTCCAGCTGGGACGGCCTGACCGGTTCCTACCCGTCGCGGCTGTTCGTCCTGCCGCTGTCCCAGGTGATCGAGGAATACACCAAGATCGAGCTGCGCAGCCTGGCCTCGATCCCGCTCAAGCTCAATCGCCAGCAGATCGACGAGCTGGTGGAGCGGGCCATGCAGGTGCACTGGGGCTACGACGGCAACTACTACTTCATTTCCAACAACTGCGCCGTGGAAACCCTCAAGCTGCTGCGCAGCGGCATCCCCGACCCGCGCCTGCAGGACCTCGACAGCATCACCCCCAACGGCGTGGTGCAGATCCTGGAGAACCGCGGCCTGGCCGACGCCAGCGTGCTCGACGACTCCAAGCGCGCGCTGCGCCTGGGCTACCGCTTCGACTCCTTCCGCGACCGCTACCAGGCGATGTTCGAGGTGCTGCGCCAGCGCCTGGACATTCCCCAGAGCAAGGTCGAGGACTGGCTGGCCCTGCCCGCCAGCGAGCGCCGCGCCTGGTTCGACAAGGCCGACCTGCGCGCCAGCGCCGCCATGCTGCTGCTGGAGCAGGCCTCGCTGCGGCGCCAACTGCAACTGGCCCAGGACGAGCTGAAGCGCCTGTACCTGGGCCACCGCGACGACGCCCGCGCCGACCCCAAGCTGGTGGCGGCGGGCAAGACGCTGCAGCAGATCCTCGACGACAGTGGCTTCCTAAGCCAGCCGGCGGAGCTGCTGGACAGCGGCTACGGCCTGCCGCAGCCGGGCGAGTCGACGCGCCTGGAACAACAGACCCAGGCCCGCCAGGCGCGCCTGCGCCAGCTCAGCGACAACCTCGACCAGGAAGTCCGCGCGCTGCTGGAGCCGGAGCGCCGCGAGGAGTTGCAGGCGCTGGAGGCCAATCTCAAGCAGCTTGGTGCGCACTTGCGGGCGCTGCATAAGGCGGCGGGTGGGTTTGAGTTGCCCTGAGGGGCTGTTTCTGTAGGAGCGACTGCGCCAAAGCGCTTTTCGTAGGATGGGTTGCAGGGGAGCACGTTGGGAGCGAGCTTGCTCGCGAACGGTGGTCAGCTGCGGCTTCGGTACGTTGGTTTGACTTCGCTCCCTCTCCCCAGCCCTCTCCCTGAAGGGAGAGGGGGCTAGTCCGTGCCGAGATGAGGCATGGTTTCAGCCTGGCAGCAACGGAATTGCCGGCTGACTCCAGAACATCCAAGCACACCGAACGGTCCCCTCTCCCTTCAGGGCGGGGCGCGCAGCCGAGGGTTAGGGAGAGGGGCTCTTCAGGACACGCACCGAGCCATCGGGCTGCGTTCCGTTCGCAAGCAAGCTCGCTCCTACACAACACCCACCACCCCAAACAAAAAACGCGCCCAAAGGCGCGTTTCTCATCAACCGAAGAACCCCTCAGCGGCGCCCCTCCAGCTTGAAGTAGAAGACCTTGGTCGCCTGTCGCGCGACGATCCGGCCGCCGCTGATGCGGGGCTCGAAGCGCCAGGTGTCCATGGCCTGGCGCACGGCGTTGTCGAACATCCGCGGCGGCGAGGAGTCCAGCACCTGGATGTCGTCGATGCGGCCGTCGGCGGTGATGGTGAACAGCACTTTCACGTGGCCTTCGATGCCGCGGCGCTGGGCCATCAGCGGGTACTTCGGCGAATCCATGCGCAGCGGCTTGATGTCGCTGTCGTTGAGGCTGCCGGTGGGCAGGCCGGCCGGGCCCTGGGTGCCGGTCGGGGCGGCCTGGGCGCCCGGGGTGCTCTGGCCAACGGTCGGCGCGGCCGGAGGCGGCGGCGGGGCGGGCGGCGTCGGCTCGGCCTGGGCTTGCTCGGCCGGCTCGGGTTCGGGTTTGGGTTTCGGCTTGGGCTTGGGCGCCTTCTTCGGCACCGCCTTTTCCACCGGCTTGGGCTTGGGTTTCGGCGGCTCCGGCTTGGGCGGCTCGACCACCGGCTCCGGCGGCGTGGGTTGCGGCGGCTGCGGCTCGGGCGCGGCGGCCGGCGGCTCCTTCACCGGTTCGGGCTTGGGCGGCAGTTGCACCACGCTGACCTGCATGGTCGGCACTTCGCCACGGCCCAGGTTGAGCTCGTCGGGGCTGGGCACGGCCCAGACCAGGCCGGCGACCACGGCCAGGTGCAGCACCACGGACAGTCCGGAAGACTTCCACCAGCCCGCCTGCTGGGGCGGCTGCTCCGCGTCTTCCACGCCCTCCACGGGCGCGGCGTAGGGGATCAGCAGTTCGGCGACGGGAACTTCCTCGTCGCGGCGGGCGCCGGAGCAGTCCACCAGACGCAGGTTGGCTTCATTGCCACGCTGGGCGCTGACGCAGGGCAGCGAGAGTCCTTCGTCGCTGTCGGAGGACGAAGGAAGTTCCGCGGCGGACGCGACGAGAGTGGAACTCGCCGGCGAGCGCGATTGCGATGGCGACATGGGAGAAGCCTGTGGAGAAATGACAGAATCTGATAATTATTATCATTCGCCCCGGGTATGGCAACCTTATTGGCCATCCGGCAACCAGGCACAGGTCAACATTTGCTGCTGCAGCGCCTGCGGATCCTGCTCTTTGGCGAAGATCAGCTCCAGCCGATTGTCCCGCCGCCAGGCGCTGGGCTGCCAGGGTTCGGCGCCCGTCACCCGGTTGCAGGCCAGCCAGCCGTCCTCGCAGTGCAGCACCGCCTTGGCCCGCAGCAAGCCGTCCAGGCCGGCCAGCCAGGCCTCCAGCGCCGCGCGGCGGAAGCGCCAGTCGGCGTGCAGGCGCCAGCCGACGGCCTGGTGCCCGCCATCGCTGTGCACCTGGCGCAGGGGCGCGGCGCGGGTCAGCAGTACCGGCAGTTCGGCCGTGGGGGCTGGCAGTTCCATCGCCGCAACTGGGCCAAACGCTGCGACGAACGGCAGGCTCGCGAAGGGCAGGCGCCCCTGCTCGGTCCAGACCAGCGGCAACGCCGGCAGGCTGGCTTGCAGGCGCTCGCGGGCCTCTTCATCCAGACCTTCGCTCTTGTTCAGCACCAATAGCGCGGCGTCGGCCAGGGCGTCCTGCTGCGCCTCCGGCATCGAGGCTCCGGCGGCCAGCGCTGCGGCATCCAGCACCAGCAGCAGCGGCTGCGGCGCCAGCACGCCGCGCCAGGGCGCCTCGCCCAGCTGGCGCAGCAGGGTGCGCGGGTGGCCGAGGCCGGAGGGTTCGATGAACAGCCGCTGCGGCCGCGCCTTGCGCAACAGGCGGGCGAGGCCGACCTGGAAGGGCGCGCCGTTGACGCAGCACAGGCAGCCGCCGGCCACCTCGCCAATGGCCACGCCGTCGGCGTCGGCGGCCAGCAACGCGGCGTCCAGGCCGACCTGGCCGAATTCGTTGACCAGTACCGCCCAGCGCTCGCCAGGCGGACGCTGGGCCAGCAGGTCGCGGATCAGGCTGGTCTTGCCGGCGCCCAGTGGGCCGCCGATCACATGGGTGGGAATCTGTTCGAGCATGGCGCCATGTTGCCGCCTGACGCAGGCCGGGAAAAGCGCTAGAGTCGGCCCTTCGCTCAAAGGACCCCGTTTTCATGCGTCTGCCGGCCCTGCTCCTGTCGTCCTGCCTCGCCCTGCCAGCCCTTGCCCACGCCGAAGCCTGCGTGGTGCACAGCCGCGGCAAGAACCTCGACGTGAAGGTCTGCCAGCAGAACCGCAGCATCCCGGCGAAGCTGTTCCACGAAGGCTTCTGTCAGCCGCAGCTGAAGGACCAGCAGGTCGAGGTGACCTACGCCGACGCCTGCCCCAGCGGCGCCTTCGGTGTCTGCAACAACGCCCAGGTGCCCAACAGCCCCTACCGCCAGGACATCCACTACTACGGCGTAGCCAGCGACGCGCGCTTCCTCCAGCCGTTCTGCGAAAGCCAGAGCAAGGGCCAGTGGCAGGCCGGCAAGTGACCGTCACGTGCCTGTCATGGGCGGCTGTTCTACTGCTGGTCGGGTACCTCACACCCACTGGCGCCCCACGCCAGCAAAGATCTTGGTGATAGGGCCGCCCCGCGCGGCCCTCTTTTTTCCGACTCTATTTCCCGCGTTTTCGCCATCCGGACCGGCGGTATCGCCGTTCGTCCGCGCAAAGGTGTCTTGCGCAGCCGCCCCTTCTGTCAGAAGGTCACATCCGCTAAGTTTTCAGAGCGTGAGGTACCTTGGGGGTTACGCATGAGCACGTCTATGAACCTGGACGGCCCCTTCTATCCACCGGCGCTGGGGGCGCCGGAACGACTCAGCGCGGAGCAGTTGCGCGCCTCGCTGGAAATCACCATGGCCGAGCACGGCGGCGGCGCCGTCTGGCTGTTCGCCTACGGCTCGCTGATCTGGCGCCCGGAGTTCCCGGTGGCCGAGGCCAGCCGCGCGCGGGTGCACGGCTACCACCGCGGGCTGTACCTGTGGTCGCTGACCCACCGCGGCACCCCGGAGATGCCCGGCCTGGTGCTCGGCCTGGACCGCGGCGGCTCCTGCGCGGGCTTCGCCTACCGGCTGCCCGACGACGACCTCGACGCCAACCTGTTCGCCCTCTGGCAGCGCGAGATGCCCTACGCCTCCTACCGCCCGGAATGGCTCAGCTGCCGCCTGGAGGATGGTCGCCGGGTGCGCGCCCTGGGTTTCGTCCTCGAACGCCACCTGCCCAGCTATGCCGGCTCGCTGCCGGACAGCATCGTGCAGCGCGTGTTCGACAGCGCCCAGGGGCACTTCGGCACCACCCGCGAATACGTCGAGCAGACGGTCAGCGCGCTGCGCGCCTGCGCCATGCCCGACCTGAACCTGGAGGCCCTGCTGGCGCGCTGCTGCGCCAAGGCCAGCGGCTGAGTCAGGGCGTCGGCTGGCGCACCTCGATCGGTTGCGCCGGCGTCTCGTCCAGCCCCCAGTCTGACCCATCCGCCCAGTCCTCGCCGAAGGTCTCGATGGGGTGCTGGGTGCGGCTGGAGCCATTGCCGCAACCCATGGCCGAGGCCGGGCAGTAGCGGTCGCAGCCCCAGCAGATGCGTTCGGGGTGGGCGGGGTGCAGGGGGAATTTCTTGGCCATGGAGGTTCGCCTGAAGGGAGTGGGCCCAGCTTCGATTCAACGCCTTCCGGCGCCCTTCGTACTTGTCGCGAATCAAGAAGTGCAGGAATAAGCAAATGCAGTATAAGCAAAGTATTTTTTATTCCTTAATTTATTGACGAAGCCCACCTACACTGCCTCCCCATGACGACTTTCAGGGGGATGAACCCATGCGCAGCGAACGCGTCCGCTATGTCCTGGTGCCCGGCTGGCACGGCTCGGAGGACGAGCACTGGCAGAGCCACTGGCAGCGCGCGCTGCCCAACGCCTCGCGGGTGCAGCAGCGCGACTGGGTGACGCCGCGGCATGTCGACTGGGTCGCCGAACTGGACCGCGAGATCCGCCGCCAGCCCGGTCGCGTGGTGCTGATCGCCCACAGCCTGGGCTGCGTCACCGTCGCTTCCTGGGCCCGCCGCGCCGGGCCCAGGGCCCTGGCCCAGGTCTCCGGAGCCCTGCTGGTGGCGCCCGCCGACGTCGAGCGCGAGACCTGCCACGCGGCGCTGCGCAACTTCGCCCCCATCGCCCTGGACGCCCTGCCTTTTCCCAGCGTGCTGGTGGGCTCGGACAACGACGCCGCCTGCAGCCCGCAGCGCGCCCTGCAGCTGGGCCGCGCCTGGGGCGCCGAGACGCTGATCCTGCCGGATGCCGGGCACATCAATGTGAAGTCCGGCCACGGGGCCTGGGAAGCCGGCTACCGTCACCTGTTCCGCCTGCAGTACCTGATCGACCAGCGCGAACGCCGCCGGGCCTGAGCGAGACGGAATGTAGGAGCAACTGTCTTGCGCCGATGTGCCCTTCGTAGGATGGGTTGAGCTTGCGATACCCATGCTGCCGTGGTGATGGGTATCGCTTCGCTCAACACCATCCTACGAAAAGCCGTGCTTCCCTGGAGGTGTAGGCGGGCCCTGCCCGCGATTTCGCGCGCAGGGCGCGCTCCTGCATGGGAATGGTGCTCGGGCTTGCCCCCTCCCGGAGGGAGAGGGGACCGCAGGCTCCGAGGCGGATCTCATCCGCGATCCGGCTGTCATGCGTGTCGCGGCATGACAGCAGAAACCCATCCTACGAACCTGCCGCTCCCGCCTCGCGCCGTGCGCGGCCTTCGAGGCGGCGGCGCAGGCCGTGGCTTTCCAGGCTCAGCCGGCAGCCCTTGGCCGCCGCGGCGCGGCCCCAGTCCTCCAGCAGCTCCATGCAGGCGTGGTCGATGTAGCGCAGGTGCTGCAGCGGCACGTGCAGCGTGGTGCCCGGCTTCACCTGGTCCAGCAGGCGTGCCAGCTGCGGTACCCGCAGGAAGGTGGCGGCGCCCACCAGGCGCAGCTCGGCTTCGTCGCCGGCGCCGTTGTAGTGCAGGCTGGCCTTCAGCCGTGCGGCCTTCAGCGCCAGCTTGAGCAGGGTCAGGGCGAAGCCCACCAGCACGCCGGTGAGCAGGTCGGTGAGGACGATGCCCAAAGCCGTGGCCAGGTACACCAGCGCCGGCATCCGCCCGTAGCGCAGCAGGCCGGTGAGCGCCTTGGGATCGGCCAGCTTGAGCCCGGTGTAGACCAGCACCCCGGCCAGGCTGGCGATGGGGATCTGCCGCAGCAGCCCGCCGAGCAGGGCGACGAAGGCCAGCAGCCAGAGGCCGTGGAGGATGGCGGACAGTCGGCTGCGGGCGCCGGCCTGCACGTTGGCCGAGCTGCGCACGATCACCCCGGTCATCGGCAGCGCGCCGAGCAGGCCGCAGATCAGGTTGCCGACGCCCTGGGCGGACAGCTCACGGTCCATGTCCGAACGCGGCCCCTGGTGGATGCGGTCCACCGCGGCGGCGGAGAGCAGCGTCTCGGCGCTGGCGATGAAGGCCACCGCCAGGGCCGCCAGCAGCAGCTCGGGTTCGGCCAGGCGCAGCAGGTCGGCCGGGCGGACCCAGTCGATGGCCTGGCTGAGCTGTTCCGGCACTTCCACCCGCAGCACGTCCATGGGCAGCGCCAGGCTCGCCAGGGTCGCCGCGCTCATCCCGAGCAGGGCGCCGGGCAGGAAGCGCAGGCGCGCCGGGCGGAAGCGTTCCCAGCCCCACATCAGCGCCATGGTGCCGAGGCCCAGGGCCAGGGCCTGCGGGCTGTTGCCCAGCGAGGCGGCGAGGGCGCCGGGGAACGCCAGCAGGTTGTCCAGCCCTGAAGCCTGTGGCTGGAGGTCGAGCATCACGTGGACCTGCGACAGCACGATGAGGATGCCGATGCCGGCGAGCATGCCGTACACCACCGCCGGCGCGGTGACGCGGAACCAGCAGCCCAGGCGCAGGCGCCCGGCGACCAGCTGGATCAGCCCGGCCAGCAGCAGGATCGGCCCGAGCATGGCCATGCCGTGGCTGCGCACCAGTTCGAAGACCAGCACCGCCAGGCCCGCCGCCGGCCCGCTGACCTGCAGCGGCGAGCCGGCCAGCAGGCCGACCACCAGGCCGCCGACGATGCCGGTGAGCATACCCTTGGCCGGCGGCATGCCGGAAGCGATGGCGATGCCCATGCACAACGGCAGGGCGACGAGAAAGACCACCACCGAGGCCAGCAGGTCGCGGGGCAGGTTGTCCTTGAGGGCGCGCAGGGGCGCATGAAGGGGTTGGGGAACGGGCATGGCGCTGTCCTCCTTGGCTTTTTCGGGCGCGAGAAAGCCCACGACGCCGGGTCAGCGGCATCGACACGCGCAGGTTGTCAGGCCGCGCCGGCGGGCCGGCGCGGGGTTCGGGCAGGTGTCAGGTCAGGAAGCGGGCACGGCTGTCGTTGTGGAGGTGGGCGCCGTGCCCGTGAGGATCAGGATTGCGAGTAGCGCGGGCGCGGCGTCGCCATGGGCATCGGGCCTTCGCCGTCCAGCGGGCGGAAGTGACCCACCTCGGCGTCGTAGGCCTTGATCTGGCTGGTCTCGATGTCATAGACCCAGCCGTGGATGAACAACTGCCCGCTGGCCAGGCGCGCGGCCACCGAGGGGTGGGTCTTCAGGTGGTCGAGCTGGGCCACCACGTTTTCCTCGGTGAGGATGTCCAGGGTGTCGTGGCTGGCGCAGCCGCAGTTCTGCTCGACCACCGTCTTGGCCACTTCGGCGTGGCGCAGCCAGGCCTTCACCGTGGGCATGCGCTCCAGCGTCTGCGGGTCGAGCACGGCCTTCATGGCGCCGCAGTCGGAATGCCCGCAGACGATGATGTGCTGCACGCCCAGGGCCATCACCGCGAACTCGATGGCGGTGGACACGCCGCCGTTCATCTGCCCGTAGGGCGGCACCACGTTGCCGACGTTGCGGGTGACGAAGAGGTCGCCCGGCGAGCTCTGGGTGATCAGTTCGGGGACGATGCGCGAATCCGCGCAGGTGATGAACATAGCGCGCGGGTTCTGCGCATGGGCGAGCTTCTTGAACAGCGCTTCCTGTTGCGGGAAGACCTCCTGGCGGAACTGGCGGAAACCTTCGACGATGCGCCGCAGGGCCTCGTCGGCATTCTCCGTGATGTGCTCCTCACCGTGCGATTTGTCGTTCATTGCATGAGCCTCGAAGAGTGACGATGGATTTTTCCCATGCTTGCCGACGTTTCGCACATGGCGAAAAGACACAAACGTTGGGAAATGATGTTCGTGACCGTTTGGTCATCCTGTCGGCAACCCTAGACAAGGAAGATTAATCAAAAATTAAATAAACGCTCTATCTCGCACGTTACAGACATCTTTAAGGCAAGATCGCCGATGATGCCGACAAGCTATCATGGCCCGATGATGTGAATGCGCCGCCTCAGAACAGGCTCATCTGTGCCCGCGGAACCTGGAACAGCGAGCAGTCCAGCCCACCGTAGTCGCGGCGGTCCAGCCCCAGGCGGCGGGCGGCCAATTGGAAGCGCTTGGCCAGCAGTTCGGCGAACACGCCTTCCCCGCGCATGCGCGTGCCGAAGCGGCTGTCGTAGTCCTTGCCGCCGCGGCTCTGGCGGATCAGGCTCATCACATGCTCGGCGCGGTCGGGGAAGTGCGCCTGCAGCCATTGCTGGAACAGCTCGGAAATCTCCAGCGGCAGGCGCAGGAGGATGTAGCCGGCCGAGCGCGCGCCGTTGTCGTGGGCGGCTTCCAGCAGGCGTTCCAGCTCCATGTCGTTGACCATCGGGATCATCGGCGCCAGCACCGCGCTGACCGGCACGCCGTGCTCGTGCAGGGTGCGCATGGCGCGCAGGCGCGCGCCGGGGCTGGCGGTGCGCGGCTCCATGATGCGCTTGAGCTCGTTGTCCAGGGTGGTGAGGCTGAAGGCCACGCTGACCAGGTTGAGGCTGGCCAGTTCGCCCAGCAGGTCGAGGTCGCGCAGGATCAGCGAGCCCTTGGTGATGATGTGCAGCGGGTGGCGGAAACGCAGCAGGATCTCCAGCGCCTGGCGCGTCAGGCGCTGCTCGCGCTCCAGCGGCTGGTAGGCGTCGGTATTGATGCCCAGGGCGATGGGCCGCGGCACGTAGCCGGGCTTGCTCAGCTCCGCCTCCAGGCGCTCGGCGAGGTTGGTCTTGGCGATCAGCCGCGTCTCGAAGTCGATGCCCGGCGACAGGTCCCAGTAGGCATGGCTGGGCCGTGCGAAGCAGTAGATGCAGCCGTGCTCGCAGCCGCGGTAGGGGTTGATCGAGCGGTCGAAGCCGACGTCCGGCGACTGGTTGCGGCTGATCACCGTCTTCGCATGCTCCATCCGCACCTTGGTGGCGCGGCAGGGCGGCGCCTCGTCCTGGTACCAGCCGTCGTCCTCGGTCTCGCTGCGGGTCGGCGCGAAGCGGTTGTGCGGATTGCTGGCGGTGCCGCGGCCACGCGGCGGCAGGGAAGAGGACATGAGCTGGCTCCAGAAAATACTGTATATAAATACAGTATTCCCATGCGAATGACAGCCCCCTCCGATGGATGGCCGGGCGTAGGGCGGATAACCGTTCGCGGTTATCCGCCGTTTGACCATGGCCCCAGGCCCCCTGCGGAGCCAAACCCGAAGCCCCGCCTCAAGGCGCTCCGAACCCGACATCGGGTTGGGCAACGGCGTACAACCGCGAACGGTTGTGCGCCCTACGAATGGTGATGGGTATCGCTTCGCTCAACCCATCCTACGAGGGTGTTTCTCCCGCACCCCGCAGGAGCGGATTCATCCGCGATTCCGCCGGCAGGGCCGGCGCTCATGCCATCGCCGACCTCAGATCAACGCCCGCAACGACCAGTACAGCAGCGCCGCCAGGCAGATCGCCGCCGGCAGCGTCAGCACCCAGGCCAGCAGCATGTTGCGGATGGTCTGCCATTGCAGGCCGCTGCCGTTGGCGGTCATGGTCCCGGCGACGCCGGAGGACAGCACCTGGGTGGTGGACACCGGCAGGCCGTAGATGTCCGCCGCGCCTATGGTGAGCATCGCGGTGAGCTGCGCGCTGGCGCCCTGGGCGTAGGTCAGCGGCTGCTTGCCGATGCCCTCGCCGACGGTGGTGACGATGCGCCGCCAGCCCACCAGGGTGCCCAGGCCGAGGGCCAGGGCCACCGCCACCTTGACCCACGGCGGGATGAACTGGACGGTGTCCAGGCTGCGGTCGCGCAGGGCCTGCAGGGTGCTCCAGGTGTCGACGTCGAAGACCTGCTCGGTGCGGTCGAGCTGGCGGATGGTCTCCACGCTCAGGTACAGCTCGTTGTGCAGCGCCAGCACCTCGTCGTCGGGCAGCCCGCTCAGGTCGTCGTGGCCGCGCAGGCGCGCGCCTATGTTGTGCAGTTGCGCGGCCAGCGCCGGCAGCACCTCGGGGGTCAGGCGCTGCTCGCTCTGGTAGTCCAGCAGCACCCGGCGCGGGGCCGTGGGGATGTCTTCCGGGGCCAGCCGGCGCAGCTGCAGTTCGGCCCGGTGCGCCAGTTCGCGCAGTTGCTGCACCTGGGCCGGCGCCTGGCCGCGGTCGACGGCGAAGCTCAGCGGCATCAGCGCGGCGAGGATCAGCATGATCAGGCCGATGCCCTTCTGCCCGTCGTTGGAGCCATGGGCGAAGGACACCCCGGTGCAGGTCAGCACCAGCAGCGCGCGGATGCCCAGCGGCGGCGGCTGGCGCCCCTGGGGCGCGCTGAACAGCGTCTTGCGCCGCGCCACCGCGCGCATGCCCAGCAGTAGCAGGCCGGCGCCGAGGAAGCCCAGCAGCGGCGACAGCAGCAGGGCGTAGCCGACCTTCTGCAACTGCTCCCAGGCGCTGCCGTCGATGCCCAGCGTGCCGCTCAGCACGCCGTGGGCCAGGCTCACGCCGACGATGGAGCCGATCAGGGTGTGCGACGACGACACCGGCAGGCCCAGCCACCAGGTGCCGAGGTTCCACAGGATGGAGGCGCCGAGCAGGGCGAAGATCATCGCCAGGCCGGCGGCGCTGTCCACCCGCAGCAGCAGGTCCAGCGGCAGCAGGGTGACGATGCCGAAGGCCACCGCGCCGCTGGAGAAGAGCACGCCGAGCAGGTTCCACAGCCCCGACCAGCCCACCGCCAGCTGCGGCGGCAGGGCGTTGGTGTAGATCACCGTGGCCACCGCGTTGGCGGTGTCGTGGAAGCCGTTGATGAACTCGAAGCCCAGGGCGATCAGCAGCGCCAGGGCCAGCACCAGCAGGGTGCCGCTGGGGCGCAGCTGGCCGCCCTGGGCGAGGATGTCCAGGGCCAGGTTGCCGAAGGTGTAGACCAGGCCGCCGCCGAGCAGGAGGAAGAACAGCACTTGCCCGGTGGGCGTGGCCACTTCCTGCAGCACCGGGTTCACCGGCATGCGCGAGACGCGCGTGGCGCGCAGGGACTGGAGCAGGTGGTAACGGTCAAGCACGTCCGTTGTGCTCCCTGTCGGGGACTGTGGTGTCGGGGGCGGGGCGAGGGGGCACTGGCGGCTCCTTCCTGCAAATGCCTAATAGCCTAGTCCGCCGGGCGGCGCTGCGGTTCTCCAATGTTTCCGAGATAGGCGCCCCAGGTGATATGTCAAATGGCTATTATCCGTGCAGGTCTTTCAACCACTACGCTTTCCTGGTGGGCCACCCGAGGGCACTGTCATGCAGGAAGAAAGCCCAAGTGCGTTTCCGAGATGGATGCCAGCAATGCCCTACGACCAGCTCCCGGACGTCTTCGCGCAGATTCTCGAACAGGCCATCGATGGCGTGGTGGTGCTCGACGAGCACAACCGCGTGCTGCTGTTCAACGCCGCCGCGGAGCGCCTGTGGGGCTATTCCCGCGAGGCGGTGCTGGGCCAGGACGTCGGCCTGCTGCTGCCCCGGGAGGTGCGCCCGCGCCTGGACGCCCGCCTGGACACCGAGGGCATCGTCGGCAGCCGTAGCGAGGTGCCGATGCGCTGCCGCGACGGCAGCCGGCTGTGGGGCTCGATGTCGATCTCGCACATCGAGTTCGACGGCAAGCGCCTGCTCGCCGCCTTCGTCAAGGACTGCACCCTGCAGCGCCGCCAGCGCGAGCAGATGGACGTGCTGTCGCTGGCCGCCAACGAGACCGACAACGCAGTCATCGTCACCGGCCGCGAGGGGCGCATCCTCTACGTCAATGCCGGCTTCAGCCGCATGTTCGGCTGGAACGCCGAGCAGGCCCAGGGGCGCTACCCCTCGGAGCTGCTGCAGGTGCCCCAGGCCAGCGTGCGGCGCTGGCGCCAGGCCGGCGCCGGGCTGTTCCGCAGCGAAGAGCTGGTGCGCGACCTGATCGGCCGGCCGCTGTGGTGCTCGGTGGTGGCCAACCCCATCCTCGACGCCCGCGGCCAGCCGGTGAACTCGGTGATGCTGCTCACCGACATCACCCACACCAAGCTGCACGAAGTGCTGCAGAACAAGGTGCTCGACGCCCTGGTGCGCGAGCGCCCGCTGGTGGACGTGATGGACCTGGTGTGCCGCGAGGTGGAGCGCATCGCCCCGGAGGTGAAGGCCTCGATCCTGCGCGTGGACGCCCAGGGGCGCATGCACCCACTGGCCGCGCCGAGCCTGCCGGAGGCCTTCTCGCAGTCCATCGAGGGCGCGCGCATGGGCCCCCACGCCGGCAGCTGCGGCACCGCGGCCTACCGGGGCAAGGCGGTGATGGTCAGCGACATCGCCAGCGACCCGTTGTGGGACGACTACCGCCAGCTGGCGCTCCCCCTGGGCCTGAAGGCCTGCTGGTCGAGCCCGATCAAGAACAGCGAGGGCCGCGTCATCGGCACCTTCGCCTTCTACTACGAGCAGTGCCGCGGCCCGGACGAACTGCACCTGCGCCTGGTGGACGTCAGCCTGCCGCTCTGCGCCCTGGCCCTGGAGCGCGAGGAAGCCCGCGCGCACATCCGCCAACTGGCCTTCTACGACACCCTCACCGGCCTGCCCAACCGCAGCCTGCTGCTGGCCGAGGCCGAGCAGGCGATGACGCGCATCGAGAACGACGAGGCGGAAATGGCGGTGCTGTTCATCGACCTGGACCGCTTCAAGCAGATCAACGATTCCCTCGGCCACCCGGCCGGCGACGAGCTGCTGCGCCTGGTGGCGGCGCGCCTGCAGGAGGTGGTGCGCGAGCAGGGCCTGGTGGGGCGCCTGTCGGGCGACGAGTTCGTGGTGGTGCTGCCGTACTGCGGCGGCCTGCTCGCCTCGCAGATCGCCGAGCGCATCCTCGCCCGCCTGGCCCTGGCGCACCGGGTGGGCGGCGTCAGCCTGATCACCCTGGCGAGCATCGGCATCAGCCTGTTCCCCAGCAACGGCCGGGACATGGAGACGCTGCTGCACCGCGCCGACATCGCCATGTACCAGGCGAAGAACGGCGGGCGCGGCAGCTACCGCTTCTTCAGCGAAGAGATGAACCAGCGCGCCCAGGAACGCCTGGCCCTGGAAAGCGCGCTGCGCGAGGCCGTGCAGCGCCAGGCGCTGAGCCTGCACTACCAGCCCCAGGTGCGCCTGGACGACGGCCGCGTGCACGCGGTGGAAGCCCTGGCCCGCTGGCGCCACCCGCAACTCGGCGCGGTGGCGCCGAACCGCTTCATCCCCCTGGCCGAGGAGTGCGGCATCATCGGCGAACTCAGCCAGTGGGTGCTGCGCGAGGCCTGCCGGCAACTGGCCGACTGGCGCCGGCGCGGCATCCACGTTCCGGCGGTGGCGGTCAACCTGTCCCCCGCCGACTTCCGCGATCCCGACCTGCCGGTCCGCCTGCAGGACCTGCTGCAGCGCAACGGCCTGGCCGGCACCGACCTGGTGGTGGAAATCACCGAAGGCATGCTGCTGGACAACCACCCGGCGACCCTCGACATCCTCCGCGCCGTGCACGGCCTGGGCGTGCGCCTGTCGATGGACGACTTCGGCACCGGCTACTCCAGCCTCGGCTACCTGCACCGGCTACCGATCAGCGAACTGAAGCTCGACCGCAGCTTCGTCGCCGAGCTGAACGCCGGCGCGGCGGCGCAGGCGCTGACCGACGCGGTGATGAACATCGGCCGCAGCCTGGAGCTGATGGTGGTCGCCGAAGGGGTGGAGGACGAGGCGCAACTGGAGCTGTTGCGCCAGCAGGGCTACCCGGTGGCCCAGGGCTACCTGTTCTCGCGGCCCTTACCGGCGGCGGCGCTGGAGGAGTGGTTGGTGAGGAGGGGAAGAGGGTTGTAATTGGATGGACTCACCCTCACCGAGGCGTCGAGGCGCCACGGTGGCGGTCTAAGAAGCCACCGACAGTGAGGGTGAATCCATGAAAAAGCATACGACGATGAATAAGCCGGTGTCTGCAACCGATGTATCGGTGTGCACGACAGTCGCCGTGGATCTGGCGAAAAAGGTCTTCCAGGTGGCGGGGGAAGACGCCCAGGGTCAACTGGCATACGAACAGCGAATCAAGTCGCGTGAAGCGTTTCAGGTGTTTCTGCAGAAGCTGCCGGAGGGCGTGACGGTGCTGATGGAGACCGGTCCTGGAGCACAAGCCTGGGCCCGGCTGCTGCAGGCGCAGGGCAACCTGGTGCGTATCCTGCCGGCCCAGCGGGTGGCCGAGCACCGGAGCGGAGCGAAGAATGATCGCAATGATGCCCACGCCATTCTGCGGGCGGGCCGGGATAGCAGTATTGCGTCGGTGCCGGTGAAGAGCGTCGCGGCACTGGCGATGCAGGCCTGGCACCGTGTCCGGCGGGGCTATGTGCGGCGGCGCACCGCCATGGGTAATCAGATCCGCGGGCTGCTGCTGGAGCAGGGTATCGCCCTGGCGCAGGGGGATGTGGGCTTGAAGCAAGGTGTCACCCGGGTGCTGGAAGACGCTAGACAGCCGTTGCCGGCGCTGCTGCGCGAGCTGATCGACGAGATGCTGAACGAATGGAAACGGCTGGGCGAGCGTATCGCCGCGCTGACCGGGCGTCTGGAAGCCTGTGCCGCCGCCGACCCGACAGCCAAACGGCTGATGACGGTACGTGGTATCGGTCCGATCACGGCTACGGCCTTGCTGGCCAAACAGGTCGAGCCGGAACGTTTCGCCAATGCGCGTCAGTTCGCTGCCTACTTCGGCATCGTGCCCGACCAGCACAGCAGCGGGCAGAAGGTGCGGCTGGGCAAGATGACCAAACGTGGCGACGCCTATGTGCGCAGCCTGATGGTCGTAGGCTCGCATGCGGTGTTGAAGCAACTGCGGCCCGATTCCGAACACCCGGATGATCGGCGCCTGCAGCGCTGGCTACAACGTCTGGGGCGCAAGGGCGCGGCAGTGCGACTGGCCAACCGCAACCTGCGTATCGCCTGGGTGCTGCTGTGCAGCGAACAAACCTACCAGCGCAAGCCGAATGCTTGCCGGGAGATGGAAATGAGCCACTGATCAACGAGTTCCCGCCAACGGGGCGCCAAGTCGCTCCAACCCTTGCTGAAGAACATTGACCCCTGGTCAGACCGTCGCGGATCGATGCCTACGCTCCTACCGGCCTTCGAGGCCTCTTTGTAATCGGCATTCCGCGGGCTTACCCAATGTTGGCCAGAAGCCCGACGTGGCTTCCTCGAACAGGCCTAATACATAGATGCAGTCGGGTTTTCATGTTCAAAAGCGGGTTGACGGTGGGGGTGAGTCCATACATAGGAGCGAGCTTGCTCGCGAATGGAGTCTACCGGCTGCGCTGGTGCATGAGGTCACCTCCGCAACCCTCTCCCCAGCCCTCTCCCTGAAGGGAGAGGGGGCTATCCGTGCCGGCGGCTGCTTCCGTGCCATCCGGCAACTCTGGGGTTTCCGGCGAGAGTCGGAAATGCGCTTGACGCCGAACAGTCCCCTCTCCCTTCAGGGAGAGGGTTAGGGAGAGGGCGCTCTTAAAACCCCAGCACCGATAGCCCCCAGCAACCTCAATCCTTCTTCTTCAGCTTCGGATTAGGAAAGAACTGCACTCCCTGCACCTTCGGATCAGCCGGCTTCTTCAACGCGCTGGCATTGACCCGCGTAGCCAACTCCTTCGGCACCGACTGCCCCTGGGCATTGAGCGTGTCGGCGTAGCCGCAGGCCACGCACTCGCGGTGCGGCACGCCGTCCTCGTCCCACATCAGGATCTTGTCCTGCTCGCTGCAGGCCGGGCATACCGCGCCGGCGATGAAGCGCTTCTTCACCTCGGCCATCACGCAGCCTCCCCGGTCAGGCCGGAATGGCGCAGCAGCGCGTCGATCGACGGCTCGCGGCCGCGGAAGGCGACGAACAGCGCCATCGGCTCCTGGGAGCCGCCCTTGGCCAGGATGGCCTCGCGGAAGGCCGCGCCGGTCTGCGGGTTGAACACGCCCTCTTCCTCGAAGCGCGAGAAGGCGTCGGCCGACAGCACTTCCGCCCACTTGTAGCTGTAGTAACCGGCCGCGTAGCCGCCGGCGAAGATGTGCGCGAAGCTGTTGGCGAAGCGGTTGTACGCCGGTGGGCGCATCACCGCCACCTCGTCGCGCACGCCGTTGAGCACGTCGAGCACGCTGCGGCCGTCGCCGTGGCTGGTGTGCAGTTCGAAGTCGAACAGCGAGAACTCCAACTGGCGCACCATCATCAGGCCGGACTGGAAGTTCTTCGCCGCCAGCATCTTCTCCAGGATGTCCTGGGGCAGCGGCGCGCCGGTCTCGTAGTGGCCGGAGATCAGCGCCAGGCCCTCGGGCTCCCAGCACCAGTTCTCCATGAACTGGCTGGGCAGCTCCACCGCGTCCCAGGCCACGCCGTTGATGCCCGAGGCGCCGGCGTGCTCGACGCGGGTCAGCAGGTGGTGCAGGCCGTGGCCGAATTCGTGGAACAGCGTGGTCACTTCGTCGTGGGTGAGCAGCGCCGGCTTGCCGTTCACCGCCGGGGTGAAGTTGCACACCAGGTAGGCGACCGGGGCGATCAACTGGCCGGCGGCGTCGCGGCGGCGGTCGCGGGCGCCGTCCATCCAGGCGCCGCCGCGCTTGTTGGCGCGGGCATAGAGGTCGAAGTAGAAGCGCCCGACGTGCTGGCCGTTCTCCTCGATCTCGAACAGGCGCACGTCCGGGTGCCAGCGCTCGAAGTCATGCAGCTCGCGAATCTGGATGCCGTAGAGCTTCTGCACGATGGCGAACAGACCGGACAGCACTTTGTCCACCGGGAAGTACGCGCGCAGCGCTTCCTGCGACACGCTGTAGCGCGCCTCGCGCAGTTTCTCGCCGTAGTAGCCGGAGTCCCAGCTCTGCAGCTGCGCGCAGCCCTGCTCGGCGGCGTAGGCCTTGAGCTGGTCGAGGTCCTGCTGGGCGTAGGGCTTGCTGCGCACCGCCAGGTCGCGCAGGAAGTGCAGCACCTGCTCCGGGGATTCGGCCATCTTGGTCGCCAGCGACAGCGCCGAGAAGTTGGCGTAGCCCAGCAGGCGCGCCAGCTCCTGGCGCAGGTCGAGGATTTCCTGCATCACCGGGCCGTTGTCGTTCTGCCCGGCGTTGGGGCCCTGGTCGGAGGCGCGGGTGCAGTAGGCGGCGTAGACCTCTTCGCGCAGGGCGCGGTCGTCGGCGTAGGTCATCACCGCGAAGTAGCTGGGGAATTCCAGGCTGATCAGCCAGCCGTCCAGGCCCTTGGCCTGCGCGGCCTGCTGCATCTGCGCCCTGGCCGAGTCGGTCAGGCCGGCCAGCGCCGCCTCGTCGGTGACGTGCTTGGTCCAGGCCTGGGTGGCGTCCAGCAACTGGTTGGAGAAGCGGCTGCCCAGCTCGGACAGGCGCGCCTGGATTTCCGCGTAGCGCTTCTGCTGCTCGGCCGGCAGGTCGATGCCCGACAGGCGGAAATCGCGCAGGGCATGTTCCAGGATGGTCTTCTGCGCCACGTCGAAGTTCGCCGCGGCGGGGCTGGCGGCCAGGGCCTCGTAGGCCTTGAACAGCTCGCGGTTCTGGCCCAGCTCGGTCCAGTAGGCCGAGAGCAGCGGCAGGCAGCCTTCATAGGCCTCGCGCAGCTCGGCGCTGTTGCACACGGCGTTGAGGTGGCTCACCGGGCTCCAGGCCGCGCCCAGGCGCGCATGCAGTTCGTCCATGGCCAGCACCAGGCCGTCCCAGCTGGGGTTGGCGCCCTGTTCGGCGAGAATGCGCGCAATGCCGGCGCGGTTGTCGGCGAGGATCTGCTCGATGGCCGGCTTCACATGCTCGGGGCGGATGGCGGAGAAGGGCGGCAGGTCGTAGGACTGCAGAAGGGGATTCGCGCTCACGGTGGCAACCTTGGCTGAGGAAACACCCGGCCATCTTAAATACAATCGACGGCATCCGCAGCCTGAAGGAAAACTATCGTGGCCATACGTTCGTATCAGGGTAAAACGCCGCAACTCGGCGAACGCGTCTTCGTCGACCCCAGCGCCGTGCTCATCGGCGACATCGAAATCGGCGCCGACAGCTCGGTGTGGCCGCAGGTGACCATCCGCGGCGACATGCACCGCATCCGCATCGGCAACCGGACCAGCATCCAGGACGGCAGCGTGCTGCACATCACCCACGCCGGCCCCTACAACCCCGACGGCTTCCCGCTGACCATCGGCGACGAAGTGACCGTCGGCCACAAGGTCCTGCTGCACGGCTGCAGCGTCGGCAACCGCGTGCTGGTGGGCATGGGCTGCATCGTCATGGACGGCGCGGTGATAGAGGACGAAGTCATCCTCGGCGCCGGCAGCCTGGTGCCGCCGGGCAAGGTGCTGGAGAGCGGCTTCCTCTACGTCGGCAGCCCGGCGAAGAAGGCCCGCCCGCTGAGCGACAAGGAAAGGTCCTTCTTCGCCTATACGGCCGGCAACTACGTGAAGCTGAAGGACCAGCACATCGCCGAGGGCTATGCCGAATAAGGCAACAGGCGGCGCGGAGACGACTGGGCGCCGGTCTGTTTGTACGGCAATGAGGCGCGCAGGAATGCTCTTCCGAGTGTCCGGTGCTTTTTAGCTGCCTACACGGCAGTGAAGTCGATCCCGCCGCGGTACTTTTTGAGCGCGAACTTCTTAGCGGCCTATACGGCAGTGAAGTTGGCGCCGCCCAGGTAGGCGCCGCGCAGGTTTTTCTTAGCTGCCTACACGGCAGTGAAGAACGAATTGACTCTGCGCTGTATCTGGCTGATTTTCTTAGCTGCCTACACGGCAGTGAAGCCAGGACGGGGCTGACCTACCGTTCGACTACTGTTTCTTAGCTGCCTACACGGCAGTGAAGATCGAGGCCTACGCCGATATCCAGGCGCGCAATTTCTTAGCTGCCTATACGGCAGTGAAGTTGGCGGAGCGCTGCGTGCTCGACCAGTAGTATTTCTTAGCTGCCTATACGGCAGTGAAGCGATGCGGCGCTGACTAGGACCTTCCCTCCCATTTCTTAGCTGCCTACACGGCATTGAAGCGGCCGCTGGCGGCGAACCAGTACGGCATCAGTTTCTTAGCTGCCTACACGGCATTGAAGTAGAGGCTCAAGCTCCCAACTCGTTGTGGCTAAAAGGAAAACCAGCCATTAAGCTCATCTATCCCTTTTTTCGACGGCCCTTGTAAGTGACTGATTTTCCAAGATGTACAGAATGCCCCGGAAAAAAGGGTCAGAACCAGGGAACAGTACACCCATCGCTCAGCCCATAGCGGTTGATGTGCCCGGCCACCGGTTGGCTCTGCAAAGGGCCGTGGTGGATGAACAGACGAAAGTGCTGCCCACTGCTCTGACTGCGCAACCGGACGTAGGGCAAGTCGAGCCGGCGGGCGGCGCTGTCGGGAATGCGTTGCCTGGCTTCTTCTTCGCTGAAACCATGGCGGCGCATCTGCCGCCGCCGCAGGCGCTCCGGGTTGCTCTTGGCCTGCACGCGGCGGACCTGGCGATGCTGCGCCCCCTCGGGAACCGGCAGCAGTTCGCCCAGGCGCAGGTGGTCGCGCATGCCGGATAACCAGGGTTGAGCCATCAACGAATCCAGCGCGGCACTGGTTCCGTGCAGGCGTAGCTGGTTACCGAGGCATGGGCGCTTCTCGTCGACGGCCGGGAAGCTGATGCCGATGTTCTCCTCGGGCAGTGCCACCAATGCGCGGTGCAGCTTGGCAAACAACGCATTCATCAACTGGGGGCTGGGGAACTCCGGATCGGGCCTGATGTGGATATCCAGGTAGTGGTCCATGGCTCACTTCTCTTCCGCTTCGCCGAAGACGCCACCGCGGATCAGGTTGGCGATCACGAAGTGTTGCTGTTCGGGGGCCGGCGCCTGGTCCTTCAGCACCCAGCGGTCGAGCAGGCTGTAGAAATCCAGCTTCTCCCGCGGCTGGCGATAGGCCTTGCCCTGGGAGGTCACCGAGCCATAGGGCTCCACGGCGATGGGGCCGAGACCGTCCTCGTCGGGGTACCAGGTGTCGATGGTGCGCAGGGCGTTGCCGATCTTCTGCGAGTGGATGGCGGCGACCTCGCGGACCTGGTACAGGGTCTTGCTCTTCTGTCCGCGCTTGTCGCCGCGGTCGAGGATGAGCTCCTGCGAAGGGAAGACTTCCTGGCCGTCGCCGATGCGGGCAAAGGCGATGACTTCCAGCAGAACGTGGCCTTGGCCGGCCAGCCCCTCGGCGATCAGGCCGGCCAGACCGTCCAGTTCGTCACCGTCGTCGAAGGCGCGGAGGCTGTGGGCTAAGGCGTCGAAGGTCCAACTCTGCGCCGCTTCGCCGTTGCGCAGGTGGCGCACATGGACCTCTATGGCCTCGGCGCCAGTGCGGTTGCGCCAGAGGAATCGCCCGTTGGCCAGGTTGCCGGCATAGCGGCGCGCCAGTTCGCCGAAGCCCTGGCTGCTCACGTACTGGCCGACGGTTTCCAGCAGCTTGGCCTTGTAGGCGGTGTCGTTGCAGGCGGACGGCGTACCGGCACCGCCCAGCACGCGCAAGGTGAAGCGCACTCTTAAGGTGTCCGCATTGTTGGGCAGGTTGGCCACATCCACGGTCTGCAGGTTGGGCGACTGGATGGAGGCGTCGAGCTTCGCCGGGTCGCGGTCCTTGGTCTTCAGACGGTTGGAGATGGTGCCGCGTACGGATTTCTCGCGGATGGCCACGCTGGTCCAGCCGGCGGAGTCGCCACGGTTTCCCCAGCGCCCGGCGCTGAACAATGCGTCGGACGGGTCGAGCTTGCGCTCGAAGGCCAGGACGGAAGCGGTGCTGAGTTCTTGCTTGGACATGTCGATTTCCTTATGCGGTGGCTTCGTGGGCATAGTGAGGCGTGGTGCAGCGGTACAGCCCGGCCCGGGCATCGGCCTGGTGGTACCAGAGCAAATGGCGCAGGTCGGCGACCCGCTGCGGGCTCAGCCACTCGCCAAGGGTGAAGAGGGTTTCGACGAATCGCATTGGAACGCTCCGGTCACGAGCGTTGAGCACTTCCCCCGGCGCGTAGGTTTCCGACAGGGCGCCATAGCCCGCTGGAATCGGCACCAGCCAACCGGCCGGCCGCCTGGACTGCCATTGGGCGGGGCGGCCAGCCTCATGGTGGGGCGGGGGCTCGATGTTGAGTCGCGACAGGTCGAGCAGCGCATCCAGTTCGTTTGCCTGGGGATCGCCTTGGCGTAGGTCTTCCAGGTGCTCTTGCAGCAGACCTTCACGGCTGACCAGGGCGAAACCGGGTAGCAGGCGATGCGCCAGGCGCCGGTAGCGACGGCGCTGTTCGTCCGCATTGCCGGAAAGCAGCTCGAGCGACGGCTCCAGATAACCGCTCGTGGGCCGGGTGGCGGGCAGGATGCTGCCGCCGGCCAGGCGCATGGCATGGGCCTCATGGAGGAGCCGATGGGCGAGGCTGGCCAGGGAATGATCGTCGAGGGCATTGCCGCTGGCGCCGACCAGCAGGCTGACCTCCAGATGGGCGCGGCCTTCCTCGACGATAGCCGCCGTGCTGCCGTCCTTGTTCAGCGGGTTGCGCGTCAGGTTGAAGACCCTGGTGCGCTTGCCGGCCGGCTGCGAGACCTGTGGTTCGAAGCGATGGCAGATGATGCCGACGCCGTCCAATTGGAGGTCCAACTCGTTGGCCACGCGGCGATGCAGGGCGTGCACGAAACCGGTAAAGGCACTGGGAGCGGGGAAGCCCCAGGTCAGCGGGCTGGAGATGGCGTTGGCGTTCTGTACCCGCAGATGTGGGAGCAGAAGCAGGGCCTCGGGTTCAGCTGGGGTCATATTCGAGCTCCTCCCTGAGCAGTTGCAGTTCCTTGTGCAGGTCATGGGTCCATTGCCTGGCTTCGTCTTCGCCCAGCCGGTGTTCATGACCGCCAAGGGCCTGGTTCAGCCAGTTGGCGAAGCGCTGGCCGACTTGCTGGGGCCAATCCAGGCGAACTCGCTGGGCGGAGAATATTTCGTCTTGCCGTCCGCGCAATGGATCGAGCCAGAGACGCTCGGCATCGTGCAGCCGGCAGTCCTGCCGGGCGCTCCAGCCCGAAGGCTCGCGCACTTGGGCTGCGTAGTGCAGGAGCCGATCGCAGATGTCGCCCAGCAGGCGTTCACGCTTGCGGCGTATCGCCAGGTTGTTGTGGCTGGTGTGTGCCAGGAAATCGCGTAGCTCGCGGACGCGGCGGCGCAACGTCCCATCATGGCGAGCCAGGAATGGGAACACCGAGTCGGTGTCCAGCGGCAGGCGCACTTCCGGGCTCTCCCATTGTGGCGGCAGGGATGCCAGCAGCCAGTTCTCGCCGTGGCGTTCGCTGTTCAACTGGCTGATGTTCTGCGGCTTGGTACCACCGAAGTTCTGGATGGCCAGGTTCGGGTACTCGCGGTAGCCGTGGGGCCAGCCCTCGCCTCTGGCGCGTGCCTCGCGGGCTGCCCGGGCTGCCTCGCCGAAACGGTCGGCACGCAGTGTCTGTTGCACCTTGTGCGCCAGGCTGGTGGGAAACAGCGGGGCGAGCAGGTGGTAATCGCCCCCCGCGAGCGGGAAATACAGCTGCTTGGCCAGAGTGTGGGAGGCCGTTTTGCCCTTGCTTCGGGTGATGCTCACGAATGCATCGCGCCATTCCCTGGCAAGACTGCTTTCCTCGGAAAGCGCTGCGAGTACCTGCGGTTCGTCGTCCAGCAGGCGTTGCAACAGACTGCGGCCTTCCAACTCGAGGTTGAGGAACTTGAACACGTCCAGCGCGGCGGCGTTGCCCACTACGTCATGGGCCAGCTCGCCCTTCAGGCTGTGGGTACCGACAAGCCCAGGGGGCTTGGGTGACTCGGGCATGACGTAGAGGTTGCTGCCGCGGGCATCCGGGTGGATGGGTTTGAGGGTATGGCTGGCCATCTGGATCTGGCCGACCCGCCGTGCGGCATCGGCCAACCAGGCTTCGCGGCGATGCCCCTCGATCAGCGCCTGGCGTTTGCCTTCATCGTCGGGCCTGAGCTTGTCCAGCTTGGCTTGCAGGCGTTCGTCGATGAAGGACTGGATGGCCTGGCGCAGGGCCAGAGCGTTTGCTTGGAGCATCACGACCTCCTGGCGTTGGAAGAATGAACTGCAAGTGAGCCGTCAGACGGCGGCGCGCTATCTGGATGAACTGGTGGGTATCGGCATGCTCAGCAAGCATCGCATCGGCAAGGAGAACTTCTACCTCAACGACGCGTTGTTCGAATTGCTGCTCAATGCGGGGCACGCCGACGTGTCGATGGAACAGCGCCTTTCTTGACGCGTTCTCTGCTCGTGTTAAGGAAACCGATGTTTGCTTAACACGTTCTCTCCACGTGTTAAGGAAAACGCCATTTGCTTAACACGTTTCCTCGACGTGTTAAGGAAACCGGCATCTGCTCGACACGTCTTTCCCCTCTTCAGAGCCTGCGTTTGAAACCCAAGGCCGATTGGTAACCCCAGCCTTGGGTCGATTCGCGAAGCTGCACCCTGGCGAAGCGCATCGCGCAATCACGCAGCCCCATGTCGCTGCGTCTGGCCAGTGCTTCGAGTTCGTCGAGATAGTCGGCGGTCGCCCAGAGGCTGATGTTTTCGGCCTGAAGAGGGAGCGGCAGTAGCTCGCACAGAGTGCCGCAAGCGGTCCATTGGCCTTCTTCGTAGTGGTGGAGGCGCAGCCTGGTGTCGTCGTCTTCATCGGGCAGCAGGGCGTAGCTGTCCCCTTGGTTACCTGCCCGGAAGGGCTGGTCGCTCTGCAGGATGCCGGACAGCGAAGCCGGTGATTGCCACCAGAGTTGGGTGTTCAGCTCTATCGCTGCATTGCCGCCGTGCAGCAGAGCACGTAGCCGGGCGTGCTCCAGGTCGGCCAGGTGCATGCGAGGGCGCAAGGGCTGCGGCTCGACGATGCGCGCCGTGGCGTCGATCACCGCCAGTTGCTCGGCCGGTAGCAGGTCATGCAGGTCGTGACTGTCGAGGGGGAAGTCCTTGCTTTCGAAACCCGGCTGGCGATAGGCGGGGTGGCGCCCCTCCAGGCTCCACAGGTTCTGCGCCAGCAGGTACAGGTTGGGGCTGGCGCAGGCACCCGGGCGATGGCGCCGGATGCGGCCGGCGAGCTGGATGATCGAACGCATGGAGGAGGGCTCGGCGATGGCCCAGTCGTAATCGTGATCGCGTCCCACCTCCGCTACTGGCGAGGCGAGCACCACGAACAGATGGTCGTCCTGCGGGTACTCCGCCAGCGCGCGGCGCACGCTTTCCCTGGCGAACAGCCGTGGCGCGTCCCCGTCACCGCGCTTGAGCAGTTCGTCGAGTTCGTGCTCGATGGCCGAGCGCATCAGCAGCGGGTGATGGGAGTGGTAGATGCACAGGTGCAGTTGGCAGCCCGGTGGCGCGACTCCAGCCAGCAGCGCGCGGGCCAGGTCGATCAGCGGCTCGATGTGCGCCAGGCGCAGCAGGCCGAAGCTGACGCGTTTGCCCTCGTGCGCCGTGTGGTGCTGGCGATGCAACTCGCCCATCCAGGCCGGCAGTTGCCGTGCCAGTTCCGTGCAGATGCCCTCGCGCGTCCGGGTTTCGGGGCTCAGGCTGCGAATCTCGGCGCGACGGCGGACCTCGCTTTGCCGCAAACGCCGTGCGCGCTGTTCGACGAAGGCCGCATGGGCTGCAGCGAACGGCTCCAGCGTGGCGCAGTCACGTTCCGTGCAGCCGTATTCGTCGAACCAGGCGCAGACCACGTTCGCCGGGGCTCCCGGGTGTTCGCCGCGATGGCGCTGGAAGACCTGGCGGCCATTGCGATAGGCCTCGAACAGCCCTTCCACCAAGGCCGGCGGCAAGGTGGCCGAGGACAGCAGTACCCGGCTGCCGAGCAGGCCTGCCCAGTGCACCAGGCGGGTAAGGGCGGGCAGGTCGTCGATGTCGAAGTCGTCCGGTTCGTCGAGGACCAGGTCGGAAGTCATCAGGCGCAGCATGGGGGCTATCTGGCGGCCGCCGCGCAGGCTTTCGGTGGCCGGCACCAGGTGGTCGATGGTGCAGACCAGCAGCGGTGCATCGAGTAGCTTGCCGGCGGCCGGGTTACCCGCGAGCCAGTCTTTCAGGGGCCCGCTTTCGAGGCGGCCTTCGTAGCTCACATGGCTGTTGTCCGGCAGCAGCGGCTCGGCAGACTCGCTACCCCGCGCGTCCAGGTCCTGTCGAGTCAGTTCGAACAGCTCCCGGGTGGCGCCACCGCCCACCAGGACGGCGAGGTCGTCGTCGCCCAGGTCGAGTCGCTGGCGGTAGGCTTGCCCGGTCTGCAGCGTCAGGGTGCGCAGGCCGAGGGCAATGGTGGCGCGCATGCCGCGCCCGGGGCTGGCCAGGGCGTAGAGGATGCGTCCGTTGGCGAGGGTCTTGCCGCAGCCGGTGGAGGCCATGTTGATGCCGAAAAAGCCCTGCCGGCTAGTCCGTTCGGCGAGGGCGCCGGCCATGTCGAAGGCCTTGTCCTGCCAGCGGAAGCGCTCTTCCGTGGCGCGGCGCTGGAAGCCCTTGTGGCGTGCCAGGCGGGGCAACTGCCGTTCGAGCCGTGGCAGCAGGCCCAGCAACTGCCGTGCGCCCCGGGCGACACCGATCAGATGTTCGTCCAGGTGCTGCTTGAGCGATCCGCTGGCGCCGTCGGTATTGGCGAACAATGGGAAGCCCTTGTCGCCCAGTGGGCTGGCCGGGCGGCTCGAGTAGTGATGGTCGGCGAGCATCAGGGCCAGACGGGAAAGATGCATGACATAGGGATCGCCGAGAAAGCCGGCGCCGCGCTGGACGAAGCCGTTGCGCTCCAGCATCGACCTGGCGCAGGCAGCCGCCTTGCGCCGCCAGGCACCACTGGCGAAGGGCAGACCGTGGGAGAAACGCCAGCAGCTCTGCTTTTCCTCGGTCGTGGCATCGCCACGCGGGCCGCACCATTCCGGCTTGATGGCGCCGGGCAGGCGCGCCAGGGTAGCGGGACCACGGTGCGGGCCCAGGGGCAGTCGGTGGTGGGTGAGAATCAGCCAACCCAGCGCCCGGGCCAGGGGCGGCATGCCGTTTTCATGCAGGGGGTTGCCCGGCGTTTCCAGGCCATCGCAGCGCAGGCTTGCCAACCAGGGTGTTTGCGCCTGCTCCTCGGCCTCGGCCAGGCTCTGCAGCCAGGCCCGGTCGTCCGTGGCCTGGCCGACGAAGGCTTCGAACAGCCTCAGGGATACCCACTCATGGCGGTAGGCATCGGCCAGCGGTTTGCGGCTCTTCAGTTTTGCCTGGAAGGCGTCGCTGGCCTTGCCGATATCGTGGAACAGGGCCGCCATCTGCGCGAGCAGGCGGATGTCCTCGGCGCTGTGCCAATCGTTCTCGTCTTCCCGGCGCAGGACATCGAGGCTGGTCGTGTCCGTGGGGACGGCGCCCTGGGCGTTGAAGCGGCTGGCGTTGCCGACGATCCAGAGCAGTTCGCTATGATCCTGTCCGCGAATCCAGTGGCAGGCCACGGCAGTGTTGCGCCGTGCGCTCTTCTTCAGCAGGCGGCGCAGGGTGTCCAGGCCGGCCTGGGTAATCGCCGTCTGCCAGGTGCGGTCGCCGCGCCGCTCGGCGAACTGATCGAGGATGCGCCGGCTCTCGGCCAGCGCGCGTTTATCGCATTGCGCGATCAGCAGTACGTTCACCGACTGCCTTCTCCCAGCGTATCGACCACGGCCTTGAGCGTGTCGATCATGAAGTCGAGGGACTCGGTGCGCGTGAGGCTTTCGATGCAGCTCTGGCGGAAGTCCTGCTCCGTATCGCCACGCATGGCCGAGATGAAGGCCTGGGGCAGGATGACCGCGTCCTTGATCAGGTCGGCGATGTCGAACACCAGGCCCCCTCGGCGTGTCTTGCCGTGCAGCACGGCAAGGCCATGGGGTAGGCCCAGCACCCAGGCAGCGGTCGCGCCCAGGCCATAGGCGAGGTAGTTGCCATGGTCGAGGAAGCGGTTGGCCGGGTCCGTACCGCTGCCGTGCTTGGCCCGAGTGAACTCGCCATAGCCGCAGGCCTGGGCGGCCAGGCGGAACAGCCGCTTGGTAAGGCGCGCTTCTTCCGTCAGCAGCAACTCGTTGCTGGATATGCCTTCCAGGGCCTGGCTAGAGGCTGCCAGCGCCGACAGCAACTGTTCGGAGTCGACCTTGAGCCCAGCCTCGCGCAGGAGCCGGTTCTCCAGCCAGTGTTGGCGCACCCGCTCCAGACGGGCGCGCTGGAAAGCCTTGGCGGCTTCCAGGCGCAGTCTGTCGTCGAACCAGAAGCGAACCCAGTTCTGCAGGTATTCCGTGGGTCGGTATTCGCTCTGCGGCGGAAACCAGGCGACCTCCACTTCCATCTCGTTGGCGCTGAACAGGGGCGTCCCGCCTCCACCGCAGAAGCCGACCATGACACCGGCCCTGGCCAACTCACGCATGGCGGCCTGGGTGACCGAGGTGCCGGTGCCGAGCAGCAGGCAGGTGGTGTTGGCGATAGGGATGTTCCAGTACAGCGAACGCTTGCCTTCATCGGTGACGTACTCCACCCGGCCCCCCTTGACCAGTACCCGGCAGTGCTGGAGGTAGTACAGGTTGGCGCGCTTGGAATGGAGAATGGTCTTCAGGTCGGAAGGGGCGAACTCGTCCATGGTCGCGGGTGCCGAAGCGGGATGATTGCGCGATGCTACTGCTGCATGCGGGGGAAGGGAATGATGGAGGTTTGCTTGACTGCCTGGCATGGGAAGAACTGCCTATATGGCAGTGAAGGGGCCTTGGCGGTCATTTAGTCCGCCCTCGCATTTCTTCGCTGCCTACACGGCAGTGAAGACTTGGGCGGCCTTGGTCAGGTCGATGGTGATTTTCTTAGCTGCCTATACGGCAGTGAAGGCCGGCGATGGTGGAATGGGGTTGGGTTATGCTTTCTTAGCTGCCTATACGGCAGTGAAGGAGCTACTGCAATTTCGAATACTGCCGCACAATTTCTTAGCTGCCTATACGGCAGTGAAGGTGTTCGACTCTGGGCGGCCCGGCGGCAAGGTTTTCTTAGCTGCCTATACAGCAGTGAAGTCCTCGACACTGTCCTCGCCCAGCAGCTGCTTTTTCTTAGCTGCCTATACAGCAGTGAAGTCCTCAACGCCCTGGCTTTTTCCGAGCTACTGTTTCTTAGCTGCCTATACAGCAGTGAAGTAGAGATGTTACTCCTCACCCCCCTGACTTCCCACGAGAAAGCACCCTATACACACGCATAACCCTTTTTTCAGGGGCCTCTCCAAACCATTGATTTTCATGGGACTCGCAAGAGGCTCCAGAAAAAGGGCAGGAAGTCATTGCATGGGCGTTTGGTCGGTACGGAGGCCAGTTGTATGCTTCCGGTTCGATTCTTCCTGTCGCAGCCTTGCCCATGCACTACCAGAACATCCTCTTCGACCTCGACGGCACCCTCACCGACCCGCGCGAGGGCATCACCCGTTCGATCCAGTATGCCCTGGCGCAGTTGGGCATCGACGAGCCGGACCTGCGCCGGCTCGAACACTTCATCGGCCCGCCGCTGCTGCAGTGCTTCATGAGCACCTATGGCTTCGACGAGGCGCGGGCCTGGGAGGCGGTGAACCATTACCGGATGCGCTTCAAGGACACCGGGTTGTACGAGAACCGGGTGTTCGACGGCGTCGGCGAGTTGCTGGCGCTGCTTGGCGGCCAGGGCCGCACGCTGTTCATCGCCACCAGCAAGCCCACCGTGTTCGCCGCCGAGATCGCCCGGCATTTCGACTTCGCCCGGCATTTCAAGGTGATCTACGGCAGCGAGCTGGACGGCACTCGCACCAACAAAGTGGAGCTGATCGAGCACCTGCTGCGCCTCGAAGGCCTGGACCCGGCGCAGACGCTGATGATCGGCGACCGCAAGCACGACCTGATCGGCGCGCACCGCAACGGCCTGAGCGCCGCCGGCGTCGGCTACGGTTTCGGCAGTCGCGAGGAGCTGCTGGCCGAAAGCCCGGCGCACTACTTCGCCAATCTGGGCGAACTGCACGCGGCCTTCGCCGCCGGCTGAGGCGCAAGACCCCGGGAGGGCCGCCTCCCCGTGCTGCAACGGGGCGCCGTGGCGGCGGGGGAAATCGCGTCTAGAATGAGTCAGTCGGATGACGTCAAAAATATGGCAAATAGCCATTAATTTGCATTGCCTGGGGAAAGGCTCGCCTGCACAATTGCGCTTTCGCCAAAAGAACGACACTGACTCGGCGAACGGGATTTCTGGGGACAGCCATGGCGGCACGATGGGGATTGCGCGGCAAATCGGTGGTAGCGCTGTTACTGGCCTGCGTTCTGGCGTTGGTTCCCGCGGTGCTGCTGGGCTGGAAGGCGATGGAGGACATCCGCACGCACTTCGGCCTGGCCTATGCGAAGAACTTTACCCTGCTCAACCAGCAGAAGATCCTCGCCCCGGTGATCCGCGAGCTGTCGCTGTCGCGGCGCCTGGCCGAGTCGGTGGTGACCCAGGACTGGCTGCTGGACGAGAGCAGTTCCGAGCGGCGCACGCGCTTCTTCCGTGAGGCCGACGGTTACCGCGGCGACCAGGGCGAGTATTCCTACTTCGTCATCGTCGACTCCTCGCTGCACTACTACTTCAACGACTCCACCTCGCCGCTGTCCAACGCCCCGCGCTACACCCTCAGCCGCGACGACCCGCAGGACGCCTGGTACTTCGCGACCATGGCCAGCGACAGCCCCTACAACATCAACGTCAACTACGACGCCAAGCTGCGCGCCACCAAGGTCTGGTTCAACGTCCAGGTCATCGCCGGCAACCACAAGGTCGGCCTGGCCGGCGGCGGGCTGGACCTGACCGCCTTCCTCGACCAGTTCATCTCGCGCCGCGAGCCCGGGGTGACGCCGATGATCGTCGACGCCGACGGCGCCATCCAGGCGCACCCGGACCGCAAGCTGATCGCCTTGAGCTCCGGCGCCGGCACCGCCGGGAACGATGGCCACCGGGTCTTCGACCTGCTGGCCAGCGACGAGGAACGCAAGGGCCTGCGCCAGGTGCTGGACGACGCCCAGGCGCACCCGGGCGAGGTGCGCACCTTCTGGGCCACCCTCGACGGCAAGCGGCAGCTGCTGGCCACCGCGTACATTCCCGAGCTGCGCTGGCACGTGCTCAGCGCCGTCGACCTGCACGCCGCGCAGGTGCTCGACAGCCGCTGGATCTGGCCGCTGGCGGGCACCCTGCTGGGCCTGCTGGCGCTGCTGCTGATCGGCTTCGCCTACACCGTCGAGCTGCTGCTGCTCAAGCCGCTGCGCGGCCTGCGCCAGTCGGCCAAGGCGATCGCCGCCGGGCAGTACGACAACCCGCTGCCCAAGTCCCGCGGCGACGAGATCGGCGAGCTGTCCGACGCCTTCGCCAGCATGGCCAACCAGGTCCGCCGGCACACCGAGGACCTGGAGGACAAGGTGCGCCAGCGCACCCAGGCCCTGGAGCAGGCCAACCGCGAGATGGCCGCGGCGCAGAAGAAGATCGGCGATTCCATCGACTACGCCAGCCTGATCCAGCGCGCCATCCTGCCCGACCGCCAGCTGCAGTCGTCCCTCGGCCAGCACCATTTCGTGCTGTGGAAGCCGCGCGACGTGGTCGGCGGCGACTTCTACATCTACCGCGAAGGCAGCGAGGACAGCCTGATCGGCGTGGTCGACTGCGCCGGCCATGGCGTGCCCGGCGCGCTCATGACCATGCTGGCGCTGGCCGCCATCGACCACGCCATCGACAGCGTGCAGAGCCACGACCCCGCGTCGATCCTGCGCGAGACCGACCAGGTGATGCGCGGCATGATCGGCCAGGAGCGGGTGACCCAGGCCCTGGCCACCAACATGGACGCCGGTTTCGTGCGCATCGACCACGGCCGCCGGCTGCTGCACTTCTCCGGGGCGAAGATCTCGTTGTTCGCCAGCAATGGTGACGAGGTTCGCGAATACAAGGGCGGCCGTCGCGCCATCGGCGACAAGCGCCAGGGAGAGTACGAGAATATCCAACTGCCGCTGGAGCCGGGCTGGACCTTCTACCTGTGCACCGACGGCTTCCTCGACCAGGCCGGCGGCGAGCACGGCTTCGGTTTCGGCAACAGCCGCTTCGCCGAACTGCTGCGCCGTCATTCACGTCTGCCATTGGCCGAGCAGGCGCGGGTGTTTGCCGCTACCCTGGCGGACTATCAGGGCGAACGGCCGCAACGCGACGACATCACCATCCTGTCCTTCCGATTCGAGTAGGAGTACGCCATGGAGACACTAGACCTGTTGGCCATGCGTGAAAGCTACACCCGACAACGCATCCTGCTGTGCTTCAACGGCCCGATCTCGCGCAGCCTGATCGAGGAGATCGGCCACGCCCTGCGCAACTACATGCAGGCCGAGCAGGCGCACCCCAGCGAGGCCATGGACGTCTTCGCGGTCTACATCGAGATGACCCAGAACATCCGCCACTACGCCACCCAGCGCGGCTACGGCGACCAGGACGCCTCGGCCACCGTGGCCATCGCCCGCGACGACGACGGCCACTACGTGGTGTCCGCCGGCAACCTGGTGGAGCTGGCGGACGGCCGCGAGCTGGTGCGCAACATCGAGGCCATCGCCGGGCTCGACAAGGCCCAGCTCAAGGCGGCCTACAAGGAGCAGCTGCGCCGCCCGCGCGATTCCGGGGTCAGCAGCGGCGCCGGCCTGGGCCTGCTGGACATCGCCCGCAAGTCCAGCATGCCCTTGCAGACCTCCCTTACCGAACAACCCGATGGGCGCGCGTTCTTCAGTCTGCGCGCCGTGATCTGACCACGCGTTTCAGGAATACAAAGGTATGAGTGACCTTCACATCAGCGGCACCCAGTCCACCCCGTCGATCCACGGTGACTGGGAAGCCGGCGTCCTGGCCATGCAGGGCGACTCCTATCCCGAGAACTCCTACGAACTCTTCGGCCAGGTGATCGAATGGGTGGAACGCTTCCTCGCCGGGGAGCAGCGCCCGCTGGCACTGGACTTGCGTCTGCTATACCTCAATACCAGTTCGATCAAGGCGATGATGGATATCTTCGACCTGCTCGAGGAAGCCCACCGCAACGGTCGACAGACCCAGGTGAGCTGGCACTACGACCGCCGCAACGAGCGCGTCGCCGAACTGGCCGAGGAATTCCGCGAAGACTGTAGCTTCCCGTTCGTCATACAGCCCTACGACGAGTGATGCCATGAACAGCGAACGCGAGCTGGACCTGTTGATCGAGGAGCTGCTGGCCGACCCGCAGTATTTCGACCATCCGCTGCGCGAGGCGCTGTTCCTCAAGCACCAGCAGTCCCTCGACCAGCTCGCGCGCCTGGAGCGCATCGCGCGGATTTCCGACGGTTTCCAGTCGATGGCGCGGGCGCAGAACTCGACGCTGTCCGAGCGCTACCACAAGCAGTTGCGCCAGTTGGAGAAGGTGGCGCGCATCTCCGACCGCTACCAGAACATGATGCGCGACCTCAACGTGGCGCTGCGCGAGGCCTCCACCCACGACCCGCTGACCGGCATCGGCAACCGCCGCCTGCTGATGGAGCGCCTGCGCGAGGAAAGCGAGCGCGCCCAGCGCAGCGGCAAGCCCTACGTGCTGGTGATCCTCGACATCGACCACTTCAAGCAGGTCAACGACACCTGGGGCCACGAGGTGGGCGACCGCGTGCTGGTGGAGATCGGCTGCACCATGCAGGCCGCGCTGCGCCAGTACGACCTGTGCGGGCGCTGGGGCGGCGAGGAGTTCCTCCTGCTGCTGCCGGAAACCGCCATGGCCGACGCCGACCAGGTGATCGACCGGGTGCGCCAGGACATCCGCTCGCTGGCCGTGCGCGTGGGCACCGAGGCGCTGTCGGTGACCGCCAGCTTCGGCGTGGCCGAATACCGCCTGGGCGAGAGCTACTCGCAGACACTCAGCCGGGCTGATGCGGCGCTGCTGGAGGCGAAGCGCAGCGGGCGGGACAAGTGCGTGGCGAGTGCTGTGACGAGTGGTTGAGCTGACGGGTTTTCTGTAGGAGCGAGCTTGCTCGCGAACGGTGCTCGCCGGTGGTATGGGTACTTCAGGTTACCTCCATTCCCTCTCCCCAGCCCTCTCCCTGAAGGGAGAGGGGGCTAGTCCGTGCCGAGAGAAGGCATGGCTTCGTCCTGATACCTGCGGAGTTGTCGGCTAACGCCAGAACAACCGTTTCTGCCCAACGGTCCCCTCTCCCTTCAGGGAGAGGGTTAGGGAGAGGGGCGGAGCCAATCCCAGGCACCAAAGCGATAGGCGAACACCCATCGCAATCACCCCACCGCAAAAAAACCTCAAACCCTCACACTGGCAAAGGTCGACTCCCCCTGCGCCTGGCTCAGCGCCGAGATCGCCGAGGAGTGCGGCATCAGCGCCAGGTCCTGGGGTATCGGCATGACCATCACCGGCTGGCCGATCGGCTGGCCCTGGCGTTCGTCGCGTGGCGGGATGCCGAAGTATTCGCGGTAGCACTTGGAGAAGTGCGGGGTGGAGACGAAGCCGCACACCGAGGCCACCTCGATGATCGACATGGAGGTCTGCTTGAGCAGCTGGCGCGCGCGGATCAGGCGCAGCTTCAGGTAGTAGCGCGACGGCGAGCAGTGCAGGTACTTCTGGAACAGCCGCTCCAGCTGGCGCCGCGAGACGTTGACGTAGACCGCCAGTTCGTCGAGGTCGATCGGCTCTTCCAGGTTGGCTTCCATCAGCGCGACTATTTCCTGCAGCTTCGGCTGGTTGGTGCCGAGCATGTGCTTGAGCGGCACGCGCTGGTGGTCCTGCTCGTTGCGGATGCGCTCGTAGATGAACATCTCGGAGATCGCCGCCGACAGCTCGCGGCCGTGCTCGCGGCCGATCAGGTGCAGCATCATGTCCATCGGCGCGGTGCCGCCGGAGGAGGTGTAGCGGTTGCGGTCGATGGAGAACAGGCGGGTGCTCATGGCCACCCGCGGGAAGGCTTCCTGCATCGCTGCCAGGCATTCCCAGTGCACGCTGCAGTCGTAACCGTCGAGCAGGCCGGCGCGGGCCAGCGCCCAACTGCCGGTGCACACCGCGCCGAGGCGGCGGCCCAGGCGCGCCTGGGTCTGCAGGAAGCTCACGTGCTCGCGGGTGACGCTGCGCTGGATGCCCACGCCGCCGACCACGATCAGCGAATCCATCGGCGGGGCGCCGTCGGTGCTGGCGTCGGGGGTGATCTGCAGGCCGTCGCTGGCCCACACCTGGCGGCCGTCGAGGGTGAGGGTGTGCCAGCGGTACAGCTCCCTGCCGGAGAGCTGGTTGGCCATGCGCAGCGGTTCCACCGCCGAGGCCAGGGAGATCAGGGTGAAGTTGTCCAGCAGCAGGAAGCCGATGGACTGCGGAGCTCGGTTTTGCGGGGGAACTCCGGGGTTGAAAGCATTCATGATGCTCGATCTCCTCACGCTAGTCACGGTTGCCCCTGAGGGGCTTTCTTATGCTTGTTTTCTGCCTGGGTGACCCGCAGGTCACCACCGCTTCCAAGAGCAAGGCAAATGCCGTGCCTATGTTGATTGGGCGTTCAATAAAAAAAGAAAAGCGCCTGGGAACGGCGCTTTTGGGAGCTTGGATGCGACCCCTGACATGTCGCAAACGCCTATGGGGCGTGGCCTCTGGGGCATTTGGTAGCACTCGGCCCGTGGCTGCCGAGTGCCAGCATTTTCCGAAAGTAACGCTTGTCAGACCTGTCCGATAACGGCGCGACGCTGCGCCAAAAGGTGGCGTCGGGCGCGCGGAGTGAGCAAAAGGGGGTCAGCACTCGATGATGCTGACGGCCAGGCCGCCACGGGAGGTTTCCTTGTACTTGTCGTGCATGTCGGCGCCGGTGTCGCGCATGGTGCGGATGGCCTGGTCGAGGCTGATGAAGTGCTGGCCGTCGCCACGCAGGGCCATCTGCGCGGCGTTGATGGCCTTCACCGCGGCGATGGCGTTGCGCTCGATGCAGGGCACCTGGACCAGGCCGCCGACCGGGTCGCAGGTCAGGCCCAGGTTGTGCTCCAGGCCGATCTCGGCGGCGTTCTCCACCTGCTCGGGGCTGGCGCCGAGGACTTCGGCCAGGCCGGCGGCAGCCATGGCGCAGGCCGAGCCGACTTCGCCCTGGCAACCGACTTCGGCGCCGGAGATGGAGGCGTTCTTCTTGCACAGGATGCCCACCGCGGCGGCGGCGAGGAAGAAATCCACCACGTCCTGCTCGCTGGCATCGGGGTTGAAGCGCATGTAGTAGTGCAGCACCGCCGGGACGATGCCGGCCGCGCCGTTGGTGGGCGCGGTGACCATGCGCCCGCCGGCGGCGTTTTCCTCGTTGACTGCCAGGGCGTAGAGGTTGACCCACTCCATGGCGCTGAGGGTGGAGCCGATGACGTTGGGCTTGCCGATCTCCAGCAGGTTGCGGTGCAGGCGGGCGGCGCGACGCTGCACGTTGAGGCCGCCGGGGAGGATGCCCTCGGCCTTGAGGCCGTTGTTCACGCAGTCCTGCATGGCGCGCCAGATGCGCATCAGGCCGTCGCGGGTGTCGGTGTCGCTGCGCCACATGCGCTCATTGGCGAGCATCAGCTGGGACACGCGCAGGTTGTGGCGGCGGCACAGCTGCAGCAGCTCGGCGGCGCTGTTGAAGTCGTAGGGCAGGCGGGTGGTGTCCTGGTCGAGACTGCCGGTGGCGGCCTGCTCGGCATCGACGACGAAGCCGCCGCCGATGGAGTAATAGGTGTCGGCGTACAGCTCATTCCCGTCTTCGTAGGCGACCAGGCTCATGGCGTTGGGGTGGTAGGGCAGGTTCTCCTCCAGCAGGCGCATGTCGCGCACCCAATCGAAGGCAATGCGCCGCTCGCCGGCCAGCAGCAGTTCGCCGCTGCCGAGCAGTTCGGCCATGCGCGGGGCGATCTGGCTGGGGTCGATGCGGTCGGGCCACTCGCCCATCAGGCCCATGATCACGGCGCGGTCGGTGCCGTGGCCGACGCCGGTGGCGGAGAGCGAACCGTAGAGCTTCACTTCGACGCGGTCGACGCGGGGCAGCAACTGGCGCTCGCGCAGGGCGCCGACGAACAGGGCGGCGGCGCGCATGGGGCCGACGGTATGCGAGCTGGAAGGGCCGATACCGATCTTGAACAGGTCGAACACACTGATAGCCATGCCGGCCTCCGCAGGAACTGGGCGTGATGCGGAGCGCCCGCGGGCACTCCTGATGCGGGGCATGATCGGCCCTCGGCCGGCGGGGCCGGCGTCCGGCACCGACTTGGCCTTATCCAAAAGCGCCGCGGCGTGCGACACGGGAAGAATCGTGCCAGGCGATGTCGCTAATGCGACAAATAGTTATGAATTTGAGACTTGGTCGATAGACAACATCAATCAGTCGACAGCCCCATATTTCGGGGTGTTTCATGATGAACGGTCGACGAACGGCTAGGGTTTCGCCTTCGGACCTGCGCTTGACCCCTCCCCGTAATTGCTAGAGGCTGACCTCATGAAGTGTTTTCTGTTGTCGCTGTTGGCGTTACCCGTTCTTTGCTCAGGCCTGGCCCAGGCCGCCGAACCACAGTCCTGCTCGCTGGTCCGTTTCGCCGATGTCGGCTGGACCGACATCACCGTCACCACCGCCGTCACCCGCCTGGTGCTCAGTGAACAGGGCTACCGCACCAAGGTCGAGCGTCTCTCCGTCCCCGATACCTACAAGGCTATGGCCGAGAAGCGCATCGACGTCTTCCTCGGCAACTGGATGCCGAGCATGGCCGCGGACATCAAGCCCTACGCCGACAACGGCCAGGTGCAGACGGTGCGCGCCAACCTGGAGGGTGCCAAGTACACCCTCGCCGTTCCCCAGTACGCCTACGACGCCGGCCTGAAGAGCTTCGCCGACATAGCGAAGTTCAAGGAGCAGCTGGGCGGCAAGATCTACGGCATCGAGCCGGGCAACGACGGCAACCAATTGATCCGCAAGATGATCGCCGAGAAGGCCTTCGGCCTGGGCGACTTCCAGCTGGTGGAGTCCAGCGAGGCCGACATGCTCGCCTCGGTGCGCCGCGCCGGCGCCCTCAAGCAGCCAATCGTGTTCCTCGGCTGGGAACCGCACCCGATGAACACCCGCCTGCAGATGCGCTACCTGGAAGGCGGCGATGCCTATTTCGGTCCGAACTACGGTGGCGCCACCGTCTACACCAACGTCAGGGCCGGCTATCTTGATGAATGCCCGAACGTCGCGCAGCTGCTGCGCAACCTGAAATTCGACCTGGCCATGGAGAACCGCCTGATGGACGCGGTGCTCAATGAACGGAGCAATCCGCGCCAGGCCGCCAAGGACTGGTTGCAGGCCAACCCGCAGGTGCGCGACGCCTGGCTCAAGGGCGTGCAGCCGCGCGCCCAGGCCCAGTCCAAGGCCGTCGCCCAGCAGTGAGAGCGACGCCGCCGGGACGCCGGAACAGGGCCGTGGAACTGGATGCGACACCCCTGGTGCTGATTGCGACTTCGCCTGCACTGGTTGCGACGCACCCGGTATGCGGCGGATTTTTCCTGTTCCATGATCGTTTCCGAATCGACGAAGAAAGGGCCCGCGTCCCGGCGCGGCCCACCTAGAAACCCACGCAGATCGCCCCATCCCGTAGAGGAGTACGCTCATGAAAGGTTGCAAGTCTTTGCTACTGGCTGTGTCCCTGAGTACGCCGCTGGTGGTTCAGGCCGCTGAACCTGAGTCGTGCGGCACGGTTCGCTTCTCCGACGTCGGCTGGACCGACATCACCGTCACCACCGCGACCACTCGCCAGGTGCTGGAGTCGCTCGGCTACACCACCAAGGTGAACATGCTTTCCGTGCCGGTGACCTATCGCTCGCTGGCGAACAAGGACCTCGACGTCTTCCTCGGCAACTGGATGCCGAGCATGGCCAACGACATCAAGCCCTACGCCGACAACGGCTCGGTGGAAACCGTGCGGGCCAACCTGGAGGGCGCCAAGTACACCCTGGCGGTCACCCAGGCGGCCTACGACGGCGGGCTGAAGACCTTCGCCGACATCGCCAGGTTCTCCGACAAGCTCGGCGGCAAGATCTATGGCATCGAGCCGGGCAACGACGGCAACCGCCTGGTCCAGGGCATGATCGACAAGAACCAGTTCGACCTGGGCAAGTTCAAGCTGGTGGAGTCCAGCGAGGCCGGCATGCTCTCGCAGGTGGGCCGCGCCGACCGCCGCAGCCAGTGGATCGTGTTCCTCGGCTGGGAACCGCACCCGATGAACACCCGCTTCAAGATGCAGTACCTGCAGGGTGGCGATGACGTGTTCGGCCCCAACTACGGCGGCGCGACCATCTACACCAACGTGCGCAAGGGCTACGTCCAGGAATGCCCGAACGTCGGCAAGCTGCTGACCAACCTCACTTTCACCCTGGACATGGAAAACAAACTGATGGACGCCGTGCTCAACGAGGGCAAGAAGCCCGAGGACGCGGCCAAGGCCTGGTTGAAGGATCACCCGGAACTGCTCGATGCCTGGCTGGCTGGCGTCACCACGCGTGACGGCAAGCCGGCGCTCGCCGCGGCCAAGGTCGCTTTCGCCAAGTGACCCTGGCCGGTCGCTTCCACCTTGCTTGATGGGCCCGCACTATGTTTCTGACTGAACACAAGATCCCCCTCGGTGAGCACATCGCCGCCTTCGTCGACTGGCTCACCCGCCATGGTTCGGCGGTCTTCGACAAGATCTCGGATGTCCTCGAGTTCCTCATCCACGGTGTCACCGGCGGGTTGCTGTGGTTCCACCCGCTGCTGCTCACCGCCATCATGGTGGGCCTGGTGCACTTCATCCAGCGCAGCATCGGCCTGACGCTGTTCGCTCTGGCCTCGCTGCTGCTGATCCTCAACCTGGGCTACTGGCAGGAAACCATGGAGACCCTGGCCCAGGTCATCTTCGCCACCCTGGTGTGCGTCGCCATCGGCGTGCCCCTGGGCATCCTCGCGGCGCACAAGCCCTGGTTCTACACCGCCCTGCGCCCGCTGCTGGACCTGATGCAGACGGTGCCCACCTTCGTCTACCTGATCCCCACCCTGACGCTGTTCGGCCTGGGTGTGGTGCCGGGCCTGATCTCCACGGTGATCTTCGCCATCGCCGCGCCCATCCGCCTGACCTGCCTGGGCATCCAGGACGTGCCGGCGGAACTGATGGACGCCGGCAAGGCCTTCGGCTGCTCGCGTTGGCAGCTGCTGACCCGAATCGAACTGCCGCACGCCATGCCCAGCATCGGCGCCGGCATCACCCAGTGCATCATGCTGTCGCTGTCGATGGTGGTGATTTCCGCGCTGGTAGGCGCCGACGGCCTCGGCAAGCCGGTGGTGAACGCGCTGAACACCGCGGACATCTCCCTGGGCTTCGAGGCCGGCCTGGCCATCGTCCTGCTCGCCATCCTGCTCGACCGGGTGTGCAAGCAACGCTCGCTGCGGGGGAGGTAAGCAACCATGGCTGCGATTGAATTCAAGAACGTCGATGTGATCTTCGGCAAGAACACCAAGGAAGCCCTGCGCCTGCTCGACGAAGGCCTGGGCCGCCAGGAAATCCTCAAGCGCACCGGCCAGGTGCTGGGCGTGGAGGACGCCAACCTGGACGTCGAGCGCGGCGAGATCTGCGTGATGATGGGCCTGTCCGGCTCGGGCAAGTCGAGCCTGCTGCGCTGCATCAACGGCCTCAACACGGTCAGCCGCGGCAAGCTGCTGATCGAGCACGAAGGCCAGCAGGTGGACGTCGCCAACTGCTCGCCGGCGACGCTCAAGACCATGCGCACCAAGCGCATCGCCATGGTGTTCCAGAAGTTCGCCCTGATGCCCTGGCTGACCGTGGCCGAGAACATCGGCTTCGGCCTGGAGATGCAGGGCCGCCCGGCCGCCGAACGCAAGAAGGTGATCGACGAGAAGCTCGAACTGGTGGGCCTGTCGCAGTGGCGCGACAAGCGCCCGGACGAACTCTCCGGCGGCATGCAGCAGCGCGTCGGCCTGGCCCGCGCGCTGGCCATGGACGGCGACATCCTGCTGATGGACGAACCCTTCTCGGCACTGGACCCGCTGATCCGCCAGCAGCTGCAGGACGAACTGCTGGTGCTGCAACGGCAACTGCACAAGACCATCGTCTTCGTCAGCCACGACCTCGACGAGGCGCTGAAGATCGGCTCGCGCATCGCCATCATGAAGGACGGCCGCATCATCCAGCACAGCAAGCCCGAGGAGATCGTGCTGAACCCGGCGGACGACTACGTGCGCACCTTCGTCGCCCACACCAACCCGCTCAACGTGCTGTGCGGCTCCAGCCTGATGCGCGGCCTGGACCAGTGCCGCCGGCAGGACGGCGAGGTGTGCTTCGACCAGGGCCGCGACTGCTGGATCGGCCTCACCGAGACCAACCAGATCAAGACCGCGCGCCAGGGCAGCAACATCATCGACCTGCAGCAATGGCGCCCGGGCGACCCGGTGGAGAAGCTCAAGCACGAGCCGACCCTGGTGGACGTCAGCATCCGCATGCGCGACGCGCTGCAGATTCGCTACCAGACCGGCCACAAGCTGGTCCTGCAGGAGCAGAGCCGCGTGGTCGGCGTGCTCGGCGACAGCGAGCTGTACCACGCGCTGCTGGGCAAGAACCTGGGCTGACGGAGCCGAGGCAACGAAAACGCCGGGCAGATGCCCGGCGTTTTCGTTTTGCGCGGAGTTTCTCCTGCACTTCGTAGGATGGGTTGAGCGAAGCGATACCCATCGCCACGACCGCATGGGTTTCGCAGGCTCAACCCATCCTACGAAGCGCCCATCGGTGCGGCCATTCTCAATGCTTGAGCTCGGCCAGCCCCTTGAGCAGCGCCGCGTGGAAGGCCTGCGGGTCCTGGATCTGCGGCGCGTGGCCGAGCTTGTCGAACTCCACCAGGGTGGCGTGGGGGATGGCCTGGGCGGTGCGCTTGCCCAGCTCGGCGTAGTTGCCCAGCTTGGCGCGCAGCGGCTCGGGGGCCACGTCCTTGCCGATCGCGGTGTTGTCCTGGGTGCCGATCATCAGCAGGGTGGGCGCCTGGATCTGGCCGAACTCGTAGACCACCGGCTGGGTGAAGATCATGTCGTACTGCAGCGCCGAGTTCCACGCCACGCGCTCGTGGCCGGAGCCGTTGTACAGGCCGGCGAGCATGTTCACCCACTTGTCGTACTCCGGCTTCCACTGGCCGGCGTAGTAGGTGGCCTGCTCGTACTTGCGGATGCTTTCCGCGCTGGTCTTCAGCTCGCGCTCGTACCACTGGTCCGGGGTGCGGTAGGGCACGCCCAGGGCCTTCCAGTCCTCAAGGCCGATGGGGTTGACCAGCACCAGCTGCTCGACCTGCTGCGGGTACATCAGCGCGTAGCGCGCGGCGAGCATGCCGCCGGTGGAGTGGCCGAGCATGGTCACCTTGTGCAGCCTGAGCTTGTCCAGCAGGGCGTGGGTGTTGCTGGCCAGTTGCTGGAAGCTGTACTGGTAGTGCTCCGGCTTGGTCGACTTGCAGAAGCCGATCTGGTCCGGCGCCACCACCCGGTAGCCGGCGGCGCTGAGGGCGGCGATGCTCGCCTCCCAGGTGCCGGCGCAGAAGTTCTTGCCGTGCAGCAGCACCACCGCGCGGCCGTTGGGCTTGGCCGGCTTCACGTCGATGTAGGCCATGTGCACGTGCTTGCCCTGGGAGGCGAAGCTGAAGTGTCCCACCGGGTAGGCGTAGTTGAAGCGTTCCAGTTCGGGACCGTAGTTCGGCCGGGTTTCGGCGGCCTGCAGCGGCAGGGCGGCGGCCAGCAGCAGGGCGGGGAGCCAGCGTCGGAACATGGGGTTTCCTCGGGAGGGCGGGGGAATGCTCTAGCATGCCTGGGGAGGCTTGAGGCTCACAAGGGCGTAGGGTGGATAACCGTTCGCGGTTGTCCGCCGTTTGACCGGGGTTGCGTAACGCTGCGAAGTGGAGCACGCAGTCACGGCGATGGGTATCGCTGCGCTCAACGCCATCCTACGAGAAGCAGTGCCTATCCGTATTGTAGGAGCGGGCCCTGCCCGCGAATCGCGCGCAGGGCGCGCTCCTACAGGTGACTCCGTTCGCGATGGCGGCGTTTCAGGCCGGCCCGTCGCGGGTCAGCCAGTCGATGAACAGCGAGAACAGCTCCGCCTGGGAGTTGATCTCCAGCTTGGTGTAGAGGTGCTTGCGGTGCATGCGCACTGTCTCCGGCGAGATGTCCAGCACCCGCGCGCTGGACTTCACCGAGTGGCCGCGCAGCAGCAGGTGGGCGATTTCCCGTTCGCGCTCGGTCAGGCAGTCGCCGCCGAAGTTCATGAAGGCTTCGCGGATGTGCCGGTTCAGCGCCGCCGCCGGTTGCGCGCCGGCGTCGCCGCCGGCCAGCAGCAGGTCGAGGCCGCCGCGGCTCTCGAACTGCCGGCACAGCTCGCGCACCAGCGGCAGCGCGGCGCGCAGCAGTTCGGTCTGTTCCTCGCTGAAGCGCGCGCCGCTGCGGCCCTGGTACACGCACAGGGAAAGCTTGCGCTGGGCGTCGAGGTCGACGATGTAGTGGCTGTCTTCCACCGAGCCGCACTTGAGGTAGTAGGTCTTGTAGTACTCGCTGGCGAAGAAGTCGTCCGGGGCGATTTCCGCCAGCGGGTAGAAGCCCTCGGCCAGGCCGCCTTCCATGGCCAGGCAGAAGGGGTCGAGCAGGTAGCCGCGGGCGTAGTAGCGCTCGGTCAGCGGCTCGCGGTATTGCGCGGGGATGCCGTGCTGGAACAGGTGGCGCGGCGGCTGGCCCTTGCGCTCCAGGCCGAACAGCGAGGACTCGATGGGCACCAGCGCGCCGAGTGCCTCCACCAGCCGCGCCGGGAATTCCGCCGTGGCCACCGCCGCCATGGCGCGCGCCAGCCCCGCATGCCAGGCATGCAAGGCCGGGCTGTTGGGTGGGGTGTCGAGTGGGGTGGCCGGTGTGCTCATGGTCGGCAGCATACGACCGCCGCCGACCAGGTGCAAAGCGCCGCGTCCGCGCATCAGTGCCCCGCGTAGTCGCCGCTGCGCTTGAGGTCCTCGGCGGTTTCGAGAATCGCCTCGCGCAGGCTGTCGACCACCTCGTCGACCTGCTCGCGGGTGATGGTCAGCGGCGGCGACATCACGTTCAGGTGCACGATGGGGCGCACCAGCAGGCCGCGCTTCTGCGCGCGCAGGTGGATCTTCTCGCCGATGTTCAGCTCCTCGGGGAACAGCGTCTTGCTGCGCTTGTCGGCGACGAACTCGACGCAGGCCATCAGCTTCTGGCAGCGCACGTCGCCCACCAGCGGCAGCTCGGCCAGCTCCTTCAGGCGCTGCTCCAGGTAGGCGCCGACGTCCCTGACGTGCTCCAGCAGGTTCTCGCGCTGGATGATCTCGATGTTCTTCAGCGCCGAGATGCAGCTCACCGGGTGCCCGCTGTAGGTGAAGCCGTGGCTGAAGCAGCGGCCCTGGTTCGGCTCGGCGATCACCTTCCAGATGCGCTCCGAGAAGATGCACGCGCCCAGCGGCAGGTAGCCGGAGGTCAGGCCCTTGGCGGTGGTGATGATGTCCGGCTGCATGCCGAACACGTCCTCGGAGGCGAAGAACGCGCCCAGGCGGCCGAAGGAGGTCACCACCTCGTCGGCGACGTAGAGCACATCGTATTTCTGGCACACCTCCCACATGCGCTTGTGGTAGCCCTTGGGCGGGATGATCACGCCGCCCGAGCCCATGATCGGCTCGGCGAAGAAGGCCGCCACGTTGTCGGTGCCCAGTTCCAGGATCTTGTCTTCGAATTCCTTGACCAGGAATTCCAGGAAATCGCCCTCGGTCATGCCCGCCGGCGCGCGGTAGGGATTGGGGCAGGAAATGTGGTGGATGAAGTCCTTGAGGAAGTCGAACTCGGCCGGGTGGTCGGCCACCTTGCCGCCGAGCGACATGGTCAGGAAGGTCGAGCCGTGGTAGGCGTTGACGCGGCTGATGATGTGCTTCTTGGCGTGCTTGCCGCGGCAGTTCTGGTAGTACTGGATCAGCCGGTAGGCGGTGTCCACGGCGGTGGAGCCTCCGGTGGTGAGGAACACGTGGTCGAGGTCGCCCGGGGCCAGTTCGGCGAGCTTCTCGCAGAGCTGGATGGCGGTGACGTTGGCCATGTCGCAGAAGGGGTTGGAGTAGGCCAGCTGGCGCACCTGCTCGGCGATGGCCTCGGCCATTTCCTCGCGGCCCAGGCCGATGTTGGTGCACCACATGCCGCCCACGGCGTCCAGGTAGCGGTTGCCCTTGGTGTCGTAGATGTAGGCGCCCTGGCCTGCGGCGATGTTCAGCGCGCCGTTCTCGCGGTGGTCGTCGAACACGTGGTAGCCGTGCACGTAGTGGGCCTTGTCGGCGGCGACCAGCTTTTCGTCATCGAACTGGGCGAAGAAGGCGGCGGATGGGGTGGTCATGGCAGTACCTCGATAGTGCGGTTTCATCTCGTTAATTCCGTTTCCCTCTCCCTGACCCGCTCCCTGAAGGGCGGGGGGACCGTTCGGAGTGTTCGGCAACTGCGAAACTCCTTGTTGGTCGGGCAGCATCTCCAGCTATCAGGACAACACCTTGCTAGCCGCGCACTGCGGACTGCCCCCTCTCCCTTCAGGGAGAGGGCTGGGGAGAGGGGGCTCTTGAAAGTCAGCTCATCAGGTCCCCGTCTTCACCGCATTCCACGTCCGGGTGATCAGCCGCGTGGCCTTGGGCCCCTGGACCTTCTGGGTGAACAGCCGCGAACGCGTCTCGGCATCCGGGTAGATCGCCGGATCGTCACGCACCTCGGCGGCCAGCAGCGGCTTGGCCGCGCCATTGCTGGTGGCGTAGCGGATGTAGTCGCTGACGTCGGCGGCAACCTTCGGCTGCAGCATGTACTCGATGAACTTGTGGGCGTTGGCCACGTGCGGCGCGTCGGCCGGGATGTAGAAGTCGTCGAACCAGATCAGCGAGCCTTCCCTGGGCACGAAGTAGCCCAGCTTGACCTTGGCCCCGGCCTCGTCGGCGCGGGCCTGGGCGGTGGCGTAGTCGCCGGACCAGGTCATGGCCATGCACTGGTCGCCGTTGGCCAGGCCGTTGAGGTAGCTGGTGGAGTCGAACTTGCGGATGTACGGGCGGATCGACTGCAGCAGGTCCTGGGCGGCCTTGAGGTCCTCGGGGTTGGCGCTGTTCGGGTCGCGCTTGAGGTAGGCCAGGGCCAGCGGGATGACGTCGGTGGGCGAGTCGATGATGGTCACCCCGCAGTCGGCGAATTTCGACACCACCTTGGGATCGAACAGCATCGCCAGCGAACCGATGGGCGCGTCGGGCATGCGCTGCCTGATCTTCTCGATGTTGTAGGTGATGCCGTTGCTGCCCCAGGTGTAGGGCGCTGAGTACTGCACGCCCGGGTCGTAGTGCTCCAGGTGCTTGAGCACCTCGGCGTCGAGGTTGCTCCAGCTGGGCAGCCTGCTCTTGTCCAGCGGTTGGAACACCCCGGCCTTGAGCAGCGGCGGCACCAGCGCGGCGTTGAGCACCACCAGGTCGTAGCCGGAGCGGCCGGGCAGCAGCTTGCCCTGCACCGTCTCGTAGGAGTCGAAGGTGTCGTAGACCACCTTGATCCCGGTGGCTTTCTCGAAGTCGGCGATGGTGTGCTCGCCGATGTAGTCGGTCCAGTTGTACAGCCTCAGCGTTTTGGCGCCGTCGGCGTCCGCGGCCTGGCCGAGCAAGGGGCTCAGCAGCAGGGCCGTGCCCAGGATCGCTGCGCAGGATTTGTACATGTCACTCCCACCTGTGGTTGTTGTTCGAGGGTCGTGTCGGCTGTGGCCACTGTCCGCCGCCGGCCGTCGCCGGGCCATTCCCCGAATGGGTGGGTGGGGCTGGTATGCTGTTGCACATTCGTTCAGATTGGCGGCCTCGGACACAGGAGCGGCAGGCGATGAACCAGGCAGTGCGCTTTTCCCGGCTGGAACCCGAACAGCGCAAGGCGCTGCTGATCGAGGCCACCCTGGCGTGCCTGAAGCAGCACGGCTTCCAGGGCGCGTCGATCCGCAAGATCTGCGCCGAGGCCGGGGTTTCGGTGGGGCTGATCAACCACCACTACGCGGGCAAGGACGAGCTGGTGGCCGAGGCCTATCTGACGGTCACCGGGCGCGTCATGCAGTTGCTGCGCGAAGCCATCGACCAGGCCGCGCCGGACCCTCGCGCGCGCCTGTCGGCGTTCTTCCGTGCTTCCTTCAGCGCCGAACTGCTCGACCCGCAGCTGCTCGATGCCTGGCTGGCGTTCTGGGGCGCGGTGAAGACCGCCGAGGCGATCAACCGCGCCCACGACCATTCCTACGGCGAGTACCGCGCCCTGCTGGCCCAGGCGCTGAACCAACTGGCCGAAGAGGAAGGCTGGGCCGACTTCGACGCCGACCTCGCCGCCATCGCCTTGTCCGCCATGCTCGACGGCCTGTGGCTGGAATCCGGGCTGAACCCCAATACCTTCAGCCCCGAGCAGGGCATCCAGGTCTGCGAAGCCTGGGTCGACGGCCTGCAGGCCGGCGGGCGGCAGCGCTTCAGCCGTCGGCCGTCGGACTGTTGATCGGCCGTTCAGCAATCGCTACTCTGCGCTGGCCCCTGGGAAATTTCCCACGGGCGTCCATCTTCTAATAAGAAATCCGCCGCGACCTCGCCGGCGGCCGCAGCAGGGTACTGGCGATGGCTCCCCGTGTACTGATCGTCGATGACGATCCGCTGATCCACGAACTCCTCCAGTCCTACCTCGCCGGGGAGGGCTACGAGGTGGCCTGCGCCAGCACCGCCGAACAGGCCGAGGCCAGCCTGGCCGAAGCCGAGCAGGGCGGCCCGCCCTTCGACCTGGTGCTGCTGGACATCCGCCTGCCCGGCAAGGACGGCCTGACCCTCACCCGCGAACTGCGCGTGCGCTCGGAGGTGGGCATCATCCTGATCACCGGGCGCAACGACGACATCGACCGCATCGTCGGCCTGGAATGCGGCGCCGACGACTACGTGATCAAGCCGCCGAACCCGCGCGAGCTGGTATCGCGGGCGAAGAACCTGATCCGCCGCGTGCGCCACGCCCGCGCCCCGGCCGCGGCCACGCCGGTGCGCCAGCCGCTGAAGCGCTTCGCCCAGTGGCGCCTGGACCCGGACCGCCGGCGCCTGGTCGACCGCGACGGCGGCGAAACCCTGCTCACCCACGGCGAGTTCCAGCTGCTCAGCGTGTTCCTGCGCAACAGCGGCCACACCCTCAGCCGCGACCAACTGATGGACCAGATCCGCAACCGCGAGTGGCTGCCCAACGACCGCTCCATCGACGTGCTGGTCGGCCGCCTGCGCCGCAAGCTGCGCGACGATCCGGCCGAACCCGAGCTGATCATCACCATCCACGGCGCCGGCTACCTGTTCACCGCCGCCCCCAGCGACGCCTGAACGTGCGCTGGCTGGCCCTGCTCGCCCTGGCGCTGCTCGCTCTGGCCCGGGGTGGCCTGGCGCTGGCCGCCGAGCGCGTGCGTTACTGCGACTATCCGGTGTACCCGCCGGTGTCCTGGAGCGACGGCCATGAAGTGCGCGGGCTGGCGCCACAGGTGGTGAAGCGCGTGCTCGGCGGGCTCGGCTACGACGTGCAGGTGGTGGTGCTTGGCAACTGGAAACGCTGCCTGCTGGATGCCGCCGCCGGGCGCGTCGACGTGGTGCTGGCCTACCGCACGGCGCAGCGCGACCAGGGCCTGGCCTTCGCCGAGGCGCCGGTGCTGCGCGAGGAGGTGGCGCTGTTCTACAACCGCCGCAAGCCGGTGCGCTTCCAGACGCTGGACGACCTTTCCCGCTACCGCGGCGGCCTGCTGTTCGGCGAGAGCTACGGCGCCGCGTTCGACCGCTTCGTCGCCAGCCACGACAACATCGAGTACGTCTCCGACAGCACGCAGAACTTCGGCAAACTGGTCCGCCAGCGCATCGACTTCATCCCCTACGAACGGCGCACCGGGCGGCTGCTGGTCGAGCGCCTGCCCGGCGGCGCGGACATAGTGGACGCGCCGCAACCGATCACCGTCGACTACCTGCGCCTGGCGGTGTCGCGGCATTCGCCGTTGCAGGCGCACCTGGGCGAGATCGACAAGGCCCTGCAACGCCTGCAGGCCGACGGCAGCCTGGCGCGCTGGCTGGACGAAAGCGAGCGCGACTACCGCGCCATGCTCGCCGCCGGGGCGCAACCATGAGGGCCCTGCGCGCCCCCGGCCCGCTGGCGCGGCGCCTGCTGCTGCGGGTGCTGGGCTTCAGCCTGTGCTTCACCCTGCTGGCCGGCGCGCTGCAGCTGTACCTGGAATACCGCCGCGAGATGCGCGACATCGAAACCCGCCTGGAGCTGATCCGCAGCGGCTACCTGGCCAGCTTCGAGCGCAGCCTGTGGGACCTCAACCAGGCCCAGCTCAACGTGCAGCTGCACGGCCTGGTGGACTTCCCCGACATCGCCTGGGCGAGCCTCGCCAGCGCCGACTTCAACCTGATCCAGGGCGACATCCAGGCTCCCGGCCCGCTGCGCGTCGAGCACTTCCCGCTCAGCTACCAGCCGCCGGACGGCGAACTGCGCGCCCTCGGCGAGCTGGCCGTGGCCATCGACCAGGGCGCCGTGTACCGCCGCCTGTGGCACGGCGGGCTGAGCAACCTGCTGTGGATGGGCCTGTTCCTCTGCGGCCTGGCGGTGGCCCTGAGCTGGCTGTTCCACAAGTTGGTGACGCGCCACCTGGAGCGCATGGCCGAGTTCGCCGGGCGCATGGCCGGCGGCGACCTGCAGCAGCCGCTGCGCCTGGACAAGCGCATCCGCGCCGAGGCCGACGAACTCGACACCGTGGCCCATTCCCTGGACGACATGCGCCAGGCCCTGCGCGAAGAGCGCGACGAACTGCAGCGCCAGGTCGAGCGGCGCACCGCCAGCCTGCGCCGGGCCAAGGACGAGGCCGAGGCGGCCAACGAGGCGAAGAGCCGCTTCCTGGCCACCATGAGCCACGAAATCCGCACCCCGCTCAACGGCATCCTCGGCATGGCCGAACTGCTGCGCGACGCGCCCCTGGGCGAGCTGGAACGCAAGCGCCTGCACGCCCTGCACAAGGCCGGCGAGGGCCTGTTGGCAGTGCTCAACGAAGTGCTGCACTTCGCCAAGCTGGAGGACGGCGCCAGCCTGCCGGAGCCGGTGGACTTCGACCTCGGCGAACTGCTCGACGAAGTGCTGACGCTGCTGGAGCCCCGCGCGGCGGCCAATGCCACGCGCCTGTCGCTGCACCTGGACGACGATGTGCGCCGCCGTTGCCGCGGCGCCGGGCAGTTCCTCCGCCAGGTGCTGAGCAACCTGGTGGCCAACGCGGTGAAGTTCACCGAGGGCGGCGAAGTGCGCGTGGAGGTGGAACTGCTGGCGCAGCAGGGCGAAGGCCAGCGCCTGCGCTTCGCCGTGGTCGACGACGGCATCGGCATTCCCGAGGCGGTGCAGGCGCGCATCTTCGAACGCTTCACCCAGGCCAGCGAGGAAGTCACCCGCCGCTACGGCGGCAGCGGCCTGGGCCTGGCCATCAGCAAGCGCCTGGTGGAAGCCATGGGCGGGCGCATCGGCGTGCGCAGCCGGGAAGGGCAGGGCAGCACCTTCTGGTTCGAGGTCGAGCTGCAAGCCGCGCTGGCTCCCGTGGTGGAACCGCAGGCGGCCCCGCGCAGCGAACGTGCCCTGAGCGTGCTGCTGGTGGAGGACGTGCCGCTCAATCGCGAAGTGGCCCAGGGGCTGCTGGAGCGCGACGGTCACGCCGTGCGCCTGGCCGAGGATGCCGAACCGGCGCTGGTCGCCTGTCGCGAGCAGGCCTTCGACCTGATCCTGCTGGACATGCACCTGCCGGGCCTGGGCGGTATCGAGTTGTGCCGGGCGATCCGTGGCCAGGAGGGCGGGCGCAACCGGGAAACGCCGATCCTCGCCTTCACCGCCAGCGTGCAGCCGGCGCTGGTGCGCACCTACTTCGAAGCCGGCATGCAAGGCGTGCTGGCCAAGCCGTTGCGGGTCGACGACCTGCGCCGTGCGCTGGCCAACCTGCACGCGCCTTTGGCCGGGCGCGAGGTGGATGGGGTGATCGACGAGCAGGTGCTGGCGACCCACCGTGAACTGCTGGGCGAGCACCGGGTGAAGGAACTGCTCGGCGTGCTGCGCGACCTGCTGGCGCAACAGCTGCCGCTGCTGCACGAAGCCATCCGCGCCGGCGACGCCAGCGAGGCCGCCGGGCTGGCCCACCGCCTGGCGGGCAGTTGCCACTCGATGGGCCTGCGCGGGCTCGGCGAATGCCTGCACGGCTTGGAAGAAGCGGCGCTGGCCGGCGAGCCCCTGCAAGCCTGGGCCGAAAGGCTCGACACGCAACTCCACGCCGCCAGGACGCACCTCCTGTAATTGGATGGACTCACCCTCACCGAGGCGTCGAGGCGCCACGATGGCGGTCTAAGAAGCCACCGACAGTGAGGGTGAGTCCATGAAAAAGCATACGACGATGAATAAGCCGGTGTCTGCAACCGATGTATCGGTGTGCACGACAGTCGCCGTGGATCTGGCGAAAAAGGTCTTCCAGGTGGCGGGGGAAGACGCCCAGGGTCAACTGGCATACGAACAGCGAATCAAGTCGCGTGAAGCGTTTCAGGTGTTTCTGCAGAAGCTGCCGGAGGGCGTGACGGTGCTGATGGAAACCGGTCCTGGAGCACAAGCCTGGGCCCGGCTGCTGCAGGCGCAGGGCAACCTGGTGCGTATCCTGCCGGCTCAGCGGGTGGCCGAGCACCGGAGCGGAGCGAAGAATGATCGCAATGATGCCCACGCCATTCTGCGGGCGGGCCGGGATAGCAGTATTGCGTCGGTGCCGGTGAAGAGCGTCGCGGCACTGGCGATGCAGGCCTGGCACCGTGTCCGGCGGGGCTATGTGCGGCGGCGCACCGCCATGGGTAATCAGATCCGCGGGCTGCTGCTGGAGCAGGGTATCGCCCTGGCGCAGGGGGATGTGGGCTTGAAGCAAGGTGTCACCCGGGTGCTGGAAGACGCTAGACAGCCGTTGCCGGCGCTGCTGCGCGAGCTGATCGACGAGATGCTGAACGAATGGAAACGGCTGGGCGAGCGTATCGCCGCGCTGACCGGGCGTCTGGAAGCCTGTGCCGCCGCCGACCCGACAGCCAAACGGCTGATGACGGTACGTGGTATCGGTCCGATCACGGCTACGGCCTTGCTGGCCAAACAGGTCGAGCCGGAACGTTTCGCCAATGCGCGTCAGTTCGCTGCCTACTTCGGCATCGTGCCCGACCAGCACAGCAGCGGGCAGAAGGTGCGGCTGGGCAAGATGACCAAACGTGGCGACGCCTATGTGCGCAGCCTGATGGTCGTAGGCTCGCATGCGGTGTTGAAGCAACTGCGGCCCGATTCCGAACACCCGGATGATCGGCGCCTGCAGCGCTGGCTACAACGTCTGGGGCGCAAGGGCGCGGCAGTGCGACTGGCCAACCGCAACCTGCGTATCGCCTGGGTGCTGCTGTGCAGCGAACAAACCTACCAGCGCAAGCCGAATGCTTGCCGGGAGATGGAAATGAGCCACTGATCAACGAGTTCCCGCCAACGGGGCGCCAAGTCGCTCCAACCCTTGCTGAAGAACATTGACCCCTGGTCAGACCGTCGCGGATCGATGCCTACGCTCCTACCGGCCTTCGAGGCCTCTTTGTAATCGGCATTCCGCGGGCTTACCCAATGTTGGCCAGAAGCCCGACGTGGCTTCCTCGAACAGGCCTAATACATAGATGCAGTCGGGTTTTCATGTTCAAAAGCGGGTTGACGGTGGGGGTGAGTCCATACATAGGAGCGAGCTTGCTCGCGAACGGACTCCGCGGCGGCTGCGGTGCCATGCGGTTCGCGAGCAAGCTCGCTCCTACGAAAGGCATGCATAGCCGCATGGCTTACCGGGAGGCACACGTTCCCCCGCAGGCACGGACAGTCCCCTCTCCCTTCAGGGAGAGGGTTAGGGAGAGGGTTGCGGGCTCCCAGATGAACTCCGTGCGTTCGGCTGACTCCGTCCCCTCTCCCCAGCCCTCGGCTGCGCGCCCCGCCCTGAAGGGCGAGGGGGCCGTTCGGCAGGCTTGGATGTTTCGGAGTTAGCCGGTGCGTCCGGAAAGCCCTCGCTACAAATTCCTTCGCTCGCGAACGGATTTCCCGGCGGCTGCGGTGCCATGCGGTTCGCGAGCAAGCTCGCTCCTACGAAAAGCACAGAATGCGCAGACCCAGCAGGGAGGCACGCGCATACAGCAGGCACGGACGGTCCCCTCTCCCTTCAGGGAGAGGGTTAGGGAGAGGGTTGCGGGCTCCCAGATGAACTCCGTGCGTTCGGCTGACTCCGTCCCCTCTCCCCAGCCCTCGGCTGCGCGCCCCGCCCTGAAGGGCGAGGGGGCCGATCGGCAGGCTTGGATGTTTCGGCGTCAGCCGATGCGTCCGAAAAGCCCCCGCTACAAATTCCTTTGCTCGCGAACGAATCTCCCGGCGGCTGCGGTGCCATGCGGTTCGCGAGCAAGCTCGCTCCTACGAAAAGCACAGAATGCGCAGACCCAGCAGGGAGGCACGCGCATACAGCAGGCACGGACGGTCCCCTCTCCCTTCAGGGAGAGGGTTAGGGAGAGGGTTGCGGGCTCCCAGATGAACTCCGTGCGTTCGGCTGACTCCGTCCCCCTCTCCCCAGCCCTCGGCTGTGCGCCCCGCCCTGAAGGGAGAGGGGGCCGTTCGGCAGGCTTGGATGTTTCGGAGTTAGCCGGACGTTATCCCGAGGGCGTGGGGACTAGCCCGCTACAAATTCCTTACAGCTTTTTACATCTTCGATCCCGCCGTTCAACGCGACCTTACATCCCCTTCGAATAATCCGGCGGTACCCGTGCCCCGAGCCACGGCCTCTGACTGATTGGAGATAACAACAATGATCCAACGTAGAGTTCCGCTTCGCCGCGCCCGCCGTTTGCCGGAGGTGCGCCATGTCTGATTCGAAGATCCAGCTCACCCGCGCGCTCAAGAGCCGCCACATCTTCATGCTGTCCCTCGGCGGGGTGATCGGCACCGGGCTGTTCATGGGCGCCGGCGTCACCATCAACCAGGGCGGCCCGGCCGGCGCCGTGCTGGCCTACCTGGTGGCCGGGCTGCTGATGTACCTGGTGATGGTCTGCCTGGGCGAGCTGTCGGTGCAGATGCCCGTCTCCGGCTCCTTCCAGGCCCACGCCACGCGCTTCATCGGCCCGGCCACCGGGTTCATGATCGGCTGGGTGTACTGGATGAGCTGGGCCTCCACCGTCGGCCTGGAATTCACCGCCGCCGGCATGCTGATGACGCGCTGGTTCCCCGAGGTGCCGATCTGGCTCTGGTCGGGCTTCTTCGTGGTCGTGCTGTTCTCCCTCAACGCCCTGGCCACCCGCGCCTTCGGCGAGGCCGAATACTGGTTCGCCGGGATCAAGGTGGCGGCCATCCTCGCCTTCATCATCGTTGGCGTGCTGGTGATCTTCGGCGGCATCCACCTCAACGACGGCGCGCCCGCCCCCATGCTCAACAACCTGGTCGGCGACCAACTGTTCCCCAACGGCCTGTCGGCGGTGTTCGCGGTGATGATGACGGTGGTCTACGCCTTCCAGGGCTGCGAGATCATGGGCGTGGCCGCCGGCGAGACCGACCAGCCGGAGCAGAGCATCCCCCGCGCCGTGCGCAACGTGGTGTTCCGCGTGCTGATCTTCTACGTGCTGGCGATCGTCGTGCTGGCCGCCATCGTCCCCTGGCAGCAGGCCGGGCTGGTGGAAAGCCCGTTCGTGCAGGTGTTCGACATGGTCGGCATCCCCTACGCGGCGGACCTGATGAACTTCGTCATCCTCACCGCCATCCTCTCGGTGGGCAACTCCGGCCTGTACGCTTCCACCCGCATCCTCTGGGCCATGTCCAAGACCGGCATGGCGCCCAAGGGCCTGTCCAAGCTCAGTTCCCGCGGTGTACCGCTGTACGCGCTGCTGATCAGCCTGGCCTTCGCCCTGCTCTCGTTGCTGACCAGCGTGGTCGCCGCCGACACCCTGTTCATGGTGCTGATGGCGGTGAGCGGGATGTCCGGCACCGTCACCTGGATCGTCATCGCCCTGGCGCAGTACCGCTTCCGCCGCGAACACATGGCCAAGGGCGGCAGCGTGGCCGACCTGAAATACGCCGCGCCGCTGTTCCCGCTGATCCCCCTGGCCTGCATCGCCATCTGTTGCTCGCTGTTCGTGTTCCTGGCCCTGGACCCGACCCAGCGCCCGTCGCTGTACTGGGGCTTCGGCTTCATCGCCGCCTGCTACCTGGCCTACTACGTACTCAAGCGCAAGCGCCCGCAGGGAGTCAGCGAGGCCGTGCCGAGCATCGGCTGAACCCACGAAGCCCCGGCCCGCGGGGCTTTTCGCTTTTCGGCCTTTCGTAGGATGGCGTTGAGCGAAGCGATACCCATCACCGCAACCGCATGGGTTTCGCAAGCTCAACCCATCCTACGAAAAGCCGTGCTTCCTGGAGCCGTAGGAGACTTCGTCCGCGAAGGCCCGCAGGGCCGTTTGTGCGAAGTTGTAACAAGGTCCTGGGGAAAACCCTGGAAGAACCCCACAGCCCCCGCACCACGCGGCCTTCCCGCCGCCCGGCGGGGCGTTACAAGCCCCCCGAACGGGTGCATTGCCGTCTTGTTGAACACTTGTTTAGTATGGTGGACAACACCGCCCTCATGCGACAACAACAACGAGGCCAGCATGACTCACGCATCCCCGCTCAGCCGGGTCCAGGACGGCATCGCCTGGATCACCCTGAACCGCCCCGAACAGCGCAACGCGCTGGACGTTCCCACGCTGAAGAACCTGCACGCGCTGCTCGACGTCTACGCCGTCGATCCGGCCGTGCGCGTCATCGTGCTGACCGGCGAGGGCCGCAGCTTCTGCGCCGGCGCCGACCTCGCCGAATGGGCCGAGGCCGAAGCCCGCGGCGAGCTGGAAACCTACGGCTGGACCGAAACCGCCCACGCCCTGATGACCCGCCTGCACGGCCTGGACAAGCCGACCATTGCCGCGGTCAACGGCACCGCCGTCGGCGCCGGCATGGACCTCACCCTGTGCTGCGACTTCCGCATCGCCGGCGCCTCGGCGCGCTTCAAGGCCGGCTACACCGGCATGGCCTACTGCCCGGATGCCGGCGCCAGCTGGCACCTGCCGCGGCTGATCGGCGCCGAGGCAGCCAAGCGCCTGCTGTTCCTCGACGAGCTGTGGAACGCCGAGCGCGCGCTGAACGCCGGCCTGGTCGGCGAAGTGGTCGCCGATGACCAGTTGCGAGCCCAGGTCGGCGAATTCGCCACGCGCCTGGCCGCCGGCCCGACCTTCGCCTTCGCCCAGACCAAGCGCCTGATCCGCGACGGCGCCAACCGCACGCTGGCCCAGCAACTGGAGGCCGAGCAGGCCGCCGGGCTGCTCTGCGGCCGCAGCGAGGACGCCGCCGAAGCCCTGCGCGCCGTGGCCGAGAAACGCTCCCCCCACTTCCAAGGCCGTTGAGCGGCGAGGTATTCCCCATGGATTTCAAACTGACCCAGGAACAGGAAATGCTCGTCGAGGCGGTCAAGGCTTTCGTCGAGAAAGAGCTGCTGCCCCACGAGGAAGAAGTCGACCGCGCCGACGCGGTGTCGCCGGAACTCGCCGCGCAGATTCGCGGCAAGGCGCTGGCCGCCGGCTTCTACGCCTTCAACATGCCCGAGGAAGTCGGCGGCGGCGGCCTCGACTACCTGTCCCAGGCGCTGGTCGAGCGCGAGCTGTCCAAGGTCTCCTGGGCGCTGCACGTGTTCGTCGCGCGGCCCTCGAAAATCCTCATGGCCTGCAAGGGCCAGCAGGTGCAGGACTACCTGCTGCCCTGCGTGAACGGCGAGAAGATCGACTGCTTCGCCCTCACCGAGCCGGGCGCCGGCTCCGACGCCAACTCGATCAAGACCCGCGCCGTGCGCGATGGCGACGACTTCGTCATCAACGGCGCCAAGCACTTCATCAGCCACGCCGGGCACGCCGACTTCGCCATCGTCTTCGCCGTCACCGACAGCTACGAGCGCAACGGCAAGAAGCGCAACGCCGTGACCGCCTTCCTGGTCGACAAGGGCACCGCCGGCATGACCGTGCGCCGCGGCCCGAAATGCGTCAGCAACAAGGGCTACCACACCTACGAAATCTTCTTCGACGACTGCCGCGTGCCGGCCTCCAAGGTCCTCGGCGAAGTCGACAAGGGCTGGGAAGTGGCCAACGCCTGGCTCACCGCCGGCCGCGTGATGGTCGCCGCCAACTGCGTCGGCCAGGCCCAGCGCGCCATGGACCTGGCCCTGCAATGGTCGGCCGACCGCAAGCAGTTCGGCCAGGCCATCGGCAGCTACCAGGGCATTTCCTTCAAGCTGGCCGACATGGCCACGCAGATCCGCGCCGCCGAGCTGATGACCCTGCACACCGCGTGGAAGATGGACCAGGGCAGCATGACCGACGGCGAGGCCGGCATGGCCAAGCTGTTCGCCAGCGAAGTGCTCGGCAAGGTCGCCGACGAGACCGTGCAGATCTTCGGCGGCATGGGTCTGATGGACGAGGGCCCGGTGGAGCGCATCTGGCGCAACGCGCGCATCGAGCGCATCTGGGAAGGCACCTCGGAAATCCAGCGCCACATCATCTCCCGCGAACTGCTGCGGCCGCTGCTGCGCTGATCCTCGCTCCCCTCTCCCGCTTGCGGGAGAGGGGCTGGGGGAGAGGGCAACGAGCCTTGCACCGAGACCTGATATGAACACAGAGAACCTCAAGCGCCTGCTGGCGCCCCGTCACCTCGCCTTCATCGGCGGCCGCAGCATGGCCCGCGCGCTCAAGCGCTGCGCCGAGGGCGGCTTCGCCGGGCCGCTGTGGCTGGTCAACCCGCAATACGACGAGCTGGAAGGCGTGCCTTGCGTGCGCAGCATCGCCGAGCTGCCCGAAGGCCCGGACGCGGTGTTCGTCGCCACCAACCGCGACCTGACCTTGAACGCGGTCGCCGAGCTGGCCGCCAAGGGCGCCGGCGGCGCCATCTGCTACGCCTCCGGCTTCGCCGAAACCGGCGCCGAAGGCCAGGCCCTGCAACAGCGCCTGCTCGATGTGGCCGGCGACATGGCCCTGCTCGGCCCCAACTGCTACGGCCTGCTCGACTACCTGCACGGCGCCGCGCTGTGGCCGGTGGCCCACGGCGGGCTCATCGTCGAGAAGGGCGTGGCGGTGCTGACGCAGAGCGGCAACTTCGCCTACAACCTGTCGATGAGCGACCGCTCGCTGCCCATCGCCTACATGGCCTCGGTGGGCAACCAGGCGCAACTGGGCATGGCCGAGCTGATGGACGTGCTGCTCGACGAGCCGTGCGTCACCGCCATCGGCCTGCACCTGGAAGGCCTGAAGAACGTCCCCGGCTTCGCCCGCGCCGCCTACAAGGCGCTGCAGAAAGGCATCCCGGTGATCGCGCTGAAGACCGGCGTCTCGCAGATAGGCGCGGAACTGGCGCTCAGCCACACCAGCTCGCTGGCCGGCTCCGACGCGCTGTACGACGCGCTCTTCGACCGCCTCGGGGTGATCCGCGTCAGCGGCCCGGTGAGCTTCATCGAAACCCTCAAGGCCGCCGCCTGCGGCAACCTGCCGGCCGGCCCCAGCCTGGCCGCGCTGGCCTGCTCCGGCGGCGACGCCGGGCTGATCGCCGACTACGCCGAACGCAACGGCCTGCCGCTGCCCAAGCTGGTCGACGCGCAGCGCACCGAGCTGGCCCAGGTGCTGCCGGACTACGCCAACATCGCCAACCCGCTGGACTTCACCACCGCCATCTGGGGCGACGGCCCGGCGCTGGAGCGGATGCTCGACAGCGCCCTGCGCACGCCGGCCGACGCTGCGTTGCTGGTGCTCGACTACCCCGGCGAGGAAACCGGCGAACGCCCGCAGTGCGACCTGTTGCTGGAACTGTATTGCGCAGCGCTGAAGCGCCACGACAAGGTCGGCTTCATCGCCTCGGCGCTGCCCGAACTGCTGCCGGCCCACGCCCGCGAACTGCTGCACGGCCACGGCGTGGCGGCGTTGCAGGGCGTGGAAGACGGCCTGGCCGCCTGGGGCCGCATCGCCCATTACCGCCAGCGCCGCGACACGCTGCTGGCCCGTGGCGAGGCGGCGCTGGTGCCGCTGTGCCCGCAGGCCATCGACGGCCAGGGCCGGCTGCTCGACGAGTGGCAGTCCAAGCAGGCGCTGAAACCCTTCGGCCTGCCGCTGCCGGCCGCGGTGCTCAGCACCCCCGGCCAGGCCCGCGAGGCCGCCGCCGACCTGGGCTACCCGCTGGTGCTCAAGGCAGTCAGCGCCGAGCTGCCGCACAAGACCGAGGCCGGCGGCGTGGCGCTCAACCTGCGCAACGAGGCGGCCCTGGAAGCGGCGCTGTTCGACATGCGCGAGAACCTGGCGAAGCACGCCCCCGGCGTGGCTTTCGACAAGGTGCTGCTGGAACGCATGGCCAGCCCGCCGCTGGCCGAGCTGATCGTCGGCATCAAGCGCGAGGTCGGCTTCGGCCTGGCCCTGGTGCTGGGCGCCGGCGGCATCCTCGTCGAGCTGCTCAAGGACAGCCGCAGCCTGCTGCTGCCGACCACCGACGCGGCCATCCGCGACGCCCTCCTGGGCCTGCGCAGCGCGCCGCTGCTCAGCGGCTTCCGCGGCCGCCCGGCGGTGGACATGGACAAGCTGGTGGACGCCATCCGCGCGGTGGCCGACTACGCCTGCGAGCACGCCGATACGTTGCTGGAACTGGACGTCAACCCGCTGCTGGTGAACGCCGAAGGCGCCGTGGCGGTGGATGCGCTCATACGGCTGGCCGACGCCTGAGGACCTGAAGGGGAACACGAACGCTCCCCTCTCCCTTCAGGGAGAGGGGCTGGGGGAGAGGGTGGCGGGCCGACGCACCGATGCGGCTGGCGAAAAGCCCCTCTCCCCAGCCCTCTCCCGCAAGCGGGAGAGGGGGCAAGAGCGCTGCGGCGCGAACGGCGATCACACGCGTCGCCGGACAGACGAGGATTTGCCCATGCAACAACAGAAGACCCTCACCGGCGGCCAGGCCCTGGTCCGCCTGCTGGCCAACTACGGCGTCGACACCGTGTTCGGCATCCCCGGCGTGCACACCCTGGAGCTGTACCGCGGCCTGCCCGGCAGCGGCATCCGCCATGTGCTCACCCGCCACGAGCAGGGCGCCGGCTTCATGGCCGACGGCTACGCCCGCGTCAGCGGCAAGCCCGGCGTGGCCTTCATCATCACCGGCCCGGGCGTCACCAACGCCGCCACTGCCATCGGCCAGGCCTACGCCGACTCGGTGCCGCTGCTGGTGATCTCCAGCGTCAACCACACCGCCAGCCTCGGCAAGGGCTGGGGCTGCCTGCACGAGACCCAGGACCAGCGCGCCATGACCGCGCCGATCACCGCCTTCTCGGCGGTCGCCTTGACCCCGGAAGACCTGCCCGAGTTGATCGCCCGCGCCTACGCTGTGTTCGACAGCGAGCGCCCGCGCCCGGTGCACATCTCGGTGCCGCTGGACGTGCTCGCCGCGCCCATCGCCCGCGACTGGACGAATGAAGTGGTGCGCCGCGCCGGCCGTGGCCAGCCCGCCGCCGACGCGCTGCGCCAGGCTGTGGATAAACTCGCCGCGGCCAAGCGCCCGATGATCATCGCCGGAGGCGGCGCGCTGCACGCCGTCGACGCCCTGGCCGCGCTCAGCGAGCGTCTGGCCGCGCCGCTGTTCACCAGCGTCGCCGGCAAGGGCCTGCTGGCCCCGGAAGCGCCGCTGTCCGCCGGCGCCACCCTGTGCACCCAGGCCGGCTGGGACATGATCGCCGAGGCCGACGTGGTGCTGGCCATCGGCACCGAGATGGCCGACACCGACTACTGGCGCGAGCGCCTGCCGCTGGGCGGCGAGCTGATCCGCGTCGACGTCGATTCACGCAAGTTCAACGACTTCTACCCCAGCGCCGTGGCCCTGCTGGGCGATTCGAAAGCCACCGCCGAAGCGCTGCTCGCCGCGCTGCCGGCCGCCAAGCGTGACGCCGGCAGCGCCAGCGACCGCGTCGCCCAGCTGCGTCAGCAACTGGATGCCAGCCACGCGCCGCTGCAGCTTATCCACAAGGCGATCCTCGAACGCATCGCCAAGGCGCTGCCGGCCAACGCCTTCATCGCCAGCGACATGACCCAACTGGCCTACACCGCCAACTACCTGTACCCGAGCAAGGCGCCGCGCGGCTGGCTGCACCCCACCGGCTACGGCACCCTCGGCTACGGCGTGCCGGCCGGCATCGGCGCCAAGTTCGGCGCGCCGGAGCGCCCCGGCCTGGTGCTGGTGGGTGACGGCGGCTTCCTCTACACCGCCCAGGAACTGGCCACCGCCACCGAGGAGCTGGACAGCCCGCTGGTGGTGCTGCTGTGGAACAACGACGCGCTCGGGCAGATCCGCGACGACATGCTCGGCCTGGATATCGAGCCGGTCGGCGTGCTGCCGCGCAACCCGGACTTCGCCCTGCTCGGCCGCGCCTACGGCTGCGAGATGCGCCAGCCGCAGAGCCTGGACGAGCTGGAGCGCGACCTGCGCGAAGGCTTCGCCCACCCCGGCGTGACCCTGATCGAGCTGAAACACGCCTGCGCGAAGTAGGCCCCGTTGCACCCGCCGGGGCCGATGCGGCCCCGGCGCATTGAAGGACTCCCCGTCATGCGCTTCTCGAACCTCACCCAACGCATCGCCGGCGACGGCGCCGCCGCCTGGGACATCCACTACCGCGCCCTGGCGCGCCTGGAGCAGGGCGACGACATCCTGCTGCTGTCGGTGGGCGACCCCGACTTCGACACCCCGTCGCCCATCGTGCAGTCGGCCATCGACAGCCTGCTGGCCGGCAACACCCACTACTCCGACGTGCGCGGCAAGCGCAACCTGCGCGAAGCCATCGCCCGCCGCCACGCGCAACGCAGCGGCCAGGCGGTGGATGCGAACAATGTCGTGGTGCTGGCCGGCGCGCAGTGCGCGCTCTACGCCGTGGCGCAGTGCGTGCTCAACCCGGGCGACGAGGTGATAGTCGCCGAGCCGATGTATGTCACCTACGAGGCGGTGTTCGGCGCCTGCGGGGCCAAGGTGGTGCCGGTCTCGGTGCGTTCCGAGCACGGCTTCCGCGTGCAGGCCGAGGACGTGGCCAGGCTGGTCACCCCGCGCACCCGCGCCATCGCCATCAACAGCCCGCACAACCCCTCCGGCGCCAGCCTGCCGCGGGCCACCTGGGAAGCCCTGTCGCGGCTGTGCATCGCACACGACCTGTGGATGATTTCCGACGAGGTCTACAGCGAGCTGATCTTCGACGGCGAGCACGTCAGCCCGGCCAGCCTGCCAGGCATGGCCGAGCGCACCGCGACCCTCAACAGCCTGTCCAAGTCTCACGCCATGACCGGCTGGCGGGTGGGCTGGGTGGTCGGCCCGCAGGACCTCTGCGGCCACCTGGAAAACCTCGCCCTGTGCATGCTCTACGGCTCGCCGGACTTCATCCAGGACGCCGCCTGCACCGCGCTGGAAGCCCAGCTGCCGGAACTGGAAGCCATGCGCGAGGCCTACCGCCAGCGCCGCGACCTGGTCCTCGACTGCCTGGCCGATTGCGTCGGCCTGCGCGCGCTGCGCCCGGACGGCGGCATGTTCGTGATGGTCGACATCCGCCCCACCGGCCTCTCCGCCCAGGACTTCGCCGACCTGCTGCTGGAGCGCCACGGCGTCTCGGTGCTGGCCGGCGAAGCCTTCGGCCCCAGCGCCGCCGGGCACATCCGCCTGGGCCTGGTGCTCGGCGCCGAGCCGCTGCGCGAGGCCTGCCGGCGCATCGCCCTGTGCGCCGCCGAACTGCTCAAGGAGAAACGCTATGCATGACCGCCTGCGGCTGTACATCGACGGCGCCTGGGTGGCGCCGCAAGGGCAGGGCCTGGCCGAGGTGCAGAACCCGGCCACCGAGCAGACCATCGGCCGCGAGTGGGGCGAGGAAGGTTTGGCGGAGTTCGTCGAACACAAGGCCATTCAACTCTGAACGCCTGAAGAGCACCCTCTCCCCAGCCCTCTCCCGCAAGCGGGAGAGGGGGCAAAAGCGCTTCGGTGCTACCGGCGGGAGAGGGCGCTGCAGGATGAACACGAACGCCCCCTCTCCCTTCAGGGCGGGGCGCGCAGCCGAGGGCTGGGGAGAGGGTGCTGAGCCAGTACGCCAATCCGCCAAGTAGCGCTTTTCTAGCCAGGAATCCACATGAACGTACTGATCATCCACGCCCACAACGAACCCCAGTCCTTCAGCACCGCGCTGTACAAGCTGGCCGAAGAAACCCTCAAGGGCCAGGGCCACGAAGTACAGGTCTCCGACCTCTACGCGATGAACTGGAACCCGGTAGCCAGCGCCGCCGACTTCGGCGCGCGCGCCAACCCGGACTACCTGGTCTACGCCCTGGAGCAGCGCGAAGGCGCCAAGCACCAGACCATCGCCGCCGACATCCAGGCCGAGCTGGACAAGCTGCTCTGGGCGGACCTGGTGATCTTCAACTTCCCGATCTACTGGTTCTCCGCCCCGGCCATCCTCAAGGGCTGGTTCGACCGCGTGCTGGTCTCGGGCATCTGCTACGGCGGCAAGCGCTTCTACGACCAGGGCGGCCTGGCCGGCAAGAAGGCGCTGGTCACCGTCACCCTCGGCGGGCGCGAGCACATGTTCGGCGAAGGCGCCATCCACGGCCCGCTGGAAGACATGCTGCGGCCGATCCTGCGCGGCACCCTGGCCTACACCGGCATGACGGTGCTGCCGCCCTTCGTCGCCTGGCACGTGCCCTACATCGGCAACGACGCGCGCCAGGACTTCCTGCGCCAGTACCAGGACCGCCTGCAGCACCTGGAGGGCGACCAACCGCTGGAATTCCCGCGCCTGGCGCAGTTCGACGAACGCCTCTACCCGCTGCCGCGCTGACTGGCACGCCTCGATGCCGTGGCGCACCGTCGTAGGATGGTGTTGAGCGAAGCGATACCCATCATCGCGACCGCATGGGTTTCGCAAGCTCAACCCATCCTACGAAAGCACCTCGGCGCCGCCTGCAAACGAAAAAAGGCGCACATCAATCAAGACATGCGCCTTTGGAGGAAAAGGGCAGCCGCTGCAGCGGGGTATGCGCGGGGGAGTGTTGGCAAGCGGCTGGTGTGCCGGGTGCCAGACGATGGGCCTGATGGACCCATCGCTGCTGCAGCGACCTGGTTGCCACTATACCCGGCAACTGTCGCGGGAAAATGACCCTATACTGCGATTCAGTTTTGCAGACGGGGCAACAGTGGACACTTTACATGCGATGCGGGTCTTCGCCCGCGTGGTCGATGCCGGCAGCTTCACCGCCGCCGCCAATGCCCTGGGCCTGTCGACCGCCCAGGTCTCCCGCGTGGTCTCGGACCTGGAGGCCTACCTGCAGGCGCGCCTGCTGCACCGCACCACGCGGCGCCTGGCCCTGACCGAGACCGGCGAGCGCTACCTGCAGCGCTGCCGGGAAATCCTCCTCGACGTCGAGGAAGCCGAGGCCGAGGCCAACGGCGCGCACCTGCGCCCGCGCGGCCGGCTGCGCGTGCACTCGTTGACCGGGCTCGGCCAGCAGCATCTCATCCCGCTGATCTCGCGCTACTGCCAGCAGCACCCGGAGGTCTACATCGAGCTGACCCTGGCCCAGCGCCAGCCGGACATCCTCGAAGAAGGCCAGGACGTGGTCATCACCCGCGACCGCGAACTGCCCGACTCCGAATACGTCGCCCAGACCCTCGGCAGCATCTACAGCGTGCTCTGCGCCAGCCCCGGCTACCTGGCCGAGCGCGGCACCCCGCGCGCCATCGAGGACCTGCGCGAGCACCGCTGCCTGCGCCTGCAGGACCCGACCTTCCCGGAAGGCTGGGCCTTCGAGGAAGACAACGAGGCGAGCGTGATCCGCCCGCGCGACACCTTCATGGTCAACGTCGCCGAGGCCCTGGCCGGGGCCGCCCGCGCCGGCATGGGCATCTGCCTGCTGCCCAGCTACGTGGCCGCGCCGGCGCTGCGCCAGGGCGAGCTGGTGCGCGTGTTGCCCGAGCGCAGCCTGCACGTGCGGCAGATCTTCGCGCTCTACCCGTCGCGGCGCTTCCTCGACGCGAAGATCCGCACCTGGGTGGAGTTCCTCAAGGAAGAACTGCCCAAGGCCTTCGACGCCGACGAGCAGGTGATGAACGACCCCGCGCACTGGGCCTGAAAACGGATTGTTGCTTTTCAGGCAATGGTCTGTTGGTGAGCCAGCTATTTTTCCGCCTGTCGCCGAGTCGTAACCTTTGCATCGCCCCCACTGAGCGGGGCCAATCAAAGGTTCGAAAATCATGTCCCGTAAACTTGTTGTTGCTGCCCTGCTGTCCGTTTGCTCGCTGTCCTTCGTGCAACTGAGCTTCGCCGAAGAGTCCCGACTGATGACCGACAAGATGGTGAAAGCCAACGAGGCCGCCATCGCCGCTGCCCAGCAGGCCTCCGACGCCGAGCGTACCGCCGGCAAGGCCGCTGCCCAGTCCAACGCCGATTCCTGATCGGCGTTACTTTCCCCCGGGAAGCCCGGAGCGTGAGCCGGTATTCCCAATGCCTTGCGCCGCATACGAAGTGCGGCGTTTTTTTATCCCGGCGGGGGCGGTGATCTTTTCATTTCATGAAAAAGTCTTTCGCCATCTCCGCGCTTTATCGAAACTAGATAGGTCAATAGACTTGTCTTTATCTGCCGGGCTCTCCCGGCAGGCCCGACACGATCAGCCTGATGTGTCACCGAGGGGCGGTGACTGCGAACTTCCGCCCCTCACGCCAGCCGGTTCCTCCAACGCCGACTGGCCTTGCTTCCCGACGCCGATATCCGATTGCTCCAATCGACGTCTTCTTTCCGGCCGCTGCACTCAGCGGCCGTTTTTTTGCCCGGAAAAAACCTTCCTGCCCAACGGCCCGCCCTAGAGCGGCCGGGTTGCCGGCGCGGCGGAAATGTAGTGAATCGAACATAAACAAAGTATTTGCAATACTTTGAAATATTCACTACAAGACCAGGCACAACCTCCAAGGGAGCTGCCATGTCCAGCCTCAAAGACCGCCTTGCCGCGCCGGACGTCGCCCTGACGCCGGCCGAGCGCAAGGTGCTGCGTGCCTTGCTCGACGACTACCCGCGCCTGGGCCTGGGCCCCATGGCGCGCCTGGCGAGGCAGGCGGGGGTCAGCGACCCGACCATCCTGCGCCTGGTGAAGAAGCTCGGCTTCGCCGGCTACGGCGAGTTCCAGGACGCCCTGCTGATCGAGGTGGACGACCGCCTGCGCTCGCCGCGCACCCTGCTCGCCGAACGCCGCGAGCGCATGGAGCACGACGACCCCTGGTCGAGCTACCTGGCCGACGCCTCGGACAAGCTGCAGCACACCCTGAACCTGACCCGCGCCGACGACATCCGCCTGCTCGGCGACTGGCTGCTCGACCCGCGCCTGCGCCTGTTCTGCCACGGCGGGCGCTTCAGCCGCTTCCTCGCCGGCTACCTGGTCACCCACCTGCGCCTGCTGCGCGGCGGCTGCCTGTGGCTGGACGACGGCATGGCGCTGCCCGACCTGCTGCACGACATGGACCGCCAGTCGCTGCTGGTGCTGTTCGACTACCGCCGCTACCAGGCCCAGGCCCAGCTCGTCGCGCAGACCGCCAAGGCCCGCGGCGCGCGGGTGGTGCTGTTCACCGACATCTACGCCTCGCCGCTGCGCGAGCTGGCCGACCTGATCGTCAGCGCGCCGGTGGAATCTCCCTCGCCGTTCGACTCGTTGGTGCCGGCCATGGCCCAGGTCGAGGCGCTCATCGCCAGCCTGGTAGCGCGCAGCGACAGCCAACTCGACGAACGCCTGGACGGCATCGACCAACTGCGCGCCGCGTTCAACGCCCATCTGCTCGAGGAATGACCATGTTCAGCCTGCCCCACCCGTCGCCCCGCGACCTGCCGTACCGCCGCGGCGAAACCGCCATCCTCTTCGTCGACATGCAGAACGCCTGGGTCATCCCCGGCCGCGACGCCCACATCGACGCGGACAAGGCCCGCTACTTCTATGAGCGCGTGCAGAACCAGGTCATCCCCAACCAGCAGCGCCTGCTGGCGGCCATGCGCGGCGCCGGGCAGAACGTGCTGCACACCATCATCGAAAGCCTCACCGCCGACGGCCGCGACCGCTCCCTGGACCACAAGCTGTCGGACATGCACCTGCCCAAGGGCCACCCCGACGCCCAGGTGATCGATGCGCTGGCGCCGGCCGAGAACGAAGTCGTCCTGCCCAAGACCTCGTCCGGGGTCTTCAACTCCACCGCCATCGACTACGTGCTGCGCAACCTCGACGTGCGCCACCTGATCGTCTGCGGCGTGGTCACCGACCAGTGCGTGGACATGGCCGTGCGCGACGCCGCCGACCGCGGCTACCTGGTGACCCTGGTCGAGGACGCCTGCGCCACCCACAGCGCCGAGCGCCACCAGGCCTGCCTGGAAGCCATCAAGGGCTATTGCTGGATCGCCGACACCGACGCGGTGCTGGCGCGTATCGCCGACCTCGCCTGACCGCGGAGCACGCCATGAGCCAAGCCACCGGGCCGCTGCACCTGAGCAGCTTCGTCACCACCGACCTCGCCGGCATCACCCGCGGCCGCTCGCTGCCGGCCGCCGCGGTCGCCGAGCAACTGGCCAGCGGCTGCGGCTGGGTGCCGGCGAACAGCGCGCTGACGCCGCAGGACATCATCGCCGACGACAACCCCTGGGGCAGCCACGGCGACCTGCGCTTGCTGCCCGACCCCCAGGCGCGCCTGTACCTGGAGCAGGGCCCGGACCCGCTGGCGCCGCCGCTGGACTACTACCACGGCGACCTGGTGGAGACCGACGGCAGGCCCTGGCCGGTGTGCCCGCGCACCCTGCTGCGCGAGGAGATCGCCCGCTACCGCGAGCTGGGCCTGCAGGTCACCGCCGCCTTCGAACACGAATTCACCCTGCTCGGCCTGCCCGAGGGCCCGGGCGGCGCCTTCTCGCTGCAGGCCCAGCGCGCCGCCGGCAACTTCCCCGGCTGGCTGATGGCCGCGCTGGAGCAGGCCGGCGCCGAACCGGAGATGTTCCTGCCCGAATATGGCCGTCGCCAGTACGAGGTGACCTGCCGCCCGACCCAGGGCGTGGCCGCCGCCGACCGCGCGGTGAACGTGCGCGAGCTGACCCGCGAGATCGCCCGGCAGATGGGCCTGGGCACCTGCTTCTCGCCGCTGCGCGCGCCGGGCGAGGTCACCAACGGCGTGCACCTGCACCTGAGCCTGCAGAGCCTCGACGGCGCCCCGCTGTTCTACGATGCCGAGCAGTCGGACAATCTCTCGCAGACCGCGCGCCACTGGGCCGCCGGCGTGCTGCGCCACCTGCCGGCGCTGTGCGCGTTGAGCGCGCCGACGGCGGTTTCCTACCTGCGCCTGAAGCCGCACCACTGGAGCGCCGCCTACGCCTGCCTGGGCCTGCGCAACCGCGAGGCGGCGCTGCGCATCTGCCCGGTGGTGAGCCTCGGCGGCAAGCCGCTGGCGCGCCAGTTCAACCTGGAATTCCGCCCGATGGACGCCACCGCCTCGCCGCACCTGGCCATGGCCGCGGTGCTCATCGCCGGCCGCCTGGGCCTGGAGGAGCGTCTGGCATTGAGCGCGGTCACCGACGTCGACCCGGATTCGCTGAGCGCCGCCGAGCGCGAAGCTCTCGGCATCCAGGCGCTGCCCGGCTCGCTGGAAGAAGCCCTGCAGCTGCTGATGGACGACCACGCGCTCTGCGCCCAGCTGCCGCCGGCGCTGCTGCAGACCTACTTCGCCATGAAGCGCCAGGAGCTGGCGCTGACCCGCGACCTCACCGACGACCAGGTGTGCCAACGCTATGCCAGCCTCTACTGAAAGCGGGCTCTACCGCGAGCCGCCGTTCCGCCTGCTCAACCCCCAAGGGCGCAGCCCGGTGCTGCTGGTCTGCGAGCACGCCAGCCGCTACATCCCGGCGGAACTGGCGCAGCTCGGCCTGGACGACGCCGCGGCGCAGGAGCACATCGCCTGGGACATCGGCGCCCTGGCCCTGGCCGAGGCGCTGGCCGAGCGCCTCGACGCACCGTTGCTGGCGGCCGGCTACTCGCGCCTGCTGATCGACCTGAACCGCCCGCTGGCGGCGCCGGACAGCATCCCCGAGCACAGCGAGGTCTACCCCATCCCCGGCAACCTGGGGCTGGGCGAGGCGAACCGCCGGGAACGCCAGGCGCGCCTGTTCGAACCCTTCCACCGCGCCCTGGCCGAGCTGATCGACCAGCGCCAGGCGGCCGGGCAGCCGACGCGCATCGTCGGCGTGCACAGCTTCACCCCGAGCTACCGCGGCGTGCCGCGGCCGTGGATCGCCGGTGTGCTCTATGGCCGCGCCGAAGGCTACGCACGGCGGATAGTCGACGGCCTGCGCCAGGGCGGCGGCGAGATCGGCGCCAACCAGCCCTACGACATCGACCCGGCCGAGGACATGACCGTGCCGGTGCACGGCGACGAGCGCGGCCTCGACGCCGTGCTCCTGGAAATCCGCAACGACGGGCTGCGCGAAGCCGCCGCCGTCCAGGCCTGGGCCGAGCGCCTGGCGCCCTGGCTGTAAGCCCCGGAACAAGAAACGCCGTCGCGCTCGCGGCGCAGACAACAACGACAAAGCTGCCGAATCGAGAGGACTCCCCCATGGCCATCGAACAGTTTGGCTACCAGCAACAGCTCCGCCGCAGTCTTTCCCTGACCGACCTGGTCGTCTACGGGATGATCTTCATGATCCCCATCGCGCCCTTCGGCGTGTATGGCTGGGTCCACGCCGACTCCCAGGGCATGGTGCCCATGGCCTACCTGGTGGGCATGCTGGCGATGCTCTTCACTGCCCTGAGCTATGGCGCCATGGCCCGCGCCTTCCCCATCGCCGGCTCGGTGTATTCCTACGCCCAGCGCGGCATCCACCCGCACGTCGGCTTCCTCGCCGGCTGGGTGCTGCTGCTGGACTACCTGCTGATCCCGCCGCTGCTCTACGTGTTCAGCGCGCTGGCGCTCAACCACCTGTTCCCGGACGTGCCGAAGCTGGTGTGGATGCTCGCCTTCCTGGTCTCGGCGACCCTGGTGAACCTGCGCGGCATCACCTTCGCCGCGCGCTTCAACCTGCTGTTCCTGATCGCCGAGATGATCGTCCTGGCGATCTTCCTGGTGGTCGGCTACCACGCCCTGGAAGGCGGCATGGGCAGCGGCCGGCTGACCCTGGCGCCGCTCTACCAGCCGGAGCACTTCGACCTCGGCCTGGTGATGAAGGCGGTGTCCATCGCCGTGCTGTCGTTCCTCGGCTTCGACGCCATCTCCACCCTCGCCGAAGAGGTCAAGGGCGACCCGGCCAAGCAGATCGGCCGCGCCTCGCTGATCGCGCTGTTCGTCATGGGCGGCATCTTCGTCCTGCAGACCTGGCTGGCCACCGACCTGGCCGCGGGCATGACCTTCCAGTCGGCCGACACCGCCTTCTACGAGATAGCCGAGGCCGCCGGCGGCAAGTGGCTGTCGACCCTGACCGCGGTGGCCACCGCGCTGGCCTGGGGCGTGACGGTGTCGATCACCTCCCAGGCGGCGGTGTCGCGCCTGCTCTACTCCATGGCCCGCGACGGCAAGCTGCCGCGGGTGCTGGCCAAGGTGCACACGCGCTACCAGACACCCCACGTCAGCCTGTACCTGGTGGCGGTGCTGTCGTTGGGCATCGGCATCGCCTTCCTCGACGCGCCGGACGTGCTCACCTCGCTGGTCAACTTCGGCGCGCTCACCGGCTTCTGCCTGCTGCACCTGGCGGTGATCAATCACTACTTCATCCGCCAGAAGAGCGGCAAGGTGGTGCGCCACCTGCTGTGCCCGCTGGTGGGCCTGGCGATCATCGGCTACGTGCTGGTCAGCATGAGCGCCGACGCCCAGTACCTGGGCCTGGCCTGGATCGCCGTGGGCCTGGTGTACCTGGCGGTGCTGCACAAGCGCGGCAAGGCTGGCGAGCTGGCAACAGGGTTGTGATCGCTGCGAGCATGGCTTCTCGTAGGAGCGAGCTTGCTCGCGAACAAACGCGGTGCCATGCGGTTCGCGAGCAAGCTCGCTCCTACGAAGAGCACCCCGGTGCGGGGCTCTTCGTAGGATGGGTTGAGCCTTGGCGAAACCCATGCGGCCATGGCGATGGGTATCGCTTCGCTCAACCCATCCTACGGTAGCGAATAAGAGCGCCAGGGAGCGTAGGGCGTATAACCGTTCGCGGTTATACGCCGCCTCACCAGGCCGCAACGCCCCTCCGGGCTTGCGCATAGGCGCTCAACCCTCCCCGCGAAACTCCCCCCGGCTCAACCCATGCCGCTGCATCTTCTCGTTGAGGGTGCGCCGCGGCAGGCCGAGCAGTTCCATCACCGCCTTGATGTCGCCCTTGCACTGGCTCAGGGCCTGGCGGATGCATTCGGCCTCGTAGGCTTCCATGCGTTCGAACAGGCCGCTGCCGGCCGGCGCTTCCAGTTGCGCGGCGCGGTCCAGGCCGAGCACGTGGCGCTCGGCGGCGTTGGCCAGTTCGCGCACGTTGCCCGGCCAGTCGTGGGCCAGCAGCCGGGCCAGTTCGGCGGTGGACAGCGGCGGCGCCTCGCGGCCGAGCTTCTCGCTGGCCAACTGGGCGAAGTGTTCGAACAGCAGCGGGATGTCCTCGCGCCTTTCGCGCAGCGGCGGCAGGCGCAGTTCGGCGACGTTCAGGCGGTACACCAGGTCTTCGCGGAAGCGCCCGGCGCGGGCCTCTTCCAGCAGGTCCGGCTTGGTCGCGGCGATCACCCGCAGATCGACGCGGATGCTCTGGTTCGAGCCCAGGCGCTCCAGTTGCTGCTCCTGCAGCACACGCAGCAGCTTGACCTGCTGGGCCAGCGGCATGCTCTCGATCTCGTCGAGGAACAGGCTGCCGCCGTTGGCGTGCTCCAGCTTGCCGATGCGCTTGCCCTGGGCGCCGGTGAAGGCGCCGCTCTCGTGGCCGAACAGCTCGCTTTCGAACAGCTGCTCGGGGATGGCTGCGCAGTTCAGCGCGACGAAGGGCTTGTCCGCGCGCGGGCCGAAGTCGTGCAGGCAGCGGGCGACCAGCTCCTTGCCGGCGCCGGTCTCGCCGCGGATCAGCACGTTCACCGGGGTGCCGGCCAGGGCCAGCACCTGGCGGCGCAGGGCCTCCATCGGCTTCGACACGCCGAGCAGGCGCGACTCCACCTGGTCCTTGAGCGTGGCCTGCTCGCGCAACTGGCGGTTCTCCAGCACCAGGCGGCGCTTTTCCAGGGCGCGGCGCAGGCTGTCCAGCAGGCGCTCGGGGGTGAAGGGCTTCTCGATGAAGTCGTAGGCGCCGTCGCGCATGGCCTGCACCGCCATGGGCACGTCGCCGTGGCCGGTGACCATGATCACCGGCAGGTCGCGGTCCAGCTGCTGCAGGCGTTCGAGCAGGGCCAGGCCGTCCGTGCCGGGCATGCGCACGTCGCTGATCACCACGCCGGCGAAACCGCGCTCCAGGTTCTTCAGGCACTCCTCGGCGCTCTTGCACAGGCGCACCGTGAAGCCGGACAGCTGCAGCCACTGCTGCACGGCTTCGCGGATGGCGGCTTCGTCATCGACGAAAATCACGTGTTCGGTCATGTCTCTTCGCTCGCGGCGGGCAGCACCAGGCGGAACAGCGCGCCGCCTTCGGGACGGTTGGCGGCCTCCAGGCGGCCGCCGAGTTCGTGGACGATGCCGTAGGATACCGCCAGTCCCAGGCCGAGTCCCTCGCCCACCGGCTTGGTGGTGAAGAAGGGGTCGAAGACGTTGCCCAGGTGCTCGGCGGCGATGCCCGCGCCGTTGTCGGCGACTTCCAGAATCCAGTACGGGTCCTCGCGACGCAGCGCCACCCCGATGTGCGGGCGCTCGACGCCTGTCACCGCGTCCAGGGCGTTGCGCAGCAGGTTGACCAGCACCTGCTCCAGGCGGATGGCGTCGCCCAGCACCCAGGCCGGCACGCTGAGCACCTGGCTGACCTCCACCTGCTCGGCGCGGATGCGCGGCGTCAGCAATTGCAGGGCCTGGTCCAGCACGTGGCCCAGTTCGATGCGTTCGCGCAGGCCGCCGGGGGTCTTGCGGGCGAAGGTCTTCAGGTGGCCGGTCAGCGCGGCCATGCGCTCCAGCAACTCGTCCAGGCGCGCCAGGGCGGCGCGGGCCTCGTCGCTGCGCCCGGCGTCCAGCAGCAGGCGCACGCTGGCCAGGTGCATGCGCTGGGCGGTCAGCGGCTGGTTGATCTCGTGGGCCAGGGCCGCCGACATCTGCCCCAGGGCCGCCAGCTTGGCGGCCTGCACCAGGCCGTCCTGGGCGGTTTTCAGGGCGGCGGTGCGCTGTTCCACCAGTTGTTCCAGTTCCTCGCGGCTGCGCTGGCGCAGGCGGGCGATGCGCCAGCGCTGTTGCAGCAGCAGGGCCAGGAACACCAGCGCCAGCCAAGCCCCGGCGGCGGCCAGGCGCGCGGTGGCGACGTCGCTCTGCACGCCGCGGGCGTCGCGCAGCAGGTGCAGGGTCCAGTCGTCGTCGGGCAGGCTCAGGGATTGCCAGAGGTAGTCGGTTTCGTCGTCCTTGGCGCCGACGCGCACCAGGCGGCTGTCCTCGCCCAGCGGCTGCAGGGTGCGGTGCTGTAACGGGCTCAGCGGCTGGCGGTCGTACTGGCGGGTCTGCGCCAGTTCCAGGCGGGCGAAGGTGTCCAGCGGCTGCAATTCGCGGTAGCGCCAGCCGGGGTGGTTGGCGAGGAAGACGATGCCCTTGGTGTCGCTGACCAGCACCAGGTCGGGGGTCTGGCTCCACTGCTGTTCCAGGTCGGGGAATTCCAGCTTGACCACGATGGCGCCGAGGAAGCGCCCGGCCTCGTCGCGCACCGCGTTGGCCAGGAAGTAGCCGGGGATGCCGGTGGTCACGCCCACCGCGTAGAAGCGCCCGGTGCCCTGGGCGATGGTCTGGCGGAAGTAGGGGCGGAAGGCGTAGTTGTGGCCGACGTAGCTGGTGGGCAGGCGCCAGTTGCTGGCAGCCACCGCCAGGCCGTCGCGGTCGAGCAGTTCCAGGGTGGAGGAGCGCGCCGCGGCGTTGATCCGCTCCAGCTTGAGGTTCAGCGCCTGCTGCAGCTCGCCCGTGATCGGGCCGGCCAGGGCCTGACGCAGTTCCGGGTCCAGGGCCAGCACCGCCGGCAGGCTGCGGTAGCGTTCCAGCAGGGTGCGCAGGGAACTGACGTACAGCCCCAACTGCTCGTGGGCCGCCTCGGCCTCGGCGAGCAGCGAGCGGTGCCGCGCCTTCTCCCCGGCCCAGTACACCGACAGCAGCAGGCCGGCCAGCACCAGCAGGCTGGCGAGGATCAGGCGCAGGGGACGGCTCGGGCTCATGGCGCTCGGTGCGGGTGGGCGGAGCGCGACCATAGCACGTCCGGGCACTGGTCCGGCGCGGCCGCGGGTCGCTACACTGCGCGACCCTCGAGGAGAACGTCCGATGCAGCTGATCGCCTGGTCCCATTCCTGTTCCGCCGGCTTCACCCTGCGCGGCTGGCGCAGCGAACCCAGCGGCAAGCCGTTGCTGCACTTCCTGCATGGCAATGGTTTCTGCGGGCGGGCCTACGAGCCGATGCTCAAGCACCTGGCGCGGGACTTCGACCTCTGGCTGTGCGACGTCCAGGGCCACGGCGACAGCGACCACGGCGGGCGCTTCCACGGCTGGAACCGCAACGCCGAGATGGCCGTGGAGGCCTTCGAGGCCGGCCGCGCGGTCTACGGCGAGGTGCCGCGCTACGCCTGCGGGCACAGCTTCGGCGGGGTGCTCAGCAGCCTGATCCTGGCGCGCCATCCGCAGCTGTTCGAACGCGCGGCGCTACTCGACCCGGTGCTGTTCACCCCGGCGATGATCGGCGTGATGGCGCTGTCCGAGGTGCTCGGCCTGCACGAGCGCCGGGCCATGGTGCAGAAGGCCAGGGCGCGGCGCAGCCAGTGGCCGGACCGCGCCGCCGCCTACGCCGGCCTGCACGGCCGCGGCATCTTCAAGGGCTGGACCGACGAGGCGCTATGGGCCTACGTGGAGAACGCCATCAAGGCGGTGGACGACGGCGTCGAGCTGAAATGCCGGCCGAGCCGCGAGGCGGAAATCTTCAGCTCCTTCCCCAAGCGCCTGTGGCCGTCGCTGGCGAAAGTGAGCACGCCGACCCTGGTGCTGTTCGGCGAGCGGACCTACCCCTTCGTGCCCAGGTCGGTGGCCCGCTGGTGCGCGCAGAACACCCACGTCGGCGGGCAGAACGTCGCCGGCGGGCATTGCTTCATGCAGGAATACCCCCAGGACAGCGCCGAGCGGGTGGCGCGCTTCCTGCTCGGGCACGAGTAGCTAGTCGCCGACCTTCTTGTCGGCGTGGTTGCGCCGCCACTCGTCCAGCCGCACCACCTCGGCCTTGTGCCGTGGCGCCTGTGGCTCGGCCGTGGGCGCTGGCAGGGCCTGGGCGATTTCCACCACCGCGTGCACTTCGTGGGGCTCGGGGTGGAAGCGGAAGGGCTCCAGCTCGATCGGGCCGGGGCGCTGGCCGAGCATGGTGATGCTGCCGTTGTAGCGGTCCTGGCCGCTGGCGGTGAACTCGAAGCCGTATTCCCGGGCCAGGCAGAGCATGCCGTTGGCGCCGCGGCGCAGGCGCAGGCGGCGCAGGGCGACGTTCTCGTCGAGCAGCTCCACCCCCTGCCGCGCGCAGTGCTGGCGCGCCAGCTGCAGGGCGCGCTCGCGGATGCCGTGGGCGCGCCACCACCAGGCGGCGGCCGTGGCCAGCAGGAGGAATACGAAAAGGTTGCCCAAGGTCACTTCAAGGCTCCGCTCGGGAAGAGGCGCTCCAGCTTACCGAGTCTGTAGGAACGCGGCGAGAGCCGCCGGTTCCCAGGTGGTGATTTGCGCCCCATACTGACACATCCAGTTGCAGGAATTCGTCATGTCGTCGCGCACTCCCCACGTCCTCGCCATCCAGTCCCACGTCGTCTTCGGCCATGCCGGCAACAGCGCCGCCGTGTTCCCGATGCGCCGCGTCGGGGTGAACGTCTGGCCGCTGAACACCGTGCAGTTCTCCAACCATACCCAGTATGGACACTGGACCGGCCAGGTGCTGCCGCCGGAGCAGATTCCGGCGCTGGTGGAGGGCATCGCCGCCATCGGCGAACTGGGCAACTGCGACGCCGTGCTCTCCGGCTACCTGGGCAGCGCCGCCCAGGGCCGCGCGATCCTCGAGGCGCTGGCGCGCATCCGCGAGGCCAACCCGCGGGCGATCTACCTGTGCGACCCGGTGATGGGCCACCCGGACAAGGGCTGCATCGTGGCCCCGGAAGTCGGCGAGTTCCTGCTCCAGGAAGCCGCCGCGGTGGCCGACTACCTGTGCCCCAACCAGCTGGAGCTGGACAGCTTCTGCCAGCGCAGCCCGCAGTCCCTGGAGGATTGCGTGGAGATGGCGCGCAGCCTGCTGGCGCGCGGCCCGAAGGCGGTGCTGGTGAAGCACCTGAACTACCCGGGTAAGCCGTCGGATGCCTTCGAGATGCTGCTGGTCAGCGCCGAGGGCAGCTGGCACCTGCGCCGCCCGCTGCTGGCCTTCCCGCGCCAGCCGGTGGGCGTCGGCGACCTGACCTCGGGCCTGTTCCTGGCCCGCCTGCTGCTGGGCGAGGCGCCCTGCACGGCCTTCGAATTCACCGCCGCGGCGGTGCACGAAGTGCTGCTGGAGACTCAGCACTGCGGCAGCTACGAACTGGAACTGGTGCGCGCCCAGGACCGCATCGCGCACCCGCGGGTGCGTTTCGAGGCGAAAGCGATCTGAGTTGAATGCAGGTTGCCTGGCGTGTTGTCCGTCAGGCGCCTGCCGGTCATATCGGCCTGGCTTCGCTCAGTAACCGGGCGCGGAATTTCGCTGGGATGTCGCCGGGCGTCAGCAAATCTACCTTCATGCCCAGTAGTTCCTGCAATTCGTCCTGCAGGCCGCCGAGATCGAACAGGTGGGTACCGGGTACCACGTCCACCAGCAGGTCGAGGTCGCTGCCATCCTGGTCGGTGCCATACAGGACCGAACCGAATATGCGTGGATTGAGCGCGCCGTAACGTAGCGCGAGGTCGCGCACGACCTCGCGATTCCGCTCCAGAGCGACCGAGGGCCTCATGGCCTCAAGCCGACTGCGGCAACCCATCCGGCTGCGGCGCCGGGGTGCCGTGCTGCTCGACGCGCTGGTACATGCCCTGGGCGATCTCGCGTTCGCCCATGATCACCAGGCTGGCGCCGTTCTGTTCCAGGTATTCCACCTCGGCGTCGAAGTGCGCGCGGGCGATGATGTCCAGCTCGGGGTTGGCCGCGCGGGCGCGGCTGGCGATCTGCCCGGCCTCGAAGCCGTTGGGGATGGCGATCAGCAGCCAGCGCGCGGTGGTGATGTTGGCCAGGGCCAGCACTTCCGGGTTGGCGGCGTTGCCGACCACTACGCTCAGGCCGCGCTCGCGCAGTTCGGCGGCCTTCTCGCGCTTGTCCTCGATCACCACCAGCGGCGTACCGTCCTTCTGCAGGCGCGCGCTGACCAGTTCGCCGACGCGGCCGTGGCCGATGAGGATGGCGTGCTCGTGCTCGCGCACCGGCGGCGGCAGGTCCTCGTCCTGCGCCTGGGCCTCGCTGGGCTGGGCGCTTTCCTTGCGCGCCTGCAGGCGCTCGATGGCGATGAACAGCAGCGGGTTGACCAGGATCGACAGGATGGCGCCGGCCAGCACCAGGTCGCGGCCCTGCTCGGGCAGCAGTTCGAGGGTCACGCCCAGGCCGACCAGGATGAAGGAGAACTCGCCGATCTGCGCCAGGCTGGCGGCGATGGTCAGCGCGGTGCTGTTGGGGTGGCCGAACAGGCGCACGATGACGTAGGCGGCCACCGATTTGCCGAAGACGATGACCAGGAAGGTGGCCAGCACCGGCAGCGGCTCCTGGATCAGGATCGCCGGGTTGAACAGCATGCCCACCGAGACGAAGAACAGCACGGCGAAGGCGTCGCGCAGGGGCAGCGAGTTTTCCGCCGCCTCGTGGCTGAGCTCGGATTCGTTGAGGATCATCCCGGCGAAGAAGGCGCCGAGGGCGAAGGACACGCCGAACACCACCGCCGAGCCGGTGGCGATGCCCAGGGCGATGGCCAGCACGGCGAGGGTGAACAGCTCGCGCGAACCGGTCGCCGCGACCTTCTCCAGGGCCCAGGGCACCACGCGGCGGCCGCCGAGGATCATCACCGCGACGAAGGCCACCACCTTGCCCAGGGTCAGCAGGATCGGCAGCAGGATGCCGCCGCTGGCGCCGTCCTCGGCCTTGCCGCCAAGCGTGCCGGCCAGCGCAGGCAGCAGCACCAGGGTGAGGACCATGGCCAGGTCTTCGACGATCAGCCAGCCGATGGCGATGCGCCCGCGCTTGGTGTCGATCAGCTGGCGTTGCTCCAGGGCGCGCAGCAGCACCACGGTGCTGGCCACCGACAGCGCCAGGCCGAACACCAGGCCGCCGCCCAGCGGCCAGCCCATCATCCAGGCCAGGCCCATGCCGAGCAGGGTGGCCACGCCGATCTGCACCACCGCGCCGGGGATGGCGATGGCCTTCACCGAGAGCAGGTCTTTCAACGAGAAGTGCAGGCCGACGCCGAACATCAGCAGGATCACCCCCAGTTCGGCGATTTCCGTCGACAGCGCCTGGTCGGCGACGTAGCCGGGGGTGAAGGGCCCGGCCAGCACGCCGGCCAGCAGGTAGCCGACCAGCGGCGAGATGCGCAGGCGGTTGGCCAGGGCACCGAGGATGAAGGCCAGCACGAAGCCGACGGCGAGGGTGGTCAGTAGCGGTGTGTGGTGCATGGTCTGGGCTCCGGGCACGCAGGGAACTGCCGCCCCGGGAGGGCGGTGGTTCGAAGGTGGATCACGGGGGCAAACCCGCGGATTGGGCAAGTCTAGGCGCTGGCGAGGCTTTCGGCCTTGCCGACGCTCAAGGTTAACTTGTTGACGCGCCGGACTTTTTCAGCGGCACTTGAGAAATCTTGTCAAGAAATGTCGGCATCCTTGTCCCATTCTTCACGAATTGCCTGGTAACGCTGCTCAAGTTCCTGGCGCAGCTGGCGGCGCTGCTGGGCCTGGGCGAAGCGCCGGCGCTCCTCCCGGGTGACCGGCTGCAGCGGCGGCACGGCAGTGGGTTTGCGCGCGTCGTCCAGCGCCACCATGGTGAAGAAGCAGCTGTTGGTGTGGCGCACGGATTTCTCGCGGATGTTCTCGGTGACCACCTTCACGCCGATCTCCATGGAGGTGCGGCCGGTGTAGTTGACCGAGGCGAGGAAGGTCACCAGTTCGCCGACATGGATCGGCTCGCGGAAGATCACCTGGTCGACCGAGAGGGTCACCACGTAGTGGCCGGCATAGCGGCTGGCGCAGGCGTAGGCGACCTCGTCGAGGTACTTGAGCAGGGTGCCGCCGTGGACGTTGCCGGAGAAGTTGGCCATGTCCGGGGTCATCAGGACGGTCATGCTGAGTTGGTGGTTGCCGGGTTCCATATCGCTCTCGCAAGGCGGGTGGGGGATGCCAAGACTGGACGCACTGCGCCCAGCCCCGCGACACACTCTTTTCTATACCCCCCATTGGCCCCGGGGAACAGGGGCGCGCGCCAATCGCCGGGCGATTGGCGCGCGGCGCGGCTCAGCGGCCGGCGGAGAGGCCGAAGTCGATGGCCAGGTCGGCGCCGGTGATGGCTTCGGATTGCGGGCCGCAGAGGTACCAGACCAGGTCGGCGACCTCTTCCGGGCGGATGAAGCGCGCTTCCTTGCCCTGTGGATAATCCCGCAGCAGGCCGAGCTTGTAGGCGGCGGGGTTGCCCTGGCCGTAGCGCTCGGCCTGGTAGTCGAGCATGGGCGTGGCGATGTCGGCCGGGGAGATGGCGTTGACGCGCACGCCGTCCGCGGCCAGTTCCAGGGCCAGGGTGCGGGTGAGCATGGTCAGCGCCGCCTTGCTCGCGCAGTAGGCCGCCGAGCCGCGGTAGGCCTGGCGCCCGGAGTCGCTGGAGATGTTCACGATGCAGCCGCGGTTGTCCTTGAGGTAGGGCGTGGCGGCCTGGCACATGTAGAACGCGGCCTTGAGGTTGACCCCCAGGACCAGGTCGAAGTCGTCCTCGTTGAAGTTCTCCACCGGGCCCTCGCGCCAGACCCCGGCGGCGTTGACCAGCGCGTCCAGGCGGCCGGTGCGGGCGAGGATGTCCGCCACCAGGCTCTGGCAGTTGTCCGCCCGGCGCAGGTCGGCCACGGCGCTGGCGTCCAGCGGCACCTGGGCGTTGAGCGCGTGCAGCCCGCTCTTGTCGACGTCGGTGGCGGCGATGCGCCAGTGACTCTGGGCGAAGCGCTTGGCGATGGCCTTGCCGAGGCCGCCGGCGGCCCCGGTGATCAGAACAACGGGTGTGCTCATTGACTGAGTGATCTCCCTGCCTGATAGGGAAACGGCGCGCCGTCAGGCAGTGGCGGCACGCCGCAAGGAAGAGGGCCGCACGGGCGGCCCTCTGTCTCTACTGACCAAGAAAAGACCAGAATCTTCGCTTTGCCAGGGTAATTTTTTCGTAAATCCCGCTGGAGCTTTCGTAGGCGACTGATGGTCGCGCTGGCTCAGGCGTGGTGCAGGTACCAGCGCCAGTCCTGCTCGCCGACTTCGCCCATGAACTGGCGGTACTCCTCCCACTTGATGGCCAGGAACACCTTGAGGAACTCCTCGCCCAGCGCCTCGCGGGCCCAGCTGGAGGCCTCCAGGGCGCGCAGCGCGGTGAGCCAGTCGGTGGGCAGGAACTCGCGGGCCTGCTCGTAGCCGTTGCCCTCGATGGCCGCGCCGGGGTCGAGCTGTTCGCGGATGCCCTTGTGGATGCCGGCGAGAATCGCCGCGGCGGCCAGGTAGGGGTTGGCGTCGGCGCCGCAGATGCGGTGCTCGATGTGCCGGCTCTTGGCCGGGCCGCCCGGCACGCGGAAGGACACGGTGCGGTTGTTTACTCCCCAGCTCTTGGCCAGCGGCGCGTAGCTGTTGGCCTGGAAGCGGCGGAAGGAGTTGGCGTTGGGGCAGAAGATGGCCAGGGAGTCGAGCAGCGTGGCCATCATGCCGCCGATGGAGTGCCGCAGCAGCGGCGTGCCTTGCGGGCCTTCAAGGTCGGAAAGCTCGCTGGCGTAGAGATTGTTGCCCTGTTCGTCGGCCAGGCTGACGTGCAGGTGCATGCCGCTGCCGGCACGATCGCCGAACGGCTTGGCCATGAAGCAGGCCTGCAGCCCGTGCTTGTTGGCCACGCCCTTGACCAGGCGCTTGTAGCGCACACCTTCGTCGATGGCCTGGAGCACGTCGAAGCGGTGCTCCAGGGTCAGTTCCAGCTGGCCGGGGGCGTATTCGGAGATGGCCGTGCGCACCGGCAGGCCCTGGGCCTCGCAGGCGGCGTAGAGGTCGTCGAGGAAGGGCTGCATCTGTTCCAGCTCGTAAACGCCATAGACCTGCGGCGCCTGCGGGCGCACGCCGTTCATCTGCAGCGCCGGCTGCGGGCGGCCCTGGGCGTCGCGCTGCTTGTCCAGCAGGTAGAACTCCAGTTCCACCGCCATCACCGGGTGCAGGCCCTCGGCCTTGAGCCGCTCGACCACGCGCACCAGGGCCTGGCGCGGGTCGGCCGGGGTGGCCGGCAGGCCCTGGGTCGGGTGCATGCTGACCTGCAGCTGGCCGGTGGGCGAGCTGCGCCAGGGCTGCAGGGTCAGGCTGCCGGGCAGCGGGTAGGTCCAGCAGTCGGCGTCGGCCACTTCCCAGACCAGCCCGGTGCCTTCGACGTCCTCGCCCTGCACGGTGAGCGCGAGGATCGAGCTGGGCAGCGGCCGGCCGTTGTCGTAGATGGCTAGCAGCTCGTCGCGGTGCAGCAGCTTGCCGCGCGGGATGCCGTTGGCGTCGATGATGAACAGCTCGATGCTGCGCACCTCGGGGTGCGCGGCGAGGAAGGCTTCGGCTTCCTTTCGATCGGCGAATTGCATGGTGGTCCTCGGTTGGCGCGGCGGCCGGATGTTCGCTTTGTAGGAGCAACTGTCTTGTAGGCTGCACCGTAGGATGGGTATCGCTTCGCTCAACCCATCCTACGACGGCGCTGCTCCTGTTCCTTGTAGGAGCGGATTCATCCGCGATCCGCCGGCAGGCGGTGGAAGGCATCGCGGACGGAGTCCGCTCCTGCGACGGTGTTTCGAGCGGGCCCAGGGACGCGTTGCATCAAGCCTCGCGCGCGCCAGGAATCGCCAGCAGCTCGCTGATGCCCGCGTCGAGGGTGTCGATCAGGCGGTCGACGTCGGCTTCGCTGGTGTCCGGGCAGCACAGGGTCATGTTGTGGAACGGCGTGATCAGGATGCCGCGGTTGATCAGGTACAGGTGCAGGGCCATCTGCAGTTCGTCGTGGAAGGCCGCTTCGGCCTCGGCGCCGGTGCGCGGCGAGACCGGGCAGAACTGGAACTCGCTGCGCGCGCCCAGCTCGGTCACCGACCACTTCAGGCCGTGCTTGGCGATCAGCCGGCGGAAGCCGTCGGCCAGGCGCCTGGCCAGCGGCAGCATGTGGTCGTAGGCGGCCTGGGTCATCACCTGTTCCAGGTTGGCGCGCATGCAGTGCATGGCCAGGGCGTTGGCCGAGAGGGTGGTGCCCATGCCGCTGTGGCCGTGGCCATGGCTGTCTTCCTGGGCCTTCTGCCGCGAGGCGAGCATCTTCTCGGCCATGTCCGCGCTGCAGCCGAAGATGCCGCAGGGCACGCCGCCGGCGATCGGCTTGCCGACCACGAAGAAGTCCGGGTCGAGGTTCCACAGTTTCGTGCAGCCGCCGATGCCGGTGGAGATGGTGTGGGTTTCGTCGATGATCAGCAGCGCGCCGTACTTGCGCGTCAGCTCGCGGCACTTCTGCAGGAAGCCCGGGTCGGGCAGGACCATGCCGATGTTGGTCATCGCCGGCTCGCACAGCAGGGCGCAGACGTCGCCCCTGGCCAGCGCGGCTTCCAGCGCTTCGACGTCGTTGAAGGGGATGGAGCGGCTGTACTGGGTCAGGTCGTAGGCCTGGCCGACCAGGCCGGAGCGCGGCACGGTCTCGCCGTCGCGGTAGCGCACCATGACGTCGTCGACGGTGCCGTGGTAGCAGCCGTCGAACACCAGCAGGGTGTTGCGCCCGGTGATGGCGCGGGCCCAGCGCAGCACGTAGCGGTTGGAGTCGGTGGCGGTGGCGGTGACCTGCCAGAACGGCAGGCCGAAGCGCGCGGCCAGCAGTTCGCCGCAGACCACGGCGTCTTCGCCCGGGAGCATGGTGGTCAGGCCGTTGTTGGCCTGTTCGGCGATGGCCTTGGCCACCGGATCTGGCGAGTGGCCGAACATGGTGCCGGTGTCGCCCAGGCAGAAGTCGACGTACTCGTGGCCGTCCACGTCGTAGAAGCGGGCGCCCTTGGCGCGCTCGACGAACAGTGGGCAGGGGGTGGCCCAGTCGGCCATCCAGTGCATGGGCACGCCGGCGTACAGCGAGTTGCGCGCGCGCTCGGCCAGGGCCACGGATTTCGGGTTCTGCTCCAGGAAGCGTTGGCGTTCGCGGGCAGTGAATACGTCCACGGCCTGTTGGGCGATTCCGCTGGCGGTCATCTTGCACACCTCGTTCGTTTTTTCGCACATCTTCCATTTGTGATCACAAAAAAGTCAATACATGCTGCGGGACGCCTGTTAATCTTTCTTCTCAACAGAATTTGTGATCACAAAACAGAATGGCTCATGGGAGCGCACTGGCAAGGCCAGTTGGCGCGCCTGATCGGAACAAGGGAAAAAGAAGATGACGCACAATTGCAGCCTGACCTTCGCCCAACTGCCGGCGCCGCCGGCCCGCGCGGAGTGACGCCATGGCCGAGAACCTCCAGCAGCAGCTGTACCAGAACCTGCGCCAGGCCCTGCTCAGCGGGCGCTTCCAGCCCGGCGAGCGGTTGAAGATTCGCGATCTGGCCGACGAATGGGGCACCAGCCCGATGCCGGTGCGCGCCGCGCTGCAACGGTTGGTCGCCGAGGGCGCCCTGGAGGGCGAGCCGCAGCGCTCGCTGCGGGTGCCGCTGATGACCCGCGAGCGCTTCCTGCAGATCCTGCAGATTCGCCAGTCACTGGAGGGGCTTGCGGTGGAGGATGGGGTGCCGCGCCTGCAAGGGGCGGACATCGAGGTCCTGCAGGCCTGTACCGAAGCCATGGAGGAGGCCGTGCGGCGGCGCGACGTGCAGGCCTACCTGGAGCACAACAGCCGCTTCCACCTGACGCTCTACCGCGCCTGCGGCAACCCTACGCTATTGCGCATGATCGAGGCGCTGTGGCTGCAGGTCGGGCCCTTTTTCAACCGGCTGTTCACCGGCGCCGACCTGTCGCTGCGCCTGAACGACTTCCACGGCCAGGCCCTGGACGCGATCCGGCGGGGCGATGCCCGCGGCGCGCGGGCGGCCATCGAGCAGGACCTGGGCTACTTCGGCCAATACCTGCTGAATCTGCTGGCGCTGGAGTCGGGGGCGAGCGTGACGCGCTGAGGGCGCGTCACTCGGTCTTGATGTAGCGGACGTTTTCCTTGCGGATGAGGATCGTCTGCCCGTCGAGCTGCTCGAACTCGTAGTAGTCGTGGTACTTGTCGAAATCGGCATGGTCCTTTACCAGGACCTCGCTGCCGTCGTTCAGCATCACCACGGCCTTGTCGGCACAGCCGGCCAGGCCGAACAGCAGCGCGCTGAGGAGTAGGAATTTCAGCTTCATAGAGTCTCCAAGGGACATCGTGGACCGGCCTTGGCAGAAGGTTTGGGTACACGCTCGGTAGCCACTGTGACAACCGCTCCGCTTGGAAATTCAGTGCTCCGGGCTCAGGTGTCCAACCATACGTCGCGTGCCCAGGTCCACACCGAGTCCCAGGTTTCCTCGGTCAGTTCGCCGTCCGCCCAGAGCACCACCTCGCCGTCCTGGGCCACCGCATAGTAGTCGTCGCCATCGGCGCAGAGCGGTATCAGCTCGCGCGGCAGGCCCATCGCCCAGGCCACCGCGGCCACCTCCGGCAGGTAGGTATGGGAGTGCGGATCGGTCACCGTGACCGGCTCCAGGCGGCCGTAGACCACGTCGCTGACCTTCAGGAGGAACTCGCGGAATTCCGACGGAAGGCCGATCAGCAGCTCTTCCTCGATCTCCACCAGCAGTTCCTCGTCCGGCAGCTCCAGGGGGACAGGGACGGGCTCGTTGAGTTCACGCAATTGGTCGATGACGTCTTCCACGGCAGGGGCCTCTCGATTGACTGGGGCGCTTTATACAGTAGTAGCCGGGCCTGGGCGCAAGTTCACGTTGGGGGTGTTTGGCGGACGAGTGGAAGGGATTGGGGTGGGGGCTGTCCTGAGCGGGGTGTCGATCAGGCGCCATTGGGGTGGTTCCGGGCTACCCTCGCGAATTCCCCGCCACGGAGGCCCGGACCAGGTGTCTCCCGTCGAGGGTACGTCCCTGCAGTCCATCGGGGCTCTCGCGACATTCATGTCGCATGACCTCCTGAGTGCGGAGGTTTCTCTGGAAGTCCGAATCGCGGACAGAGTCCGCTCCTACGGTTCCAGGAAGCGCGGGCGTAGGAGCAACCGTCTTGCGCCGGGGCGCTTTTCGTAGGATGGGTTGAGCTTGCGAAACCCATGCGGTTGCGCTGATGGGTATCGCTTCGCTCAACACCATCCTACGGGTCTCGTGTTTGCCGGAGGGGGTAGCGGACCTTGTCCGCGATGGCCGGAACCTCCGGCGCGATTCGCGGATGAGATCCTACGCTGCCCACCCGCGCCATTCCCCTGTAGGAGCGCGCCCTGCGCGCGAAATCGCGGGCAGGGCCCGCTTACAGGTTGCCGGGAGGCACGGTATTCCTCCCGCCGTAGGAGCGGACTCTGTCCGCGATTGGACTCACCGGCCACGCCGGACGCCCCGGTGGCACTCCCGGATACGAAAACGCCGTTTCCCGGAGAAGGGAAACGGCGTTCTGTCTTGCTCAAGCGAACAGCCCTACGGCAGAGGCCATCAGCCGTTCTGGCGGATGCCTGCCAGCAGCCAGGGCTGGTCCTGGCCCTGGGCGCGTTCCATGCGCCAGCTTTCGCTGAAGGTTTCGCCCTGGTCGAAGCGCGAGGTCTTGGAGAGGCCGCTGAAGGTCAGGGTGGCGATGGTCTTGTCGGCCTGGTCGTCGACGCCTTCCAGTTGCACCTGCAGGTTGTCGATGTAGGTGGACTGGTAGCCGTCGCCCAGTTCGGCGCGTTCCTGCTTCAGCCACTGCAGCATCTGCGGGGTGACGAACTCGGCGATCTTGTCCATCTCGTTGGCGTCCCAGTGCTGTTGCAGGGACAGGAAGTGCTCGCGGGCGGCGCCGACGAAGCGCTGCTCGTCGAACCAGCTCGGCGCGTTGATCGCCGGGGCGGCCGCGGCCGGACGGGCGCTGGCGCCGAACGGCGACGGCTGGGCGGCCGGCATCTCGCGCTGTTGCGGCGCATGGCCGGCCATCGCCGGCTGGCCCTGGGCCTGCTGGCGGCGACGCGAGGCGATGAAGCGGAAGGCGATGAAGGCGATCAGGGCGATGATCAGGATGTCGAGGAACTGCATGCCCTGGAAGCCGTCGCCCATGAACATGGAGGCCAGCAGGCCGCCGGCGGCGATGCCGGCCAGCGGACCCAGCCAGCGGGATGCACCGCCGGCCGCGGCGGCGCCTGCGGCCGCACCGGCTGCGGGCGCGGCGGCGTTGGGGGTGTTCGGGGCGGTGTTCGGTTGCACCTGGCGGGTCTGGTGGCTCGGCGCCGAGCCCATGCTCTTGCCGCCGCCGAAACGTTTGGCGGCATTGACGTCGAGGCTGAGCGTCACGGCGACACAGAAGGCCATGGCAAGGCTGAGAAAGCGCTTCATCGGGGTGATTCTCTTGGTTGGAATACGACGCGCGTCATGTTGCCGAGCCCGGCCGCCAGGGACCAGCCGGATTTTGTTTCCGGCTATTGCCCCTGCGACATCCGGGCGCAGCGGGCAGCCCCGGCGCGAACGTCTGTTACCGGGTTTTTCAGCGGCCTCGAAGACGCTGGCCGTTTGATAGGCTGGCGCCCTAGCGGGGCCGCTGGCCGCGCGATCCCCCACTGCCACATCGCGCGAGGACCGCCGCCATGCACGCTATCGACTTCATCCAGGACCTGGCGGTGATCATGCTGATCGCCGGTTTCGTCACCATCCTCTGCCACCGCTTCAAGCAGCCGGTGGTGCTCGGCTACATCATCGCCGGGGTGATCATCGGCCCGCACACGCCGCCCTTCGCCCTGGTCCACGACGAGCAGACCATCAAGACCCTCGCCGAGCTGGGGGTGATCTTCCTGATGTTCTGCCTGGGCTTGGAGTTTTCCCTGCGCAAGCTGTTCCAGGTCGGCGCCACGGCTTTCCTCGCGGCTTTCCTGGAGATCACCCTGATGATCTGGGCCGGCTTCGAGATCGGCCGGCTGTTCGACTGGAACACCATGGACTCGCTGTTCCTCGGCGCCATCCTGGCGATGTCCTCGACCACCATCATCATCAAGGTGCTGGGCGACCTGAAGCTGAAGAACGAGCGCTTCGCCCAGCTGATCTTCGGCGTGCTGATCATCGAGGACATCCTCGGCATCGGCATCATCGCGCTGTTCTCGGGCATCGCCGTGAGCGGTGCGGTGGAGGCCGACCAGGTGGTCTCCACGGTGGGCAAGCTGAGCCTGTTCATGGTCGTCGCGCTGGTCGTCGGCATCCTGCTGGTGCCGCGCCTGCTGGCCTACGTGGCGAAGTTCGAGAGCAACGAGATGCTGCTGGTGACGGTGCTCGGCCTGTGCTTCGGCTTCTGCCTGCTGGTGATCAAGCTGGAATACAGCGTGGTGCTGGGCGCCTTCCTGATCGGCGCGATCATGGCCGAGTCGCGCCAGCTGGTGCAGATCGAACGGCTGATGGAGCCGGTGCGCGACATGTTCAGCGCCATCTTCTTCGTCGCCATCGGCCTGACCATCGACCCGCGGGTGCTGGTGGACTACGCCGCGCCGATCCTGGTCATCACCCTGGTGGTGGTGCTCGGCAAGCTGGTGTCCTGCGGCACCGGCGCCTTCATCGCCGGCAACGACGGGCGCACCTCGATGCGCGTGGGCATGGGCCTGTCGCAGATCGGCGAGTTCTCCTTCATCATCGCCGCCCTGGGCATGAGCCTGGGGGTGACCAGCGACTTCCTCTACCCGGTGGTGGTCGGCGTGTCGGCCATCACCACCCTGCTGACGCCCTACCTGATCCGCTCCGCCGACCCCCTGGCGCTGTACCTGGGGCGCACCCTGCCTTCGCCCATGGTGCGGGTGTTCGGCCTGTACGGCGAATGGCTGCGCAGCATCCGCCCGCGCGGCGACAAGGCGGTGCTGGCCGGGATGATCCGGCGCATCCTGCTGCAGGTGGGGGTGAACCTGGTGCTGGTGATCGCCATCTTCTTCGGCCTGGCGTTCTTCGCCGGGCGGATCGCCGAGTGGCTGGCCAACTGGGTCGAGCATGAGGCGCTGCACAAGGCGCTGATCTGGGGCGCCGCGCTGCTGCTGTCGTTGCCCTTCCTGATCGCCGCCTACCGCAAGCTCAAGGCGCTGGCCATGCTGCTGGCGGAAATGGGCGTCAAGGCCGAGAGCGCCGGGCGCCACACCGCGCGGGTACGCCGGGTGATCGCCGAGATGATCCCGCTGCTGTCCCTGGGCGGCATGATGCTGCTGCTGGCGGCGCTCAGTTCGAGCATCCTGCCGCCGGGCGAGCTGCTGGTGGTGGTGGGCCTGGTGGCCGCGCTGGCGCTGGCGGTGGGCTGGCGCTGGTTCATCCGCCTGCATTCGCGGATGCAGATCGCCCTGCTGGAAACCCTGGAGCAGGGCAAGGGCGGGCATTGAGCGTGCCGGGGCGATGCGGCGTATAACCGCGAACGGTTATACACCCTACGAAACCCAGGCGGTCGTGGTGATGGGTATCGCTTCGCTCAACCCATCCTACGGGGCTACGAGGCTACGGGGCTTTTCGTAGGAGCGAGCTTGCTCGCGAACGGCCCTGGCGAAAGAGCGTTCGCGAGCAAGCTCGCTCCTACAGGTGATGCCTGACGTTGGGGGCGGTGGCTCTACACCGCCTCCAGCTTGGCGTAGCCGAGCATCAGCCACTTGCTGCCTTCGCTGTCGAAGTTCACCTGCACCCGGGCCTGGGCGCCGGAGCCTTCGAAGTTGAGGATCACGCCGTCGCCGAACAGCGGGTGGCGTACCGACTGGCCGAGGGCGAAGGGGGTTTCCGGCACGCCGGCGCCGCTGAACAGGCTGCCGCTGCGCTGGTTGCCGGACAGCGGCCGGCTCACCGAGTTGGACAGGCGCACTTCCTGGATCAGGCCCGGCGGGATTTCGCGGACGAAGCGCGAGACCTTGTTGTAGGTCTCGCTGCCGTACAGGCGGCGCGTCTCGGCGTAGGTCAGCACCAGGCGCTGCATGGCGCGGGTGATGCCGACGTAGGCCAGGCGGCGTTCCTCTTCCAGGCGGCCGGGCTCTTCCAGGCTCATCTTGTGCGGGAACAGGCCTTCTTCCATGCCGGCCAGGAACACCAGGGGGAACTCCAGGCCCTTGGCGCTGTGCAGGGTCATCAGCTGCACGCTGTCCTCGAAGGCGTCGGCCTGGGTGTCGCCGGCCTCCAGCGCGGTGTGGTCGAGGAAGGCCACCAGCGGCGGGATGTCCTCGTCCTCGGGGTTCTCGAAGGCGCGGGCGGCGCTGACCAGTTCCTCCAGGTTCTCCACCCGGGCCTGGCCTTTCTCGCCCTTTTCTTCCTTGTGGTAGCTGATCAGCCCGGACTGCTCGATGACCGTCTGGGTCATCTGGTGCAGCGGCATGCCCTCGACCTGCTGGGCCAGCAGGTCGACTGTTTCGAGGAAGCCGTTGAGCGCGCTGGCGGCGCGGCCGGTCACGGCTTTCGCGGCGATCACGTCGTTGATCGCGCGCCACATGGAGGTGCCGTTGAGCCGCGCGGCGTTGCGGATGGCTTCGACGGTCTTCTCGCCGATGCCGCGCGGCGGGATGTTGACCACCCGTTCCAGCGCGGCGTCGTCGTCGCGCAGGCGGATCAGCCGCAGGTAGGCCAGGGCGTTCTTGATCTCGGCGCGCTCGAAGAAGCGCTGGCCGCCGTAGATGCGGTAGGGGATCTTCTCCCGCAGCAGGGCCTCTTCCAGCACCCGCGACTGCGCGTTGGAGCGGTAGAGAATGGCGATCTCGCTGCGCTTGAGGCCGTCCTTGCGCAGGGCGTCCTCGATGGTCTCGACGATGTAGCGGGCCTCGTCGTGCTCGTTGAAGCCGGCGTAGAGGGTGATGGGCTCGCCATCCACTCCGTCGGTCCAGAGTTCCTTGCCCAGGCGCCCGTGGTTGTTGGCGATCAGGGCGTTGGCGGCCTTGAGGATGGTGGCGGTGGAGCGGTAGTTCTGCTCCAGGCGGATGTCCTCGGTGCCGGCGAAGTCGTCGGCGAACTGCTGAATGTTCTCGATCTTGGCGCCGCGCCAGCCGTAGATCGACTGGTCGTCGTCGCCCACCACCATCAGGCTCTCGCCGCCCTTGGCCAGCAGGCGCAGCCAGGCGTACTGCACGGCGTTGGTGTCCTGGAACTCGTCCACCAGGATGTGCCGGAAGCGCCGCTGGTAGTGCGCCAGCAGGCCGGGGTCGTTGCGCCACAGGTCCAGCGAGCGCAGCAGCAGCTCGGCGAAGTCGACCACCCCGGCGCGGGCGCAGGCCTCTTCGTAGGCCTGGTAGACGCTGACCATGGTGGCCAGGTAGAGGTCGCCGCTGGCCTGGATGTTCTGCGGGCGGTTGCCCTCGTCCTTCTGCGCGTTGATGAACCACTGCGCCTGGCGCGGCGGCCAGCGCTGCTCGTCCAGGCCCAGTTCGCGCACCACGCGCTTGACCAGGCGCAGCTGGTCGTCGCTGTCGAGGATCTGGAAGCCCTCGGGCAGCCCGGCCTCGCGCCAGTGGGCGCGCAGCAGGCGGTGGGCCAGGCCGTGGAAGGTGCCGACCCACATGCCCGCCGGGTTGATCCCCAGCAACTGCTCGATGCGCGCGCGCATCTCCGCCGCCGCCTTGTTGGTGAAGGTCACCGCCAGGATGCTGTGGGGCGAGGCGTGCTCCACCTGGATCAGCCAGGCGATGCGGTGCACCAGCACGCGGGTCTTGCCCGAGCCGGCGCCGGCGAGCACGCGCTGGTGGCCCAGCGGCGCGGCCACGGCCTGGCGCTGCGGGTCGTTGAGGGAGTTGAGCAGGAGGGAGAGGTCGTCGTTCATGGGGCGGCATTCTACCGACGGCGGGGAAAGCCCGGCAAACCAAAGCGCCGTCCGGCACCTGCCCGACGAAAGTTCAGCGATTTGCTGGCATATTGCCGCTTTCCCGAGCTTGGGCGACCCTGCCGCCTCGGTTATGCTCGGGCCACGCCAAGGCCGACCACTACAAGAAAAAGCCGCCTATGACCGCATACCTGGATACCTCGGCCGCGCCTTTCAGCCAGGCCGAGATCCGCCAGCAATACGCCCACGAACTGGCCATCGAGCGCACCCGCCTGCTCTACCAGGGCTCGCGGGTGCCGACCCTGCTCATGCTGCTCAACGGCCTGGCCTGCGCCGGCCTGCTCTGGCACAGCCAGGATGGCCTGCTGCTGTCCGGCTGGCTGGTGTGGCTGGTACTGCTGGCGGTGATGCGGCTGATCCAGGTCGCCGCCTTCCACAATGCCGAGCCGCAGCGCCAGGCCGAAGCGCACTGGCAGCGGGCGTTCCTCTTCGGCGCCGGCGCCTCGGGGCTGACCCTGGCCTTCGCCGCCATCGCCCTGGTGCCGCCCGACGCCTTCCTGCAGCAGGCCCTGGTGTTCGGCCTGATCGCCGCGGCCATTCTTTCCGCCAGCGTCGCCTACGCGGTGAGCCTGCCGGCCTTCCTGACTTTCGCCTTGCCCTGCCTGCTGCCGTCCATCGGCTACCTGCTGCTCCGGGGCAGCGATCTGCAGCAGGGCTGGGGGCTGCTCGGCTCGATCCTGCTGTCGGCCCTGCTGGTGGTGGCCTGGCAGGTCAACCGGCTGGTCCAGGGCAGCCTGCTGCGGCGCTTCCAGACCCTCGCCCTGGTGGCCCACCTGGAGCAGGCCAAGGGCCGCGCGGAAGCCCTCAACCAGGACCTGGGCCGCGAGGTTGAGCAGCGCCGCAGCGCCGAACGCGCCCTGCGCGAGGCGCGCGACCAGCTGCAGGTGCGGGTCGAGGCCGGCAGCGTCGAGCTGAGCAACAGCCAGGCGCGCCTGGCCATGGCCCTGGAGGCCAGCGAGCTGGGGCTGTGGGACTGGAACCTGCGCACCGACGAGGTGCACCACTCGCGCCTGCGGGAAATCTTCGGCCTCGACCAGGACGCGGTGCGCAGCATGCGCGCCGACCTGCGCCCGCTGCTGCACCCGGACGACGTGCCGCTGCTGCGCCGGGCCCTGGCCGACCACCTGCGCGGGCGCACCGACGGCTACCGCGTCGAATACCGCGTGCGCCACGCCGACGGCCACTGGGTGTGGGTGGAGGACCGCGGCCGGGTGATGGCCCGCGACGCCCGCGGCAAGGTCACGCGGATGGTCGGCACCCGCTGCGACGTCAGCGCGCGCAAGCGCCGCGAGGAGGAACAGCGCCTGGCCGCCACCGTGTTCGAGGCGGCCAGCGAGGGCATCGTCATCCTCGATGCCGACTACCGCCTGCTGGCGGTCAACCAGGCCTTCAGCCGCGTCACCGGGCACCGCCCGGAAGAGGTGATCGGCCAGGTCGCCACCAGCCTTTCCGGCAACCCCGAGACGCGCCGCCAGTACCTGCTGATCCGCGAGGAGCTGGAGCGCGCCGGCAGCTGGCAGGGCGAGCTGCTGGAGACGCGCAAGAACGGCGAGCCCTATCCGCAATGGCTGCAGCTGAACATGGTGCGCGACAACCGCGGCCAGCTGTCCCACGTGGTGGGCTTCTTCGCCGACCTCACCGCGCGCCGCGACGCCGAGGAGCGCCTGCGCTACCTGTCGCACTACGACGAGCTCACCGGCCTGGCCAACCGCGGCCTGTTCAAGCAGCGCCTGCACGATGCCGGCCAGCGCGCGCGGCACAGCGGGCGCAGCCTGGCCCTGCTGCTGATCGACCTGGACCGCTTCAAGCTGCTCAACGACAGCCTCGGCCACGAGGTCGGCGACCAGTTGCTGCGGCAGATCGCCCGGCGTCTGACCCAGGCGGTGCCGGAGGCGGACACCATCGCCCGGCTGTCGGCCGACGAGTTCGCCGTGCTGGTGGATTCCTATTCCAGCCTCTCGGCCCTGGCGCGCCTGTCCAGCCGCCTGCTCACGCGCCTGCGCATGCCGATGAGCGTCGCCGGCGAGGAGCTGATGCTCAGCGCCTCCCTGGGCATCAGCCTGCTGCCGGAGAACGCGCGGGAGATTTCCGCGCTGATGAGCCAGGCGAACATGGCCATGCAGCATGCCAAGCACCTGGGCGGCAACACCTTCCAGTTCTTCACCGACAACCTCCAGGCCTGCACCCTGGAGCGCCTGCAGCTGGAAGTGCAGCTGCGCAAGGCCGTCGAGGATGGCCAGCTGGAGGTGCACTACCAGCCCAAGCTGAACCTGGCCAACGGCCGCCTGGACAGCGCCGAGGCCCTGGTGCGCTGGCGCCATCCGCTGCAGGGCATGATCCCGCCCGGCGACTTCATTCCCCTGGCCGAGGAAGCCGGGCTGATCGGCGCCATCGGCGAGTTCGTGCTGCGCCGCGCCTGCCACCAGGGACGCACCTGGCAGGCCCGCGGCCTGGCCGAGCTGCGGGTGTCGGTGAACCTCTCGGTGCACCAGCTGCGCCAGGGCAACCTGGTCAGCCTGGTGCGCACCGTGCTCGACGAAACCGGCCTGGAGCCGCGGCTGCTGGAGCTGGAGATCACCGAGAGCCAGCTGCTGGAGAACGTCGAGAGCGTCAGCACCACCTTCCGCCAGCTGCGCGAGATGGGCGTGAAGCTGGCCATCGACGACTTCGGCACCGGCTATTCCTCGCTCAGCTACCTCAAGCGCTTCCCGGTGGACTACGTGAAGATCGACCAGACCTTCATCCGCGACCTGTCCGCCCAGGGCGAGGACGCCGCCATCACCCGCGCCATCATCGCCATGGTCCACAGCCTGGAGCTGAAGGTGGTGGCCGAGGGCGTGGAGCGCCAGGAGCAGCTGGACTTCCTGCGCCAGCACCGCTGCGACGAGATCCAGGGCTACCTGATCAGCCCGCCGCTGGCGCCGGCGGCCTTCACCGCCTTCCTCGAGGCCCACGGCCAGCGGCCGCGCTAGGCCGCTCAGCGGTGCGCGTGGTCGCCGCTCACGCCCTGCAGCACGGCCTGGTCGATCTCGCTGAAGCGCAGCACGCGGCCGCCTTCGGCCTTGGCCAGGCGCTCGGCGTCGGCCTGGTTGCCGAAGGAGGCGAGGGTGGCGCCCATCGCCCCGGGGCGCTGGATGCCCACCACGTAGTAGGCGCTGGTGGCGTCGATCAGGTGGCGGTCGTCCGGGTGGTTCCAGTCGCTGCGGGCCATGTCGTGCACGTACAGGTGCTGGCCGTCGTGGCGGTTCTCCGGTTGCAGCCACCAGCCGAGCAGCTCGGCGGTGGAGCAGAACTTGCGCACCTTGCCGGCGCTCACGGCTTCGCCCTTGGGCCCGGGGAAGCCGTCGATGAGCATGCCGCAGACGTGGCATTCGTCGCCATTGTGGAAGGGCACCGGGGCGAGGTCGGCGGCGTCCTGGCGGCCGTCGCCGCAACCGGCGAGCAGCAGGCTGAACAGGGCGGCGACGAGATAGAGGCGGGGCAGCGGCATCGGGGGCTCCTTGGAGTGGGGGTTCAGGCCGGGCGGCGCCGGAACAGGCGGTAGGCCAGGGCCAGCGCCGCCGGCGTCCAGGCCGCCAGGGCCAGCCAGAGCACGGCGCCGGGCACCGGCAGGTCGCGGCCCAGGACCAGCACGCCGTCGATCTCCGGGCCGAGGCCGGAGAGGTTGATCAGGCGGTAGATGTCGGTGGGGTTGAGCAGCAGCAGCCAGGGCAGCAGTTCGGGGCTGATGCGGCCCTTGCCGAGCACCAGCAGGGCCAGCAGGGCCAGGTCGAAGAGCAGCACGAAGAAGAACCACAGGCCCAGCGCCAGGCCGGCGGCGGTGGACTTCTCGCTCACGCGGCTGCTCAGCGCGTAGGCCATGGCCAGGAACGCCCAGCCGAGCAGGGTGGAGGACAGGATGAAGCGGGCGAAGGCCCACAGCAGCTGCGACAGCTGGATGTCCGCCACCAGCACGGCGATGGACAGCGCGGCGGCGGCGAAGCCGAGCAGGGTGGCCAGGGCGAGGATCAGCCCGTGGCCGAGGAACTTGCCCAGCAGCAGCTGGCCGCGGCTCAGCGGGTAGGCCAGCAGGAGCAGCAGGGTGCCGCCTTCCTCCTCGCCGACGATGGCGTCGTAGGCCAGCAGCAGGGCGATCAGCGGCATGAGGATGGTGGCCAGGCTTGCGAGGCTGGCCATGGTCGCCGGGATCGAGGTGAAGCCCACCTGCCCGGCGGTGGCCGCGCCGAACCAGGCGATGCCCACGGCGAGCAGGGCGAACAGCAGGCTGATCGCCAGCAGCCAGCGGTTGCGCAGGCCGTCGGCCAGTTCCTTGCGGGCGATGTGCCAGACCGGCGTCATGCTGTTTCTCCGCAGGCGCGCGCGGCGCCCTGCATGTGGTGCAGGTAGAGGTCCTCCAGCGAGGGCGGCAGCACTTCCAGGCCCTCGGGCTGTTCTTCCAGCAGCGCCTGCAGCAGGCGGCGCTGCCGTTCTGCGGCGGCCAGCAGCTCGATGCGCCCGCCGTCCAGGGCGCGCACGGCGTAGCCGCTGTCGCGCCAGTGGGCCAGCCAGCGTTCGTTGCGCGGGCCGGCGATGCGGATGCGCGTCGGCAGCCCGGCCTCGCGGCGCAGTTCGGCCAGGCTGCCGCAGGTCAGCAGGCGGCCGTTGGCGAGGATGGCGGCGCGGTCGATGTGGGATTCGACGCCGGGCAGCACGTGGGAGCAGAGGATGACCCCGGTGCCCTGGTTGCGCAGGCGGTCGAGCAGGCGGTAGAGCTCGACGGTGGCCAGCGGGTCGAGGCCCACGCTGGGCTCGTCGAGCAGCAGCAGGCGCGGCCGGCCGAGGATCGCCTGGGCCAGGCCGAGGCGCTGGCGCATGCCCTTGGAGTAGGTCTTCAGGCGCCGGCCGGCGGCCTGGGCCAGGCCCACCTGTTCCAGCAGCGCGTCCACCTCGGCGGGCGCCGCGCCCTTCAGGCGGGCGAAGTGGCGCAGGGTTTCGCGGCCGGTCAGCTGCGGGTAGAAGGTGACGTTTTCCGGGAGGAAGCCGAGCTGGCGGCGCACCGCGGGGTCGTCGGCGGCGCGCCCGAACACCCGCACCTGGCCTTCGTCGGGGCGCAGCAGGCCGAGCATCAGCTTGATGCTGGTGGTCTTGCCGGCGCCGTTGTGGCCGAGCAGGCCGAGCACTTCGCCGGCGGCCAGGTCCAGGTCGAGCCCGTGCAGGGCGGTGAAGGCGCCGTAGCGCAGGCTCGCGCCTTCTATTTGCAGCAGCTTCATGGGCTCGCCTCCGCTTGCGGTTCGCGCATCAGCGGGTGGCTGTCGCGCACCCCCGGCGAGCGCGTCACCGGGAAGGCGCGCTGCACCCAGCGCAGCAGTTCGATGGATGGGCTGGCGAGCAGCAGGCGCACCTGCGGGTACAGCCACAGCAGGCGGTCGACGTTGTCGTTGGGCTCGTAGAAGACGTCGCCCAGGCCATCGTCGTCGCGGTCCCAGCCCAGGTAGTCGCTCCAGTAGTTGCCGCGGCCGTCGACCGACCATTCCTGGGTGCGGTTGGCCACGTAGAGCACCTGCCGGCGGTTGCCGACGAAGGCGTTGCCGGCGATGCGGTTGTCCTCCGAGCCCGCGGTCAGGTGGATGCCCAGGGCGCTGCCGGCCAGGCGGTTGCCCTCGATGCGGTTGTACAGCGAGTTGTAGATGAACAGGGCCTTGCCCTCGGCGCCGGCGATCATGCCTTCGCCGGTCACGCCGCTGCCGCTGCGCACGCCCTCGACGCGGTTGCCGGCGAGGGTCGAGTAGGTGATGTAGTTCATCAGGATGCCGTAGTTCTCGTCGTCCACCGAGCGGTTGCCGATCACGCTGAGCTTGCGGCTCTGCATCAGCGCGTAGCCGGTGCGGGTATGGCGGGTCAGGTTGCCGATCACCCGGCTGTCGTTGGTGAACATGTAGTGCACGCCGTAGCGCAGGTCTTCCAGGCGGTTGTGCTCGATGGCGCTGCCGTTGGCGGTGTCGATGTAGATGCCGTCGCGGGTGTGGCGCACCCGGTTGCCGCGCACCAGGGCGTTGCGCACCGCGTAGAGGTGGATGCCGTTGCCGCGGTCCTGGGAGCGCAGCCGCGCATCGCCCTCGATGCGGTTGTCCAGCACCTGGGCGTCTTCGCTGGCGTCGAGCCAGATGCCGAAGCCCGGGCCCTGCAGCCGGTTGTTGCGCAGGACCACGCCGCGGGCGCGCTTCTCGACGAAGATCGCCGAGTCCATGTCGGTCAGGTTGCGGCCCCAGTTGCGCACCCGGCAGCCTTCGACGCTGACGTCGGCGCTGCGTACGGTGAGGGTGCTGCCCTCGCCCTGGCCGTCGAAAGTGGCGCCGTCTTCACAGCGCAGGCGCATTGGCCGGTCGATGAGGAAGCGGCCGGCGTAGGTGCCGGCCGCCAGCGTCCACAGCCCGTCGCCGGCGGCGCGCAGGGGCAGCTCGTCGATCGGCTGCAGCGCGGCCAGCGCGGGGCTGGCCAGCGTCAGCAGCAGGGCGAGGCAGGCGCGGGAAGTGGGCACGCGGAAGCATCCTCCGGGGGTATTCGCAGGTGGCGGCTGCCGGGCCCCCGAGCCCGGCAGCGCCAGCGGCCCGTATCAGGCCTTTTCCACCAGCATGCGGCCGACCATTTCCATGTGCAGGGCATGGCAGAACCAGCTGCAGTAGTACCAGTGCACCCCGGGCCTGTCGGCGACGAAGGTGATGGACGAGGTCTGCTGCGGGCTGATCTCCATGCTCACGCCGTGGTTGACCATGACGAAGCCGTGGGTCACGTCCTCGATCTCGTCGAGGTTGGTGATGGTCACCGTGACCTCGTCGCCCTGCTTCACGGTGAACTCGGTGATCCCGTAGGTGGGCGCCATGGAGGTCATGTACACGCGCACCTGCTTGCCGTCGCGGATGACCTTGTTGTCCTTGAGCAGGTCGATGCCGTCCTTCTTCGCCCGGGCCACGGTCGGGGCGAAGAAGGGGTCGTCGCGCGACCAGATCTTGCGCGGCTTGATCTGGTCGCGGCGGGCGAGGATGCAGTCGTGCGGCTCGGCGAAGGTGGGGCCGTCGTGGACCAGTTGCATCTCGTCGCCGGAGATGTCGATCAGCTGGTCGTTCTCCGGGTGCAGCGGGCCGGTGAGCAGGAAGCGGTCCTTGGAGAACTTGCTCAGCACCACCACCCACTTGCCGTCGGCCTCGCGGGTCTCGCAGAGCGAGGCGTGGTTGTGCCCCGGCTGGTAGTGCACGTCGAGCTTCTGGCGGATGTAGTCGACCTTCTCGCCCTTGTAGGCGCGCACCGCGTCCTCCAGGTTCCACTTCACCAGCTGGCTGTCGATGAACAGCGTGGTGTAGGCGTTGCCGCGGCCGTCGAAGGTGGTGTGCAGCGGGCCCAGGCCCAGCTCCGGCTCGGCGACTACGACCTCGCGCGGGTCCTTGAGCTTGCCGGCGAAGAGGTCCGGCAGTTTGTCGATGGCGATCATGCTGCAGGTCGGCGACAGCTTGCCGTTGGCGATGAAGTACTTGCCGTCCGGCGAGGTGTTCAGGCCGTGGGGGTTCTTCGGCACCGGGATGTAGCGCGTCACCGCGCTGTCCTTGCCGTCTTTCCTGCGGCCGTCGACCACCGGGACCTTGGAGTCGCCCAGGGTGACGAAGCGCTTGGCCTTGATCTCGGCCTCGATGCGCGGGATGTCGAACACCACCACCCAGTCGCGCTCGTTGCGCATCATGCCGGCCAGGTCCACCGCCTTCTCCGAGTTGTAGCAGGTGGAGGCGGCGAAGCGGCCGGTGTAGTCCATGTCGGTGTTGTCGAGGTTGCCGTCGACTATCACCTGCCAGGCCACCTCCATGGTCTCGGCGTCGATGGCGTTGTACATGGTGAAGGCGTTGTCCGCGCCGGGGTCGAAGCTGGAGCCGTCGTTGGGGTGGGGAATGATGAACTCGGCGTTGCAGAACACGTACTTGGTGTGCGGCACCTTCTGCAGGCGCAGGCCGTGGATGGCCTGGACGTTGGGGATGGTGACGATCCTGTCGCACTTCATGATGTCCAGGCGGATGCGCGCGACGCGGCTGTTGGCCTTGTCGTTGATGAACAGGTACTTGCCGTCGTACTTGCCGTCGGTCATGGAGATGTGCGGGTGGTGGCAGTCGCCGTTGTGGAAGCGCGCGCTGTCGCCGAGGATGTGCTTGCTCTCGTTGGTCAGGCCCCAGCCGGTGGCCGAGTCGACGTTGAACACCGGGATGCGCATCAGCTCGCGCATCGACGGGACGCCGATCACCCGGACCTCGCCGGAGTGGCCGCCGCTCCAGAAGCCGTAGTACTCGTCCAGCTCGCCGGGGCCGACGTGGGCCTTGGCCTGCGCCGCCTTGACCGTATCGGCCCAGGCCTCGCGCGGGATCACCGCGCCGCCCAGGGCGCTGGCGCCGACCAGCGCCGCGGCGCCGGTGACCGCCGAGGCGCCGAGGAAGTCGCGGCGGCTGAAGCCGCTGGCGTCTTCGGGCTGCGGGTGTTTCTTCTCGTTCATGTCCGTTCCTCCCAAGTTGCTATTCAGAATTGGCGCTTCAGAGTTGGCGCACGGCAATCCGCTCGCCGTCGTCCGCCGGTTCCGGCTTGCTACGTTTCTTGCGCTTGTTCACCAGCGGTGGGCACTTGTTCTGGTCGTGGTAGGTGAGCTGGCAGTCGAGGCAGTAGTGGCACTCGTTGGCGTTGATCCGGCCGTCCGGGTGAATGGCCTGGATCTCGCACTCGCGGGCGCACAGTTGGCAGGGCTGGCCGCATTCCTTGCGCCGCTTGAGCCAGTCGAACAGGCGCGCCTTGCCGGGGATGGCCAGGGCCGCGCCGAGCGGGCAGAGGTAGCGGCAATAGACCTTGCGGGTGAACAGGTTGACCAGCAGCAGGCCGCCGGCGTAGGCGACGAAGCCCCACTGGCGGGCGAAGCCCAGGGTGATGGCGGTCTTGAACGGCTCCACCTCGGCGGCGCGCTCGGCGGTGGCGAGCGATTCGAGGGACAGGCCGAACAGCGCCAGCAGGATGATGTACTTGATCGCCCAGAGCCGCTCGTGGACCGCGAAGGGCAACTCGAACTGCGGCACCCGCAGCTTGCGCGCGGCCTCGTTGAGCAGCTCCTGCAGGGCGCCGAACGGGCACAGCCAGCCGCAGAACACGCCGCGTCCCCAGAGCAGCACGCTGGCGGCGGTGAAGGTCCAGAGGATGAACAGGATGGGGTCGCTGAGGAACAGTTCCCAGCGGAAGCCTTCGAACAGCGCGTGGACGAAGGTCAGCACGTTGACCACCGACAGCTGGCCCAGGCAGTACCAGCCGATGAACACCAGGGTGAAGGCCAGGTAGCCGCGGCGCACCCAGTGCAGCAGGTGCGGCCGGCGGGTCAGGGCGTCCTGCAGGAAGAGGATGGTGGCGAGCAGCGCCAGGGCGCCGAGCAGCACGCCGATCTGGAAGCTCTTCTGGTACCAGATGCGCAGCCACAGGGGGCGCTTGGCCTCTTCCAGGGCCGCCAGTTCCTCGGCGCTGGGCTGCGGCCGCAGCAGGTAGGCCTCGGGCGTCTGGTAGGGCAGGGCGAAGCTGGTGAACAGGCTGGCCACCGGGCCGGTCTGGCGGCGCACCAGCAGCTCCAGGTTCCACGGCGTACCGGGGTCGAAGCGGTGCTGGGCGCGGACGATGAAGATGGCCATCTCGGCGAAGGCCGGCATGCCCTCGGCATAGACGTCGGACAGGCGCTGGTAGTCGAGGTCGCGGAAGCTGAGGATGTCGCCGAACTGGCGCAGCTGCACCCGGTCGAAGATGCCGCCGCGCACGTAGCCGGAGCCCTTGAACGAATACTGGCCGTTGCCCAGCACGGCGATGGCGTATTCGCCGGGCTTCAGCGAGCCCATCAGCTCCTGGTACTGGCGTTCGCCCAGCAGGTTGCGGCCGACGGTTGGCGGGTTGAGCAGGGCGGTGTAGAGGTCGATGAAGTCGTCCGCGCGGTGCGCCGCATCGGCCGCGCCGACGCTGGCGGCCTCGGTGCCCTTGAAGGCGTCGTCGATCTGCCCGCGGTTCAGTTGCAGGCGGCGGATCGCGCCGTTGCCGGTCAGCTCGGCCCAGGTCGCCGGCTGGAAGGCGTCCAGGCGCACTTGCGCGGGCTTGGGCCGGACGCTGCCGCCGTCCTCGATCAGCCCCAGGGACACCGCCACGGTATGGGCGGCGCGCATGACGATCTCGTTGACCACCATGACAGTGACAGTGGCGCCGGCGACGGCATCGATGGTAGTCGTCCGGGCGTCGCTGGAGCGGCCGACCACCACGCGCTGGTCGGCCCGCACGCCGGCATAGCCGGCGGTGAAGGCGTGCAATTTCTCGACGGGAATGCCGATCAGCAGGATCGGTTCGTGGTGTTCCAGTACATAGGTGTCGCGGATCACCGCATGGGGATCGAGGATCACCTGCAGGTTGATCGGCTTGCCGGAATAGGCCGGCATCTGCGTGACGCGGATGCTCTGGAAGGCGTAGCCGAGCAGCTCGTCGCCCTTGAACAGGCGGCGCACGCCGAACTCGCCCTCGGCATCGCCGATGCGTTCTACGCCGGGGAACACCTGGGTGATGCGCGTGCGCTCCAGGTCGCTGAGATCGGCGCCTTGGGCGGCCAGGCCGACCAGTAGCAACAGCCAGCCCAGCAGCAGATGGAGGCACCGGACGGCGCCTTTGCGGCCGGCGTCGGGCTCCGTACTACAGTGGGCATCCTGGTCGGCGGCCATCGGGTTTCCTCCCCTGCGCAACAACTACTACTTGAGCGTGACTATCCACTCGGCAAGGGTCTTGGCCTCGTCCTCGCTGACGGCGTTGGGCGGCATCGGCATCGCGCCCCAGACGCCCTGGCTGCCCTTGCGGATGCTGTGCATCACGTGGGCCACGCCGTCGGACTGGTCGCCGTACTTCTTCGCCACGTCATGGAAGGCCGGGCCCACCAGTTTCTTGTCCAGCGTGTGGCAGGCCACGCAGGCCTTGGCCTTGAACAGGTCCTCGGCGCTGCTGGCGAAGGCTGGCGCCTGTGCCAGCAACCCGGCGGCCAGCAGTACGGCCATTGCTTTGTTCATGGTTCTCTTTCCTCGCAGGCTTGGCGCCGCAGCGCCGGATCCAGGTGCCGGCGTCCCCCCGGCGGTGGCTGCGATTCTAGGAGGGGCCCGTGACGCAAACGCTTGATGGGGATCAAGAACTTCCGGCGCGGCGCTTGAGGCGGATCGTCGCGCTGGCTAGCGTGCCAAGCCGTGGAACCCGATGGAGAACCCCCGCTCATGAACGCACCCGCCCAGGAACTTCCGCTCTTCTACCAGCCCAGCGGCAACGAGGTGACGCTGTTCGGCGAAGCCGCGGCGCAAGGCATGCCGGTGCTGATCAAGGGCCCCACCGGCTGCGGCAAGACGCGCTTCGTCCAGCACATGGCGCAGCGCCTGGGCCGGCCGCTGTACACCGTGGCCTGCCACGACGACCTGTCGGCGGCGGACCTGGTCGGCCGCCACCTGATCGGCAGCGACGGCACCTGGTGGCAGGACGGCCCGCTGACCCGCGCGGTGCGCGAGGGCGGCATCTGCTACCTCGACGAGGTGGTCGAGGCGCGCCAGGACACGGTGGTGGTGCTGCACCCGCTGGCGGACGACCGCCGCGAGCTGTTCATCGAGCGCACCGGAGAATCGCTGGTGGCGCCGCCCGGCTTCATGCTGGTGGTGTCCTACAACCCCGGCTACCAGAACCTGCTCAAGGGCATGAAGCCGAGCACCCGCCAGCGCTTCGTGGCGCTGCGCTTCGACTACCCGGCGGCGGAGGTGGAGGCGGGCATCATCGCCCGCGAGGCCAACGTCGACCGCGAGCTGGCCCAGCGCCTGGCGCAGCTGGGCGTGGCCCTGCGCCGCCTGGGGCGGCAGGAGCTGGAGGAAGTCTGCTCGACGCGCCTGCTGGTGCTCACCGCGCGGCTGATCCACGCCGGGCTGGCGCCGCGCGAGGCGTGCCGAGCCGGGCTGGCCGAGCCGCTGTCCGACGACGAGGGCACCGTCGCCGCGCTGATGGACCTGGTCGATGTCCACTTCGCCTGAGGCCCTGGCCAGCGCCCGGCGCCTGCCGGGCGACCTGGCGATGTGGCTGTTCATCCTCGCCGAGCTGAGCGTCTTCGCCATCCTCATCCTGGTCTTCGCCGTGGCCCAGCGCCTGGATGCCGAGGGCTTCCGCGCCGGCCGCGCGGCGCTGGACCTGTCCCTGGGCCTGGCCCTGACGCTGAGCCTGCTGACCGCCGGCTTCCTCGCCGCCGCCGCGGTGGAGCTGGTGCGCCGCGGCTACCAGCGCCGCGCCAGCTTCCTGCTGCTGGCGGCGCTGGCGCTCGGGCTGCTGCACGTCTGGCTGAAGGCCGGCGAATACCTGCACCTGGCGCAGCGCGGGCTGGACCTGGAGCACAGCACCTTCTTCACGCTGTTCTGGCTGGTCACCGGCTTCCACTTCCTGCACGTCTGGCTGGGCCTGGTGATCCTCGGCTGGATGGCCCTGCGCTGCCTGCGCGGCGCCTATGCCCAGGGCGCCCTCGGCGGGCTGGAGTCCGGGGCGCTGTACTGGCACATGGTGGACCTGGTGTGGGTGATGTTGTTCCCGCTGGTCTACGTGCTGGCGCCGCTGCCATGAGGTCGCTGGCCCTGGCCTGGGCGTTGCTGGTGCCGCTGGCGCTGGCCGGCATCTGGCTCGGCAACCACGCCGCCAGCGCGCTGCTGCCGGTGGCGAGCATCCTGCTGCTGGCGCTGGGCAAGGCCTGGCTCATCGTGCTGCGCTTCATGGAGCTGGGCCACGGCCCGGCGTTGTGGCGCCGGCTGCTGCTCGGCTGGCCGCTGGCGCTCGCCGTGCTCCTCCTGGCCGTCCACGCAAGCTACTGATTTCCCTGAAAATAAATACCTGACAGGAAGCATTGGTCTTTCTTGATCGCCATCAAGCGGATCGGCCCGGGGGCCTTCCTAGAATGGCCGCAAATCGAGACCGAGGAGGACCCCATGTCAGACACCTTCACCAAGGGCATGGCGAGGAACATATACCTGGGGGGAGGCGTTTTCTTCTTCCTGGTGTTTCTCGCCCTGACCTATCACACCGAAACCACCTTCCCCAAACGCACCAACCAGGCCGAGCTGACCGAGTCGGTGGTGCGCGGCAAGCTGGTGTGGGAGCAGAACAACTGCGTCGGCTGCCATTCGCTGCTCGGCGAGGGCGCCTACTTCGCGCCGGAGCTGGGCAACGTGATCGGCCGCCGCGGCGGTGACGCCGCCTTCGACAGCTTCCTCGCCGCCTGGATGAAGATGCAGCCGCTGGGCATCCCCGGGCGCCGGCAGATGCCGCAGTTCCACCTCAGCGACCAGGAGGTGACGGACCTGGCGGCCTTCCTGCGCTGGACCTCGAAGATCGATACCAACAAATGGCCGCCGAACAAGGAGGGTTGAGCATGAACCCGGGCAATCCCCATCTGAAATTCGCTTCGCAAGCGGTGGCCAAGCCGTACTTCGTGTTCGCCCTGATGCTGTTCGTCGGGCAGATCGTCTTCGGCCTGGTCATGGGCATGCAGTACGTGGTCGGCGACTTCCTGTTCCCGGCCATCCCGTTCAACGTCGCGCGCATGGTGCACACCAACCTGCTGATCGTCTGGCTGCTGTTCGGCTTCATGGGCGCGGCCTACTACCTGGTGCCGGAGGAGGCCGACCGCGAACTGCACAGCCCGAAACTGGCGATCGTGCTGTTCTGGGTGTTCGCCATCGCCGGCGTGCTGACCATCCTCGGCTACCTGCTGGTGCCCTACGCGGGGCTGGCCAGGCTGACCCACAACGAGCTGCTGCCGACCATGGGCCGGGAGTTCCTCGAACAGCCGACCATCACCAAGCTGGGCATAGTCGTGGTCGCCCTGGGCTTCCTCTACAACATCGGCATGACCTTGCTGAAGGGCCGCAAGACGGTGGTCAGCGTGGTGATGATGACCGGCCTGGTGGGCCTGGCGGTGTTCTTCCTGTTCTCCTTCTACAACCCGGAGAACCTGGCCCGCGACAAGTACTACTGGTGGTGGGTGGTGCACCTGTGGGTGGAAGGCGTGTGGGAGCTGATCATGGGCTCGATGCTGGCCTTCGTGCTGATCAAGGTCACCGGCGTCGACCGCGAGGTGGTGGAGAAGTGGCTCTACGTGATCATCGCCATGGCCCTGATCACCGGCATCATCGGCACCGGCCACCACTACTTCTGGATCGGCGCGCCGGGCGTGTGGCTGTGGCTCGGCTCGATCTTCTCGGCCCTTGAACCGCTGCCGTTCTTCGCCATGGTGCTGTTCGCCTTCAACATGGTGCGCCGCCGTCGCCGCGAGCACCCGAACAAGGCCGCCTCGCTCTGGGCCCTGGGCACCACGGTGACCGCGTTCCTCGGCGCCGGCGTGTGGGGCTTCCTGCACACCCTGGCCCCGGTGAACTACTACACCCACGGCACCCAGCTGACCGCGGCCCACGGCCACCTGGCGTTCTACGGCGCCTACGTGATGATCGTGATCACCCTGATCAGCTACGCCATGCCGCGCTTGCGCGGGATCGGCGAGGCGGCCGATGCCCGGGCGCAGAGCCTGGAGATCTGGGCCTTCTGGCTGATGACCATCTCCATGCTGCTGATCACCCTGCTGCTGACCGCCGCCGGCGTGGTGCAGGTGTGGCTGCAGCGGATGCCGGCCGACGGCGCGGCCATGCCGTTCATGGCCACGGTGGAGCAACTGAAGGTGTTCTTCTGGTTGCGCCTGTACGCCGGCTTCGGCTTCCTCATCGGGCTGATCTGCTACCTGCTGAGCTTCCGCCAGCGCGGCCGCATCGCGGTGGGCGTGGCGCAACAGGCCGGTTGAGTTCCCTCCCCCGGGGCCCGTCTGCCTGGCAGCGGGCCCTTTTTTCGCGAGGCCGCGATGACCATTCACCTGGAACTGGAGGAAGGCTTCGGCCGCGCCTGGCACCGCTTCATCACCCGCCGCGCGAGCCCGACCTTCGAGGACGCGGCGGTGAGCCTGGACGAGGTCCGCTGCAGCCTGCTGCTGCTGTTCCGCGGCACCGGCGGCGAGGCCGGCGTCGGCGTGGAGGCGGCCAGCCCGCGCGAACTGCTGGTGCGCCGCAGCCTGTTGCAGCAAGTGGCCGGCACCTGCCAGCAACTGCCGGTGGCCTGGTTCGACGCCGACTCCCTGCGCCTGCCGCCCAGCCTGGCGGTCTACCCCGATGCGCAACTGAACCGCGAACTCTACCGCTGGCTGGCGCTGCTCGCGGCGCACAGCCAGCCGCTGCGGCACTGGGCCGGCGACAACCAGGCCTGGACCCTCGCCGTGTTGCAGCGCTACCCGCTGCTGCGCCCGCGCTATGAACGGCTGGTGGAGGCGCTGCTGCCGCTGCGCCCGGACCCGGCCCAGTTGCCGCCGGCCGAGGCGGTGCTGGAGCGCGCGCTGCGCCAGGCCCTGCGCGAGCCGGGCAGCGTACTCCGCCTGCCGCGCAGCGAGCGCGCGCCCTGGCCGCTGCCGTTGTGGCTGTATCCACCGCAGCAGTTGGCGGCGCCGCAGCGCACCGAACTGGTCGACGGCGACGAGCAGGGCAGGCCGACGGGCGACGCTCGCAACGGCATCGCCCGCAAGCGTGGCGAGCGCACCGAACAGGACCCGGGGCGCGGCGGCCTGCTGCTGTTCCGCCTGGAGAACCTGTTCAGCTGGTCCGAGCACGTCGAGCTGGACCGCGCCGGCGACGACAGCGAGGACCTGGACGCCGCGCGGGTGGCCGAGGACCTCGACCACCTGAGCCTGTCCCGGCAACGCCAGCGCAGGGGCGGCGGCCTGCGCCTGGACCTGGACCTGCCGGCGGCCGAATACGACGACCTGCCGCTGGGCGAGGGCATCCGCCTGCCGGAATGGGACTACCGGCGCCAGTGCCTGCTGCCCGACCACGTCTGCCTGCAGCCGATGCTGCCGCGCGATGCCGCGCCGGCGCCGCTGCCGGATGCGCTGGCGCCCATCGCCCGGCGCCTGCGCCGCCAGTTCGAGGGCCTGCGCCAGCAACCGCAGTGGCTGCGCCGCCAGCCCCAGGGCAGCGAGCCGGACCTGCAGGCCTGGCTGGACTTCAGCGTCGAACGGCGCCTGGGCGCCTGCGCCGAGACCGGCCTGTTCCTCGAACGCCGGCAAACCCGCCGCGACCTGGCCTGCCTGCTGCTGGCCGACCTGTCGATGTCCACCGACGCGCACCTGGACGACCGCCACCGCGTCATCGACCTGATCGGCGACAGCCTGCTGCTGTTCGGCGAAGCATTGCAGGCGGTGGGCGATCGTTTCGCGCTGTACGGCTTTTCCTCGCTGCGCCGGCACCACGTGCGCCTGACCCAGCTGAAGAGCTTCGAGGAACGCCACGGCGACGCCGTGCGCGGCCGTATCCGCGCCTTGCGCCCCGGCTACTACACACGCATGGGCGCGGCGATCCGCCGGGCCACGCAACTGCTGCTCGAACGCGGCGAGCGCCAGCGCCTGCTGCTGATCCTCACCGACGGCAAGCCCAACGACCTGGATTGCTACGAGGGCCGCTACGGCATCGAAGACACCCGCCAGGCGGTGCTGGAAGCCCGCCGCGCCGGGGTGCTGCCGTTCTGCCTGACCATCGACCGCGAGGCGGCGGACTACCTGCCGCACCTGTTCGGCCACCAGGGCTACCAGATGCTGCACGACCCGGCCCAGCTGCCGCTGCGCCTGCCGCAGCTGTACCGCCAGCTGACCCGCCGCCGCGAGTGAGGCCGTGCGCCATTGTAGGAGCAGCGGGCCCTGCCCGCGAATCGCGCGCAGGGCGCGCTCCTACAGGGGGACGATGTGGCGAGTGAGGCGGTGGACAGCCCTTTGTAGGAGCGAGTGGGACGCCCAGTTCTTGCTCGCGAACCAATCCCCGTAGCGAGACCCGTTCGCGACCGGACTTACCGGCCGCTCAGGACGGCCCCCTCTCCCGCTTGCGGGAGAGGGTTGGGGAGAGGGCGCTCTTGAACCCGACACTTACGCCACCGGCAAACTCCGTTCGCGAGCAAGCTCGCTCCTACGAAAAGCACCTCGGCGCAGTGCGAACCCGGAAACAGCGTAGGAGCAAGCGTCTTGCCGGCTGCGCCGGAGTGCTCTTCGTAGGATGGGTTGAGCTTGCGAAACCCATGCGGTCGTGGCGATGGGTATCGCTTCGCTCAACCCATCCTACGGGGCTTCGAACCTACCTGTAGGAGCAACTGTCTTGCGGGCCGCACCGAGACGCTCTTCGTAGGATGGGTTGAGCTTGCGAAACCCATGCGGTCGTGGCGATGGGTATCGCTTCGCTCAACACCATCCTACGAAAAGCCATGCTCGCTCATGCGGTAGGAGCGGATTCATCCGCGATCCAGCCGGCAGGCCGGTTTCGGGACGCCTAGCGCGGCAACCAGACCGCCATGGCCACGCAGAACACCGCAAGGACGACGCAGAACAGCTTGAACCGACGCAGCTGCCTCTGCCTGGCCAGCGCCTGTTCGGCCGGCAGCGGCATGCCGCAGTGCGGGCAGTCGGCCTGGTCGTCGGGACTGGCCTGCTGGCAATACAGGCACTGGCGCATGCCTATTCGAACTGCTCCAGGCGCAGCGGATCGAGGACCTGCACGGTGCGGCCCTGCAGGTCGATGATGCGTTCGTCGATCAGCCGGCGCAGCACGCGGGAGAAGGTTTCCGGCTGGATCGACAGGTGCCCGGCCACCAGTTGCTTGGCCATCGGCAGGTCGAAGCGCAGGTCGGCGTCGCCGTGGCGGTTGAGCAGCGTCAGCAGGTAGCGCACCACCCGGTGGGTGGAGTTCTTCAGCGACAGCGTCTCGATCTCGTTGATCCGCCGGTGCAGGCGGATGCACAGGGTGCCGAGCAGGGCGAAGGGCAGCTGCGGGTTGCTGTGCAGCAGCTCCAGGTAGGTGCGGTTGGCGAAGCGGTAGACCTGCGTCGGCTCCAGCGCCTGGGCCGAGGCGACGTAGTCCGGGGTGTCCATGAACATCATGGCCTCGGCGAAGGTCTGCCGGCCGACCACCACTTCCAGGACCTTCTCCTGGCCCTCCGGGGTCAGCCGGAAGATCTTCACCGCGCCGGATATCACGAAGAAGAACGCATGCGCCGGCTCGCCCTGGTGGAACAGCTTGTCGCCCTTGTCGAGGTTGAGCAGTTGGCAGGTGGCGAGCAGCTGTTCCAGCTGCGCCTCGTCGAGGGCATCGAACAGGTGATGCCCGCGCAGGATCTGCTGGTGGACGCGCTGGGACTGCATGGCGGAGCTTTCCTGGGCAGGGGACATCCGCCCAGTATGCTCGCCATGCGCGGGTTGGGGGGTGAGGCATGCTGTCACGCCGGCCTCCGGCCGATGAATGGTCATTGCGGCCGGTTGGCGCCGACGAACAGCAGGTTGTTCTCCAGGTGGATGTGCTGCATCAGGTCGCGGCGCAGCTCTTCCAGCCCGGCGTAGAGCGCGCGCCAGGTGGTGCAGGCGTTGGCCGGGGCGGTCAGGTCGTCGGTTAGCTCGGCCAGCGCGGCCAGGGACTGGGCGTGTTCGTCGTGCTCGTGGCGCATCACCCCGATCGGCCCCTGCACGTGCAGCAGCGGCACGCCCTGGTTCAGCCAGGGGAACAGGATGTGCTCTTCCTTGCACATGTGCGATTCGAGTTCTTCCTGCATCCGTTCCAGCAGCGCCACCAGGCCGTGGGGGCAGTGCGGGTGCGCGGCGTGGGTGCGCTCCACGCGCTGGGCCAGCGGCAGCAGCGCGGGGAACTGCTGGCGATGGCGCTGGTGGTAGCGCTCGAGGATGTGCTCGATCAGTTCGGCGTTGCTCGCCTGGCGCCAGTCGCGCTCTTCGCTGGCCGGGCGCAGGGCGCGCAGTTCGCTGGCGATGCGCTCGGCGTCCAGGCCCAGTTCGCTGGCGGCTTCGCGCAGGCTGCGCTGGCCGGCGCAGCAGAAGTCCAGCTTGTAGTCGCGCAACAGGCTGGTGCTGCCGGGCAGGCTGCAGGCCAGGTCGCTGAGGGTGCGTTCGGTCAGGTTGTCGTGCATGGCGGCGGGCCTCGGGAGTCGGTGCGGTAGGCAGGCGCCAGTCTAGGAAGGGCGGTGCTCCGGGCTCCTTGATTGCGGTCAAGCGTCGCAGTGCGCGATTTCCCGTTCGTCGTCGCCCTCGGCGATGTGCAGCAGCTGCTGCGGGTTGCGCACCAGCAGCTTCTGCCGGCCGCCGCGCACCAGGCCGCGGCTTTCCCAGGCGCAGAGGATGCGCGAGACGGTGTGCAGGGTGGTGCCGGTCATTTCGGCGATGTCCTGGCGGCTGACCGGGAAGTCTATGCGCACGCCTTCGGATTCCGCGCGGCCGCTGCTGCGCACCAGGCGCAGCACGGCGTGGGCGACGCGGCGCTCGACTTCCTCGGTGGCCAGTTCGCAGAAGCGCACGTGGGCTTCCTGCAGGCGCACGCCAATGGCCTGCACGGTGTTCAGGGCGAAGCCGGGGTGGCGCGCCAGTAGCGGTTCCCATAGCGCGGTGGGCCAGGCCAGCGCCAGGCTTTCCTGGGTGGCGGTCGCGCTGGCGGGGTAGTCTTCGCGGCCCAGGGCGCGGACGAAGCCGAACAGGTCGCCGGGGTTGACCAGGCGCACCAGCACGCGCTGGCCGTCGCAGGTCAGCTGGGTGGCCTTGAGGCGGCCGTGCACCAGCAGGTAGAAGTGCTCGGCCGGCTCGCCCTGCTCGAACACCGTGGCGCCGCAGTGCAGCGGCAGCACGCTGGCCGGGCGGAGGATGTCGTCCTGTTCCTCGCGGGTGCAGTTGGCAAAGGGTGGCAGGTTCGCCAGCCAGGCGCGGTTGATCGTCGGCTTGTCGCTCACGCTCGGGATTCCCTGGGGCCCGCCGCAGCATACCCGTTTCGCGGGGTGGCGAAACTTGAGTGGGATCAAGTCAAGGCAGCTCTCTGACCAGGCGGAAACCCAGGTTGTCCGGCGGTTGCCCGGCGCTGCAGCCGCCGCCGCGGGCGTCGCGGACGAATTCGTTGATGGCGGCGCGGTGGCGGCCTTCGGCGATGCGGATCGAGCAGGCCTCGACGCGGCTCTTTTCCGTGCCATTGGCGTCCAGGCTGACCCGCGTGTGGCAGCTCTGCGTCCATTCCCAGACGTTGCCCGCAAGGTCTGCCACGCCCAGTTCGTTGAGGCCATGGCTGCCGCGCGGCTGTGCCCGGGCCGGGCCTTCGCCGGCCGCCGCGGCCTCGAAGCGGTAGCGCGCCAGCCAGCGGCGCGCCGGGTTGCGGCCGTCGTCGTCGATGCGCAGGGCGTCGTCGGCCCAGCGCGAGCCGGCGAAGAACGCCCATTCCTCATCGCTGGGCAGGCGCCAGCGCTGGCCGGTGCGCTTGGACAGCCACTCGGCATAGAGCTGGGCGTCCAGCAGGCTGGCGCCGGTGAGCGGCAGGTCGGCGCCGGGCGTGGCGGCCTGGCCATCCAGCGCCAGGCAGGCGCCGGCGTCCACGCAGCGGGCGTATTCGGCCCGGCTGACCTGGTATTTCATCACCGCGAAGCGCGGCGCCAGGCGTTCGCTGCGCAGCGGCGCGTCCACCGGGCGGGCGTCGCGCCAGTAGTCGCCGGCGGGGCGGAAGCGGTATTCCCGCGGCGTCAGGCTGACGGTCTCCGGCGCCAGGCTCGGGTCGCTGCGCGGCAGCCAGGCGCCCAGGGCGATGGCCACCAGCAGCAGCGGAAGGGCGATGATCAGCGCCTTGCGCATCGGCGTTCCCTCGTGGCGGGGCCGGCCCTCGCGGGCCGGCCGGTGGCGTCACTTGATGGGCGAGGGCGGTTCGACCTGGCTCATCAGGTCGGAGTCCCATTGCCCCTCGACCTGGAAGTGCGCGGTGGCGCCCAGGGCCACGCCCTCGATCAGGTTGTGGTTGAGGTAGGCGTACAGGCCCGGCTGGCGGAAGGTGTACAGCGCCGCGCCGGCGGCGCCGCCGGGGATGAACCAGGTCTCCAGGCCTTCCTCCGGCGGGTTGCCGAACTTGCCGGTGGCCCAGACGTGGTCGCCGTGGCCGCCGATCAGGTGCGGGCGGGTATCGCGGTTGGCCTGGGAGTGGACGATCAGCACGGTCTCGCCGACCTTGGCGGTCAGCGCGTTCTTGCCGGTCAGGGCGCCGACCCGGCCGTTGAACACCACGTGGCTGGGGATCAGCCCCTTCATGGTCTGCATGGTGTCGTTGAAGCTCTCGGCGGGCGTGGCGTAGCGCTTGAACTTGCCGTCCTTGTCGCGCGGCACGTAGAAGTCCTGCTCGCCGATGTAGAACACCTTGTCGTACTTCAGCGGGCGGCCGTCGCGGTCCTTCAGGCCGTCGCGCGGCAGCACCATGATCGCGCCGTTCATGCCCGAGACCACGTGCCAGGGGATCATCATCCCGCCGGGCGCGCAGTGGTAGACGAACACGCCGGGGCGGGTGGCCTTGAAGCGCAGCTTGACCTGCTCGCCGGGGTTGACGATGGTCAGCGAGCCGCCGCCCAGGGCGCCGGTGGCGGCGTGGAAGTCGATGTTGTGGGCCATGCTGTTGCTGGCCGGGTTGACCAGGGTGAGCTCGACGTAGTCGTCCTGGTGCACCACCATCAGCGGCCCGGGCACCGAGCCGTCGAAGGTCATGGCGTGGACGTGGGTTTCGTCGTCGTCGATGATCAGGTCCTTCTCCTGGATGACCATGCGGAACTCCACCACCCGCGGCTTGGCGCTGGTGCGCTGTTCGTGGGCATGGACGAAGGGCGGGGCGAGCAGCTCGACCTTGCTCCTGGCCAGCTTCGACAGGTCCGGCGCCGGCCCGGTCTGCAGCGGCGCCGACTCCTTGGCGAAGGCCAGACCGCTGCCGAGGACCGAGCCGGCGACGCCGAGCGCGACGGCTCCGGCGAGCAGGCTACGGCGCGAGAAAGGCGTTTTTTCCAGGTCAGCCATGGGTACTTCTCCTAATGGACGAGATTGCGTTGTCCACAGGGAAACCCCTTGGGCGAAAACCTTCTTTGCGCCGCAGCAAATAGCGGTGCAGCTGGACAATCTGCCGCAGCGCGCCGTCTGGTTTTTCCTACGGCGTCTGTGTGAATGCGGCAAGTGCCTGTGCTCCGAGGTAAGATTCCAGCCCAAAGAGCGAATTCCCCGCGCCAAGGCGCGGGCCCCAACGGACAAGGACCTTGCATGCGCCCGCGTGGACTCCCCCTCCTGGCCCTCACCTTCGGCGTGCTTGCCGCGCAGCAGGCCTACGCCAGCAGCGACGATTCCTGCTACCCGAGCTGGAACCTCAAGCGCGACACCCTGGACGTGTGCAACAGCCTGCCGTTCCTCAGCCCCGGCAACGACAGCCGGGTCAACCTGCAGCTGCTGCTGGCCGATGCCGGCCGCGCCAGCCTGCCGGTCAAGGCGTTGTCCGATGACGAGCAGCAGCTGGGCTACGGCCTGGTGCCCTTCCCGCTGACGCGGCTGTTCGACGAACCCATGACCGTGGAGCCCGCAGCCGCCGCCACGGCCAAACCGGCGGCGCCCCTGGCGGAGCTGGCGGTGCGCATCGGCCTGCCGGCGGACGCGGTGCCGGCCGAGGGCGAGCGCTTCGCCAGCGGCGAGGGCAGCCGCTGCCGCAGCAACAACCCTGCCACCGCCCAGGACTTCCTCGCCCAGCTGCTGGCCGCCGACCTGCCGCCCGCCGAGCGGCAGGGCCTGGCGCGGGCGCGCCTGGCCCTGTTGCAGGGTTGCCAATGGGACGACGCGCAGCTCGCCGGTCTGCTGCCCAAGGACGTGGATTCCCCCGCCGGGCGCGACTTCGCCGGCTACCTGCAAGGCGTCGCCGCCTTCTACAGCGGCCACTTTCCGGCCGCGCGCAAGAGCTTCCAGGCCCTGCACGACAGCCGGCTGCCGTGGCTGCGCGAGACGGCGCGCTACATGCTCGGCCGCAGCCAGCTCAATCAGGCGCAGCAGAACGCCTTCGACGACATGGGCTACCCCGACCTGCGCAAGGTCGACCAGGCCGCGCTGAAGGTCGCCGAGAGCGACTTCAAGGCCTACCTGCAGGCTTATCCACAGGGCCGCTACGCCACCTCGGCCAAGGGCCTGATGCGCCGCGTGTACTGGCTGATGAACGACCCCGGGCGCCTGGCCGCGGAGTACGCCTGGCTGTTCGCCCAGCCGGAAGCGGCCCAGGGCAACGCCGACCAGGCCCAACTGATCGCCGAGGTGGACAACAAGCTGCTGGTCAGCGCGCACCCGGCCGAGGTCAAGGACCCGCGCCTGCTGGCGGTGCTCGACCTGATGCAGATGCGCCACCACGAGGCCGGCGAGGGCCGCGCCCTCGACCTGCCCGGGCTGCAGGCGCAGAAGCCGCTGTTCGCCGAGCTGCCGGGGCTGCACGACTACCTGCTGGCCGCCTGGCAGCTGTACGTCGAGGAACAGCCGGCCAAGGCGGCTGAACAATTGCCGAAGGCCCTGCCGCAGAAGCTCGACTACCTCGCCTTCAGCCAGCAGACCCTGCGCGGCTTCGCCCTGGAGGCCGGCAACGACTGGCTGGGCGCGGAGAAGCTCTGGCTGCAGCTGCTGCCGCTGGCCCGCCAGCCGCTGCAGCGCGAGCAGCTGGAACTGGCGCTGGCCTTCAACTACGAGCGCAGCGACCGCCTGGTGAAGGTCTATGCGGAGAACTCGCCGGTGCGCACCCCGGCCATCCGCGAGCTGCTGCTGCGCCACATCGCCGGCCCCGAGCTGCTGCGCCAGCAGGTGAAGTCCGAGACGGCGCCGGCCGAGGAGCGCGACACCGCGCTCTTCACCCTGCTGTACAAGGACCTGCTGCACGGCCGCTATGGCAACTTCGTCAACGACCTCGCGCTGCTGCCGGCCGAGCCCTCGACCAAGCCGCTGAGCGCCAGCCTCGGCTTCGTCTACGGCGGCGGGCAGCCGCTGAGCCTGTTTCAGTGGCCGGGCGGCAAGGGCAGCTCCGGCTACGACTGCCCGGCCATCCGCGACCTGGCCCTGGCCCTGCAGCAGGAGCCGCAGCCGCCGCAGGCGCTGAACTGCTTCGGCGAGTTCATCCTGCGCAACAACCTCGACAGCTTCCCGCTGGACAACCAGCCCGGCGTGCGCGAACTGGGCGGCAGCCCGTCGCTGTTCGAAGGCGAGCCCTACTCGCGCCTGGACGGCTACCTGAAGGTGATTGCCGACGACCAGGCCGGCAGCGACGACAAGGCCTACGCGCTGTACCGCGCCATCAACTGCTACGCGCCCAGCGGCTACAACGGCTGCGGCAAGCAGGACATCGCCCCGGCGCAGCGCAAGCGTTGGTTCCGCACCCTGAAGACGCAGTACGCCGATACGCCCTGGGCGAAATCGCTGAAGTACTACTGGTAGCGCGGCCATGGGCCTGGCCGCGAAGAGCCTGGCGCTGGGCCTGCTGCTGTGGAGCGCCACGGCCCGCGCCGGGGTGGTGGACGCCGCCGACTACGACGCCTTCTGGCTGTGGGGCGGCGTGCAGGCCCAGCCGGTGCTGCGCCAGGCGCGCACGCTGTACGTGCTGCAGGGCCAGGTCAGCGCCCCGCGCGGCGCCCCCGAACAACCGGCGCGCCTGCACGCCCAGGGCATCGCCATGCCGCGCCTGCGCACGGGCCAGGTGTGGCTGGTCTACCGCGCCCACAGCCTGCGCTGGAGCGAGGACAGCTACGCTACCCTGCTGGCCCAGCTGCGCCGCTGGCAGCGCGCCGGCAACCCGCTGCTGGGCGTGCAGATCGACTTCGACGCCCGCACCCGCTACCTCCACGAATACGTGGCCTTCCTGCGCGACTTCCGCCGGCGCCTGCCGATCGAATACCGCCTGAGCATCACCGGCCTGCTGGACTGGAGCAGCAACGCGGAGCCGGCGACCATCAATGAACTCAAGGACGTGGTGGACGAGGTGGTGGTGCAGACCTACCAGGGGCGCCGGACGATTCCCGACTACCAGCGCTACCTGCCAAGGGTGGCGCGCCTGCAGCTGCCGTTCCGCATCGGCCTGGCGCAGTACGGGCAGTGGCAGGCGCCGGAGTATCTGGAGCGCAGTCCGTGGTTCCGGGGGTATGTGGTGTTTTTGCAGAATCCGTGAGTTGGTGGGGGTTGGTTGTAGGAGCGAGCTTGCTCGCGAACGGAGTTTCCCTGTTGCAACGGAGCCTTGGGTTGACTCCGTCCCCTCTCCCCAGCCCTCGGCTGCGCGCCCCGCCCTGAAGGGAGAGGGGGCTAGTCCGTGCCGAGAGGAGGAATGGTTTCAGCCGGAAATTACGGTGCCAGCCGGCTAACGCCGAAATACCCAAGCACGCCGAACGGTCCCCTCTCCCTTCAGGGAGAGGGTTAGGGAGAGGGCGCTCTTCTGCTCAAGCACCGAGATTACCGGCGAAGTCCCGTTCGCGAGCAAGAACTAGGCGTCCCCCTCGTTCCTACGAAAAGCACTCAGCAGCCACAACCCCCGCACCCCGCCTTCGCCGGCCGCTCCAGCAGGTCCCGCATCAGCAACCCATAATCCAGCCCCACCCCCTCCGGCACCGGCAGATACACGACGTGCCCATCGCCCGGCGCGACCTCGATGGCTTCACCCCGAACATTCTCCAGACGTTCCAGGCGCAGCGTGCGGTTGCCGGCCGGCGTCATGAGTTCGAGGCTGTCACCCACCGCGAAGCGGTTCTTCACCCTTACCTCGGCGAGGTCGCCACGGCGGGCGCCAGTGAACTCCCCGACAAACTGCTGGCGCTCCGCCCGCGAGCTGCCGTACTGGTAATTCTGATACTCGTCATGCACATGGCGGCGCAGGAAACCCTCGGTGTAGCCACGGTGGGCCAGGGACTCCAGCTCGTCCATCAGGCCACGGTCGAAGGGCCGGCCGGCCACGGCGTCGTCGATGGCCTTGCGGTAGGCCTGGGCGGTGCGCGCCACGTAGTAGTGCGACTTGGTGCGGCCCTCGATCTTCAGCGAGTGCACGCCCATCTCGGCCAGGCGCTGCACGTGCTGGATGGCGCGCAGGTCCTTGGAATTCATGATGTAGGTGCCGTGCTCGTCCTCGTGGGCCTCCATCAATTCGCCGGGGCGGTTGCCTTCTTCCAGCAGGAACACCGCGTCGGTGGGCGCGCCTTCGCCGAGAGTGGCTTCGCGCACCAGTTGGCCCAGTTCGTCCTCCCGCGCCGGGTGCGCCTGGTACTGCCAGCGGCAGGCGTTGGTACAGGTGCCCTGGTTGGGGTCGCGGCGATTGATGTAGCCCGACAGCAGGCAGCGCCCGGAGTAGGCCATGCACAGGGCGCCGTGGACGAACACCTCCAGCTCCATGTCCGGGACCTTCTCGCGGATCTCGCCGATCTCCTCCAGCGACAGCTCGCGGGAGAGGATCACCCGGCTCAGCCCCTGGTCGCGCCAGAAGGCCACGCTGGCCCAGTTCACCGCGTTGGCCTGCACCGAGAGGTGGATGTTCGCCGTGGGGAAATGCTGGCGCACCAGCATGATCATCCCCGGGTCGGACATGATCAGCGCATCCGGCCCCAGGGCCAGCACCGGCTCCAGGTCGGCCAGGAAGGTTTTCAGCTTGGCGTTGTGCGGGGCGATGTTCACCACCAGGTAGAAACGCTTGCCCAGGGCATGGGCCTCGGCGATGCCGACGGCCAGGTTGGCCAGGTCGAATTCGTTGTTGCGCACCCGCAGGCTGTAGCGCGGTTGCCCGGCGTAGACGGCATCGGCGCCATAGGCGAAGGCGTGGCGCATGGCTTTCAGCGAGCCGGCGGGGGAGAGCAGTTCGGGGGCTTGGAGCATGGCGTGGGGACGGTTGTGGATAAAACGCCGCACTCTAGCGGGGGCGGGGGTTTGGTGCCCTGAGCGGGGTCAATGTTGGTGGGGCTTTTCGTAGGAGCGAGGGGGACGCCTAGTTCTTGCTCGCGAATGGAGTTTCCAGGCTGCAGCGGAGCTTTGGATTGACTCCGCTCCCTCTCCCCAGCCCTCGGCTGCGCGCCCCGCCCTGAAGGGAGAGGGGGCCGTATGGCGTGAAGCGTAATGTCGAAGCTCATTGCAACGCCGAGGCTGCCGGCGAGCGCCGGTATGACGCTTGGCACGGACAGTCCCCTCTCCCTTCAGGGAGAGGGTTAGGGAGAGGGCGCTCTTCAGGTCAAGCACCGAAATTGCCGGCGAACCCCCATTCGCAAGCAACCTCACTCCAACCACCGCCGCCCCTGCAGCTCCAGCAACATCTGCGCCTGCTCCGGGCCATTGCTTCCGGCGGGATAGGGCCTTGGGCGCTGGTAGTGCTCCTGCCAGCCGGCGATGATCGGGTCTATCCAGCGCCAGGCGGCCTCCACCTCGTCGCGGCGCATGAACAGCGTCGAGTCGCCCTGGATCACGTCCAGCAGCAGGCGCTCGTAGGCGTCCCAGCGGCGCTTGCCGGGGCTGGCGGTCTGCGCCAGGTTCAGGTCCAGCTCGGCCGGTTCCAGGCGCATGCCCTTGCCGGGGGTCTTGGTCATCAGCTGCAGGCTGATGCGCTCCTCCGGCTGCAACCTTATCCACAGGCGGTTGGCCGGGCCGCTGCCGTCGCCTATCAGCGCATGGGGCACCGGCTTGAACTGGATGACGATCTCCGAGCACTTCTTCGCCATGCGCTTGCCGGTGCGCAGGTAGAAGGGCACGCCGGCCCAGCGCCAGTTGTCGATCTCGGCGCGCAGGGCGACGAAGGTCTCGGTGTCGCTGTCGTTGTCCACGTTCTTCTCGAACCAGTAGGCCGGCACCTCCTGGCCGCCGATCCGCCCGGCGCCGTACTGGCCGCGCACGGTGCGGTCCTGCACGTCGAGGCCGCCGATCGGGCGCAGGGCCTGGAGGATCTTCAGCTTCTCGTCGCGCACCGACTCGGCGTCGAAGTGCACCGGCACCTCCATGGCCACCAGGCACAGCAGCTGCAGCAGGTGGTTCTGCACCATGTCGCGCATGGCCCCGGCGTGGTCGTAGTAGGCGCCGCGGTTCTCCACGCCGAGGGTCTCGTTGACGCTGATCTGCACGTGGTCGACGTAGGCGCTGCGCCACAGCGGCTCGAACAGGGTGTTGGCGAAGCGCAGGGCCAGCAGGTTCTGCACCGTCTCCTTGCCCAGGTAGTGGTCGATGCGGAACACCCGCGACTCGTCGAACACCTGGCCGATGGCCTGGTTGATCGCCCGCGCCGATTCCAGCGAATGGCCCAGCGGCTTCTCCAGCACGATGCGCGTGTTCGGCCCGGCCAGGCCTGCGACCTTGAGGTTCTGCGCGATGGGCGCGAAGAGGTCCGGGGCGGTGGCCAGGTAGTGCACCAGCACGCGCTCGTGGCCGAACTTCAGGCGCTGGCGCAGGCGGCTGAAGTCGGCGCTCTGCGCGGCGTCCATGGCCAGGTAGTCCAGGCGCGTGGCGAAGCTCTGCCAGTCGGCGACGCTGAAGTCGGCCCGCGCGACCTGTGCCCGGCAGTGCCGCTCGGCCAGCGCCAGGTAGGCCTCCTGCGAACGCTGGCTGCGGGCCAGGGCGAGGATGCGGGTGTCGGCCGGCAGGCGCTCCTCGCGGTGCAGGTGGTAGAGCGCCGGCAGCAGCTTGTGCAGCGCCAGGTCGCCGGTGCCACCGAACACCAGGATGTCGCAGGAAAGGGGAAATGCGGAAGTTTCGGACATCATCAGGTACTGCTCCACCACTTATTGCCTGGGCGTGACCACCTGACTTGTAGTATAACTACAAGCAGACTACATCCCTTCCGCCGATCATAGCCGAGTCCAGCCCAGTGAACCTGTTGCAGCACATTGCCCAGTCGCGTCATCTGCTTCGCAAGTCGGAACTCAAGGTCGCCGATCACGTGATGCAGGACCCCGCCTCGGTCATGCACAGCTCCATGGCCGACCTCGCCCACGGGGTGGGCGTCAGCGAGCCGACCATCGTGCGCTTCTGCCGCGCCATCGGCTGCACCGGCTTCCAGGACCTCAAGCTGAAGCTGGCGCAGAGCCTGGCCGCCGGCGCCAGCTTCGGCCAGTTCGCGATCAGCGAAAGCGACTCGGTCACCGACTTCAGCCTGAAGATCTTCGACACCACCCTGCACTCGCTGATGGAAGTGCGCGAGAAGCTCGACACCCACGCCCTGGAACGCGCCATCGCCGCCATCGCCCACGCCCAGCGCGTGGAGTTCTACGGCTTCGGCGCCTCCGGCGCGGTGGCCGCGGACGCCCAGCACAAGTTCTTCCGCCTGCTGCTCTCGGCCGCGGCCTATTCCGACCCGCACATGCAGGCGATGTCAGCGGTGACCCTGAAGCCCAGCGACGTGGCCATCTGCATCTCGCAGTCCGGCCGCTCCAAGGACCTGCTGGTGACCGCCAACCTGGTCCGCGAGGCCGGCGCCACCCTGATCACCCTGTGCCCCAGCCAGACCCCGCTGGCCGACCTGGCCACGGTGAACCTGGCGGTGGACGTCCACGAAGACACCGACATCTACACCCCGCTGACCTCGCGCATCGCCCACCTGGTGGTGATCGACGTGCTGGCCATGGGCGTGGCCATGGCCCGCGGCCCGGACCTGGTCAACCACCTCAAGAGCGTCAAGCGCAGCCTGCGCAGCCTGCGCCTGTCGCCCAAGGTGGTGAAGAGCCACGAGGAACCGCGCCCGGAAGAGGCGTCCTGAGGCGCCGCCGACCGCTCGTCGGCGTCACCGCGGCTTCACTGCCGCGCCCTCAAACTGTCATCCGTCGTCAGCATCCTGGCGTCTCCAGCCCTTCGGCCTTGGGAGATGCGAGATGCAACGCCATATCGACGACACCCAGCACCTGGACAGCAAGACCCGCCGCAAGCTCGAGGACCAGCGCCGCATGCAGTTCCGCCGGGCCATTGAGGAGCGCCTCGAAGCGCAACGCCTCGACCGCGAGATGTCCGATTATCCCGACCTGATCGCCGCCAACTACCTCAATTCTGCGCGGGCGTCGGTGAAAAGCGCTCGGCCAGCTGGCTGATCAGCGCGCGCTCCTCGCGGATGAAGGCGACGAACGCCTGGGCGACCGGGCTCAGGCGCTTGCCGCGGGCGTGCACCAGGCACCAGCTGCGGTAGAGCGGCAACTCCTCCACCGGCAGTTCGCGCAGCAGCCCGGCGCGCAGTTCGCGGCTCACCGCGTGGCGCGGCAGCAGGGCCAGGCCGAGGCCGGCCAATACCCCTTCCCGTGAGCCTTCCAGCGAGGCGAATTCCAGCGTCTGCGGGAAGTGCGCGCGCTTCTGCTGGAAGTGTTCCTCGCAGGCCTTGCGCGTGCCCGAGCCGGGCTCGCGGATCAGCAGCGGCCAGGATTCCAGGTCCTTCAGCGACAGCTTGGCGGCGCTGCACAGCGGGTGGTCGGGCGGCGCCACCGCGACGATCGGGTTGTTCAGGAAGGGCAGGAATTCCAGGGCCATGTCCTGCGGCACCAGGGACATGATCACCAGGTCGTCGCGGTTGTCCGACAGGCGCTTGATCACCTGGGCGCGGTTGACCACGGTGAGGTGCAGGCTGACGTCCGGGTGCTGCTTCTGGAAGGCGGCGAACAGGTGCGGGGTGATGTACTTGGCGCTGGACTCCACCGCCAGGCGCAACTGGCCCTGCAGCGAGCCCTTGAGGTCGGAGAGCTGCATGTCCAGCACTTCCAGGCGCTGGAAGATGTCGGTGCTGGCGCGCAGCAGGGCGTCGGCGGCGTCGGTCTGGTAGAGCTTCTTGCCGATGTACTCGAACAGCGGCTGGCCGACCAGTTCCTCCAACTGGCGGATCTGCAGGCTGACCGCCGGCTGGGTCAGCGCCATTTCCTCCGCGGCGCGGCTGTAGGAACGGCTCTCGCACACCGCACGGAACACCTGCAGTTGGCGAAGTGTCATTCGCATCAAGGACTTACGCATTCGCACCGGCTCCCGCACGGGTCAGTTCGCTCGACTATAAGTCAAAAATTATGGCTATCCCAATAAATATTGATTTTGGGTAATCCTCGATCCCGCGTAGGGTAAAAAAACGCCGGAACCCTGCTCCGGCATTGCGCCGAACCGCCGCGGATCGCTCCGCGGCGGATTGCCGATTGGTTCAAGTGCCGGGTCCACGAGCCCCGGTCGAGGGAAACCGCAAGTGATCAAGAAAATCCTGATCGCCAACCGTGGGGAGATCGCTGTCCGCATCGTGCGTGCCTGCGCCGAGATGGGCATCCGTTCGGTGGCCGTCTACTCCGACGCCGATCGCCACGCCCTGCACGTGAAGCGCGCCGACGAGGCGCACAGCATCGGCGCCGACCCGCTGGCCGGCTACCTCAACCCGCGCGCCCTGGTGAACCTGGCGGTGGAAACCGGCTGCGACGCCCTGCACCCGGGCTACGGCTTCCTCTCCGAGAACGCCGAGCTGGCGGAAATCTGCGCCGAGCGCGGCATCAAGTTCATCGGCCCGTCGGCGGAAGTGATCCGCCGCATGGGCGACAAGACCGAGGCGCGGCGCAGCATGATCGCCGCCGACGTGCCCTGCACCCCGGGCACCGAAGGCAACGTCGCCGACCTCGCCGAGGCGCTGTCCGAGGCCGAGCGCATCGGCTACCCGGTGATGCTCAAGGCCACTTCCGGCGGTGGCGGCCGCGGCATCCGCCGCTGCAACAGCCGCGAGGAGCTGGAGCAGAACTTCCCCCGCGTCATCTCCGAGGCCACCAAGGCCTTCGGCAGCGCGGAGGTCTTCCTCGAGAAGTGCATCGTCAACCCGAAGCACATCGAGGCGCAGATACTCGCCGATTCCTTCGGCAACACCGTGCACCTGTTCGAGCGCGACTGCTCGATCCAGCGCCGCAACCAGAAGCTCATCGAGATCGCCCCCAGCCCGCAGCTGACCCCCGAGCAGCGCGCCTACATCGGCGACCTGGCGGTGCGCGCGGCCAAGGCCGTGGGCTACGAGAACGCCGGCACCGTGGAGTTCCTGCTCGCCGATGGCGAGGTGTACTTCATGGAGATGAACACCCGGGTGCAGGTGGAGCACACCATCACCGAGGAAATCACCGGCATCGACATCGTCCGCGAGCAGATCCGCGTGGCCTCCGGCCTGCCGCTCTCGGTCAAGCAGGAAGACATCCAGCACCGCGGCTATGCCCTGCAGTTCCGCATCAACGCCGAGGACCCGAAGAACAACTTCCTGCCCTCGTTCGGCAAGATCACCCGCTACTACGCGCCCGGCGGCCCCGGCGTGCGCACCGATACGGCGATCTACACCGGCTATACCATCCCGCCGTACTACGACTCCATGTGCCTGAAGCTGATCGTCTGGGCACTGACCTGGGAAGAGGCCCTGGACCGCGGCCTGCGCGCCCTGGACGACATGCGCGTGCAAGGCGTGAAGACCACCGCGCCCTACTACCAGGAAATCCTCAAGAACCCGGAGTTCCGCAGCGCCCAGTTCAACACCAGCTTCGTCGAAAGCCACCCGGAGCTGACCCAGTACTCGATCAAGCGCAACCCGTCGCACCTGGCCATCGCCATCGCTACCGCCATTGCCGCCCACGCTGGCCTGTAGGGGAAGGATTCAGAACATGAGCAAGAAAATTTCCGTTACCGATACCATCCTGCGCGATGCGCACCAGTCGCTGCTGGCCACCCGCATGCGCACCGAGGACATGCTGCCGATCTGCGACAAGCTCGACAAGGTCGGCTACTGGTCGCTGGAAGTCTGGGGCGGCGCCACCTTCGACGCCTGCGTGCGCTTCCTCAAGGAAGATCCGTGGGAGCGCCTGCGCAAGCTCAAGGCCGCGCTGCCCAACACCCGCCTGCAGATGCTCCTGCGCGGGCAGAACCTGCTGGGCTACCGCCACTACAGCGACGACGTGGTGCGCGCCTTCGTGGCCAAGGCCGCGGTCAACGGCATCGACGTGTTCCGCATCTTCGACGCGATGAACGACGTGCGTAACCTGCGCGTCTCCATCGAGGCGGTGAAGGCCGCCGGCAAGCATGCCCAGGGCACCATCTGCTACACCACCAGCCCGGTGCACACCATCGACGCCTTCGTCGCCCAGGCCAAGGCCATGGCGGCCATGGGCGTGGATTCCATCGCCATCAAGGACATGGCCGGCCTGCTGACCCCCTATGCCACCGGCGACCTGGTCAAGGCCCTGAAGGACGCCCTGCCCCTGGAAGTGGTGGTGCACTCCCACGACACCGCCGGCGTGGCCAGCATGTGCCAGCTCAAGGCCGTGGAGAACGGCGCCGACCGCATCGACACCGCCATCTCCAGCATGGCCTGGGGCACCAGCCACCCGGGCACCGAGTCGATGGTCGCGGCGCTGCGCAACACCCCCTACGACACCGGCCTGGACCTGGAGCTGATCCAGGAAGTCGGCATGTACTTCCACGCCGTGCGCAAGAAGTACCACCAGTTCGAGAGCGAATTCACCGGCGTGGACACCCGCGTGCAGGTCAACCAGGTGCCCGGCGGCATGATCTCCAACCTGGCCAACCAGCTGAAGGAGCAGGGCGCCCTCAACCGCATGGCGGAAGTGCTCGAAGAGATCCCGCGGGTGCGCGAGGACCTGGGCTTCCCGCCCCTGGTCACCCCGACCTCGCAGATCGTCGGCACCCAGGCGTTCTTCAACGTGCTGGCCGGCGAGCGCTACAAGACCATCACCAACGAGGTGAAGCTGTACCTGCAGGGCCGCTACGGCAAGGCCCCGGGGCAGATCAACGAGCAACTGCGGCGCCAGGCCATCGGCAACGAGGAAGTCATCGACGTGCGCCCGGCCGACCTGATCAAGCCCGAGCTGGACAAGCTGCGCGGCGAGATCGGCGCGCTGGCCAAGTCCGAAGAGGACGTGCTGACCTACGCCATGTTCCCGGACATCGGCCGCAAGTTCCTCGAGGAACGCGAGGCCGGCGCGCTGAAGCCCGAGGAGCTGCTGCCGATCCCCACCGGCAACGGCGTGGCCGCGGCCGGCGGCGAAGGCGTGCCGACCGAGTTCGTGGTCGACGTGCACGGCGAGAGCTACCGCGTGGACATCACCGGCGTCGGCGTGAAGACCGACGGCAAGCGCCACTTCTACCTGTCCATCGACGGCATGCCCGAAGAGGTGGTGTTCGAGCCGCTCAACGAGTTCATCGGCGGCGGCGGCAACAAGCGCAAGCACGCCAGCGCGCCGGGCGACGTCAGCACCACCATGCCGGGCAACATCGTCGACGTGCTGGTGAAGGAAGGCGACAGCGTGAAGGCCGGCCAGGCCGTGCTGATCACCGAAGCCATGAAGATGGAAACCGAGGTGCAGGCGCCCATCGCCGGCACCGTCAAGGCGATCCACGTAGCCAAGGGTGACCGCGTCAACCCGGGCGAGGTGCTGATCGAGATTGAAGGCTGACCGACGGACAGACGGGTCTCAAGGTTCAGTCCCCGGGGGAGCACGATGCTCCCCCTTTTTTTGCCTTTGCGAAAGCCATCACCTTCCGGCGCGGCCGGCTCGCCGCTTCATTGACCTGCATCCAGGCCCTGCGCCGCGCGCACGCCTATAAACGGCAGGCCGCAGGCCGAGTTCCGGGGAGGAGGCGATGCGTTTCGCGATTGCTCTGCTGTTGACCGTCAGTTGTACCGCCCTGGGCGACGAGGCCGCCCAGGCGCGCTTCGACGCCATCATGGCCGACCCCGCCAGGCGCGAGCAGGCCTATGCCGCCGGCCACGAGCGCATCGTGCTGTGCCGCAACTGCCACGGCGACGACGGCAACAGCCGGCGCGACTACATCCCGAACCTGGCCGCGCAGGCCCCGGGCTACCTATTCACTGCCTTCGAGCGCTACGCCAGCGGGCAGCGCAGCGACTTCGTGATGAACCAGGCGGCCCGGATGCTGAGCCTCGACGAGCGGGTGAACATCGCCGTGTACTACAGCCAGCAGCAGGTGCTGCCGCGCCAGGGCGCGGTGGACGATGCGCTGCGCGCCAGGGGCGAGGCGCTGTTCGGGCAGGTCTGCGTGGCCTGCCATGGCCCGCAGGGGCTCGGCCAGCAGGGCGTGCCGCGCATCGCCGGGCAGCCGGCGACCTACCTGCAGCGGACGCTGGAGGCCTACCGCGACAAGGATCCGCGCCGCGCCGGCTCGACCATGCTGGCGGTGGCGTCGCAGCTGCAGGCCGGGGATGTCGAGGCGCTGGCGGCCTACCTGCAGCAATTGCACCCCTGAGGCGGGCAAATCCTTATATAATGCACGGTCTTTTCCCACTGTCAGTGATAGAGACCATGAGCCTGCCACCCTGCCCCAAATGCAATTCCGAATACACCTACGAGGACGGCGCGCTGCTGGTCTGCCCGGAATGCGCCCATGAATGGTCGGCCGATGCCGCCGTCGAAGGTGAGGGCGATGCCAAGGTGATCAAGGACGCCGTCGGCAACGTGCTGCAGGACGGCGACACCGTCAGCGTGATCAAGGACCTGAAGGTCAAGGGCTCGTCCCTGGTGGTCAAGGTCGGCACCAAGGTGAAGAACATCCGCCTGGTGGACGGCGACCACGACATCGACTGCAAGATCGATGGCATCGGCGCCATGAAGCTGAAGTCGGAGTTCGTGAAGAAGGTCTGAGCCGCTCGGGCTTCTCTTCTTCTTTTGTAGGAGCGGATTCATCCGCGATCGCCGCGCACGGGCCCGGCCGATCGCGGACGGAGTCCGCTCCTACGGTTCCAGGATGCACGGCTTTTCGTAGGATGGGTTGAGCTTGCGAAACCCATGCGGTCACGGTGATGGGTATCGCTTCGCTCAACGCCATCCTACGAAAAAGCGCCTCGGCGCAGTCGTGTAGGAGCGGGCCCTGCCCGCGAATCGCGCGCAGGCGCGCGCTATTCCGCCGGCTGCAGGTCCTGACGCAGCAGCTCCAGCGCCTCGCGCGGGCCGCCGGAGACGATCTGGGTGGGCACCGCCAGCATCAGGTTCAGCGGCAGGCCGAAGGCTTCCAGGACGTTGCCGTCGCGGTCGCGGCCGGGCTGCTGGCCGAGCCATTCCGGGTACTTGCGGCGCATGCGCTCGAGGTAGCTGCCGGCGTCCGGCAGGTAGCCGTACAACGGCTTGCCCAGGGCCGCGGCGTAGCCGACCTCGAAGCAGGTGCCGCTGTCCGGCTCGCTGCCGCGGAACGACGCCAGGTTGGCCAGCACGCAGTCGGCCTCGGCGATCAGGCGCAGGTTGGCGCGGTAGATCCAGATCGCCTGCTGGTGCGGCTCGGTGATTTCCGCCGGCACCTGGACGTCCAGCGGGAACAGCCCCTCGAACCCGTATTCCGCGCACAGCGCCTTGAGCTGCGCGCCGTGCCCGGCGGCGTCGGGGCGGAACACGTCGGGGCCGGCGAGGTAGATCTTCAGCATGGTCACAACCCCATGAACGACAGCATCAGGAAGGTGGCGAAGAGCACGAAGTGAGTCATGCCCTCGATGGCGTTGGTCTTGCCGTCGTGCAGGTTGAAGCCCGCCACTATCAGGGTGATGAACATCATGCCGGTCTGCAGCGGCGTCATGGCCATCTGGATCGGCTGGCCCTTGAACAGCGCCAGGGCCTCGATCACCGGCACGGTGAGGATCACCGTGGACAGCGAGGCGCCCAGGGCGATATTGACCACCGGCTGCATGCGGTTGGCCAGCGCGGCGCGCAGCGCAGTGAGGATTTCCGGGCTGGCGGAGATGGCCGCCACCAGTAGCGCCGGGACGATCGGCGGCACGCCGCTGCCTTCCAGGCTGACGTCCAGGGCCTTGGACATGACCTCGGCCAGCGCGCCGATCAGCACCACCCCGGCCACCAGCAGGGCCATGGACTGGCGCGTGCTGCCGTGGGCCTCGTGGCCGTGCTGCTGCTCGCCGTGCACCGCGTAGTTGTAGGCGAAGAAGTAGCTGTGCTGGCCGGTCTGCATGCGCAGGAACAGGCCGTAGAGCATGACCATGCAGCCGATGGTGAACAGCGAGTAGAGCTTCCACTGTGCCGCCGGGATCAGCTCCGGGACCACCATGGAGATGCCCACCGCGGTGAGGATCATGGTCACGTAGGTCTTGCCCGAGTCGTCGTTGTACGACTGCTCGCCGTGCTTCAGGCCGCCGAGCAGCGCGGCCAGGCCGAGGATGCCGTTCATGTCCAGCATCACCGCGGCGTAGATGGTGTCGCGGGCCAGGGTGGGCGAATGGTTGTGGCCCATCATGATGGCCAGGATGACCACCTCCACCAGCACCGCGGCGAGGGTCAGGATCATGGTGCCGTAGGGCTCGCCGACCTTCTCCGCAAGAATCTCGGCATGGTGCGCCACGCGCAGCGAGACGCTGATGATCGAGGCCAGCAGGACAGTGGCGGCCACCCCGGCCAGGGCCTTGCCGCCTTCGAGCAGGCTGTGTTCCAGGGGGTAGACCAGCACCGCCAGGAGCAGGGCGAGGAGGAGGAATTTCTCGTCTTTGAGCAGGCGCAGCATCGTCGGGGGACATCCGTTCCATGGGATAGAGGCGCCCATCTTAGGCCTTGCCCGGGGCCTTGCCCACCGTCGCCGGGGCGCAGACACCTATGAGGTTATCCGCCGTTTGGCGCGCGCTTCGGGTTCGGCCGATACGCCGGGCATGAGGCCGGTGTAGCGGCGGATAACCGCGAACGGTTATACGCCCTACGTCACGGGTGGGCCGGGTGTAGGGCGGATAACGTTCGACGTTATCCGCCGTTTGACTGTGATCTCATGCGCGCTTCGGGCTTGGCTTCGGAGCACCTGTTCCCGGGCGCCCGGGATTCGGCGGATACGCCCGGCCGACCTGCCGCGTTACCTCAGGCCGGCTCGACCAACAGCACCGCGCCATCCTGCCCGGTGACCTTCACCTGGGCGCCGGCCGGCAGGTCCGGGCCGCTGACCAGCCACAGGCTGTCGCCGACGCGGATCTTGCCGCGGCCGCCGATGATGGCGTCGTGCAGGGCGAACTGCCGTCCGACCAGCTCGCTGCCGCGGCGGTTCAGGCCGCTGGCGGCTTCGCCGGCGCCCGGGCGGTGCTGGTAGCGCCACCAGAACACCACGGTGAGCAGCGCCAGGATGCCGAAGGCGAGGAACTGCCAGGTCCAGGCCAGGGCCGGGGCGAAGAAGGCGAGCACCCCGGTGGCCGCGGCGGCGATGCCGATCCACAGCAGGTAGCCGCCGGCGCCGAACACCTCGAGGATCAGCAGCAGGGTGCCGAAGGCCAGCCAGTCCCAGAAGCTCAGGTGTTGCAGATAGCCCCACATGGCTCAGCCCCGGCCCTTGGCGCCCGGGGCGCCATCGCCGAAGGTGGCCTTGACGATCTCGCCGATGCCGCCCACCGCGCCTATCACCTGGCTGGCCTCCAGCGGCATCAGCACTATCTTGCTGTTGTTCGAGGCGGCCAGCTGGCCGAGGGCGTCGACGTATTTCTGCGCGACGAAGTAGTTCACCGCCTGCACGTTGCCGCTGGCGATGGCCTCGGAGACCACCTGGGTCGCCCGCGCCTCGGCCTCGGCCTGGCGCTCGCGGGCCTCGGCTTCGAGGAAGGCGGCCTGGCGCTGGCCTTCGGCCTTGAGGATCTGCGCCTGCTTCTCGCCCTCGGCGGTGAGGATTTCCGCGGCGCGCTTGCCCTCGGCATCGAGGATCTGCGCGCGCTTGAGGCGCTCGGCCTTCATCTGGCTGGCCATGGCCTCCACCAGGTCGGCCGGCGGGCTGATGTCCTTGATCTCGATGCGGGTGACCTTCAGGCCCCAGGGCGCGGTGGCCTCGTCGACGGTGCGCAGCAGGCGTTCGTTGATCGCGTCGCGCTGGCTGAGCATGTGGTCCAGCTCCATGGAGCCGAGCACGGTGCGGATGTTGGTCATCACCAGGTTGCGGATGGCGTTCTCCAGGCCGCTGACCTCGTAGGCCGCGCGCGCCGCGTCGACCACCTGGTAGAAGCACACCGCGTCGATCTGCACGATGGCGTTGTCGGCGCTGATGGCCTCCTGCGGGGGGATGTCCAGCACCCGCTCCATCATGTTGATCTTCTGCCCGACGCGGTCCATCACCGGGACGATGATGTTCAGCCCCGGCTTGAGGGTACCGGTGTAGCGGCCGAAGCGTTCCACCGTCCACTCGTTGCCCTGGGGCACCACCTTGAAGCCCATGAACACGATCGCCACCGCGAGGATGACGAAGAGGATCAGGACACTGCCGGTTTCCATTTGCTGCACTCCTTGGTCGATTGGGACTTCCGTGGCGCCCGGCTCGCAAAGGAGCGGGGCGGCGGGAAAAGCTAACCCTTTCCCGTGTCATCCCGCGAGTCCTGTCGGGCTCGGAGATTTCCTATTTCTGCTCGCTCTGCGGCGTCACCCGCAGCACTTCCTCGATGGTGGTCAGGCCCGCGGCGACCTTCTGCGCGCCGGACAGGCGCAGGCTGCGCATGCCTTCCTTGAAGGCCTGGCGGCGCAGCGGGATGAGGTCGGTGTCGGCGGTGATCTGTTCCTTCAGGCTGTCGGTCAGCAGCATGATCTCGTACACCCCGGCGCGGCCGCGGTAGCCGGTGTCGCGGCATTCCAGGCAGCCCACCGCCTGCTGCGCGCCGGTGGGCAGCGGGGCGTTCCACGGCCGCGTCAGCTCCTGCCAGTCGCTCTCCTCCAGCTCCAGCGGCGCCTTGCAGTGCGGGCACAGGGTGCGCACCAGGCGCTGGGCCATGACGCCGAGCACGGTGGCGCGGATCAGATAGTAGGGCACGCCCAGTTCGAGCAGGCGGGTGATGGCCGTGGGCGAGTCGTTGGTGTGCAGGGTGGAGAGCACCAGGTGCCCGGTCAGCGCCGCCTGGATGGCCATCTCGGCGGTCTCCAGGTCGCGGATCTCGCCGACCATGATGATGTCCGGGTCCTGCCGCAGCAGGGCGCGCACGCCACTGGCGAAGGTCAGGTCGATGTTGTGCTGCACCTGCATCTGGTTGAACGAGGGCTCGATCATCTCGATCGGATCCTCGATGGTGCAGACGTTCACCTCGTCCGTGGCCAGTTGCTTGAGCGTGGTGTACAGGGTGGTGGTCTTGCCCGAGCCGGTGGGCCCGGTGACCAGGATGATGCCGTTGGGCTGGTTGGTCATGCTCTGCCAGCGGCGCAGGTCCTCGGGGGAGAAGCCCAGCTGGTCGAAGCTCTTGAGCAGCACCTCGGGGTCGAAGATCCGCATCACCATCTTCTCGCCGAAGGCGGTGGGCAGGGTCGACAGGCGCAGCTCCACCTCGGCGCCGTCCGGGGTCTTGGTCTTCACCCGGCCGTCCTGCGGCTTGCGCTTCTCGGCCACGTTCATCCGTCCCAGCGACTTCAGGCGGCTGACCACCGCCATGGTGACCTGCGGCGGGAACTGGTAGACGTTGTGCAGCACGCCGTCGATGCGGAAGCGCACCGTGCCCTGCTCGCGGCGCGGCTCGATGTGGATGTCGCTGGCGCGCTGCTGGAAGGCGTACTGGAACAGCCAGTCGACGATGGTGACGATGTGCGCGTCGTTGGCGTCCGGCTCCTGGTCGCTGGCGCCCAGGTTGAGCAACTGCTCGAAGTTGCCCACGCCGCTGGTCTTCATGTCCTGGGCGGAGGCGCCGCTGACCGACTTGGCCAGGCGGTAGAACTCGGTGGTGAAGCGCTGGATGTCCTGCGGGTTGCACACCACGCGCTTGATCGGGCGCTTGAGCACGTGGGTCAGGTTGCCTTCCCAGCTGTGCACGAAGGGCTGGGCGCTGGCGATGGTGACGCTGTCCGGCGCCACCGCCACGGCGAGAATCCTGTGGCGCTGGGCGAAGGCGTAGGACATCAGCGGGGTGACCGCGGCGACGTCGATCTTCAGCGGGTCGATGCGCAGGTAGGGCTGGCCGGAATACTCGGCCAGCCAGTGCACCAGGGTGTCGAGGTCCAGGTGGCGGCCGGGGCGGTGCTGGTCCGGCACCTGCTGGGCGGCGAGGAATTCCAGGGGATGCTGCTGGTTCTTCACCGCGCTGCGGCGGATCGCCAGGCACTGCTCGGCGTCGCTCTGCGCGACGCGGCCCTGGGCGACCAGCTCGTGGAGGATATCGGCCAGGTCAAGCCAGCGATCCTGGGCGGGCGAAGCGAAGACGGACATTCGGACTCCCTGCGTTCGTGTGTGCCGCGGACGGCTGCGGGTGGAGCTGGTCTGAGTCCGGCCCGCGCCGTCGGGTTCCCCAGCTTATTTCAAAAGCGCCTTCCAAGGCTTGAGGGTCAGCACAGTATGGGCCTGGGCGGCGAGGGCATCCAGGTCCGCGCTGTCGCGCCGGTGCAGGGCCTGTTCCAGCTTGGCCAGCTCGCCGTAGAGGCGGTCGGCCTCGGGCAGGTCGAGCACGCCGCGGGCCAGGCGCAGCCACACCAGCAGGCGTTGCAGGCGCGGCAGTTGTTCGGCGAGCAGTTCCGGCTGCTGCTGGGCGCGGGCCAGGGGCAGGCCCTCGGCCTCCTCGGCGAGCAGGCGCGGCAGCCATTTGCCCAGGGCCGCGGCGCCCTGGCGGTCGCCGCGCTCGTTGCGGCCTTCCTGCCAGGCGCGGGCCAGCAGCCAGCGCGAGGCCTGCAGGGAGAACAGGCCCCAGCGCGTCTGGCCGAGTTCGGCGCGGAAGGCTTCCGGCGCCTGCTGGCGCGCGGCTTCGTCGGCTTCGCCCTGTTCGATGCGCGGCCGCCAGTCGCCGATCAGCGCGTCCAGTGCGGTGCGCAGCTCGCGGCTGCTGGCGCGCGGCGCGGCCTGGCCGAGGCTGCCGAGCAGGGCGCGCAGGTCCACCAGCTGCTGCAGCCACTCTTGCAGCAGGCGCCAGTGGCCGTTGAAGCGGTACTGCTCGGCCAGGCGCTGGCTGCTGCCCAGCAGCGACCAGGCGATGGCGGCGAAGGCGCCGTCCAGCGGGGTTTCCGCCAGCAGCTTCTGGGTGTCCGGGTGCACCGTGTAGCTGGCCGGGTCGAACAGCCGGTAGCCGCGCTCGGCCTTGCTGATGTCGCAGGGCATCAGCGGCAGGTCGGCGGCCAGCTCCGCGGCCAGTTCCAGCAGCGCCGCGGGTTCGCCCTGGCGCAGTTCCAGCTCCAGCTCGCAGATTTCCTCTTCCTGCCGGTCGGCGACGACCTTGCCCAGGTCGAGGGCGGCTTCGATCGCCACCTTGGTCTTGCCGCGGCCCCAGGCGATCTCGGCGCGCTGGCGGGTGAAGTCGGTGCTGAAGATCGGCTGCAGCTGCTGCTTGTCGAGGTCGGCCAGGGCTGCCGGCCAGCAGCTGTCGTCGAGCTTGCCCAGGTCCAGCTCGGGCTTGTCCAGGTACCAGTCCCACTCGTTGCGCTCGGACAGCCCGGCGACGCTGTGGCCGCGGCTCTTCAGCGTCTGGATGTACTGCTCGCCGTCGCGGCGCAGGCGCAGCGCGACCTTGGCCCGGGCCAGGTCGCGGCCGGGGGTGTCGTAGTACTGGTTGTACAGCTCGCTCTGCTGCCAGCCGGACTTGTTGCGCTTCTTCAGCAGCGGGTGGTCGCGCAGCGCCTCGAGGGTCTGGCGGCTGGCGCGCAGCTTGATTTCGGTTTCTTTCTGCATGGCGGAGTCCGGGAAGGAAAAGGGTAGACGGGCCCGCAGGGCTTGGCGCGGGAGCGTTCGTCGAAGCCCGCTAGTGTACAGGACCGCGTCGCCGCGCCGCTGTTCCACGCGACAACGGCGGTTCAATTGCACGTCATCCTGGGCCATGATGGGTGCAACGCTTCCGGAGACGCCCATGCCCCTGCCGAGCCTGAAAGACCGTTTCGCCCAGTTGCTCGCCCTGCCGTCGGTGAGCTGTACCCAGCCCGCCCTGGACCAGTCCAACCGCCCGGTGGTGGAGCTGCTGGCCACCTGGCTGGGCGACCTGGGCTTCGCCTGCGAATTGCAGGAGATCGCTCCGGGCAAGTTCAACCTGCTGGCGAGCATGGGCAGCGGCCCCGGCGGCCTGGTGCTGGCCGGGCACACCGACACCGTGCCCTACGACGAATCGCTGTGGAAAAGCGACCCGCTGCGCCTGGACGAGCGCGACGGCCGCTGGTACGGCCTGGGCAGCTGCGACATGAAGGGCTTCTTCGCCATCGCCATCGAGGCGCTGCTGCCGCTGCTGGACAAGCCCCTGCGCCAGCCGCTGCTGATCCTCGCCACCTGCGACGAGGAAAGCTCCATGGCCGGCGCCCGCGCCCTGGCCGAGGCCGGCCGGCCGCTGGGACGCGCCGCGGTGATCGGCGAGCCCACCGGGTTGCGGCCGATCCGCCTGCACAAGGGGGTGATGATGGAGCGCATCGACATCCTCGGGCAGAGCGGCCATTCCTCCGACCCGAGCCTCGGCCACAGCGCCCTGGAGGCCATGCACGCGGCCATCGGTGAGCTGCTGGCGCTGCGCGCGCAGTGGCAGAAGGAGTTCAACAACCCGCAGTTCGGCGTGCCGCAGCCGACGCTGAACCTGGGCTGCATCCACGGCGGCGACAACCCCAACCGCATTTGCGGCCAGTGCGCCCTGGAGTTCGACCTGCGGCCGCTGCCGGGGATGGATCCGCAGGCCCTGCGCCGGGCCATCAATGAGCGCCTGGCGCCCCTGGCCGAGCGCTTTGCGGTGCGCCTGGACTACCAGCCGCTGTTCCCCGCCGTGCCGCCCTTCGAGCAGGCCGCGGACAGCGAGCTGGTGCGCCTGGCCGAGCGCCTCAGCGGGCATTCGGCGGAAGCGGTAGCCTTTGGCACCGAAGCACCGTATCTTCAGCAGCTTGGTTGCCAGACCCTGGTCCTGGGCCCCGGCGACATCGCCTGCGCCCACCAGCCGGACGAACATCTGGAACTCGCTCGCATCCCGCCGACCGTGGAACTGCTGCGTGGCTTGATCCAGCATTACTGCCTGTAACCGCCCTGAAGAGGAGAAACCCGTCGATGTGCATGCGACGACGATAACCGCCGCTCCCGCCGCCCTTGCCGGCCATTCGCACTCGACGACCCTTCATCGCCCGCTCACAGGCCACCTGGACAATGCAAGACTACGTCACCTGGTTACGTCACGCTTCTCCCTACATCAACGCCCACCGGGACTGCACCTTCGTGGTCATGCTGCCCGGCGAGGGCGTGGAAGACCCGAACTTCGGCAACATCGTCCACGACCTGGTGCTGCTGCACAGCCTGGGCGTGCGCCTGGTGCTGGTCCACGGCTCGCGCCCGCAGATCGAGGCGCGCCTGGCCCAGCGCGGCCTGGCGCCGCGCTTCCACCGCGACCTGCGGGTGACCGACGCGCCCACCCTGGAATGCGTGATCGACGCCGTGGGCAGCCTGCGCATCGCCATCGAGGCGCGGCTGTCCATGGACATGGCCGCCTCGCCCATGCAGGGCGCGCGCCTGCGCGTGGCCGCGGGCAACCTGGTCACGGCGCGGCCGATCGGCGTGGTCGAGGGCATCGACTACCACCATACCGGCGAGGTGCGGCGCATCGACCGCAAGGGCATCGGCCGCCTGCTCGACGAGCGCTCCATCGTGCTGCTCTCTCCCCTGGGCTACTCGCCCACCGGGGAAATCTTCAACCTCGCCTGCGAGGACGTGGCCATGCGCGCGGCCATCGAGCTGGACGCCGACAAGCTGATCCTGTTCGGCGGCGAGCGCGGCCTGCTCGACGAGGACGGCAAGCTGGTCCGCGAACTGCGCCCGCAACAGGTGCCGGCGCACCTGCAGCGCCTGGGCAACAGCTACCAGGCCGAGCTGCTCGACGCCGCCGCCCAGGCCTGCCGCGCCGGGGTGCGGCGCAGCCACATCGTCAGCTACACCGAGGACGGCGCGCTGCTCAGCGAGCTGTTCACCCGCACCGGCAACGGCACCCTGGTGGCCCAGGAGCAGTTCGAGCAACTGCGCGAGGCGGGCATCGAGGACGTCGGCGGCCTGCTGGAGCTGATCCGCCCGCTGGAAGAGCAGGGCATCCTGGTGCGCCGTTCGCGCGAGGTGCTGGAGCGCGAGATCGAGCAGTTCAGCATCGTCGAGCGCGAGGGCCTGATCATCGCCTGCGCGGCGCTGTACCCGATCGCCGATTCCGACGCCGCCGAGCTGGCGTGCCTGGCGGTCAACCCGGAATACCGCCACGGCGGGCGCGGCGACCAGTTGCTGGAGCGCATCGAGAAGCGCGCCCGGGCGCTGGGCGTGAAGACCCTCTACGTGCTCACCACCCGCACCGCCCACTGGTTCCGCGAGCGCGGCTTCCAGCCCAGCAGCGTCGAACGCCTGCCGGCGGCGCGGGCGTCGCTGTACAACTACCAGCGCAATTCGCAGGTGTTCGAGAAGAGCCTGTAGTTCAACGCCCTCTGCCTTTCGTAGGAGCGGATCTTATCCGCGAATCGCGCCGGTGGTTCCGGCTATCGCGGACAAGGTCCGCTCCTACGGGGGAGGAATACCGTGCTTCCCGGCACAACCTGGAGCGGGCCCTGCCCGCGAATCGCGCGCAGGGCGCGCTCCTACAGGGGAATGGTGTGGGCGGGGCGGCGTAGCGGATCTTATCCGCGAATCGCGCCGGGATGTCCGGCTATCGCGGACAAGGTCCGCTCCTACGGGGGAGGAATACCGTGCTTCCCGGCAACCTGTAGGAGCGGGACCTGCCCGCGAAATCGCGCGCAGGGCGCGCTCCTACAATGGGAATGGCGTGGGTGGGGCAGCGTAGGAGCGGATCTTATCCGCGAATCGCGCCGGGGCATCCGGCTATCGCGGACAAGGTCCGCTCCTACGGGGGAGGAATACCGTGCTTCCCGGCACAACCTGTAGGAGCGGGCCCTGCCCGCGAATCGCGCGCAGGGCGCGCTCCTACAGGGAATGGTGTGGGTGGGGCGGCGTAGGAGCGGATCTTATCCGCGAATCGCGCCGGGGCGTCCGGCTATCGCGGGCAAGGTCCGCTCCTGCGGGGCTTAAACGCCGATCACCCCGAGGATGCTCGCCTGGTAGGCCGCCACGAAGGTGTCGAAATCCCCTTCCGGCTGGCGTTCCAGTTCCTCTTGTTCGGCCAGGGAGATCTTCGCCATGGCCTCGAAGGCTTCCTGCTCGATGGCCGGCAGCGGTTGGGCGAGGGTTTCCGCGTGTTCGCGGCTCTTGCGCAGGGCGAAGGCGGTGAAGCTTTCGCCGCGCTCGCGCATTTCCGCCAGGACCTGCGCGGACGGCGTGCGCTCCGGATCGGCCACCTTCTCGCGCTGCTGCGCCAGGCTCTGCGCATGGGCGTCGCCGCCGGTGGCGCGGTCGAGCAGTTCGGCGATGGGCGCGATGCGCTCCAGCAGTTCGCTGGCCCAGACCTGCAACGGCACGGTCTGCCCGCCACGCTGCAGGTGCAGCCCCGGGCGGCGGCCTTCCTTGACCACCTTGAGGAAGTTGCTGGTGGCCGCGCCGCACTCGCCGTCGGCCAGCAGCGGGCTGTCCTGCAGCGCGCAGTAGAGCAGGAAGGCGTCGAGGAAGCGGCCCTCGGCGGCGTCGATGCCCAGCGGCAGGAAGGGGTTGATGTCCAGGCAGCGCGCCTCGACGTACTGCACGCCGCGCGACTCCAGGGCCTGGATCGGCCGCTCGCCGCTGTAGGTCACGCGTTTCGGGCGGATGCTGGAGTAGTACTCGTTCTCGATCTGCAGCACGTTGGTGTTCAGCTGCACCCACTCGCCGTCCTGCTTGGTGCCGATCTTCTGGTAGGGCGGGTAGGGCGTGCCCACCGCGCTGCGCAGGCTCTCGACGTAGCTTTCGAGGTCGTTGTAGCAGGGCGTCAGGCCGGCCTGGGCGTTGTTCTGGTAGCCCAGGTCGCTCATCCGCAGGCTGGTGGCCCAGGGCAGGTACAGGGTGTGCTCGTCGAACTGCTGCAACTGGTGCGGGCGGCCGCGCAGGAAGCCGGCGTCCAGCGCCGGCGAGGCGCCGAACAGGTACATCAGCAGCCAGCTGTAGCGGCGGAAGTTGCGGATCAGGGCGATGTAGTGCGCCGACTGGAAGTCGCGCAGCGACATGCCGCCGTCCTCGTGGCGCTGCAGCAACTGCCACAGCCCCTCGGGCAGCGAGAAGTTGTAGTGGATGCCGGCGATGCACTGCATGGTCTTGCCGTAGCGCAGCGCCAGGCCCTTGCGGTAGACGTACTTGAGGCGGCCGATGTTGGAGCTGCCGTAGCGCGCGATCGGGATGCTCTCTTCGTCGGGCAGCTCGCAGGGCATCGACGGGCTCCATAGCAGCTCGCCGTCCAGGCGCTGGCTGGCGAAGCGGTGGATGCTCTCCAGGGACGCCAGGGTCTGCTCGACGCCGGTGCTGGTGGGGGTGATGAACTCCAGCAGCGCCTCGGAGTAGTCGGTGGTGATCTGCGGGTTGGTCAGGGCCGAGCCCAGGGCCTTGGGGTGCGGGCTCAGGGCCAGGCGGCCATTGCCGTCGACGCGCAGGCACTCGCGCTCGATGCCGTGCAGACACTGGCTGAGCAGGGGCAGGTTGGCAGCGTCGCCGAGCAGCGCCAGGCGGCGGGAGAGTAGGTCGCTCAATTTGATGTCCTTCACGCGGCAGTCGCCCCACTATGGGGGTGGACCGGGCGGTCTACAAGGGGGTGGGCGGCCGGCGTTGTCGCCTGGCGGGCTGCGACTCACCGGAGCCCGCGTGGCGCGCGGGCTGCCGATGGTCAGGATAGAGCAGGAAAGGGGCGACGGCTTACAGCTGGGCGAAGGTGCCTTGTCCCTTGGCGACCAGCTTGTCGCCCTGGAGCACGTCGGCCTCCACCACCAGCGTGCGGCGCCCGGCGTGCAGGACCTTCGCCACGCAGCGCACCTCGCCTTCGGCGACGGCGCGTATGTAGTTGATCTTGCATTCCAGGGTGACGCTCTGGCGGTCGAAGCCATGGGCGCTGGAGCAGGCCAGGCCCATGGTCACGTCCATCAGCGAGAAGATCGCCCCGCCGTGCATCACGTTGCCGCGGTTGCGCAGGTGCTCGGCCATCTTCAGGCTCACTTCGGCCTCGCCGTCGCCCAGGCGCACCGGCTCAAGGCCGATGGTCTCGCTGAAGGCGCTGATCATCCGGTCGCGGCCGGGCATCTCGCTCATGGTGCTTCCCTACTTCTTCTTCAGTTGCTTGGCGTTGGCGAACAGCGCGGCCATGGCGTTGTTCGCCGGGGCCTTCTCCTGCTGCCGCGGGGCGCTGCGCTCGCCACGCTGGCCACCGTTGCCGCGGCCGCCGCCGCGCGGGCCCTCGACCTTCTCGCCGGGGGTGTCGCCCATGCGCATGGACAGGCCGACGCGGTTGCGCGGGATGTCCACTTCCATGACCTTGACCTTGACGATGTCGCCGGCCTTGACCACTTCGTACGGGTCCTTGACGAACTTCTCCGACAGCGCCGAGATGTGCACCAGGCCGTCCTGGTGCACGCCGATGTCGACGAAGGCGCCGAAGTTGGTGACGTTGGTCACCACGCCTTCGAGCACCATGCCCGGCTTGAGGTCCTTGAGGCTTTCGACGCCGTCCTGGAACTCGGCGGTCTTGAACTCCGGGCGCGGGTCGCGGCCGGGCTTGTCGAGTTCCTTGAGGATGTCGGTGACGGTGGGCAGGCCGAACTGCTCGTCGGTGAACTTCTTCGGGTCCAGGCGCTTGAGGAAGGCCGAGTCGCCGATCAGCGAGCGGATGTCGCGGCCGGTGTCGGCGGCGATGCGCTGCACCAGCGGGTAGGTCTCCGGGTGCACCGCGGAGGCGTCCAGCGGGTTGTCGCCGTTCATCACGCGGAGGAAGCCGGCGGCCTGCTCGAAGGTCTTCTCGCCCAGGCGGCTGACCTTCTTCAGGTCGTCGCGGGACTTGAACGCGCCGTTGGCGTCGCGGTGCGCCACGATGTTCTGCGCCAGGGTGCTGTTGAGGCCGGAGATGCGCGCCAACAGGGCGGCGGAGGCGGTGTTGACGTCCACGCCCACGGCGTTCACGCAGTCTTCCACCACCGCGTCCAGGCTGCGCGCCAGTTGCAGCTGGGACACGTCATGCTGGTACTGGCCGACGCCGATGGACTTGGGCTCGATCTTCACCAGCTCGGCCAGCGGGTCCTGCAGGCGGCGGGCGATGGAGACGGCGCCGCGCAGCGACACGTCGAGGTCGGGGAATTCCCGGGCGGCCAGCTCGGAGGCCGAGTACACCGAGGCGCCGGCCTCGCTGACCATGATCTTGGTGCACTTGAGCGCCGGGTATTTCCTGATCAGCTCGGCGGCCAGCTTGTCGGTCTCGCGGCTGGCGGTGCCGTTGCCGATGGCGATCAGTTCCACCTGGTGCTTGGCGCACAGCGCGGCGAGCACGGCGATGGTCTGGTCCCACTGGTTCTTCGGCGCGTGGGGGTAGACGGTGGCGGTGTCCAGCAGTTTGCCGGTGGCGTCGACCACGGCCACCTTCACGCCGGTGCGCAGGCCCGGGTCCAGGCCCAGGGTGGCGCGCGGGCCGGCCGGGGCGGCCAGCAGCAGGTCGTGCAGGTTGCGGGCGAAGACGTTGATCGCCTCGGCGTCGGCGCCTTCGCGCAGCTCGCCCAGCAGGTCGGTCTCCAGGTGGGTGTAGAGCTTGACCTTCCAGGTCCAGCGCACCACCTCGCCCAGCCACTTGTCGGCGGCGCGGCCCTGGTTGGAGATGCCGAAGCGCTCGGCGATCATCGCTTCGCATGGGTGGCTGGTGCCCGGCAGCTCCTCGCCGACCTTCAGCGCCACGCTCAGCACGCCTTCGTTGCGCCCGCGGAAGATCGCCAGGGCGCGGTGCGAGGGCGCGCCCTTGAAGGGCTCGTCGTGCTCGAAGTAGTCGCTGAACTTGGCGCCTTCGGTTTCCTTGCCCGGCACCAGGCGGGCGGTCAGGGTGGCGTTGTCCTTGAGGAACACGCGCAGGCGGTCGAGCAGGGTGGCGTCCTCGGCGAAGCGCTCCATGAGGATGTACTTGGCGCCTTCGAGCACGGCCTTGATGTCGGCGAAGCCCTTCTCGGCATCGACGAAGCGCGCGGCTTCGGTTTCCGGGGTCAGCGTCGGGTCGGCGAACAGCGCGTCGGCCAGCTCGCCCAGGCCGGCTTCCAGGGCGAGCTGGCCCTTGGTGCGGCGCTTCTGCTTGTACGGCAGGTAGAGGTCTTCCAGGCGCGTCTTGGTGTCGGCCAGCTTGATCTCGCGGGCCAGCTCGGGGGTCAGCTTGCCCTGCTCCTCGATGCTGGCGAGGATGCTGGCGCGGCGCTCGTCCAGCTCGCGCAGGTAGCGCAGGCGCTCTTCCAGCAGGCGCAGCTGGGTGTCGTCGAGGCTGCCGGTCACTTCTTTGCGGTAACGGGCGATGAAGGGGACAGTGCTGCCTTCATCGAGCAGGGCCACGGCGGCGGCCACCTGCTGCGGTTGAACACGGCCGGAGGGCAGTGCGGAGAGCTCTTCGGCGATACGGGTGTTGATGCTGTCCATGAATCCACCTGGTGAAACCAACGAGAATACGGGGTGTGGCGCTAGCGCCGGCCGGCTCGCTCGGGCGTCCGGCAGGCGTCTATGACAACGCCCCGCCGCAAAAGCGCCGCATTATACCCAGGCAAAATCGCGCGAGAGGGCGGTCGGTCGGGGAAAAATCTGCTAACAATGGACAATCCGTGGCCAACCGAGGCTGGGCGATAATTGCCGGCCTGACCCGAACCTGGAGTTTCTATGTCGAACCCGTCCACCCTGCCCGAAGGTGAAAAGATCCTCATCGTCGACGACGACGCCCGCCTGCGCCGCCTGCTGGAGCGCTTCCTCGACGAGCAGGGCTACCGCGTGCGCGCCGTGGAGAACACCGAGCAGATGGACCGCCTGCTGGCCCGCGAGCTGTTCCAACTGGTGGTGCTCGACCTGATGATGCCCGGCGAAGACGGCCTCTCGGCGTGCAAGCGCCTGCGCGAGGCGAACAACCAGATCCCGATCATCATGCTCACCGCCAAGGGCGACGAGTCCAGCCGCATCCAGGGCCTGGAGCTGGGCGCCGACGACTACCTGGCCAAGCCGTTCAACCCGCGCGAGCTGCTGGCGCGGATCAAGGCCGTGCTGCGCCGCCAGGCGCCGCTGGTGCCGGGCGCCCCGGCCGGCGAGGACGAGGTGGTCACCTTCGGCGACTACGAGCTGTACCTGGCCACCCGCGAGCTGAAGAAGAGCGGCGGCGAGGTGCACATGCTCACCACCGGCGAGTTCGCCGTGCTCAAGGCGCTGGTGCAGCACGCCCGCGAGCCGCTGACCCGCGACAAGCTGATGAACCTGGCCCGCGGCCGCGAGTGGGACGCCCTGGAGCGCTCCATCGACGTGCAGATCTCGCGCCTGCGCCGGCTGATCGAGCCCGACCCGTCCAAGCCGCGCTACATCCAGACGGTGTGGGGCGTGGGCTACGTGTTCGTGCCGGACGGTAATGCCCGCAAATGATCCTCCTGTAGGCGCGAGCCCGCTCGCGAACCGACTCCGCAATGGGGCGGGTTCGCGAGCAAGCTCGCTCCTACGTTCCGTGCTCTGTGGTAGTTCATCTTGAAAACCCCGCCCTGGTTCCCGCAAAGCTTTTTCGCCCGCACCCTCTGGCTGGTGCTCATCGTCGTGCTCTTCTCCAAGGCGCTGACGCTGGTCTACCTGCTGATGAACGAGGACATGCTGGTCGACCGCCAGTACAGCCACGGCGCGGCGCTGACCGTGCGCGCCTACTGGGCCGCCGACGAGCGCTCGCGCGAGGCCATCGCCAAATCCGCCGGGCTGGCCTGGGTGCCCCACGAGAACGGCCAGCCGGAAGAACAGCACTGGCCCTACAGCGGTATCTTCCAGCGGCAGATGCGCACCGAGCTGGGCCCGGACACCGAGACGCGCCTGCGCATCCACCACCCGTCCATGCTCTGGGTCCACGCGCCCAACCTGGGCGACGGCTGGCTGGGCGTGCCGCTCTACCCGCACCCGCTGCGCGGCCAGCAGATCTGGAGCGTGCTCGGTTGGTTCCTCGGCATCGGCCTGCTGTCCACCGCCGCGGCCTGGATCTTCGTGCGCCTGCTCGGCCAGCCGCTCAAGCGCCTGGTGGTGGCCTCGCGGGAGTTCGGCAAGGGCCGCAGCGTGCGTCTGCCGCTGGGGCAGGACACCCCCAGCGAGATGGCCGAGGTGTACCGCGCCTTCAACCAGATGGCCGACGACGTCGAACAGGCCGCGCGGGAGCGCGAGCTGATGCTGGCCGGGGTGTCCCATGACCTGCGCACGCCGCTGACGCGCCTGCGCCTGTCCCTGGAGCTGATGCCCGAGACCGAGCGCGAGATGGTCGAGGACATGGTCCGCGACATCGAGGACATGGACCAGATCCTCGACCAGTTCCTCGCCTTCATCCGCGACGGCCGCGACGAGCCGGTGGAGGCGGGCGACCTCAACGAACTGACCCGCGAGGTGGTGGCGCCCTACAACCAGGGCGAGGAGCACGTGCGCCTGAGCCTGCAGCCGCTGCCGCCGTTCCCGCTGCGCCGGGTATCGATGAAGCGCCTGCTCGGCAACCTGATCGGCAACGCCCTCAACCACGGCGGCGGCAACGTCGAGGTGGCCAGCCACCTGGCCGGCGGCGACGGCGCGCCCTACGTGGTGCTGAGCGTGCTGGACCGCGGCGCCGGCATCGACCCGCAGGAGCTGGACAGCATCTTCAACCCCTTCATCCGCGGCGACAAAGCCCGCGGCGGCAAGGGCACCGGCCTGGGCCTGGCCATCGTCAAGCGCATCGCCGCGCAGCACGGCGGCAGCGTGGAACTGCGCAACCGCGAGGGCGGCGGGGTGGAGGCCAGGGTGTGCCTGCCGCTGGGGTTGATGTTGCCGCGGGGGGCTTCCTGAGCGGCGCAACTGTCTGGCCAACTGCGCCGAAATGCTTTTCGTAGGATGGGTTGAGCCTGCGAAACCCATGCGGTCGTGGTGATGGGTATCGCTTCGCTCAACACCATCCTACGGGACGGCCGCTACGCCGGTATAACACGTCAGCGTTATCCGTCGTTGGGGCTAGCCTGGGACGGCGGTGCACTGAATGGGCTCCGCACCCTCTCCCTAACCCTCTCCCTGAAGGGAGAGGGGACCGTTCGGAGCGCGTGGGTATTCCTGAGTTAGCCGGCAACACCGAAGATTTCCGGTTGAAACCATTCCTCTTCTCGGCACGGACAAGCCCCCTCTCCCTTCAGGGAGAGGGCTGGGGAGAGGGTGGGGCTGTCCAGCAGCGAGAATCTTCCAGGAACACTCCCGCTCTACCACTCCAACCCCTTCACCCCCAACCGCCCCACCTTCCCATAAGGCCAAGCCCTATTCTGCGCCCCATGCCCACTCGGCAGCCCGTGGTACAGCGGCACCCCCAGCGGCTTCAGGTACTCCACGAAAATCTCTTCCAGGCTATGCGCCACGTTCTTGCGCGGGCAATCGGTGAAGGTGCCCAGCACCACCGCGCCCAGGCTCTGCGCATCGATGCTGTTGAGCAACTGCCAAAGGCTGCGCTCCAGGCGGTAGTAAGGCTCGCCCACATCCTCCAGCACCAGAATGGCTCCGGCCGGCGCGTGCAGCGCGGCTACCGTGCCGGCGGTGCTGGCCAGGGCAGTGAGGTTGCCGCCGATCAACTCGCCTTCCACAACCTTTTTCGGGCCGCTCAGGTGAGTACAGGGCAGGTGACGGTCCTCGCCGGCCAGCAGGCGGCTGACCGAAGCCAGCGAGGCCAGGCGTTCGCGCTGTTCGCTGGGCGCGCTCAGCGGCTGCAGGCCGAGGGCGCTGGCCACCGGGCCGTGGATCGCCGGCAGGCCGTGGCGGTGGAAGGCGCTGAGCAGGATGGAAATGTCCGAGAAGCCGACCAGCGGCCGCGGCGAGGCCGCCCGCAGCCGCGCCCAGTCCAGCCCGGGCACCAGCTGGGCGCAGCCGTAGCCGCCGCGCAGGCACCAGACGGCGCTCACGTCCGGCAGCTCGAAGGCCCGGTGGAAGTCCTCCAGACGCTGTTCGGCGCTGCCGGCCAGGTAGCGGTAGCGGGCTTCGGCGTGCTCGCCCAGGTGGTAGTCGATGCCCAGCACCTCCAGCTGGCGCAGGGTGGCCTCGAAGACCTCCTCGGCGATGGAGGAGGCCGGGGCGACCAGGGCGATGCGGCCTTCGAAGGGCGACCAGGTCAGGTCGGAGGGGCGGGGGGATTTGGGCATGGGCTTATTCGTGAGCGGGCGGGAGTTCGATGTGCTTCATGGTGATCCTGCGTAGACATCCCTGTCGGGGCATCGTGCCCGTCGGCACCCCCAGCCCGGCCATCCATGGCCGGTCGTTCGTCGGCGCGACGCATGCGTCGCGTACGTGCCTCCTCACCCTTTACCTTTAGTCCGCACCATATGCGGCCCGGCATTCTTCTCCAGGTACTCGATGATCACCCCGGCAATGTCCTTGTTGGTGGTGGTCTCGATGCCTTCCAGGCCCGGCGAGGAGTTCACTTCCATCACCAGCGCGCCATGGTGCGAGCGCAGGATGTCCACGCCGGCCACCTTCAGGCCCATGATCCGCGCCGCGCGGATCGCCGTCATGCGCTCCTCGGGGGTGATCTTGATCAGGCTGGCGCTGCCGCCGCGGTGCAGGTTGGAGCGGAACTCGCCGGGCGCGGCCTGGCGCCGCATCGAGGCGATCACCTTGTCGCCGACCACGAAGCAGCGGATGTCGGCGCCGCCGGCTTCCTTTATGTACTCCTGCACCATGATGTTGTGCTTCAGGCCCATGAAGGCCTCCAGCACCGATTCGGCGGCCTTCTGCGTCTCGGCCAGGACCACGCCGACGCCCTGGGTGCCTTCCAGCAGCTTGATCACCAGGGGCGCGCCGCCGACCATCTGGATCAGGTCCGGCACGTCGTCCGGAGAGTGGGCGAAGCCGGTGATCGGCAGGCCGATGCCCTTGCGCGAGAGCAGCTGCAGCGAGCGCAGCTTGTCGCGGGAGCGGGCGATGGCCACCGACTCGTTGAGCGGGAACACGCCCATCATCTCGAACTGGCGCAGCACCGCGCAGCCGTAGAAGGTGACCGAGGCGCCGATGCGCGGGATCACCGCGTCGAAGCCTTCCAGCGGCTGGCCGCGGTAGTGGATCTGCGGCTTGTGGCTGGCGATGTTCATGTAGGCACGCAGGGTGTCTATCACCACCATTTCATGCCCGCGTTGTTGCCCGGCCTCCACCAGCCGACGGGTGGAATACAGGCGCGGGTTGCGCGACAGCACGGCGATTTTCATTGGGCACCTGAAAGGGCGGGGGTAACCATGATGAGGGGTTTGTCCTGGACGTAGGTCAGCGCCGGGTTGACCACCAACTGGCCCTGGACCAGCGCCTTGGAACCCAGCAGCACGCGGTAGCGCATGGTCTTGCGGCAGGCCAGGGTGAATTCCACCGCCCAGGCGCGGTCGCCCAGGGCCAGGGTGGTGCGGATCACGTAGCGCGTCTGGGCCTGGCCGTTGGAGCTGCGGATGGTCTTCATCGTCACCAGCGGCGCCTCGCAGCGGTGGCGGCGCTGCACCTGGGTGCCCAGGTGGGCGGTGAAGCGCACCCAGTCGCGGCCGTCACGCTGGAAGGTGGCGATGTCGCTGGCGTGCAGGCTGGAGGTGCTGGCGCCGGTGTCGATCTTCGCGCGCAGGCCGACGATGCCCAGGTCGGGAAGGGCGATCCATTCGCGCAGGCCGATCACTGACAGGTGGTCGAATGTCTTCAAAAGGAGCCATCCCAGGGTTTTGCGGCATTCTAGCAGGGCCATCGGCGCCCGCCAGGGGCCTGCCGGGAACGCCGGGCCGAGGGTAGACTGGCCAGGTTGCAGAAGTGTGGATGAGGCCGTGAGCGAGAAAGACGACGACAGGGTACGCCTGGACAAGTGGCTGTGGGCTGCGCGTTTCTACAAGACCCGAGGCCTGGCCAAGGCGGCCATCGAGGGTGGCAAGGTGCATTGCCGGGGCGAGCGCTGCAAGCCGAGCAAGGAGCCGAAGGTCGGCGAGGAGTACGTGCTGCGCACCGGGTTCGACGAGCGCACCGTGGTGGTCAAGGCGCTGTCGGGCGTGCGCCGCGGCGCGCCGGAGGCGCAGCTGCTCTACGAGGAAACCGCCGAGAGCGTGAAGCGCCGCGAGGACGCGGCGGCCATGCGCAAGGCCGGCGCTCTGGGCGTGCAGACCGACGGCCGGCCGAGCAAGAAGCAGCGCCGCCAGTTGCTGCACTTCCTCGACGACCAGGAATAGCGAAACCCCCGCCGTGGCGTAATGCTGTTCACTTAAGAAAGGATGCTGTTTCTTTGCCTGGGGGAAATGGGATTTTCATATGGCTGGGACTATGGCTTGGCTTGCGAACGCGGAAACCCAGTTGCCTCGGCTTGGGTGTTTCTGCGCCGCACCGAGTCTGCCCGACCGTCTTGTTTCGCCCCCTCGGGCGAGTCCCTTTTGTCAAACGCCACAAAAGGAACCAAAAAGGCTTGCCCCGACATACGGGCCCGATGGAGCCGGGCTACCCTCGCGAATTCCCCCGCCACGGAGGCCCGCCCCGAGGGTTCGTCCCTGTAGCCCATCGGGGCTCTCGCGACATCCATGTCGCATGACCTCCTGAGCGCCGGTTTCGCTCGGCCTTCTGAAGGGGCGTTTCGGAGTGCGCGGAGGTTTCTCTGGAAGTCCCAAAAGCCAGAGCAGAGCTGCTTTGCTCTTCGTAGGAGCGAGCTTGCTCGCGAACCCAGGGTTCGCGTTCTCGGGAATGACGAGAGGAGGTAGGCGTTCCGGGATGACTCCGAACTCCCCGCACGCTCCGAACAGCCCCCTCTCCCTTTGGGAGAGGGCTGGGGTGAGGGAGCGAGGCCAGGCTGGTGCACCTTCGCTGAACCACCACATATCGCTTAAGTGAACAGCATTATTACCGCCGTGGCGGGGGTTCCGGAGGGCGCCTCAGGCGGCGATCACGCTCAGGCGGTTGAGCAGCGGCACCTTCGCCAGCAGGGCGAACAGCGGCTCGGTCAGGCGCACCAGGCCGGCGCTGGCCCAGGCGGCGAACGGGGTGAAGCAGCTCCAGGCCAGGGCCAGCAGGGCCATCTGCACGCCGCCTATATAGTCGTCCTGGCCCCAGTGGGCGCCGGCCACCAGGCGCGGCAGCATGAACAGCAGGGCCAGGGCCCAGACCACCAGCCACTGCACGGCGTTGCGGGCGAACAGGCTGAGGAACAGCGCCCACACCAGCAGCACCGAGGCGTGGTCGCCGGGGAAGCTGCGCGCCGACTCGTCCTTCACTTCGAAGAGGGTGTCCTGCCAGCTGCGGAAGAAGTCTTCCAGGCGCACGGCGTCCGGGGCGATGGCGGAGATGCTGGCGTGCTGCCAGCCCAGGTGGTGGGCGATCTTGGCATAGAGGGTGCGGACGATCATCAGCACCACCATGGTCACCAGCATGCCGAAGGTCGCGGCGCGCACCTGGCCGGCCTTGAAGATCCAGTCGCCGCGGATCAGCAGCAGGAGCAGGATGACCCCGACCAGAATGTCGAACGGCCGGGTGCTGGCCACCGCCCAGACGTTGCGCCAGGCCTCGTTGGTCGCCAGCGGCGCGTTGAGGGCGTGGAACAGGCTGAAGTCGAAGAAGTCGATGGCGGCGCGGGTCGGCGTCCACAGCCAGAGCTGCAGCAGGACCAGGGCCAGCGCATGGCAGGCGATGAACGGGCGCCACGACCAGGTGGCTTGGAACGGCGAAGCTTTCTCCATAGAATCGATTCCCCCTTACTGAACCGGGCGGCTGTCGCAAAGCGCGCTTTATAGGCCTTTGCCATCAGCTTGTCATGTATTTGTGCCTTAGCCAGCGTTGTGCCCAGCATGTCCCAGATCGATCAAAGTCAGCGTTTCCTCTTCGACAACACCGACGTTCGCGGTGAAATGGTGGCGCTCGAACGCAGTTTCGCCGAAGTGCTGGCCAAGCACCCCTACCCGCAGCCGGTGGCCCAGTTGCTCGGCGAGATGCTCGCCGCCGCGGCGCTGCTGTGCGGCACCCTGAAGTTCGACGGCCTGCTGGTGCTGCAGGCGCGCTCCAGCGGCGCCGTGCCGCTGCTCATGGTGGAATGCTCCAGCGACCGCGAAGTGCGCGGCCTGGCCCGCTACGACGCCGAGGCCATCCGCGACAGCGCCGGCCTGCTCGACCTGATGCCCGACGGCGTGCTGACCATGACCGTGGACCCGAAGAACGGCCAGCGCTACCAGGGCATAGTGCCGCTGGAGGGCGCCTGCCTGGCGGACTGCCTGTCGTCCTACTTCGCCACCTCCGAGCAGTTGCCCACGCGCTTCTGGCTGGGCGCCGACGGCCGCCACGCCCGCGGCCTGCTACTGCAGCAACTGCCGGCCGACCGCCTGAAGGACGCCGAGGACCGCGAGGCCAGCTGGCAGCACCTGACCACCCTGGCCGACACCCTCAACGTCGAGGAACTGCTGGGCCTGGACAACGAGACCCTGCTGCACCGCCTGTACCACGAGGAAGCGGTGCGCCTGTTCGAGCCGCAGCCGCTGGTGTTCCGCTGCAGCTGCTCGCGGGAGCGCTCGGCCAACGCCCTGGTCAGCCTCGGCAAGGAAGACGCCGAGCGCCTGCTGGGCGAGCTGGGCGGCGAGATCACCGTCGACTGCCAGTTCTGCAACCAGCGCTACGCCTTCGACGGCAGCGACATCGCCCAGCTGTTCGCCGGCGGCGGCAGCGCGGCACCGTCACAAACCCGCCATTGATCGGCGCTATCGGGGCGATAGCCGAACCATTGACGCCCTCGCCGGATCAGAGGCTGCACGAGAACCGTTCTTTTCTGGCATAATCCCGCGACTTTTTTCCGCTGTAGTGGAAATTAGAAGTCACTACGCAATGTTTGGAGGACTCGGCTCCGGCCGATGGGGACCCACATGACGCAAGCCAACAAAGCCGTGTACACCGATATCAGCGTTGCCCAACTGGTCGAGGAAGCCATTCGCCGCGGCGAAGGTCGCCTGGCCGACAACGGCTCGCTGGTGGTGGAAACCGGCCACCGCACCGGCCGCTCGCCTGCCGACCGCTTCATCGTCGAAGAGCCCGGCAGCAAGGACTCCATCGCCTGGGGCGCGATCAACCGCCCGTTCCCGGCCGACAAGTTCGACGCCCTCTGGGAGCGCGTCCAGGCCTTCAACGACGCCCAGGACCACTTCGTTTCCCACGTGCATGTAGGTTCGGCCGCCGATCACTACCTGCCGGTCAAGATGACCACCGCCACCGCCTGGCAGAACCTGTTCGGCCGTCAGCTGTTCATCAACCCGGAAACCTACAACCCGGCCGGCCGCGACGAGTGGCAGGTGCTGAACGTGGCCAACTTCGAGTGCGTGCCCGAGCGCGACGGCACCAATTCCGACGGCTGCGTCATCCTCAACTTCGCCCAGAAGAAAGTGCTGATCGCCGGTATGCGCTACGCCGGTGAAATGAAGAAGGCCATGTTCTCGGTACAGAACTACCTGCTGCCGGAGAAGGACGTGCTGCCGATGCACTGCGCCGCCAACATCGGCGAAGCGGGCGACGTGACCCTGTTCTTCGGCCTGTCCGGCACCGGCAAGACCACCCTGTCGGCCGACGAAAGCCGTTACCTGATCGGTGACGACGAGCACGGCTGGGGCGAAGGCGTCGTCTTCAACATCGAGGGCGGCTGCTACGCCAAGTGCATCGACCTGTCCGAGAAGAACGAGCCGGTCATCTGGAAGGCCATCAAGTTCGGCGCCGTGCTGGAGAACGTGGTTCTCGACGACGCGCGCGTCCCGGACTACGCCGACGACCGCCTGACCCAGAACTCCCGCGCGGCCTACCCGCTGGAGCACGTCGAGAAGCGTTCGGAAGCCAACCTGGGCGGCGAGCCCAACGCGGTGATCTTCCTGACCTGCGACCTGACCGGCGTACTGCCGCCGGTGTCGATCCTGAACAACGAGCAGGCGGCCTACCACTTCCTCTCCGGCTACACCGCGCTGGTCGGTTCCACCGAAATGGGTTCGGGCGGCGGCATCAAGTCGACCTTCTCCACCTGCTTCGGCGCGCCCTTCTTCCCGCGCCCGGCCGGCGTCTACGCCGAGCTGCTGATCAAGCGCATCAAGGCCTTCGGCTCCAAGGTGTACCTGGTCAACACCGGCTGGACCGGCGGTGGCTACGGCGTCGGCAAGCGCTTCAACATCCCGACCACCCGTGGCGTGATCGCCGCCATCCAGAGCGGCGCGCTGGTCGGCGCCGAGACCGAGCACCTGGACATCATCAACCTGGACGTGCCCAAGGCCGTCCCGGGCGTCGAGACCAACCTGCTCAACCCGCGCAACACCTGGGCTGACAAGGCCGCCTACGACGAAGCCGCCAAGGGCCTGGCCGGCAAGTTCATCGAGAACTTCAAGAAGTTCGAAGTGAGCGAAGCCATCAAGAACGCCGGCCCGCAGCTGTAAGCGCGCCCGTTCGCCGAAAGAGCCGCCTCCGGGCGGCTTTTTCATTGGCTGACCCCTGTAGGAGCTTGTCCGCGATAGCCGGGCGTATTGGCGGGCTTCGCGGATAAGATCCGCTCCTACGCCGCTCCACCCACGCCATTCCCCTGTAGGAGCGCGCCCTGCGCGCGAATCGCGGGCAGGGCCCGCTCCTACAGGTTGCCGGGGAGCACGGCGTTCCTCCCTCGTAGGATGGGTTGAGCGAAGCGATACCCATCGCCACGACCGCATGGGTTTCGCAAGCTCAACCCATCCTACGAAAAGCGCCTCGGCGCAGCCGGTAAGACAGTACTCCTGCGGGGGCTACCTTAGGAGCGTACTTTCCGCTGAACCGGAATCGGCTCGTTCGCGAGCAAGCCCGCTCCTACAATGGCTACCCCTAGCATGGCGTTTCCACCCATGACCGGTAAGGGAGATACCCGCATGCACGACACCCTCGAACGCGTCTTCGGTTTCCGCCAGTTCCGCCCCGGCCAGGAGGCGGCGGTCAGCGCCGTGCTGGCCGGGCGCTCGGCGGCGGCGATCTTCCCCACCGGCTCGGGCAAGTCGCTGTGCTACCAGTTGCCGGCGCTGCTGCTGCCGCACCTGACCCTGGTGGTATCGCCGCTGCTGGCGCTGATGCAGGACCAACTGGCCTTCCTCGCCCGCCACGGCATCGCCGCCGCCAGCATCGACTCGGCGCAGAGCCGCGAGCAGGTGGCGCAGACCATGGCCCGCGTCCGCAGCGGCGAGCTGAAGGTACTGATGATTTCCGTGGAGCGCCTGAAGAACGAACGCTTCCGCAACTTCATCGGCGAAGTGCCGATCTCCCTGCTGGTGGTCGACGAGGCCCACTGCATCTCCGAGTGGGGCCACAACTTCCGCCCCGACTACCTGAAGCTGCCGGCCTACCAGAAACAGTTCCGCATCCCCCAGGTGCTGCTGCTGACCGCCACCGCGACGCCGGCGGTGATCGCCGACATGCGCGCCAAGTTCGCCATCGCCGAGGCCGACGTGGTCACCACCGGCTTCTACCGCGCCAACCTGAACCTGCAGGTGGAGCCGGTGGCCAGCGCCGCCAAGCGCGCCCGCCTGGTGGAGTGGCTGGGCGCGCGGCCCGGGCAGCCGAGCATCGTCTACGTGACCCAGCAGAAGACCGCCGAGGACATCGCCGCGCACCTTTCCGAGCGCGGCATCCCGGCCCGCGCCTACCACGCCGGCATGGACCACGCCGAGCGCGAGGCCATCCAGCAGCGCTTCATGGCCGGCGCGCTGAACTGCATTGTCGCGACCATCGCCTTCGGCATGGGCATCGACAAGAGCGACATCCGCAACGTGGTGCACTTCGACCTGCCCAAGTCGGTGGAGAACTACAGCCAGGAGATCGGCCGCGCCGGGCGCGACGGCCAGCCCTCGGACTGCCTGGTGCTGGCCAACCGCGACAGCCTCAGCGTGCTGGAGAACTTCGTCTACGGCGACACCCCCGAGCGCGAGGGCATCCGCAGCGTGCTGGCGGAAATCGCCGCGGCGCCCAACGGCCAGTGGGAGCTGATGCTGACCGCGCTGTCGGACCAGTCGAACATCCGCCAGCTGCCGCTCAAGACGCTGCTGGTGCAGTTGGAGCTGCGCGGCATCATCGCCCCGCGCTTCGCCTACTTCGCCGAATACCGCTTCAAGAACCTCATCGAGCACGCGACGCTGCTGGGCCACTTCGAGGGCGAGCGGCGGCAGTTCGTCGAGGCCATCCTCGACACCTCGGCGCGGGCGCGCACCTGGTCGACCCTCGACTTCGACACCCTCTACCAGCGCCACGGCGCCGAGCGCGCGCGGGTGGTCAAGGCCCTGGACTACTTCCAGGAGCGCGGCTGGATCGAGCTGGAAAGCAAGCAGATGACCGAGGTCTACGCGGTGCGCGAGGCGGGCTTCGACATGGATGCGCTCAGCGACGAGCTGTACGCCTACTTCAAACGCCACGAGGCCAGCGAGATCGCGCGCATCGGCGCCATGCTGGAGCTGTTCGCCAGCGACCAGTGCCTGAGCCGTCGCCTGGCCCGCTACTTCGGCGACGAGCGGGCGCCGGAGCACTGCGGGCACTGCTCGGTCTGCGCCGGCCGCGTCGCCCACCTGCCGGAGCCGCCGGCCCTGCCGCCGCTGGACGGGCAGACGCTGCAAAGCCGCTGCGCCGCCTTCCTCGACAAGTACCAGGGCGCCCGCGGCATGCCGCCCAGCGCCGACTGCGTGACGCGTTTCCTCTGCGGCATCAGCGTGCCGGCCTTCACCCGCCTGCGGGCGCGCACGCTGCCGGGCTACGCGGCGCTGGAGGACTACCCCTACGCCCAGGTGCGCGCCTGGGTGATGGCGCAGCTGGCGCAAGGGTAACGCCGCGGCGGCTCCACCCATCCTAGGGTGGGGCGCCGGCCGGCGGCGGCCCTTGTAGGGTACGGGGAGGAAATTCCTCCTAGACTCAGCAAGGCGTTGCCCGCCACCGGCCGAGGAGCCCCCATGTCTGTCGAGCACCTGGATGTCCTGATCGTCGGCGCCGGCCTGTCCGGTATCGGCGCCGCCTACCACCTGATGAAGCACTGCCCGGGCAAGACCTTCGCCCTGCTCGAGGGCCGCGAGGCCATGGGCGGCACCTGGGACCTGTTCCGCTACCCGGGCATCCGCTCCGACTCGGACATGTACACCCTGGGCTACAACTTCAAGCCCTGGACCGACGCCAAGGCCATCGCCGACGGCCCCTCGATCCGCCACTACATCGAGGAGACCGCGCAGGAAAACGGCATCGACCGCAAGATCCGCTACCACCACCGCGTGCTCAAGGCCGACTGGAACAGCGACAGCGCGCGCTGGCTGCTGACCGTGCAGCGCGGCGACGAGCCGGAACCTGTGCGCATGAGCGCGCAGTTCCTGCTGATGTGCACCGGCTACTACCGCTACGAGGCCGGCTACACCCCGGAATTCAAGGGCCGCGACAGTTTCCGCGGGCAGATCATCCACCCGCAGCTGTGGCCGGAAGGCTTCGACTACGCCGACAAGCGCGTGGTGGTCATCGGCAGCGGCGCCACCGCCGTGACCCTGGTGCCCTCGCTGACCGACAAGGCGCGCCACGTCACCATGCTGCAGCGCTCGCCGTCCTACGTGATCAGCCTGCCGCAGAAGGACCCGATCTCCAACTTCCTGCGCCGCTTCCTCCCCGAGACCTGGGTGTACCGCCAGGCGCGGGCGCGCAACGTGACCATGCAGATGGTCTTCTTCCTGTTCGCCAAGACCTTCCCCAACCTGGCGCGCAAGGCCCTGCTGGGGCTGGCCAGGCACCAGCTGGGCAAGGACTTCGACATGCGCCACTTCAGCCCGCGCTACAAGCCGTGGGACGAGCGCGTGTGCTGCGTGCCCGACGGTGACCTGTTCAAGGCGCTGCGCAAGGGCAAGGCCTCGGTGGTCACCGAACACATCGACAGCTTCTGCGAGAAGGGCATCCGCCTGAAGTCCGGGCAGGTGCTGGAGGCCGACGTCATCGTCACCGCCACCGGCCTGGACCTGGTGATGTTCGGCGGCGCGGAGCTGGCGGTGGACGGCAAGCCGTTCCAGGTCAACCAGAGCATGGGCTACCGCGGCATCATGCTGCGCGATTTGCCCAACCTGGCCGCGGTGGTCGGCTACACCAACGCCAGCTGGACGCTCAAGGCGGACCTCTCCAGCGAGTACTTCTGCCGCCTGATCAACCACATGGATGCCATCGGCATGCGCCAGTGCACGCCGCGCGCCGGCGCCGGGCAGGTGAAGGAGGAGCCCTTCCTCAACCTCAACTCCGGCTACATCCAGCGCGCCGCCGACAGGATGCCCAAGCAGGGCGACCGCACGCCCTGGAAGCTCTACCAGAACTACGCCCTGGACCTGGCGCTGCTGCGCCACGGCAAGGTGGAGGATGGCTACCTGACCTTCACCTCGCCGCGCGCCCAGCAGGATGACGAGGCCTCGTTGCAGGCGGTGTAGCGATTCGATGATTCCTATCGGGAAAACCGCGGCAAGCCTGCGCCCGGGCGGTTTACCATGGCGGGCATTTTTCGCCGTCAACGAAAGGAGTCCCCATGCATATCGACGAAGCCATCCGCAGCCGCCGCGCGGTCAAGGGCTACGATCCGGCCTTCAGCCTCAGCCGCGAAGAGAAGGACGAGCTGCTGCAGCTGGCCATGCTCGCGCCCTCGGCTTTCAACCTGCAGCACGTGCGCCTGGTCGAGGTCAGCGACGCGCAACTGCGCGCACACATCCGCGAAGTGGCCTGGGGCCAGCCGCAGGTGACCGACGCCTCGATGCTGGTGGTGGTCTGCGCCCAGCTCGACAGCTGGGAAAAGAACGCCCGCCGCGTCTGGGAGGGCGCGCCCCAGGAGGTGCAGGAGTACATGGCCGGCGCCATCGACGCCTACTACCGCGGCAAGCCCCAGGTGCAGCGCGACGAGACCATGCGCAGCTGCGGCCTGATGGCCCAGACGCTGATGCTCGCCGCCCGCGGCAAGGGCCTGGACTCCTGCCCCATGGACGGCTTCGACTTCGACGCCGTGGCCAAATTGATCAACCTGCCGGAGAACCACGTGATCGGCCTGATGGTCGCCGTCGGCAAGCAGACCGTGGCGCCCAAGCCGCGGGTGGGCAAGCTGGCGCTGGACGAGGTGGTGATCCGCGATCGGTTCTGAGGTTTGCCGATGGCCAATGAACGCGCCCTCGGGCGCGTTCTGCTTTTCGTGGGGGCGAGGGGGACGCCTCGCGGACGGTACGGTTCCAGGAGGCACCCGTAGAATGGGTTGAGCGAAGCGATACCCATCACCGTGACCGCATGGGTTTCGCAAGCTCAACCCATCCTACGAAAAGCATCTCGGCGCAGGCCCTACGGCCTCGGCGCCGCCTCCAGCATCCGCCCCAGCAGCCACTGCAACGCCACGTCGCGCTCGCGCTGGGCCAGGTACACCAGCTCCAGGTGGAACTGGCCGACGTCGAAGGGCAGCTCCAGCACCTGCAGCGGCAGCAGTTTGGCGAAGTATTCGGCCAGGCGCGTCGGCAGCACCGTCAGCAGGTCGGTGCCGGCCACCAGTTGCGCGGCCTGCAGGTAGTTGGGGGTGACGTAGGCGATCTGCCGCTTCAGGCCCTGGCTGGCCAGCCACTGGTCGACCATGCCCTTGGTCTGCCCGCCGGACACCCACAGGTGGCGCTCGTTCAGGAAGCCGTCGAGGTCCAGCGGGCCGTTCACCCGCGGATGCCCGCGGCGCGCCAGCAGGCGCAGCGTCTCGCTGGCCCAGGGGCGGCGGGCGAAGCGCGCCGGGATGTCCTCGAAGCGGCCCAGCACCAGGTCCAGGTGGCCCTTGTCCAGCGCTTCAACCGGCAGGCTCGGGGCCAGGTGGCGCACGTCCAGGGCCACGCCCGGCGCCTCCGTGCCCAGGCGCTGCAGCAGCGCCGGCATGCACAGCAGCTCGGCGTAGTCGGTCAGCGCCAGGGTGAAGCGCTGGCGGCTGCGCGCCGGTTCGAAGCGCTCGGTGCCGCTGAGGCTGTGGAGGATGCGCTGCAGCGACTCGCGGATCGGCGCCTCCAGCTCCAGGGCCCGCGGCGTGGGCTGCATGCTGCGGCCGATGCGCACCAGCAAGGGGTCGTCGAGCAACTCGCGCAGGCGGCCCAGGGCGTTGCTCACCGCCGGCTGGCTCAGGGCCAGGCGCTCGGCGGCGCGGGAAACGCTGCGCTCGCGCAACAAGGCGTCGAAGACACGCAGCAGGTTCAGGTCGAAGGTATTTATATTCATTAGCTAAATACTGCGCATCACAAGACTAAATTTCAAAAATAATCCGATCTTCCCTAAGGTGACTGTCACTTTTTTGCTCGAACGCCCGTTTGATAACAAGAGGAAGACCATGAGCCAGATCCCCCCGATTCGCAGCGCCGCAGTGATAGGCGCCGGCACCATGGGCCGCGGCATCGTCATGTGCCTGGCCAACGCCGGCGTGCAGGTGCAGTGGCTGGACAACAATCCGCAGATGCTGCTGCAGGCCCAGGGCGCGGTGGCCGACACCTACGCCCACAACGTGCGCCAGGGGCGGATCGACGAGGCTGAAGCGGCGGCCCGGCGGGCGCGCATTTCGCCTGTGGACAACTACACAGCGATCCGCGAAGCGGACCTGGTGATCGAGGCGGTCTACGAGAACCTGGAGCTCAAGCAGGCGATCTTCCGCGAGCTGGACGCGGCGCTGAAGCCCGCGGCCATCCTCGCCAGCAACACCTCCTACCTCGACGTCGACGCCATCGCCGCCGTGACCAATCGCCCGTCGCAGGTGCTCGGCCTGCACTTCTTCAGCCCGGCGCACATCATGAAGCTGCTGGAGATCGTGCGCGGCGCGAAAACCGCGCCCGCCGTGCTGGACGCCGCCCTGGAGCTGGGCCGGCGCATGGGCAAGGTCAGCGTGGTGGCCGGCAACTGCCACGGCTTCATCGGCAACCGCATGCTGGAGAAGTACGTGCAGGAGTCGCGCCGGCTGATCCTCGAAGGCTCGCTGCCCTACCAGGTGGACGCCGCGCTGCAGGGCTTCGGCTTCGCCATGGGCCCGTTCCGCATGTTCGACGTGGTCGGCATCGACCTCGAATGGCGCGCCCGCGAGCTGGCCGGCAAGGGCCAGGACGCGCCCACCGTGCAGGTGGACAACCGCCTCTGCGAGATGGGCCGCTTCGGCCAGAAGAGCGGCAACGGCTTCTACCACTACGAACCCGGCAGCCGCCAGGCCGAGCACGACCCCGAGGTCGACGCCCTGGTGCTGCGCGAGTCCGAGCGCCTGGGCTACGCGCGCCGCGATATCGGCCCGGAGGAAATCCTCGAACGCTGCCTGCTGGCGCTGGTCAACGAAGGTGCGAAAATCCTCGACGAAGGCATCGCCAGCCGCAGCGCCGACATCGACACCGTCTACCTCAACGGCTACGGCTTCCCCGCCGACAAGGGCGGCCCCATGGCCTGGGCCGACGCCCAGGGCCTGCCGAGTATCCTCGCGCGCCTGCGCGACCTCGCCGGGCAGCACGGCGCGCACTGGCAGCCGGCCGCGCTGATCGAGCGCCTGGCCGCCAGCGGTGGGCGTTTCGCCGATATCCACAAGGAGCACCACGCATGAGCTACCAGGCCCCTCTGCGCGACATGCGCTTCGTCCTCCACGAACTCTTCGACGCGACCGCTCACTGCGCGCTGCTGGGCAATGGCCTGGACCGCGAACTGATCGACGGCGTGCTGGAAGAGGGCGCGCGCTACACCGGCGAGGTGGTGGCGCCGCTGAACCGCAACAGCGACGAGCAGGGCGCGACCCTCCACGACGGCGCGGTGACCACCCCCGACGGCTTCCGCGAAGCCTACAAACAGTACTGCGACAATGGCTGGGCGAGCATGACCGGCCCGCTCGAGTTCGGCGGCCAGGGCTTCCCGCAGCTGGTGGCGGCGAACTTCCACGAGATGCTGATGGCCGCCTCGCTGTCCTTCCGCGTCTATTCCGGGCTCACCGAGGGCGCCGTGCTGGCGCTGTACAAGCACGGCAGCGCCGAGCTGCAGCGCGACTACCTGGCGAAGATGGTCAGCGGCGTGTGGACCGGCACCATGTGCCTCACCGAGCCCCAGGCCGGCACCGACCTGGCGCTGCTGCGCACCCGCGCCGAGCCGCGCGCCGATGGCAGCTACGCGGTCAGCGGCAGCAAGATTTTCATCAGCGGCGGCGAGCAGGACCTGTCGGAGAACATCGTCCACCTGGTGCTGGCGCGCCTGCCGGACGCCCCGGCCGGGGTGAAGGGCATCAGCCTGTTCCTCGTGCCCAAGTTCATCGCCAACCCCGACGGCACGCCCGGTGCGCGCAACGAGCTGAGCTGCGGCGCCATCGAGCACAAGATGGGCATCAAGGGCGCCTCCACCTGCGTGATGAACTTCGATGGCGCCAGCGGCTGGCTGCTGGGCGAGGCCAACCAGGGCCTGGCCTGCATGTTCACCATGATGAACGACGCGCGCTTCCAGGTCGGCCTGCAGGGCCTGGGCATCGCCGAGCGCAGCTTCCAGGGCGCCTTGAGCTATGCCCGCGAGCGCCTGCAATCGCGCGCCCTGACCGGCCCCGCGCAGCCGCAGAAGGCCGCCGACCCCATCATCGTTCACCCCGACGTGCGGCGCATGCTGCTGACGCAGAAGACCCTCACCGAGGGCAGCCGCATGCTCGCCGCGCTCTGCGCCCGCGAGCTGGACCTGGAGCACGGCCACCCCGAGGCCGAGGGCCGCAAGGCCGCGGCGAAGCGCGCGGCGCTGCTGATCCCGCTGGTGAAGTCCTTCCTCACCGACATGGGCCAGGAAGTGGCCAGCCTTGGCGTGCAGGTCTACGGCGGCCACGGCTACATCCGCGAATGGGGCATGGAGCAGCTGATGCGCGACAGCCGCATCACGCAGATATACGAAGGCACCAACGGCATCCAGGCGCTGGACCTGATCCGCCGCAAGCTGCTGGGCGACGGCGGCGCCGAGATGGCCGCGCTGCAGGCCGACCTGGCGGAAACCTGCACCGCGCTGGCCGCCCACGCCGAGCTGGAACCCATGGCCGCGGTGGTGCGCGAGCGCATCCAGGAATGGCGTGGGCTGACCGCCGACGTGCTGGCCGCCACCCGCCGCGATGCGCAGGAGATCGGCGCCATGTCGGTGGACTACCTGCAGTACAGCGCCTACGTGCTGCTCGCCGGGCTCTGGCTGCGCGCTGCCGGTACCGCCCAGGCGGCGCTGGACGCCGGCAGCGGCGAGGGCGACTTCTACCGCGCCAAGCTGGCCAGCGCCGACTTCTACCTGCGGCGCATCCTGCCACGCGCCAGCATGCACCGCGAGGCGCTGCTGGGCGGCGCCGGCTGCCTGATGGCGCTGGACGAGGCGCACTTCGCCTTCTGATGGCCGGGCGGCCGCCCCGGCTCGCCCGGGGTGGCCGCCATGGCGGGCCGGGTTAAACTTGCATCGATTCAGCCCGATGACGAGAAACCACCCATGTACGAATGGCTCAACGCCCTGCCCAAGGCCGAACTGCACCTGCACCTGGAAGGGACTCTGGAGCCCGAACTGCTGTTCGCCCTGGCCGAACGCAACCGGGTGAAGCTGCCCTGGGCCGACGTCGAGACCCTGCGCAAGGCCTACGCCTTCAACAACCTGCAGGAATTCCTCGACCTCTACTACGCCGGCGCCGACGTGCTGCGCAGCGAGCAGGACTTCTACGACCTCACCTGGGCCTACCTGCTCAAGTGCAAGGCGCAGAACGTCATCCACGTCGAACCCTTCTTCGATCCGCAGACCCACACCGACCGCGGCATCCCCTTCGAGGTGGTGCTGCGCGGCATCCAGGGCGCGCTGAAGGACGGCGAGCAGCAGCTGGGCATCAGCCACGGCCTGATCCTCAGCTTCCTCCGTCACCTGTCCGAGGAAGAAGCCTTCAAGACCCTGGAGCAGGCCATGCCCTTCCGCGACGCCTTCGTCGCCGTGGGCCTGGACAGCTCCGAAGTGGGCCACCCGCCGAGCAAGTTCCAGCGCGTGTTCGACCGCGCCCGCGCCGAGGGCCTGCTGACCGTGGCCCACGCCGGCGAGGAAGGCCCGCCGCAATACATCTGGGAAGCCCTGGACCTGCTCAAGGTCGAACGCATCGACCACGGCGTGCGCGCCATCGAGGACGAGCGGCTGATGCAGCGCATTATCGACGAGCAGATCCCGCTGACCGTCTGCCCGCTGTCCAACACCAAGCTGTGCGTGTTCGAGCACATGGGCCAGCACAACATCCTGGCGATGCTGGAGCGCGGGGTGAAGGTGACGGTGAACTCGGATGATCCGGCTTACTTCGGGGGGTATGTGACTGAGAATTTCCAGGCGCTGTATGAGCACCTGGGGATGACGAAGGAGCAGGCGCAGCGGTTGGCGCAGAACAGCCTGGATGCGCGGTTGGTGAAATGAGTGAGCGGCGGATAATCCGCGATTGGCGCGGCAGGTCGGCCATCGCGGACGGAGTCTACGTTTCCAGGAAGTACGGCTTTTCGTAGGATGGCGTTGAGCGAAGCGATACCCATCACCACGGCAGCATGGGTATCGCAAGCTCAACCCATCCTACGAAGAGCACCTCGGCGCAAGACTCCTGCGTCCGTGCTTCCCTGGACCCTTCGCGGTTATCCGCCGTCGACCTCCACCACCCCCGCACAGCGCAGAAAAGCCCCCAGGCACGGGTTGTCGTTATGCGGGCTCCAAGCCACCCCATAATCCACCAACGGCGATGCCTCCAGCGCCACGAACGCAGCACCGGGCAACTGCATCTTGCGCATCGAGTCCGGCACCAGGGCCACGCCCAGGCCCTCGGCCACCAGGTTGACGATGGTCTGCTGCAGGTGCGGCTCCAGCTGGATGCGCGGTTCGAAGCCGCTGTCCCGGCAGCATTGCATCACCGCTTCGTGCAGCGCCGGCGCGGTGCTGTGGGGGAAGCTGATGAACGATTCCCCCGCCAGGGCCCCGGCCGCCACCTGGGCGCTCGTGGCTAGCGGGTGCGCACTGGGCAGCACCGCGCACAGCGGCTCGCGCAATAGCGTGCGGTATTGCAGCTGGCCGCTCCCGTGGGCCGGGAAGGTCAGGGCCACGTCGGCCTCGCCGGCTTCCAGCGCCGGGCCGAGGTCGCGCGGCAATACTTCGTTGAGCACCACCTTCACCTGTGGATAAGCGTCGCTGTAGCGCTTGAGCAGGGTCGGCAGCAGCGTCCAGGCGGCGACCATGGTGAAGCTCAGGCGCAGTTCCCCGCGCTCGCCGCGGGCGCTGGCCTGGGCCGAGCGCACCGCCAGGTCGAGGCCGGCGAGCAGGCTCCTGCAGTGCTGCTGGAACTCGCGGCCGGCGGCGGTCAGCTCCACCGAGCGCGAGTGGCGGGCGAACAGCGGGGTGCCCAGCTCGGCCTCCAGCGCGGCTATCTGCCGGCTCAGCGGCGGCTGGGTCAGGTGCAGGGCCTCGGCGGCGCGGCCGAAGTGCAGGTGTTCGGCGAGGGCGAGGAAGTAGCGCAGCTGGCGCAATTCGATCATCGATGCGTTTCCGGAATCGATTGGGCTCTCAACAAGCATTGGACGGTATCGATGCGGCAATCCTATGCTCGCCAGCCCTCCTATAACAACGCCTTGCCGAGCCCGCCATGCACACCGTGATCGCCGTCGTCCTGCCCATCTTCGCGCTGATCCTGGCCGGCTGGCTGGCGCGCAGGACCAACCGCCTGGGCGAGGGCGCGGCGTCGGAGATCAACAAGCTGGTGGTCTGGCTGTGCCTGCCGGCGCTGCTGTTCAAGGTCACCGCCACCTCCACCTGGGCGGAAATCTGGCAGCCGGGCTTCCTCGCCGCCTTCACCGCCGGCTGCCTGCTGGTGTTCGTCGCCACCCTGGCCTGGCGTATGTGGCAGGGCCGCGAGCTGCCGGCGGCGAGCATCGACGGGCTCAGCGCCTCCTACGCCAACACCGGCTACATGGGTATCCCGCTGTGCCTGCTGGTGTTCGGCCAGGACGGCCTGGAGCCGGCGCTGATCGCCTCGCTGCTGGTGGTCTGCGTGCTGTTCGCCGTCGCCGTGGTGTGCATCGAGGTCGGCCTGCAGAGCGAGAAGCACGTCGGCCGCGCAGTGCTGGTGGTGAGCCGCGCGCTGCTGAAGAACCCGCTGGTGGTCTCGCCGATCATCGGTGGCCTGTGGGCCGCCAGCGGCCTGGGGCTGGCCGAGCCGGTGGTGCATTTCCTCGACCTGCTGGCGGCGGCCACCACGCCTTGCGCGCTGATCTCGCTCGGCCTGTTCCTGGCGCAGAAGCAGGAGGGCCCGCAGGTCGGCGCCTGGCCGCTGGTGCTGGTCAAGCTGGTGGGGCAGCCGCTGTTGACCGGCGTGCTGGCCTACAAGGTGTTCGCCCTGCCGCCGTTGTGGGCGGATTCGGCGTTGTTGCTCAGTGCGCTGCCGACCGGCACCGGGCCGTACATGCTGGCGGAGTACTACAAGCGCGAGGCGCCGGTGGTGTCGCGCAGCATTCTGTTGTCGACGCTGGGGTCGTTGCTGACCTTGTCGCTGTGCCTGTTGTGGATTGCGCGTTGAGCCAAGGTTGCGGCCACGCCGTGGTCAGGCCTGGCGTAGTGCGGAAAAAAACCGGGCCTGCCAAGCGCGGGGCTGGCAGGCCCGTTCGCAAACCGCTTGGCGCCGGCGCGGGGAGGGGACCCCACGCGGCGCCGGACGCGCCCCTCAGGCGTATGGCCCGAATTGCGTCAGGGTTGCGATCAAGCCGGTTCGGTAAGCGCGCCAGTCGCGCGCACGGATCGTTGGCGGCCGGAAATCCGGTGGGCGTCGCCGGCCGGCGCGGTGCCCTTGTCGTAGGGCCTGGCCAGCAGCATGTAGAGCACGCCCGCGCCCAGCACCACGGCGGTGGTGAGGATCATCGAGTAGTTGATGTACCAGGGCGCGTCGGGGCTGCGCGGCCAGACCATGTTGGCAATGGCGCCGGCGCCGTAGACCAGCGCGGCGACGTTCACCAGCGTGCCCCAGGGGCCCAGGCTGAACTGCCCGCCGGGCACCCAGCCTTTGGCGCGGGCGATCAGTGCGGCGACCACGATCAGCTGGAAGGCGACGTAGATGCCGATGGCGGCGAAGCCGACGATGGTCGCCGTGGCGTCGGCCATGAACAGGCCCAGGCAGACGATCGCCGCCGGCACCACGCCGCTGACGATCAGCGCGGCGGACGGCACCTGGTTGGCCGACAGGCGCTGCAGCGCGCGGCTGCCGACGATCATCTCGTCACGGGCGTAGGCGAACAGCAGGCGGCTGGCGGCGGCCTGCAGGCTGAGCACGCAGGACACGAAGGACACCAGCACCACCGCCATCACCAGGCGCGAACCCAGCGGGCCGAAGGCGTTGGCCAGGATGGTGGCGACCGGGTCGGTGTCCTCGCCGGCGAGCACCTTGTGCATGTCCGGCACCGAGAGGATCAGCGCGAGGCAGGCGAACATCGCGGCGGCGCCGCCGATGTAGATGGTCATGCGCATCGCCTTGGGGATGCGCTTGCCGGGGTTGGGGGTTTCTTCGGCGACGTCGCCACAGGCCTCGAAGCCGTAGTACTGGAACAGCCCGGCCAGGGAGGCGGCGAGGAACGCCGGCAGGTAGGAACCCTGCGCCGCGCCGAGGCCGAAGGTGTCGAAGAGCACGCTGAACGGCTGGTGGCGCTCGAAGATCAGCAGGTAGCCGCCGACCAGGATGGCGCCGACCAGCTCGCAGAGGAAGCCGAACATCGCCACCCGCGCCAGCAGCTTGGTGCCCACCAGGTTGAGGCCGGTGGAAACCAGGATCAACGCCAGGGCGATGTAGATGCTGACGTCCGCGTCCGGGGCGAAGCCCAGCAGCGCCGCCAGGTAGGGCCCGGCGCCGACCGAGACGCCGGCGATGGTGGCGCACAGCGCCCAGGCGTACACCCAGCCGACCATCCACGCCCAGCGCTTGCCCACCAGGCGCCGCGCCCAGGGGTAGACGCCGCCGGAGATCGGGAACTGCGAGACCACCTCGCCGAACACCAGGCACACCAGCAGCTGGCCGAGGCCGATCAGCAGGTACGACCAGAACATCGGCGGGCCGCCGGCGGCCAGGCACAGGCCGAACAGGGTGTAGACGCCGACGACCGGCGACAGGTAGGTGAAGCCCAGGGAGAAGTTCTCCCACAGGCTCATGCTGCGCTCGAAGTTCGAGCTGTAGCCGAGCGCGGCGAGCTGCTCGGCATCGGAATCGGTTACGCCAGCGGCACGCTTGGCAGGGGACCCACTCATCGTTGTTTCCTCTCAGGGGGTAATGGGCAGTGGCGGATTGTCCGCGGCGGAGCTTGCGCATCCGCCGCTGCCCTCTACGGGCTCATTGTCGTTATGGAAAGCGCAGCGCTTATTTGCCGTCGTCGTACTGCGAGAGCCACTCCACCGCCGCGTCGCGGTAGCGGGTGAAGCCCTTGTAGTCCACCAGCTCCTGGTTGAGGGACTTGAGCACGCGGTGCATGCGCCTGGCCCAGACGGGGTTGCTGGCGATGTCCTGCAGGCTCAGCAGGTAGGTGCGGATCGGGAACACGATGGCGTTGCTGCGCGGCAGGCGGTGCAGCGGCTGCAGCTCGATGCGCAGGTAGACCTTCTCGCCGGCGTTCTCGGCGGTCACCGTGGTGCGGTCCGGGGCCCAGTCCGGCAGGCTTTCGGCGGACACGTCCAGGCGCGGGTTGACCGTCAGCGACCAGTTCAGGCGGCGCACCGGGTGGCCGTTGCGCAGGCGCAGGAGGAACTTCAGCGCGCGGTCGAGCATGCCGGTTTCCTTCACCAGCGGCACCGGGCCGTGGTACTCGTGCCAGGCCATGCCCAGGTTGAAGCGCAGCGAGTAGTCGGCGCGCTGGGTGGCGATGCCGGCGCCCCAGTACAGGGTGCCGTCGCGCTCCTCCTGCAGCACCCAGTCGCCCTGGGCCTGGCGGGTGATGTATTCCATCGGCTCGTAGGGCAGGGTGGCCGGGTCGCCGAAGGTGAAGGTGTCGTCGATGTTTAGCAGCCTGTTGGTCCAGTGCCAGCGGGTGCCGTCGCGCTCCAGGGCGAAGTACTCCGGGTAGTCCTTGGCGTAGGACTCCATGATCAGCTCCAGCAGGTCCCACTGCGCCTCCATCATGTGCGGCGCCGAGACGTAGTGCATGCCCGGGTCCTTCTCCAGGGTGATGGCGCGGTCACGGCACTCGCTGATGTAGTGCTCGTCGATGTCGAACACCGCACGGAAGGCGCCGTCGCCGACGGAGACGTGGGGTTCCAGGTTCATCGAGTACATGTACTCGTCGTCCGGGAAGGGGAAGGGCGCGCGGGCGATGCACTCGGGGCTGTTGGCGTAGGTGTAGTCGTCGCGGTAGGTTTCGTCGGGGCGGAATTGGATGGTCATGGTCGTTCTCCGGCTCAGCAGTCGATGACCAGCCGCGAGCACTTGGCGCGCGACACGCAGGGCATGATTTTCTTGTTGGCGGCCTTGTCCTCGTCGGACAGCCAGTCGTCGGTGTGGAGGATCTCGCCGTCCAGCTCCAGGACGTTGGTCTCGCACATGCCGCAGGCGCCGCCGCGGCACAGGTAGGGAATCTCGTGGCCGGCGGCCTCGGCGGCCTCCAGCAGGCTCTGGTCGGGCGACACCTCGATGGTCGCGCCGCTGCGCGCCAGGGTGACCTTGAACGGCTCGCCGGAACTGCCCTGTTCGAGGAAGCGCTCGTAGTGGATGTGGCTGTCGGTCCAGCCGTGGGCGTGGGCCGCGTCTATGGTGGCCTGGATCATGCCCTCGGGGCCGCAGACGTACACGTCGCTGCCCAGCGGGCGGTCGGCCAGCACGGCGGAGATGTTCAGGCGCTCGCCGCGGTCGTCGCGGTACAGGCGCACGGCATCGCCGTATTCGCGCGCCAGTTCCTCGCCGAGGCGCGCATGTTCAGCGCCGCGCACCGCCAGGTGCACTTCGAACGGGGTGCCGCGCAGGCGCAGCTCGGCCAGCTGCGAGCACACCGGGGTGATGCCCACGCCGCCGGCGATGAACAGGTGCAGGCGCGCGTGCTTGCTCAGCGGGAACAGGTTCACCGGGCGGAGGATTTCCAGCTCGTCGCCTTCCTGCACCGCATCGTGCATGCGCCTGGAGCCGCCGCGGCCGTCTTCCACGCGGCGCACGGCGATCTGGTAGGCGCTGGCGTCGTAGGGCGAACTCATCAGCGAGTAGGCGTTGCGGTAGGTACCGCCGTCGTGGGGGATCAGCACCACCACGTTGCTGCCGCCGGAGAAGGGCGTGAGCTGGCCGCCGTCGCGCGGCACCAGGGTGAAACGCTTGATTTCCGGGGTCACCTGCTCGATGCGGGCGACGCGGACGTTGAGGGTTCCGCTGGACTGGCTCATGTGTCGAGCTCCTCGGCTGCCGGCAGCTCGCCGGGGACTTCGGCGTCGGCCTTGACCGCCTGGAAGGCGGCGAGGCGGCGCGAGTAGTGGTCGCGGACCACCAGGGTGCGGGCGCAGTGCGGGCAGATGAACACGCGCTGGGTGACGTTCTCGGTGTAGCCGTCGCAGTGCACGCACCAGACGCGGCGCACGAAGGAGCCGCAGTGCTCGCGCAGCACTTCGTCCCGGTTCAGGTTGATCGCATCGGCGGCCTGCATGGCGGTGCCGATGAAGCTTTCCGAGCCGGCCAGGTACAGGCGGGTGCCCATGCGCGACTGGCCGAGCAGGGCGTGCAGGTCGTCGACCAGCGAGCGGTTGCTCGGGTAGACGCTCAGCTCGACGTCGGCGATGTCGCGCAGCGCGGCCAGATGGTTCTGCCCGGAGAAGGATTCGGTGGAATAGAGCACGCGGATGGGCGCGGTGCGCGGCATTTCGGCCAGCAGCCGGAGCATGGCGCTGCCGCCGCTGCCTTGCCCTGCGACTATGTGGTTGCTGCCGGCGAGCGGGCGCAGGTCGTCGTAGACCGGCCTGCTCTTGATACCTGTGATGAGCATTGTTGTTGTGCCTCCAGAACTGCCGGCAACCCCGGTCGGGGATGCCTGGCGCGATTCGAGGACCCGCGCACGGTCACGGGTCGATGGAGGTGGAGCACAGGGTGTGCCAAGAAATTAAGTTGTTGAAAATTAATGGATTATTGTTTTTGAGGGGAGGAAATGTAAGCAGAAATGACAAGGGGATAGGCAGAAATGCAGCGTTGGTGGGGGTGGTTATCCTGGGGCGGCGGTGTGTTGGTTGGGGGCCGCCCCTCTCCCCAGCCCTCGGCTGCGCGCCCCGCCCTGAAGGGAGAGGGGGCTAGTCCGTGCCGAGATGAGCATGGCTTTAGCCGGAAACCATCAGAGCTGCCGGCTAACTCCGTAATACCCGTTTCTGCCCAACGGTCCCCTCTCCCTTCAGGGAGAGGGTTAGGGAGAGGGAAGGGAGGTCAGAACAATGCCAATGCACCCGGCAAACACAACCCCCGTAGGATGGGTTGAGCGAAGCGATACCCATCACCGCCACCGCATGGGTTTCGCAAGCTCAACCCATCCTACGAAAAGCGCCTCGGCGCAGCCGGAAAGACAGTTGCTCCTGCAAAAGAAAAGAGCAGCCTGGCGCTCAATCCCTCTGCAACTTCCGAATCAAGGTCCCGACGTCGATCCCCAGGTGCTGCGCCGCCTTGCGCTTGCTGCCGCACAGGCGCACGGCCTGGAGGATCACCTGGCGCTCGAAGCGCTGTACCTGCGCCTTGAGCGGCTCGTCGGCGCTGGCGAAGGGCAGCGGTTCTTCCTCCCCGGCGGACACGGCCTGGCCCAGCAGCTCCGGTGGCAGGTGCTGCTCTTCGGCGACGTCGTCGGCCAGCACCGCCAGGCGTTCGAAGATGTTCACCAGCTCGCGGATGTTGCCCGGGAAGTCATGGCCCAGCAGGCGCTGGCGGCAGGCCGTGGACAGCCGCAGCGGCGGCTGGCGGTCGCGGTTGATGCGCGCCAGGAGGATGTCCATCAGCACCGGCAGGTCGTCGCGGTGGGCGCGCAGCGGCGGGATGTCCACCGGCAGCACGGCCAGGCGGTAGTAGAGGTCGGCGCGGAACAGGCCGGCGGACACCTGTGCCTTGAGGTCCTTGTTGGTGGCGGCGATCACCTGCACCTGGACCTTCTTCGACAGCGGCGAGCCCACCGGCTGGATGGTGCCGTCGTCGAGGAACTTGAGCAGCTTGGCCTGCACCTGCAGGGGGATCTCGCCGATCTCGTCGAGGAACAGCGTGCCGCCGGCGGCGCTCTCGATGTAGCCGCGCTTGCCCTGCTGCAGCGCGCCGGTGAAGGCGCCGCGCTCGTAGCCGAACATCTCCGACTCGAACAGCGTCTCGGGGATGCTCGCACAGTTGACGTCGACGAAGGGCCGGTCGCCCCAGCCGGCGGCGCGGTGGATGTGCCGGGCGATGGCGGTCTTGCCCACGCCCGGCTCGCCGAGCAGCAGCAGGCGGGCGCGGCGGCGGAAGGCGCGCACGCCCATGTCGGCGATGTCCGAGAGCAGCGGCGACATGTGCAGCGCGTTGTCCTGGGGGTCGCCCAGGCTCGCCGGGCTGTCCGCCAGCGACGGCGCCGGGGCGTTGCGGCCGGCGCTTTCGCGTGCTTCGTATTCGCGCTGGATCAGCAGCGTGTAGGGCTTCTCGTAGGCGCCGGCGGGCACGCTCTGCAGGCGGGTGAGGAACAGCCGGCCGTCGCGCGAGCGCGTCAGCGCGCTCTTGCCGCCGCGGCGCACGGCCTGCAGGAAGTCGTCGAACTGCAGCGCCGAGCGCTGGTAGAAATCGCTGTCGCTCAGGCCCAGCACGTCCTGGCGCGCCACGCGGTTGATGCGCTCGGCGGCCAGGTTGAGGAAGCGCACCCGGGAGTCGCCGTCGCAGACGATCAGCGCCTCGCCGAAGCCGTCGAGCAGGGCGTGCAGCGCCGGCGCCTCCAGCAGCGCGGCGAGCATCTCGGCGCTGACGTTGACCGAGGAGCGCATGCCCATGCGCATCGGCGCGAAGAAGCCCTCGCCGCTCATGGGTGCAGCTCTGCCGGCCGGCGCTCGACGCCGTCCGGGCGCAGCACCACCACGCGCCAGGCCTGGTCCTCGCGGATCAGGATGCGCGAGCAGTGGCTGTCGAAGGCGCGGTAGCGGCCGTACTGGTCGGGCAGCTCCAGGCGCTGCCAGGTGCGCTCGGGCAGCGGCAGGCGGTCGAGGGTGGCGGCTACGCCGGCGGCGCGGGTGATGCCGAACACCTGCTCGAAGGCGGCGTTGCGCCATTGCGGCTGGGCGGCTTCGTCGATCACCAGCACCGCGTCGGGCACCGCGTCGAACACCCGGCGCAGGGCCTCGATGCGCTGTTCGGCGTCGTGCTGCATGCGCAGCTCCTGGCTGACGTCGCGCAGGCTGCCCCACATGCGCAGCAGGCGGCCGTTGTGGATGCTGGCGCGCACGTCGTTCTCCACGTAGGCCGGCGAGCCGTCGTGGCGGCGGTCCACCGAGAGCGCGCCGTCGACGTGGAAGTCGGCCTCGATCAGCCGCCGCACGAACTCCTCGTTGGCCGGGCTGCGCGGCCAGTACAGGCGCACCGGCTGCTGGCCGAAGTCGACATCGGCGGGCATCTCGTAGATCGCCGCCATGGCGCGGTTGCACATGCGCCAGTAGGAGCGGTTCTCGAACACCTGGCGGACGATCTCGTCCGGCGTCTGGCGCACGTCCACCGGCTCGGCGAACTCGATGCACCAGTAGGCCACCTTGGCGCTGTAGAGCATCTGGCTCATGACTTCGTTGGCGTTCTGCAGCTCGCCCAGGCGCCGGCTGATGCCGCCCAGGGGCATCTTCACCAGGTGCAGGCGCGCCGGCTCGCCGTCGCGCCACTGCAGCACGCCGCTGGCCAGCACCGGCAGCAGGCCGCCGTTGTGGCGGATCAGCGTCAGCTCCAGGTCCTGCACCCGTTCGTCGGCCGGCGGGTTGGCGAAGAGCTGCTGCAGGGCGCGCACCGAATCGGCGGTGTAGACCTGTTCCATGCCCTGGCCGTGCAGCGCGCCGGGCGGGTAGCCGAGCTGGTCGCTCTGCTCGGCGGAGACGTCGAGGAAGCGGCCATCCGCGGCGATGCTGTCGGCCAGCAGCAGGCCACGGTCGAGCAGCAGGCGTAGCGGGTCCATCTGGGGTTCTCCATGGGGGATGACGGGGCCGGCGCGGTGGCGCGGGCCGGTCGTCTACCCAGGCAGGTTGCATGCCAGGACGCCACGCCCGTGGCATGGGGGCCGGCGGCCCGGCGCCGTGGCGACTGTATGCAGAAATGCAGCGCTGTCGGCGTTTGCGCAGCGCCCCTCGGCAAGCGTAGCGCCTCCCCGGGGAAGGCGTAAGACAGGACTTTGGCCTAGTACACGTCCATTAACATGGCGTGTTAATCTGATGCGCATTCTTCCGCGGAGGAGTGGACGATGATCGCCGTACGTGACGCCTGGGCGGCCGGGCTTCTGAAGTTGCAGAACTGGCCACGCAACCTGCTGGCCGGGGTCATCGTCGGGGTGGTCGCGCTGCCCCTGGCCATGGCCTTCGCCATCGCCTCCGGGGTCAAGCCCGAGCAGGGCCTGTACACGGCTATAGTGGCGGGCATCGCGGTGTCGCTGTTCGGCGGCAGCCGGGTGCAGATCGCCGGACCCACCGGGGCCTTCATCGTCATCCTCGCCGGCATTACCGCGCGCTACGGCGTCGACGGCCTGCAGCTGGCCACGCTGATGGCCGGGGTGATCCTCCTGCTGCTGGGCATCACCCGCCTGGGCAGCGTCATCAAGTACATTCCCGACCCGGTCATCGTCGGCTTCACCGCCGGCATCGGGGTGATCATCTGGGTTGGCCAGTGGAAGGACTTCTTCGGCCTGCCGGCGGTGGGCGGCGAGCACTTCCACCAGAAGCTCTGGCACCTGCTGCAGGCGCTGCCGCAGCTACACCCGGCGACCACCCTGCTGGCCCTCTTAGGCCTGGCCGCGGTGCTCTACGGCCCGCGCCTGCCGTACCTGGGGCGGGTGCCGGGGCCGTTGCTGGCGATGGTGCTGGTCAGCGTGCTGCAGGCGCTGTTCCAGTTCGACGGCGTGGCCACCATCGGCAGCGCCTTCGGCGGCATCCCCCGCGGCCTGCCGGTGCCGAGCCTGCCGGAGATCAGCCTGCCGCGGATGCTGGAACTGATCGGCCCGGCCTTCGCCATCGCCATGCTCGGCGCCATCGAGTCGCTGCTTTCGGCGGTGGTCGCCGACGGCATGGCCGGCACCCGCCACGACTCCAACCAGGAACTGGTCGGCCAGGGCATCGCCAACCTGCTGGCGCCGCTGTTCGGCGGCTTCGCCGCCACCGGCGCCATCGCCCGCACCGCCACCAACATCCGCAACGGCGGCAACAGCCCGATCGCCGGGGTGGCCCACGCGGCGACCCTGGTGCTGATCATCCTGTTCCTCGCCCCGCTGGCCTCGAGCATCCCGCTGTGCGCGCTGGCGGCGATCCTCTTCGTGGTGGCCTGGAACATGAGCGAGGCCCGCCACTTCGTGCGTATGCTGCGCCGCGCGCCCAGGGCCGACGTGGCCATCCTGCTGATCACCTTCGGCCTGACGGTGTTCAGCGACCTGGTGATCGCGGTGAACATCGGGGTGATCCTGGCCATGCTGCTGTTCATGCGGCGCATGGCCTCCTCGGTGGAAGTGCTGCAGCAGGGCAGCGCCGAGCTGCGGGGCGAACTGCAAGGCGCGCTGCCGCCGGGGGTGCTCGTCTACACCATCGAGGGGCCGTTGTTCTTCGGTGCTGCGGAAACCTTCGAACGCGCCCTGGCGCAGACCCGCAGCGACCCCCAGTTGCTGGTGATCCGGCTAAGGCGGGTGCCGTTCATGGACATCACCGGGATGCAGACGCTGGAGGAGATGATCCAGCAACTGCGCAAGCGCGGGGTGACGGTGAAGCTCTGCGAGGCCAACCAGCGGGTGCGGCACAAGCTGGTGCGGGCGGGGATCATCGAGGCGGTGGGTAGGCGGAATTACCATGCCAGTTTTGCCATGGCGCTGGCGGCCTGCGAGGGGCGGGGGGAGGAGGTGGTTTCTTCGTAGGGGGGGATTCGGCGCCGCCTGGGAGCAATCGCGGACGGAGTCCGCTCCTACGGTTCCAGGAAGCACGGCTTTTCGTAGGATGGCGTTGAGCGAAGCGATACCCATCAGCGCAACCGCATGGGTTTCGCAAGCTCAACCCATCCTACGAAAAGCGCCCCGGCGCGGCTTGCAAGACAGTTGTTCCTACGCCCGCCGGCAACGCAACGTCCGTAGGATGGGTTGAACGAAGCGATACCCATCACCACGCCCGCATGGGTTTCGCAGGCTCAACCCATCCTACGAAAAGCGCTGGCGAGACCGGGCCCAGGGAAGCACGGGCGTAGGAGCGGACTCCGCCCGCGATCGAGCCGGCAGGCTGCTCCGGACTGGCCGGTGGCCCTCAATCCTGCCCGCCCACCTTCGGCTGCGTGGCATAGCTCACCCCGTGGCTCTCCAGGTAATCGCGGATCAACTGGCGAACCACCTGGGAAGGTGTCAGGTCCTGGCTGGCGCAGAGTTCCTCGAAGGCCTTCTTCTTCACCGGGTCGATCAGGACGGTCAGGCGGGCGGTGCGGTTTTCCATGGGTTCTACTTGTTCGGTTCGCGGATGTTAATCAAATTCTAATGCCCCATCCGCGCCCCTGTCATGGCGCCGTCCGCCGCAGCCGCCGGCTCACTGTTCGCCGCGGATGTACTGCTCCAACTGCTGGATCAGCTGGGCCTGCTCGGCGATGGCTTCCTTGACCAGGTCGCCGATGGACAGCAGGCCCACCAACTGGCCGTTCTCCACCACCGGCAGGTGGCGCAGGTGGCGCTCGGTCATGATGCTCATGCAGGTGTCGATGTTCTGCTGCGAATCCACCGTGACCACCGGCGAACTCATGATGGCGCTGACCGGGGTGCCCACCGAACTGCGGCCCTGGAGGATCATCTTGCGCGCGTAGTCGCGTTCGCTGACCACGCCCACCACCTGGCCGTTGTCCACCACCGGCAGGGCGCCGACGTTCTTCACCGCCATCACCCGCAGGGCGTCGAGCACCATCTCGTGCGGGCCTATGGTGTGCACCTGCTGGCTCTGCTTGGCGTGGAGGAGCTGTGCGACGGTCTTCATGCTGGATGTCCTTCTGCTGTTGTGCGCAGGGCTATTACCCCAGGGTGGCGACAGGATCGGCAAGCGAGGCTTCCCGCACAATGCTGGAAACGGCATCGCCCCCATAGGAAAACGTCATGACGTTCCTTCTGACTTATAGCCAAATGCGCCGCGCCGCGCGACCGCCGAGGCTTTGCGCGGGCCCGGCGAGGCCGTAGCATTGAGGCCTGCCGCACCCCGCCTGCCGAGACCGCACCATGCACGACGACGACATCGACCTCCCCGAGCCGGAGCACGAGCACCTGCTCGACCACGAGTGGGACGAGGATTCCCCGGAGGATTTCGAGCACGACGCCACCGGCCTGCGCGACGAGCCCGAGGACGATGAGGACGACTGGGACGACGAGGACGGCGACGCCCACTGGCACGACGATTGAGGCGCGCCGGCGCTCACTGCGAAGTGATGCGCCGGTACTCGTTCTGGTACTGGTCGAACGGCAGGTTGCTGCGCTGCAGCTTCTGCAGCTGGCGTTCCTGGTTCTCCACCGCCACCACCGGCTTGGCCGCCGCCTCCCGGCTGGCCACCGACTGGCCGGGCGCCGGGGCCGGCGCGGGGCGGGCCGGTTGCTCGGCCGGCGTGCTGGCCGGCATCGGCGCTGCCGGTAGCGGGTCGCGCTTGGCGATGCGCTGGGCGCTTTCGACTTCCTCGATGATCGCCTTGGAAATGTCCTTGAGCTGGCCTTCCAGCGCCTCGGGCTCGGCGGAGTCGGTCTCGTAGCGGCGCGAGCCCATCAGCCGGCCGCTGGGGCCGTCGGTGAAGCGCACGTTGACGCGCAGGCTGCCCTTGCCCAGGCCGTCGCCGTCGGCCTGCTGGCGCAGGCGGTCGACTTCCACCACCAGCAGCGTCGCTGGCAGCGCGGTGGGGGTCACCGCGCCGGCCTGCTCGCCCAACTGGTAGTCGGACGAGGCCGCGCGGTCCGTGAGGATGCGCCGCCAGGTAGTGGTCAGCCGCGTCCAGCCCGGCGTCGCGGTCACGCTGGCGTCGCCCTGGAAGTTCACCAGCAGGCGGTTGCGGGTGTCGGCATAGGTGCTGATGGGGGAGAGCGCGTCGGCGCGCTTCACATCCGCCGCGCAGCCGGCCAGGCCGGCCACGAGGAGCAGTACGAAACAGGTACGCACGATGGCCTCCTTGGAAAATGCACGGGCCGGGAGTTGCAAGTCTAGTCGGTGCTTTGGCGCTTGCAGGGCGCGGCGGCACATTTCCGTCGCCCGGCTGTTCACCTGGCAACAGCGCATCAGCAGCTTGCCCGGCGGCGGACAGGACGATAACCCGGCGCCTGTTGCAAGTTCATGATCCGCAAGGCTTTCCGGCACTGGCACGGTTGCTGCTCCGGCCCAGGTGGAAGCCGCGTGGCGCCTGGCCGCGCGGCATGCAATCGCGCCACTCCCGGAGAGCAGAACCATGAGCCAGCAACCCATCCGCTTCGCCTACTGGGTGCCCAACGTCAGCGGCGGCCTCGTCGTCAGCAACATCGAGCAGCGCACCAGCTGGGACTTCGACTACAACCGCCGGCTGGCGCAGAGCGCCGAGAAGGCCGGCTTCGACTACGCCCTGTCGCAGATCCGCTTCACCGCCGGCTACGGCGCCGAGTACCAGCACGAGTCGGTGGCCATCAGCCACGCGCTGCTGGCGGCGACCGAGAAACTCAAGGTCATCGCCGCCATCCTCCCCGGCCCGTGGAACCCGGCGCTGGCGGCCAAGCAGCTGGCGACCATCGACCAGCTGACCGGCGGCCGCATCGCGGTGAACATCGTCTCCGGCTGGTTCAAGGGCGAGTTCCACGCCATCGGCGAGCCCTGGCTGGAGCACGACGAGCGCTACCGCCGCTCCGAGGAATTCATCCGCGCGCTCAAGGGCATCTGGACCCAGGACAACTTCACCTTCAACGGCGACTTCTACCGCTTCCGCGACTACAGCCTCAAGCCCAAGCCGCTGCAGCGCCCGCACCCGGAAATCTTCCAGGGCGGCAGCTCGCGGGCCGCGCGCGACATGGCCGCGCGGGTGTCGGACTGGTACTTCACCAATGGCAACACGCTGGAAGGCATCAAGGCCCAGGTCGACGACATCCGCGCCAAGGCCGCGGCCAACGGCCACGCGGTGAAGATCGGGGTGAACGCCTTCATCATCGCCCGCGACAGCGAGGCTGAGGCCCGCGCGGTGCTGCAGGAAATCATCGACAAGGCCAACCCCGAGGCGGTCAACGCCTTCGGCCACGAGGTGAAGAACGCCGGCGCCGCCAGCCCGGAGGGCGAGGGCAACTGGGCGAAGTCCAGCTTCGAGGACCTGGTGCAGTACAACGACGGCTTCAAGACCAACCTGATCGGCACCCCGCGGCAGATCGCCGAACGCATCCTCGCGCTCAAGGCGGTGGGCGTGGACCTGGTGCTCTCCGGCTTCCTGCACTTCCAGGAAGAGGTGGAGTACTTCGGCGAGAAGGTCCTGCCGCTGGTGCGCGAGCTGGAAGCCGAGGCGCAGCGCAAGGCTGTTGCCTGACGGGCAACTGTTGGCTGCCGGACAGTGCTTCAACAAACAGTGTCCGGCTAGCGACTCGGCTGCCTTTTCTAACCAGTAAGTGGCTGATTTATAGGAAGAAAATTTCGGGCATGGATCGTGCTCAGCCAGGACAGGGCCCGCTGCCGGGAGGTCCCGGCCCCACACGGGCCACTGTTCGCCACGAGGAAGACCATGTCCGTTTCTGCTGCCTATCCGATCAACCGCCCCGCCGCGCGGATCATCCGCGACGACGCCGAGGCCATCCGCGTCGCCCACGAGGTCGCCGAGCTGCTGCTGGCCGGCGCTTCCGAGCGCGACCTCAACCGCTTGGTGCCGGTGGAGATCGTCGACGCCTTCTCCAACAGCGGCCTGTGGGGCATCACGGTGCCGCGCGAATACGGCGGCGCCGAGGTGTCCCACGCCACCCTGGCCCAGGTCATCGCCATCGTCTCGGCGGCCGACCCGTCCCTGGGGCAGATCCCGCAGAACCACTACTGCCTGCTGGAGGACATCCGCCTGCAAGGCAGCGAGGAGCAGAAGCGGCACTTCTTCGCCCTGGTGCTGGAAGGCCACCGCTTCGCCAACGCGCTGTCGGAAACCGGCGGCAAGAACGTCCAGGACATCCGCACCCGCCTGGTCGCCGACGGCGACGGCTACCGCATCGACGGCCGCAAGGGCTACTGCACCGGCTCGCTCTACGCGCACTGGCTGGGCGTGCTGGCGCTGGACGAGCAGGACCGCGCGCAGCTGGCCTTCGTCCCGCGGGAAAGCGCCGGGCTGACGGTGGTGGACGACTGGGACAGCATCGGCCAGCGCACCACCTCCAGCGGCACCGTCTTGCTGGAGGGCCTGCGCGTGCCGGCCTTCCACCTGTTCCCCAGCTACCGCTCCTACGAGAGCCCGACCCTGGCCGGGCCCTTCGCCCAGATCACCACCGCCGCCATCGACGCCGGCATCGCCCGCGCGGCGCTGCGCGACACCATCGCCTTCGTCCGCGAGCAGGCGCGCCCGTGGATCGACGCGGGGGTGGAGAAGGCCAGCGAGGACCCGCTGACCATCATCCAGGTCGGCGGCCTGGACATCCGCCTGGAGGCCGCCGAGGCCCTGCTGGAGCGCGCCGGCCGCGTGCTCGACGCCGGCAAGGCGGCGCCCGACGAGGACAAGGTGGCCGCCGCCTCCCTGGCCGTGGCGCGGGCCAAGGTGCTGACCACCGAGATCGCCATCGAGGCGTCGAACAAGCTGTTCGAGCTCGGCGGCACCCGCTCCACCCTGCGCAAGCACAACCTCGACCGCCACTGGCGCAACGCCCGCGTGCACACCCTGCACGACCCGGTGCGCTGGAAGTACCACCTGGTCGGCAACTGGCTGCTCAACGGCAAGCGCCCGCCGCGCCACGACTGGAACTGAGGTGGCGCCATGAGCAAGCAGATACGCCTCAACGCCTTCGCCATGAACACCGTCGGCCACCTCTCGCCCGGCCTCTGGCGCCACCCGCGCGACCAGGCGCGGCGCTACACCGACATCCACTACTGGGTCGAGCTGGCGAAGACCCTGGAACGCGGCAAGCTCGACGGCCTGTTCATCGCCGACGTGCTGGGCGTCTATGACGTCTACGGCGGCAATGCCGACGCCGCGCTGCGCAGCGGCGCGCAGGTGCCGGTGAACGACCCGCTGCAACTGGTCCCGGCGATGGCCGCGGCCACCCGCCACCTGGGCTTCGGCGTGACCGCCTCGGTGTCCTTCGAGCACCCGTTCCCCTTCGCCCGGCGCATGTCTACCCTCGACCACCTGACCGGCGGCCGCGCCGGCTGGAACATCGTCACCTCGTACCTGGCCAGCGGCGCGCGCAACCTCGGCCAGCAGCGCCAGCTGTCCCACGACCAGCGCTACGCCCTGGCCGACGAGTACCTGCAGGTCTGCTACAAGCTGTGGGAAACCAGCTGGGAAGACGACGCCGTGGTCGCCGACCGCGACAGCGGCGTCTATGCCGAGCCGTCCAAGGTCCACGGCATCCGCCACGAAGGCGAATACTTCCAGGTGCCCGGCTTCCACCTTTGCGAACCCTCGCCGCAGCGCACCCCGGTGCTCTACCAGGCCGGCGCCTCCAGCCGTGGCCGGGCCTTCGCCGCGGCCAACGCCGAGTGCGTGTTCGTCGCCGCGCCGAGCAAGGCGGTGCTGAAGAAGCAGGTGGCCGACCTGCGCGAAGCGGTGCGCGCCGCCGGGCGCGAGCCGGGCGACGTGCTGGTGCTGGAACAGCTCACGGTGATAGTCGCGCCGACCGACGCCGAGGCCCTGGCGCGCCTGGCCGAGTACCGCGAATACGCCAGCGCCAGCGGCGCCCTGACGCTGATGTCCGGCTGGACCGGCATCGACTTCGCCGAATACGCCCCCGGCCAGGTGCTGCGCGAGGTGCCCAGCGACGCCATCCAGTCGGCGGTGGAAGCCTTCACCCGCGCCGACCCGACGCGCACCTGGACCACCGCCGAGATCGCCGACTACTGCGCCATCGGCGGCGACGGCCCGGTGCTGGTGGGCTCGCCGCAGACCGTGGCCGACCAGCTGCAGGAATGGGGGGCGGAAACCGACGTCGACGGCTTCAACCTGGCCGGCGTGGTCATGCCGGAAACCTTCGAGGCGGTGGTCGACCTGCTGGTGCCGGAGCTGCAGGCCCGCGGCCTGTTCAAGCGCGACTATGCCGAGGGCACCCTGCGCCACAAGCTGTTCGGCGCCGGCGACCGCCTGGCTGCGCCGCACCCGGTCGCCAACCTGCGCGAGGAGGCCCGGCGATGAACGACTGGCTGGCCAACGTCGACTGGAGCGAGATCGCCCAGGCCTGCCTGGACACCCTGAGCATGCTCGGCGCGGCCCTGGGCTGCACTGTGCTGCTGGGGCTGCCGCTGGGCGTGCTGCTGTACCTCACCGGCCAGCGCCAGCTGCTCGACTCGCCGCGCCTGTACCGGGTGCTCTCGGTGCTGGCCAACGTGCTGCGCTCGATGCCCTTCATCATCCTGCTGATCGTGCTGATCCCCGCCACCGAGCTGCTCACCGGCACCTCGCTGGGCGTGCGCGGCGCCATCCCGCCGCTGGTGGTGGGCTGCACGCCGTTCTTCGCGCGGCTGGTGGAAAGCTCGCTGCGCGAGGTCGATCGCGGCCTGGTGGAAGCGGTGCAGGCGATGGGCGCGAGCACCCGGCAGATCGTTTTCCACACCCTGCTGCCGGAAGCGCGCACCGGGCTGATCGCCGCTATCACCGTGACCGCCATCGTGCTGGTCGACTACACGGCCATGGCCGGCGTGGTCGGCGGCGGCGGCCTGGGCGACCTGGCCATCCGCTTCGGCTACCAGCGCTTCCAGACCGACGTCATGGTGGTCACCGTGCTGCTGCTGATCCTGCTGGTGCAGGCCCTGCAGATGAGCGGCGACCGCCTGGTGCGCCACTACACCCGGCGCTGAACCCAAACACCCGCTCGCGGCGGCCGGGAAAACGCCGCCGCTGGCCCCACGTCCAACCCACGACGGCCATTCCAAGAAACCACTGATCGGAGCAAACAGCATGAAGAAAGTCCTGGCCGCCCTGGCTGCCGTAATAGCCATCAACGCCCACGCCAACGAGCACCTCGTCGTCGGCGCCACCCCGGTGCCCCACGCGGAAATCCTCGAATTCGTCAAACCGGCCCTGGCCAAGGAGGGCGTGGACCTGGAAGTGAAGGTGTTCAACGACTTCATCCAGCCCAACCTGCAACTGGCGAAGAAGAACCTCGACGCCAACTACTACCAGTACCGCCCGTTCCTCGACGACTTCAACAAGACCCGCCACACCAACCTGGTGCCGGTGGTGGGCGTGCACATCGAGCCCTTCGGCGCCTACTCGGCCAAGTACAAGAGCCTGAGCGAGCTGCCCGATGGCGCCAGCGTGGCCATCCCCAACGACCCGGTGAACACCGGCCGCGCGCTGGTGCTGCTGGCCGAGGCCGGGCTGATCAAGCTCAAGGACCCGAGCAATCCGCAGTCCACCGAGCGCGACATCGTCGATAACCCCAAACACCTGAAGATCCGCGAACTGGAAGGCGCCATGCTGGCGCGCTCGGTGAAGCAGGTCGACCTGGCCTTCGTCTTCGCCAACTACGCGCTGGAAGCCGGCATCGACATCAAGAGCGCGCTGATCGTCGAGAAGGGCAAGGACCTCTACGTCGAGTTCCTGGTGGCGCGTCCGGACAACATCCAGGATCCGGGTATCCAGAAGCTGGCCAAGGCGCTCAACTCGCCGGAAGTGCGCAACTTCATCCTGACCCGCTACAAGGGCGAGATCGCCCCCGGCTTCTGATGTGACCCGGCGCGGCGCCCAGGACGGGCGCCGCGCCCGGCAGGAACGCACCCATGGTCAGCTTCAACCATTCGCAGCCCCTGGCGGCTGCCACCCACATCCGCCTGCGCGGCCTGGCCAAGCACTACCTGGCCGGCGGCCGGGAAGTGCAGGCGCTGCACGGCATCGATCTGGAGATCCGCCGCGGCGAGGTGTTCGGCATCATCGGCCGCAGCGGCGCCGGCAAGTCCTCGCTGCTGCGCTCGCTCAACCGCCTGGAGCGGCCCAGCGCCGGCCAGGTGCTGGTCGACGGCGAGGACATCGGCGCCTTCGACGACGCGCGCCTGGCGCAGCTGCGCCGGCGCACCGGGATGATCTTCCAGCACTTCAACCTGATGGCCTCGCGCAGCGTCGGCGACAACGTCGCGCTGCCCCTGGTGCTGGCCGGCGTGCCCCGCGCCGAGCGCGAGCGGCGGGTGGCCGAGCTGTTGCAGCTGGTGGGCCTGGCGGACAAGCGCGAAGCCTACCCGGCGCAGCTTTCCGGCGGGCAGAAGCAGCGTGTCGGCATCGCCCGCGCGCTGGTGCTGCAACCGGACCTGCTGCTGTGCGACGAGGCCACCTCGGCGCTGGACCCGGAAAGCACCCAGTCGATCCTCGCGCTGCTGCGCGACATCAACCGTCGCCTGGGCCTGACCATCGTCCTCATCACCCACGAGATGGAAGTCATCCGCGACCTCTGCGACCGCGTGGTGGTGCTGGAGCGCGGCCGGGTGGTGGAGCAGGGCGAGGTCTGGGAAGTGTTCGGCGACCCGCGCCACGAAGTGACGCGCAGCCTGCTCGGCACGCTGCATCACGATATTGACGGCGAGACGGCGGGCGAGGGCCTGCTGCTGGACCTGCACTACAGCGGCGCCAGCGCCCGCGAACCGGAGCCAGCGGCCATCGGCCGCGAACTGGGCTACGAAGTGCGCCTGGTGCAGGCCAGCCTGGAGCGCATCCAGGGCCGCTCCCTGGGCAGCCTGCGGCTGCGTGTGGCGGCGCCGGTGGCGGAGCGCGAGGCGGTAGTGGCGCGCGCGAAGGCGCTGGCGGATCGGGTCAGCCTGGTGGGCAGTGCCTGACGGGGCTCAGATGGACAGCCGCACCACGCGGTTGTCCAGCGCCTGCTCCGGGCCGCGGCGCTTGTTCACCACCAGCTCGCCGATGGCGATCAGCCGCGTGCGGGTGACGTTGCGCGACAGGCCCAGCAGGTTGGCGGTGTGCACCTGGTTGTGGTGGCAGAAGCGGTAGGCGGCGCGCAGCAGGCTTTCCTCGACGCGTTCGTAGAGCGCCCCGGCGGATTCCTCGAACAAGCGGCGGAAGGCGCGCTGCAGCAGTTCCTCGGCGGACTCGCCGCCATTGGCCGCAGGGCTGCCGGCATGGCCGGCCGGGGCTTCCTCCTGGCGCTCCAGGCGCAGGTTGGACAGGCGCAGGTCGTCCTCGCGCACCAGGCCGTCGCGGCAGGTCAGCAGGCTGTGGTGGATGACGTTCTCCAGCTCGCGGATGTTGCCCGGCCAGCCGTAGCCCACCAGCTTGCGCTCGGCCTCGGCGCTGAGCTGCACCTGGCCGTAGCCCAGGCGCTCGCTGTAGCTGCGGATGAAGTGGCGGGTCAGCGGCAGGATGTCGCCGGGGCGCTCGCGCAGCGGGTGCAGCTGCAGGGTGACGACGTTGAGGCGGTAGTACAGGTCCTCGCGGAAGTGCCCGGCGTTGATCGCCCGTTCCAGTTGCACGTTGGTCGCCGCCAGCACCCGCACGTTGATCGGGATGCTCTTGCGCGAGCCCAGGCGCACCACCTCGCGCTCCTGCAGCACGCGCAGCAGCTTGACCTGGATGGGCATCGGCAGGTCGCCGATCTCGTCGAGGAACAGGGTGCCGCCGTCGGCCTCTTCGAACCAGCCGGCCTTGGCGCTCAGGGCGCCGGTGAAGGCGCCCTTCTCGTGGCCGAACAGCTCGGCCTCCACCAGCGATTCGGAGAAGGCCCCGCAGTTCACCGCGACGAAGGGCCCGTTGCGCCGCCCGCTGAGGTTGTGGATGTGCCGCGCCACCAGCTCCTTGCCCGTGCCGGTTTCGCCGATGATCAGGACGCTGGCCTCGCTGGGGGCGACCTGTTGCAGATGGGCGAGCAGCGCCTGCGATTTCGGGTCTTCGAAGACCTGTGCGGTCGCCCGGATCGAGGTGGCCAGTGCGGGGGAGGGGGGTAGCGTCAGCAGTTGCATGTCTCTGCCTCAGGAATAGAAGGTGGGTGTCGGCCGCGTACCGTTGAGCGCCCAGTCCCCCAGCTCGTGGAGCTTGTAGTCCAGCGGGTCGTGCAGGGACTGGGTGCGCAGGTTGCGCCAGAAGCGGTCCAGGCGCAGCGAGGCATGGGTGGCGCGGGCGCCGGTGACCTCGAACAGGCGGTTGCAGATGTCCAGGCCGGCGCGGCTGGCGGCGACCTTGGCGGTGGCGATGGCCACCGCCAGCTGCGCGCGTTCCTCGGCGCCCAGGGCGTGTTCCTTGCGCCAGGCTTCGTCCAGCAGCGCGGCGGCGCGCTGCACCAGCAGGCGCACGCTCTCCAGGCCGACCCAGAACTCGCCGTAGTGGCGCAGCACGTACGGGTCCTCGCCGACGCTGCGGGCGCTGGAGCGGAACCACGGGCGGCTTTCCTTGAGGCTGTACTGCCGCGCCTCCTCGAAGGCGCCCTCGGCCACGCCGAGGAACAGGTTGGCGAACAGCAGCTGGGCGATCAGCGGGCGCAGGCAGGCGAAGGGCGTGCTCAGCGGGCCCGGGTCCAGCAGCAGCTCGGATTCCTCCACGCGCACCCGTTCGAAGGTGGCGCTGCCGCTGTCGGTCTGCCGCTGGCCCATGTTGTCCCAGTCGCCGTGCAGGGTGATGCCGGTGCGGCCGCTGGGGATGGCGGCGATCAGCAGCTTGCCGCCGTTGCCTTCGTCCACTGCCGAGGCGATGAGCATTTCCGAATCGCTGGCGCCGGAGCAGAAGCTCTTCTTGCCGGAGAACTCGCGCCAGCCGTCGAACTTCTTCACCACGGTGCGGGTGTCCAGCGGGTTCAGGGCGTTGCCCCAGAACCAGTGCTTGCGCGCGGTCTGCTCGAACCACGGCTGCCACTGCTCGGGGCGGGCGAACAGGCGCACGGTGGCCAGCATCAGGTGCTGGAAGCCGAACACGTGGGCGATGGAACTGTCGACGCGGGCGAACTCGCGGGTCACTTCCAGGGCCTCGCTCCAGCTGGCGCCCAGGCCGCCGTACTGTTTGGGGATGACCAGGCCGAGCAGGCCGCTGCGGCGCAGGGCGTCGCGCTCGGCCTTCGGCGTGCCGCCGAGCCGGTCGCGCTCGACGGCGCTTTCGGCGAATTCCGCCGCCAGCTGGCGGGCCAGTTGCAGCGGGCTGAGGATGGAGGCTTGTGCCGGCGAATTCATCGGGCGGCTCCTCAGGCGATGCGGCGCAGCGCGCGGTGGTCGCCGAACAGCGGCAGGGCGCGCTCCACGGCCAGGCGGATGCGCGCCTGGAGCAGTTCGCAGCTGATGCGGTAGTCCTTGAAGTCGGCCTCGCTGGCGTACACGCCCAGCGGCAGGGTCAGGGACTGGAAGAAGCTGAACAGCGGGCGCAGCTGGTGGTCGATGACCAGCGCGTGGCGTTGGCTGCCGCCGGTGGCGGCGAGCAGCACCGGGGTGCCGATCAGCGCGTCCTGGCCGATCAGGTCGAACAGGTGCTTGAGCTGCCCGGGATAGGAGCCGCGGTACACCGGCGAGGCCACCAGCAGCAGGTCGGCGCCCTCGATGGCGCGCAGCTGCGCCTCCACGGCCTCCGGCAGCTCGGCGCGGCTCAGGGCGCCGCCCACCGGGCGGGCGATGTCGGCCAGCTCGATGAGCTGGACCTCGGCGTCCAGGTGGCGGCCGATCTCGGCGAGGATGGCCTCGGTCAGGGCCAGGGTGCGCGAGGGGCGATAGGCGCCGCCGGATACGGCGACCACTTTCAAGGGGGCAGTCATGTTCGGTTTCCTGTGCTGTTGCCCTGCCGGCAGGGCGGGTTCAGGTCGGGTTTCGCAAGACCTGTGCCAGGACTCAAGTCATTGATTGGTATGGGTATTCATCAAGTGTTGCTGGGCGAACTGTTGGCTGGCGGCTAGTTGCTGCTGGGCAACTGTTGGCAGCGCAACAGTGGAGCGGCCGTCGATTCCTGCGCAGTTATAGAGGAATCGAGGTTGAGGTAAAAAAGAATAAATTCAGATTTTATTATTCTTTAATTGAATATAAGGGTTACAGGCCGCGTCAGGCGGCGCCCTGGCTGCGGAACTCGCTGGGCGACAGGTGCGTGTGCTTGCGGAAGAAGCGGCTGAAGTAGCCGATGTCGGAGAAGCCCAGGTCGTGGGCGATGGCCTTGATGCTCTGGCGCGAGTGGGCCAGCTCGCGCTTGGATTCCAGCACCAGGCGCGCGTTGATCGCCGCCATGGGGCGGCGCTGGCCGCCCTGGCGGTGTGCGCCCAGGGCCGCCGCGCGGCGCGAGCCGGTTCCTGGTGAGCCGGGCCTGAATGCACAACGCCGGTCAGGAAACTGACCGGCGTTGTCGTTGCGAAGCCTGGGCGGGTGCTCAGCGGAAGGCCGGCACCACGTGCTTGATGAACAGTTCCAGGGACTTCTTCTTCTGCTCGTAGGGCAGGCTGTTGTCGGCCCAGAAGCTGAACTCGTCGACGCCCAGATCCTGGTAGTGGCGGATGCGCGCGATGATTTCCTCGGGGGTGCCGATCATGGTGTTCCTGCGGATGTTCTCCAGCTCGAACTCCGGGCGTTCCTTGAACTTTTCCTCGGGGCTGGGCGGCAGCAGGCCGTTGACCGGGGTCTGCTTGTTGCCGAACCAGGCGTCGAAGGTGCGGTAGAAGCGCGAGATGGCCTGCGCGCCGACCTTCCAGCCTTCCGGGTCGTCGGCGCTGTGCACGTGGGTGTGGCGCAGCACCATCAGTTGCGGGCGCGGCACGCCGGGGTTGTTGGCCAGGGCCGCTTCGAACTTGTTCTTCAGGTCGACCACTTCCTCGTCGCCTTTCATCAGCGGGGTGACCATCACGTTGCAGCCGTTGGCCACGGCGAAGTTGTGCGAGTCCGGGTCGCGCGCGGCGATCCACATCGGCGGGGTGGGCTTCTGGATCGGCCGCGGCGAGGAGGTGGCGGTGGGGAACTTCCAGATCTCGCCGTCGTGGGCGACGTCGCCCTGCCACAGCGCGCGCACCACCGGGACCATCTCGCGCAGGTACTTGCCGCCCTCGGTGGCCGGCATGCCGTTGGCCATGCGGTCGAATTCGTACTGGTAGGCGCCGCGGGCCAGGCCCACTTCCATGCGGCCGTTGCTGATCACGTCGAGCAGGGCGCATTCGCCGGCCACGCGGATGGGGTGCCAGAAGGGCGCGATGATGGTGCCGGCGCCCAGGCGGATGGTTTCGGTGCGGGCGGCCAGGTAGGCCAGCAGCGGCATGGGGCTGGGCGAGATGGTGTATTCCATGGCGTGGTGCTCGCCGATCCACACGGTGCTGAAGCCGCCGGCCTCGGCCATCAGCGTCAGTTCGGTGAGTTCCTCGAACAGCTGGCGGTGGCTGGTTTGCTCGTCGTAGCGCTCCATGTGCACGAACAGGGAAAATTTCATATCGCTTACCTCGAACCTTTTTTGTATCCGGCGCTGGGCGGGCCGGCGGATGGGATGCGCCTGCGCGCACCGCTGCTTCGGGGAATGGGCGCGGTCATGGCGATTGGCCACAAGCGTGCTGGGTGTCCGTGGTTTATTGGTATACCATAATACGGAATATCTGCAAGGCGTTTCTGCCCGGCGCCACCCCAAGGAGTTAAGGATGAACCTCAAACAGAAACTGATCCTGGCCTTCGCCGCCATCGCCAGCCTGCCGGTGCTGCTGGTCGCCGTGCTGGTGATCTTCAACCTGCGCGGCGAGGCGCGGGAAGGCTTCATCGACAGCAGCAGCCGGGAAATCCGCCAGGTGGAGAACGCCATGCAGCTGTTCTTCGACGGCATCGCCCAGAACGTCGAGTACCTGGCCGCGCACCCGCAGCTGCAGGCCATCGACGGCAGCCTCAAGCAGTACATCGGCGTCGACGCCGCGCAGCACCCGGCCGGTGAGCTGGACCGCCAGGTGTTCGACCTGTTCGCCGGCCTGGCCCACAGCCACCCGGACTACGCCTACGTATCCCTGGGCACCCGCGACGGCGGCTACGCCTTCTGGCCGGGCGACGACAAGCTGGCCAGCTACGACCCGCGCAGCCGCCCCTGGTACCAGGCGGCCATGGCCCAGCCGGGCCGCACCCTGCGCACCCATGCCTACTACTGGGCGGCGGACAAGGTGGTGCTGGTCAGCAGCGTGCGCACCTTCGCCAACCGCCTCGGCGAGCAGGGCGGGGTGGTCAACATCGACGTGTCGCTCAAGCGCCTGACCGACATCGTCAAGGGCATCCGCCTGGGCGACAGCGGCTACCTGATGCTGATGGAAGGCGACGGCACCGTGCTGGTCGACCCGCACCAGCCGGAGCACAACTTCAAGAAGCTGGGCGAGCTGGGTGCCGGCTACGCCAGCCTGGCCAGCGCCGACAAGGGCCTGGTGGAGGTGGAGATCGACGGCGAGCGCTACCTGGCCAACGTCTGGCCGTCGGAGGGCCTGGGCTGGCGTTTCGTCGGCCTGATCAAGGAAAGCGAGGTGATGGCCGGGGCGACGCGCCTGACCTGGCTGGTCGGCCTGATTGCCGCGGTGATAGCGCTGGGCTTCGCCGGCGTCGGTGCCGTATTCGCCGGCCTGGTGGTGCGCCCGGTGCGCGCGGTGGCCGACGGCCTGGAGGGCATCGCCCAGGGCGACGGCGACCTGACCGGGCGCCTGGCGGTGCGCGGCCGCGACGAGACGGCGCAGCTGGCCGGCTGGTTCAACCAGTTCCTCGAGGCCATCCGCCGCCTGGTGCAGCACATCGGCCAGGCCGCCTCCGGCATCCACCAGAGCGCCGGCAGCGCCAGCGGCACCTCCCAGGCCCTGGCCGAGGCCGCGGCGCGCCAGCGCGAGGCGGTGGACATGGTGTCCACGGCGTTCAACGAGATGGTCATGACCGCCAACGAGGTGGCGCGCTCCTGCAGCCAGGCGGCGACTTCCGCCGACAGCGGCCAGCGCCAGGCCCACGACGGCCAGCAGCAGATCGACGAGGCGGTGGACAGCGTCGGCCGCCTGAGCGAGGAAATCGCCGGCTCGGCGAGCGCCATGCGCCAGCTGGAACAGGACAGCAACGACATCCAGTCGATCCTCGGCACCATCCGCTCCATCGCCGAGCAGACCAACCTGCTGGCGCTCAACGCCGCCATCGAGGCGGCCCGCGCCGGCGACCAGGGCCGCGGCTTCGCCGTGGTGGCCGACGAGGTACGAGCACTGGCGCGGCGCACCGCCGAATCTACCGGCGAGATCGACGCGCTGCTGGGCAACCTGGCCCGCCGCACCCACGACACCGGCCGGCAGATGCAATCCAGCCTGGAGGCCTCGCAGCGCACCGTCGGCTCCATCCGCGAGGCCCGCGCCTGCTTCGGCGCCATCCGCGAGTCGGTGGACGTGATCCGCGACATGAACGCGCAGATCGCCACGGCGGCGGAAGAGCAGCACCAGGTGGCGGAAGAGATCAACCGGCACATCGCCCAGATCCACCGCGACGCCCAGGAAGTGGCGGGACTGGCGGAGGCCACGCGGGGGGATGCGCAGACGTTGAATGGGTTGTCGGAGGAGTTGAATCGGCTGGTGTCGCGGTTCAAGACCTGAGCCACTGCCGGGAAGGCTTTTCGTAGGAGCGAGCTTGCTCGCGAACAGTGGTTACCGGCGGGCTGCGGTGTTGGGTGTCAAGAGCGCCCTCTCCCCAACCCTCTCCCGCAAGCGGGAGAGGGGGCTGTTCGGAGTGGGAGGGGAATTTGGAGTCATCCTGATACTCCTCACTCCCCCTCGTCATTCCCGCGAACGCGGGACCCAGTGACTACGGGGGTCGCGAGCAAGCTCGCTCCTACGAAGAGCAGGATTTCCAGAGGAATATCCGAGCGCACCGGAACGCCCCTTCAGAAGGCCGAGTGAAACCCTCGCTCAGGAGGTCATGCGACATGGATGTCGCGAGAGCCCCGCGGGCTACAGGGACGTACCCTCGGGGCGGGCCTCCGTGGCGGGGGAGTTCGCGAGGGTAGCCCGACTCTGTCGTGCCCGTATGCGGGGCAAGCCTTTTTGGTTCCTTTTTGCGGGGGTGGCCTTCCACCGTTTGACAAAAGGGACTCGCCCGAGGGGGCGAAACAAAAAATCTCCGCAGACTCGGAGCGGCGCGCTACACCAAGCCCCCAAGCCACCGGGTTATTCCCCTTCGGGCCAGCGCAAGCGCTGTTCGCGATGGGGCCGCGTCCCGCGTTCGCGGGAATGACGAATTGGAAGGATGGCGCCTGACCGACACGCCGCTCAGGACAGCCCCCTCTCCCGCTTGCGGGAGAGGGTTGGGGAGAGGGCGCTCTTGAACCCAGCACCTACGCCCCGGGAAACACCGTTCGCGAGCAAGCGCGCTGGCAATCGGCGTCACGCCAAAGCCGGCAACGCCCCCATCTTCCCACGGCAATAAACCATCGGCGGCACCCGCTGTTCCGGCACCACCAGGTTCTTCACCGCGCCGACCATGATCGCGTGATCCCCACCCTCGTACTCACGCCACAACTCGCACTCGATCACCGCAGTCGCGCCTTCCAGCAACGGATTGCCCAGCTCGCTCAGCTGCCAGTCGATGCCCAAAGCCTTGTCCTTGCCCTTCTTGGCGAAGCTGTAGGCCTCGCGCTGCTGCTCGGCGGAGAGCAGGTGGATGGCGAACTGCTTGCGGCGGATCAGCACCGGGTAGGAGTCGGAGGTGTAGTTGGGGCAGAACAGCACCAGCGCCGGGTCCATCGATAGCGAGCTGAAGGCGCTGGCGGTCAGGCCCACCAGCTGGCCGTCCTCGTCCAGGGTGGTGATCACGGTCACGCCGGAGGGGAAGGAGCCCATGACTTGCTTGTAGAGGTTGGCGTCGATCATTGCGGTTACCTGCTGCCACGGGGGCGGGCGTTGGAGGAATTATTTTCGTCTGATGGTATACCGTATTATTGAAAGTTCAAGCCCCTGGATGACCGCCAGTCGGTTGCCGACGAACGTCGCGCTCGTGGCTGGAATCCGCATGTGGACTGGGCTCCAAGGCTTCGGCGGGGTGCCGGGAGGGACCCCTGGATAGCCCATGGTCGGAGCCGTTGGCGGGGAAGGGGCTTGCCGGAATATTGGAATACCATAATATGGTGTTCGACTGGGCATGCCTGCCGGCCCTTTCCGGGGCTTGCTGCCCAAGGCAAATACATACGTAGCTTTCGTACAAAGAAGACAAGAAGATGCTGTGCATGATGTTCCCCCGCCGCGCCCCCGACCGGGCCTGGCTCGATGATTCCCCGAGGTTGCACCCGTCCCTGGACCGCCGGTCCTGCGCCAGGCCGTCCGCGGCCTGATTCCTGCAACCCCGATTCCCGACTGTCCGCGCCCGCAGTGGATCGACGTCGGCCGCCCGGCCGGCCGATCCGTGCTCGCGCCCGGCCATCCGCAGCGAGCCAGAAGATGTCCCATACCGAGTCCACCCCGCTCATCGAGAACCACACCGTCGACTACGTGCCCCCGGCCGAGCGCCATGGCCGTGCGCGCGACCTGTTCACCCTGTGGTTCAGCACCAATATCGCGCCGCTGCCGGTGGTGACCGGCGCCATGGTGGTCCAGGTCTACCACCTGGACCTGCTCTGGGGCCTGCTGGCGATCTTCCTCGGGCACATGCTCGGCGGCGTCGGCATCGCCCTGGCCTCGGCCCAGGGGCCGCAGCTGGGCATTCCGCAGATGGTGCAGAGCCGTGGCCAGTTCGGCCGCTACGGCGCGCTGCTGATCGTGTTCTTCACCGCGCTGATCTACCTGGGCTTCTTCATCTCCAACATCGTCCTGGCCGGCGAATCCATCCACAGCATCGCCCCGGCCGTGCCGCTGCCGGCGGGCATCCTGCTCGGCGCCCTGGGCGCCACCGCCATCGGCGTGATCGGCTACCGCTTCATCCACACCCTCAACCGCATCGGCACCTGGGTGATGGGCGGCGCGCTGCTGGTGGGCTTCGTGTGGATCTTCTGCCAGCAGCTGCCGGCGGACTTCTTCAGCCGTGGCGGCTTCAACCTCTCCGGCTTCGTCGCCACCCTGTGCCTGGGCATCATCTGGCAGGTCAGCTTCTCGCCCTACACCTCGGACTACTCGCGCTACCTGCCGGCCAGCGTCGGCATCGCCAGGCCGTTCTTCGCCACCTTCTTCGGCGCGGTGCTGGGCACCAGCCTGTCGTTCAGCTTCGGCGCGGTGGCGGTGCTGGCCACGCCCGAAGGCACCGAGGCGATGGCCGCGGTGAAGCAGGCCACCGGTGTGTTCGGCCCGGCGCTGATGGTGCTGTTCCTGCTCAACATCATCAGCCACAACGCGCTGAACCTGTACGGCGCGGTGCTTTCCATCGTCACCTCGATCCAGACCTTCGCCGCCGCCTGGACGCCCAGCGTGCGCCTGCGCGTGGCGCTGTCCTCGGTGGTGCTGGCCGGTAGCTGCCTGGTGGCGCTGAGCGCTTCGGCGAACTTCATCTCGCAGTTCATCGGGCTGATCCTCACCCTGCTGCTGGTCCTGGTGCCCTGGGCCTGCATCAACCTGATCGACTTCTACCTGGTCAAGCGCGGGCGCTACGACATCGCCTCGATCTTCCGCGCCGACGGCGGCATCTACGGGCGCTTCAACCCGCACGCGATCATCGCCTACGCCATCGGCATCCTGGTGCAGCTGCCGTTCGCCAACACCGCGCTCTACGTCGGGCCCTACGCCAACTACCTGGAAGGCGCCGACCTGTCCTGGCTGGCTGGCCTGCTGGTGACCTGCCCGCTGTACTACTGCCTGGCCACCCGCGGCCAGGCACGTGAAAGCCTGCGGCAGGGGCGCCTGGGCCTGGCCGACTGATTCCTCGTTCCACTCTCCGCCCCGCCCCGAGAGCAGCTCTGGCGGGGCTTTTTTTCGTCTGCGGGAAAGGGCGTGGGATTGGCGGGCAGGCATGGATGGGAGACTCGGCGTCAACCTGTAACTGCGCCGAGATGCCCTTCGTAGGAGCGAGCTTGCTCGCGAACAAACGCCGTGCCATGCGGTTCGCCTGTAGGAGCGGGCCCTGCCCGCGATTCGCGCGCAGGGCGCGCTCCTACATGGGAATGGCGGGGGTGGGGTGGCGTAGGAGCGGATCTCATCCGCGAGGCGCGCCGGTGGTTCCGGCTATCGCGGACAAGGTCCGCTTCTACGGGGGGAATGCCGTGCCTCCCGGCAATCTGTAGGAGCGGGCCCTGCCCGCGATTTCGCGCGCAGGGCGCGCTCCTACAGGGGAATGGCGCAGGCAAAAAAAAGCCCCCGGCCGCCACAACGGCCGGGGGCGCAAGGGACTTCAAAGGGTCAGTGCGCGCCCTTCACCAGGTCGCTTTCGTTCCACTGGCTGTAGACGCAGGCGTCGGCCGCGGCCCAGCGCACGCGCACCGGGATGCCCGGGTGCAGCGACTGGCCGCCGGAGAGGGCCTTGAGGGTCAGCTGGGTGCCGCCCACGGTGGTCACGCTGCAGGTCTGGCTCTCGCCGAGGAACACCACTTCCTGCACGGTGGCGCCGAGTTCGTTCCAGCCGGCTTGCAGGGGCTGCGCGGCGGCCTGTTCGGCGCTCAGGGCCAGGGCCTTTTCCGGGCGGATCATCAGCACCAGGTCCTGCCCTTCGCGCAGGCCGCTGGTGGGGCGGATGGCCAGGCTGGCGCTCTCGAAGCGCGCCGCGGCGTTGCCCTGGGCCTGCACGCGGAGGAAGTTGGAGTTGCCAAGGAAGGAGGCGACGAAGGTGTTCGGCGGGTTCTGGTAGAGGTCGTAGCCGCTGCCCAGGCCGACGATCTTGCCATGGCTGAAGATGGCGATGCGCTGGGACAGGCGCATGGCCTCTTCCTGATCGTGGGTGACGTAGACGATGGTGATGCCGAGGCGGCGGTGCAGGTGGCGCAGTTCGTCCTGCAGGTCTTCGCGCAGCTTCTTGTCCAGCGCGCCCAGGGGTTCGTCCATCAGCAGGATGCGCGGCTCGTAGACCAGCGCGCGGGCGATGGCCACGCGCTGCTGCTGGCCGCCGGAGAGCTGCGCCGGGCGGCGCTGGGCGAACTTCTCCAGCTGCACCAGCTTGAGCATGGCGTCGACGCGGCGCTCGCGGGCATCGCCCTTCTGCTTGCGGATGTCCAGCGGGAAGCCGATGTTGTCGCGCACCGACAGGTGCGGGAACAGCGAGTAGCGCTGGAACACCATGCCGATGTCGCGCTTGTGCGGCGGCACGTTCACTAGCGACTGGCCTTCCACCAGGATCTCGCCGCTGCTGGGCGTCTCGAAGCCGGCCAGCATCGACAGCGTGGTGCTCTTGCCCGAGCCGCTGGAGCCGAGGAAGGTGAGGAATTCCCCGTCGCGGATGTCGAGGTTGATGTTGTCCACGGCGGTGAAGTCGCCGTAGTGCTTGTTCAGGTTGCGCAGGCTGACCAGGGTCCCGCCCTGCGCGGTTTCTTGGATGACGGCACTCATTGTCTGACTCCTCGCGCTCAGGCGCTGACTTCATTGCGCCGGCGCAGCAGCGCGGCGGCGAGCATCACCAGGACCGACAGGCCGATCAGCAGCGTCGAGGCGACGGCGATCACCGGGGTCAGGTCCTGGCGCAGGGTGGTCCACATCTTCACCGGCAGGGTCTGCAGGGTCGGGCTGGCCATCATCACGCTGAGCACCACCTCGTCCCAGGACACCAGGAAGGCGAACAGGCCGCCGGCGACCATGCCCGGGCGGATGGCCGGGAAGGTCACCTTGAACACCGCCTGCAGGCGCGAGGCGCCGCAGATCACCGCGGCGTCCTCGGTGGACTGGTCGAACAGCTTCAGCGAGTTGATGATCGAGATGATGGTGAAGGGCAGGGCGACTATCACGTGGCTGACCACGAAGGCGAACAGCGTGCCGGTGTAGCCCAGCTTGAGGAACAGCGCGTACACCGCCACAGCGATGATCACCAGCGGCACTATCATCGGCAGGGTGAACAGCCCGTAGAGCAGCTCGCGGCCGGGGAACCTGCCGCGCACCAGGGCGAAGGCGGTGGGCAGGCCCAGGGCTACCGCGCAGATGGTGGTCAGCACCGCGACCTTGAGGCTGGCCAGGGCCGCGTCCATCCACTCGGGGTTGGCGAAGAACTGCGCGTACCACTTCAGCGTCCAGCCCGGCGGCGGGAACACCAGCCACTGCGAGGAGCCGAACGACAGCAGCACGATGAACACGATCGGCAGCAGCAGGAAGGCGGCGATCAGGCCGGTGGTGAGGTACAGCCCGCCGCGCAGGCGCGGGCCCATGGCGTTGGGGGAGAGCAGCATGGCGGCTTACCTCGCGTTACTGGCGCCGACCGGGGATTCCGGCTGCACTTTCAGGTAGACGTAGAACAGCACCAGGGTGATCAGGATCAGCAACGCCGCGGCGGCGCTGGCCAGGCCCCAGTTGAGGAAGGACTGCACCTGCTGGACGATGAATTCCGGCAGCATCATGTTCTGCGCGCCGCCCAGCAGCGCCGGGGTGACGTAGTAGCCCAGGGACATGACGAACACCATCAGCCCGCCGGAGAACAGCCCCGGCCGGCACAGCGGCAGGAACACCTTGAAGAAGTTGCTCCAGGGGCTGGCGCCGCAGATCGAGCCGGCCTGCAGCACCATGGGGTCGATGGCCGCCATGGTCGCCTGCAGCGGCAGGACGATGAACGGGATCATGATGTAGCTCATGCCGATCACCACGCCGGTGAGGTTGTGCACCAGCTCCAGCGGCTGGTCGATGATGCCCAGGGCCATCAGCACCTTGTTGATCACCCCCGAGGCCTGCAGCAGCACCAGCCAGGAGTAGGTGCGGGCGAGCAGGCTGGTCCACATCGACAGCAGCACGATGTTCAGCAGCCAGCGGCCCCAGCCGCGCGGCACCAGGGTGATCGCCCAGGCCAGGGGGAAACCCAGCAGCAGGCTGATCAGGGTGACCAGCGCGCCGACCGCGAAGGTGTTGAACAGCACCCGGGTGTAGGCCGAGTTGGCGAACAGCTGGGCGTAGTTGTCCAGGCCCGGGGTGGGTTCGAGCACGCCGCGCAGCAGCAGCCCTACCAGCGGGGCGAGGAAGAACAGGCCGAGGAACAGCAGGGCCGGCAGCAGCTTGGCCGAACCGCGCCAGGGCGACACGCCTTGCGGCTTCATCGGCGACCTCGTTTGCACCGCGTCGGCGGCGCGCGCGGCGCCGTCGACGGGCGTGGAGCGGCCGTGGGGAACGGCCGTCATTTTCACTTGACCAGCCATTCGTTCCACCGTGCCGCGATGGCCGGGCCGTTCTTGGCCCAGTACGCGTAGTCGAGGGTGATCTGATCCTTAGCGTAGGCGGTCGGCAGGTTGGGGGCGAGGTCGCCCTTGAGCTGGCCGACGCTGTCGAGGTTCACCGGGGCGTAGGCGGTTAGGTTGGCGAAGTCGGCCTGGCCCTTGGCGCTGGAGGCCTCGGCGAGGAACTTCATGGCCGCGTCCTTGTTCTTCGAGCCCTTGGGCACCACGAGGAAGTCGGCCATGACCAGGTTCTGCTTCCAGCTCACGCCCACCGGCGCGCCGTCCTGCTGCAGGGCGTAGATGCGGCCGTTCCAGAACTGCCCCATGGTCGCCTCGCCGGAGGCCAGCAGTTGCTGGGACTGGGCGCCGCCGCCCCACCAGACGATGTCCTTCTTGATGCTGTCGAGCTTCTTGAAGGCGCGGTCCAGGTCCAGCGGGTAGAGCTTGTCGGCGGGCACGCCGTCGGCCAGCAGGGCCAGTTCCAGCACGCCGGGGCTCGGCCACTTGTACAGCGCGCGCTTGCCCGGGTAGGTCTTGGTGTCGAACAGCGCGCTCCAGTCCTGCGGGGCGTTGCCGCCGACCTTGCCCTGGTTGTAGCCGAGCACGAAGGAGAAGTAGAAGGAGCCGACGCCGTGGTCGGAGACGAAGCGCGGATCGATACGGTCGCGCTTGACCACGTTGAAGTCCAGCGGCTCCAGCAGGCCTTCGGCGGCGGCGCGCAGGGCGAAGTCCGCCTCCACGTCCACCACGTCCCACTGCACGTTGCCGCTTTCGACCATGGCCTTGAGCTTGCCGTAGTCGGTGGGGCCGTCCTGCACCACGCGGATGCCGCTGGCCTGGCTGAAGGGCTCGGCCCAGGCCTGCTTCTGGGCGTCCTGGGTGGTGCCGCCCCAGCTGACGAAGCTGATCGCGTCGGCGGCGCTGGCGGCGGTGCCGGCCAGGCCCAGGATGGCGGCGAGAGTCGCCGCGACTGCACGTTTCTTGAACACCATGTACATGCCCTCGTTGTTGTGTTTGTGCGCGGGCAGGCGGTCTGTGCCTGCCCATCAGGAGCAGTGGCCATCTGGGCCTGTCAGGGTCGGCCTTGTCCGGAGCGTTGTTCAGGCTGCCCGTGTTCGGGGCGGCGGAACAATCGTCGGCCTACGGAATGTCATATTATGGTATTCCAAACTTTCTGCAAGTCTCCTCCCCGTTACAGCCCCCGTGGATTGCCGCTTGGCGCCGTCCCTGGCGGCTTTTCGGCTACCGCCTGGTGGCGGCAATCGACTGATTTTTCTAGCCTTTATCCACATGTCCGGGCGCCGGCGAGCTGGCCGGCGGCCAGTATCGACCGACCGGTGGTCAGGCCTCGGTTGCCGGCTTCCAGTCGTCGAAGGGCAGGCTTTCCACCACTTCCAGGCCATAGCCGGTGAGGCCGGCGTATTTCAGCGGCGGGCCGAGGTGGCGCAGCTTGCCCACGCCCAGGTCCTGGAGGATCTGCGCGCCGGTGCCGATCTCCGAATAGATGCGCGACTGCGAGCGGGTGAACGGCCGGCTCGGCTGGGTGAGCTGCGGCACGCGCTCCAGCAGCGCCTGGGACGACTCGTGGTTGGCCAGCACCACCACCACGCCGCGGCCTTCCTCGGCCACCCGTTGCAGGGCTGCCCACAGCGTCCAGTTGGGCGGCCCGGCGTACTCGGCGCCGACCAGGTCGCGCAGCGGGTCGATGACATGCACGCGCACCAGGGTCGGCTCGGCGGGGTCGACCTCGCCCATCACCATGGCCATGTGCACGCCGCCCTCGATGCGGTCCTCGAAGGTCACCAGGCGGAAGTTGCCGTGCACCGTGGGCAGCTCGCGCTCGCCGATGCGCCGCACGGTGTGCTCGGTGCTCAGGCGGTAGTGGATGAGGTCGGCGATGGTGCCGATCTTTATCCCGTGCTGCGCGGCGAAGGCTTCCAGCTCGGGGCGGCGGGCCATGCTGCCGTCGTCGTTCATCACTTCGACTATCACCGCCGCCGGCGTCAGCCCGGCCAGGCGCGCCAGGTCGCAGCCGGCCTCGGTGTGCCCGGCGCGGGTGAGCACGCCGCCCTCGCGGGCGCGCAGCGGGAAGATGTGCCCGGGCTGGACGATGTCCTCGGCGCTGGCGCCCGGCGCCACGGCGGCCTGCACGGTGCGCGCGCGGTCGGCGGCGGAGATGCCGGTGGTCACCCCGGTGGCCGCCTCGATGGAGACGGTGAAGGCGGTGGAGTAGGGGCTGCCGTTGTTCGGCACCATCTGTTCGAGGCCCAGGCGCTGGCAGTGTTCCTCGGTGAGGGTCAGGCAGATCAGCCCGCGCGCCTCGCGGGCCATGAAGTTGATGGCCTCGGGCGAGCAGAACTCGGCGGCCAGCAGCAGGTCGCCCTCGTTCTCGCGGTCCTCGTCGTCCACCAGCAGCACCATGCGGCCCTGGCGGAAGTCCTCGATGATTTCTTCGGTGGTATTGAACGGCATGACCGGCTCCGGGGTGTGGCAGTCAGAAAATTCTGGTATACCATCATACACAAAATATCCATCGCCAAGAGGTTGCCATGAAGGCCTACTGGATCGCCCACGTGGACGTCACAGACCCCGAGCAGTACAGCCAATACACCCGCCGCGCGCCAGCGGCCTTCGCCCTGTACGGCGGCCGCACCCTCGCCCGCGGCGGCCGCTCCGAAGCCCTGGAAGGCCGCCCGACGCCGCAGCGCAGCGTGGTGATCGAGTTCGATTCCTATGAGCAGGCGATGGCCTGCTATCGGTCGAAGGAGTACCAGGAGGCCTGGGCGCAGCGGCAGGGGGCGGCGAGGGCGGAGGTGATCATTGTCGAGGGCGTCGAGCCCTGAGGGTGGGGGTTTTCGTAGGAGCGAGGGGGACGTCTAGTTCTTGCTCGCGAACCGGCATTCCCCGGCAGCACTGGTGTTTGAGGTGAACCTCGTCCCCTCTCCCCAACCCTCTCCCTGAAGGGAGAGGGGGCTTGTCCGTGCCGAGAGGAGGAGTGGTTTCAGTCGGTAGTCTCTGTGCTAGCCGGCTAACGCCGAAACACCCGAGCACTCTGAACGGTCCCCTCTCCCTTCAGGGAGAGGGTTAGGGAGAGGGAGCGGAGTCAACCAAAAACACCGTAGTCACCGGGTGGCACCGTTCGCGAGCAAGCTCGCTCCTACAAAAGAGGAAGCGACGTAGGAAGCTCAGCGAATAAAATGAATCTTCCCGCTATCGTCATTCCCCATGTAGATCCCATACACCCCCGCCTGCCGCTCCTCGATGTAGCGCTCGAGAATCTGCCGGATCGCCGGGTAGTAGATCTGCTCCCAGGGAATGTCCTCGGGCGCGAAGAAGCGCCGGTCGAGGGTCTCCGGCCCGTAGGCGTCGGCGATCTCCAGGGCCTGGGCGCGGAAGATGATGTAGACCTCGCTGATCTTCGGCACGCTGAAGATGGAGTAGGGCGAGAGGATTTCGGCGCGCACGCCGCTCTCTTCCCAGACCTCGCGCAGGGCCGCCTGCTCGGTGGTCTCGCCGCTTTCCATGAAGCCGGCCGGCAGCGTCCAGGTGCCGGGGCGCGGCGGGATGGCGCGTTGGCACAGTAGGTAGCAGCCGTCGCGCTCGATGATGCAGCCGGCGATGACCTTGGGGTTCTCGTAGTGGATGTAGCCGCAGGCGCCGCACAGCAGCCGTTCGTGGGTGTCCCCCGGCGGCTGGCGGCGTTGCATCCGGTCGCCGCCGCACTGCGGGCAGAAGCGCGGGGCGGGCATGGCGTCAGCGGCCTATGCGCGGCTCTTTGAGGACGATGGGGGTGGCGATCTCGCGGACCTTGCCACCCTCTTCCTGCTTGGACTTCAGGTAGTCCAGCGCCACCTTAGCCGCTGCGCGCACGTGGTCCACCGAGGCCTGGTGCGCGGCCGCCGGGTCGCCGCTCTTGATCGCCGCGACCATCTTCTCCATCTCCTGGTTGCTCGCCCCGCGGCGGTTGGCCTGGGACACCGAAGTGGCGCGCAGGTAGCTGATGCGCGCCTGCAACTGGCGCAGCTGGGTGGCGGCGATGCGGTTGCCCGAGCCTTCCAGCAGCACGTCGTAGAAGCCCTGCACCGAATCCAGCACCTGCTGCAGGTCGCCTTCCTCCAGGGCCTTGCGGTTCTCCTCGAGGGCGCGTTCCAGGGCGCGGATGTCCTTGGCCTTGGCGTTGAGGGTGAACAGCTGGACGATCATCCCTTCGAGCACGCAGCGCAGCTCATAGATGTCGCAGGCGTCTTCCAGGGTGATGATGGCCACCCGCGGGCCCTTGGCGTCGGCGAACTCCACCAGCCCCTCGGACTCCAGGTGGCGCAGGGCCTCGCGCACCGAGGTGCGGCTGACGCCCAGGCGGTCGCAGAGGTCGCGCTCGACCAGGCGGTCGCCGGGCAGCAGCTGGAAGTTGAGGATGGCGCCGCGCAGCTTGTCCAGCACAATCTCGCGCAGGGTCACGGGGTTGCGGTTGACCTTGAAGCTATCGTCGAGGGGCAAGCGTTTCATGTGGTCCGCTCTGGTAATGGCTGTCCGTAGGGTGAAGCGGCCTAGCCCTGGGTCTCGGCATCGGCCTCGGCGAAGGCCTCGCGGGCCAGGCGGAAGCTGTCGACCGCCGCCGGGATGCCGCAATAGATGCCGACCTGGAGCAGGATTTCGCGGATCTGCTCGCGGCTGAGCCCGTTGCGCAGGGCGCCGCGGATGTGCAGCTTCAGTTCGTGCGGCCGGTTGAGGGCCGAAATCATCGCCAAGTTTATCATGCTGCGTTCTTTCAGCGACAAACCCTCGCGGCCCCAGACGTGGCCCCAGCAGTACTCGGTGACCAGCTCCTGCAGCGGCTTGCCGAAGTCGTCGGCCGCGGCCAGCGACTTGTTCACGTAGGCCTCGCCCAGCACCTGGGTGCGGATCGCCAGGCCCTTTTCGTACTTCTCGTTGCTCATCGCATGCTCCTGCTTTCATGTAGGAGCAACTGTCTGCCGGCTGCTCCGAGGGGCTTCTCGCAGGATGGGGCGAGCTTGCGAAACCCATGCGGCCGTGGTGATGGGTATCGCTTCGCTCAACGCCATCCTGCGTCAGTGTTTCTCCGCTACCTGTAGGAGCGAGCAGGCTCGCTCCCACGAGGACGGGACGATCAGGCCAGCTGCGGCAGGGCGCCGAGCTTGCCGCGGTGGTAGACCATGGGCGTCACCGCCTGCTCGGGCAGGATCAGGTTCTTCACCGCGCCGACGATGATGGCGTGGTCGCCGCCGTCGTATTCGCGCCACAGCTCGCACTCGATGATCGCCGTGGCCTTGGCCAGCAGCGGGTTGCCCAGCTCGCTCAGGTGCCAGTCGATGCCCTTGGCCTTGTCCTTGCCCTTACCGGCGAAGGCGTAGGCCTCGGCCTGCTGGTCGGCGCACAGCAGGTGGATGGCGAACTGCTTGCTGTCGCGCAGGATCGGGTAGGTGTCCGAGGCGTAGTTGGGGCAGAACAGCACCAGCGCCGGCTCGATGGACAGTGCGCTGAAGGCGCTGGCGGTGATGCCGACGATGCCGCCCTCGGCGTCCAGGGTGGTGACCACGGTCACCCCCGAGGGGAAGGAGCCCATGACTTCCTTGTAGATTCCGGGTTCGATCATGGTCTGTTCCTCAACGCATCACGAAGGGGTCGGGCATGGGCGCCTGCGAGAGGTTGATCCACACCGTCTTCAGTTCGGTGTAGGCCAGCACCGAGTCGATGCCGCTCTCGCGGCCGTAGCCGCTCTGGTGGAAGCCGCCGATCGGCGCCATGGCCGAGACCGCGCGGTAGGTGTTGACCCAGATGATCCCCGAGCGCACGTCGCGCGCCAGGCGGTGGGCGCGGCCCAGGTCGCGGGTCCAGATACCGGCGGCCAGGCCGTACTGCGAGTCGTTGGCCAGGGCCAGCGCCTCGGCTTCGTCGTCGAAGGGGATGACCGAGGCCACCGGGCCGAACACTTCCTCCTGCATGATGCGCATGGAGTGGCTGTCGCAGGCGAACAGCGTCGGCTCGTAGTACCAGCCTTCGCCCTGGCCCTCGGGGCGCTTGCCGCCCATCAGCAGGCGCGCGCCCTCGGCCTTGGCCGCGGCCACCAGGCCTTCGACCACCGCCAGTTGCTGCGCGGTGGCCATAGGGCCCATCTCGCTGGCGTCTTCCTGCGGGTTGCCGATGCGGATGCGCTGGGCGCGTGCGATCAGGCGGGCGACGAATTCGTCGTAGATCTCGCGCTGCACCAGCAGGCGCGAGCCGGCCACGCAGCTCTGCCCGGTGGCGGCGTAGATGCCGGCCACCACGCCGTTGATGGCGCTGTCCAGGTCGGTGTCGGCGAAGATGATGTTCGGCGACTTGCCGCCCAGCTCCAGGGACAGCTTGGCGAAGTTCTCCGCGCTGCTGCGCACCACGTGGCGGGCGGTGGCGGCGCCGCCGGTGAAGGCGATCTTGCGCACCAGCGGGTGGCGCGTCAGGGCCGCGCCGGTGCTCGGGCCGAAGCCGGTGACCACGTTGACCACGCCGGCCGGGAAGCCGGCTTCCAGGGCCAGGCGGGCCAGTTCGAGGATGGTCGCCGAGGCGTGTTCCGAGGGCTTGAGCACGATGGTGTTGCCGGCGGCCAGGGCCGGGGCCAGCTTGATCGCGGTGAGGTACAGCGGGCTGTTCCAGGGGATGATCCCGGCCACCACGCCCAGCGGCTCGTGCACGGTGTAGGCGAACATGTCCGGCTTGTCGATCGGCAGGGTGCCGCCTTCGAGCTTGTCGGCCAGGCCCGCGGTGTAGTGGAAGAACTCCGGCAGGTAGCCGACCTGGCCGCGGGTCTCGCGGATCAGCTTGCCGTTGTCGCGGCTCTCCAGCTGGGCCAGGTGCTCCCTGTTCTCGGCGATCAGGTCGCCCAGGCGGCGCAGCAGCTTGCCGCGGGCGGTGGCGCTGAGCTTGCGCCAGGCCGGGTCGTCGAAGGCCTTCTGCGCGGCCTGCACGGCGCGCTCGACGTCTTCCTCGGCGGCGTCGGGCAGCAGCGCCCAGGGCTGCGCGCTGGACGGGTCGAGGCTTTCGAAGGTCTTGCCGGAGAGCGCATCGAGCCATTGGCCGTCGATGCACATCTGGAAGCGGGTGAGTGTCATGCGACTATCCCCTTGGTCTGGTTCGGCAGGCTCAGGGCCTGGTGCAGGAAGTCCAGCAGCACCTGGTTGACCAGGCGCGGCGACTCCACCGGCATCATGTGGCGCTGTTCATCGAGTATGGCCACCTGCGCGCCGGGAATGCGCGCGGCCAGCTGCCGGGCCATCTCCGGGGTAGAGCCGGGGTCCAGCTCGCCGGTGGCGACCAGGGTCGGCGCCTGGATGCTGCCCAGGTCGTCGGCGCGGTACATGTCCTGGGTGGCGAACAACTCGTAGGTGGTCAGGTAGCCCTGCGGGTCGTTGCTCGCCAGGGTCTGGCGGATGGCCGCGATCTGCGCCGGGTTGGCGGCCTGGTACTCGCGGCTGAACCAGCGCGACAGGGCCGCCTCGGCGTTGGCGTCGGGGCCGTGTTCGGCGGCCTGGCGGGTGCGCTCGATGACGCCGGCGCGCTGTTCGGCGCTGCGGTTGAACACACTGTTGAGGATCACCAGCCCCTGCAGCCGCTGCGGATGGTGCAGGGCGAAGGCGCGCGCCACCAGGCCGCCCATGGAGAAGCCGATGACCGTGGCCTGCGGGATCTGCAGGTGGTCGAGCAACTCGCGCAGCTGCGCGGCGTAGCCGACCAGCCCGGTGCCCGCTTCGGGGCGCGGGCTGGCGCCGTGGCCGAGCATATCGTAGGCGATGACCCGGTAGTGCGGGGCCAGGCCGACGATCTGCCCGCCCCACATTTCCTTGTTCAGGCCCACGCCGTGGATCAGTACCACGGGCTGGCCCTGGCCGGTCGCCAGGTAACTGGTGCCGGCCGGTGTGTGTTCAGCGGTGAGCCGAATCATGGAACGCTCCTGCACTGGCCGCGGGATCACTGGGCCTGCTCGGCGGCCAGCTCTTCCAGGTCGATGTAGCGGTTGCCGATGCGCGGGTGCAGGCGGCCGCCGTCGGCGGCGCCCAGGACCACGATGATCTCGTCGGCGCGCGGCGCGTCCTCGATCTGCATCTCCAGGGTGATGTAGTGCGAACGCAGGCCCTCGTCGTCCTTGTGCATCATCGGGACCTGGATCGAGGTGCCCGGGCCGCCGCGCTTGTTGGTGAAGCTCAGGTAGCTCTTGGCGTCCACCGCCTTGCGGTAGTGGTTGCCGAAGCGCAGGGTGTGGATCACCGCCGAGGCGTGCTCGATCTCGCCATCGGCACCGACCACGGCGGCCTTGCCATAGGCCTCGATCCTGTCGGCGCCGCCGATCAGCGCGGTCAGGCGCTCGACCATCAGCGCGCCCAGCTCGGAGCAGTTGGCCTTGATCTCCGGCTTGAGGTCCTCGACGAAGCCGCGGCCCGCCCAGGGGTTCTTGATCACCACGGCCAGCCCGGCCATGGACACCGGTTTCTCGGCAGCCTTGCCGCCCTCGATGAAGGTTTCCTCGACGTAGCTGACGATCTTGCGGATTTCGAAGCTCATGGGCACTCCTTGGGTGTCTCTGTGCGATTTGGTCTGATGGTATACCATAATATTGGAAGTGCAAGAGGCAGGGTGGCAAAGGCGGTGGGGTCTGGCGACGGATGGTTGAGGAGGGGCTTGTCGGAAGGCTCGGGGACTCGGCGGGAATGGGCTTTGGCTGGTTGGTGAGGAAGGGGGAGCCTGTCGCCAGCTTTGAAAGTTGGCTGGCTCGATCAATTGGGAGGTTGGGGCATACCGCCGGCGGATGACGTGGCTTCTTCTTTGGTGGCAAAATGCCTCCAAACTGACAAGGAGGTCGCCATGCGCATCAAGCTACTCGCTGCAATCCTATCCGCCCCTCTGCTGCTCTCCGGCTGCGCCAGCATATTCACCGAGCAGGTCTACCCGGTCCAGGTAACCAGCTCGCCAAGCGGTGCCAATGTGGAGATCAAGGACGAAGACGGAAACATCGTCTACAACGGCATCACTCCTGCTACGGTGAAGCTCGAGGCAAGCGCCGGTTACTTCGATGGCCAGACCTACACGGTCAGGTTCCGCAAAGATGGCTATGCCGACGAGACAACCGTAATCGACTCCGGCGTGGAGGGTTGGTACTGGGGCAACCTGCTTCTCGGTGGTGTGCTGGGGATGCTGATCATCGACCCCTCAACCGGGGCGATGTTCGACTTGCCGAGCAAGGCATCCACCACCATGAAGGAAGCCGCGGCTCCGCAAGAAGCCGTCGCCTCGGCTGCCACCTATTCGACTTCGGCGCCTGGTCTCTCCAGGGACCAGTGGCAGCAGCAACAACTGCAGCAGCTCCAGGCTCAACCGATGTCCTACGAGGAATACCAACGCCGCTATCAGCAGATCATGGCGCGGTAGCCTTTTATCTACCTAGAGCCGTCAGGCGTGTGCTCAGGTTTTCTGCTTCTCGAATTCAGCGTTGCCTGGCGAGGGTAACGGACGGGGAGATTTACAAAGTGAATACCATCCATCGTGCAATCAGCGAACCTCTACGTTCAGGCCTGGATTGGTACGAGACCTGGAAGGGAGCCGACCGGGGGTTTATCCAATGCTGGGAGGTTGGCCGGAGACGTGCTGCGGCCGAGCCGCAGTTGGCCGAGGCCTGCCTGGCAGGGCAGTTGCCGCCCTTGGGGTGGAAAGGCGGCGTCGTGAAACGCCTCAAGAAACCTGAGAAGTTCGGATCCTTTCGGTACCTGGCCGAATGGCAGGGCCTGCGTGGTGAGGATCTGCACATCGACCTCGCCAAGGAGCTCTCCCTGGTTTGCTCGGCAACGGGCATGACGGTGGCGTTCACCTCCGACCTGGCGAAGCTGGCCGGCCCTGGAGGCAGCGATGAAGTAGAGGATGCCAATGGTTGATCTGCATCGGGAATTCGAAGACAGCCGCTTTTTCCATGAGGCGCGTATCGATCGGCGCTCTGCGGACGCTCTGGTGGGCCTGGCCGCCGGTATTACTGCAGACGGGCATATCAACCAGCAGGAGGCCGAGTTTCTGGAGAATTGGATCTCGGCCAACCTCGTGCACCTCGAGGATCCGGTGATCAACCTGTTGTATCGCCGGCTATCGGACATGCTCTCCGATGGAGTGCTGGATGCCGACGAGTCCGCGGAGCTGCTGGAAATTCTCCGCAGCTTCGCAGGCTTGAGCGCAGCCAAACCCAAGGCGAGCGACAACGCTTTCGTTCCTTCGAATGCACTGCCTCTCGATCGCCCCGTCCCTGAGCTCGTATGGAATGGGCGGTTGTTTCTGTTCACGGGCGTCATGGCCTACGGCCCGCGCAAGGACTGCGAGGCATTGGTTATCGAGCGCGGAGGCCAGATCGCACCCGGTGTGAGCAAGAAGATCCACTATCTGGTCGTTGGCGAAATAGGGAACGAGCAATGGCTCCACAGTACCTATGGCACCAAGATCAAGAAGGCGATGGAGCTGCGGGAGAATGGCTGTTCATTGGCCATCGTCAGTGAGAAGCACTGGCAGGCGGCGCTGTTCGGTTAAGTAGGCTAGGACTGGTTTAGTCCTTTCGTTGCTCGATCTGTCGGGTGACAGGCCTGATCGCCGCCGGACGCTGGATCGGGAAGACCTTCAGCTTCAGTGTCTCGACCAGAAAGGCATAGCCGATGAATTGGCTTTCCATTCGGTGCTCCTGGCTAGAGATTTTTGAATTGGACCAACATTATTTGAAATAGCGGCGTCTGAATAGACAAAATTTTACAGGCGCTGGGAAGAGTAGTTTCAGGTGGGTTTGGCTATCTGCCTGCAGCAGGAAAGAAGAGGGTAGCCTTGCCAATGTCGGTTCCGGTACCCGCGATGGCATGAAGCCCGCATAGCACTGAACCCCATTGGACTCGGGGCCGTTCTGATCGCATGGGCGGCGGCGGGAAACGAAAAAGGCCCAGGTTTTCACCTGGGCCTTTTATATGGATGGCGCATCCGGCGGGATTCGAACCCACGACCCCTGCCTTCGGAGGGCAGTACTCTATCCAGCTGAGCTACGGATGCGCATGGCCGCGGCTGGCGCGGCAGGCGGCAATCATACGCATCTGATCGGCTTGCGTCCATCGTTCGGGCGTGGCCCGGGTTAATTCGAAATCGGTCTGCCGCCCGTCGGCCGGGGCTGGCCTGGAGGCGCCGGGTGGCATGTACTTTCGTTGGTTTTTTCGAACGACCCCTTGCCCTTTGGGGGATGGGGCCCTAGGATGCGTTTGACATTTCAAACGCCCACCACAACAACAGGAGACAGGGGAATTGGCGTCACAGTACCCGGCCTCGTGCCAGTGGGATGACCGACTTCCGTACTGCCTGGCGAATGCGCGCGATGCCGTGCAGCAGCCGATTCCTGCAGTGGTGGCGTTTCCGCAGCGTATCCCGTCCATGGACCTCCCGGTTGACCTGACCGGCTACGGCTACCGCCGTGGTCCGTTTGCGCGCGCCCGTGCGCGACGATCGGCGACCCTGCGCTAGCGCCGGTGCCGTCCCCTGGCGGGCGGCGCGGCGGGACGATGGAACGGGTGGGGCGAGCGCCCCTCCAATGCTTCCCGGACAACAAGAGCAGGCGGGGTAGTCGAGGTAGACCCGCTGCTTATGGCTTTCCTCGAAGGAGACTGGTCATGCAACTCAATGATGCCAAGCTGTTCCGCCAACAGGCCTACATCGACGGTTCCTGGGTGGACGCCGACAGCGGTCAGACCATCAAGGTCAACAACCCGGCCACCAACGAGATCATCGGCAGCGTGCCGAAGATGGGCGCCGCCGAAACCCGCCGCGCCATCGAGGCCGCCGACAAGGCCCTGCCGGCCTGGCGCGCGCTGACCGCCAAGGAGCGCGCCAACAAGCTGCGCCGCTGGTTCGAGCTGATGATCGAGAACCAGGACGACCTGGCCCGCCTGATGACCATCGAGCAGGGCAAGCCGCTGGCCGAAGCCAAGGGCGAGATCGCCTATGCCGCCTCCTTCCTCGAGTGGTTCGGCGAAGAAGCCAAGCGCATCTATGGCGACACCATCCCCGGCCACCAGCCGGACAAGCGCATCATCGTCATCAAGCAGCCGATCGGCGTCACCGCGGCCATCACTCCGTGGAACTTCCCCTCGGCGATGATCACCCGTAAAGCCGGCCCGGCCCTGGCCGCCGGCTGCACCATGGTGCTCAAGCCCGCTTCGCAGACTCCGTATTCCGCCCTGGCCCTGGCCGAACTGGCCGAGCGCGCCGGCATTCCGAAAGGCGTGTTCAGCGTCGTAACCGGCAGCGCCGGCGAAGTCGGCGGCGAGCTGACCAGCAACCCGATCGTGCGCAAGCTGACCTTCACCGGTTCGACCGAGATCGGTCGCCAGCTGATGGCCGAATGCGCCAAGGACATCAAGAAGGTGTCCCTGGAGCTGGGCGGCAACGCGCCCTTCATCGTCTTCGACGACGCCGACCTGGATGCCGCCGTCGAAGGCGCGCTGATCTCCAAATACCGCAACAACGGCCAGACCTGCGTCTGCGCCAACCGCCTGTACGTGCAGGACGGCGTGTACGACGCCTTCGTCGAGAAGCTGAAGGCCGCCGTGGCCAAGCTGAACATCGGCAACGGCCTGGAAAGCGGCGTGACCACCGGCCCGCTGATCGATTCCAAGGCCGTGGCCAAGGTCGAAGAGCACATCGCCGACGCCGTGGGCAAGGGCGCCAAGGTCGTTGCCGGCGGCAAGCCGCACGCCCTGGGTGGCACCTTCTTCGAGCCGACCATCCTGGTCGACGTGCCGAAGAACGCGCTCGTTTCCAAGGACGAGACCTTCGGCCCGCTGGCCCCGGTGTTCCGCTTCAAGGACGAGGCCGACGTGATTGCCATGTCCAACGACACCGAGTTCGGCCTGGCCTCCTACTTCTACGCTCGCGACCTGGGCCGCGTGTTCCGCGTGGCCGAGGCCCTGGAGTACGGTATGGTGGGCATCAACACCGGCCTGATCTCCAACGAGGTCGCGCCGTTCGGCGGCATCAAGGCCTCCGGCCTGGGCCGCGAAGGTTCGAAGTACGGCATCGAGGACTACCTCGAGGTCAAGTACCTCTGCCTGGGCGGCATCTGATTTCCCGTGGGCGCGGGGGTGGCAGGCAAGAGCCGGCAGCCACCCCCGCGCCGGCGTTTTCCGGTGGTGGCACCGGACAACCCACCCGGCGGGCCGCAAGTGCCGCGACAGTCGATCATCGTATGCTGTCGCGAGTGGCTTCTCCCCGTCTTCATCCTTTGACCCGGCCGACCGATGAGCGGCCACTGAGGAAGCTATGAGCAAAACCAACGAATCCCTGCTGCAACGCCGCCAGGCCGCCGTTCCGCGCGGCGTGGGCCAGATCCACCCGGTCGTCGCCGAGCGCGCCGAGAACGCCACCGTGTGGGACGTCGAAGGCCGCGAGTACATCGACTTCGCCGGCGGCATTGCCGTTCTGAACACCGGCCACCTGCACCCGAAAGTGGTCGCCGCCGTTCAGGAGCAACTGACCAAGCTGTCCCACACCTGCTTCCAGGTGCTGGCCTACGAGCCCTACATCGAGCTGGCCGAAGAGATCGCCAAGCGCGTGCCGGGCAACTTCCCGAAGAAGACCCTGCTGGTCACCTCCGGCTCCGAAGCGGTCGAGAACGCCGTGAAGATCGCCCGTGCCGCCACCGGCCGCGCCGGCGTGATCGCCTTCACCGGCGCCTACCACGGCCGCACCATGATGACCCTGGGCCTGACCGGCAAGGTGGTTCCGTACTCCGCCGGCATGGGCCTGATGCCGGGTGGCATCTTCCGCGCCCTGGCTCCGTGCGAGCTGCACGGCATCAGCGAAGACGAGTCGATCGCCAGCATCGAGCGCATCTTCAAGAACGACGCCCAGCCGCGTGACATCGCCGCCATCATCATCGAGCCGGTACAGGGCGAGGGTGGCTTCTACGTCAACTCCAAGCCGTTCATGCAGCGCCTGCGCGCCCTGTGCGACGAGCACGGCATCCTGCTGATCGCCGACGAAGTGCAGACCGGCGCTGGCCGTACCGGCACCTTCTTCGCCACCGAGCAACTGGGCATCGTCCCGGACCTGACCACCTTCGCCAAGTCCGTCGGCGGCGGCTTCCCGATCTCCGGCGTCGTCGGCAAGGCCGAGATCATGGACGCCATCGCCCCCGGTGGCCTGGGCGGCACCTACGCCGGCAGCCCGATCGCCTGCGCCGCGGCCCTGGCCGTGCTGAAGGTGTTCGACGAAGAGAAACTGCTGGAGCGTTCGCAAGCCGTTGGCGAAACCCTGAAGGCCGGCCTGCGCGAGATCCAGGCCAAGCACAAGGTGATCGGCGACGTCCGTGGCCTGGGTTCGATGGTCGCCATCGAGCTGTTCGAAGGCGGCGACGTGAACAAGCCGGCGGCCGAGCTGGTCAGCAAGATCGTCGTGCGTGCTCGCGAGAAGGGCCTGATCCTGCTCTCCTGTGGCACCTACTACAACGTGATCCGTTTCCTGATGCCGGTAACCATCCCGGACGCCCAGCTGAAGCAAGGCCTGGCCATCCTGGCCGAGTGCTTCGACGAACTGGCCTGATCGGCTCGTTCGGCAGTACCGGAAGAGGCCCGCGCAAGCGGGCCTTTTCTTTTTCCGGGGTTCCGCTCCGGCTGCGGCGCCGTGATGCATCTACCCCCTTGGTCGTATCGGAGAGCGGCGCCGCATCAGCTATCCTGTCCTGCGCGCGATGTCGTCCGGGCTGCCCTCTGGCAGGCGCCTTGCGACTCGGTTAAGGTGCGCGCGCATCTGCGAGAGGATCTCCATGACAGCACTCAGCGCCGCGCCGACCGTTCTGGTCGCCGCCGCCGACCCCTGGAACCGCGAACTGCTTGGGCAACTGGTGCTGAGCGTGCGTTGCGACGCGGCCATCGAATACTGCGAGGACGGCGACCAGGCCATCGATGCCTGCCGCTTGCGCGCCTTCGCCCTGGTGCTGGCCGAGCAGGAACTGGCCGGCACCGACGGCATCGACCTGCTCCGCCACCTGCGCCGCAGCCGCCGCGGGGCGAGCGCGCCGGACTTCATCCTGATCAGCGCCAAGGCCGATGGGGCCAGCGTGCGCGCGGTGCTGCCGCTGGCGCCCAGCGCCTACCTGGTCAAGCCGTTCAATGCCGAGGACCTGCGCCAGCGCCTGCGCAGCCTGCTGCTGGAGCCGGGGCAGGAAGTCAGCTGCGCCGTGCCCCGGGAGCCCACCGGCAGCCTGGCCGACTTTCTCGCCGAGGCCCGCGACGCCGCCGAGGGCGCGCCCCTGCTGGCGGAGGTCGGCGAGTCGGCGAGCCGTTGCCTGAACACCGAGGGCGTCAGCCTGGAGCAGTTGGAGGAAGAATTCGGTCGCGACCCGCAGATCACCGCCTGCCTGATCGCCGCGGCCAACAGCGCCGCGCGGCACGTCGGCATGCCCTGCCTGACCCTCGCCCAGGCGCTGGCCCGCCTCGGCCTGGCCCAGGCCTGCAACCTGGTCCTGGGGCTCAGCCTGGAGCGCGCCGCGCAGCTTGTGGAGCCACGCCTGAAGGAGCGCGCCGCGGCGTTCTGGGCGCTTTCCCAGCGCACCGCGGATGCCGCCGAGGCCCTGGCCGAGAGCCTCGACGTCGACGCGCCACGCTGCTACACCGCGGGCTTGCTGCATTGCCTGGGCGACCTCGCGGTGCTGCGTACCCTGGAAGAGTGGTGCCGGCGTGGCGGGGCGCTGGAAGACCAGGAGATCGACGACAGCCTCAAGACCTTCGGCGCCAGTTTCGGCTCCACGCTGCGCGCGCGCTGGCGCCTGCCGCTGGAGCTGCGCGGGTTGGTCGCCGCGTGCTACGGCATGGGCAGCGGGGTGTTCTCGCGCAAGGCGCTGATCCTCAACCTGGCGGCCAGGGCGGCGCGCTTGCCGGCGTCCCAGGCTGGGCAGTTGAAGGAAGAGAAGGCGCTGCGGATGCTTGGGCTGGGGCCGGTGGAGTTGCAGTTGCTGCAGAAGTTCTGTGACGCCGAGGAGCCAAGCGCCTCATAGGATCAACCGTTTTCCGGCTGCACGAGAAGCCGCGCCCGCCGGTTGTGGTGGGAGCGGCTGTCTTGCCGGCTGCGCCGAAGCGCTTTTCGTAGGATGGGTTGAGCTTGCGAAACCCATGCTGCCGTGGTGATGGGTATCGCTTCGCTCAACACCATCCTACGAAAAGCCGTGCTTCCTGGAACGTAGGAACTTTTCCGCGATAGCCGGACGTTCCGGCGCGTTTCGCGGTCCTACGCCGCTCCACCTGCGCCATTCCCCTGTAGGAGCGCGCCCTGCGCGCGAAATCGCGGGCAGGGCCCGCTCCTACCGTTCACAGCAGGGCATGGACCGCACGCAGACAATAAAAAACGCCGCTTCCCCTCACGGGAAGCGGCGTTCCTTTATGGCTGACTATGGCTGACGCGCCAACGCCTCAACGCTTGGCCAGCAGCTCCCGGCCGCGCGCCACGGCGGCGCGGACCTGGGCGGGGGCGGTGCCGCCGATGTGGTCGCGGGCGTTCACCGAGCCTTCCAGGGTCAGCACGGCGAAGACGTCGTCGTCGATCTGGTCGCTGAACTTGCGCAGCTCTTCCAGGCTCATCTCGGCCAGGTCCTTGCCGCTGTCCACACCGTATTTCACTGCGTGGCCGACGATCTCGTGGCAGTCGCGGAAGGGCAGGCCCTTGCGCACCAGGTAGTCGGCCAGGTCCGTGGCGGTGGAGAAGCCGCGGCGAGCCGCCTCGCGCATGATTTCGCGCTTGGGCTTGATCGCCGGGACCATGTCGGCGAAGGCGCGCAGGCTGTCGCGCAGGGTGTCGGCGGCGTCGAACAGCGGTTCCTTGTCTTCCTGGTTGTCCTTGTTGTACGCCAGCGGCTGGCCCTTCATCAGCGTCAGCAGGCCGGTGAGGTGGCCGAACACGCGGCCGGACTTGCCGCGCACCAGTTCCGGCACATCGGGGTTCTTCTTCTGCGGCATGATCGAGGAGCCGGTGCAGAAGCGGTCGGGCAGGTCGATGAACTGGAACTGCGCGCTGGTCCACAGCACCAGCTCTTCGGAGAAGCGCGACAGGTGCATCATCGCCAGGGAGGCGGCGGCGCAGAATTCGATGGCGAAGTCACGGTCGGACACGCCGTCCAGCGAGTTGCCGGAGATCGCTTCGAATCCCAGCAGTTCGCAGGTGATTTCCCGCTGGATCGGGTAGGTGGTGCCGGCCAGCGCGGCGCTGCCCAGGGGCATGCGGTTGACGCGCTTGCGGCAGTCCACCAGGCGCTCGTAGTCGCGGCTGAGCATTTCGAACCAGGCCAGCAGGTGGTGGCCGAAGGTCACCGGCTGCGCGGTCTGCAGGTGGGTGAAGCCGGGCATGATGGTGTCGGCTTCCGCCTCGGCCAGGCCCAGCAGGCCCTGCTGCAGGCGGGTGATCTCGGCCAGGATCAGGTCGATCTCGTCGCGCAGCCACAGGCGGATGTCGGTGGCCACCTGGTCGTTGCGGCTGCGGCCGGTGTGCAGCTTCTTGCCGGTGACGCCGATGCGGTCGGTCAGGCGCGCCTCGATGTTCATGTGCACGTCTTCCAGGTCGACGCGCCAGTCGAAGCTGCCGGCCTCGATCTCGGCCTGGATCTGCTTCAGGCCGTCGATGATGGCGTCGCGCTCGGCGTCGGTCAGCACGCCGGCCTTGGCCAGCATGGTGGCGTGGGCGATGGAACCCATGATGTCGTGGCGGTAGAGGCGTTTGTCGAAGTCGACGGAGGCGGTGAAGCGGGCGACGAAGGCGTCGACGGGCTCGCTGAAGCGGCCGCCCCAGGACTGGTTGGTCTTCTCTACGCTCATGGATCTCTCTCGCGGAAACGGGCAGGCGCGTTCGCCGCCTGCAGGAAGGGCAAAGTCCGACGATAATAGCAGGCTGAAGGTCAAAAACGGCGTGCGCCGCGACGGGTGTGGCGGGGGGAAGGACAAGGGCGCCCCGCCCGGGCGCGGCGCAGTCGACATTTCGGTGCTCGAATTCGCCCGGCAGGCTACGAGCCGCTTGCCGAGGCGTGGAGGCTTGCGGAAACTTCGTCGATGCCAAACCAAGCCAAGACCGGCGACCAGCCGGCAACCCAAGACGATTTCTTCATTCCCGAACTGTGCCAGAGCGAAGCGCTGTTCAGCCTGGTCCTGCTGGCCGAGCTGCTGGTGCTGGTACTGGTGCTGGCCGAGCCGATGACGCCCAGTTTCAACTGGGTGCGCCTGGCCCTGGCCTCGCTGTTCGTGCAGTGGATAGTGCTGCTCTCGGCCGGCCTGCTGTGCCGCCTGCGGCCGCTGCTGGCGCGCTGGCCGGCGTGGGGCGCGGGGCTGGCCAGCTGCCTGCTGGTGGTGCTGCTGACCCTCGGCTGCACCGCGGTGGCCGACTACTACGCCCTGGGCGGGCCGCTGTCGATCAAGGGCGAGGTCAACCTGTACCTGCGCCATGCGTTGATCGCCCTCATCATGTCGGCCTTGTTGCTACGCTACTTTTATCTGCAGAGCCAATGGCGCAGGCAGGAACAGGCCGAGCTGCGCGCGCGCATCGAGTCGTTGCAGGCGCGCATCCGTCCGCACTTCCTGTTCAACAGCCTGAACAGCATCGCCAGCCTGATCGAGCTGGACCCGGGCAAGGCCGAACAGGCGGTGCTGAACCTGTCGGACCTGTTCCGCGCCAGCCTGGCCAAGCCGGGGACTTTAATTTCCTGGGGGGAGGAACTGGAGTTGGCCAGGCGCTATCTTTCCATAGAGCAGTATCGCCTGGGCGACCGGCTGCAACTGGATTGGCAGGTGAGCGGCGTGCCCGACGGCGTGCCCATCCCGCAGCTGACCCTGCAGCCACTGTTGGAGAATTCATTGATCTACGGTATCCAGCCGCGCATCGAAGGCGGCCTGGTGAAGGTTGAGGCGGACTATCGTGACGGTGTGTTCCAGCTGTGCGTGAGCAACCCTTACGACGAGTCGACGCAGACGCTGCCCACGAAGGGGACCAAGCAGGCGCTGCAGAATATCGCAGCGCGAATTGCGGCACTTTTCGGGCCAAAAGCGAGTCTCAGCGTCGAACGCCGTGACGGACGGCACTACACCTGTCTACGCTATCCATGTGCGCGTCTCATGCAGGAAGCCTGAGCTTATGAATGTCCTGATCGTCGATGACGAACCCCTGGCGCGCGAGCGCCTGGCCCGACTGGTGGGGCAACTGGACGGCTACCGCGTCCTCGAACCCTCCGCCAGCAACGGCGAAGAAGCGCTGGCGCTGATCGACAGCCTGAAGCCGGATATCGTCCTGCTGGATATCCGCATGCCCGGCCTGGATGGGCTCCAGGTCGCCGCCAAGCTGTGCGAGCGCGAAGCCCCCCCGGCGGTGATCTTCTGCACCGCCCACGATGAATTCGCCCTGGAGGCCTTCCAGGTCAGCGCGGTCGGCTACCTGGTCAAGCCGGTGCGCGCCGAGGACCTGGCCGAGGCCCTGAAGAAAGCCTCCAGGCCCAACCGCATCCAACTGGCGGCGCTGACCAGGCCGCCGGCCGCCGGCGGCCCCGGCCCGCGCAGCCACATCAGCGCGCGGACGCGCAAGGGCATCGAGCTGATCCCCCTGGAGGACGTGATCTTCTTCATTGCCGACCACAAGTACGTGACCCTGCGCCACGCCGGCGGCGAGGTGCTGCTGGACGAGCCGCTGAAGGCGCTGGAGGACGAGTTCGGCGAGCGCTTCGTGCGCATCCACCGCAACGCCCTGGTCTCGCGCGAGCGCATCGAGCGCCTGCAACGTACTCCGCTGGGGCATTTTCAGCTTTACCTCAAGGGCCTGGACGGCGACGCCCTGACCGTGAGCCGGCGCCACGTCGCCGGCGTGCGCCGGTTGATGCATAACCTTTGAGGGCGGCAGGCTGCAGGCTATAGGCGGCAGGCTAAGAGCATGCGGCGTAGGCGGCGGCTCTGCGGGCGAAGCGCAATCCCGGGGATGGGCTGAATGCTTGCCTCGGCGTCGCAGGGGGGAAAGCCTGGGCGCCGAAGCCTGTTATCATCCTCGGCAGTCCTTTGTCCGGAATTGCCCATGTCGTCCCGCGAAATCCGCATCGCCACCCGTCAGAGCGCTTTGGCCCTGTGGCAGGCCGAGTACGTCAAGACCCGTCTGGAGCAGGCCCATCCCGGCCTGCGCGTGAGCCTGCTGCCGATGACCAGCCGCGGCGACAAGCTGCTCGATGCGCCGCTGGCGAAGATCGGCGGCAAGGGCCTGTTCGTCAAGGAGCTGGAGACCGCCCTGCTGGAGGGCGCGGCCGACATCGCCGTGCACTCCATGAAGGACGTGCCCATGGACTTCCCCGAGGGCCTGGGCCTGTACTGCATCTGCGAGCGCGAGGACCCGCGCGACGCCTTCGTCTCCAACACCTACGCCAGCCTCGCCGAGCTGCCCGCCGGCAGCGTGGTCGGCACCTCCAGCCTGCGCCGCCAGGCCCAGTTGCTGGCCAGCCGCCCGGACCTGCAGATCCGCTTCCTGCGCGGCAACGTCAACACCCGCCTGGCCAAGCTCGACGCCGGCGAATACGACGCCATCATCCTCGCCGCCGCCGGCCTGATCCGCCTCGGCTTCGAGGCGCGCATCCGCTCCAGCATCGGCGTCGAAGACAGCCTGCCGGCCGGCGGCCAGGGCGCCGTGGGCATCGAGTGCCGCAGCGCGGACGCCGAGATCCACGCGCTGCTGGCGCCGCTGCACCACGCCGACACCGCGCTGCGGGTGACCGCCGAGCGCGCCCTGAACAAGCGCCTCAACGGCGGCTGCCAGGTGCCCATCGCCTGCTACGCCGTGCGCGAGGGCGAGCAGCTGTGGCTGCGCGGCCTGGTCGGCCAGCCCGACGGCTCGCAACTGCTGCGCGCCGAAGCCCGCGCGCCCCTGGCCGAGGCCGAGGCGCTGGGCGTGCAGGTCGCCGAAGACCTGCTGGAACAGGGCGCGGCCGATATCCTCGCCGCCGTCTATGGCGAGGCCGGCCCGCAGTGAGCCACTGGCGCCTGCTGCTGACGCGGCCGCAGGACGAGTGCGCGGCCCTGGCCGCCAGCCTCGCCGAGCACGGCGTGGCCAGCGCCAGCCTGCCGCTGCTGGCTATCGAGCCGCTGGAAGAAACCCCCGAGCAGCGCAGCCTGCTGCTCGACCTGGACCGCTACTGCGCCGTGGTGGTGGTCAGCAAGCCTGCTGCGCGCCTGGGCGTGGAGCGCATCGACCGCTACTGGCCGCAGCCGCCGGCGCGCCAGGACTGGTTCGCGGTCGGCGCGGCCACCGCGGCTATCCTCGATGACTACGGCCTGCGTGTGCACCACCCGGAGAACGGCGACGACAGCGAAGCGCTGCTGGCCCTGCCGGCGCTGGCCCGCGCCCTGCAGGTGCCCGGGCCGCGGGCGCTGATCCTGCGTGGCGAAGGTGGCCGGGAATTCCTCGCCGAGCGCCTGCGCGGCCAAGGCGTGGCGGTGGATTATCTGGAACTCTACCGTCGCGTGCTGCCGGGCTACCCGGCGGGCGAGCTGGCGCGGCGGGTGCGTGACGAAGCACTGAACGGCCTGGTGGTGAGCAGCGGCCAGGGCCTGGAACACCTGCTGCGCGTGGCCGGGGAGGACTGGCCGCGCCTGGCCGGGCTACCCTTGTTCGTGCCCAGCCCGCGGGTCGCCGAACTGGCCCGGGACGCCGGTGCGCGACGCGTGATCGATTGCCGCGGGGCGAATGCCGCGGCCCTGCTGGAGGCGCTCAGGGGCGCCGACGAAGAATAATTTCCGAGCGAAGGATGGACCTGTGAGCGAAGCCGTCACTCCCCAAGACACCCCGCAAGATACCCCCGTCGAGCCGACCCCGCCCGCTCCGGCCCGGTCCGGCAACGGCCTGGCCCTGCTCGCCCTGCTGGTCGGCGTCGCCGGCCTCGGCGTCGGTGGCTGGGGGCTGTGGCAGACGCAGCAACTGCAGGCCCGCGACCAGGCCCGCGCGCAGCAGCTGGAAGAAACCCGCGGCGAGGCGCAGAGCCTGCTCAACCACAACAGCGCGCTGGACAAGCGCCTGGATGCGCTGCCCAGCGCCGACGAGCTGGAGGCCCGCCGGCGCCTGGTGGTCGAGCTGCAGGGCGACCAGCAGCACCTGGCCCAGCAGTTCAAGCAGGTCCTCGGGCAGAGCCGCCAGCAGTGGCGCCTGGCCGAGGCCGAGCACCTGATGCGCCTCGCCTCGCTGCGCCTTTCCGCGCTGCAGGACATCGACAGCGCCACGCAACTGGTGCAGGGCGCCGACGACATCCTCCGCGCGCAGAACGACCCGGGCGCCTTCGCTGCCCGCGCGCAACTGGCCAAGAGCCTCGAAGCCCTGCGCAGCCTGCCGCAGCCGGACCGCACCGGGCTGTTCCTGCAACTCGGCGCGCTGCGCGAGCAGGCCGCCCAGCTGCAACCGCTGGAGCCGAGCTTCAAGGAAGGCCCGGGCAAGGCCTCGACCACCGCCTGGGGCGACGGCAGCAGCACCCTGGACCAGTGGTGGGAACGCATCTCGCGCTACGTGCGCATCGACTTCAACGCCGGCCAGGACGTGCGCCCGCTGCTCTCCGGGCAACAGCTGACGCGCGTGCGCCTGGCCCTGAGCCTGGCCCTGGAGCAGGCGCAGTGGGCCGCGCTCAACGGGCGCCAGGAAGTCTACCAACAGGCCCTGAAGCAGGCCCGGCAGATCCTCGGCGACTTCTTCAACGCCGACCTCGCCGACAGCCGCGCCCTGGGCCTGCGCATCGACGAGCTGGCGCAGCAGCCGGTGGCCGTGCAGGTGCCCGACCTGACCCCGGCGCTGGGCGCCCTGCAGGCCTACGTGGTGCGCCGCGACCAGGCCGCCCTCGACCAGCAGCAGGCGCCCGCCGCGCCCCAGGCGGAGGGTAGCCAATGAGCCGCGTCTACCTGCTGGTCCTGGCCCTGGTGGTCGCTGCCACCCTGGTCGGCCTGGCCATCGCCGAGCAGTCGGGCTACGTGCTGATCGCCTACAAGAGCTTCCGCTACGAATCCAGCCTGTGGACCTTCCTCGCCCTGCTGGCGCTGGTCTGGCTGCTGTACCTGGCGGTGCGCCTGGTATTGCGCCTGGTCGGCGTGTCCGGGCGGGTGGTCAACCCCTGGTCGCGCTTCAACCGCCGCCGCCGCGCCGAAATGGCCGAGGAACACGGCCAGCGCGACCTCGCCGAAGGCCACTGGGCCCCGGCCCTGCGCCACCTGCGGCGCGCCGCCGAACTGAACCAGCACAGCCTGTCCAGCTACCTGGGCGCGGCCCGCGCGGCCAATGAGCTGGGGCGCTTCGACGAGTGCGACCTGTTGCTCGACCGCGCCCTGGAACGCCAGCCCGGCACGGAGCTGGCCGTGGGCCTGACGCGCGCGCAACTGCTGATCAACCGTGGCGCCTTCGAGCCGGCCCGCGCGGTGCTGGTGAAGCTGCACGAGGAACACCCGCGCCACCCCACGGTGCTGCGCCTGCTCCAGCAGCTCTACGTCAGCCTGCAGGACTGGCGCCCGTTGCTGGCCCTGCTGCCGGAGCTGCGCAAGGAGCGCGTGCTGGAGAACGCCCAGCTCAGCGACCTGGAGCGCCGCGCCTGGATCGCCGCCCTGGAAGCCGCCGGCGAGCAGGGCGTGGGGCAGGGCGAGACGGCCCTGCAGCCGCTCACCCAGACCTGGCAGAACCTGCCCGCCAACCTGCGCGCCCAGCCGCTGCTGGTCGCCGCCTATGCCCAGCAGCTGCTGCGCCTGGGCGCGCCCGAGGAGGCGGAGAAGGTCCTGCGCCAGGCCCTCAAGGAAGGCTACGACGAACGCCTGATGCTGCTCTACGGCAAGGCCCGCGGCGGCGACCCGGCGCGCCAGCTGCAGAACGCCGAGGCCTGGCTGAAGAAGTATCCCGACGACCCCGTCCTGCTCTTGTCCCTGGGCCGCCTGTGCCTGGCCGACAAGCTCTGGGGCAAGGCCCGCGACTACCTGGAGGCCAGCCTGGCCCGCCAGCACAGCGCCGAGACCTGTGCCGAGCTTGCGCGCCTGCTGGCGCACCTGGGGGAAACCGAGCGCAGCAACAGGCTGTTCCAGGAAGGCCTCGGTCTGTTCGGCGCGCCCGTAGGCAGTGCAGTCCAGTTGCCTGCGAAAGCGTAAGACGGTTCGGATGAAACGCGGCGCCCTCGGGCGCCGCTTTCGTTTGGGCTGACAGCTGCCGCCTACTTGCCGGCCTGCTTGCCGACGTAGCGGATGCGGTAGATCGCCCCGGCCATGTCGTCGCTCACCAGCAGCGACCCGTCCGCGGCCACCAGCACGTCGGCGGGGCGCCCCAGCACTTCCTCGCCGGGCTGCAGCCAGCCTTCGGCGAACAGGCTCTGGCGTTTCAGCGAGCCGTCCGCGTTCAGCTCGACGCGCACCACCCGGTAGCCCACCTTGCGGCTGCGGTTCCACGAGCCGTGCTCGGCGATGAAGACGTTGCCGCGGTACTCGGCGGGGAACTGCCCGCCGCTGTAGAAACGCATGCCCAGCGCCGCCACGTGGGCGCCGAGGCCGGCCACCGGCGCGACGAAGGCCGAGCAGGGACGCTGGGCGAACTCCGGGTCGGCGATGCGCCCGGCATGGCAGTCCGGGTAGCCGAAGTCGTCGCCGGCCTTGCCCACGCGGTTCAGCTCGTCGTCGGGCTGGTCGTCGCCGAGCAGGTCGCGGCCGTTGTCGGTGAACCACAGCCGGCCCTGGGCGTCCCAGTCGAAGCCCGCGGTGTTGCGCACGCCATAGGCCACCACTTCGCGCTGGCTGCCGCCCGGCTGCATGCGCTGCAGGTTGGCGTAGCGCTCGCGGTCCGGGCGGCAGATGTTGCAGGGCGCGCCCACCGGCACGTAGAGCTTGCCGTCGGGGCCGAAGGCGATGAACTTCCAGCCGTGGTGCGTCTCGCCGGGGAACTGCGGCGGCAGTTCCTCGGGTTTTGGCGGCGCATCCAGGTGCGTCTCGATGTCGCGCAGCACGTAGAGGCGGCTGACAGCCGAGACGTACAGATCGCCCTGGTGGAAGGCCACGCCGCTGGGCATCTTCAGGCCGCTGGCGATCACCCGCGGGCGCTGTTCGCCGGGGCGCAGGGCGTACACCTTGCCGGCCTCGCGGCTGCCGACGAAGAGCGTGCCCTCGCTGCCCAGGGCCATGGCGCGGGCGTTGGGCAGCTGGTCGCTGAGCACCTCGATGCGGAACCCTTCGGGCACCTTGAGCCGCTCCACGACCGAGGCGGCGAATGCACCGGGGAGGGGGACGAACAGCAGCGCGGCGAGTAGGATCAGCTGTCGACGCATGGTAGGAATTCCCTGATGGCTGTCCGGCCCAGTCTAGCCCGCCGCCTTGAAAGGCCCGCGGAATTTCCTCTACCGTAGCGGCCTTTCCGAAAATGCCGTGCCACTGGAGCCGCCATGAACCTGGCCAGCCCGCGTTCCCTGTTCTTCCTCGCCTTCCTCGCCTGCGCCGCCATGCTCGGCGCCGGTTTCTACCTGCAGTACGTCGTCGGCCTGGAACCCTGCCCGCTGTGCATCGTGCAGCGCATCTTCTTCGCCGGCGCCGGGCTGTTCTCGCTGATCGCCGCGCTGCATGGCCGCGGCCGGCGCATCTACTCGGTGCTGGTGCTGCTCTGCTCGCTGGGCGGGGCCGGCACCGCCGGCCGGCAGATCTGGCTGCAGACCCTGCCGCCGGACCAACTGCCGTCCTGCCTGCCGCCGCTGGACTACATGATGCAGACCATGCCCTACGCGGACATCCTCTGGACCATGTTCCACGGCTCGGCCGACTGCGCCGAGGTGACCTGGACGCTGCTCAGCCTGAGCATCCCGGAGTGGAGCCTGCTGGCCTTCGTCGGCTTCGCCCTGTTCGCCGTCTTCCAGTTTCTGCGCCGCGGCTGATCGCCGCGCGGCGGCAGAACTGTCCTACGGCGCGAAGCCAGCGCCGTCGCGGGCTGCCGATTAAACGCTCGTATGAATTTTCCCACGAAAGGTGTCTTGAAGCGGACATCCCGCGGGCATACTCTGGTCTTCCGCACCGCCGGGATTCCGCCATCAGAGCGGTAGAACGCCGGCGAGTGCCCGCATTCGACAGAGAACTGTCCCGCCGCGGAACCGCCGGGACAGGCCGAGGGAAGCGAGGACAAGATGCTCGAGAGCTGCCGCAATGCCCAGGAACGTTGGGGAGGCGTCCACCAACTGATCGACCGCTGGTTGCGTGACCGCCAGGAACTCATCCAGGCCTTCGATTCGCTATCCGGACCCCAGGCGCCCGCCGTCAATGGCGAGGGGCTGGAGAACTTCTGCCAGCGCCTGGTCGACTACGTCTCCGCCGGCCACTTCGAGGTCTACGAACAGCTGATGGACGAGGCCAAGGCCTTCGGCGATGCGCGCGGCCTGGAACTGGCCAAGCAGATCTACCCGCGCCTGGAAGCCATCACCGCGTCCGCATTGAACTTCACCGATCGCTGCGACAACGGCGATTGCCGCGAAGGCACCTGCCTCACCAACGAGTTGAAGCTGCTGTGCCAACAGCTTCACGAGCGTTTCGAACTGGAAGATTGCCTGATCGAGGTGCTGCACAACGCCCACGAACAGCGCACGGTCACCGCCTGATTCTGGCGGGCGGGAAAAGGGGCGCGGTCCTTGCGGACGCGCCCTTTTTTCATGCCCGCGAAAACCTCGTCGAGGTGGCTGAAAGCCGCGTACTACGAGGCTTACAGCCATTCGGAAAGTTCCGCCTGACGGCCTCGTGGCGGCAGTCTGTGGCGTCGTTGGCGAGGGTGTCGCTGGAGATGGCGTGCCCGCGGGCTGCTGTCCGGCCTGTGGAAAAACGGCTGCAGATTGTGCCTGGCGCGGGTTTCAGCTTTATGGGGGCGTTGGCGAGAGGGCCTGCGCGGGTCTAGTATGGGCGCAACCACGTACGCCAGGAGGCACGTCATGTCGGCCAACAAGAAACCTGTCACCACCCCTTTGCATCTGCTGCAGCAACTTTCCCACAGTCTGATCGAGCACCTGGAGACCGCTTGCAAGCAGGCCCTGGTGGACTCCGAGAAACTGCACGCCAAGCTGGAAAAGCAACGTGCCAAAGCGCAGGACAAACTGCACAAGGCACGCACCAAACTGCAGGAAGCAGGCAAGTCCGGGAAGGCCAAGGCACAAGCCAAGGCCAAGGCCGGCATCGCAGAGCTGGAAGAGGTGCTGGAAACACTGAAGGGCCGTCAGGCGGAAACCCGCGCCTACATCGCCAACCTCAAGCGTGACGTCCAGGAAAGCCTGAAGCTGGCCCAGGGCGTGAGCAAGGTGAAGGAAGCGGTCGGCAAGTCGCTGGCCACCCGCAAGCCGGTTGCCGCCGCCAAGCCTGTCGCCGCCAAGCCGGTGGTCAAGGCTGCCGCTGCCAAGCCTGCCGCCAAACCGGCCGCCAAGGCCGTTGCCGCCAAGCCGGCTGCCAAGGCTGCTGCCGCGAAGCCCGCCGCTAAACCGGCTGCCAAGGCTGCTGCTGCGAAGCCCGCCGCTAAACCGGCTGCCAAGGCTGCTGCTGCGAAGCCCGCCGCCAAGCCGGCTGCCAAGGCTGCTGCTGCGAAGCCCGCCGCTAAACCGGCTGCCAAGGCTGCTGCTGCGAAGCCCGCCGCTAAACCGGCTGCCAAGGCTGCTGCTGCGAAGCCCGCCGCCAAGCCGGCTGCTAAAACTGCTGCTGCGAAGCCCGCCGCTAAACCGGCTGCCAAAGCTGCTGCCGCGAAGCCCGCCGCCAAGCCGGCTGCCAAAGCTGCTGCTGCGAAGCCTGCCGCCAAGCCGGCTGCCAAGGCTGCTGCTGCGAAGCCTGCCGCCAAGCCGGCTGCCAAAGCTGCTGCCGCGAAGCCCGCCGCCAAACCGGCTGCCAAGCCCGCTGCTGCGAAGCCTGCTGCCAAACCGGCCGCCAAGCCCGCTGCTGCGAAGCCTGCCGCCAAACCGGCTGCCAAGCCTGCTGCTGCGAAGCCTGCCGCCAAACCGGCTGCCAAGCCTGCCGCTGCGAAGCCTGCTGCCAAACCGGCCGCCAAGCCCGCCGCTGCGAAACCCGCGGCCAAGCCTGCCGTCGCCGCCAAGCCTACAGCTCCGGCCGCTACCCCGGCTGCTCCCGCTGCCCCGGCCGCGTCGACCGCTCCGGTCGCCAGCGCCGCACCGGCTCCGGTAGCGCCGAGCGCTCCGGCCGCCACTCCGAGCAGCGCTTCCTAAGACGCCGCTCGCGAAGCCGCCGCGGTGCGCAGCTGTTGCAGCGCACCGCGGCGTGCCTTCCCCGCTTCGCCGGCGCAGCCCTGCAGCCAGGCGTCCAGTTCGCTTCCGGCCTCTTCTTCCGTCCAGTCCCGTCCCGCTTCCGCCAGCCGCTCCAGTTGCAGGCGTTCGGCGCGCAGCTCCAGCGTTTTCAGGGTTTCCCGTAGTTCTTCCAGATGGGTGTCGTCCTGCGCCCCCGCCTTCCACTGTTGGCGCAGCGTCCGCAGCGGCTTCACCACCTCGCGTTGCCAGTTGGCGGAGGCCTTCGCCAGGGTGTCCAGGCGTTGTTCGGAGCAGGCCCGGCCGCGAGCGGCGAACCAGGCCCCGGCCAGCAGCAGGCAGACGTCGGCGCCGGCTTCCTGCAGCTCCAGGCAGGCCGCCTCGACGCCCGGCTGCGCGTAGAGGTCGAGGGCAAACGACCAGATATCTTCTGTCATAGGGCTCCCACAGCGGTTGCGCGGCGAAGCTGATAAACTCCGCCGCCATGATTCGACTCCAAAATCTTACGCTACAGCGTGGCCCCCAGCGCTTGCTGGAAGGTGCCGAACTGACCTTGCATGCCGGCCAGAAAGTCGGCCTGATCGGCGCCAACGGCGCCGGCAAATCGAGCCTGTTCGCCCTGCTGCGCGGCCAACTCGGCCAGGACGCCGGCGACTGCCGGATCCCCGCCGACTGGCGCATCGCGCACATGCGCCAGGAGGTGGACACCCTCGAGCGCCAGGCCGTGGACTACGTCCTCGACGGCGACGTGCGTCTGCGCGAGATCCAGGCGCAGCTGGCCATCGCCGAGAACGCCCACGACGGCGCCGCCGTAGCGCGCCTGCACACCGAGCTGGACAACGCCGACGGCTACACCGCCGACGCGCGGGCGCGCAAGCTGCTGGCCGGCCTGGGCTTCACCGCCGAGCAGATGGAGCGCCGCGTCGGCGACTTCTCCGGTGGCTGGCGGATGCGCCTGAACCTGGCCCAGGCACTGATGTGCCCGTCCGAACTGCTGCTGCTCGACGAACCCACCAACCACCTCGACCTTGACGCCATCCTCTGGCTGGAGGAGTGGCTGAAGGGCTACCCGGGCACGCTCATCCTGATCTCCCACGACCGCGACTTCCTCGACGCCGTGGTCGACCACGTGGCGCACCTCGAACAGCGCAAGCTGACGCTCTATCGCGGCGGCTACTCGGCCTTCGAGCGCACCCGCGCCGAGCGCCTGGCGCAACAGCAGCAGGCCTACGAGAAGCAGCAGGCGCAGCGCGCCCACATGGAAAAGTACATCGCCCGCTTCCGCGCCCAGGCCACCAAGGCGCGCCAGGCGCAGAGCCGCATCAAGGCCCTGGAACGCCTGGAGGAGCTGGCCCCGGCCCACGTCGACTCGCCGTTCGACTTCGTCTTCCGCGAGTCGGACAAGATTTCCAGCCCGCTGCTGGACCTGTCCGAGGCGCGCCTGGGCTACGGCGAGAAGACGGTGCTGGAGAAGGTCAAGCTGCAACTGGTGCCCGGCGCGCGCATCGGCCTGCTGGGCCCCAACGGTGCCGGCAAGTCGACCCTGATCAAGACCCTTTCCGGCGACCTGCCGCTACTGGCCGGGCACCTGGCGCGCGGCGAGAACCTCGCCATCGGCTACTTCGCCCAGCACCAGCTCGACTCGCTGGACGCCAAGGCCAGCCCGCTGCTGCACCTGCAGCGTATCGCCCCGGGCGAGCGCGAGCAGACCCTGCGCGACTTCCTCGGCGGCTTCGATTTCCGCGGCGCGCGCTGCGACGAGCCGGTGCTGAACTTCTCCGGCGGCGAGAAAGCGCGCCTGGCGCTGGCCCTGATCGCCTGGCAGAAGCCCAACCTGCTGCTGCTCGACGAGCCGACCAACCACCTTGACCTGGAGATGCGCCTGGCCCTGACCATGGCCCTGCAGGAGTTCTCCGGGGCGGTGGTGGTGGTGTCCCACGACCGTCACCTGCTCAAGAGCACCACCGACCAGTTCCTGCTGGTGGCCGACGGCCGCGTGCAAGACTTCGACGGTGACCTCGACGACTATGCCCGCTGGCTGGTGGATTTCCGCGCGCGCCAGGCGCCGGTCGCCAATGCCGGCGCGGCGGCCGCCGAGAAGACCGACAAGCGCGCCCAGCGCCAGGCCGCCGCCGCGTTGCGCCAGCAGCTGGCGCCGCACAAGCGCGAGGCGGACAAGCTGGAGAAGGAGCTGGGCGGCATCCACGAGAAGCTCGCCGCGCTGGAGGAAAAGCTCGGCGACAGCGCCCTCTACGAGAACGCGCGCAAGGACGAACTGCGTGACCTGCTGGCCCGGCAGGCGAGCCTGAAAGCCCGCGAGGCCGAGGTCGAGGAAGCCTGGCTGGTAGCCCTGGAAACCCTGGAGAACCTCCAGGCCCAGCTCGAAGGAGCCGAGTGATGGAAGACCTGCCGCTGCTCGTCGCCTGGAGCGATCCATTGCTGCGCGGCCTGCAGATCGTCCTCATCCTGCTGCTGGCCTGGGTGCTGCAGCGCATGGTGGCGCGCGGGCTGAACCGCCTGGCGCAGCGCTACCCGATCCCCCACGAACTGCTGCTGCCGCTGCGCGGCGGCCTGCGCTGGCTGATCATGGGCTCGGCGCTGATGATGGTGCTGGAGCGCCTGGGGGTTTCCGCCCAGGTGCTGTGGACCGCGCTGACCGGCTTCGTCGCGGTCGCCGCGGTGGCCTTCTTCGCCATCTGGAGCGTGCTCTCCAACCTGTTCTGCGCGCTGCTGATCTTCACCGTCGGGCCGTTCCGCCTGGGCGACCTGGTGGAGGTCATCGAGTCGGCCGACAAGCCCGGCGTGAAGGGCCGCGTCAGCGCCATCAACCTGCTCTACACCACCCTCGAGGAAACCTTCGAGGACGGCACCAGCGCCCTGCTGCAGGTGCCCAACAGCCTGTTCTTCCAGAAGGCCATCCGGCGCTGGAAAGGGCCCGGGCTGAGCAGCGGAAGATAACAACCACAACCCCTGTTCCCACACGGATACCCACGCACTATGGAATGGCTCGCTAGCCCTGAAATCTGGGTCGCCTTTCTGACCCTGACCGCCCTGGAGATCGTCCTGGGCATCGACAACATCATCTTCATCTCCATCCTGGTCAGCCGCCTGCCGGCGGCGCAGCAGCCCAAGGCGCGGTTCTTCGGCCTGGCGCTGGCGATGGGCACGCGGATCCTCCTGCTGCTGTCGATCACCTGGGTGATGCGCCTGACCGCCGACCTCTTCGAGGTGTTCGGCCAGGGCGTTTCCGGGCGCGACCTGATCCTGTTCTTCGGCGGCCTGTTCCTGCTGTTCAAGAGCACCATGGAGATCTACCACAGCCTGGAAGGCGCCGAGGAAGGCGGGCAGGGCAGCGCCAGGAGCCGCGGCTTCATGGCGGTGATCGTGCAGATCGCGATCATCGACATCATCTTCTCCCTGGACTCGGTGATCACCGCCGTGGGCCTGGTGCAGAACGTGCCGGTGATGATCGCCGCCATCGTCATCTCGGTCGGCGTGATGATGCTCGCCGCCGGCACCATCAGCGACTTCATCGACAAGCACCCGTCGCTGAAGATGCTGGCGCTGTCGTTCCTCATCGTGGTCGGCACCGTGCTGGTGGCCGAGGCCTTCGAGGTCCACGTGCCCAAGGGCTACGTCTACTTCGCCATGGCCTTCTCGCTGGCGGTGGAAGCCCTCAACATCCGCCTGCGCGGCGCCCTGGCGCGCAAGCGCGGCGAAGAGCCGGTGAAGCTGCGCAAGGACCTGCCGAGCTGATTGGCTGGCCCCGCGCCGGGCTTCCTCCACACCTGTAGGAGCGGGCCCTGCCCGCGATTCGCGCGCAGGGCGCGCTCCTACAGGGGAATGCCGGAGTCACGGTGATGGGTATCGCTTCGCTCAACGCCATCCTACGAAAAGCCATGCTCGCTCATGCGGTAGGCGGGCCCTGCCCGCGATTCGCGCGCAGGGCGCGCTCCTACAGGGGAATGCCGGAGTCACGCCGATGGGTATCGCTTCGCTCAACGCCATCCTACGAAAAGCCATGCTCGCTCATGCGGTAAGCGGGCCCTGCCCGCGATTAGCGCGCAGGGCCCGCCTACAGGGGAATGCCGGAGTCACGCCGATGGGTATCGCTTCGCTCGACCCATCCTACGGCTCGACGCGCCCGGAAAGAGGTGCTCCGTGACCAAGCCCGAAGCGCGCCTGGGATCAAGGTCAAACGGCGGATAACCGCGAACGGTTATCCGCCCTACACGGCAACGCGCGACTCGGGCACACTGGCTACCCGTAACAAGATTTTTCGCCACGAGGTCCACCATGCTCGCCAGTACCTGGTTCGCCTTCCTCATCGCCTGCTGGGTGATCAGCCTGTCGCCCGGCGCCGGGGCCATCGCCTCGATGTCCTGTGGCCTGCAGTACGGCTTCTGGCGCGGCTACTGGAACGCCCTGGGCCTGCAGATCGGTCTGGCTCTGCAGATCGCCGTGGTCGCCGCGGGCGTCGGCGCGCTGCTGGCCACCTCGGCGCTGGCCTTCAGCGTGATCAAGTGGTTCGGCGTGGTCTACCTGGCCTACCTCGCCTGGCGCCAGTGGAGCGCCGCCCCGCAGGTGATGCAGGCCGACGCCGAGCGCCCCATCGGCCGCCCGCTGAGCCTGGTGCTGCGCGGCTTCCTGGTCAACGCCAGCAACCCCAAGGCGGTGATCTTCATGCTCGCCGTGCTGCCGCAGTTCGTCGACCCGCACCGGCCGATGGCGATGCAGTACGTGATCATGGGCGCCACCATGATCTGCGTCGACCTGATCGTCATGGCCGGCTACACCGGGCTGGCCGCGCGGGTGCTGCGCGCGCTGCGCTCGCCGCGCCAGCAACGGCTGATGAACCGCACCTTCGCCAGCCTGTTCCTCGGCGCCGCCGCGCTGCTGGCCACCGTCCGCCGCGCCCCGGTGTGAAGCCGACGGGCGCCGCCTAGGCGCCCGAATGGTGGCGGAGTAGTATTGGCGCCCTCCATTCTCATTCTTCTTTCGCCATGCGCCTTCCAAAGCTTCTCATCTGGCTGCTGCCGCTGCTTTGCGGCGCTAGCCTCACGGCCCTGGCCGACGCGCCGGTCGACCCCTCCCAGGCCCTGCACCTGCTGAGCTACCTGGCTGCCGACTACCCGCCGACGGTGAACGCCGGGCAGGTGGTCGATGCCACCGAATACAAGGAGCAACTGGAGTTCGCCGGCCAGCTGCAGGCGCTGCTGCCGGCCCTGCCGGCGCGCCCCGAGCGGGCCGACCTGGAGCGCGAGGTGGCCGGCCTGCGCCGGGCCATCGAGCAGCGCCAGCCCGGCGCCCAGGTGGCGCAGCAGGCGCGGCACCTGGAAGCGCGCCTGGCAGACGTCTACCAGGTGGTGCAGACCCCCGCCATCACCCCCGACCCGGCCCGCGGCGCCCCGCTCTACGCCCAGCAGTGCTCGATCTGCCACGGCGATGCCGGCAAGGGCGACGGCCCGGCGGGCATCGGCCTGCAGCCGCCGCCGGCCGACCTCACGGCCCGCGCGCGCCTGGACCAGCTGAGCCTCTACGACCTGCGCACGGTGATCGGCCTGGGCATCGCCGGCACCGACATGCCGGCCTTCGCCGACCAGCTGGACGAGCGCCAGCGCTGGGACCTGGCCGCCTACGTCGCCGGCCTGAGCGCCGCCGCCGCCCAGCCCGACGGCGCCCACGCCTACCCGCTGGCGAGCCTGGCCACCCAGACCCCGGCCGAAGTGGCCGCCCGTGACGGCGACGCCGCCGCGCAGAGCTTCCGCGCCCTGCGCGCGCACCCGCCGCTGGAACACCGCGGCCCGGCGCAGCTGATCGACTACACCGCCGCGACCCTGGACAAGAGCTTCGCCATCTACCGCCAGGGCGACCACGACCAGGCCTACGACCTCTCGGTAGCCGCCTACCTGGAAGGCTTCGAGCTGGTGGAAAGCTCGCTGGACAACGTCGACGCCACCCTGCGCAAGGCCACCGAGAAAGAGCTCATGGCCTATCGCCAGACGCTGCGCGACGGCCTGCCCGAAGCCCAGGTGGCGCAGCAGCTGGAGCGCGCCAAGGGCAAGCTTGGCGAAGCCGCCAAGGCGCTCAGCGGCGACTCCCTGAGCAGCACCATCAGCTTCGTCTCGGCCCTGCTGATCCTGCTGCGCGAGGGCGTGGAAGCCATCCTGGTGCTCGCCGCCATCCTCGCCTTCCTGCGCAATACCGGGCAGGAAGCTGCTACCCGCGGCGTGCACGTCGGCTGGGGCCTGGCCTTCGTCGCCGGCTTCGCCACCTGGGCGCTGGCGGCCTACGTGATCGACATCGGCGGCGCCCAGCGCGAGCTGATGGAGGGCTTCACCTCGCTGTTCGCCTGCGTGATGGTGCTCTGGCTCGGCGTGTGGATGCACGACCGCCGCCACGCCGCGGCCTGGCAGGACTACATCCGCAGCAGCCTGGTGGGCGGCGGCGGGCGCTTCGGCTTCGCCGTGCTGGCGTTCTTCTCGGTGTACCGCGAGCTGTTCGAGGTCATCCTGTTCTACGAAACCCTCTGGCTGCAGGCCGGCCCGGCCGGGCACAGCGCGGTCATCGCCGGCGCCGGCTGCGCGGTGGTGCTGCTGATCGGCCTGGCCTGGGTGATCCTGCGCGGCTCGGCGAAACTGCCGCTGAAGCTGTTCTTCACCGTTAACGCCGCGCTGCTCTGCGCGCTCTCGGTGGTGTTCGCCGGGCACGGCGTGGTGGCCCTGCAGGAAGCCGGGGTGATCGGCACCCGCCCGGTGCCCTTCTTCGACTTCGACTGGCTGGGCATCAAGGCCGACGCCTACTCGCTATCGGCCCAGGCCCTGGCGCTGCTGGCGGTGGTGGTGCTCTACGGGCGCAGCCTGCTGGCGGAAAAACGCAAGGCCGCGGCGCTGCCCTGAGGCGGTACGCGGCAAACCCCGACGGCCAGTGCGATACTGGCCGTCGTCATTTTCGGGAAACGAGTCCGATGCGTATCTGGATCGATGCCGACGCCTGCCCGCGCGCGGCGAAGGAACTGGTGGCGAAGTTCGCCCTGAAGCGCAAGCTGGAAGTGGTGCTGGTCGCCGGCCAGCCGGTGGCCAAGCCGCCGTTCGCCTGCGTCAGCCTGGTGGTGGTGCCCAGCGGCATGGACGCCGCCGACGATTACCTGGTGGAACAGGCCGAGCCGGGCGACCTGGTGATCTGCAGCGACGTGCCGCTGGCCGACCGCCTGGTGAAGAAGGGCGTGGACGCCCTGGACCCGCGCGGCCGCGAGTTCGACGCGAAGAACATGGGCGAACGCCTGGCGCTACGCAACCTGATGACCGACCTGCGCGACCAGGGGCAGATGGGCGGCGGCCAGGGGCCTTATGGCGACAAGGATCGGCAGGCTTTCGCCAATGCGCTGGATCGGTTGTTGACGCGCTTGAGCAGAAGCTAAAAGAGACGCTGGAAGCTTCCAGCTTCCAGCTCCAATCCTGCCTTACGCCAACTCCAACACCCGATCCACCAACTTGTTGATCCCGCTGGCCGCCTCGGCGATGTTCTGCGCCAGCATGTAGGCCGGGGTGGTCACCAGCTTGTGGCGGCTGTCCTCGACTATCTCGTCCACCGGGCATTCGACGTGCTTGGCGCCCATGCGGGTGAGGGCGGCGGCGGTGTCGGCGTCGCAGCCGATGGTGCATTCGATGCCCGGGCCGTAGATGCGCTCGGCCATGGCCGGGGCGATGCAGATCAGGCCCACCGGCTTGTGCGCGGCGGCGAAGGCCTTGGCCAGGGCCAGCACGTCCGACTCGACCTCGCACTGGTCGCCCTCGAAGGCGAAGTTGCACAGGTTCTTCGCCGCGCCGAAGCCGCCGGGGACGATGAGCGCGTCGAAGTCCTCGACCTTCGCCTCGCGCACGTCCTTGATCTCGCCGCGGGCGATGCGTGCGGATTCCACCAGCACGTTGCGGCTCTCCGGCATTTCCTCGCCGGTGAGGTGGTTGACCACGTGGTGCTGGGCGATGTCCGGGGCGAAGCACTGCACCTGCGCGCCGCGCTGGGACAGGCGCAGCAGGGTGATCACGCTTTCGTGGATCTCGGCGCCGTCGTAGACGCCGCAGCCGGAGAGGATGACGGCAACTTTCTTGTGCATGCAGGTACTCCTGGTTCGGGGTGGCCGGCGTGGCGACGTGCCTGTCGCCATATGCCGGCCGGGTTGTCATCGGCAGCCGTTGTACCCGGGCGCCAGAGGACTAGGATCGGTATCCATAAGCATAACGATTCGGTCGCGCCATGAACTACATCCTCTTCGCGGTGCCGTTCTTCTTCCTGCTGATCGCGCTGGAGCTGTTGGCCGACCGCTGGCGCGGCACCTCCACCTATCGCCTGAGCGACGCCCTGAACAGCCTCAGCGCCGGGGTGCTGTCCACCACCAGCGGCCTGCTGACCAAGGGCGTCGGCCTGGTCACCTACGTGTTCGCCTGGCAGCACCTGGCGCTCTTCGAGCTGTCCGCGCAAAGCGCCTGGGTCTGGGTATTCGCCTTCGTCTTCTACGACCTCTGCTACTACTGGAACCACCGCCTGGGCCACGAGCGCAGCATCCTCTGGGCGGCCCACGCGGTGCACCACCAGAGCGAGGAATACAACCTCAGCACGGCGCTGCGGCAGACCAGCACGGGCTTCCTGTTCGGCTGGATCTTCTACCTGCCGATGGCCGTGGCCGGGGTGCCGCCGCTGGTGTTCGTCAGCGTGGCGGCGCTTAACCTGCTCTACCAGTTCTGGGTGCACACCCGGCACATTCCCAAGCTGGGCTGGTTCGAATGGTTCTTCGTCAGCCCGTCGAACCACCGCGTGCACCATGCGCAGAACCCCGTCTACATGGACCGTAACTATGGTGGCGTGTTCATCCTCTGGGACCGCCTGTTCAGCACCTTCCAGGAAGAGCTGGACGAGGAACCGGTGGTGTTCGGCGTGACCGTGCCGCTGGCCAGCTGGAACCCGCTGTGGGCCAACCTGCAGGTCTACGCCGCGCTGTGGAACGACGCGCGGCGGGCGGGCAGTTGGTGGGACAAGCTGCGCATCTGGTTCATGCGCACCGGCTGGCGCCCGGCCGACGTGGCGGCGCGCTACCCGCTGCAGAAGACCGACCTGGCCACCTTCCGCAAGTTCGAGGTGCCGCTGTCCCGCGGCCGGCAGTGGTACGCCACCGTGCAGTTCGCCGGCTACGTGATCGGCGGCACTTTGCTGCTGGGGCTGGGGGAGGGCTGGCCGCTGCCGGCGCTGCTGCTGGGCTGGGCGTGGATGGCCTGCGGCCTGTTCGTCATCGGCGCCTGGCTGGAGAACCGCGCCTGGGCGCTGCGGCTGGAAGGGCTGCGCCTATTGCTGAACCTGCCCTGGGTGGCAATCACCGCCGCAGCGGCCGGCCTGGCGCTGCCGGGATGGGCGTTGGCGCTGCTGGGCGCCCATGCCGCCCTCAGCCTGCTTGCGTTGTGGGGCCTGCGCCACGAGGGGCGGCAGGCGCAGCCGGCCTGATCAGTTGCCGTTGCGGCTGTTCTTGATGCGCCGGTGCAGCCACAGCAGCAGGCCGATGGCGAGCAGCCCGCCGAGGACCATGAGTTCGTACTTCTTGATGTTGCCCAGCACGCCTTCGAGCACGCTGCCGAAGTAGTACGCCGCCGAGCCGAGCGCGCTGGCCCAGACGATGGCGCCCAGGCCGTTGAGCAGCAGGTAGCGGCCCGGCGGGTAGCCGGACAGGCCGATGGCCACCGGCATCACGGTGCGCAGGCCGTAGACGAAGCGGAAGCTCAGCACCCACAGGTCCGGGCGTCGCCGCACGTGCTCCAGGGCGCGGTCGCCGAGCTTCTGCCAGCGCGGCTTGCGCGCCAGCAGCTTGCGCCCGTGGCGGCGGCCGAGGAAGTACCAGAGCTGGTCGCCCGCGTAGCTGCCGAGGAAGGCCACGGCGATCACGTATTCGAGCTGCATGTAGCCGCGGAAAGCAAGGAAGCCGGCCAGCACCAGAATGGTCTCGCCCTCGAAGAAGGTGCCGAGGAACAGGGCCACATAGCCGAAATCCTGCAGGAATTGTTGGAGCATTATCGAGGCAACGCAGCAAAATGAACGCGCAGCCTAACGCGGTTGTCGTCCGGGGGGAAGGCACCTGCTGGCGGCTTGCTGGCCTTTGCATGGCCCGGACCGCCTACTTTGGTCGTATGCTGCGGTTTCGGGTCCCTGCGACCGGTTGCCGCGACCCCGGGTCACTGTTACCCCTTGTTACCAATCGGTCATAATCCCCGACTATAACTGTCACACTGTGCCTGTCGTCAGGGCCCTGGAGTACGCCGTGAGCTTCATTTCCGCCGAACGCGCCTTCCCCTTCACCCGCCTGCGCCGCAACCGCCGCGACGAGTTCTCCCGTCGCCTGGTGCGCGAGAACGTGCTGAGCGTCGACGACCTCATCCTTCCGGTGTTCGTCCTCGACGGCAAGAACCAGCGCGAGGCCATCGCCTCGATGCCGGGCGTCGAGCGCCTGTCCATCGACCTGCTGCTGGAGGAAGCCGAGCAACTGGTGGAGCTGGGCATCCCGGCGCTGGCGCTGTTCCCGGTCACGCCGCTGGAGAAGAAGTCCCTCGATGGCGCCGAGGCCTACAACCCCGAGGGCATCGCCCAGCGCGCCACCCGCGCCCTGCGCGAGCGCTTCCCGGAGCTGGGCATCATCACCGACGTGGCCCTGGACCCGTTCACCATCCATGGCCAGGACGGCATCCTCGACGAGAACGGCTACGTGATGAACGACGAGTCGGTGGACGTACTGGTCAAGCAGGCGCTGTCCCACGCCGAGGCCGGCGCCCAGGTGGTGGCTCCCTCGGACATGATGGACGGCCGCATCGGCGCCATCCGCGAGGCGCTGGAATCCACCGGGCACATCAACACCCGGATCATGGCCTACTCGGCCAAGTACGCCAGCGCCTACTACGGCCCGTTCCGCGACGCGGTCGGCTCCGCCGCCAACCTCGGCAAGGGCAGCAAGGCCACCTACCAGATGGACCCGGGCAACAGCGACGAGGCGCTGCACGAGATCGCCGCCGACCTCGCCGAAGGCGCCGACATGATCATGGTCAAGCCGGGCATGCCCTACCTGGACATCGTCCGCCGGGCCAAGGACGAATTCCGCGCGCCGACCTTCGTCTACCAGGTCAGCGGCGAATACGCGATGCACATGGCGGCCATCGAGAATGGCTGGCTCAGCGAGGCGGTGATTCTCGAATCGCTGCTGGCCTTCAAGCGCGCCGGCGCCGATGGCATCCTGACCTACTTCGCCAAACGTGCGGCAGAACAACTGAAAAGGGGGCGCTGACGCCCCCGCGACGAGACTTGCGATGAATACCGAAGGCCAGAACGCTACCGACCTGATCGAAACCGAAGTGACTGTCAGCGAGACCCTGGAGACCGTCGAGGTCCCCGTGGTCGCCGAACCCCCCGTGGAGGCGCCCGCCGCCCCGGCGGTGGCGGTGAACGTCGACGACAGCGCCCTCTACATTCATCGCGAGCTGTCGCAGCTGCAGTTCAACATCCGCGTGCTGGAGCAGGCGCTGGACGAGTCCTACCCGCTGCTCGAACGCCTGAAGTTCCTGCTGATCTTCTCCAGCAACCTCGACGAGTTCTTCGAGATCCGCGTCGCCGGCCTGAAGAAGCAGATCACCTTCGCCCGCGAGCAGGCCGGCGCCGACGGCCTGCTGCCGCACCAGGCCCTGGCGCGGATCAGCGAGCAGGTGCACGAGCAGGTCTCCCGCCAGTACGCCATCCTCAACGACATCCTGCTGCCGGAGCTGGCCAAGCACGGCGTGCGCTTCATCCGCCGGCGCTACTGGACGCCGAAGATCAAGGCCTGGGTGCGGCGCTTCTTCCGCGACGAGATCGCCCCGATCATCACCCCCATCGGCCTCGACCCGACCCACCCGTTCCCGCTGCTGGTGAACAAGAGCCTGAACTTCGTGGTCGAGCTGGAGGGGATGGACGCCTTCGGCCGCGACTCGGGCCTTGCGATCATCCCGGCGCCGCGCTCGCTGCCGCGGATCATCCGCCTGCCCGAGGACGTGGCCGGGGAGGGCGACAACTACGTGTTCCTCTCCTCGATGATCCACGCCCACGCCGACGACCTGTTCTCCGGCATGAAGGTCAAGGGCTGCTACCAGTTCCGCCTGACGCGCAACGCCGACCTCTCGGTAGACGCCGAGGACGTCGAGGACCTGGCCCGCGCGCTGCGCGGCGAGCTGTTCTCGCGGCGCTACGGCGACGCCGTGCGCCTGGAGGTGGTGGACACCTGCCCGGCGCACCTGTCCAACTACCTGCTCAAGCAGTTCGGCCTGGCCGAGAGCGAGCTGTACAAGGTCAGCGGCCCGGTCAACCTGACCCGCCTGTTCAGCGTCACCGGCCTGGCCAGCCATCCGGAGCTGCAGTACCCGCCGTTCACCCCGACCATTCCGAAGCTGCTGCAGAAGAAGGAGAACATGTTCGGCGTGCTGGCCAAGCTGGACGTGCTGCTGATGCACCCCTTCGAGTCCTTCACCCCGGTGGTCGACCTGCTGCGCCAGGCCGCCAAGGACCCGAACGTACTGGCCATCAAGCAGACCCTGTACCGTTCCGGCGCCAACTCGGAAATCGTCGACGCCCTGGTGGAGGCGGCGCGCAACGGCAAGGAGGTCACCGCGGTGATCGAGCTGCGCGCGCGCTTCGACGAGGAGTCCAACCTGCAGCTGGCCAGCCGCCTGCAGCAGGCCGGCGCGGTGGTGATCTACGGCGTGGTCGGCTTCAAGACCCACGCCAAGATGATGCTCATCCTCCGCCGCGAGGACGGCGAGCTGCGCCGCTACGCGCACCTGGGCACCGGCAACTACCACGCCGGCAACGCCCGCCTGTACACCGACTACAGCCTGCTCACCGCCGACGTGGCGCTGTGCGAGGACCTGCACAAGCTGTTCAACCAGCTGATCGGCATGGGCAAGACGCTGCGCATGAAGAAGCTGCTGCACGCGCCCTTCACGCTGAAGAAGAACCTGCTGGAGATGATCAACCGCGAGGCGGCCCAGGCCGCCGAAGGCAAGCCGGCGCACATCATGGCCAAGGTCAACTCGCTGACCGACCCGAAGGTCATCCGCGCGCTGTACAAGGCCAGCCAGGCGGGGGTGAAGATCGACCTGGTGGTGCGCGGCATGTGCTGCCTGCGCCCGGGCGTGCCGGGGGTGTCGCACAACATCCAGGTGCGCTCGATCATCGGCCGCTTCCTCGAACACAGCCGCATCTACTACTTCTTGAACGGCGGCGACGAGAAGCTCTACCTCTCCAGCGCCGACTGGATGGAGCGCAACCTCGACATGCGCGTGGAGACCTGCTTCCCGGTGGAAGGCAAGAAGCTGGTGCAGCGGGTGAAGAAGGAGCTGGAGCTGTACCTGGCCGACAACACCCAGGCCTGGGTGCTGCAGGCCGACGGCAGCTACCAGCGCCTGAACCCCACCGGCAACCAGAACCCGCGCAACGCCCAGGCCATGCTGCTGGAGCGCCTGTGCACGCCGGTGATCAACGGACGCTGAGCCGCCCTGGTCCCGAAAGCCCCGCCGCGCAAGCGCCGGGGCTTTTTCATGGGCTCATCGCTCCTACAGGGGAATGGTGTGGGTGGGGCAGCGTGGGAGCGGATCTCATCCGCGAATCGCGCCGGGGGTTGTGGCTATCGCGGAGAAGCTCCGCTCCTACGGTCGAGGTTGGTGCGGCTTCTTGTAGGAGCGGGCCCTGCCCGCGATTCGCGCGCAGGGGAATGGTGGGGGTGGGGCCGTGGCCGTCGTAGGATGGGTTGAGCGAAGCGATACCCATCACCAGCACCGCATGGGTTTCGCAGGCTCAACCCATCCTCCGAAGAGCGCCTCGGCGCAGTCGGCTCCCTCAGCTCACGCTCAACTGGTACCCCACGCGCTGCAGCCAGCCGGCTTCCTGTTCGAAGTCGGCCTGGGTCAGCGGGTTGGCTTCCAGCCAACCCTTGGGGAAGCGCACTTCCAGGCTCTTCGAACCCACCTTGAGGGTGACGTCCGGCATTTCCTGGGTGCCGCGGATGTGGTGGAAGAGGATGGCGAAGCGCAGCACGATGCACAGGCGGATCAGCTTGTCGCCCTCAGGGCCCAGCTCGGCGAAGCGGTCCGCCGGGATGTTGCGGCGATGGCCGCGCACCAGCAGCGCCAGCACCTGCTGGTCCTCGCGGGAGAAGCCGGCCAGGTCCGAGTGCTCGATCAGGTAGGCGCCGTGCTTGTGATAGTGGTAGTGGGCGATGTCCAGGCCCAGCTCGTGGGTGCGCGCGGCCCAGCCGAGCAGTTCGCGGTGCCAGTCGTCCTGCAGGCTCCAGGGCTCGGCCACCTGCTCCAGCGCCTGGAGGGCCTTGGCCTCGACGCGGGCGGCCTGGTCGAGGTCGACGTGGTAGCGCTCGATCAGCGCGCTGATGGTGCGCTCGCGCACGTCTTCATGGTGATGACGGCCGAGCAGGTCGTAGAGCACGCCTTCGCGCAGGGCGCCTTCGGAGTGCTGCATCTGCTTGAGCTCCAGCGCGTCGAACAGCGCTTCGACGATGGCCAGGCCGGCCGGGAAGATCGGCCGGCGGTCCGGCTTGATGCCGTCCAGGTCGAGCTTGTCCACGTCGCCCAGTTTCAGCACCTTGCGCTTGAGCCAGGCCAGGCCGTCGGGGTTGATCTCGCCGTTGCCGTGGCCGCCGGCCTGGATCGCCAGGCACACCGCGCGGATGGTGCCGGAGGCGCCCAGGGCCTCGTCCCAGCCCAGGCGGCGCAGGCTGTTCTCGATGCCCATCAGCTCCAGGCGCGCCGAGGTGTAGGCCTGGGCGTAGCGGGCCGGGGTGATCTTGCCGTCCTTGAAGTAGCGCTGGGTGTAGCTGACGCAGCCCATCTGCAGGCTCTCGCGCAGCTGCGACTCGAAGCGCTGGCCGATGATGAACTCGGTGCTGCCGCCGCCGATGTCGGCCACCAGGCGGCGCCCGGTGGTGTCCGGCAGGGTGTGCGAGACGCCCAGGTAGATCAGGCGCGCTTCCTCGCGGCCGGAGATGACTTCCACCGGATGACCGAGGATTTCCTCGGCGCGGCGGGTGAATTCGTTGCGGTTGCGCGCCTCGCGCAGGGCGTTGGTGCCGACCACCCGCACCGAGCCCGGCGGCATGCCGTTGATCAGCTGGGCGAAGCGCCGCAGGCAGTCCAGGCCGCGCTGCATGGCCTCTTCGTTGAGCAGGCGGTCCTCGCCGATGCCGGCGGCCAGCTGGACCTTCTCGCCGAGCCGCTCGAGGATGCGGATCTCGCCATGATCGGCCTTGGCCAGGACCATGTGGAAGCTGTTGGAACCCAGGTCCAGGGCGGCGATCAGCGGGAAGGTCTTGGCGGGGGTATGGGGCATGGTGCGAAGGTCCGTTTGTTAACCCCGCCATCCTGCCACGATAGCCCTCCGGTGCCAACGAACGCCGGGCCTTCGATCGGTTTCGCCGCTGCCTGCGATAGCGACACTCAATCGCCTGCGCCTTTCGGAAGGCGGCCAAGGCGGGCTATGATGGGCCCACTTTTTTTCGCATCCGATTCCCACGGAGAGATTTCATGAGCGAACATATCGTCAGCGTTACCGATGCCAGCTTCGAGCAGGACGTGCTGAAGGCCGATGGTCCTGTGCTGGTGGACTACTGGGCCGAGTGGTGCGGTCCGTGCAAGATGATCGCGCCGGTACTGGACGAGATCGCCAAGGACTATCAGGGCAAGCTGAAAGTCTGCAAGCTGAACATCGACGAGAACCAGGAAACCCCGCCGAAGTACGGCGTGCGCGGTATCCCGACGCTGATGCTGTTCAAGGGCGGCAACGTCGAGGCCACCAAGGTCGGCGCCCTGTCCAAGTCGCAACTGGCGGCCTTCCTCGACAGCAACATCTGAGTCGCGGCAGCCCCCGGAAAAGCCCCGCACGACGCGGGGCTTTTTTCATTCCGTCCCCTAGACGCCCCTTGGCGCGGGTGTTACATTCGGGCCTGCAACGTTGTTTTACGTTGTCCCCTGCAAGCCGTCGCCGACGCACTTCCTATTCGAATTTCCAAGCGATCCTGTCGTCACTCTGCGGCACGGCATTAACGAGCTCACATGCTTGTTTCCCCTTTCCTCATATCTATCTAACACCTCCTTCTTATGAATCTGACCGAACTCAAGCAAAAGCCGATTACCGAATTGCTGGAAATGTCCGATGCCATGGGCCTGGAAAACATGGCCCGTTCGCGCAAGCAGGACATCATCTTCGCGCTGCTGAAGAAGCACGCGAAGAGCGGCGAGGAAATCTCCGGTGACGGCGTGCTGGAGATTCTCCAGGACGGCTTCGGCTTCCTGCGCTCCGCCGACTCCTCGTATCTGGCCGGCCCGGACGACATCTACGTCTCGCCCAGCCAGATCCGCCGCTTCAACCTGCGCACCGGGGACACCATCGTCGGCAAGATTCGCCCGCCGAAGGAAGGTGAGCGCTACTTCGCCCTGCTCAAGGTCGATTCGATCAACTTCGATCGTCCGGAGAACGCGAAGAACAAGATCCTGTTCGAGAACCTGACGCCGCTGTTCCCGACCAAGCGCCTGACCATGGAAGCCGGAAACGGCTCCACCGAGGACCTCACCGGCCGGGTGATCGACCTCTGCTCGCCGATCGGCAAGGGCCAGCGCGGCCTGATCGTCGCACCGCCGAAAGCGGGCAAGACCATCATGCTGCAGAACATCGCGGCCAACATCGCCCGCAACAATCCCGAGTGCCACCTGATCGTCCTGCTGATCGACGAGCGCCCGGAAGAAGTGACCGAGATGCAGCGCACCGTGCGCGGCGAAGTGGTCGCCTCCACCTTCGACGAACCGCCGACCCGCCACGTGCAGGTCGCCGAGATGGTGATCGAGAAGGCCAAGCGCCTGGTCGAGCACAAGAAGGACGTGATCATCCTGCTCGACTCCATCACCCGCCTGGCGCGTGCCTACAACACCGTGATCCCCAGCTCCGGCAAGGTGCTCACCGGTGGTGTCGACGCCCACGCCCTGGAGAAGCCCAAGCGCTTCTTCGGCGCCGCGCGCAACATCGAGGAAGGCGGCTCGCTGACCATCCTCGCCACCGCGCTGATCGAGACCGGCTCGAAGATGGACGAGGTGATCTACGAGGAATTCAAGGGTACCGGCAACTCGGAACTCATCCTCGACCGCCGCATCTCCGAGAAGCGCGTGTTCCCGGCGATCAACATCAACCGCTCGGGCACCCGTCGCGAAGAGTTGCTGACCGGCGAGGAAGAGCTGCAGCGCATGTGGATCCTGCGCAAGATCCTGCACCCGATGGACGAGATCGCCGCCGTCGAGTTCCTGCTGGACAAGCTCAAGCAGACCAAGACCAACGACGAGTTCTTCGACTCGATGAAGCGCAGCAAGTAAGCGCCGCTGGTTGATCGCTGCAAGCCACGAGGCCGGGGAAACCCGGCCTTCGTGTTTCTGCGAAGTGGTGTTAAAGGCTAAACTGTCGCATCTTCGCCTACGCCATCGAGACTTCCATGCAGTATCGCGACCTGCGCGAGTTCATCGCCGCCCTGGAGCAGCGCGGCCAGCTCAAGCGCATCCAGGTGCCGGTGTCCCCGGTGCTGGAAATGACCGAGGTGTGCGACCGCACCCTGCGGGCCAAGGGCCCGGCCCTGCTGTTCGAGAAACCCACCGGCTTCGACGTGCCCGTGCTCGGCAACCTGTTCGGCACCCCCGAGCGCGTGGCCCTGGGCATGGGCGCCGAGGACGTTTCCGAACTGCGCGAGATCGGCAAGCTGCTGGCCTTCCTCAAGGAGCCGGAGCCGCCCAAGGGCCTGAAGGACGCCTGGAGCAAGCTGCCGATCTTCAGGAAGGTCATCAGCATGGCGCCCAAGGTGCTCAAGGACGCGCCCTGCCAGGAAGTCATCGAAGAGGGCGAGGCGGTCGACCTGGGCAGGCTGCCGGTGCAGACCTGCTGGCCCGGCGATGTCGCGCCGCTGATCACCTGGGGCCTGACCGTCACCCGCGGGCCGAACAAGGAGCGGCAGAACCTCGGCATCTACCGCCAGCAGGTGATCGGCCGCAACAAGGTGATCATGCGCTGGCTCAGCCACCGCGGCGGCGCCCTGGACTACCGCGAGTGGTGCCAGAAGCACCCTGACCAGCCCTACCCGGTGGCCGTGGCCCTGGGCGCGGACCCGGCGACCATCCTCGGCGCCGTGACGCCGGTGCCCGACACCCTCTCCGAATACGCCTTCGCCGGGCTGCTGCGCGGCCACCGCACCGAACTGGTGAAGTGCATCGGCAGCGACCTGCAGGTGCCGGCCAGCGCCGAGATCGTCCTGGAAGGGGTGATCCACCCCGGCGAGATGGCCGACGAGGGCCCCTACGGCGACCACACCGGCTACTACAACGAGGTGGATCGCTTCCCGGTGTTCACCGTCGAGCGCATCACCCGCCGCCAGAAGCCGATCTACCACAGCACCTACACCGGCCGCCCGCCGGACGAGCCGGCGATCCTCGGGGTGGCGCTGAACGAAGTCTTCGTGCCCATCCTGCAGAAGCAGTTCCCCGAGATCACCGACTTCTACCTGCCGCCCGAAGGCTGCTCGTACCGCATGGCGGTGGTGACCATGAAGAAGCAGTACCCCGGCCACGCCAAGCGCGTCATGCTGGGCGTGTGGTCGTTCCTGCGACAGTTCATGTACACCAAGTTCGTCATAGTCACCGACGATGACATCAACGCGCGGGACTGGAACGACGTGATCTGGGCGATAACCACGCGCATGGACCCCAAGCGCGACACGGTGATGATCGACAACACGCCGATCGACTACCTCGACTTCGCCTCGCCGGTCTCCGGCCTGGGCTCGAAGATGGGCCTGGACGCCACCCACAAGTGGCCCGGCGAGACCAGCCGCGAATGGGGCCGCGCCATCGTCAAGGACGAGGCGGTGAGCCGTCGCGTCGATGAGCTTTGGGCCAGTCTGGGGATAGATTGAGCTGGAAGCTGGAAGCTAGAAGCTAGAAGCTAGAAGCTAGAAGCTAGAAGCTAGAAGCTAGAAGCTAGAAGCTAGAAGCTAGAAGCTAGACGCGGTTTTTACTTCCAGCTTCTGGCTTCCAGCTTCCAGCTCTCCAAGCTATAGAAAAAAGAGATCGATCATTTGAGAGTGACCTTGCAACCCTCCGGCGCCCAGCTTGAACTGCGCCCCGGCGAACGCATTCTCGACGGCGCGCGGCGCCTGGGCTACGACTGCCCGCAGAGCTGCCGCAACGGCAACTGCCACGTCTGCGCCGCGCTGCTGGTGGAAGGCAGCGTGCGCCAGGACGGCGAGGTGCGCGACCATGGCGAACTCTTCACCTGCCTGGCCGAGCCCCTGGAAGACTGTGTGCTGCACTGGGACGGCGTGCTCGCCCCGGGCGAGTTGCCGCTGCGCAAGCTGGCCTGCCAATTGACGCTGTGCGAAGCGGTGGGCGGCGACGTCTGGCGCGTGCGCCTGCGCGCCCCGGCCGGCAAGCCGCCGCGCTACCACGCCGGGCAATACCTGCTGATCGAGCGCGAGGACGGCAACGACTCGGCCTTCTCCCTGGCCTCGGCGCCCCACGAGGGGCGCGACCTGGAGCTGCACATCCTGGCGCGGGAGAACAGCGCCATCGAACTGCTCGGGCAACTGCAGCGCGAGCGCATCGCCCGCGTGCAGATGCCCTTCGGCGACGCCCACCTGGCCGAGCTGCCCGAAGGCCCGCTGGTGCTGATCGCCGCGGGCACCGGCATGGCGCAGATGCACAGCCTGATCGAGCACTGCCGCGCCCAGGGCTTCGCCCACCCGGTGCACCTGTACTGGGGCGTGCGCCGGCCCGAGGACTTCTACGCGCTGCCGCACTGGGACGAATGGAAGGGCCTGGCCAACCTGCACCTGCACAAGGTGGTCAGCGACCTGTGCGGCTGGCAGGGCCGCTGCGGCCTGCTGCACGAGGCGGTGTGCGAGGACTTCCCCGAACTGGGCAGCCTGACCGTCTACGCCAGCGGCTCGCCGGCGATGGTCTACGCCACCCTCGACGCCCTGGTGGCCGCCGGCATGGACGCCCACCAGATGCGCGCCGACGTCTTCGCCTACGCGCCACGGGATTAAGGCAAGCGGGCCCTGCCCGCGATTCGCGCGCAGGGCGCGCTCCTACAGGGGGCACGGTGCTGGGGCAACCCGTAGGATCTCATCCGCGAATCGCGCCGGAGATTACGGCTATCGCGGAGAAGCTCCGCTCCTACAAAAACACCTCGGCGCGGCCTTCAGGGAAATACCGTCGTAGGATGGCGTTGAGCGAAGCGATACCCATCGCCACGGCAACATGGGTTTCGCAGGCTCAACCCATCCTACGAAGAGCGCCCCGGCGCAGTCGGCAAGACGGTTGCTCCGGTATCGTTTCGCTTAATCCAACCTACGGCAACGCCGACGGAAACTCCGCGGCGAGGGTTTGCGCCAGCCAATCGCCGAACCACTCGATATCGGCGCTGCTCGGCCCCGGCGGGATCAGCAGCTGGTAGCTCTCCAGGCGCACCTGGTTAGGCAGCGGCCGCACCAGCGCGCCGGATTCCAGCTCCTTGCGCACCAGCACGTCGTTGGCCAGGGCGATGCCGGCGCCGGCCTCGGCCATGGACAGCGCGTGGTCGTTGCTGACGTAGAGCACGTCGGGGCTGACGCGGATGTCCAGCTGGTTGGCGGCGAACCAGGCGTTCCACCATTCGCCGTCGTGGACGTGGATCAGATCGTGGCGCACCAGCTCCTCGGCGCTGTCCAGCGGGCCGTGGGCCGCCAGGTAGGCCGGCGAGCACACCGGGAATACCTGCGGGTGCAGTAGCGTGGCCTGGCTCTGCGGGTACTGGCCGGGCATGCCGTAGGCGATGCCCAGGTCGGCGCTGTTGCCGTCCACCTCGGTGAAGGTCGGGTTCGGTTCGATCGCCACCTTCAGCCCCGGGCGCTGCTGGCGCAGGGTTTCCAGGTGCGGCATCAGCCAGCGCTTGGCGAAGGCCGGCACCACCAGGATCTTCAGCCAGCGCGCCGAGCCACCGGGCACCAGTTCGAGGCTGGCCTCGGCGATCTGCTGCAGCGCTGTGGATATCTTCGCGTAGTAGCGCTGCCCGGCCGGCGTCAGGCTGACGCCGCGCGGCGTGCGTTCCAGCAGCTGCACGCCCAGCCAGTCCTCCAGCAGGCGCACGTGGCGGCCGATGGCCGGCTGGGTGACGTGCAGCGCCCTGGAGGCGGCGACGTAGCTGCCCAGGCGCGCGGCCGCTTCGAAGGCGCGCACGGCGTTGAGCGGCGGCAAGCGGGGGAGTGACATGAGGGTGGGCCTCGTGCGTTGTTAAATTATTTAATATCGAATGTAAGAAAATTGAGCTTTTTGCTCAACCGCAATCTGGCCACACTCGGCCCCAGCAGCCTCACCACAAAACCAGCCGGTCACCGGCACACGCTGCAGCGCTTTCCCCATTCCTGCCACAACAAATACAAGCCTCCGCGCGCACCGCGCCAGCGGGGGAGGGAACCGGAGGTACATCCATGAGTGCCCTGCACAGCCTGCAGACGGCCGCCGTCTCCATCCGTTCGGTGCGCAAGGTCTACGGCGACCCCGACAGCGGCCCGGTGGCGCTGAAGAGCGTCGACCTGGACATCCGCGACAACGAATTCTTCACCCTGCTCGGCCCCTCCGGCTGCGGCAAGACCACCCTGCTGCGGATGATCGCCGGCTTCGAGTTCCCCACCGCCGGGGAAATCCTCCTCTACGGCGAGAACATCGCCGACCGCGCGCCCTACGATCGCCCGGTCAACACCGTGTTCCAGCACTACGCGCTGTTCCCGCACATGACCATCGCGCAGAACCTGGCCTTCGGCCTGGAATCGCACCCCATGGGTCAGCGCCTGGGCAAGGCGGCCGTCGCCGAGCGGGTGCGCGAGATGCTCGCCCTGGTGCAGATGGAACGCTTCGCCGAGCGCCGCCCGACGCAGCTCTCCGGCGGCCAGCAGCAACGCGTGGCCCTGGCCCGCGCGCTGGCCCCGCACCCCAAGGTGCTGCTGCTCGACGAGCCGCTCTCGGCCCTGGACCTGAAGCTGCGCCAGGCCATGCGCGAGGAGCTCAAGACGATCCAGGCCAAGACCGGGATCACCTTCATCTTCGTCACCCACGACCAGGAAGAAGCCCTGACCATGTCCGACCGTATCGCCGTGCTGGCCAACGGCGAGGTGCAGCAGGTCGGCCGGCCGACGGACATCTACGAGCAGCCGCGCAACCGCTTCGTCGCCGACTTCATCGGCGAGACCAACTTCCTCCCGGCGCAGGTCGCCGAGCTGGCCGGCGAGCAGGCGCTGTTCCGCATCCCCGGCGGCCGGACGCTGCGCGCGGCCGGCCGCGAGGGCCTGCGCGAAGGCGCCGAGGTGACCCTGTCGATCCGCCCCGAGCGCCTGCGCCTGGTCGGCGCCGACACCGCGGACGCCACGCCCTGCACCCTGGCCGAACAGGTCTACCTGGGCACCGACCTGCAGTACCAGGTGCAGTTGGCCGACGGCACCCGCCTGCGCGTGCGCACGCCCAACAGCGCCGGGCAGAGCCAGCGCTTCGCCGCCGGCGAGCGCCTGGGCCTGCAGTTCGACCGCGACAGCGCCAGCGTGCTGCTGGACTGAGGAACTCGCCATGACCACTCTCACCCTACGCCCCGGCAACGCCCTGGAGCGGCGCCGGGCCCTGGCCGGCCTGCTCGGCGTGTCGCCGGCGCTGCTGGCGATCGGCCTGTTCCTGGTGGTGCCGATCCTCATCGTCGCCGCCTACTCGCTGATGCAGGCCAACCCCTACGGCGGCGTCAACCATGTGTTCAGCAGCGACGCCTACGTCTCGCTGCTGTTCGAGCGCCAGCTGGACGACAGCCTGGCCTTCGCCGACTCCTACCTGGTCATCGCCCTGCGCTCGCTGGGCATCGCCGCCGCCACCACCGTCATCACCCTGCTGGTGGGCTTCCCGGTGGCGGTCTGGCTGGCCATGCAGCCGGCGCGCCGCCGCGGCCTGCTGATCTTCCTGATCACCGTGCCGTTCTGGGCCAACCTGCTGATCCGCACCTACGCCTGGATCCTGCTGCTGCGCGGCACCGGGGTGATCAACAACGGCCTCATGGGCCTGGGCCTGATCCACCAGCCGCTGCCGCTGCTCTACAACGACGGCGCGGTGCTGCTGGGCCTGGTCTACACCTACGCGCCCTTCGTGGTGCTGCCGATCTACTCGACCCTGGAGAAGATGGACATGCGTCTGCTGGAAGCCGCCCAGGACCTCTACGCCGGGCGCCTGCGCACCCTGCGCAAGGTGGTGCTGCCGATCGCCCGGCCGGGCATCCTGGCCGGCGCCATCCTCACCTTCGTGCCCTGCCTGGGCGCGATGATCGCCCCGGAGCTGCTCGGCGGCGGCACCAAGATGATGCTCGGCAACCTGATCTTCCGGCAGTTCGCCGACTCGCGTAACTGGCCCTTCGGCGCCGCCCTGTCGCTGGTGCTGATGGCGGCGGTGATGCTCGCCCTGACCTTCTACGCGATGCGCGCCGAGCGCCTGCGCGTGGCCCGGGGAGGTGTGTGATGCTGAGCCTGTTGCGCAAGCGCCGTCTCGGCGTGCAGGACTTCCCCGGCTTCGGCGGCTTCAGCCTGCTGTTCTATCTCTACCTGTACGCGCCCATCGTGGTGCTGGTGGTCTACTCGTTCAACGCCAACCAGTCCGCCACCGTGTGGACCGGCTTCAGCCTCGACTGGTACCGCGCCGCCTTCGCCAACCAGGCGCTGCGCAGCGCGGCCGGCAACAGCCTGCTGATCGCCGTGTGCGCCAGCATGATCGCCACCGCCATCGCCACCCTGGCCGCGCTGGGCACCTCGCGCGGGGCGAAGTTCAAGGGTATGCGCCTGTCCATGGGCGCCATCATGCTGCCGCTGGTGCTGCCGGAGATCGTCGTCGGCGTGGCCACCCTGGCGCTGTTCTCCAGCCTCGGCGTGTCGTTGGGCTACGGCAACCTGATCATCGCCCACACGGTGTTCTGCATCCCCTTCGCCTACCTGCCGATCCGCGCCCGCCTGGAGGACATGGACCTGTCCCTGGAGCAGGCCGCCGCCGACCTCTACGCCGGGCCCTGGCGGACCTTCCGCAAGGTCACCCTGCCGCTGCTGATGCCGGGGATCTTCTCCGGGCTGATGCTGGCCTTCATCGTCTCGCTGGATAACTTCGTGATCTCGATGATGGTCTCCCAGGCCGGCACCACCACCTTGCCGATCTTCATCTTCGGCCTGCTGCGGATGGGCGTCACGCCCGACGTCAATGCGGTGTCGACGCTGATCCTCGGGGTTTCCGTGTTCTTCGTCAGCCTTTCCTTCCTGCTCGGCAAAGCCAAAGCCTGAGCGCCACGCCACAACCGGGAGTCAACATGAGCAAGTCGATCGCAGTCATCGCCGCCACCCTGTCGCTGAGCCTGGCCGGCGCGGCCCACGCCGCCGGCCAGGTCAACGTCATCAGCTGGAGCGGCTACTTCTCGCCGCAGATCCTGGAGAAGTTCGAGAAGCAGACCGGCATCAAGGTCACGGTGGATTCCTATGATTCCAACGAGACGCTGCTGGCCAAGCTCAAGCAGGGCGGCAGCGGCTACGACGTGGCCATTCCTTCGCACCAGTTCGTGCCCATCCTGGTCCACGAGAACCTGCTGGAGCGCTTCGATCCGATCAAGCAGCCGTACTACGCGAACATCGAGGACAACCTGCGCAAGCCCACCTGGGACCCGGAAGGCGGCTACTCGGTGCCCTTCATCTGGGGCACCACCAGCGTGGTCTACGACACCGCCGCCTACAAGGGCCAGGCCGACAGCTATTCGCTGCTGTTCCAGCCGCCGCAGGAGCTGCAGGGCAAGATCAACATGCTCGACTCGGTCAACGAGGTGATGGACACCGCCAGCCTGTACCTGGGCGTGCCGCTGTGCAGCGAGGACCCGAAACAGGTGCAGCAGGTGCTGAACCTGCTCAAGGCGCAGAAGCCCTTCGTCAAGACGTACAGCTCCAAGGCCGGCTCGGTGCGCGAGAACCTCGCTTCCGGCGAGACCTCCATGTCGCTGTTCTGGGGCGGTTCGTCGCTGCGCGCCCGGGAGATGAAGCCGAGCCTGAAGTACCTCTACCCCAAGGAAGGCGTGATGGCCTGGGTGGACAACCTGGTGATCCCCAAGGGCAGCAAGAACCCCGACGCCGCCCGCCAGTTCATCGCCTTCATGAGCCAGCCGGAGAACTCGGCGATCACCCAGAACTTCCTCAAGCACCAGAGCCCGATCAAGGGCACCGACGCCTTCCTCGACCCGAGCCTGAAGGATGCGCCGGAGCTGCACATCCCCGAGGGCACCAAGGTGGTCTTCAGCAAGACCTGCGGCGAAGGCGCCATCCGCCTGGCCGACCGCCTGTGGACCAACCTGATGCGCTGACCGAAGGCGCTGGGCCCCCGCGTTCGCGGGGGTGACGGGGTGGGGCAGGGCGCCGCGAGGCGCCGTGGCTTCGCTCACCCCGCCAAAAGTCGCATCTGTACAAATATCGTTCCGTCATTCCCGCGAACGCGGGAACCCAGAGAAAGGCCGCGTCACATGAGCCAGAACCCGAATATCAGCCCCCTCGTCCAGCTCCAGGCCCATGAACTGGCGCAGCTCATCCGCCTGCGCCAGGTCTCCTGTCGCGAGGTGATGGGCGACTACCTGGCGCACATCGAGCGCTTCAACCCGGCGGTCAACGCCCTGGTCAGCCTGCAACCGGCCGAGGCGCTGCTGGCCCAGGCCGACGAGCGCGACGCCGAGCTGGCCCGCGGCGAGTACCGCGGCTGGATGCACGGCCTGCCCCACGCCATCAAGGACCTGTCGCTGACCAAGGGCATCCGCACCACCCTGGGTTCGCCGCTGTACCGCGACTACGTGCCCGAGCGCGACGGCATCATGGTCGAGCGCATCCGCGCCGCCGGCGCCATCCTCATCGGCAAGAGCAACACCCCGGAATTCGGCCTCGGCTCGCAGAGCTACAACCCGCTGTTCGGCGCCACCGGCTGCGCCTACGACCCCAGCCGCACCGCCGGCGGCAGCAGCGGCGGCGCCGCGGCGGCCCTGGCCCTGCAACTGGTGCCGGTGGCCGACGGCAGCGACATGATGGGCTCGCTGCGCAACCCGGCGGCGTTCAACAACATCATCGGCTTCCGCCCGTCCCAGGGCCGCGTGCCCTTCGACGACGCCGCCGACCTGTTCTTCGACCAGCTCGGCTACGAAGGCCCCATGGGCCGCAGCGTGCGCGACGTGGCCCTGCTGCTGTCGGTGCAGGCCGGCAGCGATGCCCGCGCGCCGCTGTCCATCGCCGAGTCCGGCAAGGCCTTCGCCGGCCCGCTGGAGCGCGACTTCAAGGGGGCGCGCTTGGGCTGGCTGGGCGACCTCGGCGGCCACCTGGCCATGGAGCGCGGCGTGCTGGAGCTGTGCCAGCGCGCGTTCGCCGACTTCCAGGCCATCGGCTGCGAGGTCGAAGCCTGCGAGCTGGGTTTTTCCGCCGAGCGCCTGTGGGACTGCTGGCGCACCCTGCGCCATTGGTTCGTCGCCGGCTCCCTCGGTGCCGCCTACGCCGACCCGGCCAAGCGCGAACTGCTCAAGCCGGAAGCGCACTGGGAAGTGGAGAACGGCCTACGCCTGTCGGCCATGGACGTGTACCAGGCCACGGTGGCGCGCAGCGACTGGTACCGCGCCATCCAGCGCCTGTTCGAGCGCTACGACTACCTGCTGCTGCCCAGCGCCCAGGTGTTCCCCTTCGACAAGAACCTGCACTGGCCGAAGGAAGTCGCCGGCCGCGCCATGGACACCTACCACCGCTGGATGGAAGTGGTGATCCCCGCCACCCTGTCCGGCTGCCCTGTCGCCAACGTGCCGGTAGGCTTCAATGAACAGGGCCTGCCCATGGGCCTGCAGATCATCGGCCGGCACCAGGCCGACATGGCCGTGCTGCAACTGGCCCATGCCTACGAGCAGGCCACCCAATGGTACCGGCGCTGCCCGCCGCCGCTGCTGGCGCAGTGAGGCGCGCCGAAGAAGGAGGTTCGATGAGCGTCAGCTTCTTCCAGGAACTGCTGCAGAGCATCAGCGAACGTGGCCGCCAACTGCTGGAATCCCGCGAGCCGGCGCCGATCAGCGCCGCCTCGCTGGTAGAGGCCAGCCGCCGGCTGCTCTCCGGCCACGGCGAGGCTTCCGGCGTGGCCCTGGCGCGCCAGGTGCTGTGCGCCTACCGCGACTGCCCGGCGGAGCAGCAGAAAGCTTTCTTCGACAACCTGCTGGACGACTTCGCGCCGCCCCGCGAAGCCCTGGCCGAAGCCTGCAGGCGCTACCTGGAGAACCCCGGCGCCGAGCAGGTCACCGCGCTGTTCGAAGCCTGCGAGCCGCCGCGCCAGGAGCTGTTCCGCCGCCTCAACCAGGCGCCGGGCGGCACCGCCGAGCTGATCGCCATGCGCCGCCGGCTGCTGCAGGAGCTCAAGGCGCGGCCGCAACTGGCGGCGGTGGACCACGACCTGCAGCACCTGCTGGCCTCCTGGTTCAACCGCGGCTTCCTGGTGCTGCGGCGCATCGACTGGTCGACGCCGGCGGCGATCCTGGACAAGATCATCCGCTACGAGGCGGTGCACGCCATCAAGGACTGGGACGACCTGCGCAGCCGCCTGCAACCGGCCGACCGCCGCTGCTTCGCGTTCTTCCACCCGGCCTTGCCGGAGGAGCCGCTGATCTTCGTCGAGGTGGCGCTGACCCGCCAGATGCCCGCCGCCATCGCGGAAATCCTCGAACAACCCGGCGAGGCCGCAGAAGCGCCGGACACCGCGGTGTTCTATTCCATCAGCAACTGCCAGGAGGGCCTGCGCGGCATCTCCTTCGGCAACTTCCTGATCAAGCAGGTGGTGGAGGAACTGGCCCGCGAAGTGCCGGGCCTCAAGCAGTACGTCACCCTCTCGCCGGTGCCCGGCTTGCGCCGCTGGCTCGACAGCCAGGCCGAGCGCCCCGAGGTCGCCGAATGCCTGAAGGCGCTCAAGCCCGACGCGCCGCCGCCGCCGCGCCTGGAACAGCCGCTGCTGGCGCTGGCCGCCGAATACTTCCTGCAGGCCAGGAACGCCCAGGGCCAGCCTCTGGACCCGGTGGCGCGCTTCCACCTGGGCAACGGCGCCCGCCTGGAACGCCTGAACTGGCGCGGCGACCTCTCCGCCGGCGGCCTGCGCCAGGCCGCCGGGCTGATGGTCAACTACCGCTACGAATTGCGTCAGATCGAGAAAAACCACGAAGCCTACGCCAACCAGGGCACGGTGATCGCCGCCAACGAGGTCAAGCGACATCTCGCCCCACCGGCCAAGCCACGCCGCTAGGAACCGCCATGAACCAGAGCCTTTTCGCCGCCGTCGGCGAGCACCTGCCCGAAGACCTGAACAAACCCTTCCTCCGCACCCCGGACGGCGGCAGCTACAGCTACGCCGAAATGCTGCGCAGCAGCGCGCAGTTCGCCCACGCCCTGGTGGAGCTCGGCGTGCAGCCGGGCGACCGCGTCGCCGTGCAGGTGGACAAGAGCCCCGAGGCGATCATGCTCTACCTCGGCACCCTGCGCGCCGGTGCCGTCTACCTGCCGCTGAACAGCGGCTACACCAGCGACGAGCTGAGCTATTTCCTGGGCGACGCCGAGCCTTCGCTGTTCGTCTGCACCCCGGCCTTCGAGGAGCAGGCCGGGGCGCTGGCGCAACAGTGCGGCGTGGCCCGCGTGGCGAGCCTCGGCCAGCGCTGCGACGGCAGCCTGATGCGCCACGTGGAAGGCAAGCCGGCGCGCTTCGCGGACGTCGAACGCAGCGCCGACGACCTCGCCGCCATCCTCTACACCTCCGGCACCACCGGGCGCTCCAAGGGTGCCATGATCAGCCACGGCAACCTGGTCTCCAACGCCCGCGCGCTGGTCGAGGCATGGGCTATCAGCAGCGAGGACTGGCTGCTGCACGCGCTGCCGATCTTCCACATCCACGGCCTGTTCGTGGCCATCAACAGCCTGCTGATGGCCGGCGGTTCGCTGCTGTACGTGGACAAGTTCGACGCCGCCGAAGTGCTGCGCCTGCTGCCCCAGGTGAACCTGCTGATGGGCGTGCCGACCTTCTACACCCGCCTGCTCGACCAGAGCGGCCTGACCCGCGAAGCGGTGGCGCACATGCGCCTGTTCGTCTCCGGCTCGGCGCCGCTCACCGCCGAGACGCACAAGGCCTTCCGCGAACGCACCGGGGTGGCGATCCTGGAGCGCTACGGCATGACCGAGACCGGCATGAACACCTCCAACCCGCTGAATGGCGAACGCATCGCCGGCACCGTCGGCTTCCCGCTGCCGGGCGTGGAACTGCGTATCACCGATCCGGGCGAGAAGGAAGCCAAGCTGCTGCCGCAAGGCGAGCCGGGGATGATCGAAGTGCGCGGCGCCAACGTGTTCCGCGGCTACTGGCGCATGCCCGAGAAGACCGCCGAGGAACTGCGTGGCGACGGCTTCTTCATGACCGGCGACATCGGCTTCATCGACGACAAGGGCTACGTGCAGATCGTCGGACGCAGCAAGGACATGATCATCAGCGGCGGCTACAACGTGTACCCGAAGGAGCTGGAACAACTCATCGACACCCTGCCGGGCGTGGCCGAATCGGCGGTGATAGGCGTGCCGCACCGCGACTTCGGCGAAGGCGTGACGGCGGTGGTGGTGGCCAAGCCCGGCGAGGCGCCGAGCGAGGCGGACATCCTGGCGGGCCTGGACGGTCACCTGGCGCGCTACAAGCAGCCCAAGCGGGTGGTGTTCGTGGAGGCGCTGCCGCGCAATGTGATGGGCAAGGTGCAGAAGAACCAGCTGCGCGAGCGCTTCAAGCAGCTGTACGCCTGAGCGTAGGGCGGATAACCGTTCGCGGTTATCCGCCGTTGGCCCCGGCGCGATAACGGCTTTTCGTAGGAGCGAGGGGGACGCCTAGTTCTTGCTCGCGAACGGGCGTCTGTCGGTGGCGCTTGGTGTTCATCTCGAAGAGCCCCTCTCCCCAGCCCTCTCCCTGAAGGGAGAGGGGGCTAGTCCGTGCCGAGAGAAGTAATGGTTTCAGCCGGAACCTGCCGGGCTAACCGGCTAACTCCAAAACACCCGCCTCTGCCCAACGGCCCCCTCTCCCTTCAGGGAGAGGGAGCTATCCGTGCCGTCGGTGGTTTTCGTGCCATCCGGCAACACCGACGTGGCCGACGAGCGCCGAAATAACACTTCACACCGAACGGTCCCCTCTCCCTTCAGGGAGAGGGTTAGGGAGAGGGAGCGGACTCTCCCCCAAACACCATCACATCAGGCGCGCACCTGCACCACCACCTTCCCAACAGCCCGACGCTGCCCGAGATGGTTGATGGCATCCCCAGCCTTCTCCAACGGATAAGTCTGCGAAACCAACGGCTTCAACTTGCCCTCCGCGAACCACTGGAACAGCTGCTGGAAGTTCGCCGCATTGTCCTGCGGCTGGCGCTGGGCGAAGGCGCCCCAGAACACGCCCACCAGCGAGGCGCCCTTGAGCAGCGGCAGGTTGGCCGGCAGCGCGGGGATGGTGCCGCTGGCGAAGCCCACCACCAGCAGGCGGCCGTTCCAGGCGATGCTGCGGAAGGCTTCCTCGAACAGCTCGCCGCCCACCGGGTCGTAGATCACGTCCACGCCCTGGCCGCCGGTGATTTCCTTGAGCTTGTCCTTCAGGCTGCCTTCGCTGTAGTTGACCAGCACGTCGGCGCCGGCGGCCTTGGCCACTTCCAGCTTGGCGTCGCTGCTGGCCGCGGCTATCACTTTCGCGCCCATGGCCTTGCCGATTTCCACCGCCGCCAGGCCCACGCCGCCGGAGGCGCCGAGCACCAGCAGGGTTTCGCCCGGCTGCAGGTTGCCGCGCTGCTTCAGCGCGTGCATTGAGGTGCCGTAGGTCATGCCGAAGGCGGCGGCGGTGGTGAAGTCCATGCCCGCCGGGATCGGCAGCACGTTGTAGGCGCCCACCGCCACCTGTTCGGCGAAGCTGCCCCAGCCGGTCAGGGCGATGACGCGGTCGCCGGGCTTCACGTGGCTGACCTTCTCGCCCACCGCCGCGACCACGCCGGCGGCCTCGCCGCCCGGGGCGAAGGGGAAGGGCGGCTTGAACTGGTACTTGCCCTCGATGATCAGGGTGTCGGGGAAGTTCACTCCGGCGGCGTGGACGTCCAGCAGCACTTCGTTTTTCTTCGGCGTGGGGCTGGCGACTTCTTCCAGCACCAGGGTTTCGGCGGGGCCGAAGGCTTTGCACAGCAAGGCTTTCATCGGAGGTACTCCTTTCGTGTAATGCCCGGCAGTGTAGGAGTGACGGGGCGGGGGGCAAATCAGTATGGTCCCGGCTTATGCCCGTGCATAACCGCCGGGCTTGGGCCGCGCGCCCGGTATGGCTATGCTTGCCGGCATCGTGCATGGAGAAGTCGCCTTGAAAGCCCTGATCGCCCTGTCGCTGGCCCTGTTCCTCAGCCCCCTGATGGCTTCCGAGGAGGCCAAGCCGGAAGACGCCAACAAACCGCTGTTCGTCGACCTCACCCCGGCCCTGGTGGGCAACTACGGCAGCGGCCCGAAACTGAAGTACTACAAGGCCGACATCGCCCTGAAGGTCACCGGCAAGGAGGCCGAGGAGAAGGTCGAGCACCACGAGCCGCTGATCCGCAACCAGCTGATCATGCTGTTCGCCCAGCAGACCGACGAGAGCCTCGGCAGCGTCGAGGCCAAGGAGAAACTGCGCCAGGAGGCGCTCAAGCAGGTACAGACGGTCCTCAAAGAAGAGGAAGGGAAGCCGCTGGTGGACGATCTGCTGTTCAACAACCTGATCGTGCAGCCCTGACAAGGCACAGGTTTCGCGCGTTTTCGCCCGCTATCCAGGTCTTTTCGGGCGGCTCTGACCTGTATCAAGGCCTTTTCCCCTCCCTTCGCTGAAGATCCCTACAAGATCGCTCTGATGAGCGTTGACCAGGGGGTACGATGAAGGGAAATTCGAAACGCTGGCTGTTCCGTGGCGGCGTGCTCGCGGCCTGCGCCGTGGTCGCCGCGCTGGCCTGGCAGACGCTCAAGCCCAACGGCCTGGGCGAAGGCTTCGCCAGCGGCAACGGGCGCATCGAGGCCACCGAGGTGGACGTGGCCACCAAGCTGCCCGGCCGCGTGGCCGAGATCAAGGTGGACGAGGGCGACTTCGTCAAGACCGGCGAAGTGGTCGCGCGCATGGACACCCAGGTGCTGGAAGCGCAGCTGGCCCAGGCCCAGGCCGAGGTGCGCCGGGCGCAGAATGCCAAGCTCACCGCCGAATCCGTGGTGACCCAGCGCAACAGCGAGAAGAGCACCGCCGAGGCAGTGGTGGCCCAGCGCCAGGCCGAACTCACCGCCGCGCAGAAGCGCTTCACCCGCACCGAACAACTGGTCAGGCGCAACGCCCTGCCGCAACAGCAATTGGACGACGACCGCGCCGTGCTGCAGAGCGCCCAGGCCGCGCTGTCAGCCGCGCGCTCCCAGGTGATCTCGGCCCAGGCCGCCATCGAGGCCGGGCGTTCCCAGGTGATCGAGGCGCAATCGGCGATCGAGGCGGCCACCGCCAGCGTCGCCCGGCTGCAGGCCGACATCGACGACAGCCTGCTGCGCGCCCCCCGCGACGGCCGCGTGCAGTACCGCGTGGCGCAGCCCGGCGAGGTGCTGGCCGCCGGCGGCAAGCTGCTCAACATGGTCGACCTGACCGACGTCTACATGACCTTCTTCCTGCCCTCGGCCCAGGCCGGCCGCGTGGCCCTCGGCCAGGAAGTGCACCTGGTGATAGACGCGGTGCCGCAGTACGTGATCCCGGCCAAGGTCTCCTACGTCGCCAGCGTCGCCCAGTTCACGCCCAAGACCGTGGAAACCGCCAACGAGCGCGAGAAGCTGATGTTCCGCGTCAAGGCGCGCCTGGACCCGGCGCTGCTGGAGCAGTACATCACCTACGTGAAGACCGGCGTGCCCGGCATGGCCTACCTGCGCCTGGACCCTGAGGCGCAATGGCCGGACAACCTGCAGATCAAGGTTCCGCAATGAGCGCCCCGCACGCCGCGGTGGCCAGCCTGGCCGGCGTGTCGCTGCGCTACGGGCAGACCCGCGCGGTGGACGACGTGACGCTGGACATCCCGGCCAACCGCATGGTCGGCCTGATCGGCCCGGACGGCGTCGGCAAGTCCAGCCTGCTGGCGCTGATCGCCGGTGCGCGCAAGCTGCAGGACGGCCAGGTGCACGTGCTCGGCGGCGACATGCGCGACGCCCGCCACCGCCGCGCGGTGTGCCCGCGCATCGCCTACATGCCCCAGGGCCTGGGCAAGAACCTCTACCCGACGCTCTCGGTGTTCGAGAACGTCGACTTCTTCGGCCGTCTGTTCGGCCACGACAAGGCCGAGCGCGAGCGGCGCATCGCCGACCTGCTGCACAGCACCGGCCTTGCTCCCTTCGCCGAGCGCCCGGCGGGCAAGCTCTCCGGCGGCATGAAACAGAAGCTCGGGCTGTGCTGCGCGCTGATCCACGACCCCGACCTGCTGATCCTCGACGAGCCCACCACCGGCGTCGACCCGCTGTCGCGCAACCAGTTCTGGGAACTGATCGGGCGCATCCGCGCCGGCCGCCAGGGCATGAGCGTGCTGGTGGCCACCGCCTACATGGAGGAGGCCGAGCGCTTCGACACCCTGGTGGCGATGGACGAGGGCAAGGTGCTGGCCACCGGCACCCCGGCCGAGCTGCGCGAGCACACCGGCACGCAAAGCCTGGAGGCGGCCTTCGTCGCGCTGTTGCCCGAGCGCAAGCGCGCCGGCCACCATGAACTGGTGATCCCGCCGCGCCAGCACAGCGAGGGCGCGCCGCAGATCGCCATCGAGGCCGAGGGGCTGACCTGCCGCTTCGGCGACTTCGTCGCGGTGGACCACGTCAGCTTCCGCATCGAGCGCGGGGAAATCTTCGGCTTCCTCGGCTCCAACGGCTGCGGCAAGTCCACCACCATGAAGATGCTCACCGGCCTGCTGCCGGCCAGCGAGGGCAACTGCGCGCTGTTCGGCCAGCCGGTGAACGCCAAGGACATGGCCACGCGCCGCCGCGTGGGCTACATGTCCCAGGCCTTCTCGCTGTATGCCGAGCTGACGGTGCTGCAGAACCTGGAACTGCACGCCAAGCTGTTCCACCTGCCGAGCGAGCAGATAGGCCCGCGGGTGGAGGAGATGCTCGCCCGCTTCGACCTCGGCAAGGTCCGCGACGAGCTGCCCGACAGCCTGCCGCTGGGCATCCGCCAGCGCCTGTCGCTGGCCGTGGCGGTAATCCACAAGCCGGAAATCCTCATCCTCGACGAACCCACCTCGGGCGTCGACCCGGTGGCCCGCGACGGCTTCTGGCAGCTGATGGTCGAGCTGTCGCGGCGCGACGGGGTGACCATCTTCATCTCCACCCACTTCATGAACGAGGCCCAGCGCTGCGACCGCATCTCGCTGATGCACGCCGGCAAGGTGCTGGACAGCGACACCCCGCAGGGCCTGATCGACAAGCGCGGCCTGCCGACCCTGGAGGCGACCTTCATCGCCTACCTGGAGGAGGCCGCCGGCAGCGCCGCGCCGCCGCCCGAGCCGCAGGCGCCGGCCAGCACCGCCGAGCAGGCGCCGCACAAGCCGCAGCGCCAGCGCTTCAGCCCGCTGCGCCTGTTCAGCTATGCGCGGCGTGAGTCCATGGAACTGCGCCGCGACCCCATCCGCCTGACCCTGGCGCTGCTGGGCACGGCGCTGCTGATGTTCATCATCGGCTACGGCATCAACATGGACGTCGAGGACTTGTCCTACGCCGTGCTCGACCGCGACCAGACCACCACCAGCCAGGCCTACGCGCTGAACATCGCCGGCTCGCGCTACTTCGTCGAGCACCCGGCGATCCGCGACCCCGACGACCTCGACCGGCGCCTGCGCAGCGGCGAGCTGAGCCTGGCGCTGGAGATCCCGCCGCACTTCGGCCGTGACCTCAAGCGCGGCGACGACCCGGCCATCGGCGTGTGGATCGACGGCGCCATGCCCACCCGCGCCAACACCGTGCAGGGCTACGTGCAGGGCCTGCACAGCAGCTACCTGGCCGAGCTGGCCCGGCAGAGCGGCAACGCCGAGGCCAGCGCGGCGGCCAGCACCGAGGTGCGCTACCGCTACAACCCCGACGTGGAGAGCCTCAAGGCCATGGTCCCGGCGGTGATCCCGCTGCTGCTGATCATGATCCCGGCGATGCTCACCGCCCTGGGCGTGGTGCGCGAGAAGGAGCTGGGCTCGATCACCAACCTCTACGTCACCCCGGTGACGCGCCTGGAGTTCCTGCTCGGCAAGCAGTTGCCCTACATCGGCATGGGCATGGTCAACTTCGTGCTGATGCTGGCCATGGCGGTGCTGCTGTTCCAGGTGCCGCTCAAGGGCAGCCTGCTGGCGCTGAGCCTAGGCGCGCTGCTGTACGTGATCACCAGCACCGGCCTCGGCCTGCTGCTGTCGACCTTCATGAAGAGCCAGATCGCCGCAGTGTTCGGCACCGCCATCGCCACCATGATCCCGGCCATCCAGTTCGCCGGGCTGATCCACCCGGTGTCCTCGCTTGAGGGCGCGGCGGCGCTGATCGGCAAGCTCTACCCGACCTCGCACTTCCTGATCATCAGCCGCGGCACCTTCTCCAAGGCCCTGGGCCTGAGCGACCTGTGGCTCTACTACCTGCCGCTGCTGGCGGCCATCGGCGTGCTGACGCTGCTCAGCGTGCTCCTGTTGAAGAAGCAGGAGGACTGAGCGATGAAGAAACTGGCGAACATCTTCAACCTGGGCATCAAGGAATTCCGCAGCCTCGGCCGCGACTACGCGATGCTGATCCTGATCGCCTGGGCCTTCACCCTGGGCGTCTACAGCTCCGCCACCGGCGTGCCGGAAACCCTGCACCACGCGCCCATCGCGGTGGTCGACGAGGACCAGTCGCAGCTCTCCTCGCGCATCGTCAACGCCTTCCAGGCCCCGTACTTCCGCACGCCGGAAATGATCGGTCACGCGCAGATGGACCGCGGCATGGACACCGGCCTGTACACCTTCACCCTGGACATCCCGCCGGACTTCCAGCGCGACGTGCTGGCCGGCCGCCAGCCGGCGGTGCAGGTCAACGTCGACGCCACCCAGACCGCCCAGGCCTTCTCCGGCGCCGGCTACATCCAGAACATCATCGCCACCGAGGTGCGCGAGTTCGTCAGCCGCTACCGCAGCGAGCCGGGCATGCCGGCGGAGCTGGCGGTACGCATGGAGTTCAACCCGAACCTGACCCAGGCTTGGTTCGGCGCGGTGATGGAGGTGATCAACCAGATCACCATGCTGTCGATCATCCTCACCGGCGCGGCGCTGATCCGTGAGCGCGAGCACGGCACCGTCGAGCACCTGCTGGTGATGCCGCTGACCGCCTTCGAGATCATGCTGGCCAAGGTCTGGTCGATGGGCGTGGTGGTGCTGGCGGCGGCCGCGCTGTCGCTGCAGCTGGTGGTGCGCGGCTGGCTGGACGTGCCGATCAGCGGGTCGGTGGGGCTGTTCCTGCTGGGCGCGGCGCTGCACCTGTTCGCCACCACCTCGATGGGCATCTTCCTCGGCACGGTGGCGCGCTCGATGCCGCAGCTGGGGCTGTTGGTGATCCTCACGCTGATGCCGCTGCAGATCCTCTCCGGCGGCACCACGCCGCGCGAGAGCATGCCGGAGCTGGTGCAGAACATCATGCTGTTCGCCCCGACCACGCACTTCGTCAGCCTGGCCCAGGCCATCCTGTTCCGCGGCGCCGGGCTGGCCATCGTCTGGCCGCAGTTGTTGGCGATCATTGGCATTGGCGCGGCGTTTTTCTGTGGGGCGTTGTGGCGGTTCCGCAGGACTATTTCGCAGATGGCTTGATGTATTACTTGTAGGAGCGAGCTTGCTCGCGAATGGTGGTTGCCGGTTGGCGCGGTGTATTGGATGGACTCCGTAACCCTCTCCCCAGCCCTCTCCCTGAAGGGAGAGGGGGCTAGTCCGTGCCGAGAGAAGTAATGGTTTCAGCCGGAACCTGCCGGGCTAACCGGCTAACTCCAAAACACCCACCTCTGCCCAACGGTCCCCTCTCCCTTCAGGGAGAGGGTTAGGGAGAGGGTGCTCTTCGGGATGAACACCAAGCGGTCACCGGCAAACACTGTTCGCGAGCAAGAACTAGGCGTCCCCCTCGCTCCTACGAAGAGCGTCAGTGGCTCAGCGCTTGGCCAACCCAAGAATGATCTTCCACTGCTCCTCGCTCACCGGCATCACCGACAAACGGCTGCCGCGCTGCACCAGGGCCAGCTCCTCCAGCCCAGCAGCGGCGCGGATGGCAGCCAGCGGCAGCACTTCCCTGAACGCCTCCACGAAGCTCACGTCCCGCGCGCTCCAGGGGTTCTTCTCGGCGCTGGCCTTGGCGTCGTGGTAGGGGCTCTGCGGGTCCAGCGCCGTGGGATCGGGGTAGGCCTCGCCCTCGATGCGGGCGATGCCGGCCACGCCCGGCTGCGGGCAGCTGGAGTGGTAGAAGAAGAACAGGTCGCCGGGCTGCATGCTGCGCACGAAGTTGCGCGCCTGATAGTTGCGCACGCCGTCCCAGCGCGCCTTGCCCAGGCGCTGCAGGTCATGGATCGACAGTTCGTCGGGTTCGGATTTCATCAGCCAGTGCGGCATGATCCTTGCTCCAGTTTCGCCGTTTTTGTGGGAAGCGACTGACTCCGACGACTGGACCAGGCATGGAATTGCGAGACGCTTTCCATTGTCGGAGAATGCCGCCGTTTTCAGCTTGGCACGCGCCGGACGGACCAAAAACCACCGCCGGCCATCGTTGACAGTTTGCCTGGAAGGGGGAGGCAATCGATGAAGCGTAAGCCCGATCTGTTGTGGGTGCTGGTGATTCTTTTCGGCCTGGGCGTTGTCACCACCGGTTACACCCAGAGCCTGTGGGATCGCCAGGGCGAGGTCCCGGCCCAGGTGACCAAACAGCCCTGATCCACCCCGCCTGGCGCCGCAGGGAACGCGGCGCCTAGGCGAGCGCGCCGTACCAGCCGGCGTCGCTGACGATGCCCTGCAGCGGCACATCCCAACTGGCCAGGTCCAGCCTGTCCACCTTCTGGCATTCGTGCGCCAGGCCCAAAAGTGTCGGTTTGCGCCAGATTTTGCGCCTGCCCAGGTACGCCAGGGTGCGGTCGTAGAAACCCTTGCCCATCCCCAGGCGCCCACCCCGTTCGTCGAAACCCACCAGCGGCAGCAGCACCAGGTCCAGCGCCCAGGGCTCGCGTTGGCGGCCACGGTCCGGCAACGGCTCGGCGATGCCGTAGCGGTTTTTCCGCCAGCGCTCGCCGTTGCCGACGCGCTGGAAGGTCATGTGGGTGTGCGGCCAGCGGCTGAGCACCGGCAGGTAGGTGGCCTTGCCGCGTTTCTGCGCGGCCTCGAGCAGCGGGCGCGGGTCGATCTCGCCGTCGGCGGGCAGGTACAGGGCGATGTGGCGGGCGCGGCGGAACAGCGGGTGTTGCGCCATGCGGCGCTGCAGGTCGCGGGCGGCCTGGCGTTGCTGTTGCGCGGTAAGCTTGCGGCGGGCCTGGCGCAGCAGACGGCGCAGGGCGGCGCGGGAAAGGTCTTGGGCGTGGATCATGGTAGGAGGAAAGCTCCCCGGACATGCCGCTGTCGGGTTAGCCCTTGAACCCGAAAGTTCAAGGTGGCGGTTGCAGTAGGCTTTAAGGCTTTCCGTCGTGCGGACATGCACACCAGCCCAACTGGCAACCTCCGTTGTTGCGATTATCGGCTCAGGGACATCACCGACTGGCCAACACACCAGGGAGCGTGGCCAGTATACCCCAGGGTTTTCTCCGGGGTCAGTCTTCCCGCCCGGGCTGATCGGTGGTAAGGGCGCGGTCCACGCGCTCGAGCAGTTCGCGCACGCGTTCGCGGGTGCTGCTGTGCTCGTTGTCCATGCGCTCCTGCTTGTGCAGCAGGTCGTGGGTGATGTTCAGCGCGGCCATCACGGCGACGCGGTCGGCGCCGATGACCTTCCCGCTCGAGCGGATCTCGCGCATCTTGCTGTCCAGGTAGCGCGCGGCGCTTTCCAGGTTGACGCGCTCCTCGGCGGGGCAGGTGATGCAGTATTCCTTGTCGAGAATCTGCACGTTCAGGGTGTTCGTCTGGCTCATGAGTCCTGCTCCAGGGCTTTCAGGCGCAAAATCATCGCTTCGACCTTGTGGCGCGCCAATTCGTTCTTCTCGATCAGATGAGCGCGCTCTTCGCGCCAACTTTTCTCGTTGGCCCGCAGCAGCCGGTTCTCCGCCTTGAGCTGTTCCAGGCGCTGGAGCAGGAGGTCGAATTTGGCGATCAGCGTTTGCAGGTCGGCGTCTTCCATGGGCTCTCGCTTGGGCAAGGGGATGACCGGAAACTATACAAGGTACGGCACCGCACGGGGCTGCCCGACATGCCGTCGCATGGTCTGAGCGCGCCCGGCGGTGCTAGGATAGCCACTCTCATTCTATGCATAGCGCCTGGTGGCGCCTAGCGTCGATATTCAGGTCCCGCGCATGTCCACAGTAAATTCCGCCTACACCGCTTTCGCCAACCTGCTCGCCGAGGCGGCCCTGCCGATCTCCCCGGCGGAACTGCACGGCCACCTGCTCGGGCGCGTCTGCGCCGGCGCCGGCTTCGACCAGGGCGAGTGGCTGCAGGCCGCTTCCGAACTGCTCGGCGGCGAACTCAGCGAACGCCTGCAGGCGGCCCTGGGCGGCCTGCTGGGCATGGTCCAGCAGGACCTGAGCGCCGGCGAGATGGCCGTGGTGCTGATGCTGCCCAACGACGACGCCCCGCTGGCCGAGCGCGCCCAGGCCCTGGGCCAGTGGTGCCAGGGTTTCCTCGCCGGTTTCGGCCTGGCGCTGCGCCAGGCCGGCCTGTCCGACGAGGCCGACGAAGTGCTCCAGGACATCGCCGCCATCGCCCAGGTCCAGGGCCAGCTGGAAGAGTCCGAGGATGGCGAGACGGACTACATGGAAGTCCAGGAATACCTGCGGGTCGCCCCGCTGCTGCTGTTCTCCGAATTCGGCAAGGTGCCGGCGCCGGCCGACAAACCCTCCCTGCACTGAGGTAGCTGCATGATCCGTATCGCCAAACCGGAATACGCCCGTCGGCGCAAGGCGCTGATGGCGCAGATGGAGCCCAACAGCATCGCCATCCTGCCCGCGGCGCCGATGTACATCCGCAACCGCGACGTCGAGCACGTCTACCGCCAGGACAGCGACTTCCAGTACCTCACCGGTTTCCCCGAGCCGGAAGCGGTGATGGTGCTGATCCCCGGCCGCGAGCACGGCGAATACGTATTGTTCTGCCGCGAGCGCGACCCCGAGCGCGAGCTGTGGGATGGCCTGCGCGCCGGCCAGGACGGTGCGATCAAGGACTTCGGCGCCGACGATGCCTTCCCCATCGGCGACATCGACGACATCCTCCCCGGTCTGATCGAGGGCCGCGACCGCGTCTACTACGCGCTGGGCGCCAACCCCGAGTTCGACCGCCGGCTGATGGACTGGATCAACGTGATCCGCTCCAAGGCCCGCCAGGGCGCGCAGCCGCCGAACGAGTTCGTCGCCCTCGACCACCTGCTGCACGACCTGCGCCTGTACAAGAGCGCCGGCGAAGTGAAGGTGATGCGCTACGCCGCCGAGGTTTCCTGCGGCGCCCATATCCGCGCCATGCAGGCCTGCCGGCCGGGGCTCTACGAATACCACCTGGAGGCGGAGCTGGAATACGCCTTCCGCCTGGGCGGGGCGAAGATGCCGGCCTACGGCTCGATCGTCGCCGCCGGGCGCAACGCCTGCATCCTGCACTACCGGGAGAACGACGCGCAGATCAAGGACGGCGACCTGATCCTGATCGACGCTGGCTGCGAGATCGACTGCTACGCCAGCGACATCACCCGCACCTTCCCGGCCAACGGCGTGTTCAGCCCCGAGCAGAAGGCCATCTACGAGCTGGTGCTGGAAGCCAACATGGCCGCCTTCGACTACATCGCCCCCGGCCGCCACTGGAACGAAGCCCACGAGGCCACCGTGCGCGTCATCACCGCCGGCCTGGTGAAGCTCGGCCTGCTCAAGGGCGACGTCGACGAACTGATCGCCAGCGAAGCCTACAAGGCCTTCTACATGCACCGCGCCGGCCACTGGCTGGGTATGGACGTGCACGACGTCGGCGAGTACCGCGTCGGCGGCGAATGGCGCGTGCTGGAGCCGGGCATGTCGATGACCGTCGAGCCGGGCATCTACATCGCGCCGGACAACACCGACGTGCCGAAGAAATGGCGCGGCATCGGCGTGCGCATCGAGGACGACGTGGTGGTGACCAGGAGCGGCTGCGAAGTGCTGACCAACGGCGTGCCCAAGACCGTCGCCGCCATCGAGGCGCTGATGGCCGAAGCCAAGGCCCGGGCGGCCTGAGATGCAGCGCGCGAACCTGGCGATCATCGGCGGCGGCCTGGTCGGCGCCAGCCTGGCGCTGATCCTGCAGGCCGGCGCCCGCGAGCGCGGCTGGCGCATCGTGCTCATCGAGCCGTTCGCCCCCGGCGACGCCTACCAGCCCAGCTATGACGCCCGTTCCTCTGCGCTGTCCTTCGGCAGCCGGCAGATCTACGAACGCCTCGGCCTGTGGCAGCGCATCGCCCAGCGCGGCGAGCCGATCAGCCAGATCCACGTGTCCGACCGCGGGCGCTTCGGCTCCGCGCGCCTGACCGCAATGGAGGAGGGTGTGCCGGCGCTGGGCTACGTGGTGGAGAACGCCTGGCTCGGCCAGTGCCTGTGGCAGGCCCTGGACCACGAAGTGGTGAGCTGGCGCTGCCCGGCCGAAGTGCGCTGTATGCAGGCGCTGGACGACGGCTACCGGCTGACCCTGGACGACGACTCGATCCTGGACTGCGACCTCGCCGTGCTCGCCGACGGCGGCCGCTCCGGCCTGCGCGAGCAGCTGGGCATCGGCGTGCGCGAGGCGCCCTACGGGCAGACCGCGCTGATCGCCAACGTCAGCCCCAGCGAGGAACACCGCGGCCAGGCCTTCGAACGCTTCACCGAACAGGGGCCCATGGCCCTGCTGCCGCTGCCGGACAACCGCTGCGCGCTGGTCTGGACGCGCCCGCCGCGCGACGCCGAGCGCCTGCGCGAGCTGCCCGAGCGGCAGTTCCTCGACGAGCTGCAGGCGGCCTTCGGCTACCGCCTGGGCGGCTTCCGCCAGGTTGGCGCGCGCTACTGCTACCCGCTGACCCTCAGCGAGGCCGAGGAACAGGTGCGCCCGCACCTGGTGGTGCTGGGCAATGCCGCCCACAGCCTGCACCCCATCGCCGGCCAGGGCTTCAACCTGTCGCTGCGCGATGCCCAGGCCCTGGCCGACCAGTTGCTCGGCGCCGACGCCGCGCCCGGCGACTTCGCCGTGCTGCAGCGCTACCTGGAAGGCCAGCGCCTGGACCAGCAGATGACCGTCGGCTTCTCCGACCGCGTCACCCGCCTGTTCTCCAACGCCCAGCCGGTGCTGGCCACCGGGCGCAACCTGGGCCTGCTCGGCCTCGACCTGCTGCCGCCGGCCAAGCGCTGGTTCGCCCGCCAGGCCATGGGCCTGGGCGCGCGGCCGGTCTAGGGAGCGGCGATGTCCTCAGGCAAGATGGCCCGCCGTGCCCGCCTGCTGCGCTTCGGCCTCAACCTCTACCCGCCCTACATCGGCGCCGGCGTGCGGGTGCGCCACATCGCCCCGGACTTCCGCGAGGTGCGGGTGAAGATGGTGCTGTCCTGGTTCAACCGCAACTACGTCGGCACCCAGTTCGGCGGCAGCCTGTACAGCATGACCGACCCCTTCTTCATGCTCATGCTGATGGAGAACCTGGGGCGCGACTACATCGTCTGGGACAAGGCCGCCAACATCGAATTCATCACCCCGGGCAAGGGGCCGGTGTACGCCGAGTTCCGCATCGACCAGCAGCTGCTGGACGAAGTCCGGGCGCAGACCGCCGACGGCGGCAAGTACCTGCCCAAGCTGCACGCCGAGGTGCGCGACGGCGAGGGCACGCTGGTCGCGCGGGTGCAGAAGACCCTCTACATCAGGCTCAAGCCGCGCCTGCGCAAGGCCGGCTGACGACATGGAAAAAGGAATGCAGATGCACGCGGATCTGGTGATTGTCGGGGCGGGGATGGTCGGCAGCGCGCTGGCCCTGGCGTTGCAGGGCAGCGGCCTGGAAATCCTGCTGCTCGACGGCTCGCCGCTGAGCGTGAAGCCCTTCGACCGCGCGGCGCGCTTCGAGCCGCGGGTCAGCGCCCTGTCCGAGGCCAGCCGGCGCATCCTCCAGCGCCTGCACGCCTGGGACGGCATCCTCGCGCGGCGCGCCGAGCCCTATCGCGAGATGCACGTGTGGGACGGCTCCGGCACCGGCCAGGTGCACTTCAGCGCGGCCAGCGTGCACGCCGAGGTGCTCGGCCACATCGTCGAGAACCGCGTGGTGCAGGACGCCCTGCTGGAGCGCCTGCACGACACCACCCTCGGCCTGCTGCCCGGCGCGCGCCTGGAGCAGCTGCGCCACTCCGGCGACGACTGGTTGCTGACCCTGGCCGACGGCCGGCAGATCCGCACGCCGCTGGTGGTCGCCGCCGACGGCGCCAACTCCGCCGTGCGCCGCCTGGCCGGCTGCGCCACCCGCGAGTGGGACTACCTGCACCACGCCATCGTCACCAGCGTGCGCTGCGAAAAACCGCACCAGGCCACCGCCTGGCAGCGCTTCACCGACGATGGCCCGCTGGCCTTCCTGCCGCTGTCCCGCGAGGGCGACAGGCACTGGTGCTCGATCGTCTGGTCGACCACCCCGGAGCAGGCCGAACGCCTGATGGCGCTGGACGACGACGGCTTCCGCGAAGCCCTCGGCGGGGCCTTCGAGCATTGCCTGGGCGGCATCGAGCAGGTCGACCCGCGCCTGTGCATCCCGCTGCGCCAGCGCCACGCCAAGCGCTACGTGGAGCCGGGCCTGGCGCTGATCGGCGATGCTGCGCACACCATCCACCCGCTGGCCGGGCAGGGCGTCAACCTGGGCTTCCTCGACGCCGCGGTGCTGGCCGAGGTGCTGATGCACGCCCACGCCCGTGGCGAGCGCATCGCCGACGAGCGCGTGCTGAGCCGTTTCGAGCGCCGGCGGATGCCGCACAACCTGGCGATGATGGCGGCGATGGAAGGCTTCCAGCGCCTGTTCCAGGCCGACCCGCTGCCGGTGCGCTGGCTGCGCAACGCCGGCCTGCGCCTGGTCGACCGCCACCACGAGGCCAAGGGCCTGTTCGTCCGCCAGGCCCTGGGGCTCTCCGGCGACCTGCCGACGCTGGCGCGGGTCTGAGGCGCCGCGACGCCGTGTCGCGGCGCGGTGAAACACCCGGTCACAAAGGTCGGCTCCGGGGCTAAATGAGGTTCCTTATCATCTGGAACCTCATTTCGCTACCCAGGAGCCGCCAGCATGTCGGTACGCAAAGGCCTTCTCGCTTCCCTCGCCCTCGCCGCACTGGCCGGCCCCGCCCAGGCCGCCGACGAGGTGGTGGTCTACTCCTCGCGCATCGACGAGCTGATCAAGCCGGTGTTCGACGCCTACACCAAGAAAACCGGCGTGCAGGTCAAGTTCATCACCGACAAGGAAGCGCCGCTGATGGCGCGGATCAAGGCCGAGGGCGCCAACACCCCGGCCGACCTGCTGCTCACCGTGGACGCCGGCAACCTCTGGCAGGCCGAGAAGATGGGCATCCTGCAGCCGTTCGATTCGCCGACCCTCGACGCCAACATTCCCCCGCAGTACCGCTCCGGCACCGACAGCTGGACCGGCCTGTCGCTGCGCGCGCGGACCATCGCCTACTCCACCCAGCGGGTGAAGCCGGAGGAGCTGAGCACCTACGAGGCCCTGGCCGACAAGCAGTGGGAAGGCCGCCTGTGCCTGCGCACGGCGAAGAAGGTCTACAACCAGTCGCTGACCGCCACCCTGATCGAGACCCACGGCGGGCAGAAGACCGAGCAGATCCTCAAGGGCTGGGTGGGCAACCTGGCCACCGACGTGTTCTCCGACGACACCGCGCTGCTCCAGGCCATCGCCGCCGGCCAGTGTGACGTCGGTATCGTCAACACCTACTACTACGGGCGCCTGCACAAGCAGAAGCCGGACCTGCCGGTGAAGCTGTTCTGGCCGAACCAGGGCGACCGCGGCGTGCACGTCAACCTCTCGGGCATCGGCCTGACCAGGCACGCGCCGCACCCCGAGCAGGCCAAGGCCTTGGTGGAGTGGATGACCGGCCCCGACGCCCAGGCGCTGTTCGCCTCGCTGAACCAGGAGTTCCCGGCCAACCCGAAGGTCGCGCCCTCGGAGGAAGTGGCGGCCTGGGGCAGCTTCAAGGCCGACAGCATCCCGGTGGAAGTCGCCGGCAAGCGCCAGGCCGAAGCCATCAAGCTGATGGACCGGGCCGGTTGGAATTGACCAGGAGCCGGAAGCCGGAAGCTGGAGGCTGGAGGTCGGCGTGGACCTGGCTCCCAGCTTCCGGCTTCTAGCTTCCAGCTAATCACTTATGCGCTGGTACCCCATCACCTTCTCCATCGCCGCCCTGGTGGCGTTGCCGCTCGTCGTGCTGGCGCTGAGCTGGGGCGAGGTCGACATGGAGATCTGGGCGCACCTGTGGGACACCCAGCTGCCGCGCCTGCTGGGCAACAGCCTGGTGCTGGTGTTCGGCGTCGGCATCGGCGTGACCCTGCTGGGCACCAGCCTGGCCTGGCTCACCGCGCTCTGCGAGTTCCCCGGGCGGCGCTGGCTGGACTGGGCGCTGATGCTGCCCTTCGCCATCCCGGCCTACGTGCTGGCGTTCGTCTTCGTCGGCCTGCTGGACTTCGCCGGGCCCTTGCAGACGCTGCTGCGCGAATGGTTCGGCAGCGGCCTGCGGCTGCCCCGGGTGCGTTCCACCGGCGGGGTGATCCTGGTCCTGGTGCTGGTCTTCTACCCCTACGTCTACCTGCTGGCGCGCGGCGCCTTCCTGGCCCAGGGCCGCGGCCTCACCGAGGCGGCGCGGGTGCTCGGGCTGTCGCCCTGGCAGGCCTTCTGGCGCGTGGCGCTGCCCATGGCGCGGCCGGCCATCGGCGCCGGCCTGGCCCTGGCGATCATGGAGACACTGGCCGACTTCGGCGCCGTCTCGGTGTTCAACTTCGACACCTTCACCACCGCCATCTACAAGACCTGGTACGGCTTCTACAGCCTGTCCAGCGCCACCCAGCTGGCCAGCCTGCTGCTGCTCGGGGTGTTCCTGGTGGTGCTCGGCGAGCGCCACAGTCGCGGCCGCGTCGTGGCCAGCAGCGAGAAGCCGCGCACCGCGCCGCTGTACCGCCTGCGCGGGTTCAAGGCGTTCGCCGCCAGCGCCTGGTGCGGCCTGGTGTTCGCCTGCGCCTTCGCCATTCCCCTGGCGCAGTTGCTGGCCTGGTGCTGGCAGCGTGGCCGCTTCGACCTCGACGAACGCTACTGGGGCCTGCTCTGGCACAGCCTTGGCCTGGGCGCCACGGCGGCGGCGCTGTGCGTGGCGGTCGGCCTGCTGCTGGCCTTCGCCCGCCGGCAGACGCCGGCGAGGCCGGTGCGCGCCGCGGTGGGCCTGGCCAACCTCGGCTACGCGGTGCCCGGCTCGGTGCTGGCGGTGGCGATCATGCTGGCCTTCAGCTGGCTGGACAACCACTGGGTGATCCCGCTCTCCAGCGCCCTGGGCGGCGCCGGCAAGCCGTTGCTGCTGGGCAGCCTGGGGGCGTTGCTGCTGGCCTACCTGATCCGCTTCCTGGCGGTGGCCGAGGGCCCGCTGGAAAGCACCCTGATGCGCATCCGCCCGTCCTTCGCCGAGGCTTCGCGCAGCCTCGGCGTGGCGGGGCCGGCGCTGTTCGCCCGCGTCTACCTGCCGCTGCTGGCGCCGGGGCTGATGAGCGCCGCGCTGCTGGTGTTCGTCGACGTATTGAAGGAAATGCCGGCTACCCTGCTGATGCGTCCCTTCGGCTGGGACACCCTGGCCGTGCGCGTCTTCGAGATGACCAGCGAGGGCGAATGGGCCCGCGCCGCGCTGCCGGCGCTGAGCCTGGTGCTGGCCGGGCTGCTGCCGGTGGTGCTGCTGATCCGCCGTTCCGCGGCCAGCGCGGCGGGGCGCGACTCGACCGTCGGCCGAGGTGTCCAGGCACCGGCCTAGCGGCTACAATGCGCCGGTTTCGTGCGGGCCGCCCTCGCGCTCCGCATCCGCCATTCCCGGAAGGAGAACACCCATGGGACAGCGCACCCCGCTCTACGACCTGCATGTCGCCCTCGGCGCGAAAATCGTCGATTTCGGCGGTTGGGACATGCCCCTGCACTATGGTTCGCAGGTCGAAGAGCACCACCAGGTCCGCCGTGACTGCGGCGTGTTCGACGTCTCCCACATGACCGTGGTCGACGTCACCGGCCCGCAGTCCAGGGAATACCTGCAACGCCTGCTCGCCAACGACGTCGAGCGCCTGCAGGTGCCCGGCAAGGCGCTGTACAGCGCCATGCTCAACGAGCGCGGCGGGGTGGTCGACGACCTCATCGTCTACCTGGGCGTGTACGGCTATCGCGTGGTGGTCAACGCCGCCACCCGCGAGAAGGACCTGGCCTGGATGCAGGCCCACACCGAGGGCTTCGAGGTCCAGCTGCAGGCGCGCCCGGACCTGGCCATGCTGGCCGTCCAGGGCCCCAACGCGCGGGACAAGACCGCCGAGCTGGTGAGCCCCTCCCGCGCCACCCTGATCCGCGAACTCAAGCCGTTCCAGGGCAAGGCCGACGGCGACTGGTTCATCGCCCGCACCGGCTATACCGGCGAGGACGGCCTGGAGATCATGCTGCCGGCCGCCGAGGCGCCGGGCTTCCTCAACGAACTGGTCGGCGCCGGCATTTCCCCCGCCGGCCTGGGCGCGCGCGACACCCTGCGCCTGGAAGCCGGGATGAACCTCTACGGCCAAGACATGGACGAAGAGATTTCGCCCCTGGCCGCCAACATGGGCTGGACCATCGCCTGGGAACCGGCCGGGCGCGATTTCATCGGCCGCCAGGCCCTGGAAGCCCAGCGCGCCGCCGGCGACCAGCCGAAGCTGGTCGGCCTGGTGCTGGAGGAGCGCGGCGTGCTGCGCGCCCACCAGGTGGTGCGGGTGGCCGGCATCGGCGAGGGCGAGATCACCAGCGGCAGCTTCTCCCCGACCCTCGGCAAGTCCATCGCCCTGGCCCGCCTGCCGGCGGCCACCGGCGACCGCGCCGAGGTGGAAATCCGTGGCAAGTGGTACCCGGTGCGCGTCGTTCAGCCGAATTTCGTGCGTCATGGCAAGGCCCTGATCTAAATTGCATAGGCGACCCGTCGTCGCCGCTGCCCCGTCCCCGAGGAAAACAAGATGAGCAACATTCCCGCCGACCTGCGTTACGCCGCCAGCCACGAGTGGGCGCGCCTGGAAACCGACGGTACCGTCACCGTGGGCATCTCCGACCATGCCCAGGAAGCCCTGGGCGACGTGGTCTTCGTCGAGCTGCCGGAGCTCGGCAAGCAACTCAACGCTGGTCAGGAAGCCGGCGTGGTGGAATCGGTCAAGGCCGCCTCCGACATCTACGCCCCGGTCGGTGGCGAGGTGATCGCCATCAACGAGGTCCTGGCCGACACCCCCGAGGAAGTCAACAACGACCCCTATGGCTCCTGGTTCTTCAAGCTCAAGCCGAGCAACCCGGCCGAGCTGGACAAGCTGCTCGACGCCGCCGGCTACCAGGCCGCCTGCGACGCGGACGCCTGATCGCCGCGCCGAACCCCCAGGGCCCCGCTCAGTCGGGGCCTTGTTCTTCCCGCCTGGCCTATCCTGTCTTGATCGTGCATTCCCGATCGAGGTCCAGGCCATGTCGAAAAGCCCTTCGCTGTCCCAGCTGAACCAGCCCGATGCCTTCCTGCGCCGCCATCTCGGCCCCGACGAGGCGGAGCGACGGAGCATGCTCGAGGCCCTGGGCGTCGCCAGCCTCGACGACCTGATCGTGCAGACGGTGCCGCCGACCATCCGCCTGAACCGCCCGCTGGAGCTGCCGCCGGCGCTGGACGAGCAGGGCGCCCTGGAGAAGCTCAGGGGCTATGCGCAGCAGAACCAGCTGTGGACCAGCCTGATCGGCACCGGCTACTACGGCACCGTCACGCCCACGGTGATCCTGCGCAACGTGCTGGAGAACCCCGGCTGGTACACCGCCTACACCCCCTACCAGCCAGAGATCGCCCAGGGCCGCCTGGAGGCGCTGCTGAACTTCCAGCAACTGACCATCGACCTCACCGGCCTGGAGCTGGCCAGCGCCTCGTTGCTCGACGAGGCCACCGCCGCCGCCGAGGCCATGGCCCTGGCCAAGCGCGTGGCCAAGGCCAAGAGCAACCTGTTCTTCGTCGACGTGAACTGCCACCCGCAGACCATTTCCGTGGTGCGTACCCGCGCCGAGGCCTTCGGCTTCGACCTGGTGGTGGACGAGTTGGACACGTTGGGCCAGCACACCGTATTTGGCGCGCTGCTGCAGTACCCGGACAGCCGCGGCGAGGTCCGCGACCTGCGCCCGCTGATCGACGCGCTGCACGCCCGGCAGGCCATCGCCTGCGTCGCCGCCGACCTGCTCAGCCTGCTGCTGCTGACGCCGCCGGGCGAACTGGGCGCCGACGTGGTGCTCGGCAGCGCCCAGCGCTTCGGCGTGCCCATGGGCTACGGCGGGCCCCACGCGGCCTTCTTCGCCACCCGCGACGAGTTCAAGCGGGCCATGCCCGGGCGGATCATCGGCGTGTCCCGCGATGCCCGCGGCAACACCGCGCTGCGCATGGCGCTGCAGACCCGCGAGCAGCACATCCGCCGCGAGAAGGCCAACTCCAACGTCTGCACCTCGCAGGTGTTGCTGGCCAACATCGCCAGCCTCTACGCCGTCTACCACGGTCCCGAGGGCCTCAAGCGCATCGCCCAGCGCGTGCACCGGCTCACCGCCATCCTCGCCGCCGGGCTGTTCGCCAAGGGCCTCAAGCGCGTCAATGCGCACTTCTTCGACACCCTGACCCTGGAAGTGGGCGCGCAACAGGCGGCGATCCTCGAACGCGCCCGCGCGGCGCGCTACAACCTGCGCATCGTCGGCGAGGACCGCCTGGGCGTCAGCCTGGACGAAACCTGCAGCGCCGAAACCGTCGCCACGCTGTTCGACATCTTCCTCGGCGCCGGCCACGGCCTGAGCATCGCCGTGCTGGACGCCGGCGACCTTTCCGACGGCATCCCCGGCACCCTGCAGCGCCGCTCCGGCTACCTGGGCCACCCGGTGTTCAACCGCCACCACAGCGAAACCGAGATGCTGCGCTACCTGCGTCAGCTCGAAGGCAAGGACCTGGCGCTGAACCAGGCGATGATCCCGCTGGGCTCCTGCACCATGAAGCTCAACGCCACTAGCGAGATGATCCCCATCACCTGGCCGGAGTTCGCCAACCTGCACCCCTTCGTGCCGCGCGAGCAGGCCGAGGGCTACCGGCTGATGATCGACGAGCTGGAGAGCTGGCTGCGCGCCATCACCGGCTTCGACGCCATCTGCATGCAGCCCAACTCCGGGGCCCAGGGCGAGTACGCCGGGCTGCTGGCCATCCGCAAGTACCACGAGAGCCGCGGCGAGGGGCACCGCAACGTCTGCCTGATCCCGTCCTCGGCCCACGGCACCAACCCGGCCTCGGCAATCATGGCGAGCATGCGCGTGGTGATAGTCGAGTGCGACAAGGGCGGCAACGTCGACCTGGAGGACCTCAAGCTCAAGGCTGCCGAGGCCGGCGCCCAGCTGGCCTGCCTGATGATCACCTACCCCTCGACCCACGGCGTGTACGAGGAGAGCATCCGCGAAATCTGCGGGGTTATCCACAGCCACGGCGGCCAGGTCTACATGGACGGCGCCAACCTCAACGCCCAGGTCGGCCTGGCGCGGCCGGCGGACATCGGCGCCGACGTGTCGCACATGAACCTGCACAAGACCTTCTGCATTCCCCACGGCGGCGGCGGCCCGGGCATGGGCCCGATCGGCGTGAAGAAGCACCTGGCGCCGTTCGTCGCCAACCACCCGGTGATCCGCGTCGAAGGCCCCAACCCGCTGAACGACGCGGTCAGCGCCGCGCCCTGGGGCAGCGCCAGCATCCTGCCGATCAGCTGGATGTACATCGCCATGATGGGCCCGCAGCTGGCCGACGCCACCGAGGTGGCCATCCTCAGCGCCAACTACCTGGCCCAACGCCTGGACGGCGCCTTCCCGGTGCTCTACCGCGGGCGCAACGAGCGCGTGGCCCACGAATGCATCCTCGACCTGCGCCCGCTCAAGGCGCAGACCGGGATCAGCGAGGAGGACGTGGCCAAGCGCCTGATGGACTACGGCTTCCACGCCCCGACCATGTCCTTCCCGGTGCCCGGCACGCTGATGGTGGAGCCCACCGAGAGCGAATCGCTGCACGAGCTGGACCGCTTCGTCGAGGCCATGCTGAGCATCCGCGCGGAAATCGCCAAGGTGGAAACCGGCGAATGGCCGGCCGAGGACAACCCACTCAAGCGCGCCCCACACACCCTGGCCGACGTCACCGGCCCCTGGGAGCGGCCCTACGGCATAGCCGAAGCGGTGACCCCCAGCGAACACACCCGCGCCTTCAAGTACTGGCCGGCGGTGAACCGGGTGGACAACGTGTTCGGCGACCGCAACCTGTTCTGCGCCTGCGTGCCGGTGGACGAGTACCGGGAGTGAGAAAATCCGCGCCTACGAAATGCCGAGCACACTGAGCGGGCCCTGCCCGCGATTCGCGCGCAGGGCGCGCTCCTACAAGGGTGCGGTGTGGAGGCAAACCGTAGGATGGCGTTGAGCGCAGCGATACCCATAGCCGCGGCCGCATGGGTTTCGCAGGCTCGATCCATCCTACGGTCTGGATGAGATCCGCTACGAAATCCCGAGCCCCCTGT
>NZ_KL647096.1:292297-293313 GCF_000725445.1 Pseudomonas sp. AAC | reverse complement strand
TGGCCGGCGGTGAACCGGGTGGACAACGTGTTCGGCGACCGCAACCTGTTCTGCGCCTGCGTGCCGGTGGACGAGTACCGGGAGTGAGAAAATCCGCGCCTACGAAATGCCGAGCACACTGAGCGGGCCCTGCCCGCGATTCGCGCGCAGGGCGCGCTCCTACAAGGGCACGGTGTGGAGGCAAACCGTAGGATGGCGTTGAGCGCAGCGATACCCATCGCCGCGGCCGCATGGGTATCGCAGGCTCGATCCATCCTACGGTCTGGATGAGATCCTACGAAATGCCGAGCACACTGCGGGCCCTGCCCGCGATTCGCGCGCAGGGCGCGCTCCTACAAGGGTGCGGTGTGGAGGCAACCGTAGGATGGCGTTGAGCGCAGCGATACCCATAGCCGCGGCCGCATGGGTTTCGCAGGCTCGACCCGATCCATCCTACGGTCTGGATGAGATCCTACGAAATGCCGAGCACACTGTAATTGGATGGACTCACCCTCACCAAGGCGTCGAGGCGCCACGGTGGCGGTCTAAGAAGCCACCGACAGTGAGGGTGAGTCCATGAAAAAGCATACGACGATGAATAAGCCGGTGTCTGCAACCGATGTATCGGTGTGCACGACAGTCGCCGTGGATCTGGCGAAAAAGGTCTTCCAGGTGGCGGGGGAAGACGCCCAGGGTCAACTGGCGTACGAACAGCGAATCAAGTCGCGTGAAGCGTTTCAGGTGTTTCTGCAGAAGCTGCCGGAGGGCGTGACGGTGCTGATGGAGACCGGCCCTGGAGCACAAGCCTGGGCCCGGCTGCTGCAGGCGCAGGGCAACCCGGTGCGTATCCTGCCGGCCCAGCGGGTGGCCGAGCACCGGAGCGGAGCGAAGAATGATCGCAATGATGCCCACGCCATTCTGCGGGCGGGCCGGGATAGCAGTATTGCGTCGGTGCCGGTGAAGAGCGTCGCGGCACTGGCGATGCAGGCCTGGCACCGTGTCCGGCGGGGCTATGTGCGGCGGCGCACCGCCATGGG
>NZ_KL647096.1:0-292225 GCF_000725445.1 Pseudomonas sp. AAC | reverse complement strand
CGACTGGCCAACCGCAACCTGCGTATCGCCTGGGTGCTGCTGTGCAGCGAACAAACCTACCAGCGCAAGCCGAATGCTTGCCGGGAGATGGAAATGAGCCACTGATCAACGAGTTCCCGCCAACGGGGCGCCAAGTCGCTCCAACCCTTGCTGAAGAACATTGACCCCTGGTCAGACCGTCGCGGATCGATGCCTACGCTCCTACCGGCCTTCGAGGCCTCTTTGTAATCGGCATTCCGCGGGCTTACCCAATGTTGGCCAGAAGCCCGACGTGGCTTCCTCGAACAGGCCTAATACATAGATGCAGTCGGGTTTTCATGTTCAAAAGCGGGTTGACGGTGGGGGTGAGTCCATACATAGGAGCGGGCCCTGCCCGCGATTCGCGCGCAGGGCGCGCTCCTACAAGGGCACGGTGTGGAGGCAAACCGTAGGATGGCGTTGAGCGCAGCGATACCCATCGCCACGGCCGCATGGGTTTCGCAGGCTCGATCCATCCTACGAAGCGCCGTCACTGCGCCACGCCGTCCTGGCTCATCAGGATGGCATTGGCCAGCTCCATGTCGCTGCGTTGCTGCAGCTCCGGATGATCGCTGCGCAGGCGTTGCAGTGCGGCTTCCAGGTACGGGCCGCGGATGGCGCCGTCGCTGGCCACGTAGCTGCCGGCGTCGTCGCGGGCGGCGAGGATCAGCTTGTGGTCGTGCTTGAAGGTCAGGTAGGTCGAGGCGGTGGTGGCCCCGGAGGAGATGATGTCGCGCCAGAAGCCGTCGGCCATGGCCGGGGCCAGGGGCAGCAGGATGAAGACAGCGAGGATGCCGGTCAGTTTGAACATGCGCATGGGAGTTTCTCCTCCGTAGGTCCGCATACCTTTCTGAGCGCTCGGCGCTGCCAGGGGTTCCGGTTATCTGGATGACCGGTTCGCGGTTGCGTTGGTCCCATCTTGGGACTAGCATGTGCCGATGAAAATCATCGCCATCGGCAACCTGCCCGATTTCTGGCTGGCCCATCCGGACGCGGAGCAACCACTCAAGGCCTGGATCGATGAAGCCAAGGCCGCGACCTGGAGCCAGCCGGGCGACATCAAGGCCAGGTATGCCAGCGCGAGCATCCTCAAGAGCCGCCGGGTGGTGTTCAACATCAAGGGCAACGACTATCGACTGATCGTCGCGGTTGCCTACCGGTTCGGCGCGGTCTACATCAAGTTCATCGGCACACACGCGCAGTACGATGCCGTCGACGCGAATACCGTCGAGATGGAGTGAGAGAGCATGCACATTCGACCTATCCATACGCACGAGGACTACAAGGCCAGCCTCAAGGAACTGTCCGCCTACTTCGACGACGAGCCGGAGCCCGGCACCCCCGAGGGGGATCGTTTCGAAGTGCTGTTGACGCTGGTCGAGGCCTACGAGGCCAAGCACTACCCGGTCGAGGCGCCGTACCCCATCGAGGCCATCAAGTTCCGCATGGAGCAGGGCGGCCTGACCGTCAAGGACCTGGTGCCCTCGATTGGCCAGCCCAACCGCGTCTATGAGGTGCTGTCCGGCAAGCGCAGCCTGACGCTGCCGATGATCCGCAAGCTGCACCGCAACCTGGGGATTCCCGCCGAGAGTCTGATCGCCGAGTACGCCTGAGGCGAGCGCATCGAAAAGCCCGCTGCCCCGTGAAGGGCTGCGGGCTATTGCGTGTCCGGGGAGTGCCGTTCAGCGTTCGCCGGCCAGCAATGCACCGGCCAACTCCATATCGCTGCGCTGCTGCAACTGCGGATAGTCGCTGCGCAGCCGCTGCAGCTCGGCTTCCAGCCAGGGGCCGCGGATGGCGCCGGCGCTGGCGACGAAGCTGCCGGCGTCCTCGGCCAGCGGGCCGACCAGTTTGTGGTCGTCGCGGCTGGTGAGGTAGCTGGAGGCGGTGGTGGCGCCGGTGGACAGCACGCCGCGCCAGAAGCCGGCGTCTTCGGCCTGGGCGGCGGCGAAGGGGAGGGTGGACAGGGCGACGGCCAGGGCCGCTCCGGGGATACGCATGGATGCTCCTTGGGTGACTGCGTTCGCGTCCCCTCAGAGTGCGTGCCCGCCGGCGAGTTCCGGAGCGCCTGGTGGAATCAGGCGCTTCCGGGCGGCGCCGTCATTCTCCCTTCAGCGCCGGGTCGTCGGGGTTCTGCTGTTCTAGCTCGGCCAGTTGCATCTGTACCTTCTCCAACTGGCCGATCTCGCGCAGGTAGGCGATCAGCGCCAGGCGCGCGTCGCGGTTGGCCGGGTGGCGTTGCAGCAGTTGCTCCAGCTGGCGGCAGGCGGCGTCGGCCTGGCCGCTGTCGTGCAGGCCGATGGCCAGGATGTAGCGGAACTGGGCGCTGTCCGGGGCCAGGCGCACCGCTTCCTGCAGCTCCTTGAGCGCCGCGTCGCGCTGGCCCTGGCGGATCAGCGCCAGGCCCTGGGCGTGGTGCAGCAGGCCGGACTGCGGGTGGCGCTTGAGCGCGCCGTCCAGCAGCTGGCGGGCTTCGTCGGGGCGCTGGCGGGCTTCCAGCCACTGGTAGAGGCTGACCAGCGCCGGCAGGAAGTCGGGGTCGCGCACCAGGGCCGCGCGCAGCGCCGGTTCCACTTCGGCGTCGCGGCCGGTGACCTGGTAGAGCATGGCGCGGTTGAGGTTGGACTCGGCGCGCTCGGCCAGGCTCAGCTGGACCTCCTCGTATTCCTTCAGGCCCTTGGCCAGCGGCGCCTGCAACCCGGCGCGCACCTCCGGCGGTAGTTGCGCCAGTTGCCAGGTGGCGGAGAGGCGCACGGCGCGCAGCGGGTCGTCCAGCAGCGGGGCCAGCAGCAGTGCCTGGCGCGGCGGGCTGGCCAGGGCGGCGGCCGCGCCTATGGCGGCGTTGCGCACCAGCGGGTCGTTGTCCTTCAGGCCCTGGGCGGCCAGTTCCAGGGAGCGCGGGCTGGGATAGGCGGGCAGTTCGGCGAGCAGGGTGGCGCGGCGGATCGCCGGCAGGTCGCTGCTGGCCAGCAGCAGGTGCAGCGCCCGCGAGGCGCCGGGCTGGCCGTTGCGGGCCTTCCACAGGGTGTCGTCGTAGCGCGGCACGGCGCCGGCCGGCTTGGCGTCGCTGGCGTACCACAGGCGGAACTGCTCGCTGACCTTGGAGGCGCTGTCGCGGTGGCAGCCCATGCAGGCGTCCGGCGCGCCTATCTTCTGCGCGTGCTGCGGGTCGGGGATGCTGAAGCTGTGGTCATGCCGGTAGTGGTTGACCATGTAGTACTTGCCCGGCATGTGGCAGGACGTGCACTGCGCGCCAGGCGTGCCGCTCTGGTGGTGGTGATGTTCGGGCGAGTCGTAGTTCTTCGCCAGCAGGCCCTTGCCGTCGATGCCCGGGCGCACCGGCTTGCCGGCCGGGTTGTGGCACTGCAGGCAGAGGCCGTTGCCGGCGATCTTCACCTGGCCGCTGTGGGGGTTGTGGCAGTCGGTGCACTTCACGCCCTTCTCGAACATCTTGCTCTGGGTGAAGGAGCCCCACTCGAAGACCTCGTCCTTGATCTTGCCGTCGATCTGGTACAGTTCGCGGGTCAGCAGGCTCGGCAGGTAGTCGTCCATGAACCGGTGGCGGTGCTGGAAGCCGTCGCCCAGCGGCGCGCGGCGGGCGTGGCAGCGCGCGCAGTTCTCCACCAGCTCGCTGGCGGCGGTGCTGGCGCCCAGCGGCTTGTCGAAGCCGCGGCTGGCGTCGCCGTTGGGTTTCTGCGCCCATTCCAGGTGGCGCGAGGCCGGGCCGTGGCAGGCCTGGCAGCCGACGCCCAGGCTCTGCCAGTGGCTGGCGAAGGCGTTCTTGTCGGCGTCGAAGTTGCGCTTGAACTCGGTGGTGTGGCACTCGATGCACATGAAGTTGGCGTTCTGCGTCGGGCGCGTCCAGTGCAGCTCGTCCTTGAAGTCGATGCGCTGCCCGGGGTTGAGTTCGAACCAGCGCTGTTTCTGGGTATCCCAGGCGACACCGAGGGCCTGCAGGCGGCCGCCGGGGTATTCCAGCAGGTACTGCTGCAGCGGCGCCACGCCGAAGGTGTAGGCCACCTTGAAGTCCGCCGGCTTGCCGTCGGCGCCCGGGGTGTTCACCCAGAATTCCTCGCCCTTGCGGAAGAAGCGGGTGCTTTCGGCCTCGCCCTTGAACCTGGCGTCGGCGAAGTCGCCCAGCACGTTGGCTTCGTTGGCCACCTGCATCGCCTTGTGGTGATGCGAGCCCTGCCAGTCCTGGAACTGGCCCTGGTGGCATCCCTGGCATTGCTGCTCGTCGACGAAGCCGGCCTTCGGCGCCTCGGCCACCACGGGTTTCGCCGGGGGCGCGGGCGGGCTCGCGACCGGCAGCGACGGGGCGCTGTGCTCGACGTACCACCAGGCGCCCGCGCTGGCCAGCAACAGCACGGCCACCAGCGCGGCAGCCAGGCGCCGCGCCAGGCGGGGAGAGGAAGCGGGTCGGGCCGGTGCGGCCCCTTTGCGGTCTTTCTTGTTGGCAGGCTTCTGCATGCGACGTCCGTTGTTCGGGCAGCCATGTATCACGGTGGCAGCAGCTTCAGTGACTGCCGGGGGTATGTCAAACCCGGTTCCGCCGCAGTGGCGGCGGCCCCTCGAAAGGATGAGGCGCGGTCAGGGCTGGCGGATGGCGGCGACCCGGGCGCTGTCCACCTTCACCGCCGGGTTGCCGAACTGCGCCGTGAGGTAGTTGACCAGGGTGGCGATCTGCTGGTCGTCGAGCGCGCCGGCGAAGCCTGGCATGAACACCTGCTGCCCGGCGCTTTCGCGGTGCACGCCGGTGAGCACGACCTGCACCAGGTTGTCCGGCTGCTGCGCGCCCACCGTGGTGTTGCGGTTGAGCATGGGGTAGTAGGCGTCCTGCGTGCCCTGGCCGTTCCAGCCGTGGCAGCTGGCGCAGTTGCCGAGGAACAGCCGGGCGCCGTCGTCGCGGCTCCGGGCATCGAAGTCCTCGCCGCGCAGCGTCACCACGTCGTCGGCGGGGCCGCCCCAGGCGAAGCGCGGCTTGCGCTCGCCGTCGCCGACCGCCCTGACGCTGCGCAGGTAGCCGGCGATGGCCTGCAGGTCGTCGGGCCGCAGGTACTGGAAGCTGTGCTCCACGGCCTCGGCCATGGGCCCGGCGGCCTGGGCCTTGCCGGGCAGGCGGCCGCTGCGCAGGTACTGCACCAGTTCGGCATCGCTCCAGCCGCCGATGCCGGCGTGGGTATCGCTGGTGATGTTGTAGGCGTACCAGCCGCCCAGGGCGGCGCCGGCGAGGTAGCCGCTGCCCTTCTCGTCCAGGGCCTTTTCCTGGAAGGCCAGGCCGCGCGGGGTATGGCAGGTGCCGCAGTGGGCCAGGCCCTGCACCAGGTAGGCGCCGCGGTTCCAGGCCGCGCTCTGTCTCGGGTTGGGCTGGAAGGGGCGGTCGTCATGGAACAGCGCGTTCCAGACGGCCAGCGGCCAGCGCATGTTCAGCGGCCAGGGGATGTCGCTGTCGCGGTTGGCCTGGGCCACGGCCTCGACGCCACCGCGCAGGAAATAGGCGTAGAGGGCCTGCATGTCCGCGTCGCCGATCTTGGCGTAGGCGGTGTAGGGCATCGCCGGGTAGAGGTGCAGGCCGCCCCTGGCCACGCCTTCGCGCAGGGCGCGGGCGAAGTCTTCGTAGCTGTAGCTGCCGATGCCGGTGCGCGGATCGGGAGTGATATTGCTGGAGTAGACCGCGCCCAGCGGGGTGGTCAGCGCCAGGCCGCCGGCGAAGGGCTGGCCGCCGGGCGCGGTGTGGCAGGCGGCGCAGTCGCCGGCGCGGGCCAGGTATTCGCCGCGCTGCAGCAGCTCGGCCGGCGCCGGGTCCAGGGCCGGGGCGGCCTGGGCCAGGCAGGGCAGCAGGAGGAGGGCGGCCAGCAGGCGGGTGGACATGCTCAGGCCTCCCCTTTCAGGCGCTCGGCCAGGCGCAGGGCGAGGGCGGCGAGGCTCAGGGTGCAGTTCACCGAGCCCACCGTGGGCATCACCGCGCTGCCGGCGATGAACAGGTTGGGATGGTCGTGGCTGCGGCAGTCGCGGTCCACCACCGAGTCGCCGGGATCGTCGCCCATCAGCGTGGTGCCGGCGATGTGGTTGTTGTTGGCGAAGCTGTCCTCGAACTGCACCTCGCTGCCGCCGAGCAGCCTGGCGGCATGGGCGTAGACCTCGCGGGTGTGCGTCGCGCTGCGGCGCACGTAGTCGTCCATGGCGTAGGTGAATTCCGGCTTGGGGATGCCCAGGGCGTCGCGCTCGCTGGCGCTGGGCACGATGCGGTTCTGCGGGCGCGGGAGGATTTCGTGGAAGCTGTCGAAACGCACGAAGCGCGCGGCGCGGTCGCGGATCTGCGCTTCCAGCTCGCGGCCGAGCAGCAGCGGGCCCTGGCGGATCAGCTCGGCGGCCACCTGGTCCACCCGCGAGAGGTTGGACAGGTGGATTTTCTTCGCCGCGTACTGGCTGCGGAAGGCGCCGTCGCGGAAGCCGACCATCGAGGTCATTTCCTGCGGCCCGCGCCCGGGCCAGAGCTTCTCGCTGGCGTAGAAGCGCACCGCGGTGCCGGGGTGGTCCATGAGGTTGCGGCCGACCATGCCGGAGGCGTTGCCGACCTCGGACATCAGCATCAGCTTGGGCGTTTCCACGCCATTGGCGGCGAGCACGAAGACCTTGCCCTCGACCCGCGTCTCCTCGCCCTGCGGGTCCTTGCAGAGGGCGGCGACTATGCGTCCGCCATCGCCCTTCTCCAGCTTGAACACCACGCTGTTGTCCAGCAGCCGGGCGCCGGCGGCCTCGGCCTTCTCGACGTGGACGATGCCGTTGTACATGGCGCCGACCGGGCAGATCGGCATGCAGTTGTTGTTGCCGCAGCAGGTCGGCCGGCCGTCGAAGGGGCGGCTGTTGCGCGCCACCGGCTCGGTGACCACGCGGTAGCCGTTGGCGTTGAGCACGTCCTTCACCCGCTGCTCGTTCCACGACAGCGGCAGCGGCGCCATGGGGTAGGCCTGGCTGCGCGGCGAGCCCAGCTCCTCGTCGGCCGGGCCCCAGACGCCGAGGGCCTCTTCGGCGCGCTGGTACCAGGGCTCCAGCTCCGCGTACTCGAACGGCCAGTCGCGGCCGACGCCGTACAGGCTCTGGAGCTTGAAGTCGCTGGGCAGGAAGCGCCAGGCCGAGGCCGCCCAGTGCCAGGTGGTGCCGCCGACCACGCGCAGGTACTGCACGTCGTAGGGGTGTTCGCCCTTCTGCACCAGGTAGTGGTTGTCCGGGTGGTACTGCGGGTGCGGCGCGTGGGCCATGGACGGGTAGGGCGCCTGGTTGTCGGACTTGTCGGCCTGGTTGCGGAAGCGCTCGACGATCTCCCAGCGCGACAGCCGCGGGCCGGCCTCGAGGATCAGCACGTCCTTGCCGGCCAGGGCCAACTGGTGGGCGACCAGGGCGCCGGCGACGCCGGAGCCGACCACCACGTAGTCGGCGCTTTGCGTGTCGGCCATGCTCAGGCCCCCCGCTCGACCGGTTGCGCGGCCCAGAAGCCCGGCTGGTTGCTGCAGTAGCTGCGCGGCAGCAGCACGTCGTCCACTGCGCGGAACATCAGCGCGCTTTCATAGGCGACCACGCTGGGGTGGTCGTCCTCGCCCACGTAGCCCAGGTACCAGGCGGCGAGCATCTGCCGCGCCAGCCACTGCTGGCGCTCGCTCCAGCGCTGCGGGCCGTCGCCCAGGCGCGCCTGCAGCTCGCCCAGGCTCTGGGCGAGGGCGGTGTCGCGCTGCGCCAGGGCCAGGTACAGGCGCTGGCCGATGCGTGGGTCGAGGTTGCTGCGCCCGGTCAGGCGCTGCGACAGCGTCATGAAGATCGCCAGTTCCGCCTCGGCCTGGGGCGTCAGCGCGGCCCAGGCCAGGGCCGCCGGGCCCAGCAGCAGGCCGCCGGCCACGGCGCCGCCGCAGGCCATGGCCAGCAGGCGCCGGCGGGACAGGGAAAAGCGTGGCTGGTCTGGCATGCGGACCTCTCGTTCAGCAGGCAGCGGCGGCCCGGGGCCGCGGCGGGATCACGGTGTGCGGGCCGGGTCGTGCCCGGCCTTCTGGCTTATCGTCGGCGCGCTCCAACCAAGGGTGGCGATACGCGGGCCTGCCCCTTAGTATTGCGGCATCTCGCGATTCTGCAGGGCGAATGCGCCCGCGCCGAACCTTCGGCGTGCCTCGCGGACCTCTCTACGACACGGGTTTTCCATGAAACAGTACCTCGACCTGATGCGCCACGTGCGCGAGCACGGCACCTTCAAGAGCGACCGTACCGGCACCGGCACCTACAGCGTATTCGGCTATCAGATGCGCTTCGACCTGGGCGAAGGCTTCCCCCTGGTGACCACCAAGAAGTGCCACCTGAAATCGATCGTCCACGAGCTGCTGTGGTTCCTCAAAGGTTCCACCAACATCGCCTATCTGAAGGAAAACGGCGTCTCCATCTGGGACGAATGGGCCGACGAGAACGGCGACCTCGGTCCGGTCTACGGCTACCAGTGGCGCTCCTGGCCGGCGCCGGACGGCCGCCACATCGACCAGATCGCCAATCTGATGGACATGCTCAAGCGCAATCCGGACTCGCGCCGCCTGATCGTCTCGGCCTGGAACCCCGCGCTGATCGACGAGATGGCCCTGCCGCCGTGCCACGCGCTGTTCCAGTTCTACGTCGCCGACGGCAAGCTCAGCTGCCAGCTGTACCAGCGCTCGGCGGACATCTTCCTCGGCGTGCCCTTCAACATCGCCAGCTACGCCCTGCTGACGCTGATGGTGGCGCAGGTGGCCGGCCTGCAGCCGGGCGACTTCATCTGGACGGGCGGCGACTGCCACCTGTACGCCAACCACCTGGAACAGGCCGACCTGCAGCTGAGCCGCGAGCCGCTGCCGCTGCCGACCATGAAGCTCAACCCCGAGGTGAAGGACCTGTTCGACTTCCGCTTCGAGGACTTCGAACTGGTCGGCTACGAATCCCACCCGCACATCAAGGCGCCTGTCGCCGTCTGACCGCCCGTCTCTTCGCCCCTGCCACGTGGCGGGGGTCTTCCTCCCGTTCCGCCCTTGCCCAGGAGCGGACTCCGTCCGCGATTCGCGCGCAGGGCGCGCTCCTCATGGGAATGGCGTGGGGGCGTAGCGTAAGCGGATCTTATCCGCGAACCGCGCCGGGACGTCCGGCTATCGCGGACAAGGTCTCCTACGGTTCCAGGAAGCACGGCTTTTCGTAGGATGGCGTTGAGCGAAGCGATACCCATCAGCGCAACTGCATGGGTATCGCAAGCTCAACCCATCCTACGAAAAGCACCTCGACGCAGACAGTTGCTCCTACGTTGTTTTCAATCGCGCCAAGGTGCTGGGCTCTGCCCGCCGCTGCGCTATCCATTCGATTGGTAGTGCTTCATTTCGCATAGCGATACAAGGTTCCGCCTGATCGTGGCGGCTTGCTATGCTGCCCCGATCGCCCGTCGCTGTCCGGACGGCCCCACTGCGCTTGCGCCGAACAACGATAACGACGGGGAAATGTCATGCAGCCTTTCAGCTTCGCCACCACCGCGCAGATCCTTTGCGAGAGCGGTTCCGCCGTCCGCCTCGGCGCGCTTTGCCGGGAGCGCGGCGCCGACCGCGTGCTCATCGTCAGCGACCCCGGAATCACCCGCCTGGGCCTGCTCGACGGGGTGCTGCCGGGCTTCGCCGCCGCCGGGGTGGCGGTGCAGGTGTTCGACCAGGTGCTGGCCGACCCGCCGGAGGCGGTGGTCCTGCAGGCCGCCATGCAGGCGCTGGAGATGGGCGCGCAACTGGTGGTCGGCTTCGGCGGCGGTAGTTCCATGGACGTGGCCAAGCTGGTCGCCCTGCTGGCCCACCCGCAGGCCAGCCAGGAGTTACCGGAGCTGTTCGGCGTGGGCAATGCCCGCGGCCCGCGGCTGCCGCTGATCCAGGTGCCGACCACCGCCGGCACCGGCTCGGAAGTCACCCCCATCGCCATCGTCACCACCGGCGCCACCACCAAGAGCGGCGTGGTCAGCCCGCACCTGCTGCCGGACTTGGCCCTGCTCGATGCCGACCTGACCCTCGGCCTGCCGCCGGCGGTGACCGCGGCTACCGGCATCGACGCCATGGTCCACGCCATCGAGGCCTACACCAGCAAGCTGAAGAAGAACCCGCTGTCCGACCTGCTGGCCCGCGAGGCCCTGCGCCTGCTGGCGCGGAACCTCGATGCGGTGGTGCACGACGGCGCCAACCGCGAGGCGCGCCAGGCCATGCTGCTGGGCGCCTGCCTGGCCGGCCAGGCCTTCGCCAACGCGCCGGTGGCGGCGGTGCACGCCCTGGCCTACCCGCTGGGCGGGCATTTCCACATTCCCCACGGCCTGTCCAACGCGCTGGTGCTGCCGGAGGTGATGCGCTTCAATGCGCCGGCCGCTGCCGCGCTGTACGCGGAACTGGCGCCGCTGTTGCTCGGCGAGCGCCTGCGCCCCGGCGACCGCGACGGCCTGGTCGGGCAGTTCATCGACGAGCTGGCGGACCTCAGCCCACGCTGCGGCCTGCCTTCGCGCCTGCGCGACGCCGGGGTGCCGGAGCACATGCTGCGGCTGTTGGCCAGCGACGCCATGCAGCAGCAGCGCCTGCTGGTCAACAACCCGCGCGAGGTCGACGAGGCCGATGCCCTGGCGATCTACCGCGCCGCCTACTGAGGACGACATGAGCGAACACCCCAGCCGCGCCGACTACCGGCACTTCCAGCCGATCACCACGCGCTGGCACGACAACGACATCTACGGCCACGTGAACAACGTGACCTACTACGGCTTCTTCGATACCGCGGTGAACACCTACCTGATCGAGCAGGGCGGACTGGACATCCACGACGGCGAGGTGGTCGGCTTCGTGGTCAGCTCCAGCTGCGACTACTTCGCCCCCGTGGCCTTCCCCGAGCGCATCGAGGTCGGCCTGCGCGTCGGCAAGCTGGGCAACAGCTCGGTGCAGTACGAGCTGGCGGTGTTCCGTCTGGGCGAGGACCTGGCCTGCGCCGCCGGGCGTTTCGTGCACGTCTTCGTCGAACGCGCGAGCAACCGGCCGGTGGCGATCCCCGCCGGCCTGCGCGAGGTGATGCAGGCGTTGCTGGCAGGCTGAGCCTGGTTGAGCGCGCCCTACACCCGGCCCAGCCTCGGCGTAGGACGAATAACCGTTCGCGGTTATCCGCCGTTACACCGAGCTCATGCCCGGCTTCTCGGTCGAGCCCGGAGCGCCCGGAAGAGGTGCTCCGTGACCGAACCCGAAGCGCGGCTGGGAACGAGGTCAAACGGCGGATAACGCCGTAGGCGTTATGCGCCCTACACCCGGCCCAGCCTTGGCGTAGGGCGAATAACCGTTCGCGGTTATCCGCCGTTACACCGAGCTCATGCCCGGTGTCGCGGTCGAGCTTGGAGCGCCCGGAAGAGGTGCTCCGTATCCGAACCCGAAGCGCAGCTGGGATCAAGGTCAAACGGCGGATAACGCCGTAGGCGTTATGCGCCCTACATCCGGCCCACCCTCGGCGTAGGGCGAATAACCGTTCGCGGTTATCCGCCGTTTCACCCATCTCATGCCCGGCTTCGCGGTCGAGCCCGGAGCGCCCGGAAGAGGTGCTCCGTGACCGAACCCGAAGCGCGGCTGGGAACGAGGTCAAACGGCGGATAACGCCGCAGGCGTTATGCGCCCTACACCCAACCTCCAATCCGCCGTTTCACCTACGGCCAGGGGTTCCAGCCACCATGAAAAACGCCGTTTCCTCTCAGGGAGGAAACGGCGTTTTGCATGGCCTGTGCGACTGAAGGCTCAGTCGCGGTGTTTGTGCCGGCGCTTGTGCTTATGCTTGTGGCCGCTGTCGTGATGATCCTTGTCATCGGCCAGCGAGCTGCCCACCGCGCCGCCGGCCGCGCCGCCCAGGCCGGCGCCGATGGCCGCGCCGGTGGAGCCGCCGACCTTGTTGCCCAGCACCGAGCCGCCGGCCGCGCCCAGGCCGCCGCCGATGGCGGCCTCGGTCTTCTTGCCGTCCTTGGCGCTCATGGCGCCGCCGGCCGCACCGCCGACGCCGGCGCCGATGGCCGCGCCGGTGCTGCCACCCAGGGCGCCGCCGACGACGTTGCCCAGGGCGCCGCCCAGGCCGCTACCGACCGCCGCGTTGGTGTTGTCGCCGGCCAGGGCGTACTGGCTGGCAACCAGGCCGAGGGCCAGGGCCGAGAGAGTCTTGCGCATGTTCGAACCTTTCAGGAGGGAAGAGGGTGGAAGCATTGTTCCGAACGCAAAACAGCCGGACAAGGGTGTCCGGCTGAGCTGCGGGGTTTATCGCGGGGCGCCTGCCCTGGGTCAATCCCAGTGCTTGTGGTGGCGATGGTGCTTGTACCAGCCGCGATGACGGCCACGGTCGTGCCAGTGGTGGCGGTCGTCGTAGCGGGCGCGGCGGTAGCCGCGGTAGTCGTCGTCATCGTCGTGGCGGTTGCTGTCGGCATAGTGGTTGCCCAGGGCGCCACCGCCGCCGCCGCCCAGGGCCGCGCCGATCAGGCCGCCGGTGCTGCCGCCGATCTTGTTGCCGATGACCTGGCCGCCGGCTGCGCCGAGGCCGCCGCCGATGGCCGCTTCGGTCTTGTTGCCGCGGCGGGCGCCGACCGCACCGCCGGCCGCGCCACCGACACCGGCGCCAATGGCTGCGCCGGTGCTGCCGCCGACCGCCTGGCCGACGACGGTACCCAATACCCCGCCCAGGGCGCCACCGACGCCGGCACGGGTGTCGCCGTCCGCGAAGGCGGAACCACCGACCAGCGCAAGAGACAACAGGAGCATCGAGGAGTACTTCATAGAGAGGTTCTCTGTGTGGATGTTGGCGCCGATGCTGCTGTTGTACGAAGGCGCTTACAAGCCTCTGCCGACGAGTGACGCGACTTTCATCAAAAAACGCAAGTATATGATTTAAGAACAGAACTTTTTCTATTTCGGGCTGTCAGAATGACATTCCGAGGGTACGGAATTCGCGTGTTTTTCTCACAAAATGCTGTTGCAATGATGGCATTTCACGCGGTGGGGAAAAAGGCGAAAGCCGATTCCGTAGACCAGCCTCGGCTCTTTCCCGTCGAATTTTCCGGATGAATGACTCGGGCGTACAACCGTGCGGGGTCGCACGCCCGAGGCCGTCAGAGGATGCGGCCGTCGTCCCGGGCGTTTTCCAGGCGCACCGCGACGAACTTCGAGGTGGGGGTGAAGCTGCCTTCGCCGTGGCTTTCCAGCGGCACCAGCGGGTTGGTCTCCGGGTAATAGGCCGCTGCCTGGCCCGCGGGGATGTCGAACGCCAGCAGGGTGAAGCCGCTGACCCGCCGTTCCACGCCATCGTCCCACAGCGAGACCATGTCCACCTTCTGCCCGGGTTCGAAGCCCAGCCGGCGGATGTCCGCCTCGTTGGCGAAGACCACCTCGCGCTGGCCGCGCACGCCGCGGTAGCGGTCGTCCAGGCCGTAGATGGTGGTGTTGTACTGGTCGTGGGAGCGCAGCGTCTGGAGGATCAGGTCGGGGCGCTGGCCGGTGCGCCGCACCTGTTCCGGCAGCAGGTCGTCGGGCAGGGGCGCGGCGCTGAAGTTGGCCAGGCCGCTGGCGGTGTTCCAGCGCCGTTCCCGGGCCGCGTTGCCCAGGTAGAAGCCGCCCGGGTGCTTGACCCGCTGGTTGAAGCCGGCGAAGCCGGGGATGGTGTCGGCGATCAGCTCGCGGATGCGGTCGTAGTCGGCGATCAGCGCGTCCCAGTCCACCGGGCGGTTGCCCAGGGTGGCCTTGGCCATGCCGGCGATGATCGCCGGTTCCGAGCGCATCTGCGTCGACAGCGGCTCCAGCTGGCCGTAGGAGGCGTGGAGCATGCTGAAGGAATCTTCCACGGTCACCGCCTGCGGGCCGCCGGCCTGGCGGTCGACGTCGGTGCGGCCGAGGCAGGGCAGGATCAGCGCGTCTTCGCCGCAGGTCAGGTGGCTGCGGTTGAGCTTGGTGCTGATGTGCACGGTCAGCGCGCAGCTCGCCAGGGCGCGGTGGGTGCGCGGGCTGTCCGGCGTGGCCTGGGCGAAGTTGCCGCCCAGGCCGATGAACACCCGCGCCTTGCCTTCGAGCATGGCGTTGATGGCTTCCACGGTGTTGTGGCCGTTGTGCCGCGGCACCTGGAAGGCGAAGCGTTTCTCCAGGGCATCGAGCAACGCCGCCGGCGGCCGGTCGTTGATGCCCATGGTGCGGTCGCCCTGCACGTTGCTGTGGCCGCGCACCGGGCACAGGCCGGCGCCGGGCCGGCCGATGTTGCCGCGCAGCAGCTGCAGGTTGACCACTTCCTGGAGGGTCGGCACCGAATGGCGGTGCTGCGTCAGGCCCATGGCCCAGCACATGATCACGCGCTCGGCGCGGCGGTACATGGTCGCCGCCGTCTCGATCTCGGCCAGGCTCAGGCCCGACTGGCGCTCGATGGCGTCCCAGGCGGTGGCGTCCAGCTCGGCCAGGTAGGCCTCGACGCCATGGGTGTGTTCGGCGATGAAGGCGTGGTCGAACACCGCCGGCTCGCCCTTGGCCTGGGCCTCGCGCTCCCACTGCAGGAGGAACTTGGCCATGCCGCGCACGGCGGCCATGTCGCCGCCCAGAGCGGGGCGGAAGAACGCGGTGTTCAGCGGCTCGGAGCCGTTGGTCAGCATCTCCAGGGCGTGCTGCGGGTGCTGGAAGCGTTCCAGGCCGCGCTCCTTGAGCGGGTTGAAGGCCACCACCTGGGCGCCGCGCTTCACTGCCTCGCGCAGTGGTTCGAGCATTCGCGGGTGATTGGTGCCGGGGTTCTGGCCGAACACGAAGATGGCGTCGGCGTGCTCGAAGTCGTCGAAGGTGACGGTGCCCTTGCCAACCCCGACGCTTTGCCCCAGGGCCACGCCGCTGGCCTCGTGGCACATGTTCGAGCAGTCCGGGAAGTTGTTGGTGCCGAAGGCGCGGACGAACAGCTGGTAGAGGAAGGCCGCCTCGTTGCTGGCCCGGCCGGAGGTGTAGAACTCGGCCTGGTCGGGGCTTTCCAGGCTGTTCAGGTGCTTGGCCACCAGGGCGAAGGCCTCGTCCCAGCTCACCGGGACGTAGCGGTCGCTGGCGCGGTCGTAGCGCATCGGCTCGGTCAGCCGGCCCTGGTACTCCAGCCAGTAGTCGCTCTGCTCGCGCAGCGCGCTGACGCTGTGGCGGGCGAAGAAGGCGGCGTCCACGCGGCGCTTGGTGGCTTCCCAGTTCACCGCCTTGGCGCCGTTCTCGCAGAACTTCACCCGGCCGTCCTCGGGGGAGTCGCCCCAGGCGCAGCCGGGGCAGTCGAAGCCGCCGTTCTGGTTGGTCTTGAGCAGCGCGCGCAGGTTCTTCAGCGGCTGCTTGCTGTCCAGCCAGAAGCGCGTGACGCTGATCAGCGCGCCCCAGCCGGCTGCCGGGCCCTTGTAGGGTTGGTAACGGGGGTTGATCGGTTGCAGGCTCATCGGGATGTCGGGTGTCGGTGGGAGGCCGGCGCCGGGCTGTAGACCCGCGGCGCGTTGTGGTGGGGGAGGTGGACCAGGTTCAGCCGGTGCCCGCGCGCCCACTCGACGGTGAGCGCGCTGGGCGCGGACAGGCTGACCAGGGTGGCGATGCCGGCGCGCACGGCCTTTTGGATCAGCTCCAGGCTGCAGCGGCTGGTGACCACCGCGAAGCCCTCGCGGCAGTCCAGGCGTTGCTGCTTGAGCGCGCCTATCAGTTTGTCCAGGGCGTTGTGCCGGCCGATGTCCTCGCGGCACAGGACGATGCTGCCGCTGTCGTCGACATACAGCGCCGCGTGCAGCGCGCCGCTGCGCTGCGCCAGGCTCTGCGCCTGGTCGATGCGCTGGCGCAGGCCCTGCAGATGGGCCGCAGGCGGCAGCGGCGCCGGCTCCAGCGGGCGCAGTTCGGGCAGCGCCTGCTCCAGCGCTTCCACGCCGCACAGGCCGCAACCGCTGGTGCCGGCCAGGCGCCGACGCAGGCGCTTGAGCGCCCAGAAGGCGCGGTTGGTGATCTGCACGTCGACGCTGACGGCGTCGGCGAGGCGCTTCAGGCGGATGTCATAGATGTCGTCGATGGACTCGACCAGGCCGGCGCTCAGGCTGAAGCCGCGGACGAAATCCTCGAGGTCGCCGGGCGAGGCCATCATCACGGCCTGGCTCAGGCCGTTGTAGGCGATGGCCAGGGCCACTTCCTCGGCCAGCACGGCGCTGCCGGAAGCGGGCCCGCTGCCCAGTTCGGCATAGGCGTAGGCGCCCTCGGCTGCGGCATCCGCGGGCACCGGGCGATCTGGCTGGCAAGGCATGGGGTGGGCACTGTATTCGAATAATGGCCCCAGCCTAAGCCTGGGGGCCGAGGGTGTCTAATCGGCAGCGCCTATGCCGTGATCGATGGCATCTATCACCAAGCTGGGCGGGGCGTTCCGTCGGGTGCCGCCGGCTTTCGGACGACTCCTATCGTTGTCTCCCCGGGTGGCGTCTAGACTTCCTGGCGGCGCGGGCGGCCTGGAGCCGGCCGCTGGAACCGTAACCGCAAGGAGAAAGGACATGGGCATTCTGTCATTCGTTAAGGAAGCCGGTGAGAAGCTGCTGGGCGGCCTGCTGGGCGACAAGGCGCAGGCCGCCGATTCGCTGAAGGAGCACGTGGCCAAGGTCGGCCTGGGCAACCCGAACATCCAGGTCAGCGTCGAGGGCGACAAGGTGATCGTCAGCGGCGAGGCGGCCAGCCAGGAAGAGAAGGAGAAGATTCTCCTGGCCCTGGGCAACGTCGAAGGCGTGGCCGGCGTCGAGGACAGCATCAGCGTGCCCCAGGCGGCGCCGGCGGCGCGCTTCGTGACGGTGAAGAAGGGCGACACCCTGAGCGCCATCGCCAAGGCCGAGTACGGCAACGCCAACGCCTACATGAAGATTTTCGAGGCCAACAAGCCGATGCTCAGCCACCCGGACAAGATCTACCCGGGGCAGGTGCTGCGGATTCCGGAGTAAGGCGGGCAGGCGGGGGATCGATACCCTGTAACGGCGCTCTTCGTAGGATGGGTTGAGCTTGCGAAACCCATGCGGCGGTGGTGATGGGTATCGCTTCGCTCTACACCATCCTACGACGGTGTTCTTCCTACAAGCCCTCGATCAATGCGCGGTAATCCTCCACCGCCGCGAACTCCGCCGTGTCCTTCGCCCCCTGGCGGCTGTCCGGCTGGCGTACCGCCAGCAGGTGGGCCACGCCGAAGGCGCGGGCGCTGCGCAGGATCGGCAGGCTGTCGTCGATGAACAGGCTGCGCGCCGGCTCGAAGCCGAAGTCGGCGTGCAGGGCCTGCCAGAACTGCTGGTCTTCCTTGGGGAAGCCGTAGTCGTGGGAGCTGATCAGGCGGTCGAACCAGGGCGCCAGCTCCACCCGCTCCAGCTTCAGCGACAGCGAATCGCGGTGCGCGTTGGTGATCAGCGCCACGCGCTTGCCGGCGCGGCGCAGGGCGGCGAGGAAGGTGTCGGCGTCCGGGCGCAGGGCGATCAGGTGCGCCACCTCGCGCTTGAGGTCGCGGACCGGCAGCTTCAGTTCGCGGCTCCAGAAGTCCAGGCAATACCAGTTGAGCTGCCCGGCGTTGTCGCGGAACAGCGGCAGCAGCTCGGCGTCGGCCTGCTCGCGGCTGATGCCGTGGTGCTCGGCGTAGCGCTGCGGCAGGTGCTCGAGCCAGAAATGGTTGTCGAAGTGCAGGTCGAGAAGGGTGCCGTCCATGTCCAGCAAGACGCTGTCGATCCCGGCCCAGTCCAGGCGTGGCATGTTCTGCCCTGTCGCGAAGTGCCGTCCTGTCGCCATCGGGGCGCAAGGATCGGCACGGATTATCGGAAAAGGCGGGTATCATAGCCCACCCGGACCCGCCCCAGGAGTCGTCCCATGCGTCAGAAACCCGAGGTGCTCGCCCGCGAGATCGTCGCCAAGAGCCGCCTGTTCGCAGTCGAAGAGCTGCAGTTGCGCTTCGCCAACGGCGTCGAGCGGACCTACGAGCGCCTGGTGGGCAAAGGCCAGGGTTATGGCGCGGTGATGGTGGTGGCGCTGCTGGACGCCGAGCACGCCGTACTGGTGGAGGAATACTGCGCCGGCGTCGACGAATACCAGCTGTCGCTGCCCAAGGGCCTGGTGGAGCCGGGCGAGGACGTGCTGGCCGCGGCCAACCGCGAGCTGAAGGAAGAAGCCGGCTACGGCGCCGGGCAGCTGGAGTACATCACCGAGCTGTCGCTGTCGCCGGGCTACATGAGCCAGCGCATCCAGGTGGTGCTGGCCCGCGACCTCTACGCCGAAAGCCTGCCGGGCGACGAACCCGAGCCGCTGCGGGTGGACCGCATCAACCTGCGCGAGCTGTCCAGCCTGGCGCAGAACGCCGCCTTCAGCGAAGGCCGCGCCCTGGCCGCGCTCTACCTGGTGCGCGACATCCTGATCCAGCGTGGGGAGCTGCAGCTCTGATGCAAGACCTGATTCCATCCGTCGTGGCGCTGGTGCAGCGCGCCGGCGAAGTCATACTGCCGTTCTGGCGCAGCGAACTGAAAGTGGACGAGAAGGCCGACGCCTCGCCGGTGACCGCCGCCGACCTGGCCGCCCACCGCGTGCTGGAAGAAGGCCTGCGGGCGCTGGCGCCGGAGGTGCCGGTGCTGTCCGAGGAGGATTGCGCCATCGCCCTGGCCGAGCGCAGCCAGTGGTCGCGCTGGTGGCTGGTCGACCCGCTGGACGGCACCAAAGAGTTCATCGCCGGCAGCGAGGAATTCACCGTCAACGTTGCCCTCATCGAGCACGGCAAGGTGCTGTTCGGCGTGGTGGGCATTCCGGCCACCGGCCGCTGCTATTACGGCGGCGCCGGTCTGGGCGCCTGGCGCCGGGATGCGAGCGGCGCGGTCGAACCGATCAGCGTGCGCACCGCACCTGCCGAAGCCTTTACCGTGGTGGCCAGCAAGCGCCACTCCAGCCCGGCCCAGGAGCGCCTGCTGGCCGGCCTGGGCGAGCGCTTCGGCGACCTGGCGCTGGCCAACATCGGCAGCTCGCTGAAGTTCTGCCTGCTGGCCGAAGGCTCGGCCGACTGCTACCCGCGCCTGGCGCCCACCTCGCAGTGGGACACCGCGGCGGCCCAGGGCGTGCTGGAGGGCGCCGGCGGCGAAGTGCTGGACCTGCGCGGCGAAGCCTTCACCTACGAGGCCCGCGAGGATTACCTGAACGGCTCCTTCCTGGCCCTGCCGAAGGCGGCGGCCTGGCGCGACGAGCTGATCCAGCTGGCCCGCGCGCTGGATTGATTTCCCACGCCCTGCGCACGAAATCGCTTCCCGTAGCGGACCTTGTCCGCGATAGCCGGACACACCGGCGTGGTTCGCGGATAAGATCCGCTCCTACGGGGCTGCAAGGGAAACACCCGTAGGATGGTGTTGAGCGAAGCGATACCCATCAGCGCAACCGCATGGGTTTCGCAGGCTCAACCCATCCTACGAAGAGCATCTCGGCGCAGCCGGCAAGACAGCTGCCCCTGGCAAGCGAAGCGGTTCGCGAGCAAGCTTGCGCCTACAGACAGATCATCATCGCCGTGACTTTCCATGCCTGAATTACCCGAAGTCGAAACCACCCGCCGGGGCATCGCGCCCTATCTCGAAGGCCAGCGCGTCAGCCGCGTGGTGGTCCGTGACCGGCGTCTGCGCTGGCCGGTGCCCGAGGACCTGGACGTGCGCCTGTCCGGGCAGCGCATCCTGCAGGTCACGCGGCGCGCCAAGTACCTGCTGCTGGAGGCCGAGGCGGGCACGCTGATCAGCCACCTGGGCATGTCCGGCAGCCTGCGCCTGGTGGAGTGCGGCCTGGCGCCGGCCAAGCACGAGCACGTGGACATCGAGCTGGAGTCGGGCCTGGCGCTGCGCTACACCGACCCGCGGCGCTTCGGCGCGCTGCTCTGGAGCCAGGCGCCGCTGGAGCACGAGCTGCTGCGCCACCTGGGCCCGGAGCCGCTGACCGACGCCTTCGAGGGCGAGCGCCTGTTCCAGCTGTCCCGCGGCCGCAGCATGGCGGTCAAGCCGTTCATCATGGACAACGCCGTGGTGGTCGGGGTGGGCAACATCTACGCCACCGAGGCGCTGTTCGCCGCCGGCATCGACCCGCGCCGCGAGGCCGGGAGCATTTCGCGGGCGCGCTACCTGAAGCTCGCCGAGGAGATTAAGCGCATCCTGGCCATCGCCATCGAGCGCGGCGGCACCACCCTGCGCGACTTCGTCGGCGGCGACGGCCAGCCCGGCTACTTCCAGCAGGAACTGTTCGTCTACGGCCGCGGCGGGGAGTTCTGCAAGGTTTGCGGCAGTACCCTGCGCGAGGTGCGCCTGGGCCAGCGCGCCAGCGTCTACTGTCCGCGCTGCCAACGCTGAGCGGGCGCTTTTCCGCTATTGCTATTGGGCGGTTCGCGAGCAAGAACTAGGCGTCCCCCCTCGCTCCTACGAAGAGCGGCCGCCTGTAGGAGCGAGCTTGCTCGCGAACCCTGCCCTGCACCCATAACAACAAGAAGGTCCATCGATGTCCGGCAACTACCTGCCCCGCAACCCTTTCGCCGAATGGCTCGGCCACGGCATGCTCAAGGCCGCCGGCTGGCGCATCGAAGGCGCCTTGCCGCCCCTCGACAAGTTCGTGGTGATAGGCGCGCACCACACGTCCAACTGGGATTTCATGCTGTTCCTGGCGGCCAAGTTCGTGCTGCGCCTGAACGCCCGCTGGTTCGCCAAGCACACCCTGTTCCGTTGGCCGTTCGGCGGCCTGCTGCGGCGCTGGGGCGGCATCCCGATCCAGCGCCACCTCAAGCTGAACACCGTGGAGCAGGCGGTGCAGGCCTTCCGCGACAGCCGCGAGATGATCCTGATCATCTCCCCCGAGGGCACGCGCAAGAAGGTCGAGCGCTGGAAGATGGGCTTCTACCACATCGCCCGCGGCGCCGGCGTGCCGGTGGTGCTGGCGGCGCTGGACTACGGCAACCGCCGCATCGTCATCGGCGAGCCGTTTTGGCCGAGCGGCGACGAGGCGGCCGACCTGCAGCGGATGCTGGCTTTCTACCGCCCCTTCGTGCCGAGGAAGCCGGAGCACGCCTTCCTCGGCGGTTGATGGCCATCACGCTGACAAGCCCTGTCGCGCTGATATAGTTAATGGCAGTCTGCCTGCCAACCCAGCATAAAAAAGGATTTACGCCATGAACCTGTTCCGCGCCCTGGCCGTCGTTCTGGCCCTGACCTTCGGTCTGTCGGCCGTTACCGCCCAGGCCTCCGACGCGATCAGCAACACCTCCAGCGGGGACCCGATCTACAGCACCGATTCGCCGCCGTTCTACAAGATGCTCGGCGACCTGATCATCGCCCGCCCGCTGCTGCTGGGCGCCACCGTGATCGGCACCGCGGCCTTCATCGTCAGCCTGCCGTTCACCGCCCTGGGCGGCAACGTCAAGGAAGCCGGCCAGGCGCTAGTGGTGGACCCGGGCAAGGCCACCTTCGTGCGCTGCCTGGGCTGCACCGAAAGCGGCTACAAGCAGGACTGACCCTGCGCGCCGGTACGCCGGCGCGCCCTTCCCGAGGGGGCCATGGCCCGTAGCGAACTGAAGAAGCACCTGCGCCCGCTGCTCCTGCTGCTGGCGGCGGGCGGGCTCGGCTACGCCTTCTGGTCCAGCGCCGGGCTGCTGCAGCTGGGCGCGGGCCTGGCGCTGTTCCTGTTCGGCATGCAGTGCCTGGAGGAGGGCCTGCGCGACCTGGCCGGCAGCCAACTGGAGCTGTGGCTCGAACGCAGCACCTCGACGCCGTCCAAGAGCCTGCTGTTCGGCCTGTGCGGCACCTTCGTGCTGCAGTCCAGCACCCTGGTCTCGCTGCTCACCATCGCCTTCATCAGCACCGGGCTGATCCATCTGGCCAGCGGCATCGCCATTCTCTTCGGCGCCAACCTCGGCGCCACCAGCGGCATCTGGCTGCTGGCCCTGGCCGGGCAGAACCTCAGCCTGAGCCCGCTGGCCCTGCCGCTGCTGGTGTTCGGCGTGCTGGCCAGCTTCAACGGGCCCAAGAGCAAGGCTGCCGGGCGCATCCTCATGGGCATCGCCTTCATCTTCCTCGGCATCGACCAGATCAAGGAAGGCTTCTCCAGCTTCGGCGACGCCATGGACATGACCGGCCTGCAGGCCGAAGGCGTGCTGGGCGCCTTGCTGTTCGTCGGCATCGGCACCCTGGTCACCGTGGTGCTGCAGTCCAGCCACGCCACCCTGATGCTGACCCTCGCCGCGCTGGCCGGCGGCCAGCTGGAGCTGGGCCAGAGCCTGGCCATCGCCATCGGCTCCAACGTCGGCAGCAGCGTGACCACCGCCTTCGTCGGCTCCCTGGGCGGCAACCGCAACGGTCAGCGCCTGGCCCTGGCCCACGTGCTGTTCAACGTAGTCAGCGGAGTGATCGCCTTCATCCTGCTGGCGCCGCTGACCTGGCTGGTGCGCTGGCTGACCGCCCAGGTCGGCCTGGGCGACAACCTGCTGATCCAACTGGCGGCCTTCCATACCCTGTTCAACGGCATGGGCGTGCTGCTGTTCTGGCCGTTGCAGACACGCCTGGCGCAGTGGCTGATCCGCTGGCTGCCGGACGTCGAGGAGCCTTCGGTGCTGATCACCGACCTGGCCCCGGCGACCGCGGTGCAACTGCCGGAGCGCACCCATGCGCGCTACCTCAGCGAGCGCGCCCTGGACTCGGCGGACGCCGCCGCCAGCGCGGTGACCCAGGAGTTGCAGCACCTGGGGCGCCTGAGCATCGAGGTGATCTGCCACGCGCTCTACCTGCCGGTGGACCTGCTCAACCAGCCGAAGGTGGACGAGGCCGCCCTGCACGCCGGGCCGGAGCGCTTCGCCATGGACGCCCAGGCGCTCTACCAGCAGCACATCAAGGGCGTGTACGGCGACCTGTTGAGCTTCATGGGGCGCCTGGAGACGCCGCTGGACGAGGCGCACCAGCATTTCTGGATGGCCTGCCAGGTGGCGGCGCTGCAACTGGTGGACGCGGTGAAGGACGCCAAGCACCTGCAGAAGAACCTGGGGAGGGCGCTGCAGGGCGAGCCTTCGGTGGCGCGGGAATGCTATCTGGAGCTGCGTCGCCACCTGCTGGGCGCGCTGCGCGAGGTGCGCGCCATCGGCGCCCTCGACCCCCGCCAGCTGCCGGAAGGCGCCTGGGCCGCGCGCCTGGCGCTGTTCGACGAGCAGGCCGCGGAATTCGACGGCGCCTTCCGCAACCGCCTGTTCGCCGCGGTGCGCCGCCACGAGCTGGACGGCGCCCAGACCAGCTCGCTGATGAACGACCTGGGCTACGCCAGCCGTATCGTGCAGAGCCTGCGCAACGTGCTGCAGCTGCGCGCCGAGCAGGGCCTGGACGGCGCCCTGCCCGAGCGCGACGCCGACGGGGCGCCCTCGCTGCTGGTGCCCTGACTCAGTAGTGCACCGTGGTCCCGGCGGCCAGGCCTATGCCGCGCGGGTCGCTGGCGGCATCCACGTTCCCGGTCTTCTTGCGCCACAGCAGCACCTGCTGGTTGCCGTAGGACGGGGCGACTTCCTTGAGGCTGTAGCCACGGCCGTTCAGCTCGGCCTTTTGCGCCTCGGTGAAGGTGCGCGGCTCGTGCTCCAGCACGTCGGGCAGGTACTGGTTGTGGTAGCGCGGCGCGCCCACCCAGCTCTGCACCGAGCGGCCGTCCAGGTACTGCAGCATGGCCAGCAGCACCATGCTGGGGATGCGGCTGCCGCCCGGGGTGCCGAAGGCCGCCAGTTCCTCGGGGCTTTCGATGAAGCTCGGGCTCATGCTCGACAGCGGACGCTTGCCGGGGGCGATGGCGTTGGCCGCGCTGCCGGCCAGGCCGTAGGCGTTGCTGCCCTGGATGTCGGCGGCGAAGTCGTCCATTTCGTCGTTGAGCAGCACGCCGGTGCCGGGCGGAGTGAAGGTGGCGCCGAACGGCAGGTTCACCGAGAGGGTGGCGGCCACCGCGTTGCCCTGTTCGTCGATCACCACGAAGTGCGTGGTGTGGTCGCCTTCGCGCCAGCTCGGCGCCGGCGGCAGGGACGCGCTGGGCGTGGCGCGGCGCGGGTCGATGCCGGCGGCCAGGCGCTTGAGGTAGTCGGGGGCGAGCAGTTGCTGCACCGGGTTGGCGATGCGGTCCGGGTCGCCGAGCATGCTGCGGTCGTGGTAGGCGCGGCGCAGGACCTCGGCCACGTAGTGCACGCGCTGGATGGGCTCGGCCTTCTGCCAGGGCAGCTGGGCCAGCATGCCCAGGCTCTGGGCGATGGCCACGCCGCCGGCCGAGGGCGGCGGCGCGCTGACCAGCTCGCGGCCGTCGCCCAGCGGGTAGCGCAGCGGCTGGCGCTCCACCACCTGGTAGCTGCGCAGGTCTTCCAGGCTCCAGACGCCGCCGGCGGCGCGCACGCCCTGCACCAGTTGCTCCGCCGTCTCGCCTTCGTAGAAGCCGCTGCGGCCGTAGCGCGCCAGGCGCGACAGGGTGTTGGCCAGGTCCGGCTGGCGCAGCAGGTCCCATTCCTCGGGCAGGTTGCCCTGCTGCAGGAAGATGCGCGAGGTCTCGCGGTCCTTGCGCATGGCTTCCAGGCGGCCGGCGGCGCGGGTGATGTAGATGCGGTCGACGGAAACGCCGTCGGTGGCCAGGCGGATCGCCGGCACCAGGTTGTCGGCCAGCGGCTTGCGGCCGAAGCGGCTGGTGAGCTCCACCAGGGCCGCGGGCAGGCCGGGGATGGCGGCGGCCAGCGGGCCGTTCAGCGACAGTTCCGGCTGCACCTTGCCGTTGCGCACGTACATCTGCGCGCTGGCGGCCAGCGGCGCGCGCTCGCGGGCGTCGATGAAGCGGTAGCTGGGCGTCGGCCCGGCCTGGCGCAGCAGGAAGAAGCCGCCACCGCCCAGGCCCGAGCTGTAGGGTTCGGCCACTGCCAGGGCGGCGGCGATGGCCACCGCGGCGTCGAAGGCGTTGCCGCCGCCGGCGAGGGTTTCCAGGCCGGCCACGGTGGCCGCCGGGTGGGCGCTGGCCACGGTGGCCTGGGCGACCGGCTGGCTGGCGGCATGGACGCTGGCGGCGCCGAGCAACAGCAGGCCGCAGGCGAGGGCGAGGGAACGGAAACTGTGGTTCAGCAGGGACATGGCATCTCACGAATCGTCGGGTGGCCCCGGACTGGCATCCGGGAAAAACCACGGGAGCGAATTGGGAGGATAGACAATCCCGCCGCGTCGCGGTTGCCGAATGCCCTGTGGGATTTCGGCGATCCGCCTGTCAAGCCCGCGCGGTCAGGCCTTGCCGGTGATCTTGAGGTACTTGTGCATCAGCTCGTCCTTGCTCTCGACATGGGCGTCGTCGAGGGGGATGCAGTCCACCGGGCAGACCTGCTGGCACTGCGGTTCGTCGTAGTGGCCGACGCACTCGGTGCACAGGTTGGGGTCGATCACGTAGATCTCCTCGCCCTGGGAGATGGCGCCGTTCGGGCACTCGGGTTCGCAGACGTCGCAGTTGATGCAATCGTCGGTGATTTTCAGGGACATCGAAAAACTCCGGCCTTGGCCCATGGCCAGGCTGTCAGCAACAGGAATGCTGCAATTTTGCCGCATTGGCGTGCGCGTTGCACGCCGGCCGGATCAATTGCCGCCTTCCCTGGCGGCGCCCGGTCAGCGCTTGAAGCGCTCGGCCAGGGCGCTGGACACCGCGGGATGGACGAACTTGGTGATGTCGCCACCCAGGGCGGCGATCTCGCGCACCAGGGTCGAGGAGATGTACGAATACTTCTCCGACGGGGTGAGGAACATGCTCTCCACGTCCGGGGCGAGCTGGCGGTTCATGTTGGCCAGCTGGAATTCGTATTCGAAGTCCGACACCGCGCGCAGGCCGCGCAGCAGGATGTTGGCGTTCTGTTCCTTGACGAAGTGCGCGAGCAGGGTGGAGAAGCCGACGACTTCGACGTTGGGCAGGTGCGAGGTGACCTGGCGCGCCAGCTCGACCCGTTGTTCCAGGGGGAACAGGGGGTTCTTCTTGGGGCTGGCGGCAACGGCGATGATCACCTGGTCGAACAGCCGCGAGGCCCGCTCGACCAGATCGGCATGGCCTTTGGTGATGGGGTCGAAGGTACCCGGGTACAGCACTCGGTTCATCGCAGCGTCCTGGTGGTTCAAGGGGCAGGCGTGGGCATTGGCGGGGCTGGATGGTAACGCAGCAGCCTGGATGGGCCAAGCGACCTTGGTAGTGCCCGCCGGCGCGGACTACCGGATTTTCCCGGGAGGAAACCGCCAGCCGGCGCGCAAGGCCCGTGGCAGAGCCTTCGCGCCGGGATCGGGGCTCAGGCCTTGCCCAGGCGCTCGGCGAGGCCGCTGGCCAGCTGCGCGGTCAGGCCGTAGACCGACAGCTGCGGGTTGGCGCCGATGCTGGTGGGGAACAGCGAGCCGTCGTGGATCGACAGGTTCTCCAGCTGGTGGTGGCGGCCGAGGCTGTCGCACACCGACTGCCGCGGGTCCTCGCCCATGGCGCAGCCGCCCATCACGTGGGCGCTGCCCAGGCGGGTGCGGTACAGCTCAAGGCTCAGGCCGTCGATCAGCGCGCGGGCTTCGGCGAGCGTCTTCACGTAGCCGGCGTCGGCATGCAGCGGCAGCACTGTCTTGGCGCCGGCGGCGAACTGCACCTCGGCCATGGTGTGGAAGGCGCGACGGATGCCGTCCCAGGTGTAGTCGGTCATGCGGTAGTCGAGCACCGGGGTGTCGTCGCCGCGCAGGCTCACACTGCCCACTGCGCTATCCGGGTGGAAGCCGTCGCGCATCAGGGCGAGGATCATGTTGGTGTGTGGCAGCTGTTCCATGCGCAGGGCGTTGTCGATGCCGAAGCGGCCGAGCAGGGTGGCCGCCAGGGCCGGCTGCAGCGGCGGCACTTCCAGCTTGTAGGACATGTGCCCGGCGGTGCCGTCGTCCCACTGGAAGTGGTCGGAGTAGATCGACTGCGGCGCGCCGTAGAAGGGGTTGACCACTTCGTCGAACTGCGCGGCGCTGAAGTTCACCACATGCAGGAAAGTGCGCTGGCCGACGCGGCCGTTGGGGTCCGGCGCCTTGGAGCGCAGCAGCACCGCCGGGCTGTTGATGCCGCCGCCGGCGAGCACGTAGTGGCGCGCCTTGACGGTGATCTTGCGGCCGCTGGGCGCCACGCAGCGCGCGTCCATGGCCAGGCATTCCAGGCCGCTGACCTTGCCGCCGTCGTGCAACAGGCGGTTGGCGCGGGCCAGGAACAGCAGCTCGCCGCCCTTGTCCAGGCTGGCCGGGATGGTGGTGACCAGCATCGACTGCTTGGCGTTGGTCGGGCAGCCCATGCCGCAGTAGCCGAGGTTCCAGCAGCCGCGCACGTTGCGCGGGATGACCTTCCAGTGGTAGCCGAGCTTCTCGCAGCCGCGGCGGATCACGTCGTTGTTGAAGTTCGGCGGCATGATCCAGGGCGCCACGCCCAGGCGTTCTTCCATCTTCGCGAACCAGGGGGCCATTTCCGCCGGGCTGTGGCCCTTCACCCCGTGTTCCCTGGCCCAGTGCTCCAGGGTGGCGTCGGGGGTGCGGAAGCTGGAGGTCCAGTTGACCAGGGTGGTGCCGCCCACGGCGCGGCCCTGGAGGATGGTGATGGCGCCGTCCTTGCTCATCCGCGCGATGCCTTCCTGGTACAGGCTGGAGTAGGCCTCCGGCTCCTGCATCTTGAAGTCGGAACTGGTCTTGAGCGGGCCTTCCTCCACCAGCAGCACCTTGTAGCCGGCGCCGCTGAGGATTTCCGCGGTGGTGCCGCCACCGGCGCCGGAGCCGATGACGACCACGTCGGCTTCCAGGGTCAGGTCGTTGTCCAGGCGCGAGCCATCGTGGACTTTCCAGCCGCGGGCCAGGCCCTCGGCGAACAGATCGGGTACGGGCATCAGGGGTACTCTCGGGAATTCTTGTTATGGGAGTGGCGGCGCTCAGACCTTCGGCGGCCCGGGGTAGCCGCAGTGCGCCCAGGATTCCGGGCGCCCGTACCAGGCCATCATCACCAGCTGCAGCAGCGAGCTGTGGCCCATCTTCAGCAGGCCGATGGAGCTGTTCTGCCAGCGTTCCAGGAAATGCTTCACGTCGTCCGCGCTGGCCTTCTCCCAACTGCCCCAGATGCCGGTGAGCGGGCCGCGGGTGACCGGCAGGGCCAGCACGTCGAACAACTGCACGGTGAGCTTGAGCATTTCCGGCGAGAGGTGGTCGAGGGTGTGGTCGAGGCCGGCGAGGCTGGCCTGCACCGCCTCGGCCATGCGCTCGGCCGGCACGGCGCCGGCCAGCATCACCGGGATCAGGGCGCGCAGGAAGGGCAGGTCGGACTCGCGGATGACCTTCATGCCGCTGGCCGGGGTGCTGGCCGAGCAGCCGCTGAGGGTGGCGGTGACGCCGGCGGTGGCCAGGAAGGCGCCGCCGAGCAGGCCGATCTTGAGCACGCCGCGCCGGGAAAGTCCCGGCGCGCTCAGGGAGGTGTCTGTCATTGTTGTTGTTTCACCTGGGTGGAATACGCGGTTTCAGCGGACGAACAGCTTGTAGACCAGTTTCTGCAGCGCCTTGCCGTAGGGCGGGTAGATCACCCGGGCGGCGTTGAAGCGCGGCTTGCTGAACACCGCCTTGGCCTTGCTGAAGGTGAGGAAGCCTTCGTGGCCGTGGTAGTGGCCCATGCCGGAGGGGCCGACGCCGCCGAAGGGCATGTCGTCCTGGGCGACGTGCAGCAGGGTGTCGTTCAGGCACACGCCGCCGGAGTGGGTCTGGGCCAGCACCTGCTCCTGCTCGCGCTTGTCGTAGCCGAAGTAGTACAGCGCCAGTGGTCGCGGCCGGTCGTTGATGTAGGCCAGGGCCTCGTCCAGGCGCTGGTAGGGGACGACCGGCAGCAGCGGGCCGAAGATCTCGTCCTGCATCACCTTCATGTCGTCGTCGACGTTCAGCAGCAGCGCCTGGGGCAGGCGCCGCCCGCTGGCTTCCGGCAGCAGGCGGATGACCTGCGCGCCCTTGGCCTGGGCATCGCTCAGGTAGCCGTTGAGGCGGGTCAACTGGCGTTCGTTGACGATGGCGGTGTAGTCGGGGTTGTTCTCCACCGTCGGGAAGAAGCCCTGCACCACGTCGCGGTAAGCGCTGACGAACTCCTCGACGCGCTGCTGCGGCACCAGCACGTAGTCCGGCGCCACGCAGGTCTGCCCGGCGTTGAGCGACTTGCCGAAGGCGATGCGCTCGGCGGCGTCCTTCATCGGCACGTTCTCGGAGATCAGCGCCGGCGACTTGCCGCCCAGTTCCAGGGTGACCGGGGTGAGGTTCTCCGCCGCGGCGCGCATCACGTGCTTGCCGACGCTGGTGGCGCCGGTGAACAGCAGGTGGTCGAAGGGCAGCTTGGAGAAGGCCACGCCGACGTCCACCTCGCCCTGGACCACGGCCACTAGGTCCTCGGGGAAGACCTTGGCCAGCAGTTCCTTGAGCGCTTGGGCGGTGGCCGGGGTGGATTCGCTCATCTTGATCATCACCCGGTTGCCGGCGGCCAGCGCGGCGGTCAGCGGGCCGATGGCAAGGAACAGCGGGTAGTTCCACGGCACTATCACCCCGGCCACGCCCAGCGGCTGGTACACCACCTTGGCCGAGGCCGGCATGAACTGGATGCCGACGCTGCGCCGCGAGGGCTTCATCCAGCGCGCCACGCGTTTGCGCGCGTAGTGCACGCCGTGCAGGCTGGGCATGATCTCGGCGAGCAGGGTCTCGTCGGCGGAGCGGTGGCTGAAGTCGCGGGAAATGGCCTCGATGATCGGCTGCTGCTCGCGCACCAGCAGGTCGGCCAGGCTCTTGAGCCATTGCTGGCGCTGGCCGGCGCTGGGCTGCGGGTTGGCGCGGTAGGCCTGGCGCTGGCGCTCGAACAGGCTCTGAAGCTGGTTGATGTCCTGCTGCGTCTGCTGCAGGTAGGCGATGTCGGCGACCATGGCGGGCTCCTCGGCGGACCGGCTGGGGGAAGCGCTCCGAGTGGGTGGGGCGCTTCGCGTTGTGCTTGTCGCTGGATTTTTAGAGCAATTACTCTAAAGTGTCAAATAGCATGCCGCGTCAGCGCCGCGCGGCCCACCCAACGAAAAGCTGGGCGGCCGCCTGGAGTGTTACGCCGGCTGCATCGCACGTAGCAATCCGTGTACCTTTGCCCCTTGCCGTAGAAGAGTGATTCCGAGTCCGCGCATGGCCCCACGCATCAAGACCCGCGACCGCATCGTCCAGGAGAGCCTGGCGCTGTTCAACGCCCAGGGCGAGCGCAGCGTCACCACCAACCACATCGCCGCGCACCTGGGCATGTCCCCGGGCAACCTGTACTACCACTTCCGCAACAAGCAGGCGATCATCGCCGAGCTGTTCGCCGAGTACGAGGCGCGCGTCGACGACTTCCTGCGCCTGCCCGAAGGCCGCGGGCTGACCATCGAGGACAAGACCTTCTACCTGGAGGCGCTGCTGGCGGCCATGTGGCGCTACCGCTTCCTGCACCGCGACCTGGAGCACCTGCTGGAAAGCGACGCGGAGCTGGCCGCGGCCTACCGCGCCTTCGCCCGCCGCGCGCTGGTGAACGCCAAGGCCATCTACCGCGGCTTCGTCGAGGCCGGGATATTGCGGATGGACGAAATCCAGCTGGAGGCCCTGACCCTCAACGCCTGGATCATCCTCACCTCCTGGGTGCGCTTCCTCTGCACCACCCAGGAAGTCACCGGCGACCTCAGCGAGGAACTGCTGCGGCGCGGCATCTACCAGGTGCTGGCGCTGGAGAGCGGGCACATCGCCGAGGATTCGCAGGCGGCGGTGGAGCGGATTGCCGAACGGCTGTATGTGCCGTTGACGGAAAGTTCTTCGCAGGGCGCGTGAGTTATCCACAGGGGTGATCGCGGACTGCGTCCTACGTTTGGCTTTTCGTAGGAGCGAGCTTGCTCGCGAACGGTGTTTGCCGGTGAGTGCTTGGTGTTCGCCCAAGAGCGCCCTCTCCCTAACCCTCTCCCTGAAGGGAGAGGGGACCGTTGGGCAGGGTTGGAGGTCCCGCAGTCAGCCGGCAACACCGAAGGTTTCCGGCTGAAACCTTGCCTTGTCTCGGCACGGACAAGCCCCCTCTCCCTTCAGGGAGAGGGCTGGGGAGAGGGAAAGGAATTCAACGTCGCACCGAAGCAACCGGCATACGCCCGTTCGCGAGCAAGCTCGCTCCTACGAAAAGCCGTATCGCCCTTCGCAGATATCACCCCTTGCGCGGCCCCGGCACCAGCGGCTGGCGCAGTTCCAGGCCATGCCGGAGGAAGAACCCCTCCACCCCATCGGTGGCATCGGTGTACAGGCGCGCGCCGGGATGGTCGGCGATGAAGCGCTGCATCAGCGAAGTGCCGATACCTCGCCCTTGGTGGCCAGGCAGCACCGCCAGCTCCGCCAGCCAGGTGGTCTGGGCGTTCTCCGGCTCGGCGCGGAGCAGGCCGACCACCTGCTCGCCCTCGCTGGCCAGCAGCACGTAGCCGGAAGATTCGCAGAGATCGCGCAACTCGTCCGCGTCGTTCGGGTGGCCCCAGCCGACGGCGCGGTAGAGCGTGGCTATGCCGGCGCACTGGGTATCGTCCAGCGACGTGGCGCGGTGGATGCGGATGGTCGCTTCGCTCATGGCTTCCCCTCCTTGCCCTTTGGCGCTTCCAGCCTGGACCATCGCTGGCCGGCAGATGCTGATCCCGGTCAAGCTCGCGTCAGCCGGCGCTGCCATGCAGGGCCAGCAGCCAGTCGGGGATGCGCCTTTCCAGATAGTAGTCCGGCCGCCCTGGCGTGCCGCCGATGAAGCCCACGTGGCCGCCGTGCTCGTGCAGCTCCAGCTCGGTGCTGGCGGAGAGCTCGTCCGCCGGCGGGATGCTGCCGGCGTCGATGAAGGGATCGTCGCTGGAATGGATGATCAGCGTCGGGGTGCGGATGCCGCCCAGGTAGAAGCGGCTGGAGGCGCGCTTGTAGTAGTCGTGGGCGTCGGCGAAGCCGTGCAGCGGCGCAGTGACGCGGCCGTCGAAGTCCCAGAAGGTGCGCATGCCGTCCAGCGGCCCCAGGCGCTCCAGCGCCGCCAGGTGCTCCTGGGCGCCGCGCTGGGCGAAACTCTGCTGCTTGTTGCGCACGTAGGCCACCAGTTCGCGCATGAAGTGCGCCTGGTAGATGCGCGAGAAGCCGATGCCGATGCGGTCGGCGCAGCGGTCCAGGCGGAACGGCACCGACACCGCCGCGGCGCCGCGCAGGGGGCAGTCCTGGCCCTGCTCGCCGAGGTACTTGAGCAGCACGTTGCCGCCCAGCGAATAGCCCACCGCATATAGCGGCGCCAGGGGACGCATGCGCCGCAGGTGTTCGATGACCGCCGCCAGGTCCTCGCTGATGCCCGAGTGGTAGCCGCGCGGCAGCAGGTTGGGTTCGCCCGAGCAGCCGCGCCAGTTCAGCGCCACGCTGGCCCAGCCGCGGGCCTGCACGGCGAACTGCAGGCCGCGGATGTAGTGCGAGTCGGAAGAGCCGGTCAGCCCATGGACGGCCAGCACCAGCGGCGTGCGCGCACTGTGCGGGCCGTGCCAGTCGAGGTCGAGGAAGTCGCCGTCCTCCAGCCACAGCCGCTCGCGCTCGCGGCGCAGCACCGGCGCCTTGCGCAGCAGCGAGCCGTAGAGCGTCTGCAGATGCGGGCCGGGGAGCCACCAGGCGGGTTGGAAGGGCAGAGTCATGCGGGCACGGCTCAGTTGCGGATGAGGTTCATGATCAGGTGGATCATCAGTTCTTTCTGTCGCGGATCGCTTTGCGCCACCAGCAGGGCGATGGCGGCCAGGGCGTTGTCGTTGATCTTCAGTTCGCCGTCGTGCTTGAGGTGATGCTGGTTGCGCTGCAGGAACCAGATGAACAGGAAGGCGCCGATACGCTTGTTGCCGTCGGTGAACGGATGGTTCTTGATGATGAAGTAAAGCAGGTGCGCAGCCTGCTCCTCGATGCTGGGGTAGAGGAACTGGCCGGCGAAGGACTGCGTGACGTTGCCGAGAATGCCGAGGAAGCTGTCGTCCTTGGGGCGGCCGAACAACTCGCTTGCCTCGCCCTTGGCCAGCAGGTCGGTCTTCAGGGCCGTGATCGCAGCTTGGGCATCGGCGGGTTCGATGGCGTAGCGGATGCTTTCATCGAAACCTTCCGCGGGCAGGCGCTCGCTGTCGAACTGGTTGAGCAGCACGAAGGTGCGCGCATAGCCGGCGATGACGCTCACCAGGCCCCGGGCCTCGGGCAGGCTGGCCTGGTCGATGAGGTTCTGCTGGAACAGCGTCAGCGTCCGCTCCAGTTCGCGAACCCGTGCCTGCTGGGCTTTCAGGCGTTGCTCGTTGAGTGCGTAACCCTGGACCAGGTAGTCCTTGAGTACCTGGTTCGCCCAGATGCGGAAGCGTGTGCCTTGCCGGGAGTTGACGCGGTAGCCGACGGAGATGATGGCGTCGAGGTGATAATGCTTGAGCCGGCGCTGCACCTTTCGCCGGCCTTCCTCGCGAACTACTAAGAAATCCTTAGTAGTTGCCTCTTCCTGCAACTCGCCTTCCCGGTAGATGTTCCTCAGGTGCATCAGCACGTTTTCCGGCGTCGTGGCGAACAGCTCTGCCATCTGCCTCTGAGTCAGCCAGGCGCTTTCGCCTTCCAGACGAACTTCGGTGGTCTGGCCGCCGTCATCCGCCTGGTAAATGGCGATGGGGCTCTGCGTCGGTTCGTCCATTGGCTGCTCCTTGCGCCTGGTGGTTTGGCTTATCGGCTGCTGCGCCGCCACAGCGCGTAATGCACATTCCCCGCCTGCTTTTCCCGGTGCAGCCGCCAGTTGACCGGCAGGCCGAGGCTGGAAGGGGCGCTTTCGCTCTCGGTGTAGATCCAGGCGTCAGCAGCCAGCCAGCCGTTTTCCTCCAGCAGGCGGCAGCTGTTCTGCAGCAGGTCCTGATGGAAGGGCGGGTCGAGGAATACCAGGTCCACCGGCGCCGGGGCCGGCTTGGCCAGGTAGGTGAGGGCGTCCTGCAACTGCACTTCGCCGTTCTCGCACTTGAGGGTGGCCAGGTGGCCGCGCAGGGCGGCCACGGCTTCGCGGTTCAGGTCCAGGGCCAGGCCGCTGCTGGCGCCGCGGGACAGGGCTTCGAGGAACAGCGCGCCGCTGCCGGCGAAGGGGTCGAGCACGCGGGCGCCGGGAACGTAGGCGGCCAGCCAGTTGAACAGCGTCTCGCGCACCCGGTCGGGGGTCGGGCGCAGGCCCGGGCCGTCGGGGAAGGCGAAGCGGCGGCTGCGCCACTCCCCGCCGATGATGCGCAGCTGGCCCTGGCCGCCGTGCTGGCGGGCGTTGGCGGGGGCGGGCGCCTTGGGTCTTCTGTTCATCAGTGCTCCGGAACGCCGAGGGGCTGTTCGGCCGGTTTGTCGGTGGGCGGCGGCAGCGGTTTCTGCGGCACCGTGGGGCCGGCGGTGACGATGACGAAGGCGTCCGGGTCGATGTGGCGCTGCATGGCCGCCTTGACCTTGTCCACGTCCAGCGCCTGGACCTGGGCCAGGAAGGTCTCCAGGTAGTCCGAGGGCAGGCCGTAGAAGCCGATGGCGCCGAGCTGGCCGACGATGTCGGCGTTGCTCGCGGTGGACAGCGGGAAGCTGCCGGCCAGTTCGCGCTTGGCGTCGTCCAGTTCCTTCTGCGTCGGGCCGTTCTTCACGTAGTCGCGGACGATGTCCTGGACCAGCTTGAGGGTGCCTTCGCTGAGTTCGGCGCGGGTCTGCAGGCCGATGGTGAAGGGCCCGCGCGCCTGCATGCCGGTGAAGCCGGAGGACACGCCGTAGGTCAGCCCGCGCTTCTCGCGCACCTGGTCCATCAGGCGGGTGCCGAAGCCGCCGCCGCCGAGGATCTGGTTGCCCAGGTACAGCGCCGGGTAGTCCGGGTCGTTGCGGGTGATGCCCAGCTGGGCCAGCAGCAGGTGGGTCTGCTTGGAGGGGAACTCGATGTGGCTGGGGCCCGGCTTGGGCACGGCCGGCTGGGCCACCGGCGGCAGCGCCGGGCCCTTGGGCAGCGCGGCGGAGACCTTGGCGGCGATGGCCTCGGCCTCGGCGCGGCTGAGGTCGCCGACCAGCGCGATCACCGTGTTGCCGGCGGCGTAGCCCTTCTGGTGGAAGGCGCGCAGCTGGGCGACGCCGATCTTCGGCACCGACTGCTCGTTGCCGTCGCTGGAATGGGCGTAGGGGTGGTCGCCGTAGAGGCGCTTGAACAGTTCCAGGCCGGCCAGCTTGCCGGGGTTCTGCTTCTGGTATTCGAAGCCGGCCAGCACCTGGTTCTTAATGCGCGCCAGGGCTTCCTCTGGGAAGGTCGGCTGGCCCACTACCTGGTCGAACAGGGCGACGGCGGCCTCGCGCTTGTCCTTCTCGCTCAGGCTGCGCAGGCCGGCTACCGCCATGTCGCGGTAGGAGCCGTTCATGAAGTCGGCGCCCAGGTCCTCGAAACCGGCGGCGATGGCGCTGGTGTCCTTGCCCGGCACCCCTTCGTTGAGCATGGCGTTGGTCAGCATGGCCAGGCCCGGGGCGTCGCCGTCCTGGCTGCTGCCGGCGGCGAAGGTCAGGCGCAGGTCGAACATCGGCAGCTCGTGGGCTTCGACGAAGAGCACGCGGGCGCCTTCGGCGGTGGTCCAGCGCTGGATGTCCAACTGGCGGTGGCCGGGCTTCTTGCCGGCGGCCTCGGCCAGCGACTGCAGGCCGCTGGGTGCCGCGGCGGCCGGCGTTTGCGGGGCGGGGTTGCTGCCGCCGGCGGGGCGGCTGACGCAGAACGCCAGGCCGGCGATCAGCAGGAGGACGACCAGGCCGAGCAGGCCGTAGCGCAGGCCATTTCGTTCACTCATTTGCTCGGCTCCTTGTCGGTATCGGCTTGCGGCAGCACCTGGGCGAGGGTCAGGCGCGAACGGACGAAATAAGTGCGGGCGGCTTTCTGGATATCTTCGGCCGTGACCTGGCGGATGGCTTCCAGGTCCTGGTCGGCAAGGCGCCAGGACAGGCCGACGCTCTCCAACTGGCCGATGCTGCTGGCCTGGGCGGCGATGGAATCGCGCTCGAAGACCAGCCCGGCGATCAGCTGGGCGCGCACGCGCTCCAGTTCTTCCTGGCTGGGCGAGGTGGTCTTGAGTTCGTCGAGCTGCTGCCAGAGGGCCTTCTCCACCTGCTCCAGGGTCTTGCCCTTTTGCACGTTGGGGGTGGCGCTCAGGGTGAACAGGGTGTCGCCGCGGGCGAAGGCGTCGTAGGAGGCGGAGGCGCCGGCCACCAGTTCCTGGCCGCGCTCCAGGCGCGAGGACAGGCGGGCGCTGTAGCCGCCGTCGAGCAGCGCGGAGATCAGCCGCAGGGCATGCACCTCGCGCGGGTTCTCGCTGCTGCCCAGGCTGGGCACGTTGAAGCCCATGATCAGGCTGGGCAGTTGGGTGCGCACCTCGAGGGTGAGGCGGCGCTCACCCGGGTCGGGCACTTCCAGCGGTTTGCGCGCCGGTGGCAGTTTGCGCCGCGGGATGTCGCCGAACCAGCGCTGGGCCAGGGCCTTGACCTCCTCGGGCTGGACGTCGCCGACCACCACCAGGGTGGCGTTGTTCGGCGCGTACCAGGCCTTGTACCAGGCGCGCAGGTCGTCGATGGTCATGCGCTGCAGGTCGGCCATCCAGCCGATGGTCGGCGAGTGGTAGCCGCTGGACAGGTAGGCCGCGGCCTTGAAGCGCTCGTAGGCGAGGGCGTAGGGCTTGTCCTCGGTGCGCAGGCGGCGCTCTTCCTTGATCACCTCGATCTCGCTCTTGAACTGGTCGGCCGGCAGCGTCAGGTGCGCCATGCGGTCGGCCTCCAGTTCGAAGGCCACCGGCAGGCGGTCCTTGGCCAGCACCTGGTAGTAGGCGGTGTAGTCGTCGGTGGTGAAGGCGTTCTCCTCGGCGCCGAGGTCGCGCAGCACGCGCGAGGCCTCGCCCGGGCCCATCTTGCTGCTGCCCTTGAACATCATGTGCTCCAGAGCGTGGGACAGGCCGGTGAGGCCGGGCGTCTCGTAGCTGGAGCCGATCCTGTACCAGAGCTGGGAGACCACCACGGGGGCGCGGTGGTCTTCGCGAACCACCAGCTTCAATCCGTTGTCCAGTACGTATTCGTGGGTCGGCTGGGGTTCGGCGGCGACGGCGAACAGCGGCAGGCAGAGTACGCCCCAGAGCAGGCCGAGCGCGCGGCGGGGAGGATTCTTCATGGTCGAACAGGTCCTTGCTGGTGGCCCGAAGGGCGGTGGCATGGCTGTCGGGCAGCCGCCTAACCCCGGCAGGCGAGGAGATGCTAGGATACCCATCCGTTTTCCGGGCGGCCACGTCCCGTGCCGCTCCCTTGAGATGCAAGCCATTCATGTTTGGTTCCAACGACGACAAGAAGGCCCCGCAGGGCGGGGAGAAGAAAGGCCTGTTCAGCTGGTTCCGCAAGAAACCCCAGGCCGAAGAAACCGTAGCGCCAGCCCCCGAGGCCGAGGCGGCTGCCGCGCAGCCGGCGGAAAGTCCGGCGCAGCCTGAGCAACCCGCGGCGGCCGACGCGCCCCGTCCGGCCCCTGTCGACGAGCTGAGCACGCCGCTGCCCGTGGCCCCCGCCGAGCCGTTGGCGTCGGCGCCGCAGGCCGAAAGCGTGCCGGCCGAGCCGCTGGAGCCTGTTCGCCCGGCCGAGCCGCAGCCCCCGGTGGAAGCGGCCGCGCCAGTCGTCCCCGCCGCGCCCGTGGTCGAGCCTGTCCCGGCTCCGGCTCCGGCTCCGGCTCCGGCTCCGGTCGCGGAGCAGCCGGCAGCCGCCGAGCCCGCGCCCGTCGCCGTCGAGAAGCCCGCCGCTCCGACCGAAGCGGCCAAGCTCGGCTTCTTCGCCCGCCTCAAGCAGGGCCTGTCGAAGACCAGCGCCAGCCTCGGCGAGGGCATGGCCAGCCTGTTCCTGGGCAAGAAGGCCATCGACGACGACCTGCTCGACGAGATCGAGACGCGCCTGCTGACCGCCGACGTCGGCGTCGAGGCCACCACCGCCATCGTGCAGAACCTGACCCGGCGCGTGGCGCGCAAGGAACTGGCCGACAGCGAAGCGCTGTACAAGGCCCTGCAGGAAGAACTGGCCGGCCTGCTGCGCCCGGTGGAACAACCGCTGGCCATCGCGGCCGGCAAGCAGCCCTATGTGATCCTCGTGGTCGGGGTGAACGGCGTGGGCAAGACCACCACCATCGGCAAGCTGGCGAAGAAGCTGCAGCAGGACGGCAAGAAGGTCATGCTGGCTGCCGGCGACACCTTCCGCGCCGCTGCCGTTGAACAGCTGCAGGTCTGGGGCGAGCGCAACAACATCGCGGTGATCGCCCAGCACACCGGCGCCGACTCGGCCTCGGTGATCTTCGACGCCGTGCAGGCCGCCAAGGCCCGTGGCGTCGACGTGCTGATCGCCGACACCGCCGGGCGCCTGCACACCAAGGACAACCTGATGGAAGAGCTGAAGAAGGTGCGCCGGGTCATCGGCAAGCTGGACGACACGGCTCCCCACGAGGTCCTGCTGGTGCTGGATGCCGGCACCGGGCAGAACGCCATCAACCAGGCCAAGCAGTTCAACAACGCCGTGGAACTCACCGGCCTGGCCCTGACCAAACTGGACGGCACCGCCAAGGGCGGGGTGATCTTCGCCCTGGCCAAGCAGTTCGGCCTGCCGATCCGCTACATCGGCGTCGGCGAAGGGATCGACGATCTGCGCACCTTCGAGGCCGACGCTTTCGTCCGTGCATTGTTCGAGACCCGGGAGACCGCATGATCCGCTTCGAGCAGGTCGGCAAACGCTATCCCAACGGCCACGTCGGCCTGCATGACGCTTCGTTCCGCATCCACCGCGGCGAGATCCTCTTCGTCACCGGCCACTCCGGCGCCGGCAAGAGCACCCTGCTGCGGCTGATCCTGGCGATGGAGCGGCCGACCTCCGGCAAACTGCTGCTCGGCGGCCAGGACCTGGCGCGCATCACCACCGCGCAGATTCCCTTCCTGCGCCGGCAGATCGGCGTGGTGTTCCAGAACCACCAGTTGCTCAACGACCGCACGGTGTTCGACAACGTCGCCCTGCCGCTGCAGATTCTCGGCCTGCCCAAGGCGGAGATCGCCCAGCGGGTGGAAGCGGCGCTCGACCGTGTGAGCCTCAAGGAAAAGGCCGAGGACCTGCCGTCGGACCTCTCCACCGGCCAGCAGCAGCGCGTCGGCATCGCCCGCGCGGTGGTGCACCGCCCGGCCCTGCTGCTAGCCGACGAGCCCACCGGCAACCTCGACCCGCGCCTGGCCTCGGAGATCATGGGCGTGTTCGAAGACATCAACCGCCTTGGCACCACCGTGCTGATCGCCAGCCACGACCTGGCGCTGATCGCGCGCATGCGCCATCGGATGATCACCCTGCAGCGCGGGCGGATCATCGCGGACCGCGAGGAGGAGGCCTGATGAACGATCAGCAACTGCCGCACGCTCCGGAAGAGGGCACGCAGCCGAAGAAGAGCCGCGAGCGCGTGGAGAAGGAATCCACCGACTGGGGCCAGCTGTTCAGCGCCTACGGCGAAAGCCATCGCGCCAGCCTGGTGGACAGCCTCAAGCGGATGTTCGGCCACCCCTTCGGCAGCTTCTTCACCTGCCTGGTGATGGGCATCACCCTGAGCCTGCCCATGGGCCTGTCGCTGCTGCTGGGCAACGTCGAGCGCCTGGGCGGCTCCTGGCAGCGCGCGGCGCAGATTTCCCTGTACCTGGACCTGAAGACCAGCGAGAGCCAGGGCCAGGACCTGCGCGAACAGATCGAGCGCATGCCCGACGTGATCGAGGCGCAGCTGATCAGCCGCGAGGACGCGCTGAAAGAGCTGCAGGAACAGTCCGGCCTGGGCGAGGCGCTCAAGGAGCTGCCAGAGAACCCGCTGCCGGCGGTGATCTCGGTGACGCCCAAGCAGGTCGACCGCAACCAGCTCGATGCCCTGCGTCAACGCCTGGCCGAGCTGCCGGGTGTACAACAGGCGCAACTGGACCTGGTGTGGGTCGAGCGGCTGTCGGCCATCCTCAAGCTGGGCGACCGCTTCGTCTTCGGCCTGACCGTGGTGCTGGTGCTGACCCTGCTGCTGGTGATCGGCAATACCATTCGTCTGCACATCGAAAACCGCCGTAACGAAATCGAAGTGATCAAGCTGGTCGGCGGGACCGACGGCTACGTGCGTCGGCCCTTCCTTTATATGGGCGCGCTCTACGGCCTGGGCGCCGGCATCCTGTCCTGGGCCCTGCTGGAGTTCGGGCTGAACTGGCTGAACGCCTCGGTGGTCAACCTGGCCGGCCTCTACGGCAGCGATTTCACCCTGGCCGGCGTGCCCTTGAACGACGGCCTGTCGCTGACCATAGGCGCGGTGCTGCTGGGCTGGATCGGCGCCTGGCTGGCCGTGGCGCGGCACCTGCGGGAGCTGGCGCCGCGCTGACAAACGACTGATTTGCCCGGTTTTCTTCAAGGCTGTAAAGGAACTTTTACACCCGCTTGCAGTCAGATCGCTCAGTGCTACACTGCGCGAGTTTCGTGAATCGGAGGATTCGCATGACCACTTCTTTGCAACCTGTCTATGCCCTGGCTCCCGGCGCGAACCTGGAAGCCTACGTGCACTCGGTGAACAGCATCCCGCTGTTGACGCCGGAGCAGGAGCGCGAACTGGCCGAACGCCTCTTCTATCAGCAAGATCTGGAAGCGGCACGGCAAATGGTGCTGGCGCACCTGCGCTTCGTCGTGCACATCGCCCGGAGTTATTCCGGGTACGGCCTGGCCCAGGCCGATCTGATCCAGGAGGGCAACGTCGGCCTGATGAAGGCCGTGAAACGCTTCAACCCGGAAATGGGTGTGCGTCTGGTGTCCTTCGCCGTGCATTGGATCAAGGCGGAAATCCACGAGTTCATCCTGCGCAACTGGCGGATCGTCAAGGTCGCCACCACCAAGGCGCAGCGCAAGCTGTTCTTCAACCTGCGCAGCCAGAAGAAGCGTCTGGCCTGGCTGAGCAACGACGAAGTCGAACGCGTCGCCGAGAGCCTGGGCGTGGAAGCCCGGGAAGTGCGCGAGATGGAAAGCCGCCTGAGCGGCCAGGACATGGCCTTCGACCCGGCGGCCGACGCCGACGACGACAGCGCCTACCAGTCGCCGGCGCACTACCTGGAAGACCATCGCTACGACCCGGCGCGCCAGTTGGAGGAAGCGGACTGGAGCGACAGCTCCACCGCCAGCCTGCACGAGGCGCTGGAAGGCCTGGACGAGCGCAGCCGCGACATCCTCCACCAGCGCTGGCTGGCCGAGGAGAAGGCGACGCTGCACGACCTGGCGGCCAAGTACAACGTGTCCGCCGAGCGCATCCGTCAGCTGGAAAAGAACGCGATGAACAAGCTCAAGGGGCGCATCGAGGCATAAGCGCCCGCTGCACCGCTAGACTGAAGACCGCACCCCTCGGGGTGCGGTTTTTTTCTGCCCGCGAATGCCCGGAGACCCGATGCCCCGACTACGCCCGGCCCATGGCCTGCTGATCCTCGCCTTCGCCCTGCTGGCCTTCGCCGCCGGCCTGTGGGTGGCGCGCTCCACGGCGCCGCTGCCGCCCCCGGCCTGGCTGGAGGACTGGCAGCGCGAGGTGTTCGGCCCCCTGGCCGACGGCACCCTGGACCTCGGCCAGTTGCACAGCTGGCAGGAAGGCGCACTGTGGCTGACCCGCGACCAGCAGGGCGCCCAGCTGAGCTACCGCGGCACCCTGGGCACGCCCGACGGGCCCTGGCGCATGGAGGCCGAGCTGGTGTTGAGCGATGAAGAACGCAGCAGCCTGCAGAAGGCCACGGGCATAGCGCCGGGGGCGCCCGACCAGCCGCTCAGCGACGCCATGCTGGAACAACTGCGCCGGCAGGTGGTGGCCTCGGTGCTGCTGGCGCCCAGCCAGACGCTGAGCGTCGGCCGCCTGGTGGCCAGCTTCGGCCCGCCGCGCCTGCGTTTGCAGACCGACGGCGGCGAGGCGTGGATCTACCCCGAGCGCGGTCTGACGCTGCTGCACCGCAATGGCGAACTGGTCTGGCTGCAGGTGGTGCCGCGGGAGAGCCTGGCGCACTGAGCGTGGCTCAGCGCAGGCGCTCCAAGTAATCGGGGCCGCCGAGCTGCCACATCTGCTGGCGAATCCAGGCGGCGCGCTGGCGCACGTAGCCGCTGGGGCGCGCGGCGCTCCACTGGCGCGGGTTGGGCAGCACCGCAGCGAGCTGCGCGGCCTGCTGCGCCGACAGGCGGCTGGCGTCGACGCCGAAGTGATGGCGCGCGGCGGCCTGGGCGCCGAACACGCCGTCGTCCCACTCAGCGCTGTTCAGGTAGACCTCGAGGATGCGCTGCTTCGGCCACAAGGTCTCCAGCAGCACCGTGAACCAGGCTTCCAGGCCCTTGCGCAGCCAACTGCGGCCGGACCAGAGGAACAGGTTCTTGGCGGTCTGCTGGCTGATGCTACTGGCGCCGCGGAGGCTCTTGCCACGGCCGTTGTGGGCCAGGGCCTGCTCGATGGCCGGCAGGTCGAAGCCGTGGTGCTCGGCGAACTTCTGGTCCTCGCCGGCGATGACCGCCACCTTGAGGTTGTCGGAAATCGCGTCCCAGCTGCGCCAGTCGCGCTGCAGGTCGATGGGCTGGCCGTTGAACCAGGACTGCACTTTGCGCTCGACCATCAGCATGCTGCCCGGCGGCGGCACCCAGCGCAGGACGACGACCACGGCCACACTGCCCAGGGCGAAATAGACGAGGAACTTGAACAGGCGGCGGAGTAGGTTGCGCATGCTGGGGTTTGCCCGGGCGATAGTGCGCGTCATTATAACGGCCCTGACCTATCGGGGAGTTTCCCATGTTGCGTACCTTCCTGCTGTTCGCCGCCTTCTTCGGTTTCACCGGCGTAGCTCTCGGCGCTTTCGTCGCCCACGGCCTGAAGAGCCGCCTGAGCGCCGACTACCTGGCGATCTTCCAGACCGGCGTGCATTACCAGATGCTCCATGCCCTGGCCCTGTTCGGCGTGGCGCTGCTGTCGGCGCACCTGGGCGGCCGCCTGGTGGGCATCGCCGGCGGGTTCTTCGTCGCCGGCATCCTGATCTTCTCCGGCAGCCTCTACCTGCTGACCCTGACGTCCACCCCGGTGCTCGGCGCCATCACGCCCATCGGCGGCGTCTGCTTCCTCGCCGGCTGGCTGTGCCTGGGCCTGGCGGCCTGGAGGCTGGCGGGCTGACCCGGACGTCAGAATCGCCGGCCGATGCCCCGCTTGCGCCTTGGTCATCGCCGGCTCTCGGGCTAGAATGCCCACCCCCTCCAATCGCGACGGTGCTGCCCATGCGTATCCAGTTGAACGGCGAACCCTACGAGCTGCCCGACGGCCAGAGCGTGGCCCACCTGCTCGAACGCCTGGAACTGGGCGGGCGCCGCGTCGCGGTCGAACTGAACCTGGACATAGTGCCGCGCAGCCAGCACGCCGCCACCGCCCTCAAGGAGGGTGACCAGGTGGAGGTGGTGCACGCCATCGGCGGCGGCTAGGCCGTCGCTTCCCCGATTCAGGCCCCGCCCCACCCGCTTTTGCTGAGGAAAGATCCGATGAGCCAAGCCTCTTCCACCCTGCCGGTCGACAAGCCTTTCACCCTCGCCGGGCGCACCTATGAATCGCGCCTGCTGGTCGGCACCGGCAAGTACCAGGATCTCGACGAGACGCGCCGCGCCATCGAGGCCTCCGGCGCGCAGATCGTCACGGTGGCGGTGCGCCGCACCAACATCGGCCAGAACCCCGACGAGCCCAACCTGCTCGACGTGATCCCGCCGGACCGCTACACCATCCTGCCGAACACCGCCGGCTGCTACGACGCCGTGGAAGCGGTGCGCACCTGCCGCCTGGCCCGCGAGCTGCTGGACGGCCACAACCTGGTCAAGCTGGAAGTGCTGGCCGACCAGAAGACGCTGTTCCCCAACGTCGTGGAAACCCTCAAGGCCGCCGAAGTGCTGGTCAAGGACGGCTTCGACGTGATGGTGTACACCAGCGACGATCCCATCATCGCCCGCCAGCTGGCCGAGATGGGCTGCATCGCGGTGATGCCGCTGGCCGGCCTGATCGGTTCCGGCCTGGGCATCTGCAACCCCTACAACCTGCGCATCATCCTCGAAGAGGCTACGGTGCCGGTGCTGGTCGACGCCGGCGTAGGCACCGCTTCCGACGCCACCATCGCCATGGAACTGGGCTGTGAGGCAGTGCTGATGAACACCGCCATCGCCCACGCGCAGAACCCGGTGATGATGGCCGAGGCCATGAAGCACGCCATCGTCGCCGGTCGCCTGGCCTACCTGGCCGGGCGCATGCCGCGCAAACTGTACGCCAGCGCCTCCTCGCCGATGAGCGGCCTGATCGGCTGACCCCGGCGCGGCGCCCCGAGCGGGCCGGTTCGCCAAGCGCGGGCCGGCCCGTCGTCACTTTCACTGCCCCGTTTTTTCCAAGGTCCGAACATGAGCGATACCCAGCAGCCCCAGGCCGAGCAGGCCACCGACCGGCCGATGCGCACCATCAAGAGCTTCGTGATGCGCGCCGGGCGCATGACCGAAGGCCAGCAGCGCGGCCTCGACCAGGGCTGGCCGCGCTTCGGCCTGGAACTGGTCGACGGCCCGCGCGACTTCGACCAGGTGTTCGGGCGCAAGGCCCCGCGCACCTTCGAGATCGGCTTCGGCATGGGCCACGCCACCCTGGAGATGGCCGCCGCGGCGCCGGACCAGGACTTCATCGGCGTCGAAGTGCACCGCCCGGGCGTGGGCGCGCTGCTCAACGGCATGCTGACGCAGAATCTCACCAACATCCGCGTCTACAGCTGCGACGCCCTGGAAGTGCTGCGCGACTGCGTGGCCGACGCCAGCCTGGACCGCGTGCTGCTGTTCTTCCCCGACCCCTGGCATAAGGCGCGCCACCACAAGCGCCGCATCGTCCAGCCGGCCTGGGCGGAGTTGGTGCGCAGCAAGCTCAAGGTCGGCGGCGTCCTGCACATGGCCACCGACTGGGAACAGTACGCCGAGCACATGCTGGAAGTGATGAACGCCGCGCCCGGCTACCGCAACCTGTCCCCGGACAACACCTACGTGCCGCGCCCGGAAGAGCGCCCGGTGACCAAGTTCGAACGCCGCGGCGAGCGCCTGGGCCATGGCGTCTGGGACCTGAAGTTCCAGCGCGTCGACTGAGCCATCGAAACGTCCTACATGGGAATGGCGTGGGTGGGGCGGCGCGTGTCGACTGCGCCGCAATGCTTTTCGTAGGATGGGTTGAGCCTGCGAAACCCATGCGGCCGTGGTGATGGGTATCGCTTCGCTCAACCCATCCTACGAGGGCGTTCCCCTGCCCCTGTAGGAGCGGGCCCTGCCCGCGATATCGCGCGCAGGGCGCGCTCCTACATGGCAATGGCGTGGGTGGAGCGGCGGCGTGTCGACTGCGCCGAGGTGCTCTTCGTAGGATGGGTTGAGCCTGCGAAACCCATGCGGTTGCGGTGATGGGTATCGCTTCGCTCAACCCATCCTACGTCAGTGTTTCCCCTGCCCCTGTAGGAGCGGGCCCTGCCCGCGATTGCACGCAGGGCGCGCTCCTACCGCGGAATCAGTCGATCAGCTCCGCGCCGACCACGGTGATGTCCGGCAGGCTCAGCGGCGCCGGGGTGATCTGCAGGTACTTGATGCTGCTGCGCGGGATCAGCAGCAGGTCGCCGTCCACCTCGATGCTCAGGCAGGGCGACTCCAACTGCTTGCGGATGCCCTGCGCTACCTCCACCGGGTCCTCGCTCTGTTGCGGGAAGCGCAGCGCCAGGCGCTGGCCGTCGACGAAGTGCAGGTACAGGTGCTTGATCGGTTTCATGGCGTTTCCCCAGCTGCGCGTTGGCTACTGGGGAAACACTAGCAGGCCCGTCAGCTGCGGTCGGCGATCATGCCGATGATGAAGAACAGCAACAGCAGCACCGGCGCCAGGGTGTAGTTGTTGAAGTAGTTCAGGCCGTGGGCCACCCAGGGGGTGACGAAGACCATGGCCAGGCCGTAGCCCACGGCGCAGATGAGCACGAACAGCAGGGTGCGGAAGACGAAGTTGAGGCTGCCGATGCGCTGCTGCACCCAGGCGTTGATCGCCGGGCCGAACAGCACCAGCAGGGTGGCCATGATCGCCAGGGCGATATCGGACAGATGGCTGCGGCTCCAGCGGGAGGCGCTGGCGATCAGGTCGAGGGCGAAGTCCATGCAGGCTCCTTGGTCGGGGGCGGTCGACGGGGGAGTTTACCCGAGCGACAGGTGGGTGGTTCAGCTGTCGGGCTTTTTTCGCAGCAGCAGTTGCAACGTCTTCCAGGCCAGTTTCTTGTCGCGCAGCAGCAGAAGCTGCTTGATCAGGCGCAGCGGCAGGTGGCGCCGGTAGCTGGCGAAGAGTTCGGGGCGGTGCTGGCTGTAGTAGCGGTACTCCGACTCGTAGATGCTTTCGTAGCGGGCCCGGGATACCTGGTTGCGGCTGCTGATCGAGAGGTTCTGGCGGATTCCCGCGGCCATGACGTAGACCTGCTTGCCGTCGGACAGCGCGCGGTGGAAGGCCCAGTGGTCCAGGTAATCCAGCGGGAAGGCGGGATTGAAGCCGCCGATCCGGTCCAGCCAGGTCGTGCGCCAGCAGGCGCCGGAGTTGATCGCGGTCATCTGCTGCCTGCGATAGCCGGTCTCGATGCCCTCCGCACTGGCGCGGACACGGCTGTTGTCCATGGGCGAGACCTGGCGCTGGCCATCGCTGACCCGCGGCACCATGCAGACGCAATCGGCGGCCAGGCCGTCCGCCCGTTCCGTCAGTTCGTGGAAATACGCCTCGGGCAGCCGGGTGTCCTGGTCGAGCAGCAGCAACCAGTCGTGGCCTTGCTCGCAGGCGTCGCGCAGCGCCAGGTTGTAGGCGGCGGCGAGGCCCGGGTTGCTCGGGTCGTGTCTGTAGTTCACGGCGATGGGGTATTCGCCGGGCGGCAGCGCCTGGGGCGTTGGGCTGTTGTCGTGGATGACCAGGCTGACGTCATGGGTGGCCAGCAGGTCCTGGTTCTGCATGAGGCTGCGGAAGCTCTCCGAGTCGCCGAGCTTCTGCTTGTAGATCACCAGGACGATGGTCGCTCGCATGCCGCGCGCAGGCCTCAGGGCAGGAACTGCTGCAGCAGGTCGTTGAGGAACAGCTGGCCGCGCTCGGACGGCCGCAGGCGCTCGTCGTCCTCGGCCAGCAAGCCCTGGGCGCGGGCTTCGCGGCAGGCTTCGGCGATGGCTTGCAGCGGCAGGCCGGTGCGCTGCTCGAACAGCTCTGCCGGGACGCCGTCCACCAGGCGCAGGGCGTTCATCATGAACTCGAAGGGCAGGTCGGCCGCTTCCAGCACCCGTTCGCCGGCCTGGAAGGCCTTGGCCGGGTTCAGGTAGTCCTTCGGCAGGCGCGTCTTCCAGGTGCGCAGGATGCGGCCTTCGGGGCTGCTGAGCTTGGCGTGGGCGCCGGCGCCGATGCCGAGGAAGTCGCCGAAGGTCCAGTAGTTGAGGTTGTGCCGGGCGCGCAGGCCGTCGCGGGCGTAGGCCGAAGTCTCGTACTGGACGTAGCCGGCCTGCGCTAGCCGGGCCTGGCCGGCTTCCTGGATTTCCCAGAGGGCGTCGTCTTCCGGCAGTTCCGGCGGCTGGCTCCAGAACACCGTGTTCGGCTCCATGGTCAGCTGGTACCAGGACAGGTGCGTCGGGGCCAGGGCGATGGCCTGCTCCAGGTCGGCCAGGGCGTCGGCCACGCTCTGGTCGGGCAGGCCGTGCATCAGGTCGAGGTTGAAGTTGTCGAAGCCGGCGCGGCGCGCCATGTCCGCCGCGCGCACCGCCTCGTCGCCATCGTGGATACGCCCCAGGGCCTTGAGCTTGTCGGCCTGGAAACTCTGCACGCCGATGGACAGGCGGTTGATGCCCAGGGCCCGGTAGTCGGCGAACTTGGCCTGTTCGAAGGTGCCGGGGTTGGCCTCAAGGGTGATTTCGATGTTGTTTTCGAAACCGACTTCGCGCTCCAGGCCTTCGAGGATGCGCCCCAGGGCACTGGCGGAGAACAGGCTGGGCGTGCCGCCGCCGAAGAAGATCGAGGTCAGCCTGCGGCCGTGGACGTGCTGCCGGTCAGCCGCCAGGTCGGCCAGTAGCGCCTGGACGTAGGCGTCCTCGGGCAGCTCCGGACCGGCGGCGTGGGAGTTGAAGTCGCAGTACGGGCATTTGCGCACGCACCAGGGGATATGGATGTAGGCCGACAGGGGCGGGAGCTGAAAGCCGGAAGCTGGAAGCTGGTGGCTTTCAGCTTCGAGCTTCGAGCTTTCAGCTGCTTTCATAACCCCAACCGCTGTTTCAGCAGCGCCATGGCGCGGGCGCGGTGGCTCAGGCGGTTCTTCTGCTCGGGGGGCAGTTCGGCGCTGGAGCAGCCGCTTTCCGGCACCCAGAACAGCGGGTCGTAGCCGAAGCCGTGCTCGCCGCGGGCCTCGTGGAGGATGCTGCCTTCCCAGATGCCTTCGCAGAGGATCGGCAGCGGGTCGTCGGCATGCCGCACCAGGGCCAGGACGCTGACGAACTGCGCGCCACGCTGGTCGTCCGGCACGCCCTGCAGGGCGTCCAGCAGCTTGGCGTTGTTCGCCGCATCACCCTTGCCGTCGGCGTAGCGCGCGGAGTAGATGCCCGGCGCGCCGCCGAGGTAGTCCACCGCCAGGCCCGAGTCGTCGGCCAGCGCCGGCAGCCCGGAGATGCGCGCGGCGTTGCGCGCCTTGAGGATGGCATTCTCGACGAAGGACAGGCCGGTTTCCTCCGGCTCCACGTCGCTGAACTCGCCGATGGAGCGCACCTTCACGTGGGCGCCCAGCATGGCCTGGAGTTCCTTGAGTTTGCCGGCGTTGTGACTGGCCAGCACCAGTTGTTCGAGCTTGATCATTCGTCTGGGTAGATTTCCTGGAGGAACTCGAAGCTTTGCGGGGCTTCGGAGCCTTTCTGTACCTGGATGTCGAAGGTCAGGGTGTCACGGCCTTCGATGGGGAACTGGGCGATGTGGTAGACCGCGCCTTCTTCCACCACGCGCTTGAAGGTCAGCGGGATCGGTTGGCCCATGAGGTTCTTGGCGGTGCCGGAGACGGTGACCTGGGCCGGCTTGCCGCTGGCGTCCAGCGGCACGATGTTGACCACGCCCTGGGCCTTGCTGCGCACCACGCCGACGGCCGCGGCGACCTTGGGCTGGAGGAAGCTGGAGTTGTAGACGCTGTAGTGGACCTTGAGGTCCCCCAGCGTGGTGGCCTGCTCGGCGAAGGCCGGCAGTGCCAGGAACAGGCAGAACAGCAGGGAGGCTAGGCGGCGCATGGTTTTCTTCTCCTGGGTTCGGGGCCCCGGGCGGTTCAGACGGCGATGCGGTGGTCCGGCAGGCTTGGACCGCTGACCCGGTAGATGCCGATTTCACCCAACAGATTAGGCCAAACTCGGCACGACCAGCGATGACGGTGGTCACGATCCACCGCCAGGCGGTCGAGCACCCGCAGGCGCTTCTCGCGGCACAGCGCCTCGAAGTCCTTGAAGGTGCAGAAGTGGATGTTCGGCGTGTTGTACCAGGTGTAGGGGAGGAATTCCGACACCGGCATGCGGCCGTTGCGCGCCAGGTACCAGCGGCAGCGCCAGTGGCCGAAGTTGGGGAAGGTGATGATGCAGGTGCGGCCGACGCGGAGCATCTCTTCGAGGATTCTGTCCGGGTAGTGCACGGCCTGCAGGGCCTGGGTCATGACCACCACGTCGAAGCTGTTGCTGGCGAAGCTGCCGAGGCCCTTGTCCAGGTCCTGCTCGATGACGTTAACGCCACGTTCGACGCATCTGGCGATGTTTTCGCCATCGATTTCCAGGCCATAGCCGGTGACCTGCTTGTGCTCGGCCAGCCAGGCGAGCAGTTCGCCGTCGCCGCAGCCCAGGTCGAGCACCCGGCTGCCGGCGGGGATCCAGTCTTGGATGATGTCCAGGTCGGCGCGCATGGGGCTTCCTTATACGCTGATGCGGTTCATGTAGGCGCTGAAGGCCTGGAGGTAGCGGGGGATCGGCATGAGGAAGGCGTCGTGGCCCTGGGGTGCGTCGATCTCCAGGTAGCAGACGTTCTTCTTCGCCGCGATCAGGGCGTCGACGATCTCCCGCGAGCGCGCCGGGGAGAAGCGCCAGTCGGTGGTGAAGGACATCAGGCAGAAGTCCGCCTTCACCCCGGCCAGGGTGCGCACCAGGTCGCCGTCGTGGGCGGAGGCCGGGTCGAAATAGTCCAGCGCCTTGGTCATCAGCAGGTAGGTGTTGGCGTCGAAGCGGGTGGAGAATTCCTCGCCCTGGTAGCGCAGGTAGCTCTCGACCTGGAATTCGACGTTGTAGAGGTCGTAGTTGAGCTTCTCGGCCTTGCGGTCGCGGCCGAATTTCTCGCCCATGGCGTCATCGGACAGGTAGGTGATGTGCCCGACCATGCGCGCCAGGCGCAGGCCGTGGCGCGGGATCACGCCCTGTTCCTGGAAGTGGCCGCCGAGGAACTCCGGGTCCGAGAGGATGGCCTGGCGCGCCACTTCGTTGAAGGCGATGTTCTGCGCAGAGAGCTTGGGCGCGCTGGCGATGCACAGGCAGTGGCGCACGCGCTCGGGGTAGCTGATGGTCCACTGCAGCGCCTGCATGCCGCCCAGGCTGCCGCCGACCACCGCGGCCCACTGATTGATGCCCAGGCGATCAGCCAGGCGAGCCTGGCTGTTGACCCAGTCTTCCACGGTGACCACCGGAAAATCGGAGCCGTAGATGCGCCCGGTCTCCGGGTCGAGGCTGGTGGGGCCGGTGGAGCCGTTGCAGCCGCCGAGGTTGTTCAGCGCGACCACGAAGAACTTGCGGGTGTCGATGGCCTTGCCCGGGCCGATGCAGCTGTCCCACCAGCCCGGCTTGCGCTCGTCGGGGCTGTTGTAGCCGGCGGCGTGGTGGTGGCCGGAAAGCGCATGGCAGATCAGCACGGCGTTGCTAGCCGTGGCGTTCAGCTCGCCGTAGGTCTCGATCACCAGCTGGTATTCGGGCAGCGTCCTGCCGCTGGCCAGGGCCAGGGGTTCGCTGAAGTGCAGCGTCTGGGGAGAGACCAGACCGACGGAATCTTCGGGGAAGACTGTTGGCATCGACCCAGCTCATGAATAAAAGGAGGGCGCCAGTCTAAAGAGGGTGGCCAGAGAGGGCAAGGTTGCTCAGCCAGGCAGGTTCTGGCGGATTTTCAGCGCCCATTCCGGGGTTTCGGATTCATCGCAGTAGCATTTGGAAAGTCGCCCGTCGCGGGTTCTGAATAGCGGGCGGGGTTCCTGTCGATCCACGGAGTTGTCGAACACGTAGAGTCGGTCCACCCAATTGGCCAGTGCATCGCAATTGACTATGGATTTGAAGTAGCGCGAGACGATTTTGCTGATGCGCACTTCGTGGCCGCCATCCATATAGCGGAAAGTGATGCGTGAGGCATTGATGGCTGGGTGCGTAGTGCTGACGAAAAATACCCTGACGAAATAGCCGGCATCCTTGGCCCGAGCGATGAAGTCCAGTTTGTCATCCGTGGAAAGCACCGTCTCGAAGGCCAGGCTCGTCCCCTCGACCAAGGCTTTCTCACGCAGTTGCTGGGCCTTGTTGGCCGCTTCGATGGCTGCCTCTTCGGAGTTCCAGCCCCCGAATTCCCGTTCGGCGATTTCATCCGGATTGATGAAGATGCAGCCTTCCAGCCACTGATGTTCGCGAAGCTGCTCGGTGATGGAGGTCTTGCCGGAGCCATTGGGGCCGGCGAAGACGATCAGCCTGGGTTTTTCCATGCTTCAGGTTTTGGGCTGGGGGCGCTGGTCACGACGCTTGCGGCTGTCTTCGAAAGCGGCGTTCAACGATGCCCTGAGCTGCTGGTCGACGCGGGATATCCGCTGCCGGGCGGCCTGACGAACCTCGCTCAGCAGGTCGGACAACTGCTCCTCGCTGGGTTCGTTGGGGTTGGAGATCAGGTTGTAGTTCGACATGGGCGGTACTCCCCATCGATAGGACCTTCCGAGCATAGGGAGTCTGCCTGGAAAAACCAAGTTCAGGCGCGCTGCGAGCCGGGCAGGGCGACCACGCGGGCCTGGCGCTGCAGCGGCGAGGGGCGGCGCAGCAGGCGGAGGATTTCCGAGGCTTCGGCCAGCTGTTTTTCCAGCTCTTCCTGGTAGCGCGCCATGAGCAGGGCGCGCTGGCGCACCTGCTGGGTTTCCTGGGCCAGGGCCTTCAGGCGCAGCATGTGGGTTTCCAGCAGCTGCTTGTTCTCCAGGGTGTACTGCATCAGCGGCATCAGGGCGTCGGTGGCCCAGCGCTCGACTTCTTCGCGCACGCGCTGGTGCAGGAGGATGACTTCCTGGGCCAGGGTGGCGATGAAACGCCGCGTCAGCAGGCGCTGTTCGGTGAGCAGGGTCTTGAGCTGCAGGCGGAAGCGGTCGGCCTGCTCGCGCAGCCGGGCCAGTTCGCGCTGGTAGGCGGCGACGTCGAAGCGCGGGGCGTCCAGGGCGTTCAGCGGGTTTTCCTGGTTGTGCCGCTGGTAGATGGCCTCGACCATGCGGTTACCCAGCTCGGCCTCGTGCTGCAGGCTGTGCAGGTCGCCCTCCACGGCCTGGAAGAAGTTCAGGATGGCCTGGTTGATGCCCAGGGTGGTCCAGCTGCCGCGCAGTTTCTCGTGGACCTTGGCCAGGTGCCGCTCCAGGCGTTCGGCGCGCACGGTCTGGCCGAGCAGCTCGCCCTGGCGGCGCAGCAGGCGCTGGTTGGTCTTCAGGTTGAGCAGGCGGCGGTGGTGCAGGCCGTGGTCTTCCTTGGTCCGCGCGGTCAGCTCGAACAGCAGCTGGCCGCTGTCCTGCTGCTGGCCTTCGAGCTGCGCCTGCTGTTCGCGCAGGCGCTCCAGGCGGGCGCGCAGGCTGTGCTGGCTGTTGTTCAGCAGGGCCAGCACCTGGCCGAGCACCGCGCCCTCCAGCAGGCGCTCCTTGTCCGCCACTATGCGCTCGCAGAGCAGGTTCTCCAGGTTTTCCAACTGGCTGCGGGCGAGCAGTTCGGCGTCGTTGCGCACCTTGGCCAGCAGCGCCTGCTTGGCCGACAGCGGCAGCACGCTGTCGCGGGGGATGCCCAATTGCCGAGCGGTGGCGTCGCGGATGCGCTGGATGGCGTTGTGCACGAAGGTATCGCCGGCCAGGTCGTCCCAGAGCACGTCGACCTTGTTCAGCACCGCATACAGGGTGCACTGGCCGTCTTCCACCAGGTGCCGCACGTGGTCCTGCCAGACCGCCAGGTCCGAGGCGGTGACGCCGGTGTCGGCGGCCAGCAGGAAGACCACCGCCTGGGCGCTGGGCAGCATCGACAGGGTCAGTTCCGGCTCGCTGCCCAGGGCGTTCAGCCCGGGGGTGTCGAGGATGCGCAGGCCCTGGCGCAGCAGCGGGTGGTCGAAGTTGACCAGGGCGTGGCGCCAGGCTGGCACGCGCACATGCCCGGGGCGTTCGGCGGCTTCCAGCATGTCCGGGAGGAAGCCCAGCTGGATCGCCTGCTCCACCGGCAGGCTCTTGGTCCGGGCGGTCTGCGCGAAGGCCTGGGCCATGTTGGCCGGGTCGGAGGTGTCCAGGGGGATGTTCACCCAGTGCCGCGGCACCTGCTTGAAGCGGGCGATGCTGGCGTCGGCCACCCGCGTCTCGATGGGCAGCAGGCGGATGTAGGGGCGTTCGGAGCGCGGGTCGAAGAAGATCTCGGTGGGGCACATGGTGGTGCGCCCGGCCTGGGAGGGCAGCATGCGCTGGCCGTACTCGGAGAAGAACAGGCTGTTGATCAGCTCGGTCTTGCCGCGTGAGAACTCGCCGACGAAGGCCAGGGTGATGTGGTCCAGGCGCAGCAGGCGCAGGGCGCGCTCCAGGCGCGCGTCTATGTCCGCGCTGTTCAGCCGGCTCTGCTCCAGCCAGCTGCGATAGCGGATGATGTCCCGGACCAGTTCCCGCTTCCAGGTGACGTAGGCGTCGATCTGCTGACTGAGTCGCTCCATGCTCATCCAGGCGGTCCTGTGGCTTGCGCGTCCTGCGCGGGAGAAGAATGCCTGGATTATGAAGCGCGGCGAGGTGGCGTCAATTGGCCTGTATCACATTCCTATATGTAAGGTCGGTCAAGGCGACCGAGCGGTTATCCCCAGCTCGGCCGGCAGCCGCGCCGGCCGAGGGATGCGCACGCGTTTCTGGCGGTTCAGTTCGCCGCTCACGAGTATTACCGCGCTTTTCGGCACGCCGAAGGCCTTGCCGAGGAACGCCAGCAGGTGGGCGTTGGCCTTGCCCTCCACCGGCGGGGCGGTGAGGCGGATCTTCAGGCGCTCGCCGTGCAGCCCGGCGAACTCGTCGCGGCTCGCCTTGGGCTGCAGGTGGCAATCGAGGATCAGGTCCTCGCCGTCCCAGCGGTAGAAGCTCATTACATGAATGGGCTCAGGATCTGCGGCATGCCGGTCATGGCGGCGAGGTTGCCGATCACCAGCATGTCGAGCAGCTTCAGCGCGATGAAGGCGAAGATCGGCGAGATGTCCAGCCCGCCGAGGTTCGGCAGCAGCTTGCGGAAGGGCGCCAGCAGCGGCTCGCAGATCTGGTTCACCAGCTGCGCGCCGGGGTTGTAGCTGCCCGGGGCGACCCAGGAGAGGATCACGCTGATGATCAGGGCGAAGAAGAACACCTTGAGGAACAGCGAGGTCACGGCGATCACCGACCACACCAGCAGTTGCAGGACGTAGCCGCCGACGCCGTAGCCCATCAGCGTCAGGGTGACGATCATCAGCACCAGCTGGACCAGGATGGCCAGCACCAGGGACGCCAGGTCGATGCCGCCGAAGCCGGGGATCACCCGGCGCAGCGGGTTCAGCAGCGGCTTGGTGGCGCGCACGATGAACTGGCTCAGCGGGTTGTAGAAGTCGGCGCGCACCAGTTGCAGGATGAAGCGCAGCAGGACGATCAGCAGGTAGAGGCTGCCGAGGGTCTGGATGACATAGATGGCAGCGGTGGAAAGTCCGGTCATGTAAGGCTCCTCATTGCCCCAGTTGTTCGGCCAGTTCGGCGGAACGGTGGTCGGCGGCGGCCAGGGCGCGCTCGACCAGTGCTTCGAATCCATTCGCCTGGAAGGAAGTGATGGCGGCTTCGGTGGTGCCCTTGGGCGAAGTCACGCGGCGGCGCAGTTCGGCCGGGCCGACGTCGCTGGCTACCGCCATGCGCGCGGCGCCCAGGGCGGTCTGCAGGGTCAGGCGGGCGGCGACTTCGTGGCTCAGGCCGAGCTTCTCGCCGGCGGCGGTCATGGCTTCCATCAGCAGGAAGAAGTAGGCCGGGCCGCTGCCGGAGACGGCGGTGACGGCGTCGATCTGCTTCTCTTCGTCCAGCCACAGGGCGATGCCCACGGCGCCCAGCAGCTGTTCGGCCTGCTGACGCTGGGCCGGGCTGACCTGGGCGGTGGCGTACAGGCCGCTGGCGCCTTCGCCCAGCAGCGCCGGGGTGTTGGGCATGCAGCGTACCAGCAGCTCGGTGCCCAGCCAGCGCGACAGGCTGGCGCAGGGAATGCCGGCGGCGATGGAGACGATCAGCTGACCCGGTTCGAGCAGCGCGGCCAGGGGCTCGCAGACCTGCTTCATGACCTGCGGCTTGACCGCCAGCACCACCACGTCGGCGCCGGCGATGGCGCTGGCGTTGTCCTCGAACACCTCGATGCCGTGCTCGGCGGCGATCTTCGCGCGCTGTTCGGCGCCCGGGTCGCTGGCGCGGATGTGACTGGCGGGCACGCCCTGGGCGCGCAGGCCACCGATCAGGCTGGCGGCCATGTTGCCGGCGCCGATGAAAGCGATGCGGGTGCTGCTCATGGGTTGTGTTCCTTGATCAAGAATGGGGACCGTAGTCGCGCGCGCCGAACAGCGCGGTGCCGATGCGCACCCAGGTGGCGCCTTCGGCGATGGCGGCTTCGAGGTCGTGGCTCATGCCCATGGACAGGGTGTCCAGGCCGAGGTTCAGGGCAGTCAGGAGTTCCCGCAGGCGGGCGAAGGCGGCGCGCTGGGCGGCGACGTCCTCGGTGGGTTCGGGGATGGCCATCAGCCCGCGCAGCTTCAGGTTGGGCAGGGCGGCCACGGCGCGGGCCAGGGCCGGCAGTTCCTCGGGGGCGCAGCCGGACTTGCTGGCCTCGCCGCTGACGTTCACCTGCAGGCAGACGTTGAGCGGCGGCAGGTGCGCCGGGCGCTGCGCGGAAAGGCGCTCGGCGACCTTCAGGCGGTCCACCGAGTGCACCCAGTGGAAGTGCTCGGCGATGGGCCGCGTCTTGTTCGACTGGATGGGGCCGATGAAGTGCCAGGTGAGCGCCAGGTCGGCCAGTTCCACCTGCTTGCCGAGGGCTTCCTGCAGGTAGTTCTCGCCGAAATCGTCGAGGCCGGCGGCATGGGCTTCGCGGATGTCGGCGGCGGGCTTGGTCTTGCTCACCGCCAGCAGCGCAACGCTGCCGGAAGGCCGCCCGCAAGCTTGCTCCGCCTCACGGATACGCTCGCGAACCTTTGCAATATTCTCTGCTATCGTGGACATTACCTGCGCTCTGAGGCCCGGCTGCTGCAAGTTCAGCGGCATTCTACCTGCTTGCATTGGATTGGGGAGTCCCATGGATATTACCGAGTTGCTCGCCTTCAGCGCCAAGCAAGGCGCTTCGGACCTGCACCTCTCGGCCGGCCTGCCGCCGATGATCCGCGTCGACGGCGACGTGCGCCGCATCAACCTGCCGCCGCTGGAGCACAAGCAGGTGCACGCGCTGATCTACGACATCATGAACGACAAGCAGCGCAAGGATTTCGAGGAATTCCTGGAAACCGACTTCTCCTTCGAAGTGCCGGGCGTGGCGCGTTTCCGCGTCAATGCCTTCAACCAGAACCGCGGCGCCGGCGCCGTGTTCCGGACCATTCCCTCCAAGGTGCTGACCATGGAGGATCTGGGCATGGGCGAAGTGTTCAAGCGGGTTTCCGACGTGCCGCGCGGGCTGGTGCTGGTGACCGGGCCGACCGGTTCGGGCAAGTCCACCTCGCTCGCGGCGATGCTCGACTACCTGAACAACACCAAGTACAGCCACATCCTCACCGTCGAGGACCCGATCGAGTTCGTCCACGAATCGAAGAAGTGCCTGGTCAACCAGCGCGAGGTGCACCGCGACACCCTCGGCTTCAACGAGGCGCTGCGCTCGGCCCTGCGTGAGGACCCGGACATCATCCTGGTCGGCGAGATGCGCGACCTGGAGACCATCCGCCTGGCGCTGACCGCCGCGGAAACCGGCCACCTGGTGTTCGGCACCCTGCACACCACCTCCGCGGCCAAGACCATCGACCGTATCGTCGACGTGTTCCCCGCCGAGGAGAAGGCCATGGTCCGTTCCATGCTCTCCGAATCGCTGCAGGCGGTGATCTCGCAGACGCTGCTGAAGAAGATCGGCGGCGGCCGGGTGGCGGCCCACGAGATCATGATCGGCACCCCGGCGATCCGCAACCTGATCCGCGAGGACAAGGTGGCGCAGATGTACTCGGCCATCCAGACCGGCGGCGCGCTGGGCATGCAGACCCTCGACATGTGCCTCAAGGGCCTGGTCGCCAAGGGCCTGGTGACCCGCGACGCGGCGAAGGAAAAGGCGAAGATTCCGGAAAACTTCTGATTCTCCCCGGGCCCGGTGCCCGGCCAGGCGGCACGGCACACGCACGGGCAGCCTGGATGACAGTCGAATCGCACAGTGCGTGAACGAATCAGGTTGGATCGATCATGGAATTCGAGAAGCTTCTGCGGCTGATGGTGGAGAAGGGCGCCTCGGACCTCTTCGTCACCGCCGGCGTGCCCCCGTCGATGAAGGTCAACGGCAAGGTGCTGCCGGTGACCAAGACCCCGCTGTCGCCCGAGCAGACCCGCGAGACCGTGCTGGCGGTGATGAACGAGCAGCAGCGCCGCGACTTCGCCGAGCACCACGAGTGCAACTTCGCCATCAGCGCCCGCGGCATCGGCCGTTTCCGCGTCAGCGCCTTCTACCAGCGCAACCTGGTGGGCATGGTGCTGCGCCGCATCGAGACCAACATCCCGACCATCGAGGACCTCAAGCTGCCGGAGATCCTCAAGAAACTGGCCATGACCAAGCGCGGGCTGGTGATCTTCGTCGGTGCCACCGGCACCGGCAAGTCCACTTCGCTGGCGGCGATGATCGGCTACCGCAACAAGAACTCCACCGGGCACATCATCTCCATCGAGGACCCGATCGAGTACATCCACCAGCACCAGGGCTGCATCGTCACCCAGCGCGAGGTGGGGCTGGATACCGACACCTTCGAGGTGGCGCTGAAGAACACCCTGCGCCAGGCGCCGGACGTGATCATGATCGGCGAGGTGCGCTCGCGCGAGACCATGGAGCACGCCGTGGCCTTCGCCGAGACCGGCCACTTGTGTCTGGCCACCCTGCATGCCAACAACGCCAACCAGGCGCTGGAGCGGATCATCCACTTCTTCCCGGCCGACCGGCACCAGCAGATCTGGATGGACCTGTCGCTGAACCTCAAGGCCATCGTCGCCCAGCAACTGGTGCCGACCCCGGACGGCAAGGGCCGCCGCGCGGTGATCGAGGTGCTGCTGAATACTCCGCTGGCCGCCGACCTGATCCGCAAGGGGGAGGTGCATGAGCTGAAGCCGTTGATGAAGCGCTCCACCGAGCAGGGCATGCAGACCTTCGATCAGGCGCTGTACCAGCTCTATTCCCAGGGTGAGATCACCTATGAGGATGCGCTGGCCTATGCCGACTCGGCCAACGATCTGCGGTTGATGATCAAGCTTGGGTCGGAGACCGATGCGGATCATCTGTCGAGCATGACTCAGGGGTTGACCCTGGAGCTGAGCGAAGACGATCCGAATCGCCGCTTCCGCTGAGCAGCTCCCTCGCCGCAACCCGCAATTATCGTGAACGCCGGAGCGTAGGGCGAATAACCGTTCGCGGTTATCCGCCGATATACGGAGGCCTCGGCCCGCGCCCAGGTCAACCCTGGAGTCGCCGGGGGCCAAGGCCAAACGGCGGATAACGCCATAGGCGTTATGCGCCCTACGGTCCTTTGACCGAAAAGCCTGTCCGCGGCTTTGTATTCCCCGCGACTTTTCTTACAGTGGCGGTAAACCCGCCGCGATCGCGCCGGTCGAATCCAGGAATCCCTGCCAAGGAGCGCTCCATGCCCAATACCCCCGACACCCACAGCAAGGTCATCGGCTACCTGCTGTGGATCTTCGGCTTCACCGGTTCCCACCGCTTCTACTATGGCAAGCCGGTCAGCGGGACCATCTGGTTCTTCACCCTCGGGCTGTTCTTCATCGGCTGGATCATCGACCTGTTCCTGATTCCCTCGATGGACGACGAGGCCGACCTGCGCTACCGCAGCGGCGCCCTGGACTACAACGTGGCCTGGATACTGCTGACCTTCCTCGGTGTGTTCGGCGTGCACCGCATGTACATGGGCAAGTGGCTGACCGGCATCCTCTACCTGTGCACTGGCGGCCTGTTCTTCCTCGGCGTGCTCTACGACTTCTGGACGCTCAACGCCCAGGTCTCCGAGCGCAACGGCCCGCAGCGGCTGTAAGAGTTCCTTGCCGGAAAGCCCGCCTTCCCAGGCTGTGTGAAAACCCGAGCGGCTCTTCGAAGAGTGCGTTCCTACGTGAAATCTGAAAAGGCTTGGCTATTCAGCCAACCCAGAATCCGCGTAGAAACGCGAAATCCAGGTTGTTTTTTAACCAGCTGGACCGATCCGGAGGTTTTCACACAGCCTGTTCCGGCGGGCTTTTTCGTCAGCCGGCATGGCGATGGGCGCGCCGCCGGCCTATGGTCAGGAAGACCATAAAGGCGCGCCGCCGGGCGATCCCCGCGGCGCCGACAAGGAGTGGATGCCATGAGCAACGAACTTCGTCCTGCCGTACTCGACCTGATCGGCAACACGCCGCTGGTGCAGGTCAGCCGCTTCGATACCGGCCCCTGCACGCTGTTCCTCAAGCTGGAATCGCAGAACCCCGGCGGCTCGATCAAGGACCGCATCGGCGTGGCCATGATCGAGACCGCCGAGCGCGACGGTCGCCTGCAGCCCGGCGGGACCATAGTCGAGGCCACCGCCGGCAACACCGGCCTGGGCCTGGCCCTGGTGGGCCGCGCCAAGGGCTACCGGGTGGTGCTGGTGGTGCCGGACAAGATGTCCAGCGAGAAGGTCCTGCACCTCAAGGCCATGGGCGCCGAGGTGCACATCACCCGCTCCGACGTCGGCAAGGGCCACCCGGAGTACTACCAGGACGTGGCCGCGCGCCTGGCCGCGGAAATCCCCGGGGCCTTCTTCGCCGACCAGTTCAACAACCCGGCCAACCCCCTGGCCCACGAGACCAGTACCGCCCCGGAAATCTGGCAGCAGACCGGCCACGACCTGGACGCCATCGTCGTCGGCGTCGGCTCCGCCGGCACCCTCACCGGGCTGACGCGCTTCTTCCGCCAGGTGCAGCCGAACCTGGAGATGGTCCTGGCCGACCCGGTGGGCTCGGTGATGGCCGGCTACGTGCGCGACGGCACCCTCGGCGAGGTCGGTTCCTGGGCGGTGGAAGGCATAGGCGAGGACTTCATTCCCTCCATCGCCGACCTCTCCAGCGTGCGCCACGCCTATTCCATCAGCGACGAGGAGAGCTTCGCCCATGCCCGCGAACTGCTGCGCGCCGAAGGCATTCCCGGCGGTTCCTCCACCGGCACCCTGCTGGCCGCCGCCTTGCGCTACTGCCGCGAGCAGACGCAGCCCAAGCGCGTGCTCAGCTTCGTCTGCGACACCGGCACGCGCTACCTGTCCAAGGTCTACAACGACCAGTGGATGACCGACCAGGGCCTGCTGCAGCGCAAGCGTTACGGCGACCTGCGCGACATCATCGCGCGGCGCTTCGAGGAGGGCCGGGTGATCAGCGTGGGGCCGGACGACACCCTGCTCACCGCCTTCCAGCGCATGCGCCTGGCCGACGTCTCGCAGCTGCCGGTGCTGGCCAACGGCAGGCTGGTCGGGGTCATCGATGAATCCGACATCCTGCTGGGCGTGCACGCCGACGCCAGCCATTTTCGCCAGCCGGTGGCCAGCGCCATGACCACCCGCCTGGAAACCCTGGCCCCGGACGCCAGCCTGGCCGAACTGCAGGCCGAGCTGGACCGCGGCCTGGTCGCCATCATCGCCGACGCCTCGGGCTTCCATGGCCTGATCACCCGTTTCGACTTGCTCAACCACCTCCGGAGAACGCTCCCATGAGCCAGGATTCCAAGGCCTCGCGCGGTTTCGCCACGCGGGTCATCCACGCCGGCCAGGCGCCCGATCCTTCCACCGGCGCGCTGATGCCGCCGATCTACGCCAACTCCACCTACCTGCAGGACAGCCCCGGGGTGCACAAGGGCCTGGACTACGGGCGTTCGCACAACCCCACGCGCTGGGCCCTGGAGCGCTGCGTGGCGGACCTGGAGGGCGGCAGCAAGGCCTTCGCCTTCGCCTCCGGGCTGGCGGCCATCTCGGCCACCCTGGAGTTGCTCGATGCCGGCTCGCACATCGTGTCCGGCAACGATATCTACGGCGGCACCTTCCGCCTGTTCGAGCGCGTGCGCCGGCGCAGCGCCGGGCACGAATTCAGCTTCGTCGACCTCACCGACATCGGCGCCATCGAAGCCGCGCTGCGCCCGGAAACCCGCATGGTGTGGATCGAGACGCCGAGCAACCCGCTGCTGCGCCTGGCCGACCTGGAGGCCATCGCCCGCCTGTGCCGCAGCCGCGGCATCCTCTGCGTGGCCGACAACACCTTCGCCAGCCCGCGTATCCAGCGCCCGCTGGAGCTGGGCTTCGACGTGGTGGTGCACTCGACCACCAAGTACCTGAACGGCCACTCCGACGTCATCGGCGGCATCGCCGTGGTCGGCGACAACCCGGAACTGGCCGAGCGCCTGGGCTTCCTGCAGAACGCCGTGGGCGCCATCGCCGGCCCCTTCGACGCCTTCCTCACCCTGCGTGGGGTGAAGACCCTGGCCCTGCGCATGGAACGGCACTGCGCCAACGCCCTGGAACTGGCCCAGTGGCTGGAACGCCAGCCGCAGGTGGCCCGGGTGCACTACCCGGGCCTGCCCTCGCACCCGCAGCACGAACTGGCCAAGCGGCAGATGAACGGCTTCGGCGGGATGATCTCGATGGACCTGGCCACTGACCTGGCCGGCTCGAAGCGCTTCCTGGAGAACGTGCGCATCTTCGCCCTGGCCGAGAGCCTGGGCGGGGTGGAGAGCCTGATCGAGCACCCGGCGATCATGACCCACGCCACCATTCCGCCGGCTACCCGGGCCGAGCTGGGGATAGGCGATGCGCTGGTGCGGTTGTCGGTGGGGGTGGAGGATGTCGAGGATCTGCGTGCGGATTTGGCGCAGGCGTTGGCGACTATCTAGAGGCGGGGGCTTTTCGTAGGAGCGAGCTTGCTCGCGAAGGGTGTCTACCGGCCATGCATGGTGCATGAGGTCGCCTCCCTCCCTCTCCCCAGCCCTCGGCTGCGCGCCCCGCCCTGAAGGGAGAGGGGCTTGTTCGTGCCGAGAGGAGGGTGGTTTCAGCCGGTAATTACTGTGCTAGCCGGCTAACGTCGAAATATCAGCATCTGCCCAACGGTCCCCTCTCCCTTCAGGGAGAGGGTTAGGGAGAGGGCGCTCTAAAGCCCAGCCCCGAAAGCTCCCGGCAAGCCCCCTTCGCGAGCAAGCTCGCTCCTACAGGAAAAGAAAAAGCCCGCCGGATAGCGGGATTCTTCTTCATGCCTGGGCAACTCAGATGGCATGCACGATATGTCCATCCACCAGCGTGCAACGCACCGCGCCCGGCAGGCAGTGGCCCATGAACGGGCTGTTCTGCCCGCGGGAGTACCAGGTCTCGCCGGCCAGGGTCTGGCCCTCGGCCTCGAACAGCACCAGGTCTGCCGCCTCGCCCACCGCTATGCGGCCAGCCGGCAGGCGCAGCGCGGCGGCCGGGCCGGTGGTCAGGCGCGCCAGCAGGGTCGGCAGGTCTAGCAGGCCGTCCTGCACCAGGGTCATGGCCAGCGGCAGCAGCAGTTCGACGCTGCTGATGCCCGGCTCGGTGTCGGCGAAGGGGGCGTTCTTGGCGTCCGCCTCGTGGGGCTGGTGGTGGCTGGCGATGGCTTGTATCACGCCGCTCTTCACCGCTTCGCGCAGGGCGTCGCGGTCCTTGCGCGAGCGCAGCGGCGGCTGCACGTGGTAGAGGCTGGAGAAGTCGGCCAGGGCCTCGTCGGTGAGGATCAGCTGGTACAGCGCCACGTCGGCGGTCACCGGCAGGCCGCGGGCCTGGGCCTGGGCGATCATCTCCACGCCGCGGGCGCTGGTCAGCTGGCTGAAGTGCGCGCGCACGCCGCTCTGCTCCACCAGCAGCAGGTTGCGGGCCAGGGCCACGGTCTCGGCGCTCTCGGGGATGCCGGCCAGGCCGCGGAAGCTGGCGGTGGGGCCGTCGTGGGCCAGGCCGCCCTGGGCCAGTTCGGCATCCTGGGAGGTGAAGATCACCGTCAGGTCGAAGGTCGCCGCGTACTCCAGCGAGCGCAGCAGCACGCGGTTGCTGGCCAGCGGCGCCAGGCCGTTGCTGAAGGCCACGCAGCCGGCGTCGCGCAGGGCGGCCAGTTCGGACAGCTGCTCGCCGGCCAGGCCGCGGGTCAGCGCGCCTATGGGGAAGACCTTGGCGTTGCCGGCCTCGCGGGCGCGGTCGAGGATCAGCTCGGCCACCGCCGGGGTGTCCAGCACCGGCTTGGTCTGCGGCGGGCAGCACAGGCTGGTGACGCCGCCGGCGCTGGCGGCGCGGGTTTCGCTCTCGATGTTGCCCTTGCGGCTGTAGCCCGGCTCGCGCAGGGCCACGTTCAGGTCCACCAGGCCGGGCGCGGCGATCAGGCCGGCGGCGTCCAGCTCCTGGGCGGCGTGGAAATCGGCCGGGGCCTGGCCCAGGGCGATGATCCTGCCGGCTTCTATATGGACGTCGCAGACCTGGTCCAGGCCGCTGGCTGGGTCGATGACGCGGGCGCCGTGAATGCTGACGGTCATTGCGCGTCCTCCTGTTCCAGCTGGCGTTGGGCGTTCTGCCCGCTCATGGCCATGGACAGCACGGCCATGCGGATGGCGATCCCGTAGGTCACCTGGTTGAGGATCACCGACTGCTCGCCGTCGGCCACCGCGGATTCGATCTCCACGCCGCGGTTGATCGGCCCCGGGTGCATGACGATGGCATCGGGCTTGGCCAGCTTCAGGCGCTTCTGGGTCAGGCCGTAGAGCTTGAAGAACTCGCCTTCGCTGGGCAGCAGGCCGCCCTGCATGCGCTCGCGCTGCAGGCGCAGCATGATGACCACGTCGACGTCCTTGAGGCCTTCGTTGGCGTCGGTGAACACCTTCACCCCGTAGACCTCCTCCAGGCCGATCGGCAGCAGGGTGCGCGGGGCGATGACGCGGATGTCCGGGCAGCCGAGGGTCTTCAGCGCCAGCATGTTCGAGCGCGCCACCCGCGAGTGCAGGACGTCGCCGACGATGGCCACCGAGAGGTTCTCGAAGCTGCCCTTGTGGCGGCGGATGGTGAGCATGTCGAGCATGCCCTGGGTCGGGTGCCCGTGGCGGCCGTCACCGCCGTTGATCACAGCCACCCTGGGGCTGACGTGCTCGGCGATGAAGTGCGCCGCGCCGGAGTCGCTGTGGCGCACGACGAACATGTCGGCGGCCATGGCCTCGAGGTTGCGCAGGGTGTCGGTGAGGGTCTCGCCCTTGCTGGTCGAGGAGGTCGACACGTTCAGCGTGATGACGTCGGCGGACAGGCGCTGGGCGGCCAGTTCGAAGGTGGTGCGGGTGCGCGTGGAGTTCTCGAAGAACACGTTGCACACGGTCTTGCCGCGCAGCAGCGGGACCTTCTTCACCGCGCGCGCGCCGACTTCGAGGAAGGAGTCGGCGGTGTCGAGGATTTCGGTCAGCAGCTCGCGGGGCAATCCGTCGAGCGAGAGGAAGTGGCGCAGCTGGCCCTGGTCGTTGAGCTGCAGCGGGCGCTTGGCGTCTGTCGGCATGGGGCAGGCCCTGAATGGTGGAAAGGGTGGCGCGCGCGTTCAGAGCGCGCTGATGAGAGTGCGCTCGAGGACGAGTGGTGCGGGACCGCGCAATTTTACCCTTTCATTGGGGGCCAGCGACAGGGTCTGGCCGACCACGTCGGGGCGGATCGGCAGCTCGCGGGCGTTCAGGTCCAGCAGGCAGACCAGGGTCACGCTGGCCGGGCGGCCGTAGTCGAACAGCTCGTTGAGCGCGGCGCGGATGGTGCGGCCGCTCATCAGCACGTCGTCGACCAGGACCAGGTGCTGGCCGTCGATCTCGAACGGCAGTTCCGACGGACGGACCTGCGGGTGCAGGCCGCTGCGGGTGAAGTCGTCGCGGTAGAAGGAGACGTCGAGGATGCCGAGGATCTCCTCGCTGTGCAGTTCCTTGAGCAGGGCCTGGGCGACCCAGATGCCGCCGGTGTGGATGCCGACGAAGCGCGGCGTGTCTATGCCGCGCTCGGCGAGGTGGTTGCGCAGGTCGGTGGCCATGCGCGGCAGGAGTTCGGCGGGACTGGGCAGGTTCATGACATCTCCTGGATGACTCGTGGCGGTCCAGGCTGGGCCGCCGTGGATTCCTCGGGCGCCCGTGTGCGGCGGGTACCCGCTCAAGATTAGCGCGTGTGCCGCGGCTGGCACTGCCGCAGGTCAAGCGCCGCCGTGGGCCTCCAGCCAGCCCTCGAGCAGCAGGGCCGCGGCCAGGGCGTCCACCGGGCGTTCGCGGTAGCCGTCGCGCTGGCCCTGGGCCAGGCGCTCGCCCTTGGCGGCGTAGGTGGTCAGGCGTTCGTCGTGGGTGTGCACCGGCAGGTTGTAGCGGCCGTGCAGGCGGCGGGCGAACTTCTCGGCGCGCTCGCTCATCTCGCTGGGCGTGCCGTCCATGTTCAGCGGCAGGCCGACGACGATGGCGTCCGGCTGCCATTCCTTGATCAGCGCCTCGACGCGGTTCCAGTCCGGCACGCCGTTCTGCGCCTTGAGCACGCAGAGTTCGCGGGCCTGGCCGGTGACCGCCTGGCCGACGGCGACGCCGATCTGCTTGGTGCCGTAGTCGAAGCCCAGCAGCAGGCGCGGCGCGCCCATCAGGCGTGCCCGGCCTGAGCGGTGAGCAGGCTGAGGTTGATCCCCAGGCGCTGCGCGGCGGCGGCCAGGCGCTGCTCGGCGGGCACGTCGAAGAGCACTTCCAGGTCCGCCGGGCAGGTAAGCCAGGCGTTGTCGGCCAGCTCGGCCTCCAGCTGGCCGGCTTCCCAGCCGGCGTAGCCGAGGGCGATGACGCTCTGCGCGGGGCCGCTGCCGTCGGCGATGGAGAAGAGCACGTCCTGGGAAGTGGAAAGGTTCAGCTCGCCCAGCTCCAGGGTGGCCTGGAACAGCTGCCCGGCCGGATGCAGGACGAAGCCGCGGTCGGTCTGCACCGGGCCGCCGCTGTAGACGGTGATGCCCTGGCAACGCGCCGGCGGCAGGGGCTCGGGGCGCAGTTGCTCGAGCACGTCGCTGAGGTTCAGGCCGCTGGGGCGGTTGATCACCAGGCCCATGGCGCCCTGCTCGTTGTGCTCGACCAGGTAGGTCAGGGTCTGGGCGAAATTGGGATCGGCCATGTGCGGCATGGCGATCAGGAAATGGTGCTTGAGGTAGGTGGGCGCTGTATTCATGGCGCTAGTTTCAGGCTTGGGCGCGCGGCCTGCAAGCCGCCCGGAGGGGGCTATCGGCTCGACAGGCGGTCGCCGCGCTCGAAGCGCCAGGTGCGGATGATTTCCAGGCGGTCGATGTCCGCCAGGTCGCCGCTGAACGGGGCGAAGGGCGCGGCCAGGCGGACGATGCGCTGGGCGGCCTGGTCGAGCAGCGGCTGCCCGGAGGACTCCAGTACCTGCACCTCGTACAGCGAGCCGTCGCGGTTGATCGACACCAGCAGCCGCAGGCTGCCGTAGATGCGCTGGCGGCGGGCCTCGTCGGGGTAGTTGAGGTTGCCGATGCGCTCGATCTTCTTGCGCCACTCCTCCTTGTACCAGGCGCCCTTGTCGCGCATGGTCGAGGCGGCGGTCAGGCGGTGGATGCGCGGGCGCTTGGCGTAGGCCTGGCGCTCCTTGGCAAGGTCCGCCTCGAGGCTGGAGATTTCCGCCGACAGCTGGCTGGAGTCGAACTGCGGCGCCGGCTGGGCGACCTGCTCGGCCTTGGGCTTCTGCGGCTTGGCCTGGACCTTCTGCGGCTTCGGCGCCTTGGTGGCCACGGCGGTCTTGGGCGATTCCGCCTCCTTGGCCTGCTTCGGCGTCGGTGGCGGGGCGACCTTCTTCGCCTCGCTGTCCTGGAACGGCGCCTGCTCGGTGGTCTTGGGGATGGCCTTGTGCTCGAGGGTGCCGCTGCCTTCCTGGTTCATCTGCGCCAGGTAGTCGGCCTTCTCCGGCTTCTTCTCGCTCTTGAAGGTGGCCAGGGTGATTTCCAGCGTCTTGCTCAACTGGCTCGGGTGGGGCATGGAGAAGCCCACGCCGAGGATCAGCGCCACATGCAGCACCGCCGCCACGAACAGGGTGAAGCCCAGGCGGTCCGCCGGGCGGACGCCGGAGGACGGGAAGGCTTGGGGGGAGGTTGCAGCGTTCATTGCATATAGGGTTGGCCGGGGTGGGCGAAGTCTGCTTTCCCCGGCCGCCGCCTGCAAGCGGCAAGCGTCAAGTTGTCGGCTGCGTCAAACTTGCGCCGCCGCCGCGCGGGCCTTGAGCTTGCCCTCGATGGCGTCCATCAGGCGCTCGCCGATGCGGGTGTCGTAGGCCTTGTCGATCTCGCGGATGCAGGTCGGGCTGGTGACGTTGATCTCGGTGAGGTAGTCGCCGATCACGTCCAGGCCGACGAACAGCAGGCCGCGCTCGCGCAGTTGCGGGCCGACCTGCTGGGTGATCCAGCGGTCGCGCTCGGTCAGCGGCTGGGCCACGCCGCGGCCGCCGGCGGCGAGGTTGCCGCGTGTCTCGCCCTGGGCCGGGATGCGCGCCAGGCAGTACTCCACCGGTTCGCCGTCGATCATCAGGATACGCTTGTCGCCGTCCTTGATCTCCGGGATGTAGCGCTGCGCCATGATCTGCTGGTGGCCGTGCAGGGTCAGTGTCTCGAGGATCACCGAGAGGTTCGGGTCGCCTTCGCGGTGGCGGAAGATCATGGTGCCGCCCATGCCTTCGAGGGGTTTGAGAATGATGTCACGATGTTCGGCGGCGAACTCGCGCAGAATGTCGGCTCGCCGTGTGACCAGTGTCGGCGGCGTGCACTGCGGGAACAGCGTGGCGAAGAACTTCTCGTTGCAGTCGCGCAGGCTCTGCGGGCGGTTCACCACCAGGGTGCCGGCGCGCTCGGCCTGTTCCAGCAGGTAGGTGGAATAGATGTACTCGTTGTTGAAGGGCGGGTCCTTGCGCATCAGGATCACGTCCAGCTCGGCGAGCGGCAGGTCGATCTCCTGGTCCAGCTCGTACCAGCGCTCGGCGTCGTCGAAGACCTTCAGGGGGCGGATCTTGGCCCGTGCGGCGTTCGCTTTCTGGTAAAGATCCTGTTGTTCCATGTAGAACAGCGTCCAGCCACGGGCCTGGGCCGCCAGCAGCATCGCCAGGGAGCTGTCCTTCTTGAAGTTGATGCTCGCGATGGGGTCCATCACGATGCCCAGGCGTACGCTCATGGGGAGTCCTCCGAAAGGGGGTGGTGCGGCGACGAACCGCGCCGAAAAGGGCGGAAAAGGATGCTCAGGGTGGCGCCGGATATGTGCCCGGTCAAGGAAAAAGCCAGCGCATCCGGGGTGTTATGGATGGATGCGGGAGAGTGTGCTAAAAGACTCCGACGATTGGGTCGCAGCCCGAACGGTGGCAGGGCGTCAGCGCACTGAATATAAGACAGTAACGATTCACCGAGATGGTAAAAGGGCGAACATGGAACAGCATTCCGATGGTTTGAAGGTGATGGTCATCGACGATTCCAAGACGATCCGTCGTACCGCCGAAACCCTGCTCAAGAAAGTCGGCTGCGATGTCATCACGGCCATCGATGGCTTCGACGCGCTGGCGAAGATCGCCGACACCCATCCGAACATCATCTTCGTCGACATCATGATGCCTCGGCTCGACGGCTATCAGACCTGCGCCCTGATCAAGAACAACAGCGCCTTCAAATCCACCCCGGTGATCATGCTGTCCTCCAAGGACGGCCTGTTCGACAAGGCCAAGGGTCGTATCGTCGGCTCCGACCAGTACCTCACCAAGCCCTTCAGCAAGGAAGAGCTGCTCGGCGCCATCAAGACCCACGTGCCCGACTTCACCCCGGTGGAGCAAGCTTCCTGATGTCCGGCCCTGCGTGCCGGTGATGCCTTTTCCTGGGGGACCCCATGGCTCGAATCCTCATTGTTGATGACTCTCCGACCGAGATGTACAAGCTGACCGCGATGCTGGAGAAGCACTCGCACCAGGTGCTCAAGGCGGAGAACGGCGCCGACGGCGTCGCCCTGGCCCGGCAGGAGAAGCCGGACGTGGTCCTGATGGACATCGTCATGCCCGGGCTGAACGGCTTCCAGGCCACCCGGCAGCTGTCCAAGGACCCGGAGACCAGCGCCATCCCGGTCATCATCGTCACCACCAAGGACCAGGAGACCGACAAGGTCTGGGGCAAGCGCCAGGGCGCTCGCGACTACCTGACCAAGCCGGTCGACGAAGAAACGCTGCTCAAGACCATCAATGCGGTACTCGCCGGCTGACGCCGGGCGGGGCCCGAATAACTATTAGAAAAGGCCAGGGCCGGCATGTCTGAAGTCCAGAGTCCCTTCCAGCTTCTCGTCGAGATCGATCAGCGCTGCCGTCGCCTGGCTGCCGGCCTGCCGGCGCAGCGCCAGGTCGTGCAGAGCTGGAACGGCATCGGCTTCCGCATGGCCGGCCGCCTGTTCGTGGCGCCCATGGGGGAGGTCGGCGAAGTGCTCCACGAGCCGCGCTACACCCTGTTGCCCGGCGTGCGCGAGTGGGTCCGGGGCGTGGCCAACGTCCGCGGTCGGCTGCTGCCGATCATGGACCTGTGCGGATTTCTCGGCGCGGAGCTGTCGCCGTTGCGCAAGCAGCGCCGCGTGCTGGTGGTAGAACACGGGGAGGTGTTCGCCGGGCTCATCGTCGATGAGGTCCTGGGCATGCAGCACTTCCCGGTGGATGCCTTCAGCGAGCAGTTGCCACCCCTTGAGGCGGCGCTGCAACCCTTTGTTCATGGCGTATTCCATCGAGAGCAGCCCTGGCTGGTATTCAGCCCGCATGCCCTGGCGCAGCACCCGGGCTTCCTCGACGTCGCCAGCTAGTTGAAAACGGTTGGGTCGGGAACTTCCGGCCCGTGTCGTGACATGGAAACCGAAATCGTGGTGGGTCCAGGCGGGGGCCGTATATGAAGAAAATCAAGACAGGCAATCTCTTTGCGGGAGCGCGCAGCAGTTCACTGATCGCGGGGCTGTTCATCGTCCTGATCGTCTCGATCGTGCTGCTGTTCGCCAACTTCGCCTACCTCAACACCCAGTCGAACCACGACAAGCAGTACATCGGCCATGCCGGCGAACTGCGCGTGCTGTCGCAGCGGATCGCCAAGAACGCCACGGAAGCCGCGGCGGGCAAGAGCGAGGCGTTCAAGTCGCTGAAGGATGCCCGCAACGACTTCGAGAAGCGCTGGAACGTGCTGCTCAAGGGTGACGAGAGCACCGGCCTGCCGCCGAGCCCGGCCGCCGTGCAGACGCAGATGGCCGACGTGCAGAAGGACTGGGACCTGCTGCGCAAGAACACCGACTCCATCCTCGCCAGCGAACAGACCGTGCTCTCGCTGCACCAGGTGGCCGCGACCCTCGCCGAGACCATCCCGCAGCTGCAGGTGACCTACGAGGAAGTGGTGGACATCCTCCTGGAAAGCGGCGCGCCGGCCGACCAGGTCGCCGTGGCCCAGCGCCAGTCGCTGCTCGCCGAACGTATCCTCGGCTCGGTGAACAAGGTGCTCGCCGGCGACGAGAACTCGGTGCAGGCCGCCGACAGCTTCGGCCGCGACGCCAGCCTGTTCGGCCGCGTGCTCAAGGGCATGAAGGAAGGCAACGCGGCGATGAGCATCTCCAAGGTGACCAACGCCGAGGCCGTCGATCGCCTCAACGAGGTTTCCGAGCTGTTCGAGTTCGTTTCCGGCTCGGTGGACGAGATCCTCGAGACCTCGCCGGAACTGTTCCAGGTCCGCGAATCCGCCAACACCATCTTCAGCAGCTCGCAGACCCTGCTGGACAAGGCCTCCAAGCTGGCCGACGGCTTCGAGAACCTGGCCGGCGGCCGGCACCTGAACCAGGTGGCGAGCGTCGCCCTGGGCATCCTCGCCCTCGGCTCGATCATCCTCATCGGCCTGGTGATGGTGCGCGAGACCAACCGCCGGCTGGCCGAGACCGCCGAGAAGAACGAACGCAACCAGGCGGCGATCCTGCGGCTGCTCGACGAGATCGCCGACCTCGCCGACGGTGACCTGACCGTGGCCGCGACCGTGACCGAGGACTTCACCGGCGCCATCGCGGACTCCATCAACTACTCCATCGACCAGCTCCGCGAGCTGGTGGAAACCATCAACCTCACTGCCGTGCAGGTGGCCGCCGCCGCCCAGGAAACCCAGGCCACGGCGATGCACCTGGCCGAGGCTTCCGAGCACCAGGCCCAGGAGATCGCCGGCGCCTCCGCGGCGATCAACGAAATGGCCGTGTCCATCGACCAGGTATCGGCGAACGCCAGCGAATCCTCCGCGGTGGCGGAACGTTCCGTGGCCATCGCCAACAAGGGCAACGAGGTGGTGCACAACACCATCACCGGCATGGACAACATCCGCGAACAGATCCAGGACACCTCCAAGCGGATCAAGCGCCTGGGCGAATCGTCCCAGGAGATCGGCGACATCGTCAGCCTGATCAACGACATCGCCGACCAGACCAACATCCTCGCCCTGAACGCCGCGATCCAGGCGTCCATGGCCGGTGACGCGGGCCGCGGCTTCGCCGTGGTGGCGGACGAGGTACAGCGCCTGGCGGAACGTTCCTCCGCCGCGACCAAGCAGATCGAGGCGCTGGTGAAGACCATTCAGACCGACACCAACGAAGCGGTGATCTCCATGGAGCAGACCACCTCCGAAGTGGTGCGCGGCGCCCGCCTGGCGCAGGACGCCGGTGTGGCCCTGGAAGAGATCGAGAAGGTATCCAAGACCCTGGCGGCGCTGATCCAGAACATCTCCAACGCCGCCCGTCAGCAGGCGTCGTCCGCCGGCCACATTTCCAACACCATGAACGTGATCCAGGAGATCACCTCGCAGACCTCCGCCGGTACCACCGCCACTGCGCGCAGCATCGGCAACCTGGCGAAGATGGCGAGCGAGATGCGCAACTCGGTATCCGGCTTCAAACTGCCGGACCTGGCAGAACGGGCCTGAGCGGAGGTGCGCGGGGCTGAAGGGCGCCGCGCACGACAGTCTTGAGCGAGAGGCGCGACATGCAGGCAACTGGCGTCTGGTCGTTGCAGCCGTTGGCCGACATGTCGGCGGCGGAGTTCCGCGACTGGCAGGCTCTGCTGGAAGAACGCACCGGCGTTGTAGTCAACGAACAACGCCGGACCTTCCTGCAGACCAGCCTGGGCGCGCGCATGCGCGAGCTGGGCATCGGCGACTACGCCAGCTACTACCGCCAGGTCACCGACGGCCCGCGGGGCGCAGTGGAGTGGTCGAACCTGCTGGACCGCCTGACCGTCCAGGAAACCCGCTTCTTCCGCCACCTTCCGTCCTTCGAGCTGCTCGCCGGCTACGTCCGCGAGCGCCTGCCGGCGCTGGGGCGGCCGCTGGCGCTGTGGAGCGTGGGTTGTTCCAGCGGCGAGGAGCCGTACTCGCTGGCCATGGTGGTCGCCGAGGCGCTGCGCGAGCTGGAACTGCCGTCGCTGTACGGGGTGAGCGGCACCGACATCAGCCTCAGCGCCCTGGGCAAGGCCCGCGAGGCGCTGTACCCGGCGCGCAAGCTGGCGGATGTCGAGGACGAACTGCGGCAACGCTATTTCCGGGAAGAGGCCGACGGCCGCTACCGGGTGCGACCCGAGCTGGCCGAGCGGGTGTGCTGTACGCGATTGAACGTGCTGGACCTGGGGCAGGCGCCCATGTCCGGCCTGGACGTGATCTTCTGTCAGAACCTGTTGATCTACTTCCGCCGCTGGCGGCGCCGGGACATCCTCAACCGCCTGGCCGAGCGCCTGGCGCCGGGTGGGCTGCTGGTGATAGGCGTTGGCGAGGTTGCCGAATGGCAGCACTCGGACCTGGTGCCGGTGGCCGACGAGCGGGTTCTGGCCTTTACCCGGAAGGGATGACACAGACACATGAGTGGAGTGGCTATGGGTGATCGGCACGATTATGTCGCCCTGGAATGGGTGAAAGGCGAGATCGCCGAGACCCTCAAGCAGGCGCGGCAGGCCCTGGAGGCGTTCGTCGAGAACCCGCAGGACCCCACGCGCATGGGTTTCTGCCTGGCCCACGTCCACCAGGTGCGGGGCACCCTGCAGATGGTGGAGTTCTATGGCGCCGCCCTGCTCGCCGAGGAAATGGAGCAGCTCACCCAGGCGCTGATCGACCAGCGCGTGCCCAGCCAGGGCGAGGCCCTGGAAGTGCTGATGCAGGCCATCCTGCAGTTGCCGGTGTACCTGGACCGTATCCAGAGCGCGCGCCGCGACCTGCCGATGGTGGTGCTGCCGCTGCTCAACGACCTGCGCGCCGCCCGCGGCGAGAAACTGCTCTCGGAAACCAGCCTGTTCGCCCCCGACCTGTCCGGCGGCAAGCCGCTGCTGCCCCACGACGCCCTGGCGCGCCTGCGCACCTCCGAGCTGCCGACGCTGCTGCGCAAGCTGCGGCAGATGCTGCAGGTGGCGCTGGTCGGGGTGATCCGCAACCAGGACCTGCCGACCAACCTGGGCTACATGGCGCGGGTCTTCGCCCGCCTCGAATCGCTGTGCAAGGAGGCCCCGCTGGGCCGCCTGTGGACCATCGCCTCGGCCATGGTCGAGGGCCTGGCCAACGGCAGCATCGCCAACGGCACCACGGTGCGCAACCTGCTGCGCCAGGTCGACCGCGAGTTCAAGCGCCTGGTCGAGGAGGGCGCCGACGGGATGAACCAGGCGGCGCCCGACGAACTGGTGAAGAACCTGCTGTTCTATGTGGCCAAGGCGTCCGACCAGTCGCCCAAGGTGCGCGAGGTCAAGGACGAGTACCGTCTCGACGAGGCGCTGCCCGGCGCCGCCGTGGTGGACGAGGAGCGCGCCCGCCTGGCCGGCCCGGACCGCGACGCCATGCGCTCGGTGGTCGGCGCCCTGTGCGAGGAACTGGTGCGGGTCAAGGACAGCCTCGACCTCTTCGTGCGCAGCGACCGCTCCTCGGTGGCGGACCTCCAGGCCCTGGTGACGCCGCTCAAGCAGATCGCCGACACCCTGGCGGTGCTCGGCTTCGGCCAGCCGCGCCGGGTGATCCTCGACCAGCTCGAAGTGGTCGGCGCCCTGGCCGACCGGCGCCGCGAGCCCAGCGACGCCACCCTGATGGACGTCGCCGGTGCGCTGCTCTACGTCGAGGCCACCCTGGCCGGTATGGCCGGGCCCAGCGAGGAACATGGCGACGAGGAGAGCCGCCTGCCGACCACCGACGTGGCGCAGATCCACCAGGTGGTGATCAAGGAGGCGCGCAACGGCCTGGAGCTGGCCAAGGACGCCATCATCGAGTTCATCGCCTCGCAGTGGAACCACGAGCACCTGGCGCGGGTGCCGGAACTGCTGACCCAGGTCCGCGGTGGCCTGGAAATGATCGACCAGGGGCGCGCGGCCCGACTGCTGGAGGCCTGCAACCGCTACATCCAGGAACAGCTGCTGGCGCGCCAGGCGGTGCCGGACTGGCACAGCCTGGACACCCTGGCCGACGCCATCACCGGCGTCGAGTACTACCTCGAACGCCTCTCCGAGGACCAGGGCAGCTCCGGCGAGCTGATCCTCGACGTCGCCGAGGAGAGCCTGGAGCAGCTGGGCTATCCGCTCAAGCCGCGGCCTTCCATCCTCGACACGCCGACGCCCGACGCCCCGGCGGACGAGGCGCTGGCGGAAATCGACCTGCTGGCGACCAGCGCCGCCGCCGACGTGCTGGCGGAACAGGGCGTCGTCGACGAGCTGCAGGCGCCGGACGACATAGTGCCCGAGGCCGCCCAGGCCTTCGCCGCCGAGCCCGGCTGGGAACCGGCCAATGCCGGCGATCTCGCCCAGCCCGGCGACGAGTTGGCCTGGGACCTGCCGGCCACCGAGGAAGCGGCGCCGATCCGCGAGGACGTCGAGGCGCCGTTGCTGGTCTCCGACGACAACTGGACCCTCGCCGAGCCCGAGACACCGGCGCTCGACGATGCCGGCGTCGACTTCAGCCTGGACGCGCCGCTGGAATCGCCCGCCGAGCCGGTGGAGCCGAGCTGGTCGCTGGACGAGAGCCTGTCCCTGGACGGCCTGGAGCCGCTGCCCGGCTCCGAAGTGGCGCCCGCAGCCCCGGGCCTGGCGGCCGCGGGCGATTCCTGGACCCTCGACGACCTGCCGGCCCTGGATGCCGCCGCGAGCCCCGCAGCCGCGGAAGGCGAAATCCATTGGACGCTGGACGAAGAAACCCCCTCCACCTCCGACACCTCGTGGAGCCTGGACGACCTGCCGGCCCTGGATGCCGGGGCCGAGCCGCAAACCAACCCGTCGGCGCCGGCCAGCGAACTCGAATGGGACCTGGCGTTCGACGCGCCGCAACCTGGCGATAGCGCACCGGCCCTGGGCGAATGGAGCCTGGAACCCCTCGCCGACGAGCCGCCGGCGAGCGACGAACTGCCCGCGCTGGAGCTGGATGCCCCGCTCGATGCGCCTGGGTCATCTCTGGAAGAACTGCCCGAGCTAGCGGCCCCGGACCTCGACGAGGCCCCGGCCAGCGAGCAGCCCAGTGCCGCGGACCAGGCCTGGGAGGACTTGGACATGGCCGCGCTGGACCTGCCCGAGGTCGAGCTGCCGTCACCGCCGGCCGAGCCCGAGGCCGAGCCGGAGGAGGCGAAACCGCTGTCCCTGGCCGAGGTGATGGCCACCCCGGCCCAGGCGATCAATCCGCCGGCCCGCGAGGTGCCGCCCAGCCTGCTGCCGCCGCCGGCCGACGAGGAACCGGTGGACGAGGAGCTGCGCGAGGTCTTCATCGAAGAGGCCGGCGAGGTCCTGGAAACCATCAACGAATACCTGCCGCGCTGGCAGGCCGACGTCGACGACCGCGAAGCGCTGACCGAGATCCGCCGCGCCTTCCACACCCTCAAGGGCAGTGGGCGCATGGTCCGGGCGCTGGTGGTCGGCGAACTGGCCTGGTCCATCGAGAACCTGCTCAACCGCGTGCTCGACCGCAGCATCGCGGCCAGCGCGCCGGTGCTGCAGGTGATCGGCGACGTGGTGGCGCTGATGCCGTCGCTGGTGGACGAGTTCGCCGCCAGCGCGCAGCGCCAGCGCGACGACGTCGACCAGCTCGCCGCCACCGCCCACGCCCTGGCCAAGGGCGAACCGGTGCCGCCGCCGGAAGGCGGGGAAACACCGGCGGTCGAAGAGGTGGCGCTGGAGCCGGCGGTCGAAGCCGCGGCCCTGGACGAAGGTCTCGACCCGCAGCTGCTGGAAATCTTCCGCAACGAGGCCGAAGCCCATCTGGAAACCCTCGGCGGCTTCCTCGCCGACTGCGACCGCGAGCTGCCCCAGCCGGTCACCGACGACCTGCAACGCGCCCTGCACACCCTCAAGGGCAGCGCGCACATGGCCGGCATCCTGCCGATCGCGGAAATCGCCACGCCGCTGGAGCGGCTGGTGAAGGAGTTCAAGACCAACCTGCTGCAGGTCGACCTGCGCGAGGCCGAGCTGCTGCGCGAGGCCGAGCGCCTGCTCAGGGTGGGTCTGCAACAACTGGACGCCGGCCGTCCGCTGGCGCACATCGACGGCGGCGACGAGTTGCTGCAGCGCATCGCCCAGGTCCAGCAGGAGCGCCTGGAGGCCGCGGAGGCCAAGCGTCGCGGCGAAAGCGGCGAGAGTGGCGGCGATCCGCAGATGCTCAGCCTGTTCCTCGCCGAGGGCATGAACATCCTGCTGGACGCCGAGGACCTGCTCGGCCGCTGGCGCGAACACCCCCACGAAGGCCAGGAGCTGGGCGCCCTGCACGAGGAGCTGGCGACACTGGCCAAGGGCGCGCAGCAGGCCGAGCTGCCGCAGATGGCCGAACTCTGCGAGGCGCTGCTGGCCGTCTACGGCGCGGTGCAACAGGGCCGGCTGGCGGTGAGCGACGACTTCTTCGGCGCCGCCGAAGACGCCCACGAGGCGTTGATCGGCATGATGGACCAGGTGGCCGCGGCGTTGCAGGTCAGCGCCTGCCCGCAACAGGTCGAGGCCCTGCAGCGCCTGCTCCAGGCGCCTGCGGTGGAGGCCGACGAGGCACCCGTGTCGGTGCAGGCGGAGGCCGACGGCGAGAGCGATCTCATCGACCTCGACCAGCTCACCGCCGACGATTTCCCGCTGGAGGACGAAGAGCTGCTGCTCGACCGCCCCACCGCGCCGGAAGACCTGCCCGAGGACCTGCAATGGTCGGCGGCGCCTCCGCCCGCAGAGGCGCAGGAGCCCACGCCGGTCGAGCCGGAAGACGTTCGCGCGGCCAACCCCGTGCAGACGCTGGACGAGGAAATGGTGGCGATCTTCCTCGAAGAGGCCGTGGACATCCTCGACAGCGCCGGCCAGGCCCTGGCGCAGTGGAGCCAGGCCCCGGAGACGCCGGCGCCGCTGTCCACCCTGCAGCGCGACCTGCACACCCTCAAGGGTGGCGCGCGCATGGCCGAGATCCGCGAGATCGGCGACCTGTCCCATGAACTGGAATCGCTCTACGAAGGTCTGCTCGACCAGCGCTTCCAGGCCGGCCCCGGCCTGGCCGGGCTGCTCCAGGCCTGCCACGACTGCCTGGCGCAGCAGCTCGACCAGTTGCAGGCCGGGCAGCCGCTGACCGACCCGGACGCCCTGATCCAGCGCATCCGCGCCTTCCGCCAGAACCCCGAGTCGGCCTTGACCGCCGCGCCGGCCGAGCCGCAGCCTGAACCCGAAGCCGAAGCCGAAGCCGAAGCCGAAGCCGAAGCCGAAGCCGAAGCCGAAGCCGAAGCCGAAGCCGAAGCCGAAGCCGAAGCCGAGCCGCTGGCGGACGAGCCGCCGCTGCCGATCGTCGACGAGAGCGAATCCGAGCCCGAGCCCGAGCAGGAGCCGGAGACCGAAGGCACGGCGCCCGAGGCGATCGACCCGGTGCTGGAGGAAATCGACCTCGCCACCTTCCTCCATGAGGCGGAAAGCGATCCCAGCGCCCAGGCCCTGGAGCAGTCCGACGACGTCGAGCCCGCGGCGGAACCGGCGTTCGAACCGCTGGAAGTGCACGACCAGGAGTTGGTGGACATCTTCCTCGAAGAAGGCTTCGACATCCTGGAAAGCGCGGCCGGCGCGCTGCAGCGCTGGATGGGCAACGTCGACAACGGCGTCGAGCTCGAAGCCCTGCAGCGTGACCTGCATACCCTCAAGGGCGGCGCGCGCATGGCCGAGATCCGCCCCATCGGCGACCTCGCCCACGAACTGGAATACCTCTACGAAGGCCTCTGCGGCGGGCGCCTACGCGCCAGCGACGGGCTCTTCGCCCTGCTCCAGCGCTGCCACGACCGCCTGGCGGAAATGCTCGAGGCGGTGCAGGGCCGGCGGCCGGTTCCCGAGGGCGAGTCGCTGATCGCGGCGATCCGCGAATTCCGCGCCAACCCCGACGAACAGTTGAGCATGCCCAGCAGCGTCAGCCTGCAGCCGCTGGTGCCGTCGCTGCTGGCCGGCGACGAGCCGGCGGCGGACATCATCGACATCTTCCTGGAAGAGGCCGACGACCTGCTCGAAGGCATGGAGCACGCCCTGGGCCGCTGGGACGCCGATGGCGACCACGGCGCCCTCGACGAGCTGCTGCGCATCCTCCACACCCTCAAGGGCGGTGCGCGGCTGGCCGGGCAGAACGCCCTCGGCGACCTCGCCCACGACCTCGAGGAACACCTCACCGAAGCCCAGCGCCAGGGCGCGCCCTGGCCGGACAGCCTGCTGCTCGACGTGCAGTCCGGCTTCGACGGCCTGCAGAACGAAGTGGACCACCTGCGCCAGCAGGTCGGCGAGGCCGATGCCGCCGCGGAAAGCGCCGCGGCCGTCACGCCGCCGCCCGCCAGCGAGCCGGCGCTGGTCGAGCCGCCGCTGCCGGTCCTGGCCGCCGGCGCCATCATGGCCGTCGCCGAGCCGCCGCGCAGCGAAGCGCCCAAGGTGCTGCCCTTCGTCCAGCGCGCCCAGGAGGCCGCGCAGCAGGCCGCCGCGCGGCGCGCCCCGCAGGAACTGGTGAAGGTCCCGGCGCCGCTGCTGGAGAATCTGGTCAACCTGGCCGGCGAAACCTCCATCTTCCGCGGCCGCGTCGAGCAACAGGTGAGCGACGTCGGCTCCACGCTCACGGAGATGGACGCCACCATCGAGCGGGTGCGCGACCAGTTGCGCCGCCTCGACACCGAGACCCAGGCGCAGATCCTCTCGCGCCACCAGGCCGACGCCGAGCGCGCCGGCTACGAAGACTTCGACCCGCTGGAGATGGACCGCTACTCGCAGCTGCAGCAGCTGTCCCGCGCGCTGTTCGAGTCCGCCTCCGACCTGTTCGACCTCAAGGAAACCCTGGCCGCGAAGAACCGCGACGCCGAGACCCTGCTGCTGCAGCAGGCGCGGGTCAACACCGAGCTGCAGGAAGGCCTGATGCGCACCCGCATGGTGCCCTTTGACCGCCTGGTGCCGCGCCTGCGGCGCATCGTCCGGCAGGTCGCCGGCGAACTGGGCAAGCAGGTGGAATTCATCGTCGGCAACGCCGAAGGGGAAATGGACCGCACCGTGCTGGAGCGCATAGTCGCGCCCCTGGAGCACATGCTGCGCAACGCCGTCGACCACGGCATAGAATCCGCCGACGCGCGCCGCGCCGCCGGCAAGCCGGAGGCCGGCAGCATCCGCCTGGAGCTGGGCCGCGAGGGGGGCGACATCCTCCTCAGCCTGGCCGACGACGGCGGCGGCATCCGCCTCGACGCGGTGCGCCGCAAGGCCGTCGAACGCGGCCTGATGGCGGCCGATGCCGAGCTTTCCGACCACGAGGTGCTGCAGTTCATCCTCGAGGCCGGCTTCAGCACCGCCGAGAAGCTCACGCAGATTTCCGGGCGTGGCGTCGGCCTGGACGTGGTCAACGCCGAGGTCAAGCAGCTCGGCGGTTCCATGAGCATCCACTCGGAGACGGGGCAGGGCACCCGCTTCGCCATCCGCCTGCCCTTCACCGTGTCGGTGAACCGCGCGCTCATGGTGCTTTCCGGCGAGGACCTGTACGCCGTGCCGCTGAACACCATCGAGGGCATCGTGCGCGTCTCGCCCTACGAGCTGGAGGCCCTCTACGAGGAGGGCGGCAGGCAGGGCCATGCGCCGCACTTCGAATATGCCGGGCAGGACTACGAGCTGAAATACCTGGGCGACCTGCTGAACAACGGCCAGCAGCCCAAGCTGGTGGGCCAGTCGTTGCCGTTGCCGGTGATCCTGGTGCGCTCCGCGGAACACGCGGTGGCGGTGCAGGTGGACGCCCTGGCCGGCTCCCGCGAGATCGTGGTGAAGAGCCTGGGCGCGCAGTTCGCCGGGGTCAGCGGCATCTCCGGGGCGACCATCCTCGGCGACGGCCGCGTGGTGGTGATCCTCGACCTGCTGGCGACCATCCGCGCCCGCCTGGCCAGCCTCGCCCTGCATGCCCAGCCGCGCCGCGCGCTGCCCAATGCGCCGCAGGCGGACAGCGAGCAGCAGCGCCCGACCCTGGTCATGGTGGTGGACGACTCGGTCACCGTGCGCAAGGTCACCAGCCGCCTGCTGGAACGCAACGGCATGAACGTGCTGACCGCCAAGGACGGGGTGGACGCCATTGCCCAGCTGCAGGAACACAAACCCGACATCATGCTGCTGGACATCGAGATGCCGCGCATGGACGGCTTCGAGGTGGCCACCCTGGTGCGCCACGACGAGCGCCTGAAGGACCTGCCGATCATCATGATCACCTCGCGCACCGGCGAGAAGCACCGCGAGCGGGCCCTGGCCATCGGCGTCAACCGCTACCTGGGCAAGCCCTACCAGGAGTCCGAGCTGCTCGACAGCATCCAGGCGCTGGTGACCGCCCATGCCTGAGCAGAGCGGCGCAAGGATCGCGATCATCGCCGACACCTCGCTGCAGCGCCACGTGCTGCAGCAGGCGCTGGCCGGGCATGGCTACCAGGTGGTGCTCAACGCCGACCCCGGGCGCCTGGACGAGGCCCAACTGGCCGCCTGCGAGACCGACCTGTGGCTGGTCGACCTGGCCCAGCAGGAGGACACGCCGCTGCTCGACAACCTGCTGGAGCAGGCCCAGGTGCCGGTGCTGTTCGGCGAGGGCCATGCCCCCGAGCGGCTCTCCGAACACTATCCGCGCTGGGAACGGCGCCTGGTGGGCAAGCTGCGGCGCCTGGTGGGCGACCCCAGTGCCAATGTCGGCCAGAGCCTGGAGGCGCTGCTGAGCGAGGCGCAGCGGCCCAACCGCATCGCCTTGCCCGACGACCTGGCGGCCTCGCCGCTGCAGGTGGGCGAGCCGGCGCGCCAGGTCTGGCTGCTGGCCGCATCCCTGGGCGGCCCGGCGGCGGTCAAGGCGTTCCTCGATGCGCTGCCGGGCGGCCTGCCGCTGGCCTTCCTCTATGCCCAGCACATCGCCCCGTCGTTCGAGCAGAGCCTGCCGCAGGCGGTGGGGCGGCATAGCCAGTGGCGCGTCAACCTCGCCCGCGACGCCGACTGGCTGCGCTGCGGCGAAGTGGTGGTGGTGCCGGTGCAGCACGAGCTGGGCTTTGCCGAGGATGGCCGCATGCGCCTGGGCCAGCGGGCCTGGCCGGAGCCCTACAGCCCGTCCATCGATCAGATGATGCTCAACCTCGCCCAGCAGTTCGGCAGCCGCTGCGGGGTGATAGTCTTCAGCGGCATGTGCAGCGACGGCAGCGCCGCGGCCGCCTATGTGCGCCGCCAGGGCGCCGAGATCTGGACGCAGCGCGCGGACGGCTGCGCCTGCTCGAGCATGCCCGACAGCCTGCGCGAGGGCGGCTACAGTACCTTCTCGGCCGATCCGCGCGAGCTCGCCGCGGCGCTGGTCGAACACCTGGCCGCGCAGTGTGCGGCCACTGGAGTGGAGTCATGAGTGATCTTTCCCTGCCGCAGGAAGCCCCTGTGAACGGCACCCCTGCCAACCTCGGCGCCGACGAGGCGCCCGCCAGCCTGACCGGGCTGCTGGTGCCCCTGGCCGACCGCACCCTGCTGCTGCCCAACGTGGCCGTGGCCGAACTGATCGCCTACCGCGCGCCCCAGGCGCAACCGGGCCTGCCGGCCTGGTACCTGGGCCAGGTGGCCTGGCGCGACCTGCGCCTGCCGCTGCTGTCCTTCGAGGCGGCTTCCGGCGGCGCGGCCCAGGTCGGCCCAGGGGCGCGGGTCATCATCCTCAACGCCCTGGGCGGACGGCCCCACGTGAAGTTCCTGGCGCTGCTGGCCCAGGGCATCCCGCGTTCGCTCAAGGTCGGTCCCGAGCTGCCTCGCGCCGAGGCCGAGCTGGCGCCGCTGGAACTGGCGGCGGTGAGCGTCGGCGACGACCTGGTGCGCATCCCCGACCTGGTGGCGCTGGAGCAGAAGCTCGCCGACGCCGGGCTGATCTGAGCCCCCGGCCATGGCGCTGCGTCACGCCTGGCTGGGCGATGGCTGCGAAGTGGCCAGCGCGGCGCTGAGCGGGCACCGCTTCGACAAGCACAGCCACGACGAATTCGTCATCAGCGCCAACCTCTGCGGCAGCGAGGACGTCTGGCTGGACGGCCGCAGCTTCCAGGCCGGCGCTGGCGACATCACCCTCTACAACCCGGGGCAGATCCAGGGCGGCGGCGCCGCCGACGGCCAGCCCTGGCGCTTCGTCAGCCTCTACCTGCCGGAAAGCGTGCTGGCCGCCAGCCTTGGCCTGCAGCGCCTGGCCTTCGAGCGGCCGCTGTTGGCGCATCCGCAACTGGCTGGGGAACTGGCCCGTGCGGTGGAACTGGCCCTTTCCGGCGATCCCTTCCTGCGCGAGCGCGGCGAGGAGCGCCTGACCCTGGTGCTGGCCGAGCTGGCGCGGCACGCGGGCACCCGTCCTCCGGCCACGGCAGCCCTTGGCCGGCGCCCGGTGGAGCGCCTGCAGGAACTGCTCGCCGCCAACCTTGCCGAACCGCTGAGCTTGGAGGCCATGGCGCAGCAGGTGCAGGTCTCCAGGTTCCACCTGCTGCGGGCCTTCAAGCAGCACACCGGGATGAGCCCGCGGCAGTGGGCCATGCAGCTGCGCACCCGGCGCGCGCTGGCGCTGCTGCGGGCAGGCGTCGCCGTGGGCGATGCCGCCCATGCCCTGGGTTTTGCCGACCAGAGCCACCTGGCCCGTCACTTCCGCAGCGCCTACGGCATCAGCCCCGGCCGCTACCAGCGCACGCTGCGCGGCTGAAGCGGCGCAATCCGGTTCAAGTTTTTCCGTCGCCGCCTGGCGAGAATGGGCGCATTTCCGCTTTCCGGAGTCCCGCCCCATGCTCGCCATCTTCCTTGCCGCCCTGCTGTTCGGCTTCGCCTTCAACATCTCGCCGGGGGCGGTGTTCAGCGAAACCCTGCGCCGTGGCCTGACCGGCGGCTTCCGCCCGGCGCTGCTGGTGCAGCTCGGTTCGTTGATCGGCGATGCGGTCTGGGCGCTGCTGGGGCTGACCGGCCTGGCCCTGCTGCTGGCCCACGAGCAGGTGCGCGTGCCCCTGACCCTGGCCTGCGCCGGCTACCTGGCCTGGCTCGGCATCCAGGGCCTGCGCGACGCCTGGCGCCCGCCGCTGGACGACCTGGAGGCGGCCACCAGCGCCGGCAACGCCTTCGCCTCCGGGGCGGCCATCTCGCTGTCCAACCCGAAGAACGTGGTCTACTGGGGCGCGCTGGGCAGCGCCCTGGCCGGCATCGTCGAAGGCGCCCCGAGCCAGGCGCAGTCGCTGGTGTTCTTCGCCGGCTTCATGCTCTCGTCGCTGATCTGGTGCTTCCTCTGCGCCGGCCTGGTGGACTGGCTGCGGCGCAACACCTCGCTGTTCTGGCACCGCGTCAGCTACGCCGGCTGCGGCCTGCTGCTGCTCGGCCTGGCCGGATTGGCGCTGCGCGGGCTTTGAGGGCGCGCGTCTGGCGCGCCAATCGCTACGGCGATGGGTATCGCTTCGCTCAACCCATCCTACGGGGCTTCGAACCCACCTGTAGGAGCGGATTCATCCGCGATCCGGCCGACGGGCCGGTTCCGGGATATCGCGGACGGAGTCCGCTCCTAGGCTGCGCCAACCGCGGCGTTCCCCTGTAGGAGCGCGCCCTGCGCGCGAACCGCGGGCATGGCCCGCCACGATGGGGCCGGGGAGGCACGGTCGCAGGACCTTGTCCGCGATAGCCGAGGGTTCCGGCGGCTACCTCAGAAATCGCCCCACAGCTGCTGCGCCACGCTCAGTGCCACCACCGGCGCGGTCTCGGTGCGCAGCACCCGCGGGCCCAGGCGGGCGGCGTGGAAGCCGGCGGCCCTGGCCTGTTCCACCTCGGCGTCGCTCAGGCCGCCTTCCGGGCCGATGAGGAAGGCCAGGCTGCCCGGGCGGGCGTGGCTGGCCAGGGGCTCGGCCACCGGGTGCAGCACCAGCTTGAGGTCCGCTTCGGTGGCCTGCAGCCATTCGGCGAGGCTGACGGGGGCGTCTATCTGCGGCAGCACCGAGCGGCCGCATTGTTCGCAGGCGCTGATGGCGATCTGGCGCCAGTGGGCGGTGCGCTTGTCGGCGCGTTCGTCCTTCAGGCGCACTTCGCAGCGTTCGCTGACGATCGGGGTGATCCGCGCGGCGCCCAGTTCGGTGGCCTTCTGGATCGCCCAGTCCATGCGCTCGCCGCGCGACAGGCCCTGGCCCAGGTGCAGGCGCAGCGGCGACTCGGCCAGGCCGGCGAAGCTTTCGCGCAGCTCCACGCGCACGTTCTTCTTGCCCACCTCCACCAGTTCGCCGAGGAATTCCTGGCCGGAACCGTCGAACAACTGCACGGCATCGCCGGCGGCATGCCGCAGCACGCGGCCGATGTAATGGGCCTGGGCCTCGGGCAGCTCGTGCTGGCCGAGGGAGAGGGGGGCGTCGATGAAGAAGCGGGAAAGGCGCATAGGGGCTGGAAGCTGGAGGCTGGAAGCCGGAAGTCTACCCGCGGTGCGCTTCCGGCTTCCAGCTTCAGGCTTTCAGCTTTTTGGGCTAGCCCGGATCCCGATGATCCGGGTACAACCCGCTGACCGCCACGCTCACCGAGTCCCGGCAGGCGATGTCGATGCCTTCGCTGGCCACTTCGGCGAGGAAGTCGATTTCCTCCGGGGTGATCACGTAGGGCGGCAGGAAGTACACCACGTTGCCCAGCGGGCGCAGCATGGCGCCGCGTTCCAGGGCGTGCTGGTAGACCTTCAGGCCGCGGCGCTCCTGCCAGGGGTAGGCCGCGCGGCTGGTCTTGTCCTGGACCATCTCGATGGCCAGGGCCATGCCGGTCTGGCGGACCTCGGCCACGTGGGGATGGTCGGCCAGGTGCGCGGTGGCCGAGGCCATGCGCGCGGCCAGGGCCTTGTTGGCCTCGATCACGTTGTCCTGCTCGAAGATGTCGAGGGTCGCCAGGGCCGCGGTGCAGGCCAGCGGGTTGCCGGTGTAGGTGTGCGAATGCAGGAAGGCGCGCAGGGTGGCGTAGTCGTCGTAGAAGGCCTGGTAGACCTTGTCGGTGGTCAGCACCGCGGCCATCGGCAGATAGCCGCCGGTCAACGCCTTGGACAGCACCAGGAAGTCCGGGGTGATGCCGGCCTGCTCGCAGGCGAACATGCTGCCGGTGCGGCCGAAGCCGACGGCGATCTCGTCGTGGATCAGGTGCACGCCGTAGCGGTCGCAGGCTTCGCGCAGCAGCTCGAGGTACACCGGGTGGTACATGCGCATGCCGCCGGCCCCCTGGATCAGCGGCTCGACGATGACAGCGGCGACTTCCCGGTGATGCTGTTCCAGGGTGCGCTCCATGTGCTCGAACATGGTCCGCGAATGGGCTTCCCAGCTCTCGCCCTCGGCGCGCAGGTAGCAGTCCGGGCTGGGCACCTTGAGGGTGTCGAGCAGCAGCGACTTGTAGGTTTCGGTGAACAGCGCCACGTCGCCCACCGACATCGCCGCCACGGTCTCGCCGTGGTAGCTGTTGGTCAGGGTGACGAAACGCTTCTTCGCCGGCTGGCCGCAGTTCTGCCAGTAGTGGTAGCTCATCTTCAGCGCCACCTCGATGCCCGAGGAGCCGTTGTCGGCGTAGAACACCCGCGACAGCCCCTCGGGCGTGAGGCGCACCAGGCGCTCGGACAGCTCGACCACCGGCGCATGGGTGAAGCCGGCGAGGATCACGTGCTCCAGTTGGTCGACCTGGTCCTTGATGCGCTGGTTGATGCGCGGGTTGGCGTGGCCGAAGACGTTCACCCACCAGGAGCTGACCGCGTCCAGGTAGCGCTTGCCCTCGAAGTCCTCCAGCCACACACCCTTGCCGCGGCGGATGGGGATGACCGGCAGGCGCTCGTGGTCTTTCATCTGGGTGCAGGGGTGCCAGAGCACCTCCAGGTCGCGCTGCATCCACTCGGCGTTCAGGCCCATGGAAGGTCTCCTCTTGAAGTCGTCGGGCAAGCCTATGCAATGGGACATGGACGGACAAGGCGCGCGCCGCGACACACGGCAGAGGGTGGCATCTGGCCGGCCACTGGGCGCTGGCGTATGCTGCGCGCCTTCGCACCAAGTTGGGGGATGCACGATGAAGATTCGATGGCTGCGCGCGGCCTCGCTGCTGGCGCTGGCGGCGTTCAGCGCGTTCGCGCTGGGCAAGGACAAACAGCCGACCGCGATCGTGGTCGGCGGGGGGCTGGCCGGTCTCAGCGCCGCCTATGAACTGCAGCAGTCGGGCTGGCAGGTCACCCTGCTGGAGGCCAAGCCGCAGATCGGCGGGCGCTCGGGCCTGGCCACCAGCGAATGGCTGGGCAACGCCAAGGCCCAGCCGACCCTCAACGGCTACCTGGACACCCTCAAGCTGAAAGCGGTGCCGGCGCCGGAATTCGTGCGTACCCCCAGCTACCTGATCGACGGCGTCTACTACAGCTCCGCCGACCTGAAGCAGAAGATGCCCGCCGTGGCCGCCGACCTGGAGCGCTTCGAGAAGTCGCTGAACGATCTCTCGGCGTCCATCGACGACCCGCTCGACCCGCTGGCCAACAAGACTCTGTTCGCCCTCGACCAGCTCAACGTCGCCCGCTGGCTGGACAAGCTGAACCTGTCGCCGACCGCGCGCCTGCTGGTCAACCAGCGCATCCGCTCGCACTACGACGAGCCCTCGCGCCTATCGCTGCTGTACCTCGCCCAGCAGGGCCGGGTGTACCGCAACGTCGACGACCGCGACCTGCGCGCCGCGCGCCTGCCGGGCGGCAGCCAGGTGCTGGCCCAGGCCTTCGTCAAGCAGTTGAAGACCATCAAGACCAACGCCCGCGTCAGCGCCATCGTGCAGGACAAGGACGGCGTCACCGTCAAGGCAGGCAGCACCGGCTACAGCGCCGACTACGCGGTGCTCGCCGTGCCGCTGCGCGCCCTGGCCCAGATCCAGCTGACCCCGGGGCTCAACGCCAGGCAGCAGGAAGCGCTGAAGAACACCAACTACGGCTGGCGCGACCAGATCCTGCTGAAGTTCAAGCGCCCGGTGTGGGACGACAAGTCGCGCCTGTCCGGCGAGATCTACAGCGACCAGGGCCTGGGCATGATCTGGGTCGAGCCCGCGCTCAAGGGCGGCGCCAACGTGCTGATCAACCTCTCCGGCGACAATGCCCGGGTACTGCAGGCCTTCGGCGACCGGCAGATGGTCGACCAGGTGCTGATCCGCATGAACAAGTACTACCCGAAGATGCGCGGCGCCTATTCCGGCTACGAAATGCGCCGCTACAGCACCGACGTCAGCACCGGCGGCTCCTACCTGGCCTACGGCCCGGGGCAGATCAGCCGCTTCTGGCGCGCCTGGGAACAGCCGCTGCCGCGCGTCGCCTTCGCCGGCGAGCACACCGACGCGCTCTACCCGGGCACCATCGAGGGCGCCCTGCGCAGCGGCAAGCGCGCCGCCGCGCAACTGCGCGACCTGGCCGACGGCAAGAACGTCAGCATCCCCGCGCCGGCCAAGGCCAGCGAAGCGCCGGCGGCGCCGGCCGCGGGCGAGGGCAAGAAGAAGGGCGCGTTCTCCTGGTTCACCGACATGTTCTGAGCCGCGGCTCCCGCCACTGCCTGTGAAAAAGGGGCGCCTTCCAGCGCCCCTTTTTCTTTGGCGGCGAATAATTCCCGCGCCCGGGGTGTTATCTCGAAAGAGGCACAGAAGGCTCTGGAATGCTCGTTAGCCAGCGAAGCTATCTTGTGAATCGATGTTTCAAAGCAGTAATTTCCACTTTTATCCGATCGTTTTGCCGCTAGTCTTGATGCTCCGGCTTTATCAGGAAACCTTTCGATGCAATGGCGTAATTCGCCCTCCCGTTACGGTCTGGTCAGTCTCTTCCTGCACTGGGGCAGCGCCCTGGTGGTCTTCGGCCTGTTCGGCCTGGGCCTGTGGATGCGCGAGCTGGACTACTACGACACCTGGTATCACCGCGCCCCGGAAATCCACAAGAGCATCGGCATCCTGCTGGCCATCGCCCTGATCGTGCGCATCGCCTGGCGCTTCCTCAGCCCGCCGCCGCCGGCCCCGGCCAACCATGGCGCGCTGACGCGCAAGGCCAGCAAGCTCGGCCACCTGGCGCTGTACGGGCTGCTGATCGCGGTGATCGTCGCCGGTTACCTGATTTCCACCGCCGAGGGCAAACCCATCAGCGTGTTCGGCTGGTTCGACGTGCCGGCGACCCTGAGCGGGCTGCCCGAGCAGGCCGACACCGCCGGCGCCATCCACCTGTACCTGGCCTGGGCCCTGGTGGTCTTCGCCGTACTGCACGCCCTGGCGGCGCTCAAACACCATTTCCTCGACCGCGATGCGACCCTCACGCGCATGCTCGGCCGTTCCACGGATTGACCCCACCTAGCACCATATGGAGATCACCATGCTGAAGAAGACCTTCGCCGCCCTGGCCCTGGGTACCGCCCTGTTCAGCGCCGGCCAGGCCATGGCCGCCGACTACAAGATCGACAAGGAAGGCCAGCACGCCTTCATCGAGTTCCGCATCAAGCACCTGGGCTACAGCTGGCTGTACGGCCGCTTCGACGACTTCGACGGCGCCTTCACCTTCGACGAGAAGAACCCGGCCGCCGACAAGGTCAAGGTGACCATCAACACCAACAGCGTGAACACCAACCACGCCGAACGTGACAAGCACCTGCGCAGCGGCGACTTCCTCAACGTCTCGAAGAACCCCACCGCGACCTTCGAGTCCACCGGCGTCAAGGCCGACGGCAAGAACGCCGAGATCACCGGCAACCTGACCCTCAACGGCGTGACCAAGCCGGTCACCATCAAGGCCGAGCTGGTCGGCCAGGGCGACGATCCGTGGGGCGGCTACCGCGCCGGCTTCCTCGGCACCACCACCCTGAAGCTGAAGGACTTCAACATCCAGCGCGACCTCGGCCCGGCTTCCCAGGAAGTCGAGCTGACGCTGTCGGTAGAGGGTGTGCGTCAATAAGACGCGGTTGCAGCGAAACGCCGGCGCAAGCCGGCGTTTTCGTTACTGCGGCAGCTCTTCCTGGGCGTCCAGGCAGCGTTGCAGCAGGTGCGCCATGCAGCGCTGCTCCTCGGCATCCAGTGGTGCAAAGAGCCTGTCATGGGTGCATGCGAGAATCGCCTGGGCCTGGGCATGGACGACCTTGCCGGCCTCGGTGAGGAACAGCTGGAAGCTGCGCTGGTCCCCCGGGTTGCGCTCGCGGCGGACCAGGCCGCGGCTCTCCATCTCGCGGACCTTGCGGGTGATCAGCGCCTTGTCGCGGCACATCTGCCGGCCGACGTCCTGCAGGTTGATGAGGCCCTCGGCCTCGGCGATCAGCTCCAGCAGACGGATGTCCGGCGGCGCCAGGTCGATGCCCTGGGCGAGCAGGCCCATCTGCAGCTGGTTGCGCAGATGCTCGAAGAGCGCCATCAGGTTCTCTGGCAGGTCGGGATTCACGGGACGGGTCATGGCCTGGACGGGGTAAACGGAATGTAAAGCCGATTGATCGGCCGATTCATTTTCCTTATTTTAGTTGACGCTATCAACTTTATGACAAGCCGCTCACGCCGAATGGGAATCGTCTGAAGCGCCCGCCATGGGCTAAAACGTTTCAGGTGGTTACCGACAAGGCTTTCGGTCGTTTACAAACAAACCTGAATGTAAGTATTTTGCCAGCCTTTCCGGCCCGGCTGCCGCCGTGGTGCCGGATGCTTTCGCTTACGAGGACAACGATATGCAACGAACGCCAGCCAAGCGCGCCCTGGTTCCGGCCCTGCTCGTCGCCATGGCTACCCTTGCCGGTTGCGGCAAGAACGAGGCCCCGCAGCAGGCGCAGACCCCCGAGGTCGGCGTGGTGACCCTGCAGGCCCAGACGGTGCCGCTGAGCACCGAGCTGCCCGGCCGCACCACGGCGTTCCGGGTGGCCGAAGTCCGGCCGCAGGTCAACGGCATCATTCTCAAGCGCCTGTTCAAGGAAGGCAGCGACGTCAAGGAAGGCCAGCAGCTGTACCAGATCGACCCGGCCACCTACGAAGCCACCTACCAGAGCGCCAAGGCCAACCTGATGTCCACCCAGCAGCAGGCCGAGCGCTACAAGCTGCTGGTGGCCGACGAGGCGGTGAGCAAGCAGCAGTACGCCGATGCCCAGGCCGCCGCGCTGCAGGCCAAGGCCGCCGTCGACCAGGCGCAGATCAACCTGCGCTACACCAAGGTGCTGTCGCCCATTTCCGGGCGCATCGGCCGTTCGGCGGTGACCGAGGGCGCGCTGGTGACCAACGGCCAGGCCACCGCCATGGCCACGGTGCAGCAACTGGACCCCATCTACGTCGACGTCACCCAGCCCTCCACTTCGCTGCTGCGCATGCGCCGCGAGCTGGCCGCCGGCAACCTGCAGAAGGCCGGCGACAACGCGGCCAAGGTCAAGCTGTTCCTCGAGGACGGTTCGGCCTACCCGCTGGAAGGCAGGCTGGAGTTCTCCGAGGTCTCGGTGGACCAGGGCACCGGCTCGGTGACCATCCGCGCGGTGTTCCCCAACCCCAGGCATGAGCTGCTGCCGGGCATGTTCGTGCATGCCGTGCTGCAGGAAGGGGTGAAGGACAAGGCCATCCTCGCGCCCCAGCAGGGCGTCACCCGCGACCTGCGCGGCCAGCCCACCGCCCTGGTGCTGGGCGCCGACGACAAGGTCGAGCTGCGCAACATCAAGACCGACCGCACCGTCGGCGCCTACTGGCTGGTCACCGAGGGCCTGAAGCCCGGCGACCGCCTGATCACCGAAGGCCTGCAGTACGTCCAGCCCGGCGCCAAGGCCAAGGCCGTGCCGGCGAAGAACGTCGCCCCCGCGCCTGAGGCCGGCAAACCCGCCGCCTCGGACAGCCAGGGTTAACCAAGGGGTTTCGCAATGTCGAAGTTTTTCATTGACCGGCCTATCTTCGCCTGGGTTATAGCCCTGGTGATCATGCTGGCGGGCGGGTTGTCGATCCTCTCGCTGCCGGTGAACCAGTACCCGGCCATCGCCCCGCCGGCGATCGCCATCCAGGTCAGCTACCCGGGCGCCTCCGCGGAAACCGTGCAGGACACGGTGGTCCAGGTGATCGAGCAGCAGATGAACGGTCTCGACCATCTGCGCTACATCTCCTCGGAGAGCAACGCCGACGGCAGCATGACCATCACCGTGACCTTCGACCAGGGCACCAGCCCGGACATCGCCCAGGTCCAGGTGCAGAACAAGCTGCAGCTGGCCACGCCGCTGCTGCCGCAGGAAGTGCAGCAGCAGGGCATCCGCGTGACCAAGGCGGTGAAGAACTTCCTGATGGTCGTCGGCATCGTCTCCGAAGACGGCAGCCTGACCAAGGAAGACCTGTCGAACTACATCGTCTCCAACATCCAGGACCCGCTGTCGCGTACCGCTGGCGTGGGCGACTTCCAGGTGTTCGGTTCGCAGTACGCCATGCGCATCTGGCTGGACCCGGCCAAGCTCAACAGCTACCAGCTGACGCCCAGCGACATCGTCACCGCGGTGCAGGCGCAGAACGTGCAGATCTCCTCCGGCCAGCTGGGCGGCCTGCCCGCCTTGCCGGGGCAGCAGCTCAACGCGACCATCATCGGCAAGACCCGCCTGCAGACCGCCGAGCAGTTCGGCGACATCCTGCTCAAGGTCAACACCGACGGCTCCCAGGTGCGCCTGAAGGACGTCGCCCAGGTGGGCCTCGGCGGCCAGGACTACAGCATCAACGCGCAGTTCAACGGCAAGCCGGCCTCGGGTATCGCCATCAAGCTGGCCACCGGCGCCAACGCGCTGGACACCGCCAAGGCGATACGCGCCACCATCGGCCGCCTGCAGGAGTTCATGCCCGAGGGCATGAAGGTGGTCTACCCGTACGACACCACCCCGGTGGTCTCCGCTTCCATCCATGAAGTGGTCAAGACCCTCGGCGAGGCGATCCTCCTCGTGTTCCTGGTGATGTACCTGTTCCTGCAGAACTTCCGCGCCACCCTGATCCCGACCATCGCCGTGCCGGTGGTGCTGCTGGGCACCTTCGGCGTGCTGGCGGCGTTCGGCTTCTCGATCAACACCTTGACCATGTTCGGCATGGTGCTGGCCATCGGCCTGTTGGTGGACGACGCCATCGTGGTGGTGGAGAACGTCGAGCGGGTGATGGCCGAGGAAGGCCTGCCGCCCAAGGAAGCGGCGCGCAAGTCCATGGGCCAGATCCAGGGCGCGCTGGTGGGCATCGCGATGGTGCTCTCGGCGGTGTTCCTGCCGATGGCCTTCTTCGGCGGCTCCACCGGGGTGATCTACCGGCAGTTCTCCATCACCATCGTCTCGGCCATGGCCCTGTCGGTGCTGGTGGCGCTGATCCTCACCCCGGCGCTGTGCGCCACCATGCTCAAGCCCATCGAGAAGGGCGACCACGGCGAACACAAGCGCGGCTTCTTCGGCTGGTTCAACCGCAAGTTCATCGACACCACCCACGGCTACGAGCGTGGCGTGACCTCGATCCTCAAGCACCGCTCGCCGTACCTGCTGCTGTACGTGGTCATCGTCATCGGCATGGCCTGGCTGTTCACCCGCATCCCCACCTCCTTCCTCCCCGACGAGGACCAGGGCGTGCTCTTCGCCCAGGTGCAGACGCCGCCGGGCTCCACCGCCGAGCGCACGCAGAAGGTGGTCGACCACATGCGCGAGTACCTGCTGGACAAGGAAGGCCAGGCGGTCAGCTCGGTATTCACCGTGACTGGCTTCAACTTCGCCGGCCGCGGCCAGAGCTCGGGCATGGCCTTCATCATGATGAAGCCCTGGGAAGAGCGCCCCGGCTCGGAGAACAGCGTGTTCGCCGTGGCCCAGCGCGCCCAGCAGTACTTCTTCAGCATCAAGGACGCGATGGTCTTCGCCTTCGCCCCGCCGGCGGTGCTGGAACTGGGCAACGCCACCGGCTTCGACATCTACCTGCAGGACCAGGCGGGCGTCGGCCACGACGCGCTGATGCAGGCGCGCAACCAGTTCCTCCAGCTCGCCGCGCAGAACCCCGTGCTGCAGCGCGTGCGCCCCAACGGCCTGAACGACGAGCCGCAGTACCAACTGCTGATCGACGACGAGAAGGCCAGTGCGCTGGGCATTTCGCTGGCGGACATCAACAGCACCATCTCCATCGCCTGGGGTTCGAAGTACATCAACGACTTCATCGACCGCGGCCGGGTGAAGAAGGTGTACGCCCAGGGCGAACCCGGTGCGCGCATGAGCCCGGAAGACCTGGCCAAGTGGTACGTGCGCAACAGCAGCGGCGAGATGGTGCCCTTCACCGCCTTCGCCACCGGCAAGTGGGCCTACGGCTCGCCGAAGCTGGCGCGCTACAACGGCGTACCGGCCATGGAAATCCTCGGTGAGCCGGCCCCGGGCCGCAGTACCGGCGAGGCCATGGCGGCGGTGGAAGAGATCGTCCAGCAACTGCCCAAGGGCATCGGCTACTCCTGGACCGGCCTGTCCTACGAGGAACGCCTGGCCGGCTCGCAGACCACCTCGCTGTTCGTGCTCTCGGCCATCGTGGTGTTCCTCTGCCTGGCGGCGCTGTACGAGAGCTGGTCGATCCCGTTCTCGGTGATGCTGGTGGTGCCCCTGGGGATCATCGGTGCGCTGCTGGCCACCTCGATGCGCGGGCTGTCCAACGACGTGTTCTTCAAGGTCGGCCTGCTCACCACCATCGGCCTGTCGGCGAAGAACGCCATCCTCATCGTGGAGTTCGCCAAGGAACTGCACGAGCGCGAGGGCAAGCACATCGTCGACGCGGCCATCGAGGCCTGCCGCATGCGTCTGCGCCCGATCGTCATGACCTCGCTGGCGTTCATCCTCGGCGTGGTGCCGCTGGCGATTTCCAGCGGCGCCGGCTCCGGCAGCCAGCACGCCATCGGTACCGGCGTGATCGGCGGCATGGTCACCGCGACCGTGCTGGCGATCTTCTGGGTGCCGTTGTTCTACGTGGTGGTCAGCACCCTGTTCAAGGACAAGGCGTCCAAGGAACAGGCGACCACCGAGAAGGGGCATTGATATGAGAAAGTCCTTACTCAGCCTGGCCCTGGCGACCGCCGCGCTGTCCGGCTGTTCGCTGATCCCGGACTACCAGCGCCCCGAGGCGCTGGTAGCCCAGGCCTACCCCCAGGGCCCGGCCTACGCCGGCGCCCAGGGTGGCGGCGCGACCGCCGCCGCCGACCTCGACTGGCAGAGCTTCTTCAGCGACCCGCAACTGCGCCGCCTGGTCGAAGTGGCCCTGGACAACAACCGCGACCTGCGCGTCGCCGCGCTGAACGTCGAGGCCTACCAGGCGCAGTACCGCATCCAGCGCGCCGAGCTGTTCCCGGCGGTGAGCGCCGACGTGAGCGGCTCGCGCCAGCGCCTGCCGGAGCGGGTGTCGACCACCGGCAACGACATGATCAGCAGCCAGTACGGCGCCACCCTGGGCGTCACCGCCTGGGAAGTGGACCTGTTCGGCCGCCTGCGCAGCCTGCGCGATGAGGCCCTCGAGCAGTACCTGGCGACCGAAGAGGCGCGCCGCAGCACCCAGACCGCGCTGGTGGCCAACGTCGCCAACGCCTACCTGACGCTGCGCGCCGACCAGGCCCAGCTGCAGCTGACCCGCGACACCCTGGCCACCTACCAGAAGACCTACGACCTGACCAAGCGCAGCAACGAGGTCGGCGTCGCCTCGGCCCTGGACCTGCGCCAGGCGCAGACCTCGGTGGAAAGCGCGCGGGCGACCCTGGCGCAGTACACCCGCCTGGTGGCCCAGGACCAGAACGCCCTGACCCTGCTGCTGGGTTCCGGCGTGCCGGCCGACCTGCCGCAAGGCATGGACCTGGAGCAGCAGGTGCTGGCCCAGGTGCCGGCGGGCCTGCCCTCGGACCTGCTGCAGCGGCGCCCGGACGTGCTGGAAGCCGAGCACCAGCTCAAGGCGGCCAACGCCAACATAGGCGCGGCGCGGGCGGCTTTCTTCCCGAGCATCAGCCTGACCGCCAACGCCGGCAGCCTGAGCCCGGACCTGTCCGGCCTGTTCGACGCGGGTTCCGGCACCTGGCTGTTCAAGCCGTCCATCAGCCTGCCGATCTTCAACGCCGGCAGCCTGAAGGCCAGCCTGGACCTGGCCAAGGTGCAGAAGAACATCTACGTCGCGCAGTACGAGAAGGCCATCCAGACCGCCTTCTCGGAAGTCGCCGACGGCCTGGCCGCACGGGGCACCTACGGCGAGCAGCTGACCGCCCAGCGCGCCCTGGTCAAGGCCAGCGAGGACTACTATCGCCTGGCCGAGAAGCGCTACCGCACCGGCGTGGACAACTACCTGACCCTGCTCGACGCCCAGCGCTCGCTGTTCAGCGCCCAGCAGCAGTTGATCACCGACCGCCTGAACCAGCTCACCAGCGAGGTGAACCTGTACAAGGCGCTCGGCGGCGGCTGGCAGGAAAGCACCGCGCAGAAGCAGTCCAAGGCGCAGCCCAAGGGCTGAGGCCCATGCCCACGAAAACGCCGCCCCTCGGGGCGGCGTTCTCGTTTGTGGAGCCCGGCGATTTTTGTCCTGCAGGCCGCGCCGGGATGCTCTTCGTAGGAGCGGGCCCTGCCCGCGATTCGCGCGCAGGGCGCGCTCCTACAGGGGAATGGCGCGGGTGGGGTTGCGTAGGAGATCTCATCCGCGAATCGCGCCGGGACGTTCGGCTATCGCGGACAAATTCCGCTCCTACGACCGCGCTTCCCTGGAATTGTAGGAGCGGGCCCTGCCCGCGATTCGCGCGCAGGGCGCGCTCCTACAGGGGAATGGCGCGGGTGGGGTTGCGTAGCGGATCTCATCCGCGAATCGCGCCGGGACGTCCGGCTATCGCGGACAAGGTCCGCTACGACCGTGCCTCCCTGGAATTGTAGGCGGGCCCTGCCCGCGATTCGCGCGCAGGGCGCGCTCCTACAGGGGAATGGCGCGGGTGGGGTTGCGTAGCGGATCTCATCCGCGAATCGCGCCGGGACGTCCGTCTATCGCGGACAAGGTCCGCTACGACCGTGCCTCCCTGGAATTGTAGGCGGGCCCTGCCCGCGATTCGCGCGCAGGGCGCGCTCCTACAGGGGAATGGCGCGGGTGGGGTTGCGGATCTCATCCGCGAATCGCGCCGGGACGTCCGGCTATCGCGGACAAGGTCCTACGATCGTGCCTCCCTGGAATTGTAGCGGGCCCTGCCCGCGATTCGCGCGCAGGGCCCGCTCCTACAGGGGAATGGCGCGGGTGGGGTTGCGTAGGAGCGGATCTCATCCGCGAATCGCGCCGGGACGTCCGGCTATCGCGGACAAGGTCCGCTCCTACGATCGTGCCTCCCGGGAATTGTAGGAGCGGGCTCTGCCCGCGATTCGCGCGCAGGGCGCGCTCCTACAGGGGAATGGCGTGGGTGGGGTTGCGTCGACATCGTAGGATGGGTTGAGCGGAGCGATACCCATCGCCATGGTCCGATGGGTATCGCAAGCTCAACCCATCCTACGAAGAGCGTCCCTACAACGCGGCGCCTTGCCCGGCCGGGCGGATGTCGTGGTCGGCCAGCCAGTCCAGGGCGCATTCGCGCAGGCGTTCGGCCTGGTAGTCGTACCAGGCCTGGAGCAGGTCGGGGTAGCCCATGAGCACGTGGCGGAAGGCCTTGAACGGCTTGCGGCCTTCCAGGGCCGAGGCCATGGCGGCGTAGGCGTGGGGTTCGCCGACCTCGCGGAGGAAGTCGCGCATCAGTTCCAGGGATTCGCGGCTGCTCAGCGGCTCGATCGGCAGCAGGCGCTCCGGGTCCTGCTCCAGCAGGAGCAGCAGGTCCGGGTCGGGGGAGTCGCTCAGCAGCGGCACCACCTGGCCGCTGCCCAGGTCCAGGTAGTGCTCTATGTCGCTGGTGTCGAGGGCGACGGCGAGTTCGTCGAGGTCGATGGTCAGCGGGCGCATGGTCACTCTCCGGTTGGGCGAGAGCCCCAGCCTATCCCATGCGCGGCCTTCCTGTCCGCTGCAATCCTGTTACAGGCGGAAGCGCCCGACCTGGCCCTGCAGGTCGCTGCCCAGGCGCGCCAGTTCGTTGCTCGAGGCGGCGGTCTGCTGGCTGGCGGCGGCCGATTGCTCGGCGATGTCGCGGACCTGGCCGACGCTGCGGCTGATCTCGGCGGCGACGCTGCTCTGCTGTTCGGCGGCGGAGGCGATCTGCAGGTTCATGTCCTGGATCTGCGCCACGCTGCGGGCGATGGCGGCCAGCGCGTCGCCGGCGCGGCGCGTCAGCTCGACCGAGTCGCCGGTCAGCTCGCGGCTGTCGTCCATGCACTGCGCGGCGTCCTCGGCGCCGCGCTGCAGGGCGGCGATCAGCGCCTCGATCTCGGCGGTGGACTGCTGGGTGCGCTGGGCCAGCGCGCGCACTTCGTCGGCGACCACCGCGAAGCCGCGCCCGGCCTCGCCGGCGCGGGCGGCTTCGATGGCGGCGTTGAGGGCCAGCAGGTTGGTCTGCTCGGCCACCGACTTGATCACGTCGAGCACGCTGCCGATCTTCCCGCTGTCGCCGCGCAGGCGCGCCATGGCCTGGGTGGAGCGTTCCACCTCGGCGGCCAGTTGGTCGATGCGGGCGATGGCCTGGCCGACCACCTGCTCGCCGTCGCGGGCCTGGGCGTCGGCCTGGCGGGCGGCGCCGGAAGCCTGCTCGGCGTTGCGCGCCACTTCCTGCACGGTGGCGGCCATTTCCTCGATGGCGCTGGCCACCTGCTCGGTTTCCAGGCGCTGGCTGTCGACGCCGGCGCGGGTCTGCTCGGTGACCGCCGACAGCTCGTCGGCGGCGGTGGCCAACTGGCCGACGCTGCCGCCGATGTGGCCGATCAGCTCGCCCAGGCTGTCGCGCATGCGCAGCATGGTGCGCTGCAACTGGCCCAACTCGTCGCGGCGCTGCAGGTGCAGGTCGCCGCCCAGGTCGCGGGACAGGTCGCCCTGGGCGATGTGCTCGGCCAGTTCGAGGGATTCGTGCAGCGGGCGGACGATCTGGCGGTTGATCGCCCACACCGAGAGGGCGCCGAAGAACAGCGCGAACAGGGCGGTCAGCGCTTGGTGCCATTGCGCCTGGCTGGCCGCCGCGTCGCGCTGCTGCAGCCCTTCTTCGAACAGGGCGCCGCTGGCGCGGAACAGGGCTTCGGCACGGCTGTCGAGGCCGGGGTTGGCTTGCCCGCGCTGTTGTGCGTCGGCGCGCAGCAGGTCGTCGGCGGCCCGGGCGTAGTCGGCAAGGGCCTGGCGCAGGGCGTCGAGACGGGGCCCGGCGAGGCCGTCGCGGGCCAGGCGCTCGCTGCCGGCTTGCAGCTCGCCCAGTACCGAACGCAGGCGCTGGGCCTGCTCCGCGCTGCCTTCGAGCTGGTAGCGCAGGCGCGCCAGTTCCGCCTGGCGGGCGCCGCCGTCGAGCTGGCCGATGTGCGTCAGGCGTTCGCTGTAGGCGCCCTGTTCGTTCAGGCCCTGGATGCCGCCGAGCAACACCAGCAGGGTCAGCAGCAGGCAGATGCCGAAGCCCACGGCGAGCTTGAGGCTGACGTTCATGCGGCCGAGCTGAAGGACCAGCCAATCGTACATGTCGAATACTCCAGGCAGACGAGGCCGCGGGACGGGCCCGAAGCCGGAAATGCAGGCTGTTTTGTCGTTCTTCTTGTCGTGCAGGCGAGGGACTTTTTCGGGACGCATCTGTGTGCGTCACAGCTTATCGGCGATGCTGTCTGAAACTTCAGTGCCAGATTGGTAATTTTTCTTACGTCGGCAAAGGCCCGCCAGGACGGCGGGCCGGAGGGGGAGGGCTCAGAGGCGGAAGCGGCCGACCAGGCCCTGCAGCTCGGTGCCCAGGCGCGCCAGCTCGACGCTGGAGGCGGCGGTCTCCTCGCTGGCGGCGGCGGTCTGCTCGGAGATGTCGCGCACGCTGAGCACGCTGCGGTTGATCTCCTCGGCCACCGCGCTCTGCTGTTCGGCGGCGGCGGCGATCTGCTGGTTCATCGACTGGATGCCGGAGACGGTGCGGGTGATGGCCTCCAGCCGCTCGCCGGCGCGGCGCGCCAGTTCCAGGGTGTTGTCGGTGAGCGCGCGGCTGCTCTCCATGCGCTGCACGGCCTGCTGGGTGCCGCTGTGCAGGCCGGCGATCAGTTCCTCGATCTCCTCGGTGGACTGCTGGGTGCGCCGGGCCAGGGCGCGCACTTCGTCGGCGACCACGGCGAAGCCGCGCCCGGCGTCGCCGGCGCGGGCCGCCTCAATGGCGGCATTGAGGGCCAGCAGGTTGGTCTGCTCGGCCACCGCTTTGATCACGTCGAGCACGCTGCCGATCTTCTCGCTCTCGCGCTTGAGCTGCTGCACCGCTTCGTTGGAGCGGCCCACCTCGCCGGCCAGGCGGTCCATCTGCCCGACCGCCTCGCTGACCGCCTGGGCGCCGGCGCCGGCCTCGCGGTCCGCGGCGCTGGCGGCTTCCGAGGCTTCCTCGGCGTTGCGCGCCACTTCCAGCACGGTGGTGGCCATCTCGGTCATGGCCGTGGCCACCTGGTCGGTCTCGCTCTTCTGGTTGTTCACCCCGGCGCTGGTCTGCTCGGTGACCGCCGAGAGTTCCTCGGCGGCGCTGGCGATCTGGGTGACGCCGTCGTGGATGCGGCCGATCAGCTCGCGCAGCGACTGGTTCATGCGCTGCATGCTGGCCTGCAGCTGGCCCAGCTCGTCGCGGCGTTCGACGCGCAGTTCCTGGCTGAGGTCGCCGTCGGCGATGCGCGCGGCGGCGGCCAGCGACTGGCGCAGCGGCAGGACGATCTGCCGGGTGATCAGCCAGGCCGCCAGCACGCCCAGCACCAGGACCAGCAGCGAGGCCAGGGCCAGCAACTGCTTGGCGTGGCTGGCGTCTTCATTGCGCTTGGCGGTCTGGCCGTCGCTCAGTTCAACGCTGAGTTTCTCGATCAGCAGGCCGCTGTCGCGCATCTGGTCGCGCGCCTGCTGGCTGTTGTTGACTTCGTTGCGGTAGCGGTCCAGCGCCTTGCGGTAGTCGCGCAGGGCGTTCACCACGGCCTGGTAGTTGGCCTGCTGCTCCGGCACGGCGGCCTGGGCGCGTTGTTCCACGGTGGCGGTGACCTGCTCCAGGGCGCTGAACGCGCCCTGTTCGAGGCTGGGGTCTTCGTTGGCGGTGTAGCTGAGCACCTGGAAGCGGGCGTCCATCAGCTGGCGGCCCAGCTCGGAGACGTCGGCGATGGCCTTGAGGGAGTCGACGCTGCCGCTCTCCACCAGGTGCTGCTCCACCAGCTCCAGCCCCTGGGTGACCACCGAGGCCTTGCGGATCAGCGTCTTGCGCGCGCTGTCGCGGCTGTCGAAGGACTTCTGCAGGCCCTTGAACAGGGTGCGGTACTGGCTGGTGAGCTGGCGTTGCTGCTCGACCTTCTCCAGGTCCGAGGGCACGACGAGCAACTGGCCGACGCGCTGTTGCTGCCGGTCCAGCTCGTTGATGCTCTGTTCCACCAGCTTGGCGTCTTCCGCGGTGCGGCTGGACTGGTATTTCAGGCGGGTAGTGCGCAGGTCCTTGGTCATGGCGAGCAGCTTGGAGATTTCGCCGATCTTGTCGCCCCGGGATATCAGGCTGTTCAGGTTGAGCGCGCCGGTCAGCGCGATGAGCAGGGTGAGCAGCAGCACCAGGCCGAAGCCGATGGCGAGTTTCCAGTTGACCGTGAGATTGCTGAACCAGCGGGACATGAACGCGGCGCTCCAGGGGACGATGGGGCTGCGGCTGCCGCGGGGGCGGCCGCCGATTGACCAATGCCTGTCATATCGGCGAGGCGACACGAATCTGAAATTTCTTTAGTGATTTTCTGACGGACGCTCTCCGGCGGGCCTGCCGCGGCGCTTGGCCTCAGAACAGCCGGGCCAGCAGGGCGGTGACCGCGGTTTCCACGCGCAGGATGCGCTCGCCCAGTTGCACCGGGGCCAGCCCGGCCTCGCGCAGCTTCTCGACTTCGTAGGGAATCCAGCCGCCTTCGGGGCCGATGGCCAGGGTCACGGCCTGCTCGACCGCGCGCGGGCAGGCCGGCCAGGGCCCGGGGTGGCCGATCAGCCCCAGGCTGCCGGCGGCCAGGGCCGGCAGGCGGTCTTCGACGAAGGGCTTGAAGCGCTTTTCGATGGTCACTTCCGGCAGCACGGTGTCGCGGGCCTGCTCCAGGCCCAGGACCAGTTGCTCGTGGATGGCCGCGGGCTCCAGGAAGGGCGTCTGCCAGAAGCTCTTCTCCACCCGGTAGCTGTTCAGCAGCACCAGGCGCGGCACGCCCATGGCGGCCACGGTCTGCAGCACGCGGCGGAGCATCTTCGGCCGCGGCAGGGCCAGCAGCAGGGTCAGCGGCAGCTTGGCCGGCGGCGCCTGGGTGAAGCTCACCTGCAGCTGCGCCTCGTCGCGGGAAAGGCTCAGCAGGCGGCCTTCGCCCATCAGCCCGCCCAGGCGGCCGACGCGCAGGCTGTCGCCGCTTTCGGCGCGGTGCACTTCGTGCAGGTGGGTGAGGCGGCGGTCGCGCAGCAATACGCGGTCCGCCGCGACGAAGTCGGCGTCGTCGAGCAGCAGCAGGTTCACGGGCGCGTCGCTGGCGGCTGGTCGCCTTTCTCTTCGGGCTGCTCATCCTCGTCGCGGTTGCGCTTGCGGATCAGCCGGCTGAACAGCACGCCGGCCTCGAACAGCATCCACATGGGCACGGCCAGCAGCGTCTGCGACATCGGGTCCGGCGGGGTGAGGACCATGCCGACCACGAAGCAGCCGATGATGACGTAGGGGCGGATTTTCTTCAGGTAGGCCACGTCGACCACCCCGATCCACACCAGCAGCACCGTGGCCACGGGGATTTCGAAGGCCACGCCGAAGGCGAACAGCAGGGTGAGGAAGTCCAGGTAGCTGTTGATGTCGGTCATCGGCGTCACCCCTTCCGGGGCCTGGCCGAGGAAGAAGTGGAACATCAACGGGAACACCAGGAAGTAGGCGAAGGCCATGCCGGTGTAGAACAGCACCACGCTGGAGGCCAGCAGCGGCAGGGCCACGCGCTTCTCGTGCTTGTACAGGCCGGGGGCGATGAAGCCCCAGATCTGCGCCAGGATCACCGGCATGGCCAGCAGCACGGCGACGATCATGGTCAGCTTCAGCGGCGCGAGGAAGGCCGAGGCCGGGTCGATGGCGATCATGGTCGCGCCTTCCGGGAGGAAGCGGCGCAGCGGCGCGGAGGCCAGGGCGTAGATCTTCTGCGAGAAGTACAGCAGGCCGATGAAGATCACGAAGATCGCCACCACGCAGCGCAGCAGGCGCGTGCGCAGCTCGGTCAGGTGCGAGACCAGGGGCATTTCCTGGTCGTTTTCGGGCTGTTCGGGTTTTTCGTCGCTCATGGGGTACGCGGCGTCTCGGACGGAGGGGCGGCGGCCGGCGCGGCCGGGGCCTCGGGCGCTGCTGGCGCGGCGGGTGCCTCGGGTGCGGCCGGGATACCGACGCCGGGCATGTTGGCCAGGCGGCTGTTCGGGGCGATGGTCGGCGGCGCCGGCGGTGCCGTGGGCTCGGCCTGCGCGGCGCTATCGGCCGGCGGCTGCTGGCCGGTGAGCGGCGCCATCAGCTTCTGCGCTTCACGCTCCATCTGCAGGATGTGCTCGTTGTGCAGTTGCCGGCGGATTTCGTCGGCGCCCAGCTCGCGCTCCACTTCCTGCTTGATGGCGTTGAAGCTGCGTTTCAGCCGGCCGATCCACAGGCCCGCGGTGCGCGCGGCGCCGGGCAGGCGCTCGGGGCCGAGCACCAGCAGGGCGACCAGGCCCACCAGCAGCAGTTCGCTGAAGCTGATTCCGAACATGGCGTTCTTCCCATCAGTCCTTGCGCTGCGGCTCTTCGACCTTCTGCGCCTGGGCGTCGATGGTGTGCGGCTGGTTCAGCGGCGGGTTGGCCGGCGGCTGCTGCTGGGGCTTCTCGTCCTCTTCGGTGTTCATCGCCTTGCGGAAGCCCTTGACCGCCTCGCCGACGTCCGAGCCCAGGGTCTTCAGGCGCTTGGTGCCGAATACCAGCACCACCACGATCAGGATGACGACCCAGTGTTTCCAGTCAAAGATGCCCATCTTGTTCTCCTCGAAGTAATCGGGTTCAGGCCGACGGCTGGCGCGCAGCTTTCTCGTCGTGGCCGGAGAGGCCGAAACGGCGCTCCAGCTCGTCCAGCACCGCCTGGGGATGCTGGCCGAGGGCGGCGAGCATGACCAGGGAATGGAACCAGAGGTCGGCGGTTTCGTAGATCAGGTCCGTGCAGTCGCCGCTCTGCGCGGCGTCCTTGGCGGCGAGGATGGTTTCCACCGATTCCTCTCCGACCTTTTCCAGGATCTTGTTCAGTCCCTTGTGGTACAGGCTGGCCACGTAGGAGCTTTCGGGGGCGGCGTTCTTGCGCCCCTCCAGCACCTCGGCCAGGCGCGCGAGGGTGTTGTCACTCATGGCTGTGCCCCGGCTTGTCGTAGATGGCGTGCGGGTCCTTGAGCACCGCGTCGACGACCTTCCAGCCGCCGTCCTGGTAGACCCGGTAGAAGCAGCTTTCGCGGCCGGTGTGGCAGGCGATGCCGCCGACCTGCTCGACCATCAGGATGACGACGTCGGCGTCGCAGTCCAGGCGCAGTTCGTGCAGCTTCTGTACGTGGCCGGACTCCTCGCCCTTGCGCCAGAGCTTGCCGCGCGAGCGCGACCAGTAGATGGCGCGGCCCTCGGCGGCGGTCAGGGCCAGGGACTCGCGGTTCATCCAGGCCATCATCAGCACGCGGCCCGTCTTGTGGTCCTGGGCGATCGCCGGCACCAGGCCGTCGGCGTTCCAGTGAATTTCGTCCAGCCAGTCTTTCATCTTCGCTTCCGTACAGCGGGCGTTTTCGCGCCCCGCGGCAGTTTCATCAACGACCAAGTGTGCCAGCAGTGGCGACGACTGGCTATCGGCGCAGAATCAGATACAGACCGCCGGCCAGCATGGCCCAGGCCGGCCAGGCCTCGATACTGTGGGTGGCCAGGCCGATCTGGGTGGCGCCGGCCACCAGCACTGCGCCGATCAGTCGCGGCACCCAGGCGCCGGCCAGGGGCTGGGCGCCGGTCGCTTGCGGCTCCCGGGGCTGCGCCAGGCGCTCCAGGGTGTCGCGGGTCATCTGCGCCAGGTGCGGCAGCTGCTCGACGTGCTGCTGGGCGTTGCGCAGCAGCTGGGCGGGGCTCATGCGCTCGCGCATCCAGCGTTCCAGGTAGGGCTGGGCGGTGCTCCACAGGTCCAGCTCGGGGTAGAGCTGGCGGCCCAGGCCCTCGATGTTCAGCAGGGTCTTCTGCAGCAGCACCAGTTGCGGCTGCACTTCCATGTTGAAGCGCCGCGCGGTCTGGAACAGGCGCAGCAGCACCTGGCCGAAGGAGATGTCCTTGAGCGGCTTCTCGAAGATCGGCTCGCACACCGTGCGGATCGCCGCCTCGAAGTCGTTGACGCGGGTTTCCGCCGGCACCCAGCCGGAGTCGATGTGCAACTGGGCGACCTTGCGGTAGTCGCGCTTGAAGAAGGCGATCAGGTTGCGCGCCAGGTAGTCCTGGTCCTCGTCGGTGAGGCTGCCGACGATGCCGCAGTCCACCGCGATGTACTGCGGGCTCCAGGGCGTGCGGGTGCTGACGAAGATGTTGCCCGGGTGCATGTCGGCGTGGAAGAAGCTGTCGCGGAACACTTGGGTGAAGAAGATTTCCACGCCGCGCTCGGCCAGGGCCTTGAAGTCGGTGCGCTGGTCGCGCAGGGTGTCCAGGTCGGTGACCGGGATGCCGTAGATGCGCTCCATCACCAGCACCTTGGGCCGGCACCAGTCCCAGTACACCTGGGGCACGTAGAGCAGCGGCGAGCCGTCGAAGTTGCGCCGCAGCTGGCTGGAGTTGGCCGCCTCGCGCAGCAGGTCGAGTTCGTCGTAGATGGTCTTCTCGTAGTCGCTGACCACCTCCACCGGGTGCAGGCGGCGGGCGTCGGCGGAGACGCGCTCGGCCAGGCGGGCGAGGATGAACAGCCAGGACATGTCGGCGCGGATCACCGGCTTGAGGCCCGGGCGGATCACCTTGACCACCACTTCCTCGCCGCTTTTCAGCTGCGCAGCGTGGACCTGAGCTACCGAGGCCGAGGCCAGCGGCTCGCGCTCGAAGCGGGCAAAGACCTGCTCGACCTTCGCCCCCAACTGCTCCTCGATCAGCGCCACCGAGGCTTCCGGCGGGAACGGCGGGACCTTGTCCTGCAGGCGCGCCAGCTCGTTGGCGATGTCGTCGGGCAAGAGGTCGCGGCGGGTGGAGAGGATCTGCCCGAACTTGATGAAGATCGGCCCCAGGCCTTCCAGGGCCAGGCGGATGCGCTCGCCGCGGCTCAGCTCCAGCTTGCGCCGCGGCAGCCAGCGCCAGGGCAGCAGGCCGCCGAGCAGGCGCAGATACCAGGGCAGCATCGGCAGTTCGAGGATGAGGTCGTCGAGGCGGTAGCGGATCACCACGCTCTGGATGCGCAGCAGGCGGCGGAAGGCGAGCAGCTTCATGCGTCGGGTTTCAGCTTCTTGGACAGGCGCGCCAGGCGCGCGTCGAGGCGATCGAGGGCGATCTTCAACTGGTCGAGTTCGGCGAAGCGCGCTTCGGCCTCGTTGCGCCCGACCAGGGTGCGGCTTTCCTCGGCGAGGTAGTCGGCCAGGCTCAGGCGCAGGCTTTCCAGGCTGTCGCCGGCCCAGCGCGCGCCGCCGCGCACGCGGCTGCCGAGCAGTTGCGCGGGCAGCGGGCCGAGCCAGCGCTGCACTTCGTATTCCCAGTCCAGCTCCAGGCTCTGGAGGATGTCGGCCAGCTCCAGGAGCAGGGCGCTATCGCCGCCCATCTCCACTTCCGGGCTGTGCAGCACGCTGGTCTTGTCGGCCGCCAGGGCCAGCTGCAGCAGGCGCCCGGCCGGGGCGCGCAGGGTGCAGTCGACCGCGGCCTCGTGGTGCGCGGCCAGGTGCAGGCCGTCGGCGTCGGGGAGGATGAACAGGCGCAGCGGCGGCGCCTGGCAATCCACTTCCAGGACCCGCCCGGCGAGCCGGGCGAGACGCTGCAGGGCCACGCCGTCCAGGCGCAGCACGCGGTTCACGCCGGCTTCGGCGCTGGCCAGCAGCGCCTGGGTCAGGAGCGCCATTTCAGGGCTTGATGCCGCGGTGCAGGGCGACCACGCCGCCGGTCATGTTGTGGTAGGTGACGCGGTCGAAACCGGCCTCGACCATCATCGACTTCAGGGTTTCCTGGTCCGGGTGCATGCGGATCGACTCGGCCAGGTAGCGGTAGCTCTCGGCGTCGTTGGTGACCAGCTTGCCCATCAGCGGCAGCAGGGTGAAGGAGTAGGCGTCGTAGGCCTTGGACAGCAGGCTGCTGGTGGGCTTGGAGAATTCCAGCACCAGCAGGCGCCCGCCCGGCTTGAGCACCCGCAGCATGGAGCGGATGGCGGCGTCCTTGTGGGTGACGTTGCGCAGGCCGAAGGCGATGCTTACGCAGTCGAAGTGGTTGTCCGGGAAGGGCAGCTTCTCGGCGTCGGCCTGGACGAAGCTGACGTTGCCGGCCACGCCGCTGTCCAGCAGCTTGTCGCGGCCGACCTTGAGCATGGAGGCGTTGATGTCCGCCAGCACCACCTCGCCAGTGGGGCCGACCAGGCGCGAGAACTGGCGGGTCAGATCGCCCGTGCCGCCGGCGATATCGAGCACGCGGTTGCCGGCGCGCACGCCGGACAGCTCGATGGTGAAGCGCTTCCACAGGCGGTGGATGCCACCGGACATCAGGTCGTTCATCAGGTCGTACTTGGCGGCGACCGAGTGGAACACCTCGGCGACCTTCTCGGCCTTCTCGCTCTCGCGCACGGTCTTGTAGCCGAAGTGCGTGGTGGGGTCGGCGGGGCCCTGGTCCCCGGCGGGTTTGCGCGGCTCGCTCATGGCGTTTCTACCCTGGAAGTCAATGGCGGGCATTCTAACAGGATGTGGGAAAAACGCCGCCCCGTGGCGCGGGGTGCGGCGAAACGTCGTGCGGCGTATCATCCACCGGTCTGTCATTCCGGAGTCGCCCATGTCCCGCATCCACGTCGAACGTCCCCATTGCCTCGGCCGCGAAGCCGCCCGCGAGAAGGCCCAGAAGCTGGCCGAGAAGCTCGCCCGCGAGCACGGCGTGAGCTACGAGTGGCAGGGCGACGTGCTGACCTTCAAGCGCAGTGGCGTGGACGGGCGCATCGAGGTGGGCGAGGACCGCGTGGCGGTGGAGGTCAAGCTGGGCCTGCTGCTGTCGGCCATGGGCGGGATGCTCAAGGGCGAGATCGAGCGCGCGCTGGACAAGGCGCTGGCCTGAGGCCGAGCACCTTGTCCGGCGCTCCGCGCCGGCTGGTATGTGTTTTCTAATTTTCCCCGATACCTTGCACTCAAGCTCGCAACGCTGCGGGCCTCTACGGACCCCCGAGAACAGTGTGAGGAAACCATCATGGCCAAGGTCGCCAGCAAGAAGAAAGTCGAGAAAGCCGTCAGCGAATCGTCCCTGATCACCGACGTCAAGCACTACGCCCGCCAGATCTGGCTGGCCGGCCTGGGCGCCTATGCGCGCGTCGGCGCCGAAGGCACCGAGTACTTCAAGTCGCTGGTGAAGGAAGGCGAAGGCCTGGAAACCAAGGGCCGCCAGCTGGTGACCGAGCAGGTCGAGTCGGCCAACGACAGCGTCAAGAGCAGCGTCTGGCTGGTGAAGGACAAGTTCGAGGTGCAGCTGGACAAGGTCGAGAAGGCTTTCGACAGCCGCGTGGCCTCCGCGCTGAACCGCATGGGCATTCCGTCGCGGCAGGATGTCGAGGCGCTCTCTGCTAAGCTTGACGAGCTGAGCGCGGTGCTCGAGCGTGTCGCGAAAACTCATTGAGGAGAGCGGGATGGCTGGCAAGAAAACTACCGATAAAAAAGAGTCCAGTTGGGTCGGCGAGATCGAGAAATACTCGCGGCAAATCTGGTTGGCTGGTCTGGGGGCCTACTCGAAGGTCAGCAAGGACGGCAGCAAGCTGTTCGAGACCCTGGTCAAGGATGGCGAGAAGGCCGAGAAGCAGGCCCGGACCGAAGTCGATAAATCCGTCGGCGCGGTGAAGTCCACCGCCCGTTCGGCGCGTTCCAAGGTCGACGAAGTGAAGGACCGCGCCCTGGGCAAGTGGGGTGAGCTGGAGGAGGCGTTCGACAAGCGCCTGAACAGCGCCATCTCGCGCCTGGGCGTGCCGAGCCGCAACGAGGTGAAGGACCTGCATGCGAAGGTCGAGACCCTGACCAAGCAGATCGAGAAACTCACCGGCATCAGCGTCAAGTCGGTGGCCAAGCCCGCCGCCGCCAAGGCCGCTGCCAAACCTGCGGCCAAGGCTGCAGCGAAGCCCGCAGCCAAGCCGGCTGCCAAGACCGCGGCGGCCAAGCCTGCTGCCAAGGCTGCTGCGAAACCGGCTGCGGCCAAGGCCGCGGTGAAGCCTGCAGCCAAGCCGGCCGCCAAGCCTGCTGCTGCGAAGGCCGCGGCGAAACCGGCCGCCAAACCGGCTGCCGCCAAGCCTGCTGCGAAACCGGCTGCTGCGAAACCGGCAGCCAAGCCTGCCGCAGCGAAGAAGCCGGCGGTGAAGAAGCCTGCGGCGCCCAAGGCGGCCAAGCCTGCTGCAGCGGCCACGCCGGCCGCGGCTCCGGCTCCGGCGGCCACCCCGGCGCCGGCTGCGGCAGCTCCGGTCGCTCCGGTAGCGGCTCCGGCCACGCCGCCGACCCAGGCCTGACGCGTTACCCGTGGTACCCGACGCCCGGCCTCGTGCCGGGCGTCTTCATTTCAGGCGTTCAGGTAGCGCTGCGCCAGGCGCTCGGCGGCGAGTCGCGAGTCGCCGCGCAGGTGCGGCGCCACCAGCATCATCACCTGGTAGACCACCAGGCGTATCTCGCCTTCGCGGCCGAGGATGCGCTGGTAATCCAGGGAGAACAGCAGGGTCAGGGTGATCTGCTCCACCAGTTGGCCGAGGGCGTCGGTGTCGCTGGTCAGCTCGCCGTCGGCCTTGAGCCGGGCGAGCAGGGCGGCCAGGGTGCGCTTGAGCGCATTGAGCCAGCTGCGCATGCCGCGGGCCAGCTTGGGCAGGCGCCCGGCCAGGTTGGAGAGGTCCTGGAAGAGGAAGCGGTAGTGCGCCAGGCGCTCGACGATCAGGTGCAGGAACAGCCAGTAGTCCTCGGCGCCCAGGCGCGCGTCGGCGGGCGGGTCGAGCAGCGGCTGCAACTCCTCCTCGAAACGGGCGAACAGGCCCAGCACCAGCGGTTCCTTGCCGTGGAAGTGGTAGTACAGGTTGCCGGGGCTGATACCCAGCTCGGTGGCGATCTCCAGGGTGGAGACGTTGGGTTCGCCCTGCTCGTTGAACAACAGCAGGGCGCATTCGAGGATGCGGTCGCGGGTTTTCATCCGTGTGCTGGTTCCGGCTTCGGGAGGCTCGACGATAGCCGGGGCGGGGCGCGCCGGCCAGTCCCTCGAAAGCGTGAGGGGGTGGGTTTTCTGCGACCGTGCTGCCCTGAAGTCGTAGGGCGCATAACCGTTCGCGGTTATCCGCCGATGCGCCGGGGCCACAGCCAACGCCCAGGTCAACCCCGGAGCCGCCGGAAACCAAGGCCAAACGGCGGATAACGCCGTAGGCGTTATGCGCCCTACGTCAGACCTGTCCGGTACAGCTCCATCGAGACTCACCGCTCGTGCACGTAAGTCCCCGGCGCCGCTTCCATCGGCGGGTGCTCGGCGTTGCCCAGTTCGAAGCTCACCGGCCGGCGTTCGCCCGAGCGTTCCTGGATCCACGCCAGCCACACCGGCCACCAGCTGCCTTCCTGGCGCTGGGTGTCGTAGTACCAGGCGCGCGGGTCGGAGGCGAGCTTGCCGTTCTCGAAGTAGCAGGCCTTGGGGTTGCCCGGCGGGTTGAGGATGCTCTGGATGTGCCCGCTGTTGGACAGCACGAAGCGGCTGTCGCCGCCCAGCAGCAGGGCCGAGCGGTAGACCGCGTCCCAGGGGGTGATGTGGTCGGTGATGCCGGCGACGTGGAAGTTGTCCACCGCCACCTTCTTCAGGTCGATGGGCGTGCCGCAGATTTCCATGGCGCCGGGGCGGGCCAGCGGGTTGTGTTTGAAGAAGTCGAGGAAATCGCCGTGCAGCGCCGCCGGCAGGCGGGTGTTGTCGTTGTTCCAGTAGAGGATGTCGAAGGCCGGCGGCAGCTTGCCCAGCAGGTAGTTGTTGACCCAGTAGTTCCACACCAGGTCGTTGGGGCGCATCCAGGCGAACACCTTGGCCATGTCCTTGCCCTCCAGCACGCCGTGCTGGTAGGAGCGGCGCTTGGTGCTTTCCAGCGTCTGCTCGTCGGCGAACAGCGCCGCCGGGGTTTCCACCTGGCTGTCCAGCAGGCTCACCAGGTAGGTGGCGCTGCTGATTTTGCGCAGTTGCCGGCGCGCCTGCAGGTGGCCCTGCAGCGCGGCGATGGTCAGGCCGCCGGAGCAGGCGCCCATCAGGTTGACGCTGCGGCTGCCGCTGATCGAGCGGACCACCTCGATGGCCTCGTCCAGGGCCTTCACGTAGGTCGACAGGCCCCACTCGCGGTGGCGCGCATCGGGGTTGCGCCAGCTGACCATGAACAGCTGCAGGTTGTTCTTCAGGGCGTACTGGACGAAGCTCTTTTCCGGGCTCAGGTCGAAGATGTAGTACTTGTTGATCTGCGGCGGGACGATCAGCAGCGGCTTGGCGTGCAGGTGCTCGCCCAGGGGCTTGTACTGGATGAGTTCGAGCATCTCGCTGCGGAACACCACGGCGCCCGGGGTGGTGGCCAGGTTGCGGCCGACCTCGAAGGCGTGCTTGTTGACCTGGCTGGGCATGCCGCCGTTGTGCAGCAGGTCGTCGAGCATCTGGCGGCCGCCCTTGAGCAGGCTCTGCCCGCCGGTGTTGAACAGCTCTTTCACCGCCAGCGGGTTGATCAGGCTGTTGGTCGGCGCCATGGCGTCGGCGAACAGCGACAGCAGGAAGCGCGCGCGGGCGCGGTCGTCGCCGTCCAGGTCGCTCTCGTCGATCCACGCCAGCAGTTGCTGTTGCCAGGCCAGGTAGGCCTGCAGGGTGCGCCGGTAGAAGGGGTTGAGGCGCCAGGACGGGTCCTGGAAGCGGCTGTCCTGGGGGTTGGGCTGCAACGGCGAGTCACCCAGCAGCACGTGGCCCATCTGCTTGCCGAAGGCCGCCAGGTGGCGGGCGCTGTGCAGCGGCCGGCGCACGCCCTGGACGGCGAGCTGGCGCAGGGTGGACAGCATGTCCTTGCCGCGCAGGCCGAGCATGGCGCTCTGGGCGTTCATGAAGTCGGCGGGGGCCGGCAGCCTGCCGGTGCTGGAGTTCTCTCGCATGTGCAGCTCTCCCTGGGAAAAGAACCGTCGTCAGTCGGGCGCAGCAAGGCCCGTACCAGAATCGGCGCAGGTGCATTCCTGACGCACGCAGGGGCTGAAGCATAGGCACGAATCGGCGCGCCTGCCGGTCACCGACGATGAACGTGCACTGTTACGAGGCGATGATCGAGGCCGGGGGTCAGCCGGCCTTGGGGGCGAACGGACGCGGGTGCATGACCGCGCGCTGCCGTTCCTCGGCGAGGAACTTCATGATGATCGGCGCCACCGTCTCGGCGCGGGTCACCAGGAACAGGTGGCCGTCGTCGATCACGTGCAGCTCCGCGTTGGGGATGCGCCAGGCCAGCAGGCGCATGTTCACCAGCGGGATGATCGGGTCGTCGTCGCCGGCCAGCACCAGGGTCGGCTGCTGGATGCGGTGCAGCCAGTGGATGCTGGTCCAGCCCAGGCCGGCGAACAGCTGCCAGTAGTAGCCCAGCTTGCCCGAGGAGCGCACCTTGGCGGCGAAGGCCATGGCCAGCCGGGGATCGCGGCGGAAGGCCCCGCCGTAGATGTCCGGGGCGATGTGCGCGCCATAGGACGGCTGGATGTAGCGCCGCGGGCTGGCCATGCGCCAGAGCACCTTGGGCTTGCCCGGGACCATCACCGCCCCGGCGGCGGTGGCCGCCAGGATCAGCTTCTTGCAGCGCTCGGGGTAGTCGTGGGCGAACTGCTGGGCCAGGGCCCCGCCCCAGGACACGCCGATGGCGGTGACCTGCCCGTAGTCCAGGTAATCGAGCATGCGCGCGGCCAGCTTGGCCAGGCCGGGGAAGCGGTAGGGCGTGCTCGGCGTGGACGAGCCGCCGACGCCGGGCACGTCGAAGGCGATCACCTCCAGGTCCGGGTCCAGCGCGGCGACGAAGGGGAACACCAGCTCCAGGTTGGCGCCGATGCCGTTGAAGATCAGCAGCGGCGTCATGTGCCCCTTGCCCGGGCGCACGGCGGTGCGGATGGTCTGCCCGTCGAGGTCGATGGTGCGGAACACGAAGGGCTGCGGCGCGAGCACGCGCGCCCGCGTCTCGGCCGGCTGCTGCGGCTCGGCCGCCTTGGCGGCGGGGCGCGCCTTGCGCTGGCGCGTGGCCTGCGGCGCCAGCTCGGGCTGGGCCGGCGCGTCCTGCTGCGCGGTGGCGTCGGGTAGGTTTTCTGTCTTCATCGTTCGTGTACGTAGGTGCCGGGGGATGCTTCGCCAGCCGGGTGGGCCTTGTTGCCCAGGGCGGTCGGCGCCTTTTTCAGCTTGCCCGCGCGCTCGGCCAGCCACTGTTGCCAGTGCAGCCACCAGGAGTCGGCGTGCTTGCTCGAGTTTTCCTGCCAGGTCTTCGGATCGACGGTCAGGTCCGGGCCGGTCATGAAGCGGGCCTTGGGGTTGCCAGGCGGGTTGAGGATGCTCTGGATGTGCCCGCTGTTGGAAAGGATGAACTCGCACTTGCCGCCGAGCAGGCGCGCCGAGCGGTAGCAGGCTTCCCAGGGGGTGATGTGGTCGCTGAGGCCGGCCACGCAGTAGAAGTCGCAGGTGACCTGCCTGAGGTCGATGGGCGTGCCGCCCACTTCCAGGGCGCCGGGGCGCGTCAGCGGGTTGCTCTTGAACATCTCCACCAGCTCGCCGTGCAGCGCGGCCGGCAGGCGCGTGGTGTCGTTGTTCCAGAACAGGATGTCGAAGGCCGGCGGCTCGTTGCCCAGCAGGTAGTTGTTGACCCAGTAGTTCCAGATCAGGTCGTTGGGGCGCATCCAGGCGAACACCTTGGCCATGTCCTTGCCCTCCAGCACGCCGGACTGGTAGGAGCGGCGCTTGGCGGCCTCGAGGGTCTTCTCGTCGGCGAACAGGGCGACGGTGGTGTCCAGCTCGAAGTCCAGCACGCTGACCATCTGGGTGAAGGCGTGCACCTTCTCCTCGCCCAGGGCCGCGTAGTGGCCGAGCAGGGTGACGGTGGTGATACCGCCGGAGCAGGCGCCGAGCATGTTCAGGTCCTTGCTGCCGGTGATGGCCAGGACCACGTCGATGGCTTCCTTGAGCGCCTCGATGTAGGTAGTCAGGCCCCATTCGCGCTGGGCCTTGGTCGGGTTGCGCCAGCTGACGATGAAGGTCTGCACCTGGTTGCGCAGGCAGAAGCGCGCCAGGCTCTTCTCCGGCGACAGGTCGAAGACGTAGAACTTGTTGATCTGCGGCGGCACCACCAGCAGCGGGCGCTCGTGCACGCTCTCGGTGATCGGCCAGTACTGGATCAGCTCCAGCACGTCGTTGCGGAACACCACCGCGCCCTCGGTCAGGGCCAGGTTCTTGCCGACCTCGAAGGCGTCCATGTTGACCTGGCTGGGCATGCCGCCGTTGTTCACCAGGTCCTTGGCCAGGTGGCTGAGGCCGTCGAGCAGGCTCTTGCCGCCGGTCTCGAAGAAGCGTTTGACCGCGGCCGGGTTGCTCAGGGTGTTGGTCGGCGCCATGGCTTCGGTCATGAGGTTGATGACGAACTGGCCGCGGTTGATGTCCTGGGGCGACAGGTCGCTGTTGCCGATCCACTGCTGCAGCTCCTTGCGCCAGGCCAGGTAGGTCTGCAGGTAGCGGCGGTACAGCGGGTTCTGGCTCCAGGCCGGGTCGTTGAAGCGGCGGTCGTCGTCGGCCGGGCGCAGCTGCGAGGTACCGAGCAGGACATTCTTCAGCTCCAGGCCGAAATGGCCGACGTGCTTGACGCTGTGGAAAGGCTGCCGGAGGGCCTGCAGCAGCACCATGCGGGCAGTGGACAACAAATCCTTGCCGCGAATGCCTATCACCGGGTTGAGGTTCAGGGTGTTTTCCGCGGCTTGCTGGGGCAGATCGTTGTTCTTCTTTTCGGTCATCGGCGACGCTCCATTGTCCTGAGACGAATACTGGCGGGGCTGCACCTAGGTGACGGGCCAAGTACTGCTCGGGTTAGCGGAACGTGGAGCAGGCTCCACGCAGGTCAACACTTGGCGGCATCGCTGGGGTCCTGGGCCCGCGTCTGCAACGGCGTTGCACTGACTTGGTTACCCGAGATTCCCCCGCCGCGCAAGCTGGTGCAGCGTGGTTCCCTGCGCCCGAGTATCGCGCGAAAGATTAGAAAACGCGCCCTAGAGCGCTCGCTCGTCCGCGACTCGAACACGGGAAACACGTCGCTTCCAGTGTGCAGGGCGAATGTTGCAAATGACGTGCCCTGATCGGGGGCAGGAGGATGGCGAGGCGCCGGCGCCGGGTAAACCGGCGCAAAGGTGGGTTCAGAGCATCAGCCGGACCACCGACTCGTCGGGGTCGCGGGACTTGCCGGCGGCGGCCAGCTCGGCGAGGTATTCGGCCCACAGCTGGTCCTTGCGGGTGCACAGCTGGTAGAGGTAGTCCCAGCTGTACAGGCCGCTGTCGTGGCCGTCGTCGAAGGTCAGCTTGAGCGCGTACTGCCCGGCCGGCTCCAGGCCGATGAGGGCGACGTTCAGCTTGCCGACCTGCAGCACCGGGTTGCCATGGCCCTGCACCTCGGCCGAGGGCGAGTGCACGCGCAGGAACTCGGCGGAGAGGTCATAGGACTGCTCGCCGTACTTCAGCGTGAGGGTGCGCGAGGCCTTGTGCAGCTGGATGGCGGTGGGGATGTGCATGGGAAACTCCGACTAAAGGCTGCTCTTCGTAGGATGGGTTGAGCTTGCGAAACCCATGCGGTTGCGGCGATGGGTATCGCTTCGCTCAACGCCATCCTACGACGGTGAGGGGCATCGGCTTTTCGCTCTTGCCTATAGCCTCCAGCCTATAGCCTCCAGCGGCTGTTAGAGAATATACCGCGACAGATCCTCGTCCTGCGCCAGCTCGCCCAGGTGGCCGTTGACGTAGGCGGCGTCGATCACGATCGGCTTGTCGCTGTGCTCGCTGGCCAGGTCGGCTGCGTCGAAGGAGACTTCCTCCAGCAGGCGTTCCAGCAGCGTGTGCAGGCGGCGGGCGCCGATGTTCTCGGTCTTCTCGTTGACCTGCCAGGCGATCTCCGCCAGGCGCTGGATGCCGTCGTCGGCGAAGGCGATGTCCAGGCCCTCGGTCTTGAGCAGCGCGGTGTACTGCTCGGTGAGCGAGGCGTGCGGCTCGCGCAGGATGCGCTTGAAGTCGTCCGGGCTCAGGGCCTTGAGCTCGACGCGGATCGGCAGGCGGCCCTGCAGCTCCGGCACCAGGTCGCTGGGCTTGGACAGGTGGAAGGCGCCCGAGGCGATGAACAGGATGTGGTCGGTCTTGACCATGCCCAGCTTGGTGTTGACGGTGCAGCCTTCGATCAGCGGCAGCAGGTCGCGCTGCACGCCCTCGCGGGAGACGTCGGCGCCGCCGACGTTGCCGCGCTTGGCGATCTTGTCGATCTCGTCGATGAAGACGATGCCGTTCTGCTCCACGGCTTCCAGGGCGCGGGCCTTGAGGTCCTCTTCGTTGACCAGGCGCTGGGCCTCTTCGTCGCGGATCAGCTTCATGGCCTCGGCGACCTTCAGCTTGCGCGTCTTGCGCTTGCCCTTGCCCATGTTGGAGAACAGGTTCTGCAACTGGTTGGTCATCTCCTCCATGCCGGGCGGCGCCATGATTTCCACGCCGGCCGGGACGTCGGCCACCTCGATGTCGATTTCCTTGTCGTCCAGCTGGCCTTCGCGCAGGCGCTTGCGGAACAGCTGGCGGGTGTTGGAGTCCTCGCGCGCCGGCTCGTCGCCGAAGCCGCCGGTGCGCGCCGGCGGCAGCAGGGCGTCGAGGATGCGTTCCTCGGCGGCGTCCTCGGCGCGGTACTTGACCTTCTGCACTTCCTGCTCGCGGAGCATCTTGATCGCGGCGTCGGCCAGGTCGCGGATGATCGACTCGACGTCGCGGCCGACGTAGCCCACCTCGGTGAACTTGGTCGCTTCCACCTTGATGAACGGGGCGTTGGCCAGCTTGGCCAGGCGCCGGGCAATCTCGGTCTTGCCGACGCCGGTGGGGCCGATCATCAGGATGTTCTTCGGCGTCACCTCGGCGCGCAGCTCGGCCGGCAGCTGCATGCGCCGCCAGCGGTTGCGCAGGGCGATGGCCACGGCGCGCTTGGCGTCGTCCTGGCCGATGATGTGGCGGTTGAGTTCGTGGACGATCTCGCGGGGAGTCATGGACATTTGTTCGGCTACTCCGGAGCGACAGGGCCTCAGATGGCGCTGTCGAGCTCCTCGATGGTGAGGTTCTGGTTGGTGAACACGCAGATGGAGCCGGCGATGTTCAGCGCCGTTTCGGCGATCTCGCGGGCGGACATGGCGTCATCGGCCTTCTGCAGCAGGGCCATGGCCGCGGCCTGGGCGAAGCCGCCGCCGGAGCCCATGGCGATCAGGCCGTGCTCGGGTTCGACCACGTCGCCGTTGCCGGTGATGATCAGCGAGGCGTCCTTGTTGGCCACCGCCAGCATGGCTTCCAGGCGGCTCAGGGAGCGGTCGGTGCGCCAGTCCTTGGCCAGCTCGACGGCGGCGCGGACCAGGTGGCCCTGGTGCTTTTCAAGCTGCTGCTCGAAGCGTTCGAAGAGGGTGAAGGCGTCGGCGGTGGCGCCGGCGAAACCGGCCAGCACCTGGCCGTGGTAGAGGCGGCGGACCTTCTTCGCGTTGCCTTTCATGACGGTGTTGCCAAGGGAAACCTGGCCGTCGCCGCCCATGACGACTTTGCCGTTGCGGCGGACAGAAACGATAGTGGTCAAGGGGGAGTTCTCCACACAGCGGGGCATTGGTGCCCGAATGCGGAGTCATATGGGGATGAAGGACGCGGCCTTCAAGGCAGGGCGACGGACGTGCCTTGAAGGCGTCGTCCGACAGCCGCCGCGCGAGCCCGCTTGAGGCGGGCCCGCGCGGGGCTTCAGCGGGTCTGGCGCTGCTGTAACAGCAGGTTGCTGAAGCCGTTGGCCGACAGTTGCTTCTGCGCCGCGGAAACCTGCGAGCGGTCGCTGAACGGCCCGACCATCACCCGGTACCAGGTCTCGTCGCGCACCGCGCCGGATTCCACCCGCGCGCTCTGGCCGAGGAGGATCACCTGGGCGCGCACGCGGTCGGCGTCGGCCTGCTTGCGGAACGAACCGGCCTGCAGGAAGAACTGGGTGGCGGCCACCGCCGGCGGGGCGATCGGCTTGCTCGCCGGGGCCGTGGCCGGCGGCGTGGCCTTGGCCTGGGCGGCCGGCTGCTGCGCCGTTGCCGGTTGCGGCGGTGTGGCCGGCTTGACCACCGCCGGCGGCGGCGGAACCTGGCCGTTGAGCGCGGCCTGGGCGCGGGCGGCGTCGATCTTCGCCGCTTCCTCCGGGGTGCTGACCACCGTCGGCGTCTGCGGCTTCTCCGGCACGGCTTCCGGCGGCACCACCACTTCCGAGCCCGGCAGCAGGGTGTAGAAGTCGTACTTGGGCTTCACCGCGATGGCCGCCGGCGGCTGCGCCGGCGTGGCCGGCTTGGCGCCCTGGGATATGCCCGGCTTCTGCTGCTCGGGCTTCTCCCGGCGCACGTCGTTGCGGCCCGGTTCCAGCTTCGTCAGGAACATGATGAAGCCGCCGATGGCAAGGCCTGCGACCAGCCACACCCAGCCGGGGACCGAGGTCTTCTTGGCCGGGGCCTGGTAGCGGCTGGCGCCGCGCTTGGGAGCGGGTTTCTTCTTGGCCATGGAGGGTTACATGCGTTCCAGGGTTTCCAGGCCCAGCAGTTCCAGGCCCTGCTTGAGGGTGCGGCCCGTCAGTGCGGCCAGTTTCAGGCGGCTTTCCTGCTGCTCCGGGGTCTGCGCGGCGAGGATCGGGCAGTGCTCGTAGAAGCTGGAGAACAGCCCGGCCAGTTCGTACAGGTAGGCGCAGAGGATGTGCGGCACGCCCTTGAGCGCGACATTGTTGAGCAGGTCGCCGAACTGCGCCAGCTGGGCGGCCAGGGCCTGCTCCTGCGGGGCTTCCAGGACGATCTTGCCGCCGACCTCGTCATAGCCCTTGCCCAGCTTGCGGAAGATGCTGGCCACGCGGGTGTAGGCGTAGAGCAGGTAGGGCGCGGTGTTGCCCTCGAAGCTGAGCATCTGCTCGAAGTTGAAGCTGTAGTCGCTGGTGCGGTGCTTCGACAGGTCGGCGTACTTCACCGCGCCGATGCCCACGGCATGGGCGATGTGGCGCAGTTCGTCCTCGCCCAGCTCGGGGTTCTTGGCCTTCACCAGGGTGTAGGCGCGTTCCTCGGCCTCGTCGAGCAGGTCGATCAGCTTCACGGTGCCGCCGTCGCGGGTCTTGAACGGCTTGCCGTCGGCGCCGTTCATGGTGCCGAAGCCCATGTGCTCCAGGTCCATGCCGGCCGGGACGAAGCCGGCGCGGCGCGCCACCTCGAACACCTGCTGGAAGTGCAGGGCCTGGCGCTGGTCGACGAAGTACAGCACGCGGTCGCAGTGCAGCACCTTATTGCGGTAGCGCATCGCCGCCAGGTCGGTGGTGGCGTACAGGTAGCCGCCGCCGGCCTTCTGCACGATCACCGGCAGCGGGTTGCCCTCGGCGTTCTTGAACTCGTCGAGGAACACGCACAGGGCGCCGTCGTCCTCGGTCAGCAGGCCCTTGGCCTTGAGTTCGTCGACCACGTTGGCGAGGTCGTCGTTGTAGGCGCTCTCGCCCTTGACGTCGGCCATGGTCAGCTTCACGCCCAACTGGTCGTAGACCTTCTGGCAGTGCGACAGGGAGATTTCGTTGAAGCGCGTCCACAGGCGCAGGCACTCGGCGTCGCCGGCCTGCAGCTTGACCACCAGCTCGCGGGCGCGGTCGGCGAACTCGGCGGACTCGTCGAAACGCTTCTTGGCGGCGCGGTAGAAGACTTCCAGGTCGTGCAGTTCGGCCTGGGCGTCCACCGGCTGCTCTTCCAGGTAGGCCAGCAGCATGCCGAACTGGGTGCCCCAGTCGCCCACGTGGTTCTGGCGGATCACGGTGTCGCCGAGGAACTCCAGCACCCGGGCCACGGCGTCGCCGATGATGGTCGAGCGCAGGTGGCCGACGTGCATCTCCTTGGCCAGGTTCGGCGAGGACATGTCGATGGCCACGCGCTGCGCCGGGCCGGCCTTGCGCACGCCCAGGCGGTCGTCGCCCAGGGCGGCGTCGAGGCTCGCGGCCAGCCAGGCCTGGTCCTGGAAGAAGTTGAGGAAGCCGGGGCCGGCGATCTCCACCTTGGCCACCTGCGGGTTGGCCGGCAGCGCGGCGACCAGCTTGGTCGCCAGGTCGCGCGGCTTCAGGCCGGCGGGCTTGGCCAGCATCATGGCGATGTTGCTGGCGTAGTCGCCGTGGCTGCGGTCCTTGGTGGTCTCGACCTGGATGTCCGGGCTCAGCCCGGCCGGCAGGGTGCCGTCCTCGACGAGGCTGGCGAGGGCGTGCTGGATCAGCTGGCGGATGGTGTCTTTCATGGCGTTTCTCCGTGCTCGCGCGCGACTCGGGGCGCTCGACCGCATATCTGGCTCAGAACCGCGCATTATCGGTGCCTGAAGGGCGCAGCAGCAAGCCGTAAGCTTAAAGCTACAAGCAAAAGCCCATCTGGACCTTGATTTCTGCCAGGGTGGGAGAGGGCGGTGGGGCGTATACCCTACTGTGGCTATGGCGTATCGGGTCGTGATTGCCACTTAAAGAGCGCGCTGTAGTGCCTTGGCGAGCTGTCTTGTCAGGAGCGCCGGTGCTTCCTGGTATGAGCGGGCTTTCATTGAGGCTCTGAATATAACGGCCTCTTTCTTATATTGATGGCACCGTAAATCACTATCTTCCTAATTCAGATATTCGACATGCCGAGCCATCAGGTTGGGGCGGGAGAAGGTGTCGATGGCTTCTATTTTTACTGCCATCTCACGGCAACGGGCTTTGAAGGTCTCATCGTCCATATCGCTCCAATAACGAGGGTTGCGGCCGGTCTTGCGGTCATGCTCGGCAGTGATCGGGTCGTTGGCGCGGTACTCTTCCAGGCTCGGCACGTCGGGTAATGGCCGGCTGGTATCCATAAAGTTCTGTAGGTAGTCCCAAAGGGCGCAGACCTCTTGTGGCGTCTGCTCCGCTCCGAGCAGTGCACCGACCTTGACTCGGATATCGCGGTAGCGATGCATCAGGAACAGCACATTGAGCGGGGAGCCTTGGCGATCCGGGCTGGTATGGATATAGGCATCGAATTCATAGAAAGGCGCGCTGATTTCACCGATCGCACCGGTCTTTTTGAAGGCTTTATAGTCATACAGCGTGACGAGACCTGTTCGGCGATTCAAGTCCCATAGCGGACCTTTTGGGAGGCGAAACCAAATTCTTGGAAAGTAATCGGTAACTATAAGCGTAACTGCCCAGCAGACTGTAAAAGGGCCCACCATTATAAGAAGGCTTCCAAATAGCAGTTCAAAGGAAGGCTCAGATTCTTTCACTTTGCCTAGGCTTATCAGCCAAGTTAAAGAAACTATTATTGAAAGAATAATTGTTCCATACTTTCCTAGTATTCTCAGGATAATCCAAATCTGTGAGCTAAGAGGTAGCTTTGCCATCCTGATGTGCTCATGATCATATTTCTGGTGAAAATCGATACCATCAAGTGGTGTTGGCTTATATGAGCCACTTTTTTGTTTTTCGGATTTTTCCTTTAGATTCTTTTCGTCCTGGCGTATAGCTTTTGGAGAAGAATCTCTCATGAGAGATACAGGTCCAATATCTTGCGTATTTCCCCAAGGTAGGCGCGTGCACGAAAAAATTTTATATAAATCACGCGCAAGAGATGCCGGTTGATCTGGGATTCGATCTGGTCGATAACTGGTCAAGGAATAGTAATCTTGGCTTGCCATCAAGTTCCTTGCATCCCCTAGTCTGTGTATTCAACATGTTTAGCCATCAGGTTGGGGCGCGAGAAGGTATCGATGGCTTCTATTTTTACTGCCATCTCACGGCAACGGGCTTTGAAGGTCTCATCGTCCATATCGATCCAATAGCGAGGGTTGCGGCCGGTCTTGCGGTCATGCTCGGCAGTGATCGGGTCGTTGGCGCGGTGCTCTTCCAGGCTCGGCACGTCGGGTAATGGCCGGCTGGTATCCATAAAGTTCTGTAGGTAGTCCCAAAGGGCGCAGACCTCTTGTGGCGTCTGCTCCGCTCCGAGCAGTGCACCGACCTTGACTCGGATATCGCGGTAGCGATGCATCAGGAACAGTACATTGAGCGGGGAACCTTGGCGATCCGGGCTGGTATGGATATAGGCATCGAATTCATAGAAAGGCGCGCTGACTTCACCGATCACACCGGTCTTTTTGAAGGCTTTATAGTCATACAGCGTGACGAGACCTGTTCGGCGATTCAAATCCCAGAGTGGGCCTTTGGGAGGGCGGAACCATATTTTAGGGAAGTAATTTACAATGACATGGCTGATAAGCCAGAAAAATGCAAAAGGTCCGGCAATGAAGATTTGGCTTTCAATTAATGATTTTATAGCTTCGTCCGTTTCTCCTCGCTCATCAAAAGTGAGTATCCCAATGATAAATAAAATTGCAGACAAGGTTATTGCGCCAAACTTCCCTATAATTCCTAGTATTAGCCAGGCTTGTGATCCTAAGGGAAGTCTTGCCAGCCTAATATGTTCGTGATCATATTTTTGATGGAAGTCTACTTTGTCGAAAAGGGTTGGTTTGTAAGTCCCGCTAGACAACTGCTCGGCTTTTTCTCTACGGTTCTTCTCATCCCTGCGCATGTTCTCTGGGGAGGAAACATTCATGAGATTGGAAGGTTCAAGTTCCTGCGTACTTCCCCAGGGCAGACGAGTGCAGGAAAATTTCTGGTACAGACCTCGCGCCTGCGAGGCTGGTTGATCCGGAATCCGATCCGGGCGGTAACTGGTAGGCGAGTAGTATTCCTGGCTTGTCATCAAGTGCTTGCCTTGCAGCCCCTAGCCTGTGTATTCGACATGCCTAGCCATTAGGTTGGGGCGCGAGAAGGTGTCGATGGCTTCTATTTTTACTGCCATCTCACGGCAACGGGCTTTGAAGGTCTCATCGTCCATATCGCTCCAATAACGAGGGTTGCGGCCGGTCTTGCGGTCATGCTCGGCAGTGATCGGGTCGTTGGCGCGGTACTCTTCCAGCGCTGGCGTGTCGGGCAGAGGGCGGCTGGTATCCATGTAGTTCTGAAGCAGATCCCAGAGTGCACAAACTTCCTGTGGAGTCTGTTCGGCTCCGAGCAATGCGCCGACCTTGACCTGGATATCGCGGTACCGATGCATCAGGAACAGCACATTGAGCGGGGAACCTTGGCGATCCGGGCTGGTATGGATATAGGCATCGAATTCATAGAATGGTGCGGTGACTTCACCGATCACTCCGGTCTTTTTGAAGGCTTTATAGTCATACAGCGTGACGAGGCCTGTTCGGCGATTGAGGTCCCAGAGTGGGCCTTTGGGAGGGCGAAACCAAATACCAGGAAAATAGTCAACAACAATTTTGCTAACTCCCCAGCACAGCAGCAAAGGAATCAGGATTGGCAGATACCCTTGCAGTGATAAATACCACTCGCCTCTCTCCCACTCATAGTCGCTCAATTTTGATAAAATGAATGGATAGGTTATTAAGAATATTAGAAAAAGAAATATTGTAGATACTTTCCCGAAGAGCCCCAAGATCAGCCAAAACTGGGATCTAGCTGGAAGCATAGCCATTCTAAGATTTTGGTGATCATATTTTTGATGTAACTCTATATCGTCGAAAGGAGTTTTCTTATGAGTCCCATTTTTCAGCTGCTCAGATTTTTCCTGACATATCTGCTCATGCCTGCGTATAGCCTGGGGCGTTAAGAAGCCCAAAAGATTGGAGGGGATAACATCCTGCGTATTTCCCCAGGGCAGACGAGTGCAGGAAAATTTCTGGTACAAACCTCGCGCTTGCGAGGCTGGTTGATCCGGAATCCGATCCGGACGGTAGCTGGTAGGCGAGTAGTAGTCCTGACTTGTCATCAATTGCTTGCCTGATGGGTTTGCTCGTCGGCCCAGAAGGGACGCCCTGTACTGCCGAAGTCCGGCTTGGCGTACTCCGGCCCATAAACCGTTGCCGCCTTGATGCCTGGCGTGGGGAATATACGGTTTTGCCCTGCGCCCTGAAGGATGAACTGCGCCCGCACGGCCCAGCGCTGGGCCAGAAACTGTTCCGGCTTGTGGGGTTGCAACACATGGACAGCCGGCGTCTGGAAGTACAGCTCCAGTGCATCGGGAAACAGCCGCTGGGCCAGCGGCGCCTGGGGTGGCTCGTGAGTCGCCGAGCGGACCTCCGTATAGGCGGCTTCGCCTTTTACGTTGACGGTATGCACCGGGCGCAACCGGCATTCGGCGCGAATGTCGACGTTGCCCAGGTTCGCCAGCAAGCCGGGCAAGGCGCTTTCCAGGCGGATCAACGTGTTGGCCTGGCGGACGCGGAAGGGAATCGGCTCGTTTACATCCAGTTTGGCGGCGGGTTCGAAGCGGGGATTGGGCTGGATGCTGATGCGGATATTGGCGAGCACGCCCACCAGGCGATAGAACGCCTCGTCGGCGTTAAGTAGGTGGGCGGCCTTTTCGCCCTGCCCTTCGCCAAAGGGACCATTGCTTAGCCAGTCCTGCAAAGGCGTAGAGGACAATGCGTAGACCAGGCCTGCCCCTGCGCCGACCAGTAGCAGGCAAAGCCAACCCGCAGGGGTAAGGCCGAGGAAAGTGGCACTGCCAGCCAACCAGCCTCCCGCCGCCCCAATCAGTGCGCCACTGGCCATGAGCAGGTAGCCATACATGGCTTGATCATGCCATTGCCAAGCGTACCAAGCATCGTAGAGGCTCACCCCACAGAACAACACTCCTGCGAAGGATTGCAGTAGTAGTCGCCCGGTAACTGTCTGGATTATGGTGATACCTAGGTTTCCTATGAGCGCTATGACCGCCGATGGAATACGAAATAATGACTTGCGCACCACAGCCAAGGCAGACTGGTTACCAACTAGTTTGATGGTCAGGGCCTCTAAAGCAATCAACAAGTCGGAAACAGCACTTATCCCTCCCACAATTGTTCTATTTCTTCCTTTGTCTCGTTTGTTCTGATCCCACGCATTCCACTCCGCCCTCACATTCCACATCTCCAACATCAACACCGCTACCGAAAACGGTGTGGAGTTGAGTATGCGATAGGCCCGCGCATTCTTCTGCTCTTGCAGTGCTCCCACCGCTTCGCTCAGCGCGGCGCCGCGTACCTGTGCCTCCCGGGCGGCAACCTCGGCGGCGGCGTCGGCGGCCTGGGCCGCGGTGAGGCGCTTGTTCATCTCGCCGACCAGGCGCGCGGTCGAGTGGTTGCGGGGGATGGCGATGACCCAATGATCGCCTTTCACGATGTCGTCGCCCTGGATGCGCTGGCGGTCGGTGCTGCCCAGCACCTTGCCTTGCGGGCTGAGGTATTCGCCATAGTAGCGGGTGGCCGTGCGCGGCCGGGTCGGCAGGTCTTCCATGCCGAACAGGTAATGAGTGGTCCTGTCGAACTGGTTGCGTCGTACGAACACGGCGTAGCCGAAAGTGCCCGGCAGCATGCTGCGCAGTTGCTGCAGCCCGGGGCCATGCAGGCCAAGGGTGATCGGCCGGCCTTGCCGGCCAAGCTGCCGCCGCGTCTGGGCGAGGCGGGCGTCGGCGCTCTTGGCGGCCTGCTGGGTGGCATTGGCGTTGGCGCTGGCCTGGCTGGACAGCTGACGCGCGTTGTCCAGCGCGTCCTGGGCGACTTCCACCGCCCCTTGCAAGGTGTCGAAAACGCTTATCAGCGCGCCGTTGAGGTTTTTGCCGCTGAGCGTCAGGAAGCTGTCCAGGCTGGCGCCGGCGAGCAAGGCGCCGAGCAGTGTTTCATCGAGGGTGAGCCAGTTGTCGATGGGCGGGACCACGGCGTTTTCCAGCTTCGCCAGTTCTTCTCCACGGAATTGCCCGGTTCCCGGATTGGGCGCGGCGGGCTTGGATTCGTGCGCCTTGCAGAGCCGGGGCTCGTCCACGTCGGGCCAGAGCAGGCGATGCAGGGGGGACCGGGTGTCTTGCTGGAGCTTCGCGAGGAACTTCTGCCCCTCGCTGACGCGCGGGCTGGTGGGGCTGCCGTTACCCGTGGCGTCGTTGAGATCGCCAGTCGGCGCGAGGGGGTCGACCTGTGCAGGATTCAGCGCCAGACAGGCCAGGGTGCGCGCCGTGGCATGCAGCGCGCCCAGGTACTGGAATCCCTCCAGACTCAGGTGATCGGCCAGCGTGGCGACGCTACGCGTCTGTTCCAGCGCTTCACGCAGCAGGTTCTGCGCGGACATGAAGCCTTGCCACGCCTCGATGCGCTCGAGTACCGCGGTATTGCGATTGATGTCGTACAACCCCTGGCGGCTGAGCTTGTCGATCTCCTTGTGCAGTGGATTGGGCTTGCCTTGCAGGGTGCGGGCGACAACCAGCTGTTGCACCAGCAATGCGCTGCCATGGTTGGGCTGCGTGGCGGCGTGGCGGGCACAGACCTGCAGCAGCTGGCGATGATTGTCTATGCGGCTTTCCAGGTGGCGCATGCGATACCGCGCATCGTCCAGAAGCACGCCGCAGAGCTGCCGTGGGCGTACCTGTGCCAATACGTCCGTCGCTCCCGGCTGCGCTTGCCAGACGTCTTCCTCCGGCGCCGCCGCTTCCCCCGCCGGCGGTTGCGCCGTTTTCAGGCTTCTCGACAGGGCATCGGCGACGGCGCTCAGTTCCAGCAGGTGAGTCGGGCTGGTCTTTTCTCCCAGCATGCCCTGGTTGAGGAAGGCCATCGCCCGTCGGTATTCCTGATCGGGAAACTGGCCGCTGAGGTCGCAGAGGTAGCGGGCGGGGTGCTCCAGCAGATACTCGAAGATCTGTGCGCGGGCGCGCTGGGGGGCGACCAGCGAAAGCGGGAAGGCGCGGTGGTCCAGGTTCAAGCGCGCGACCTGCGCCGGCACGCTGGTGGATACGGAAACACTGTCGCGGGCGTCGAACTGCGAGAAATGTTCGAGCATGGCGGCGCCATCCGGCTTGCCCCGATAGAGGTCCTTGAAGACGCGCGAGCTTGCCTGCAGCCGGAACGACTGGCAGCGTCGGGCCAGTTCGTCGGGATGGCATTCGAGGAAGTTCAGGCGCGCGGCTCCCAGCTGTATCTCCGAGTAGCAGAGGCGCAGGTCCGAGACGTCCCGGTCGTTCCATCGGGCCGGTAGCCAGATATCTTCCAGCCCCTGCCCCGTGGCCTGGCGTACCTCGGGTTTGAAGCCCTGGCCGCTGCGGTAGCGCGCGACATCGATGTCATGGAAGAGCGTCTTGTCGCTATCGGTGCGAATCTCCAGCTCGCGCCACAACTTGTCTCGATAGAAGACATAGAGGTAACCGGGGCGGCACAGCACGGGCGCACCGAGGTCGTAAGGGCTCTTGGCGCCCCTCAGGGCGGTGAGGGGTAGCACGGGGACGACCTGGTTCCACTGCGCGTCAGCTTGCCTGGGGGTCACCCGCAGGTCGTCGCATAGCGGCACGCGGATGGGGCTCCCTTTCTGCGAGGCGATTTCCAGCCAGAGATGACGCTTGGGTTGCCCGCTCCAGTCCCACACGTGCAGAACGCTGCTGCACAGTTCGTCGGCGAGGTTCTCCGGCTTGTCCTGCTTGGTGAGCCACTCCTGCTGTTGGCTATCCTTGTCATCGTAAATCACCAGTTTCTGGCTGGCCGGATGTTCCTTGCCGATAACCTGAACGATGAGTTTGCCGGTCTCGCACGCTGGGCCTGCGCCCAGTTTGCCGATCGATGCGGTCATATATGCTCTTCCTTGTTCATGCTGCCTTGCCGCAGGTGCTCTTTCAGGTAGGCCAGGCGCTCGTCTGCGGTATTTCCGGAGAGTTCCGCGGGCGCCTTCTGGCCGTAATAGGCGACACGAAGATCGAGGTAGCGCAACAAGGGCTCGGCTTCATCGAAACCGGAGAGCAGCCCCTCGCCGAAGTATTGCCAGGCCTCGGCGAAGGAGATTGCGGCTGAGCCCAGCCACTGGAAGACGAAGTGCTCTTGCTGCTGGTGCAGCAAGGCGCTCTCCTGCTCGGCGCCCAGGCTCGCTGGCAGCGGCTCGCGAGGCGCTGCCCATTGCTCGAAGCGCGGGTTGTCCAGGCTCTTCCAGCCTTCCTGCCCGGCGTATTTTTCGCGCCAGGTCCCGCCATGCCAGCGGAGCTTTGCTATCGGCCCCATCCAGCGGGGTCGCTCGTCGAGGTCGTCGGAAAAGAAGTAGCTTGCGGTGCGTGGGCTCCAATAGCGCAGCACGCCTTTGCGCAGGCCGCCGTCGAAATGCACGACGAGGAGCCACCGGAGGTGTTCGAGAAGGGCGCGTTCATCGGCCGGACTGTGGATCAACAAGCCCGGCCAGTGTTCGGGCGCTTCCTCCATCGCCGCCAGCAATGCCTGCCCGGCGGGCATCCACAGAGGGCTTTGCTCGACGTAGGGCGATAGTTCGGTCCGAAGGAATAGCAAACATGGGGTACCAGTTTCTCCGAGTGCCGCCAGGCGCTGTAGCAAGTCATCGGAGCGCTCCAATAGAACGGAGGTCGTCATAGTCGGTTCGTCTCCTTCATGGCCTTGCGGCATGGGCAATCGCTGAGTGGACATTGCAGTGGAGTGCCGCCCTTGGGCTTCTGGCACAGTTCCACAAGAGGCATTTCCGACTTGAGGCGATGCAGCAGCACCGCACCGGGAACGCTCTGGTCTGGCGCCTGGAGCTCGCCTGGCAGTAACGGCGCCGCAGGCGTTCCCGCGCCCGGGCTGCCGCCACTGTTGAGCTTGACGTCGGTACCGCTGAGGGTGACGCCGCTGGGGTCGAGCTTGACGAAGCTGCCGCCGGCCTTGAGCGTCAGTTCCTGGCCCGCGTCGATCGTCACCTTCTCGCCGGCGTAGTAGTGGATTTCGTTGCCGGCCTCGATGAACTGGCCACTGCCGAGCTTCAGGTGCTGGTCGTTGCCCACCGTCAGGTGGTCGTCGGCGCGCACCTCGACCTTGCGGTCGCCATGGGTGGTGCGGTGTTCCTCGGCCTTGAACTCGCTGTAGGTGTTGGCCTCCACCGTGTCGTGGCGCTCGTGGCCGACGCGGATCTTCTGGTCGTGCTCGATGTTCTCGTCCCAGTCGCGCTGGGCATGCAGGTAGATCTGTTCCTGGCCCTTGCGGTCTTCGATGCGCAGTTCGTTGTAGCCACCGCCGCCGGGGCTGGAGAGCGTCTTGAACAGGCTGCGGGTCTTGTTCGCCGGCAGCTCGTAGGCCGGCAGGTGCTCGGCGTGGTACAGGCAGCCGCTGATCAGCGGCTGGTCCGGGTCGCCTTCGAGGAAGGTCACCAGCACTTCCATGCCGATGCGCGGGATGGCGATAGCGCCGTACTGCTTGCCGGCCCAGCTGGAGGCCACGCGCAGCCAGCAGCTGGTCTTGTCGTCGGCCTGGCCCTCGCGGTCCCAGTGGAACTGCACCTTGACCCTGCCGTAGCGGTCGCAGTGGATTTCCTCGCCCTTTGGCCCCGTCACCACGGCGGTCTGGCTGCCCAGCACGCGCGGCTTGGGATGCGCCAGCGGCGGGCGGTAGGGCACGTCCCAGGGCGTGGCGAGGAAGCGGTTGCGGTAGCCCTGCTGGAAGTCGTCCTTGCCGTCGCGGGCGTCGCTGGTGACCGACTCTTCCAGCACCTGCGGCTGCTTGCCTTCGTGCCGTACTTCGGTGAGCAGCCAGAGGTCGTTCCACTCGCCGCGCGGGTGCTCGCGCAGGGGCAGGAAATGGCCGCTGCGCAGGCTCGGCTGGTCGCTGCGGCCCTCGGCCTGGCGGTAGTCGGCGCGGTGCCTTTCCAGGCTGCGCTGGCTCAGCAGCTTGCCGCGCTCGCGGTCGGTGAAGCGACCGGGGTAATCGTAGTCCTCGAGGTCCGGGCGGCTGTCGCTGCGCGCCGTGCTTTCCAGTTGCAGCCTGGGCTTCTCGAAGTCGTAGTCGCGGCGGCTGACGCGGGCGGTACGGGTATCCAGACGCTGGCCGAAGCGCTTGATCACCGGCAGGTCGGCGACCAGGCCGGAGTCCTGCTGGTAGGCCACCGGCGCCAGCTTGGGAAAGGCGGTCTGGTCGTCGCCGAACACCAGCAGGTGCCCGTCGGGGCTGTGCTCGAAGTGGTAGTGGAGACCTTCCTCTTCGCACAGGCGCTGGACGAAGTGCAGGTCGCTCTCGTCGTACTGGGTGCAGTAGTCGCGCGGCGGGTAGACGGTGGGGCCGAGCTGGAAGCGGTAGGCGTCGGCGAGGATGCCGTGTTCCTCCAGCACCCGGGTGATGATCTGCGGCACCGTCAGCTGCTGGAAAATGCGCTGGTTATGCCGATGCGCGAGGTAGGCCAGGCGCGGCACCAGGCTCACCCGGTAGCGGGTCAGGCGCTTGCCGGATTCGCCCTGGGCCACCCGGTGCAACTGGCCATGGATGCCGTGGCCCTGCCCCAGGTCCAGGTAGGCGCCCTTGTGCAGCAGGCTTTCCAGGTCCAGGTCGGGACGTTCGCTGACCAGTTCGATGTCGAAGCGGTAGGGCTGGTTCAGGGCTTCGCGGCCATGGAATTCGAGCACCTGCAGGTCGCTGTCGAGGCCGTCGATATTCAGGCTGAAATGGGGCTGGTTGGCCGGGGCGAACATCCTATGTTCCTCTGCGCGGAGGGCCTGCCCGGCAGTTGCCGCAGCGCCGGCTCAGGCCTGGAAAAGACACATCGGCCGGAAACCCGGCCGATGTGAACAGCACGTGTCGCGACCGATCAGGAAGCGATCGGGGTGCGCCAGTCGTCGGAGCCGGAGGTGCCGGAAACCTCATGGGTCCAGACGATCTTGCGGTAGGTGAAGTAGACGTCTTCCAGGTGGGTGAAATGCGCCATGTTCGGGTCCTGGCAGTTCGGCATGCGCGACTGCACGTCGACGATCACCGCGTCTTCCAGTTCGATGGTGAAGTAGTGCTCCTGGGTGCCGGTGGAGGAGGTGCGGTACCACTCCAGGCGGCACTTGTTCAGGCGCTCGCCGGAGGTCAGGGCGTTGAAGATCAGCGGCGAGGACTTGTCGAAGACCTTGGTGATCATCAGCGGCTTGTGCACGCGCTGGCCGGTCGGCTGGCCGGACTGCGGGTCGCGCGGGATGATGACCTGGTGGTTGAACGCCTGGACCAGGACCTGGTCTTCGTGGCCTTCCTGGAAGATGTTGCCGACCGAGTCCTCGGTGAAGGTGCCGGCGGTGATCAGGCCCTGTTTGGTGCCTTCGAGGGACAGATACGCGGGTGTTGGCATGAAAGCTCTCCTTGCCGTGTGAGTTGATGGCCCCGGGGTTCACGACCCTGTGGGAGCCCTGGCAACACAATTTGCGTGCCAGCAACCCTGCAGCGCCCGCCTTGTGGGGGCTGCAGCAAACCTGCAGCTGTTGTCCGAAGGCGCTACAGGGACTTTCTGCGCAACTTCTTGCGCGTTGCTGTGCAAGAACTTGCCATCCCCTTGCAGGCAGCGTGAACAAAGGCTTCCAGCGGTCTATCCACAACCTTGCGCAAGACAGGCCGTGCAAGAAGTTGCGCACCCCGCAAGCCCCTCGCGTCCACGGAGCTTTTCAGCTTGCAGCCGCCTTTCTAGAACAAATCGATCGGATCGACGTCCAGCGACCAGCGCACCTGGCGCCCGCCGGGCATGCTTTCGAGGATCGGCAGCCAGCAGGACAGCAGGCGGTGCAGCGGCACGCGGGCGCTGCTCATCAGCAGCAGCTGGGCGCGGAAGCGGCCGGCGCGGCGTTCCATGGGCGCCGGCACCGGGCCGAGCAGCTCGACGTCGCTGCCCAGTTGCGCCTGCAGGCGCTCGGCCTCGGCGCAGGCTTCTTCGAGGAAGCCTTCGGCCTGGCCCGGCTTGTGCGCCTCGGCGCGCAGCAGAGCCAGGTGGCAGAACGGCGGCAGGCCGGCGGCGCGGCGCTCGGCCAGGGCCTGGTCGGCGAAGGCGAAGTAGCCCTGCTCGGTCAGTTGCACCAGCAGCGGGTGGTCGGCCAGGTGCGTCTGGATCAGCACCCGGCCGGGCTCCTCGGCGCGCCCGGCGCGGCCGGCGACCTGGACGATCTGCTGGGCCATGCGTTCGCTTGCGCGGAAGTCGGCGGAGAACAGCCCGCCATCGGCGTCGAGGATGGCCACCAGGGTGACGCGCGGGAAGTGGTGGCCCTTGGCGAGCATCTGGGTGCCCACCAGGATGCACGGCTCGCCCTTGTTGATGGTGGCGAACAGGTCGCGCATGGCGTGCTTGCGCGAGGTGCTGTCGCGGTCGATGCGCAGCACCGGGTAGTCGGGGAAGAGGATGCGCAGGCGCTCCTCGGCGCGCTCGGTGCCGGCGCCGACCGGGCGCAGGTCCAGTTGGCCGCACTTGGGGCACTGGCGCGGCGGGCGCTCGCGGTGGTCGCAGTGGTGGCAGCGCAGCTCGCCGGAGCCCTGGTGCAGCGTCATGCGCGCGTCGCAGCGCGGGCACTGGCTGATCCAGCCGCAGTCGTGGCACAGCAGGGTCGGGGCGAAGCCGCGGCGGTTCAGGTACACCAGCACTTGCTGGCCGGCGCCGAGGGTTTCGCCGATGGCGCGTTGCAGCGGCATCGACAGGCCGGCGTCCAGCGGCAGGCTCTTCACGTCCAGGCGCTGGAACTTCGGCGCCTGGGCGCCGCCGGCGCGCTGCGTCAGGCGCAGCAGGCCGTAGCGGCCGCTGGCGGCGTTGTGCAGGCTTTCCAGCGAGGGCGTGGCCGAGCCGAGCAGGATCGGCACCTTCTCCAGGCGCGCGCGCACCAGGGCCAGGTCGCGGGCGTGGTAGCGCAGGCCTTCCTGCTGTTTATAGGAAGCGTCGTGCTCCTCGTCGATGATGATCAGCCCGGGGTTCTTGAGCGGGGTGAACAGCGCCGAGCGGGTGCCGATGACGATGTCCGCCTCGCCGTCGCGCGCCGCCAGCCAGGCGTCCAGGCGCTCGCGGTCGGTCAGCGCCGAGTGCAGCAGGGCGATGCGCGCGTTGAAGCGGCGCTCGAAGCGGCTCAGCGTCTGCGGGCCTAGGTTGATCTCCGGGATCAGCACCAGCGCCTGCTTGCCGGCCTCCAGCACCTGGTGGATCAGCTGCAGGTAGACCTCGGTCTTGCCGCTGCCGGTGACGCCGGCCAGCAGGTAGCTGTGGAAGGCGCCGAAGCCGGCGCGCACCGCTTCGCAGGCGGCGCGCTGCTCGGCGTTGAGCGGCAGCTCGGCCTGGGCCAGCCAGCCGCCGTGGTGTTCCACCGGCACGTGGCGGCGGCTCTCCAGCGTGGCCAGGCCCTTTTCCACCAGCAGGTCGAGGCTGTCCTTGTTGATGCCCAGCTGGCTCAGCAGTTCATGGAGCACGCCGTGGGGGTGCTGCTGCAGCGTCTGCAGGGCCTGGCGCTGGCGCGGCGCGCGGGCCAGGCGCGGGTCGTCCAGGCGCGCGCCGGGGACGGCGAGCCAGAAGCGCTGCACCCGCGCCTCGGCCGGCTCACCCTGGCGCAGCAGGTTGGGCAGCGCCCAGGACAGGGTGTCGCCGAGGCTGTGCTGGTAGTACTGCGCGGTCCAGCGGCACAGCTCCAGCAGGTGCGCCGGCAGCGGCGGCTCGCGGTCGAGCACGGCCAGCGCCGGGCGCAGCTTGTCCTCGGGCACTTGCGAGCTGTCCGCCAGCTCCACCAGCACGCCGACGATCTCGCGGCGGCCGAAGGGCACGCGCAGGCGCACGCCGGGCTGCAGGCGGCCGGGGTCGAGCCCGCGCGGCGGCAGGTAGTCGAACAGGCGGCGCAGCGGCGAGGGCAGGGCGAGGCGCAGGATGCTGGGTCGGGGCACGCTGTGGGCTTTCCGGGGCGTCGTGAGGCGGCGATCTTAGCACGGGCCGCGGCGACGGTCGGTCGGCGCCCCGACTTGCGCTGGACAAAGTCTCTGGTATGATCCACGCCCTTAATTTGCGTGCGGTGCCCGGTAAAAGATCCCGCCCGCGGTCCTCGAAGGCCGTGGCTCGGCTTCTGCCAGAGACTGGGTGGCGGCACACCAACCAGAGGAAGACATCATGAAACCGGAAATCCATCCCGCGTACGAAGAAATCGAAGCCACCTGCAGCTGCGGCAACGTGATCAAGACCCGTTCGACCCTGTGCAAAGGCATCCACCTGGACGTCTGCTCCGAATGCCACCCGTTCTACACCGGCAAGCAGAAAGTCGTGGACACCGGCGGCCGTATCGATCGCTTCAACCAGCGCTTCGCCATGTTCGGCGGCAAGAAGTAAGAGCGATTTCCGGAAAAGCCCCGATGGCCTTTCCCGATCTGCTGAAAAAGGCGCCCCTGCGGGGCGCCTTTTTTGTGCTCGCGATTTGCCTGGGCGCACCGGCCCTGGCGGCGTCCTGCCCGGCGCCCAGCGGCGCCGGCACGGTGCGCGTGGCTCGGGTGGTGGATGGCGACACCCTGAAGCTGGCCGATGGCCGCAACGTGCGCCTGATCGGCGTCAACGCCCCGGAACTGGCCCACGGCGGGCGCAGCACCGAGCCCTTCGCCGAGGCCGCGCGGCAACGCCTGCAGGCGCTGGTGGCGGCCAACGACGGCGAATTAGGGTTGCGGCTCGGACGCCAGGGCAAGGACCATTACGGTCGCACCCTGGCCCACCTGTACGACCGCCAGGGGCGCAACATCGAGGCGCAACTGCTGGCCGAGGGCCTGGGCTACCTGGTGGCGGTGGCGCCCAACACCGAGTTGACCGCCTGCCAGCAGGCCGCCGAGCGCGAGGCGCGCAAGGCCGGCCGCGGCCTGTGGAAACGCCCGCCAGTGCGGGACGCGCAAAGCCTGCGCCAGAGCGGCTTCGTCATCGTCCGCGGGCGCGTCGCCCAGGTGCAGCGCAACCGCGGTGGCCTGTGGCTGGAGATGGACGGTTCGCTGGTCCTGCGGATCGAGCCTAAGCTGTTGAAAGCGTTCGATAAGCGCACGTTGGCGGCGCTGCCCGGGCGCACCCTGGAAGCGCGCGGCTGGGTGATCGACCGCGCCGCGCGCGGCGCCGTGAAACCGGGGCAGGCACGCTGGATGCTGCCCATCACCGACCCGGCCATGCTGGAGCTGCTGCCATGACCAAGACAAGGATGCTGTTGCTCACCTGCCTGTTCACGCTGAGCGGCGTGCTGGGCGGCTGCGCGGTCAACCCCGCCACCGGCGAGACCGACTTCGTCACCATGAGCGAGCAGGACGAGCTGGCCCTCGGCCGCCAGGCCAGCCAGGAAGCGGCCAAGCAGTACCCGCGCTACGCCGACGAGAAGCTCCAGGCCTACGTGCAGCAGGTGGGCGAGCGCGTCGCCCGGGTCGGCGACCGGCCCACCCTGCAGTACCGCTTCACCGTGGTCGACAGCCCCGACATCAACGCCTTCGCCCTGCCCGGCGGCTACATCTACATCCACCGCGGGCTGATGGCCTACCTCAATTCCGAAGCCGAGCTGGCCGCGGTGCTGGGCCACGAGATCGGCCACGTCACCGCCCGCCACAGCGTGCGCCAGCAGAGCCAGGCCAGCGCCTGGAACGTGCTCGGCGCGGCCGTGGCCATCGGCACCGGGGTCAGCGCCGCCGGCGACCTCACCAACGTCCTCGGCACCGCCGTGGTGCGCGGCTACGGCCGCGACATGGAGCTGCAGGCCGACGGCCTGGGCGCCAAGTACCTGGCCCGCGCCGGCTATGACCCCAAGGCGATGATCCAGGTGGTGCGGGTGCTGAAGAACCAGGAGGACTACGCCCGCCAGGTCGCCCGGGCCAAGGGCGAGGCGGTGCAGCCGGTGGGCTACCACGGGCTGTTCGACACCCACCCGGACAACGACCGGCGCCTGCAGGAGGTGCTGGGCCCGGCCCAGGCCCTGGCCGGCGGCCAGCAGGAGGTCGGCCGCGACCGCTACCTGAAGGCCATCGACGGCATGCCCTTCGGTGATTCCGCCGAGTCCGGCATCCGCCGCGGGCAAAGCTTCTACCACGGCGAACTGGGCTTCACCCTCAGCTATCCCAGGGGCTGGGGCATGCTCAACCAGCCCACCGCGCTGATCGGCTACCCCGAGGACCAGCAGGCCTACATCGGCATGAAGCTGGTGCCGCGCGACGGCCAGCTGAGCCCGCTGGAATACCTGCGCAAGGGCGCCGGCGGCCGCCTGGCCGACGAGCAGGAGCTGAACCAGGCCGGCCTGAAGGGCGCCGCCGCGGTGATCCCCGGTTCGCCCGCGCGGCGCGTGGCGGTGGTCTACAAGGACCAGGGCGCCTACCTGTTCGTGGGTGTGGTCAAAGGCCGCGCCTCGCTGGAAAGCCGCGACGCCGAGTTCCTCTCGGTGATCCGCAGTTTCCGCCCGCTGCGCGCCGACGAACGGAAACTGGCCGAGCCGCGGCGCCTGCAACTGGTCCAGGCGAAGGCCGGGCAAAGCCTGGAACAGCTGGCAAAGGGCGGAAACGAGCCGGAATCTGACGCGATTTCTCGTATACGATTGCTAAACGATTTGTATCCAACTGGTCAGCCAAAACCCGGGGAATGGTTGAAAATCGTGCGTTAGCAGCATTGACACCACCGCCCTGAAGCTATCTTGGCAGGCGCTTTCTTCCCGCGTATGCTCGGTCGCCCGTCTGTCCAACAAAGCAATAAAGCGGAAGTGCCAAAAATGTCTGATCTCAAGACCGCTGCCCTCGAATATCACGCGCAACCCCGCCCCGGGAAACTCAGCGTCGAGCTGACCAAGCCCACCGTCACTGCCCGCGACCTGTCGCTGGCCTACAGCCCGGGCGTGGCCGAGCCGGTCCGCGAGATCGCCCGTGACGCCGAACTGGCCTACAAGTACACCGGCAAGGGCAACCTGGTCGCGGTGATCTCCGACGGCACCGCCATCCTCGGCCTGGGCAACCTCGGCCCGCTGGCCTCCAAGCCGGTCATGGAAGGCAAGGGCGTGCTGTTCAAGCGTTTCGCCGGCATCGACGTGTTCGACATCGAGGTCGACGCCGAGAGCCCGCAGGCCTTCATCGACACCGTCAAGCGCATCTCCATCACCTTCGGCGGCATCAACCTGGAAGACATCAAGGCGCCGGAGTGCTTCGAGATCGAGCGCGCGCTGATCGAGCAGTGCGACATCCCGGTGTTCCACGATGACCAGCATGGCACCGCCATCGTCACCGCCGCCGGCATGCTCAACGCCCTGGAAATCGCCGGCAAGAACCTGGAAAGCGCGAAGATCGTCTGCCTGGGCGCCGGCGCCGCCGCCATCTCCTGCATGAAGCTGCTGGTGAGCATGGGCGCCAAGGTCGAGAACATCTACATGATCGACCGCCAGGGCGTGATCCACGCCGGCCGCACCGACCTGAACCAGTACAAGGCGGTGTTCGCCACCGAGACCGACAAGCGCACCCTGGCCGATGCCCTGGAAGGCGCCGACGTATTCGTCGGCCTGTCCGGCGCCAACCTGCTCAGCGCCGAAGACCTCAAGCGCATGGCGCCGAACCCGATCGTCTTCGCCTGCTCCAACCCGGACCCGGAGATCAAGCCGGAACTGGCCCACGCCACCCGCAACGACGTGATCATGGCCACCGGCCGTTCGGACTACCCGAACCAGGTGAACAACGTGCTGGGCTTCCCCTTCATCTTCCGCGGTGCCCTGGACGTGCGCGCCACCCGCATCAACGAAGAAATGAAGATCGCCGCCGCCCTGGCCCTGCGCGACCTGGCCAAGGAGCCGGTGCCCAAGGACGTGTGCGAGGCCTACGGCGTATCGTCCCTGGAGTTCGGCCGCGAGTACATCATTCCGAAACCCATGGACAAGCGCCTGATCACCGTGGTCTCCGATGCCGTGGCCAAGGCCGCCATCGAGAGCGGCGTGGCTACCCTGCCGTATCCGAAGCACTATCCGCTGCAGTCTGTGGAAGACGTGTTCAAGGGCTGACCGGGCCGCTCTCTTTGGCTTGAGGCCGAAGGTGAAAGCGCCGTTTCTTCCGTGAGGGGGGAACGGCGTTTTCGTTTCTGGGGCTTTGTAGGAGCGAGCTTGCTCGCGAAGGGGGGCCCCCGGTGATTCCGCTGCCTTGGCTTGGCTCCGCTCCCTCTCCCTAACCCTCGGCTGCGCGCCCCGCCCTGAAGGGAGAGGGGACCGTTCGGAGTGCGCTGATGCTTCGGCGTTGGCCGGCGAGCACAGGGACTACCGGCTGAAACCAAGCCTTCTCTCGGCACGGACTAGCCCCCTCTCCCTCTGGGAGAGGGCTGGGGTGAGGGATGCGGAGCCAACCCGAAACACCACCGCCACCGGGAGCTCCATTCGCGAGCAAGCTCGCTCCTACGAAAAGCCGTGCCCACCCGGACGCTGGGCGCGGCCTCTAAACACCCTGCAACAGCCTGCCGCAGGCATCCCGGGGCAGGGGACTATGCTGTAGGAAGGCGCCGCCCCTTCATTCGCCCGCGGCGCCGCTTCGGTCCTGGCCGGGGAGGCGTGCCATGCTCACGCTGTTTCGCCGCTGCGCTTTGCTCCTGCTGCTGTTCGCGGCCGGGGCGCTGGCGGCCCCGCCGGCGGTGGTGCTGACGGTGGACGGGGCCATCGGCCCGGCGACTTCCGACTACGTGGTGCGCGGCCTGCAACGCGCCGTGGACGAGGGCGCGCCTCTGGTGGTGCTGCGCATGGACACCCCCGGCGGGCTGGACAGCGCCATGCGCGACATCGTCAAGGCGATCCTCACCAGCCCCATCCCCGTGGTCGGCTATGTCGCCCCCAGCGGAGCGCGGGCGGCCAGCGCCGGCACCTATATCCTCTATGCTTGCCACCTCGCCGCCATGGCCCCGGGCACCAACCTGGGCGCCGCCACCCCGGTGCAGATCGGCGCGCCCGGCGCCCCGGAAAAGCCCCAGGGCAAGGACGGCAAGCCAGCCGTCAGCGAGGAGGACACCCTCAAGCGCAAGCAGGTCAACGACGCGGCGGCCTACATCCGTGGCCTGGCGCAGCTGCGCGGGCGCAATGCCGAGTGGGCCGAGCGCGCGGTGCGCGAAGCGGTCAGCCTGTCCGCCGAGGAAGCCGTGAAGCAGAAGGTCGTCGACCTGCAGGCCGGCGACCTCGACCAGTTGCTGCGCGCCATCGACGGGCGCAAGGTGCAGGTGGCGGGGCAGGTGGTGGGCATCCACAGCGCCGGCCTCGCCTGGGTCGAGCACCAGCCCGACTGGCGCACCCGCCTGCTGGCGGTGATCACCGACCCCAGCGTGGCGCTGCTGTTGCTGATGATCGGCGTGTACGGGCTGATCTTCGAATTCGCCAACCCCGGCCTGGCGCTGCCCGGCGTGCTCGGCGGCATCTGCCTGCTGCTCGGGCTCTACGCCATGCAGCTGCTGCCAGTGAACTACGCGGGGGTGGCGCTGATCGTCCTCGGCCTGGCCTTCATGGCCGCCGAGGCCTTCGTGCCCAGCTACGGCAGCCTGGGCATCGGCGGCATCGCCGCCTTCGTGATCGGCGGGCTGATCCTGCTGGACACCGACGCGCCGGGCTTCGGCATTCCCCTGGGGCTGATCGTCGGCGTGGCCACGGTCAGCGCGCTGTTCATCGCGGGGGTGCTGGGCGTGGCCATGAAGAGCCGGCAGCGCCAGGTGGTCAGCGGCGCGGCCGGCCTGGTGGGCAGCCTGGCGACCGTGGACGCGGTGGCCGACGGGGATGCCCACGCCGGCTGGGTACAACTGCAGGGCGAACAGTGGCAGGTCCGCTGCGCCCGGACCCTGCGCGCCGGCCAGCGGGTCAAGGTGCTGGCGCGCGACGGCCTGCGCCTGGAGGTGGCGGCCGACGACGAATCGGGAGGTGACTGATGGGTATTCCCTTCGGACTGCTGGTGGCGCTGGTCCTGCTGCTGATGCTGGTGGCCAGCGCCCTGCGCATCCTGCGTGAATACGAACGCGGGGTGGTGTTCCAGCTCGGCCGTTTCTGGAAGGTCAAGGGCCCGGGGTTGGTGCTGGTGATCCCGGTGGTGCAGCAGATGGTCCGCGTCGACCTGCGCACCGTGGTGCTCGACGTGCCGCCGCAGGACGTGATCTCCCGCGACAACGTCTCGGTGAAGGTCAACGCGGTGGTGTACTTCCGCGTGCTCGACCCGCAGAAGGCCATCATCCAGGTGGAGAACTTCCTCGCCGCCACCAGCCAGCTGGCCCAGACCACGCTGCGCGCGGTGCTCGGCAAGCACGAGCTGGACGAGATGCTGGCCGAGCGCGAGCGCCTGAACCTGGACATCCAGAAGGTGCTGGACGCGCAGACCGACGCCTGGGGCATCAAGGTGGCCAACGTCGAGATCAAGCACGTCGACCTCAACGAGTCCATGGTCCGCGCCATCGCCCGCCAGGCCGAGGCCGAGCGCGAGCGGCGGGCCAAGGTGATCCACGCCGAGGGCGAGCTGCAGGCCTCGGAGAAGCTGATGCAGGCCGCGCAGATGCTCTCCCGCGAGCCCGGCGCCATGCAGCTGCGCTACATGCAGACGCTGGGCAGCATCGCCGGCGACAAGAACTCCACCATCGTCTTCCCCATGCCCATCGACCTGCTCAAGGGGCTGCTCGAAACAAATGGACAGACTAAGAAGTGACTGACGGCAGGTCGGATGGGACTGAGGCGTCTACCCTGTAGGTTTTCTGAAAATTCCTTACCGTCCCCTTGCGGACGGACTACGGGGGAAACCATGAGCTACCGCAACCTGGCGGCCCTGACCCTAGTGTCATCCGCCCTTTTCGCCGGCTGCGCCGGCTCCCCGCAGATGAGCTGGTCGCGCGTCGGCGACTCCGCCCAGCGCGCCGTGCTCGATCCCGGCACCTGGGCGCCGGTGGCCGGCGCGGCGGTGATCGCCGCCGGCAACTGGGACCACAAGTGGCAGAAGTCCGCGGCCAACCACGAATGGCTGTTCGGCGGCGACGCCAACTCCGCCGCCGACCACATGCTCAACGCCAGCACCGCGCTGAGCGTGGTCACCGGCCTGGTGGCTGCGCCCAGGGGCAGCGAGGGCGAGGAGAAGTGGGCCTGGCGCGGGCGCAACCTGGCGCTGCTGGCCACCGACCGCTATGCCGTGACCGGCCTGGTGGAGGAGTGGAAGGAGGTGTCCGGGCGTGACCGCCCCGACGGCATCCCCGACGACTCCTTCCCCTCCAAGCACACGGCGGTGACCGCCGTGCACAACAGCTTCACCCGGCGCAACCTGGACTACATCGACATGGACCCGACCCTGCGCTTCACCGCCAAGGCCGGGCTCTACACGGTGGACGGGCTGACCGCGCTGGCGCGGGTGGAAGGCTCCAAGCACTACCCAACCGATACTTTGGTGGGCATGGCGGTGGGCAACCTCGCCGCCAACTTCACCTACAATCTGTTCCTTGAGGGATCGCCAGACAGCGCCTATTCCTTCGGTGTTCTGCCCGAAGCCGGTGGGGGAATGAGCCTGCGCGCGGCGATGCTTTTCTGAGTCCGCCCGCTTGCCGGTAGCGGGGCGCGGGCCTCGAGCAAGGAGAGCCATGCTGCTGCGTGCCCTGCTGATCGCCCTGGCCTTGCCGTTCTGCGCCCAGGCCGAAGAGCCGCTGAACCTGGTCGCCGACCGCTGGCCGCCCTATGCCGACGCGCAGATGCCCGGCCGCGGCCTGGCGGTGCATTTCGTCAGCACCGCGCTGACCCGCGCCGGCTACGCTATCCACTACGCCGAGGTGCCCTGGCCGCGCGCCCTGCACGGGCTGCGCAATGGCGAATACGACGTGCTGGTGGACTCCTGGTACAGCGCCGAGCGCGAGACCTTCGGGCAGTATTCCGAGCCCTACCTGGTGAATCGCCTGCGCTTCCTCAAGCGCAAGGGCTCGCCCATCGTCTTCGAGCGCCTGGCCGACCTCTACCCGTTCCGCATCGCTGTGGTCCGTGGCTACAGCTACACCCCCGAGTTCAACGAGGACCGCCGGCTGCACAAGGTGCCGGTGCTGTCCTTCCCCAACGCCGCGATGATGGTGGTCGCCGGCCGCGTCGAGCTGACATTGGAAGACGAGTGGACCGCCCGCTACATCCTCGAACACGACCTGAAGGACGAGCGCCACAAGCTGGAGTTCCTGCCCCAGCCGCTGTCGGAGAACCCGCTGTACATCCTGGTCAGCCGCGCCAACCCGCGCCACGCGCAGATAATCGAAGACTTCAACCGCGAGCTGCGGCTGATGCGCGAGGACGGCAGCTACGACGCCTTCATGGACCTGCGCGGGCCCTGAGCCGGGCTCAGGCGGCGGCTTCCTGCTCGGCGCCGATTTCCTTCTTCAGCAGGTGCGCGGCCAGGCTGCGCAGCGGCGCCAGCTCGCGGCAGATCAGCGCCAGCTGCGTCTGCACCAGGCGCTGCGGGTCTTCCAGTTCCTCCGGCACCTGTTCCAGGCGCTTGGCCAGGTCTTCCTCGGTATCGCTGTGGATGGCCACCGGCTTGCGCTGGGCGAGGCTGGCGGCGATGTCGTCGAGGCTGGCGGTGAGCTGCTCGGCGGCTTCGCCGATCAGCGCGTTGGCCGGCGACTCCGGCAGGCGGTCGCGGTGCGCGCCCAGGGCCGAGAGGTAGCTGAGCAGGGTGTGCGAGAGCACCAGGAAGCGGAAGCCCAGCTCGGCGTCCTTGCGGAAGTGGCCGGGCTCCAGAAGCATGTTCGACAGCGTGGTGGAGAGCGTCGCGTCGGCGTTGTGGGCGTTGCGCCGGGCGGTGCGGTAGGCCAGGTCGTCGCGCTTGCCGCTGGCGTACTGCTGCATGATCTCGCGCAGGTAGCGGGCGTTGCAGGCCAGGGTGCCGCCGACCAGGCTGTGCAGGCGCCGGCCCTGCCAGTCGGGGAGGATGAGGAACACCGCCAGGCCGGCGATGAAGGCGCCCAGCAGGGTGTCGAACAGGCGCGGCAGGATCAGCCCGTAGCCGTTGCCCACCTGGTTGAAGCACAGCAGCACCAGCAGGGTGATGGCCGCGGTGGCCAGGGTGTAGCGGGTGCTGCGGGTGGCGAAGAAGGCCACCCCGGCGACCACCGCGAGCAGCGATTGCACCAGCGGGTTGGGGAACAGGTCGATCAGCGCCCAGCCGGCCACCAGGCCGACGAGGGTGCCGAGGATGCGCTGCACCAGGCGGATGCGCGTGGCGCCGTAGTTGGGCTGGCAGACGAACACCGTGGTCAGCAGGATCCAGTAGCCCTGGGTCGGGTGGATCAAGTGCAGCACGCCGTAGCCGGCGGTCAGCGTCAGGCCCAGGCGCAGGGCATGGCGGAACAGCAGCGAGGTGGGCGTGAGCTGCTGGCGGATGCGTTCGAAGGCATCGCGCAGCGAGCGCGGCGAGCGGTCCAGCAGGGCGCTGTCCTGTTCCTCGGCGAGGGCGTCGGGGTTGCTCGCGCCGCTGAGCTTCTGGTCGAGGGTGGCGAGGTTGCCGGCCAGCGCGCCGAGGGAGCGCAGCAGCGCGCGCCAGGCCGGGTTGCCCTGCTGGCGCAGGTATTCCAGCGAGGCCTGCAGGTCGGCCAGGGCCTGCTCGCTGTCGTTATAGTCGAAGCGCTGGCGCAGGCGGATGGCTCGCGACAGCGCCTGGCAGGCCTTGCCCTGCTGGTTGAGCAGGCGCTGGCAGCGGAACAGCACGTCGCTGTGGAAGAAGGCCTCGGCCAGGCGGTTGTAGGGGTAGTGCGAGGAGCTGGCGCGCTCGTGGACGTCCTGGGCGATGAAGTACAGCTTCAGGTAGCGGCTCAGCTTGGCCCCCGGGCGGCCATGGCTGAGGCGGCTGAGGATGGTTTCCTTGGCCTGGTTGAGCGTCACCACCAGCCTGCCGTTCTGCCGCGCCAGGGCCAGGCGCCGGTCCTCGACGTCGAGCTGGCGCAGCGGCTCGAACAGCGTCGACTTGATCTTCAGGTACTCGCCCAGCTCGAAGTAGGCGCGGGCCAGCACCTGCTGCACCGGCTGGTTGGCGAAGAGCGCGTTCCACAGCACCGAGAGCGCGCCGTACCAGGCGGCGCCGGCCACCAGCAGCAGCGGCTCCTGCCACAGGTCGCCGGGGGCGCCGCCGCGCTGGTCGACGCCGATCATGGTGTAGATGGACAGGATCAGCGTGGCCGAGGCGATGGCCGCATAGCGCTCGCCCAGCGCGCCCAGCAGCGTCATGCCGAACGCCGACAGGGCCAGGCCGGCGACGAACAGCCAGGGGTAGGGGAACAGCAGCTCCACCGCCAGCGCGGCGATGAGGAAGCACACCAGCGTCACCAGCAGCGCCTTCAGGCGGCCCAGCCAGTGGTCGTCGGTCTCGGCCAGGGCGCTGGCGATGATGCCCAGGAACAGCGGGATCACCAGCTCGGTGCGGCCCAGCAGCAGGCAGGCGGTCATGGCCCCGGCCAGGGCGATGAACACCCGCAGGCTGTAGGCGAACTTGTCCAGCGCCCACAGGCGCCGCAGGGTCTCGAACAAGGGGGAGGAAAGCATGCGCGTCGGGGACTTCCGAGGTGTCTCTGCGCTGAGACTAGCGGATCGCCTGGCGCGCGGCTATTGGTTGCGGGGGATGCTTTTCGTGGGAGCTAGCTTGCTTGCGAAAGGTGCTTGCCCTGAAGAGCGCCCTCTCCCTAACCCTCGGCTGCGCGCCCCGCCCTGAAGGGAGAGGGGACCGTTCGGCGTGGTTGGGTATTTTGGAGTTAGCCGGCAACACCGAAGGTTTCCGGCTGAAACCATTCCTCCTCTCGGCACGGACAAGCCCCCTCTCCCTTCAGGGAGAGGGCTGGGGAGAGGGGACGGCGGTGACCTCATGCACCGTTATGACCAGGAAACTCCATTCGCGAGCAAGCTCGCTCCTACGAAGAGCCCCGCGCGTCAGAGGATGCGCACCTTGAACGAACGCCCCTTGATCCTGCCTTCCTGCAGGCGCTTGAGCGCCGCCTTGGCCTGGTCGCGCTGCACCGCCACGTAGGCCTGGAAGTCGAAGATGGCGATCTTGCCCACCGCGCTGCCGGGCAGGCCGGCGTCGCCGGTGAGGGCGCCGAGGATGTCGCCGGGGCGCAGCTTGTCCTTGCGCCCGCCGGCGATGTTCAGGGTGGTCATCGGCGGCAGCAGCGGCGCCGGGTTGGCGCGCAGGAAGTCGATGCGCTCCCAGTTCAGTGGCTTGCCCTGCAGGTCCTCGATGGCCTGGGCGCGGGAGGCTTCGGCCGGGGCCACCAGGGACAGCGCCAGGCCCTTCTCGCCGGCGCGGCCGCTGCGGCCGATGCGGTGCACGTGGACCTGGGCGTCGCGGCTCAGCTCGACGTTGATCACCGCCTCCAGGCCCTCGATGTCCAGGCCGCGGGCGGCCACGTCGGTGGCCACCAGCACGCTGCAGCTGCGGTTGGCGAACATCGCCAGCACCTGGTCGCGCTCGCGCTGCTCCAGGTCGCCGTGCAGGGCCAGGGCGGAAATCTTCTGCGCGTCCAGCGCCTGGGCCAGCTCCACGCACTGCTGGCGGGTGTGGCAGAAGGCTACGGCGGACTGCGGGCGGAAGTGCTGCAGCAGGCGCACCACCGCATCCATGCGCTGGCGCGGCTCGATTTCGTAGAAGTGCTGTTCGATCTGGCTGTCGTCGTGCAGCGCCTCCACTTCCACACGCTCGGGCTGGCGCAGGAACTTCGCCGCCAGTTGCTCGATGCCGGCCGGGTAGGTGGCCGAGAACAGCAGGCTCTGCCGGCGCGCCGGGAGCTGGCCGATGATGTCGGCGATGCTGTCGTAGAAGCCCATGTCGAGCATGCGGTCGGCCTCGTCCAGCACCAGGGTGTTCAGCCCGTCGAGCACCAGGGAGCCGCGGCGCAGGTGCTCCTGCACCCGCCCCGGGGTGCCGACCACCACGTGGGCGCCGTGCTCCAGCGAGCCGATCTGCGGGCCGAAGGGCACGCCGCCGCAGAGGGTCAGCACCTTGATGTTGTCGGCGGCGCGGGCCAGGCGGCGGATCTCCTTGGCCACCTGGTCGGCCAGCTCGCGGGTCGGACACAGCACCAGCGCCTGGCAGCCGAAGTAGCGCGGGTTCAGCGGGCTGAGCAGGCCGATGCCGAAGGCCGCGGTCTTGCCGCTGCCGGTCTTGGCCTGGGCGATCAGGTCGCGGCCCTTGAGGATGACCGGCAGGCTGGCGGCCTGGATCGGCGTCATCTCTTTGTAACCGAGGGCTTCGAGGTTGGCGAGCAGGTCGGCGGAGAGGGGCAGGCTGGAGAAGGCGGTGGAGGTCACGAAGAAAAAACCCGACAGGCGTGTGGGCGCGCAGTGTAGCAGGAGGGGCGCCGCAGGGCCCTGGAGAAACGGGTAAAACCCGCGAATCCACTGGCGTTGGTCAACACCCGTCCGAAACGGACGGACGGTCGTATAGTGTATGTTTATACAGATTCGCTTTCCGCAGGTTTTTGTCGTAGAGTGCCTCCACTGTGTTTGCATGGGTCGCCGTCGATCGTGACCTGATGCGGTCGGTTATTCCACCCCGTCCTGCTCGACTCCTTGTAACTCCTTGCAACTCAGTTCCTGCCACTCTTTTGTGGCTATTTCTACATCTACGTTCCAAGGAGAACACCATGTCGAATCGTCAGAACGGCACCGTCAAATGGTTCAACGAGACCAAAGGCTACGGCTTCATCACCCCTGAGAGCGGCCCGGACGTCTTCGTTCACTTCCGCGCCATCGAAGGCCACGGCTTCAAGACCCTGGCCGAAGGCCAGAAGGTCAGCTTCGAAGTCGTGCAAGGCCAGAAAGGCATGCAAGCCGAGCGCGTTCAGGTAATCAACTAAGATTCCCTGGCGTCGCCGAAAACCCCGGATGGAAACATCCGGGGTTTTTTGTTGCCTGATTGGCGTAGGCCATCTGTACTGCCATTGCCCCCGACTCCGGAGCCCGATCCATGAAACCGCGCCTCGCCGGCCTGTTGCTGGCCTTCATCTGCCCCACGCTGTTCGCCGCGCAGCCGGCCACCTGGGGTTGGGTCGAGCAGGCCAGGCTGATGCCGGAGAACGCCCTGCTCAAGGTGCGCCTGGACACCGGCCTGCAGACCTCGGTGATGGACGCGCGCAACCTGGTGAAGATCCGCAAGAACGAGCAGCGCTGGGTGCAGTACGACATCCTGGTCAAGGACGCGGCGACCGGCCAGGTGCAGCGCCTGCCCTTCGAGCGGCCCGTCGAGCGCACCCTCAAGGTTCGCGGCGCCAACGGCATCGAGCATCGCCCGGTGGTGAGCATGGACCTGTGCCTGGGCGACAAGGTCTACCGCGAGCAGTTCGCCCTGGCCGACCGCGAGGGCAGCGACTACCCGGTGCTGCTGGGCCGCCGCAGCCTGGAGCACCTGGGCGCCGTGGACGTGTCGAAGACGCTGACCACTCCGCCCACCTGCAAGCCCTGATTCAGTGCCCGTCGTCGGGCTCCAGGCGCCGTGGCGCCTGGGCCGAGCGGCCGTCGTCGCGGGCCAGCTGGAAGAAGATCGCCGCCGCCGCCATCGACATCAGCCCGACGCTCAGGTAGGTGGCGTGGAAGGCGCCGAGCACGTCGCCGGCGTTGATCTCGACATCGCTCTTGAAGCCGCCCAGCAGCGCCGCCGCGCAGGCCACGCCGAGGCCGATGGACAGCTGCATCACCACCGACAGCAGGCTGTTGCCGGCGCTGGCGTTGTCGTCGCGCAGGTCGATCAGCGTCAGGGTGTTCATCGCCGTGAACTGCAGCGAGTTGACCCCGCCCAGCAGGCCCAGGTGAATCAGCAGCCAGAGGTAGGGCGTGTCCTGGTCGACCAGGCCCAGGCCGGCGATCAGCGAGCCCAGCAGCAGGGTGTTGCCCACCAGCAGGCGGCGGTAGCCGAACAGGTCGAGGATGCCCTTGGCCAGCGGCTTGACCACCATGGCCATGGCCGCCAGGGGGATCATGGTCATGCCCGCCTTGGCCGGCGCGAAGCCCAGGCCCACCTGCAACAGCAGCGGCGTGAGGAAGGGCAGGGCGCCGCTGCCCAGGCGGGCGAACAGGTTGCCGAGCACGCCGACGGCGAAGGTGCGCGTCTTGAACAGGCTGGGCGGGAACAGCGGCGCCTCGACGTTGAGCGCGCGCAGCCAGTAGGCGGCCAGCAGCACCAGGCCGCCGATCAGCAGCATCACCACCCGCACGTGGGGCATGTGCAGCTCGCCCAGGCCCTCCAGGGCGATGGTGATCAACACCATGGCGCCGCCGAAGAGCAGGAAGCCGGGGCTGTCGAAGCGGCTGAGCGTGGCGCCGCGCAGGTCGGGCATGAGGCGGATGGCGAAGACGATGCCGAGCAGGCCCACCGGGATGTTGATGAGGAAGATCCAGTGCCAGCTGGCGTACTCCACCAGCCAGCCGCCGAGGGTCGGGCCGGTCAGCGGGCCGAGCAGGCCGGGGATGGTGACGAAGCTGAGCACCCGCACCAGGTCGCTGCGCGGGTACACGCGCAGGATCACCAGGCGCCCCACCGGCATCATCAGCGCGCCGCCCAGGCCCTGCACCACGCGGGCGACGACCAGCACCCCGAGGCTCGGCGAGAGCGCGCAGAACAGCGAGCCGAGGCTGAACAGGAAGATCGCGAAGATGAACACCCGGCGCGTGCCGAAGCGGTCGGCGATCCAGCCGGAGGCGGGGATCAGCAGCGCCACCGTGAGCAGGTACGAGATGACCACCGCCTGCATGCGCAGCGGGTCCTCGTTCAGCGAACGGGCCATGCTCGGCAGCGCGGTGTTGAGGATGGTGCCGTCCAGCGCCTGCATGAAGAAGGCGACGGCCACCAGCCAGGGAAGGATGCGGGCGATGCGCGGGGTGAGGATGAAGGGCTCGCTCATGATGGGTCCTTGTTCGGCTCCGGCAAGCATAGGCGGGGAGGGCGGTGCTGCGCGAGGGGCGCGCCAGAGCCGTTGCGCTGGCGCGGCGGTGCGCCTGTGCTGGACCTGAAGGGGCTTTCGAGGGGATCGGCAGGCATTCGCCGCGACCCGGGCGCAGGCGCCGCAAGTTCGCGCCGAGGTGGCGGAACAATGGCACCCGCCGCCAGTCCAATCTGCGTCCCGCACACCTTCGGCGCGGGACGCCACTGCATCAGGAGATGTCGATGACCGTCAGATTCCGTGTCACCTGCGCCGCCGCGGCGCTGCTCGCCGCCAGTTCCGCCTTCGCCTTCAACCTGGGGGACGCCGCCAAGGCGGTGTCCGGCGTGGCCGAGGGCGGCAACCCGGCCCAGGTGGCCTCCACCCCGCAGACCAGCGGCCTGCTCGGCGCCCTCACCGGGCAGCTGGGCGTCAGCGACGAGCAAGCCATCGGCGGCACCGGCGCGCTGCTCGGCCTGGCCAAGAACAAACTCAGCGGCACCGACTACACCCAGTTGGTGAAGGCCGTGCCGGGCCTGGACAAGCTCAGCGGCGCCAACGCCCTGGGCGGCCTCGGCGGCAGCCTGGGCAACCTCGGCGGCACCGGCGCCAAGGGCCTGCTGGGCAACGTAGACAGCATGGGCGACGTGAACAGCGCCTTCAGCACCCTGGGCATGGACCAGGGCATGACCGGCAAGTTCGCCAGCGTGCTGCTGGATTACTTCGGCAAGCAGGGCGTGAGCAGCAACCTGCTGGGCAGCCTGGGTAGCCTGTGGGGCGTGGGCGGCTGACGCTGGGTATATCCCTGTAGGAGCGCGCCCTGCGCGCGAATCGCGGGCAGGGCCCGCTCCTACAGTCCACCGAGAGGCATGGCGTTCCATTGTAGGAGCGGACCTTGTCCGCGATTCCGACGGCGAGGCCGGCGCCTGCTGGGTATCGCTTCGCTCAACGCCATCCTACGGTTAAACCTGACGGAGCGTTCGGAACGAAGGGCATGGCCATCAGTCGAATCCGTTGACCGCCCATGCCGAGGCGGGACCTGCCTGCCGCGGAGCCTCCGATGATCGCCCGAGCCCTTCCCATCCTCGCCGCCTGCGCCTGGCTGGTGGCCTTCCCGGCCGCCGCCGAGACCTTCGAGGAAATCCCCAGCGCCGAGTCCGGTGCCGCAGCCACGGCCGCCAACGGCCTGGTGGAGACCCTCGGCCAGCGCCTGAACATCAGCGACGAACAGGCCATCGGTGGCGCCGGCGCCTTGATCGGCCTGGCCATGAACCGCCTCGACGACAGCCAAGGCACGCAGTTGCAGAAGAGCCTGCCGGGGCTGGACCAGCTGTCCTCGGGCAACCTCGGCGGCGGCATCGGCGCTCTGCTGGGCGGCGCCGGGCAGTTGCTCGGCGGCATCCAGAACCTGCAGGACGTCGACCAGGTGTTCAATGTGCTGGGCATGAGCGAAGGCATGGTCGACCGGTTCGCCGGCGTGATGCTCGACTACCTGGTCAAGCAGGGCCTGAACAGCCAGTTGCTGGGCACCCTAGGCAAGCTCTGGGAAAGCGCCCCGCTACCTTCCACGCCAGCCACCACGGTGGCCGGCAAGGCGATCTAGCTCAGAACTCGGCGCGCAGCGCGTCGATGCGCGCGTCCTTCTCTTCCCACAGGCGCGACACCCAGGCCTGCACGTACTGGCGGAATTCCGCGTCGTTCTCGTAGTCGCCCTGCCATAGCGCGGGGTCGATGCCGTGGGTGCGGATGTCGACGATCACCCGCGGCACCCTGCCGCTGAGCAGGTCCCAGAAGCCCGGCTTGGGGCCCTTGGGGTAGACCACGGTGACGTCGAGCATGGCGTCCAGCTGCTCGCCCAGGGCGGCCAGCACGAAGGCCACGCCGCCGGCCTTGGGCTTGAGCAGGTTCTGGTAGGGCGACTGCTGCTGGGCCTGCTTGGCCGGGGTGAAGCGGGTGCCTTCCAGGTAGTTCACCACCGTCACCGGCATGCCCTTGAACTTCTCGCAGGCGGCCCGGGTGATCTCCAGGTCCTTGCCCTTGAGCTGCGGGTTCTTCTCCAGGAAGGCCTTGGAGTAGCGCTTCATGAAGGGGTAGTCCAGGGCCCAGAAGGCCAGGCCGAGGAAGGGCACCCAGATCAGCTCCTTCTTCAGGAAGAACTTGAAGTAGGGCGTCTTGCGGTTGAAGGCCTGGACCAGGGCCGGGATGTCGACCCAGGACTGGTGGTTGCTCACCACCAGGTAGGAAGTGTCGCGGCGCAGCTGGTCGCCGCCGCGGATGTCCCAGACGGTGGGCGTCATCAGGGCGAAGATGGCCTTGTCGATCTCCGCCCAGGTCTCGGCGATCCACATCACCCCGTTGGAGCAGGCGTCCTTCAGCGCCTTGCCCGGCAGCACCAGCTTGAGCAGGGCGATCAGCAGCATCGGGCCGATCAGGATCAGGGTGTTGAGCAGCAACAGGAGGCTGGTGACGATTCCGGTCAGCGTGGCCCACATGGCGGTGCGATTCCTTGTTCCGGTTGGCGCGGCCATGATACGCAGGCGGCGCGGCCAGCCCAAGCCACCCCCTCCCGCGACGTGCGCCGGCGCACTATGCTCTGGGAACCTGTTCCGATGATTGCCTGCCATGCCTGACTCCTTCTATGTGCGCCTGCCGGTCAAGGACGTGACCCTCGGTATGTACGTCCACGAGCTGTGCGGCTCCTGGATGGAGCACCCGTTCTGGCGCCGGCGCTTTTTGCTGGAAGACCCCGAGGACCTCAAGCGCCTGCGCGAGAGCGGTGTGCACGAAGTGCTGATCGACCCGGCCAAGGGCCTCGCGCCCCGCCCAGCGCTGGCCCCCGGCGAGTCCGCCGCACCGCCGCCGGCCTCGCCCGAGGAGGCGCCGGAGAAGCCCTGGCGCGCCATGGAAGACGAACTGCGCACTGCGCACCGGTTGTGCGTACAGTCCAAGCGCGCGGTCATGGCGATGTTCCAGGACGCGCGCATGGGCAAGGCGGTGAACGGCGAGCACGCCCAGGAGCTGGTGGAGGAAATCGCCGCCTCGGTGCAGCGCCATCCCAATGCGCTGATCAGCCTGGTGCGGCTGAAGAACGCCGACGAATACACCTACCTGCACTCGGTGGCGGTGTGCGCGCTGATGATCGCCCTGGCGCGCCAGCTCGGCCTGGACGAGGCGCTGGTGCGCGAGGCGGGCGCGGCCGGGCTGCTGCACGACATCGGCAAGATGCACGTGCCCATGGAACTGCTGAACAAGCCGGGGCGCCTGGACGAGCAGGAGTTCGCCCGGGTCCGCGAGCACCCGCAGCGCGGCCTGGACATCCTCCTCCAGGGCCGCCAGGTCGGCGCCCTGGTGCTGGACGTGTGCTTGCACCACCACGAGAAGCTCGACGGCAGCGGCTACCCGCACCGCCTGGCCGGCGAGCAGATCAGCCTGTTCGCGCGCATGGGCGCGGTCTGCGACATCTACGACGCCATCACCTCCGACCGCCCCTACAAGGCCGGCTGGGACCCCGCCGAGTCGATCCGGCGCATGGGCCAGTGGTGCGGCACGCACCTGGACGAGCAGGTGTTCCGCGCCTTCGTCAAATGCCTGGGCATCTACCCGGTGGGCTCGCTGGTGCGCCTGGAGAGCGAGCGCCTGGCGGTGGTGCTGGAGCAGCATCCCGAGGCGTTGCTCACCCCGGTGCTCAAGGTGTTCTATTCGATCCGCACGCGCGCGGCGATTCCCCAGCAGGTGCTCGACCTGGCCAAGCTCAAGGGCCGCGAGCGCATCGTCGGCCGCGAGTCGCCGGCGCAGTGGGGCTTCCGCAACCTGGAAACGCTGTGGAGCGGCCTGGACCGCCGCCGCGGCTCGCTGTTCGACGCCTGACAGCGGCCGCTGGCGAACCCCGGGCCGGCATGGTAGTCCTATGCGCCATGCATCCCGAACTGCCCTGGAGATTCCCGTGAAACCCGTTCTCGCCCTGCTTTCGCTGCTCGTCCTGCCCGGCCTGGCCCTCGCCGCCGAGCCCAAGCTCTACGGGCGCTACGAATGGGTCGGCCTGCCCGAGCTGGATCAGACGCTGCAGGCCAAGATGGACACCGGCGCCTACACCTCGTCGCTGTCGGCCAAGGACATCCAGCTGTTCCAGCGCGACGGCGACCAGTGGGTGCGCTTCCGCCTGGCCACCAAGGACGGCGGCGACTCGCAGTACGAGCACAAGCTGGCGCGCATCTCCAAGATCAAGAACCGCGCCGACGGCCGCGAGGAAGACGACGAGGAGGAGAACCCGGTGGCCCTCAGCGAGCGCCCGGTGATCCTGCTGCCGGTGTGCCTGGGCGGCGACCAGCAGGTGATCGAGGTCAACCTGGTCGACCGCAGCCACTTCAACTACCCCTTCCTGATGGGCGCCAAGGGCTTGCGCAAGTTCCACGTGGCGGTGGACGCAAGCGAGCGCTTCGCCGCCGGCAAGCCCAACTGCTTGGGCAGCCGCGAAGCCGATTGACGGGGCGCGGGCCTTGCGGCTTGATGGAAGGCCCGCCAGACCACGCACGGAAGCCATGCCGCACATTCTCATCGTCGAAGACGAAGCCGCCATCGCCGACACCCTGCTCTATGCCCTGCAGGCCGAAGGCTTCGCCACCACCTGGCTGAGCCTGGCCGGCGAGGCCCTGCAGCGCCTGCGCGAGGAGGCCTTCGACCTGGTCGTCCTCGACGTCGGCCTGCCCGACATCAGCGGCTTCGAGGCCTGCCGCCAGCTGCGCCGCTTCTCCGAGGTGCCGGTGATCTTCCTCACCGCCCGCGATGCCGAGATCGACCGCGTGGTGGGCCTGGAGATCGGCGCCGACGACTACGTGGTCAAGCCCTTCAGCCCGCGCGAACTGGCTGCGCGGGTCAAGGCCATCCTGCGTCGCGGGCCGCCCCGCGCCAGCACCGAGGCGGCCCCGGCCGGGCCCTTCCGGGTGGACGAGGAACGCTGCCTGATCCACTACCGCGGCCAGGCGCTGAGCCTCACCCTCCACGAATTCCGCCTGCTCCAGGCGCTGCTGGCGCGCCCGGGCCGGGTGTTCAGCCGCGAGCTGCTGCTGCAGGCCCTGGGCGTGGCGGCCCAGGCCGGCTACGAGCGCAACATCGACAGCCACATCAAGAGCCTGCGCGCCAAGCTGCGCCAGGTGGCCGCGGACGCCGAGCCGATCCAGACGCACCGCGGCCTGGGCTACAGCTACGCGGCGGAGCAGGCCTGATGCCGCTGGGCGTGCGGATCTTCCTGGCGTACTTCCTGTTCGTCGGGCTGACCGGCTACTTCGTGCTGAGCACGGTGATGGAGGAGATCCGCCCCGGGGTGCGCCAGTCCACCGAGGAAACCCTGGTGGACACCGCGAACCTGCTGGCCGAGATCCTGCGCGACGACCTGAAGAACGGCACCCTGGTCCACAGCCAGTTGCCGGAACTGCTCAAGGCCTATGGCGCGCGCAGCCCGCAGGCGGACATCTGGGGCGTGCGCAAGAACGCGGTGAACCACCGCATCTACGTCACCGACGCCCGCGGCATCGTCCTGCTGGACTCGGCGGGCGAGGCGGTGGGCCAGGACTACTCGCGCTGGAACGACGTCTACCTGACCTTGCAGGGCAAGTACGGCGCGCGCTCCAGCCGCGAATCGGCGGACGACCCGGACTCCTCGGTGATGTACGTGGCGGCGCCGATCAAGGATGGCGAGAAGATCATCGGCGTGGTCTCCGTTTCCAAGCCCAACCGCACCCTGCAGCCCTACATCGAGCGTTCGCAACGGCGCCTGGCCTGGCTCGGCGGCGGCCTGATCGTGCTCGGCCTGCTGGTTGGCGGGCTGCTCTCCTGGTGGCTGAGCGGCGCCCTGCGCAAGCTTACCCGCTACGCCCAGGCGGTCAGCGAGGGCCGCCGCGCCGAACTGCCGCGCTACCGCGGTGGTGAAATGGCGCAACTGGCCGAGGCGGTGGAGCGCATGCGCGTGCAGTTGGAGGGCAAGGCCTACGTCGAGCGCTACGTGCATACCCTGACCCACGAGCTGAAGAGCCCGCTGGCGGCCATCCGCGGCGCCGCCGAACTGTTGGAAGGCGAGATGCCGGCGGAGCAGCGCAGGCGCTTCGTCGACAACATTGCCGGCGAGAGCCAGCGTTTGCAGCAACTGGTGGAACGCCTGCTGAACCTGGCCCAGGTGGAGCAGCGCCAGGGGCTGGAGGACAGCGAACCGGTGTCGCTGCGTGAGCTGGTGGCGGAGCTGTTGCAGGCCAACCTGGCGCGGCTGGAAGGTTTGCGGGTGGAGAACGCGGTGCCGGCGGAGGCGGTGGTGACGGGGGAGCGTTTCCTGCTGCGCCAGGCGCTGGGCAACCTGCTGGACAATGCGCTGGATTTCACGCCGGCTGGTGGGGTGATTCGCTTCGGTGCGCTGCGCGAGGATGGGCACTGGCGGCTGGGGGTGTTCAACGAGGGGCCGGTGATTCCGGGCTATGCGCTGGAGCGGCTGACGGAGCGGTTCTACTCCTTGCCGCGGCCGGGGACGGGGCGCAAGAGCACGGGGCTGGGGTTGAACTTCGTTGCCGAGGTGGCGGGGTTGCATGGTGGAAGGTTGGGCGTGGGGAATGTCGAGGGTGGGGTGGAGGCTTGGTTGGAGTTGCCGGGGGGCTGACAAGGGAAGAGCCTGAGAGCCCCTCTCCCCAGCCCTCTCCCTGAAGGGAGAGGGGGCTTGTCCGTGCCGAGAGGAGGAATGGTTCAGCCGGAAACCTTCGGTGTTGCCGGCTAACTCCAAAATACCCAACCACGCCGAACGGTCCCCTCTCCCTTCAGGGAGAGGGTTAGGGAGAGGGAAAGGCGCCCACCCACCACACCGAAGCAAGCCCCCGCAAACTCCTCATCCCCAGCCCTCTCCCTGAGGGGAAAGGGGGTTGTCCGTGCCGAGAGCAGAAATGGTTTCAGCCGGAGACCGTCGGTGTTGCCGACTAACTCCAAAATACCTAACCACGCCGAACGGTCCCCTCTCTCTTCAGGGCGGGGCGCGCAGCCGAGGTTAGGGAGAGGGAAAGGCGCCACCCACCACACCAAGCCAGCCCCCACACAATCCCCACAAATTCCCCATCCCCCCACCACGAAGCCCCCACAGTACCGACCCAGACTCTCCACCACCCCAATCCCCCCGGAGAGTCCCCATGAACCGACCCCTGCTCCTCAAGCTCGGCGCCATCGCCGTGCTCATGCTCCTGCTGCTGGTCCCCCTGCTGATGATCGACGGCCTGGTTGGCGAGCGGCAGGCCTACCGCGACGGCGTGCTGCAGGACATCGCCCGCAGTTCCGCCTACGCCCAGCGCCTGCGCGGGCCGCTGCTGGTGGTGCCCTACGTGCGCCAGGTGCTGGAGTGGGAGCGCGACGAGCGCAGCGGCACCCGCGTGCAGGTGCAGCGGGAGAAGCGCGGGCGCCTGTACTTCCTGCCGGAAACCTTCCTGGTCGACGGCCAGATGACCACCGAACTGCGCCACCGCGGCATCTACGAGGCGCGCCTGTTCCACCTGGAAAGCCGCGTCAGCGGCAGCTTCGTGGTGCCGGCGCACTACGGCGTGGGTGACGAACTGGCCAGCTACCGCTTCGAGCAGCCGTTCCTGGCGGTGGGCATCAGCGACGTGCGCGGCATCCAGAACGCCCTCAAGCTGAGCCTCGACGGCCGCACCCTGGACTTCGCCCCCGGCAGCCGCTCGCAGCGCCTGGGCGAGGGCGTGCACGCGGCGCTGCCGCTGGAGGCCAGCGCCGCCGAACAGCGCTTCGACTACGCCTTCGAGCTGGCCCTGCTGGGCAGCTCGCGGCTGGACATCACCCCGGTGGGCCGCGACAGCCAGGTCAGCCTCAAGGCCGACTGGCCGCACCCCAGCTTCGGCGGCGAGTTCCTGCCGGTGGAACGCAGCATCGGCGCCGACGGCTTCAGCGCGCGCTGGCGCACCAGCTTCTTCGCCAGCAGCATGGAAGAGGCGCTGCAGAACTGCTTCGCCGGCAAGGGTTGCGACACCTTCGACTCGCGCAGCTTCGGCGTCAGCCTGGTGGACCCGGTGGACCAGTACCTCAAGGCCGACCGCGCGCTGAAGTACGCGCTGCTGTTCATCGGCCTGACCTTCTCCGGCTTCTTCCTCTTCGAGGTGCTCAAGGGCCTGGCCTTGCACCCGGTGCAGTACGCCCTGGTCGGCCTGGCCCTGGCGCTGTTCTACCTGCTGCTGCTGTCGCTGGCCGAGCACGTCGGCTTCGAGCGCGCCTACCTGGCGTCCTCCGGCGCCTGCGTGGCGCTGATCGGCTTCTACCTGTGCACGGTGCTGCGCAGCGTGGTGCGCGGCTGTGCCTTCGGCGCCGGACTGGCGCTGCTCTACGCCATGCTCTACGGCCTGCTGCGGGCCGAGGACTACGCGCTGCTGATGGGCTCGCTGCTGCTGTTCGCGCTGCTCGCCGGGGTGATGGCGCTGACCCGCCGGCTGGACTGGTACGGCGTCGGCCGGCGTGCGGACGAGCCGAGCTTCTCCCTGGACGAAGTGAGCCACGAAGGCTGAAGGAGGCCGCCATGCACCTGCTGACGCGTTTCTCCCTGTGCCTGGCCGGCGGCCTGCTGCTGAGCGTGATGGCCCTGCCGCTGCTGATGTTCGTCGGCCACTTCGAGCTGATCGCCTGGCTCGCCGCCAGCGGCAAGCCGCTGGCCTGGCTGGCCCTGCACCTGCCGCCGGCGGATTTCTGGGATGGCCTCACCGGCGCCCGGGACGCGGCGAACAACCCCCACGTGCGTTCCTTCCTGGAACTGTGCGCGGGCTTCGCCCAGCTCGGCCTGCTGCTGGCGCTGCCGCTGTACTACTGGGGCGCGCGGCGATGAGCGCCTGGCGCGGGTTGCGCGAGGAGCGCCAGGCCGGCCGGCGCTTGGCGCGGCAGATCGCGGTGCTGGTGCTGCGGGTGCGCGGGGAAGGGTTCGCGAGCAAGGCTGGACCCGCTCTTCGTAGGATGGGTTGAGCTTGCGAAACCCATGCGGTCTGGTGATGGGTATCGCTTCGCTCAACGCCATCCTACGAGGGGCTGCCGTAGGCTTTTCGTAGGGCGAATAACGCGCCAGCGTTATCCGCCGTCGACGCCGCGCTGCTCCGTCAGACCGGCTGCGTGGCCTGCAGCGATGGGCGTTTGGCGGCCTCGGCGTACCAGGCCGCGAGCTTCGGGTACTGCTCGCGCCAGGCCCAGTCGGGGCGGCGGAAGTCGAGGTAGCCCAGGGCGCAGGCCAGGCCGATGGCGACTATGTCGAAGCGCTCGTTCAGCGCTGCGAAGGCCTCGCCCTCGAAGTGCGCCAGGGCGCGTTCGATCTTCTGCTGCTGGCCTTGCAGCCAGCCGTCCCAGCGCTTCTCCTCGGGGCGCACGAAGGTTTCGTAGCGGCTGATCACGGCGGCGTCCATGATGGCGTCGGCCAGCGCGGCGAGGGTCAGGCGCTGCCAGCGCTGCGGGCCTTCGCGGGGGATCAGCGGTGCGCCGGCGTGCTGCTGGTCGAGGTATTCGACTATCACCCGGCTGTCGTACAGGGCCTGGCCGTCGGCCAGGCGCAGGCAGGGGATCTTGCCCGCCGGGTTGCAGGCGTTGACACCGTTGTCCGGGCTCACCGGGCTGAGGTTGGCGGCCTGCAGGCGCACCTTGTCGAGCTGGCCGGTCTCGTGCAGCAGCACCATGACCTTGCGCACGAAGGGCGAGGCGGGGGCGTGGAACAGGGTGAGGGTGGGGCTCATGGAATCTCCTGGTTACTCGCGGATGACCAGCAGGCGGTCGCTGCCGGCGTCGGCGCCCCAGACCTCGCCGGGGCGGCCGCTGAGCTGGCTGACCCGGGCCTCGGCCTGGTCGCTGGGGTAGGCGGTGAATTTCTCGCTCTGCGGGTCGAAGCGCAGCACGGCGTCGCCGCCCAGGTCGCTGAGCCACACGCGGTCCATGGCATCGACGTAGAGCGCGCCGGGCTGCGGATGGTCGCCCGGCAGGCGCCAGCTCTTCCACTTGCCGTCGCTGGGGTCGAAGCGCCCGAGCCGTCCGCTGCCGGCCTCGCTCACCCACAGCCGGCCGATGGAGTCGGCGCCCAGTTGCTGCGGCCGGCCGCCCTGTTCGGGCAGCGGGAAGCGGGTGACGGCCTGGCCGAGAGGGTCGATGCGGTTGATGCTGTCGTCGTCGGCGGAGGCGTACCAGACCTGGCCGTCGGGCGTCACCGCCAGGCCCTGGGCGCCCTTGCCGCCGGGTGTGGCCCAGACGTCGAGCTTGCGCGTGGCGGGGTCGATGCGGCCGTAGAAGCCCTTCGCGCCGGTGAACCAGATGTCGTGGTCGTCATCGAACACCAGGCTGTCCAGGCCGGCGTCGGCGGCCTCCTTGGGCAGCGGCACGACTTCGCTGCCGAGGCGGTCCGGGTCGACGCGGACCAGGGCGTTGAGGCCGCTGTCGGCGATCCAGGCCTCGCCATCCGGGCCGGCCAGCACGGCGCGCGGCACCGAGCCCTTGCCCAGGCTGACCTGCTCGTCCTGCCCGCTTTGCGGGTCGAAGCGGCCCAGCGAGCCGTTGCCCTCGGCGACGTACCACAGCCGGCCATCGTCGAGCATGGCCACGGCCTGGGGCGCGGCGCCCTTGGTCAGGGGGTAGTACTGCGGGTCGGCGGCGTGGGCGGCGCAGCTCAGCAGAAGGCCGAGCAGGGCGGGCAGGAATCGCGGGCTTTGCGGCATTGGGGAGGCTCCCGGGCGTGGCCGTTGGAAGGCGCACTGTAGCGCGCCACGCGCCGGGAGGCGAACGGCGCGCGGGGAACGCGCCGTGTGGGGTGGCCGCCGTGGCGGCCGGAGGTCAGAACTTGTAGTCGAGGCTGGCGACCACGTTGCGACGGTCGCCGTAGTAGCAGTAGAAGCCGTCGCAGGTGGAGATGTATTCCTTGTCGAAGACGTTGTTCGCGTTCACCGCCACGCTCAGCCCTTTCAGGCTGTTGTCCACGCGGCCGAGGTCGTAGCGCACCGCGGCGTCGTACAGGGTGTAGGAACCGGTATGGCCGTCCGACTTGTCGCGCACGTAGGCCATGCTGCCGATGGCGATGTTGTCGGTCTCGCCCACGTAGCGGGTGCCGAAGCCGATGCCGAAGCCGTCGAGCAGGCCTTCGTGCCAGGTGTAGTCGGCCCACAGCGAGGCCTGGTTCTCCGGCGTCAGCGGCAGCGGACGGTTCTTGTCCAGCGGGTCGGCGACCTTGGTCATCTTGCTGTTGGAGTAGGTGTAGGCGGCGGTCACCTTGAGGTTGTCGGTGACGTTGCCGACGGCTTCCAGTTCGAGGCCGCGCACCTGCGCCTCGCCCACCGGGTTGCTGCGGCCCAGGGAGTCGGAGAGCACGATGTTCTGCCGCTTCAGGTCGTAGACGGCGGCGCTGAGCAGCAGGTCGCGGCCGGGCGGCTGGTACTTGATGCCCAGTTCGTACTGCTTGCCGGTGCTCGGTTCGAAGGCCATGCCGTTGTTGCCGCCGGCCTCGGTCTGGAACGACTCGGCGTAGGAGATGTAGGGCGCCAGGCCGTTGTCGAACACGTAGCTGAGCGCCGCGTTGCCGCTGAACTGGCTGTCGCGGCGGGTGTCGGTGGCGCCGCCGGCGTTGTAGAACTTCGAGCCGGTGTGGGCCCAGTCATGGCGGCCGCCGAGGGTCAGGCGCCAGTTGTCCAGGGACATCTGGTCCTGGGCGTAGAGGCCGGTGTCGCGCATCTTCTGGTTGTAGTCGTTGTACGCGGTGTAGCTGACGTTGCTGAAATCCTGGCCGTAGATCGGCTGCTTGATGTTGCTGCTCGGCGCGCTGCCGTACAGCCACTGGTAGTTGGTGTTGGCGCGCTGGTGGTCGAGACCCAGCAGCAGGGTGTGCTTGACCGGGCCGGTGGCGAAGTCGGCCTGGAAGTTGTTGTCGATGGCGAACTGGCTGATGTCTTCGTTGACCACGTTGGCGCCGCGCGCCACGGTGCCGTCGTCGCTCACCGCGGTGGCCCAGCCGCCGGCGGTGATGCCCTGGAACGATAGGTCGCTCTTGGTGTAACGCAGGTTCTGGCGGAACTGCCAGACGTCGTTGAAGCGGTGCTCGAAGGCGTAACCCAGGGCGTAGTACGTTTTGTCGTAGAACTCCCAGTCCGGGTCGCCCAGGTTCTCGTGGTACTTCACCTTGCCGGCCGGGGTCGACAGCTTGGTGCCCTGCAGCGGCAGGAACTGGCTGGTGATGCCGGTATCGTCGCGGTTGAACTGCGAGAGGAAGGTCAGGCGGGTGTCTTCGTCGAAGTTCCAGGTCACGCTGGGCGCGATGTTGTAGCGCTTGCTGTCGACGTGCTCGACCTGGGTGTTGCTGTCGCGCACCACGCCGCTGACGCGGTAGAGCATCTTGCCCTGGTCGTCGATCTTGCCGGTGCTGTCGAAGGAAATCTGCTTGTGCTCGTAGCTGCCGACCTGCAGCTGCACTTCATGGCTGCTTTCTTCCTGCGGGCGGCGGCTGACCATGTCCAGCAGGCCGCCGGGCGGGGTCTGGCCGTACAGCGAGGAGGCCGGGCCGCGCAGCAGGGCGACGCGCTCCAGGTCCCAGGTTTCCAGCTTGGGCATGGTGTAGGAGCCCTTGGGCAGCGGCAGGCCGTCGAGGAACTGGGTGGGCTCGAAGCCGCGCACCTTCAGCCATTCGGCGCGGGTGTCGCTGCCGTAGCTGCTGGCGATCACGCCGGGCATGTAGCGCACCGCATCGTCGAGGTTCTGTACGTTGCGGTCCTGCATCTGCTCGCGGGTGGCCACGGAAATTGACTTGGGCGTTTCGAGGATCGAGCTGTCGGTCTTGGTGCCGGCGCGGGTGCGAGTGGCGACGTAGCCGACGGTCGGCCCTTCGGGGTCTTCCTGGGAAGCGCTCACGGTGGTAGCGCCCATGGCCAGGGTGTCCTTGGGCAGCGGGCGCACGCTGTAGCTGCCGGATGCGTTCTCCACCAGCTCCAGGCCGGTGCCTTCCAGCGCCTGGCGCAGCGCGCCGAGGCCGTCGAAGCGGCCCTGCACGGCATGGGCGCTGCGGCCGTTGGCCAGGGCCGGGTCGATGCTCAGGCTGATGCCGGCTTGCGCGGCGATGCGGTTGAGGGTGCTGGCCAGCGGGGCGGCGGGCAACTGGTAGTCGCGCATGGCATCGGCTGCGACGCAAGCCAGCGGGCTGGCGAGAAGGATGGCGGCGGCCAGCAGGTGCGGGCGGAAGGCCATGGTGGGGGACGGCATCGGGGATTCACTCCTGGGTGTGAATATGTCTCGTTCGCCTGATTGCCGGTCGAGAATCGAAAAGTGATAGGGCTGTGCGGAAAAAAATTTCGCGGGGCCTGTTTCCGGACCGCCCGGCCGCGCGTAGGGGCGGATTCCATCCGCGATCCGGCTACCAGGCCGGCGCCATGCCTTGTAGCGGCATGGCAGGAGAAACACGAACGTAGGATGGGTGGAGCGAAGCGATACCCATCGCCATGGCCGCATGGGTTTCGCCAAGGCTCAAACCATCCTACGAAGAGCGTTTCGAGTGGCCGGTAAGGGGCTCAGCCCCGCGGCACCACCTTCGTCCACCAACCGCCGTGCCGCTCGATGCGCACCGGCAGGCTCGGCGGCAGCGAATCCAGGGCCAGGTCGGTGTCGCGCAGGGAGAAGCTGCCGCTGATGCGCAGGTCGGCCAGCGCCGGGTCCAGGCCCAGGTAGCTGCTGCGGTACTGGCCGAGTTTCTCCAGCAGGTCGGCCAGCCGCATGTTGTCGGCCACCAGCATGCCGTGGGTCCAGGCGTCGGCGGTGGCGCTGTTGGCCTCCAGCGGGCCCAGGCCGTCGGCGCGCAGCAGCACGTGGCGGCCCTGGGGGACGACGGTTTCGTCGCGGCCCCGCTCGGGCCTGGCCGCCACCGCCGACTGCAGCACGCTGAGCAGGGTGCCGTCGGCCTGGCGTTCCACCAGGAAGCGGGTGCCCAGGGCGCGCAGGCGGCCGTCGCGGGTTTCGACGATGAACGGGCGGCTGTCGCCGTGGGCGGTCTGCACCATGATTTCGCCGCTGAGCAGGACGATGCGCCGCTCGCTGGCGTCGAAACGGATGTCCAGGGCGGTGCGGCTGTCCAGTTGCACCAGGGTGTCGTCGGGCAGGCGAAGTTCGCGCAGCTCGCCGGTGCCGGTGACCACGTCGGCCAGGGCGTAGCGCAGCGGCAGGTAGCGGTTGCCCACGCCCAGCGCCAGCACCCCGGCCAGCAGCAGCGACAGGCCGGTGCCGGCCAGCCGGCGCAGCTTGCGCCGCGATTCGCCCGGCGCGCGCAGCAAGGCGCTGCGCGCCGCGGGGCCGGCGGCCGCGCTCAGGTTGCGGTCGAGCATGCCCAGCTGGCGCCAGGCGCGGGCGTGTTCGCTGTGGGCGGCGTGCCAGTGGGCGAAGGCGGCTTCGTCCTCGGCATGGGCCTCGCCCGAACCCAGGCGCAACTGCCAGGCGATGGCCTCGTCGAGGATGCGGACCGAGACCGGGCCCTTCATGTCGGCTCGCCGTACAGGGCGATGTAGCACTGGCGCAGGCCCTGGGCGATGTACTGGCGTACCCGCGGCACCGACACGCCCAGGCGCTCGGCGATCTCGGCGTGGCCCAGGCCGTCCAGGCGGTTGAGCAGGAAGGCGCTGCGCGCGCGGCTGGACAGCTTGCCCAGCAGGCGGTCGATCTCGCGCAGGTCGGCGAGGATGAGGAACTGGGTTTCCACCGAGGGCTGCTCGGCCTCGGGCAGTTGCAACAGCTCGTCGAGGTAGGCCTGCTCCAGCGCCTGGCGGCGCCAGTGGTCGACCAGCAGGCCCTTGGCCACGGTCACCAGGAAGGCCCGCGGCTCGCGCAGGCTGGGCAGCTCGCGGCGGTCGAGGATGCGCACGAAGGTGTCCTGGCCGAGGTCCTCGGCGCGCTGCGGGCAGCCGACGCTGCGATTGAGCCAGGCGAGCAGCCAGTCGCGGTGGTCGCGGTAGAGCGCGCCTACGAATTCGCCATTGCCAGTCTGGACTGCCGACACCTTTGCTCCCCCACCCCGATTCGGAATGAACGACAAAACGATAACTATTCGCAAATGATCGCAAAGTGCAACCAGCCTGCGCAATCGGCGCCTGTCGGTTTTCGGGAAAAAGGCGGGCCGGAAATGAAAAAACCGCCCCGAAGGGCGGTTTTTCAGCTTACGCAGGCGCGAATCAGAGGCCGTTTTTCGCCTTGAATTCGCGACGACGGCGGTGCAGCACCGGCTCGGTGTAGCCGTTGGGCTGTTTGGTGCCTTCGACCACCAGTTCCAGCGCAGCCTGGAAGGCCACGTTGTCGTCGAAGTTCGGCGCCATCGGGCGGTACAGCGGGTCGTTGGCGTTCTGCCGGTCGACCACCGCGGCCATGCGCTTGAGGCTCTCGACCACCTGCTCCTCGGTGATCACGCCGTGGCGCAGCCAGTTGGCCAGCAGCTGGCTGGAGATGCGCAGGGTGGCGCGGTCTTCCATCAGGCCGACGTCGTTGATGTCCGGCACCTTGGAGCAGCCGACGCCCTGGTCGATCCAGCGCACCACGTAGCCGAGGATGCCCTGGGCGTTGTTGTCGATCTCGTTCTTGATCTCTTCCGCGCTCCAGTTGGTGTTGGGCGCCAGCGGAATGCTCAGGATGTCGTCGACCGAGGCCGGCGCGCGCTTGGCCAGTTCGGCCTGGCGGGCGAACACGTCGACCTTGTGGTAGTGCAGGGCGTGCAGGGTGGCCGCGGTGGGCGAGGGCACCCAGGCGGTGTTGGCGCCGGCCAGCGGATGGGCGATCTTCTGCTCGAGCATGGCGGCCATCAGGTCGGGCATGGCCCACATGCCCTTGCCGATCTGCGCCTTGCCCTGCAGGCCGGTGGCCAGGCCGACGTCGACGTTGTTGTTCTCGTAGGCGCCGATCCACTTCTCGGTCTTCATGGCGCCCTTGCGCACCACGGCGCCGGCTTCCATGGAGGTGTGGATTTCGTCGCCGGTGCGGTCGAGGAAGCCGGTGTTGATGAACACCACGCGCTCGCGGGCTTCCTTGATGCAGGCCTTGAGGTTGATGGTGGTGCGGCGTTCCTCGTCCATGATGCCGACCTTCAGGGTGTTGCGCGGCAGGCCCAGCACGTCTTCGACGCGGCCGAACAGCTCGTTGGTGAAGGCGACTTCTTCCGGACCGTGCATCTTCGGCTTGACGATGTACACGCTGCCGGTGCGGGTGTTCTTGCGGGTGGTGTTGCCGTTGAGGTTGTGCACCGCGATCAGGCTGGTGAACAGGCCGTCCTGGATGCCCTCGGGCACCTCGTTGCCGTTCTTGTCGAGAATGGCGTCGTTGGTCATCAGGTGGCCGACGTTGCGCACGAACAGCAGGGAGCGGCCGTGCAGGGTCAGCTCGGAGCCGTCGGCCTTGGTGTAGACGCGGTCCGGGTTCATGGTGCGGGTGAAGGTGGTGCCGCCCTTGCTGACTTCCTCGGCGAGGTCGCCCTTCATCAGGCCCAGCCAGTTGCGGTAGATGACCACCTTGTCGTCGGCGTCGACCGCGGCGACCGAGTCCTCGCAGTCCATGATGGTGGTCAGCGCGGCCTCCATCAGCACGTCCTTCACGCCGGCGGCGTCGGTCTGGCCGATGGGGCTGGCGGGGTCGATCTGGATCTCGAAGTGCAGGCCGTTGTGCTTGAGCAGCACGGCTTGCGGCTTGGCCGCCTCGCCCTGGAAGGCGATGAACTGGGCGGCGTTCTTCAGGCCGCTCTGGCTGCCGTTCTTCAGGGCGACGACCAGCGCGCCGTTGTTCACGCTGTAGGCGGTGGCGTCGACGTGGCTGCCGGATTCCAGCGGCGCGGCTTCGTCGAGGAAGGCGCGGGCGAAGGCGATGACCTTGTCGCCGCGGACCTTGTTGTAGCCCTTGCCCTTCTCGGCGCCGTTCTCTTCGCTGATGGCGTCGGTGCCGTACAGCGCGTCGTACAGCGAGCCCCAGCGGGCGTTGGAGGCGTTCAGGGCGAAGCGCGCGTTCATCACCGGCACCACCAGCTGCGGGCCGGCCATGTGGGCGATTTCTTCGTCGACGTTCTGGGTGCTGGCCTGGAAGTCTTCGGCTTCGGGCAGCAGGTAGCCGATCTCCTGCAGGAAGGCCTTGTAGGCCGCGGCGTCATGGGCCTGGCCGGCGCGGGCCTGGTGCCAGCCATCGATCTTGGCCTGCAGCTCGTCGCGCTTGGCGAGCAGGGCCTTGTTCTTCGGGGCCAGGTCGTTGACCACGGCCTCCACGCCTGCCCAGAACTTGCCGGCGTCTACGCCGGTACCGGGGATGGCTTCGTCGTTGACGAAGTCGAACAGGACTTTGGCGACCTGCAGGCCACCGACTTGAACGCGTTCAGTCATTGCTTGCCTCACTCTGCTCAGGACCAGCTCGGAACCCAGGCAAGACGCCTTGTAGTCCGAGCCGCGGAATACTACATGATGCCGTGGGAAAAATCAGTGGGCTTGCGTCGCGGTTAGACCAAAGAACGCATCTCAGTCACGTAGCAGCAATAATGTTCGCAAAAAACTGGTGGATTGTTCCAGATAAATCTGAAAACAGTACACGATTTATTCGGCGAGGAACCTGCGACGCCCCGTCGCAGCTGGCTCCGTGCCGCGGCCTATACTCAGGCTTCACCCTCGGAGGATCACCATGCCCATCGCCCGCGCCACCCTTGCCGACCTCGACGACCTGGTACCGCTGTTCGCCGGCTACCTGGACTTCTACGAAGTGCCGGCGCCCCCGGCGGACATCCGCGACTTTCTCGGCCAGCGCCTGGAGCGCCACGAGTCGGTGGTCTACCTGGCGCGCAGCATCGACGGCGTGGGCCTGGGTTTCGTCCAGTTGTACCCCTTCTTCGCCTCCCTGGCACTACGCCCGGCATGGCTGCTCAGCGACCTCTACGTGATCCCCGCGGCGCGCCGCGACGGCTATGGCGAGGCGCTGATGAACGCCGCCCGCGCCCACGCCGAGGCCAGCGGCGCCTGCGGCCTGCAGCTGGAAACGGCGAAGGACAACCGCAACGCCCAGGGCCTGTACGAGCGCCTGGGCTACCAGCGTGACGAACGTTTCTACACCTACTGGCTGGACCTGGGCCAGGCCCGGGGCTGACGCATCGACGCAGGAGGCTGCCATGAATCATCTCGTGCTCACCATCATCGCCCAGGATCAGCCGGGGCTGGTGGAACGCATCGCCCAATGCATCGCCGGCCACGGTGGCAACTGGCTGGAAAGCCGCATGTCGCGCATGGCCGGGCAGTTCGCCGGGATCCTGCGGGTGGCGGTGCCGGCCGAAGGCTACGACGAACTGGTGGAAGGTCTGCAGGAACTGGGCGACCACGGCATCCGCGTGCTGCTGGCCGACAGCGGCATCGAGCCCTCCTGCAACTGGAAGCCGATCCACCTCGACCTGGTGGGCAACGACCGCCCGGGCATCGTCCGCGACATCACCCGCCTGCTGGCCGAACACGGCGTCAACCTGGAGCGGCTGACCACCGAGGTGCTGCCGGCGCCCATGAGCGGCGAACCGCTGTTCCACGCCGACGCGGTGCTGGCGGTGCCGCTGACGTTGCCGCTGGAACAGCTGCAGCAGCACCTGGAGGCCCTGGCCGACGACCTCATGGTGGATCTGAATTTCCACAAGGAGGACTGATGCACAGGTGAAAGGCCTCCGGCCTGTGCATAAGTCTGTTGAGGAAGTGTGCGTGAAGCGCCGCGAGGCCCGCCAGGCAGTGCTTTGTAGCGCAACGCTCGGCTGTGAACAGCCTGCCCGGCGTTGCCCACAGTTGCCGTGGGTTGTCCTGTTGGCGGGCTGTGGATGGATGGCTACAGGCTGTGTCATACGTGGCCTTCGGCGGATCGATCAGAAAATGATCCGCGCATGGGACGGGTTGCATGGGCGGCGGTTTATCCACGTCTTTGCACAAAAACCGTGGGTCGCGCTGTGGGCAACTGCTGTATGCCTGGCTACAGGTGGCGTGGGTGCTGGGTTTTCGGGAAGTGATCAAAAATGCGCCAGGGCCGTCGCAGCCCTGCACAGAAACCCGGGAAAGCCCTGTGGAAAACCCCTGGGTAGATTGCCAGGGGCCTTTATCTTCGAGCCTTGCAGGCGTTTGTACGAGTTCTGAGCAGCCATTCTCGCCGCCGTTCGGGTGCTCCGGTCGTGCGGCGGCGCTGTGGGGTTATCCCCGGCAGCGCTGGATGAAGCTGTGGAAAAGTTCCGGATGCCTTGCTGCAGGCCCCGCCAGGCGGGGCCTGCAGCTTGTCGCTCAGGAAATGATCAGGCGCGCCGCAGGCGGTACCAGATGTCCACGCTGTACACCACCAGCGCCAGCCAGATGCAGCCGAAGGCCACCAGGCGGGTGGAGTCCAGGTGTTCGCCGAACAGCAGGACGGCCTGCAGCAGCACCAGGGTCGGCGCGATGTACTGCAGGAAGCCCAGGGTCGCGTAGGGCAGGTGGCGCGCCGCGGCGTTGAAGCACACCAGCGGCACCAGGGTGATGGGGCCGGCGGCGGCCAGCCAGAGCGCCTGCGGGGTGGTCCAGAAGGCCAGGTGGGCGCTGGGGCCGTCGGCGAACAGCAGCAGCCAGCCCAGGGCCAGCGGCAGCAGCATCCAGGTTTCCACCACCAGGCCGGGCAGGGCGTCCACCGGCGCCTGCTTGCGGATCAGCCCGTAGAAGCCGAAGGTCAGCGCCAGCACCAGCGACACCCAGGGCAGGCTGCCCAGCTGCCAGACCTGCTGGGCCACGCCCAGCGCCGCCAGGCCCACGGCCACCCATTGCAGCGGGCGCAGGCGCTCGCGCAGCACCACCAGGCCGAGCAGCACGTTGATCAGCGGGTTGATGTAGTAGCCCAGGCTGGCTTCGAGCATGTGCCCGTTGTTCACCGCCCAGACGTAGACCAGCCAGTTGCTGGCGATCAGCACCCCGCTGGCGCCGAGCACGGCCAGGCGCCGCGGGTTGTCCAGCAGCTCGCGCCACCAGCCGGGGTGCTTCCACACCAGCAGCAGGGCGGCGCCGAACAGCGCCGACCAGATGGCCCGGTGGGTGATGATTTCCAGGGCGGGAATGCTTTCCAGCAGTTTGAAGTAGACCGGGAAGAGTCCCCAGATGACATAGGCGGTCAGGCCCAGGGCATAGCCCCGGCGGGGATTGGCGGTGGCCATCGGACGTCCTTGCGGCAGAAGAAAAGAGTGGCCGCGCCATTCTAGGGGGCGCGGCCGATGTTGTCTGTGCGTTCAGTTTCTGCCGGGCGTAACGGCGGACGTTACGCCGCGGCCAAACCGCGGGAACCTAGAAAACAACGTAAGCGGGCCCTGCCCGCGATTTCGCGCGCAGGGCGCGCTCCTACAGGGGAATGGCATCGGCGCTCGGGCTTTCCCCTCACCCCAGCCCTCTCCCGGAGGGAGAGGGAGCTAGTCCGTGCTGAGAGGAGGCCTGGTTTCAGCCGGCGATCCCTGTGCTAGCCGGCTAACGCCGAAACACCCATGTACTCCGAACGGTCCCCTCTCCCTCCGGGAGAGGGTTAGGGTGAGGGGCCGTAGGCCTGCTCGCTCGATTCCGTGCCCCTATGCGTTCCGTGAGGCACGGCGTTTCCCCCGCACCTGTAGGAGCGGGCCCTGCCCGCGAAATCGCGCGCAGGGCGCGCTCCTGCATGGGCTCGATGGGATGGCTCAGAACAACCGCAGCGGCTCCTCGTCCAGCGCCGCCAGCTGCTCGCGCAGCACCAGCACCTGCTCGCCCCAGTAGCGCTCGCTGCCGAACCAGGGGAAGCTCGGCGGGAACGCCGGGTCGTCCCAACGCCGCGCCAGCCAGGCGCTGTAGTGCATCAGGCGCAGGGCGCGCAGGCCCTCGATCAGCGGCAGTTCGCGCGGGTCGAAGTCGTGGAACTCCTGGTAGCCGTCGATAAGCTCGGAGAGCTGCAACAGGCGCTCCTGGCGCTCGCCGGCCAGCATCATCCACAGGTCCTGCACCGCCGGGCCCATGCGGCAGTCGTCGAGGTCGACCATGTGGTAGACCTCGTCGCGGCACAGCAGGTTGCCCGGGTGCAGGTCGCCGTGCAGGCGGATGGAGGTGTAGCGGTTGTCGGCGAACAGGGCGTCCAGGCGCTTGAGCAGGTCGCGGGCCACCGATTCGTAGGCCGGCAGCAGGCTCTTGGGCACGAAGTTGCCTTCCAGCAGAGTGGCCAGGGACTCATGGCCGAAGTTATCCACAGTCAGCTGCTCGCGGTGCTGGAAGGGGCGGACGGCGCCCACCGCGTGCAGGCGGCCGAGCAACTGGCCGAGGCGGTACAACTGATCCAGGTTGCCCGGTTCCGGCGCGCGGCCGCCGCGGCGCGGGAACAGGGCGAAGCGGAAGCCGGCGAACTCGAACAGGCTTTCGCCGTCGCGTACCAGCGGCGCCACCACCGGCACCTCGCATTCGGCCAGCTCGGCGGAGAAGGCATGTTCCTCGCGGATGGCCGCGTCGCTCCAGCGCCCGGGGCGGTAGAACTTGGCCACCAGCGGCTCGCTGTCCTCGATGCCCACCTGGTAGACGCGGTTCTCGTAGCTGTTGAGCGCCAGCACCCGGGCGTCGCTGAGGTAGCCCAGGCTTTCCACCGCGTCGAGGACCAGGTCGGGCGTAAGGGCGGAGAAGGGATGGGACATGGCTGCGATCCAGGGCAGTGAACAGGCCCCTAGTCTACGCACACCGCCACGGGATTGCTGGCCCCTGCGCCATTACGCCTGGGGAGGCTCTTCGTAGGATGGGTTGAGCGAAGCGAAACCCATGCGGTCATGGCGATGGGTATCGCTTCGCTCAACGCCATCCTACGTTGGGAGTCTCCTGCGGGGCCGGCGTCAGTTGCCGCAGGCGCTGAGGTGGAAGCCGGCCTTTGCCAGCGCCTCTGGATTCGCTTTCAGGTAGTTGAAGAAACGCTCCGCCAGCTCGCGCCGCGGGCCTTCCACCAGCACCAGGTAGTACTGCGGCTGCGGGGCGCAGGCGTAGGGCAGCGGCGCTTCGCCGCGGCCCCGGATGTGCAGCGCCTGCACGCTGTGCGCGCCGTCGTCGGCGAAGAACAGGTCGAAGGCCATGCCCTGGCCGATGTCGCGGGCCAGCTCGGCGCTGTCGCCCTCGATCAGCAGGACCTTGTTGCCGGTCTGCAACTGGTACTGGTCGGCCAGCGCCTCCAGGGCCGCCATCGGCTGGTGACCGCTGGCCACGCGCAGCACGTCGGGGGTGGCCTGGCCGAGCGACGGCAGCAGGGCGCTGCATGTCAGCAGCAGGGGGATCAGGAAGCGGCGCATGGGCGGGGGCTCCGGCAGTGGGATGGCCTATTGGAACCCCAGGGCCGGCGCCGGCCCTTGACTCAAGGCAGGCTTCGCTCAGACCGGCGTGCCGAGGATCACCTGGGCCGGGGAGAATTGCGTGCGCACCCGGCTGCCGGCGGCCAGGCGCAGGATGTCGATGCGTTCCTGGTCCACCAGGGCGCAGAGCATCTGCCCGCCGGGCAACTGGATGCGCACTTCGCTGGGGCCGTCGCCGGCCTCGCGGATGTCCTCGACCCGTCCTTCCAGGGCATTGAGCCCGGCCGGGCATTCGATCTGCGGCAGGTCGACGTAGAGCCAGCCGGCCTTCATCAGCGCGATCACCGGCAGGCCCTCGCGCAGCTCCAGCTTCTCGGTGCTTTCGCGGGTGATACGCGCCTGGATGCGCGCGCCGCCGGGCAGGTCGACGCCGATCAGGTCGTTCAGGCCCGCCGGCTCGATGCTGCAGACGCGCCCGTGCAATTGGTTGCGCGCGCTGGTGCGCAGCATCAGGCGGCCGATCAGCTCCAGGTCCTCGCCGTCTTCCTCGATGCTTTCGAGCATGCGCTCGCGCAGTTCCTCCAGGCGCTGGTACAGCGCCAGCAGGCGTTCGCCGGCCGGCGTCAGGCGCGCGCCGCCGCCGCCCTTGCCGCCGACGCTGCGTTCCACCAGCGGGCGCTCGGCGAGGTTGTTCAGCTCGTCCACCGCATCCCAGGCGGTCTTGTAGCTCATGCCGGCGGCCTTGGCGGCCTGGGTGATGGAGCCCAGCGCGGCGATCTGCGCGAGCAGGGCGATGCGTTGCGGGCGGCGGGTGACGTGCTGGGTGAGAAGGCTGAGGCTGGTCATCGTTTTCGTTGTTGTGTTCGCGATAGGGCGAGGCTGGTAGCTGCGCCGGCAAAAGGCAAGTGGAATCCGTCGGCTGCCGGCGCCGTGCTCAGCCCGGCTTCGGCGTGCGGGCCAGGCAATAGACGTCCACCCGCGCGGCGCCGGCACGCTGCAGCAGCTGCGCCAGGGCCGCGGCGGTGGCGCCGGTGGTCAGTACGTCGTCCACCAGCGCCAGGTGCAGGCCGCGCAGGGCCGCGCCCTCGTCCAGGGCGAAGGCCTGGCGCAGGTTGCGCTTTCGCTCGGCCTTGTCCAGGCCCTGTTGCGCCGGGGTGTCGCGCACCCGGCGCAGCGGCTGGCGCCAGGGCAGGCCGAGGTCCGCGGCCAGGCGCCGGGCCAGCAGCTCGGCCTGGTTGAAGCCGCGCTGACGCTGCCGGCGCGGGGCCAGGGGCACCGGCAGGAGCAGGTCGGGCAGCGGCAACCCCTCGGCGAAGGCGTGGCGCAGGTGGCGCCCCAGCAACTGGCCGAGCAGCCGGCCCAGGGGCCGGTCGGCCTGGTGCTTGAAGCGGGTGATGGCGCCGTCCAGCGGGAAGGCGTAGCGCCAGGGCGCCAGCACCTGCTCGAAGGGCGGCGGCCGGCGCAGGCATTCGCCGCAGGTCAGGCCGTGTTCCGGCAGCGGCAGGGCGCAGGTGTTGCAGTGGCTGCCCAACCAGGGCAGGTCGGCGTCGCAGCCGGCGCACAGCGCCAGGCCGGTGTCGGCCGGGCCGCCGCAGAACAGGCAGTCCGGCCGCAGGACGAGAAGCTCGCGCAGGCGGGCGAAGGTGAGCAGGGTGGCGTCCTCCGGGTGAGGCCCCGGCGGACGCTCAGTGGATCAGCCAGCTCATCACGATCAGGCCGAGCACGGTGAGCAGGATGCCGCCGAAGAAGGAGCGCCGGACGAAGGCGCGGATGCCACTGTAGAGCAGCAACAGGCCGAGGAAGAGTAGGACGAAGCTGAAGATCGACACGTCCATTCCGATGGCCCGGGCCAGGCCGTGGAGGAACTGGTCCATGGCCGCCCAGATGGCGCCCAGCAGGCCGGAAAGGAGGTCGACGACGAAGCGTATCGCCTTGCCGAGGGTCTGGCCGAGCCAGTCGAAAGTGCCTTCTGTTTCCATGAGCTCGCGGGATTCCTTCGAGTACCTGTGCTGTTGGAGTGGCGTTCTGCCCCCAGGTTCACGGCGCATGAATGATTGTTCAAATAATAGTCACTTGTCGACTTGTGACTTCGGCTTGGTTGACAGCGACCAAGGCTTACATATCATGCCTCCAAAGCCTGAACCGCCGCGCCCTGCCGTGGCGGCCGAGAACAACGAGGCGTCAGCCCGCGTCCGAAGGAACTCCCCATGAGTGCAACCGCATCCATCGCCACCCGCCACGACTGGACCCTCGCCGAAGTGACGGCGCTCTTCGAGCAGCCCTTCAACGACCTCCTGTTCCAGGCGCAGACGGTGCACCGCGCGCACTTCGACCCGAACCGCGTGCAGGTCTCGACCCTGCTGTCGATCAAGACCGGCGCCTGCCCGGAAGACTGCAAGTACTGCCCGCAGTCCGGCCACTACAACACCGGCCTGGACAAGCAGAAGCTGATGGAAGTGCAGAAGGTGCTGGAAGCGGCCGCCGAGGCCAAGGCCATCGGCTCCACGCGCTTCTGCATGGGCGCCGCCTGGAAGCACCCCTCGGCCAAGGACATGCCCTACGTGCTGGAAATGGTGAAGGGCGTGAAGAAGCTCGGCCTGGAAACCTGCATGACCCTCGGCAAGCTGACCCAGGAGCAGACCCAGGCCCTGGCCGAGGCCGGGCTGGACTACTACAACCACAACCTCGACACCTCGCCGGAGTTCTACGGCAACATCATCACCACCCGCACCTATAGCGAGCGCCTGCAGACACTGGCCTACGTGCGCGAGGCGGGGATGAAGATCTGCTCCGGCGGCATCCTCGGCATGGGCGAGTCGGTGGCCGACCGCGCCGGCCTGCTGATCCAGCTGGCCAACCTGCCGGAACACCCGGAGTCGGTGCCGATCAACATGCTGGTCAAGGTCAAGGGCACCCCGCTGGCCGAAGAGAAGGACGTCGATCCCTTCGACTTCATCCGCACCCTGGCCGTGGCCCGGATCATGATGCCGAAGTCCCACGTGCGCCTGTCCGCCGGTCGCGAGCAGATGAACGAGCAGATGCAGGCCCTGGCCTTCATGGCCGGCGCCAACTCGATCTTCTACGGCGAGAAGCTGCTGACCACCCGCAACCCGCAGGCCGACAAGGACATGCAACTGTTCGCCCGCCTGGGCATCAAGCCCGAGGAGCGCGAGGAGCACGCCGACGAGGTGCACCAGGCCGCCATCGAGCAGGCCCTGGTCGAGCAGCGCGATTCGCAGTTGTTCTATTCGGCCGTCTGACGACGGCAAGCTGGAAGCTTGAAGCCGGAAGCTTGAAGTAGCCGGTCCGGGCTTCTAGCTTTCAGCTTCTCGCTTCGAGCTTCCTGCCATGTCCTTCGATCTCTCCCCCCGCCTCGCCCAGCGCCAGGCGGACGATCTCTACCGCCAGCGGCCGTTGCTGGAGTCGCCGCAGGGCCCGCTGGTGCGGGTGGACGGCCGGCCGATGCTGGCCTTCTGTTCCAATGACTACCTGGGCCTGGCCAACCATCCCGAGGTGATAGCCGCCTTGCGTACCGGCGCCGAGCGCTGGGGCGTGGGCGGTGGCGCCTCGCACCTGGTCAACGGCCATTGCGGGCCGCACCACGAGCTGGAGCTGGCGCTGGCCGAATTCACCGGGCGGCCGCGCGCGCTGCTGTTCTCCACCGGCTACATGGCCAACCTGGGCGCGGTGACCGCGCTGCTGGGCAAGGGCGACACCGTGCTGGAAGACCGCCTCAACCATGCCTCGCTGCTGGACGCCGGGCTGCTCAGCGGCGCGCGCTTCTCGCGCTACCTGCACAATGACGCGGCCAGCCTGGCGCAGCGCCTGGGCAAGGCCGAGGGCAACACCCTGGTGGTCACCGACGGCGTGTTCAGCATGGACGGCGACCTCGCCGAGCTGCCTGCGCTGTGCGCCGAGGCCAAGCGCCACGGCGCCTGGGTGATGGTCGACGACGCCCACGGCTTCGGTCCGCTGGGCGCCAACGGCGGCGGCATCGTTGAGCACTTCGGCCTGGGCCTGGACGACGTGCCGGTGCTGGTCGGCACCCTGGGCAAGGCCTTCGGCACCGCCGGCGCCTTCGTCGCCGGCAGCGAGGAACTGGTGGAGACGCTGATCCAGTTCGCCCGCCCGTACATCTACACCACCAGCCAGCCGCCGGCGCTGGCCTGCGCCACGCTGAAGAGCCTGGAACTGCTGCGCGCCGAGAGCTGGCGCCGCGAGCACCTGGGCAGGCTGATCGCGCGCTTCCGCCGTGGCGCCGAGGCCATCGGCCTGACGCTGATGGACAGCTTCACGCCGATCCAGCCGATCCTCATCGGCGGCAGCCGCCAGGCCATGGCGCTGTCGGCCGCGCTGCGCGACCACGGCATCCTGGTCGGCGCCATCCGCCCGCCCACCGTGCCGGCCGGCAGCGCGCGGCTGCGCGTGACCTTCAGCGCCAGCCACAGCGAGGAGCAGGTCGACCGCCTGCTCGAAGCCCTGGAACAGAGCTGGCGCCAGGTCTCCACCAGCCTGCTGGCGGAACTCGATGCCGAGGAGGGCGAGGATGCGTGACCAACTGATACTGCTGCCCGGCTGGGGCCTGGGCAGCGCGCCCCTGGAGCCGCTGCGCGACGCGCTGCTGGAGCAGGCGCCGCACCTGCACGTGCACATCGAGCCGCTGCCGCGGGAGGCCGACCCGGCGCTATGGCTGGACGAACTGGACGACGAGCTGCCCGAAGGCAGCTGGCTGGCCGGCTGGTCCCTGGGCGGCATGCTCGCCGCCGAGCTGGCCGCGCGCCGCGGCGAGGCCTGCCGCGGGCTGATCACCCTGGCCGCCAACGCCAGCTTCCGCCAGCTCGACGACTGGCCGCAGGCCATGCCCAACAGCGTCTTCGAGGACTTCTTCGAAGCCTTCCTGCTGGAGCCGGAGCTGACGCGCAAGCGCTTCACCCTGCTGGTCAGCCAGGGCGCCCGCGACGCCCGCACCCTGGCGCGGCAGCTGCAAGTGGCGCTGCCGGCGCTGGAAGCCGGGGCGCTGAGCGCCGGCCTGCAACTGCTGGGGCGCCTGGACACCCGCGCGGCGCTGGAGCGCTACGACGGCCCGCAGCTGCACCTGTTCGCCGGCAACGACGCGCTGGTGCCGGCCGGCGCCGCCGATGCGCTGCTGGGCTGGTTGCCGGACGTGGAGGTGAACACCATCGCCGGCGCCAGCCACGGCCTGCCGCTGGAGCGCCCGGACGAGGTGGCCGCGGCCATCCTGGCTTTCATCCACGAGGGCGACGATGTCTGATCCCCTGGGCGGCGCGCTGCCGGACAAGCGCCAGGTCGCCGCTTCCTTCTCCCGTGCGGCCGCCACCTACGATGCGGTGGCCGAACTGCAGCGCGGCGTCGGCGACAGCCTGCTGGCGCGCCTGCCGGTCGACCTGGCGGTGCGTCGCTGGCTCGACCTGGGTTGCGGCACCGGCCACTTCAGCCGTGCCTTGGCCCGGCGCTTTGCCGAAGCTGAAGGCCTGGCGGTGGACATCGCCGAAGGCATGCTGCGCCACGCCCGCGAGCACGGTGGCGCGCAGCACTTCATCGGCGGCGACGCCGAGCGCCTGCCGCTGCGCGGCGAATGCTGCGACCTGCTGTTCTCCAGCCTGGCCATCCAGTGGTGCGCCGACCTGCCGGCGGTGCTCGGCGAAGCGCGCCGGGTGCTGCGCGAGGGCGGCGTGTTCGCCTTCAGCAGCCTGTGCATCGGCACCCTCGGCGAGCTGCGCGCCAGCTGGCAGGCGGTGGACGGCTTCGTCCACGTCAACCGCTTCCGCGCCTTCGCCGACTACCAGGCGCAATGCGCGGCCAGCGGGCTGGAAGTGCTGCAGCTGTCCACCGAAGACCGCGTGCTGCACTTCCCCGACCTGCGCAGCCTGACCCACGAACTCAAGGCCCTGGGCGCCCACAACCTCAACCCCGGCCGCCCCGGCGGGCTCACCGGGCGGGCGAGGGTGCGGGCGCTGATCGAGGCCTACGAACGCTTCCGCCAGCCCGAGGGGCTGCCGGCGACCTATAGGGTGGTCCACGCCATCCTGCGCAAACCCATCTCTTCGTAGGAGGGGACTCCGGCAAACACGACGCCCGTAGGATGGGTTGAGCGAAGCGATACCCATCACCGCCACCGCATGGGTTTCGCAAGCTCAACCCATCCTACGAAAGCCCCTCGGCGCAGCCGGCACCTACACGTATAGCCCTTGAGGAACCCCATGCCACACGCGTTTTTCATCACCGGCACCGACACCGAAATCGGCAAGACCACCATCGCCGCCGGCCTGCTGCACGCCGCGCGCATGGCCGGGATGTCCACCGCCGCCGCCAAGCCGGTGGCCTCCGGCTGTGAGCGCCGTCCCGAGGGCCTGCGCAACGGTGACGCCCTGGCCCTGCTGGGCGAGTGCAGCCTGCCGCTGGCCTACGAGGAGGTGAACCCCTTCGCCTTCGAACCGGCCATCGCCCCGCACCTGGCGGCCCGCGAAGTCGGCGTGGCGCTGAACGTGGACACCCTGGCCGGGCCGGTGCGCCACGTGCTGGCGCGTGGCGCCGACTTCACCCTGGTGGAAGGCGCCGGCGGCTGGCGCGTGCCCCTGGCCGGCGAAGAGAGCCTGTCGGACCTGGCCATCCGCCTCGACCTGCCGGTGATCCTGGTGGTGGGCGTGCGCCTGGGCTGCATCAACCACGCGGTGCTCAGCGCCGAGGCCATCCTGCGCGACGGCCTGCCGCTGGCCGGCTGGGTGGCGAACATCGTCGACCCCAAGACCTCGCGCCTGGAAGAGAACCTGGCGACCCTCGCCGAACGCCTGCCGGCGCCCTGCATCGGCCGCGTGCCTCACCTGGCCGCGCCGACGCCCATGGCAGTGGCCGCGCACCTGGACCTGGGCATTCTTGATCTTCCGGACTGATGGCCTTTGAATATCATCGGCGATCCTGCTTGAATAGGCGGCAGGTTCCTCCGAGGAAGATCGACCATGGAAATCTCCGGTAACGCATTCAGTACCGGTCTGCAGGGGCTGCAGCGCGGCCTGCAGCAGGTCGACCGTGCCGCCGCGCAGGTGGCCGCGCAGCCCGTGGCCAAGGACGACATCGCCCGGCCCGTGGTGGACATGGAAATGAGCAAGTACGCCGCCCTGGCGTCCAGCCGCGTCCTGCAGACCGCCGACGAAACCCTCGGGACGCTGATCGACATCAGCGTCTGACGCTTTTCCTGCCTTCAGAATTTCCTCTCAGCAGCTTCGGATAGTCGTCTGTCGACGGCCTGCGGCTGGGCTTTACTTATCCCTATCGATACCCGCGAATGCAGCGCTCTGGCCCGTGCCCTTGCGTGTGACCGGGCGGTCGGTTTGCGCGCTTGACAAGGGTAGGGCGTAAACGTATGTTTCAAACGCCTGTTTGAGAGTCGAGGCGCGCGGCGCATCGGCTGGGCGGCCGGGAACGCTCCCGTACAGCGACCGCAAGCACCGGTCGCCCATTAACCAGAACCCTTCGTAGAGGTTTACCGCTATGCCTGATTACAAGGCCCCCTTGCGTGATATCCGTTTCGTTCGCGACGAGCTGCTGGGCTACGAAGCGCACTACCAGAACCTGCCGGGCGCCCAGGACGCCACGCCGGACATGGTCAATGCCATCCTCGAAGAGGGTGCCAAGTTCTGCGAACAGGTGATCGCCCCGCTGAACCGCGTCGGCGACCAGGAAGGCTGCACCTGGAGCCCCGAGGGCGTGAAGACCCCCAGCGGCTTCAAAGAGGCCTACCAGCAATTCGTCGAAGGCGGCTGGCCGAGCCTGGCCCATGACGTCGAGCACGGCGGCCAGGGCCTGCCGGAATCCCTGGGCATGGCCATCAGCGAAATGATCGGCCAGGCCAACTGGTCCTGGGGCATGTACCCGGGCCTGTCCCACGGCGCCATGAACACCCTGCACGCCCACGGCACCCCGGAGCAGCAGGCCACCTACCTGACCAAGCTGGTGTCCGGCGAGTGGACCGGCACCATGTGCCTGACCGAGCCGCACTGCGGCACCGACCTGGGCATGCTGCGCACCAAGGCCGAGCCCCAGGCCGACGGCACCTACAAGGTCACCGGCACCAAGATCTTCATCTCCGCCGGCGAACACGACATGGCCGACAACATCGTCCACATCGTGCTGGCCCGCCTGCCCGACGCCCCGCAGGGCACCAAGGGCATCTCGCTGTTCATCGTGCCGAAGTTCCTGCCCAACGCAGAAGGCGGCGTAGGCGAGCGCAACGCCGTTTCCTGCGGCTCCATCGAGCACAAGATGGGCATCCACGGCAACGCCACCTGCGTGATGAACTTCGACGCCGCCACCGGCTTCCTGATCGGCCCGCCGAACAAGGGCCTGAACTGCATGTTCACCTTCATGAACACCGCTCGCCTGGGCACCGCGCTGCAAGGCCTGGCCCACGCCGAGATCGGTTTCCAGGGTGGCATCGCCTACGCCCGCGAGCGTCTGCAGATGCGTTCGCTGACCGGCCCGAAAGCCCCGGAAAAGGCCGCCGACCCGATCATCGTGCACCCGGACGTGCGCCGCATGCTGCTGACCGCCAAGGCGTTCGCCGAAGGCAACCGCGCCATGCTGTACTTCGCCGCCAAGCAGGTCGACATCGTCCAGCGCAGCCAGGACGAAGAGCAGAAGAAAGCCGCTGACGCGATGCTGGCCTTCCTCACCCCGATCGCCAAGGCGTTCATGACTGAAGTCGGCTTCGAAGCGGCCAACCACGGTGTGCAGATCTACGGCGGCCACGGCTTCATCGCCGAGCACGGCATGGAGCAGAACGTCCGCGACAGCCGCATCTCCATGCTGTACGAAGGCACCACCGGCGTTCAGGCGCTGGACCTGCTGGGCCGCAAGGTGCTGATGACCCAGGGCGAGGCGCTCAAGGGCTTCACCAGGATCGTGCACAAGTTCTGCCAGGCCAACGAAGGCAACGAAGCCGTCAAGGAATTCGTCGCCCCGCTGGCCGCGCTGAACAAGGAGTGGGGCGAGCTGACCATGAAGGTCGGCATGGCCGCCATGAAGGACCGCGAGGAAGTCGGCGCCGCTTCGGTGGACTACCTGATGTTCTCCGGCTACGCCTGCCTGGCCTACTTCTGGGCCGACATGGCGCGCCTGGCTGCCGAGAAACTGGCGGCCGGCACCAGCGAGGAGGGCTTCTACAAGGCCAAGTTGCAGACTGCGCGCTTCTACTTCCAGCGCATCCTGCCGCGTACCCGCGCCCACGTCGCCGCCATGCTGTCCGGCGCCGGCAACCTGATGGACATGGCCGAGGAAGATTTCTCCCTCGGTTACTGATCCTGCCGCTGCCGTCAGCCCGCTGCATGGCGGGTTGCTCAGAAAGCACCCTGCGAGCCCAGTGCTCGCAGGGTGTTTTCGTTTCCACGCCTGCACTTCTTGGCGCATGGCTTGATCGCTATACCAATATAGGTATAGAGTCGTCCGGCCATTCACAAGGAAGCCGAGCCATCAGTGAAGTCGTTGATCTGGATGGGCAGCAGCAAGAGGGATCTTCTGGATATGCCTGACGATGTCCAGGATGTGTTCGGCTTTGCCCTGCACCAGGCGCAGGAAGGTGGCAAGCATCCCCAGACCAAGCCGATGAAAGGCTTCTCGGGGGCCGGCGTGCTGGAGGTTGTCGAAGACCATGATGGCGACACCTATCGAGCGGTCTATACAGTGAAATTTGCAAGGGCGGTCTATGCTCTGCACTGCTTCCAGAAGAAATCGACCAAGGGCATAGAGACTCCGCAGCACGACCTGGAGCTGATCAGGAAAAGGCTGAAGGATGCGCAAGCCCATGCGAAGAGCGTAGAGAATGATTGAGTTCGAAGAAGGCAGCGGCAACGTCTATGCCGACCTCGGCAGGGCCGATGCAGGCGAGATGCAGGTCAAGGCCAGGCTGGCATCCAAGATCGGTAGCATCATCAAGGCCCGCCACTTGACCCAGACCCAGGCGGCGGAAATCCTCGGGCTCCCTCAACCCAAGGTTTCCGACATGTTGCGTGGGAAATTCAGAGGCATCAGCGAGGCCAAGATGATCGACTGCCTGGCCCGGCTCGGACGTGACGTGCAGATCGTGGTCAAGGCCGCACCCCGTTCACGCCGTGAGGGCCGGGTGGAAGTAGTCTTCGCCTGATCGAGCCCGCCCTCCGGCGGGCTTTTTCGTGTGTGGCCGCAGTGTCGGCCAGGCGCCGGTTATGGCCGCGCATTCATCGCGTGCAGAGTGATTGCCGGGGCTTTCCGGCGCACAGTAGGTTCGGGGTTGATCCGCGCCGCTTTGGCGCCGAACCGACTGGAGAACCGCCATGCCCGAGTACAAGGCACCCCTGCGCGACATGCGCTTCCTGATCGACGAAGTCTTCGATTTCGCCGGCCGCTACCAGGCCCTGGGGGCGACCGATGCCAGCCCGGACATGGTTTCCGCCATCCTCGAGGAGGGCGCCAGGTTCTGCGAGCAGGTGCTGGCCCCGCTGAACCGCTCCGGCGACGAGGAAGGCTGCCACTTCGACAACGGCGTGGTGACCACGCCCAAGGGCTTCAAGGAGGCCTTCGCGCAATACGTCGAGGGTGGCTGGAACGGTGTTTCCTCCGACCCGGCCTACGGCGGCCAGGGCCTGCCGCATTCCCTCGGCCTGCTGGTCAGCGAGATGATCGGCGCGGCCAACTGCTCCTGGGCCATGTACCCCGGGCTGACCAAGGGCGCCATGGCCGCCATCCATGCCCACGGCAGCGCCGAGCAGAAGCAGGCCTACCTGCCGCGCATGACCGCCGGCACCTGGACCGGCACCATGTGCCTGACCGAACCGCACTGCGGCACCGACCTGGGCATCATCAAGACCCGCGCCGTGCCCAATGCCGACGGCAGCTACGCCATCAGTGGCACCAAGATCTTCATCTCCGCCGGCGAGCACGACCTGAGCGAAAACATCATTCACCTGGTACTGGCCAAGCTGCCCGACGCGCCGGCCGGCACCAAGGGCATCTCGCTGTTCATCGTGCCCAAGTTCCTGCTCGACGCCAGCGGCGAGGCCGGGGCGCGCAACGCCGTAGCCTGCGGCTCCATCGAGCACAAGATGGGCATCAAGGCCTCGGCCACCTGCGTGATGAACTTCGACGGCGCCACCGGCTACCTGATCGGCGAGGCCAACAAGGGCCTGGCCTGCATGTTCACCATGATGAATCACGCGCGCCTGGGCACCGGCATGCAGGGCCTGTGTCTCGGCGAAGTGAGCTACCAGGGCGCCGTGAAGTACGCCCAGGAGCGCCTGCAGATGCGCGCCCTGACCGGACCCAAGGCGCCGGACAAGCCGGCCGACCCGATCATCGTCCATCCCGACGTGCGGCGCATGCTGCTGACCATGAAGGCCTTCAACGAGGGCAACCGCGCCCTGGCCTACTTCACCGCGCAGCTGCTGGACATCGAGCACCTGTCCGAGAACGCCGAGGAGCGCGAGCAGGCGGCCAACCTGCTGGCCTTCGTCACCCCGATCTGCAAGGCCTTCATGACCGACACCGGGCTGGAGGTGACCAACCACGGCATGCAGGTGTTCGGCGGCCACGGCTTCATCCGCGAGTGGGGCATGGAGCAACTGGTGCGCGACTGCCGCATCGCCCCGATCTACGAAGGCACCAACGGCATCCAGGCCCTGGACCTGCTGGGCCGCAAGGTGCTGGGCAGCCAGGGCAAGCTGCTGCTGGGCTTCACCAAGCTGGTCCACCAGCTGTGCCAGGCCAATGCCGAGCACCCGCAGCTCAAGGCCCAGGTGGCGCAACTGGCGGCGCTGAACAAGCAGTGGGGCGAGTTGACGCAGAAGGTCGGCATGGCGGCCATGAAGAACCCCGACGAAGTGGGCGCGGCGGCGGTGGACTACCTGATGTTCTCCGGCTACGTCACCCTCGGCTACTTCTGGCTGCGCATGGCCCTGGTGGCCCGGCAGAAGCTGGAGGAGGGCGCCGCCGAGGCGGACTTCTACCAGGCCAAGCTGGCCACCGCGGACTTCTACTTCGCCCGCCTGCTGCCGCGCGCCGCGGCGCACCTGGCGGCGGTGGAAGCCGGCGGCGAGACGCTGATGCGCCTGTCCGCCGAGCAGTTCGCGCTCTGATCGCGGCGCCAGCGGCCCCGGTTGCCCCAGGGTGGCCGGGGCCGCTGGCTGTCCGGTGAATAAATATTGTGACCAATAATTAATTATTCGTTCACAACATGACGCTATGTCTCTGAAGTGTTTGCGGAGTAAGCTCCGCCGGCGTACCCTTGCGTACCTTCTATCCTGAATACCGCTGGCTGCTTGTTCAGCCGTTGTTTCGCTCGAGGATTCCCAACATGGCTGACTACAAAGCACCCCTGCGCGACATGCAATTCGTCCTCAACGAAGTCTTCGAGGTCAGTAAGCTCTGGGCCGAACTGCCCGGCCTGGCCGAGATCGTCGACGTCGATACCGCCGGCGCCATTCTCGAGGAAGCCGGCAAGGTCACCGCGGGCGTGATCGCCCCGCTCAACCGCAGCGGCGACGAGGAAGGCTGCAGCTGGAGCGCCGAGGGCGTGAAGACCCCGGCCGGCTTCCCCGAGGCCTACCGCACCTACGCCGAAGGCGGCTGGGTGGGCGTGGGCGGCTCGCCGGAGTTCGGCGGCATGGGCATGCCCAAGGTGATAGGCGCGCAGGTCGAGGAAATGGTCAACTCGGCCAACCTGTCCTTCGGCCTGTACCCGATGCTTACCGCCGGCGCCTGCCTGTCGCTGCTCAACCACGCCAGCGAAGAGCTCAAGGCCAAGTACCTGCCGAACATGTACGCCGGCACCTGGGCCGGTTCCATGTGCCTGACCGAGCCCCACGCCGGCACCGACCTGGGCATCATCCGCACCAAGGCCGAGCCCCAGGCCGACGGCAGCTACAAGATCAGCGGCACCAAGATCTTCATCACCGGCGGCGAACACGACCTGACCGAGAACATCGTCCACCTGGTGCTGGCCAAGCTGCCCGACGCGCCGGCCGGCTCCAAGGGCATCTCGCTGTTCCTGGTGCCCAAGGTGCTGGTCAACGAGGACGGTTCCCTGGGCGAGCGCAACGCCGTGTCCTGCGGCTCCATCGAGCACAAGATGGGCATCAAGGCCTCGGCCACCTGCGTGATGAACTTCGACGGCGCCACCGGCTGGATCGTCGACGCGCCGAACAAGGGCCTGGCGGCCATGTTCACCATGATGAACTACGAGCGCCTGGGCGTCGGCATCCAGGGCCTGGCCACCGGCGAGCGTTCCTACCAGAGCGCCGTGGAATACGCCCGCGAGCGCATCCAGAGCCGCGCGCCGACCGGCCCGGTGGCCAAGGACAAGGCCGCCGACCCGATCATCGTCCACCCGGACGTGCGCCGCATGCTGCTGACCATGAAGGCGCTGAACGAGGGCGGCCGCGCCTTCTCCAGCTACGTCGCCATGCAGCTGGACACCGCCAAGTACAGCGAAGACACCGCTGTGCGCCAGCGCGCCGAGAGCCTGGTGGCGCTGCTGACCCCGGTGGCCAAGGCCTTCCTCACCGACATGGGCCTGGAAACCACCGTGCACGGCCAGCAGATCTTCGGCGGCCACGGCTTCATCCGCGAGTGGGGCCAGGAGCAACTGGTGCGCGACTGCCGCATCACCCAGATCTACGAAGGCACCAACGGCATCCAGGCGCTGGACCTGATGGGCCGCAAGATCGTCGGCAGCGGTGGCGCCTTCGCCAAGCTGTTCAGCGACGAAATCCGCGCCTTCACCGCCTCGGCCGGCGCCGAGCTGGCCGAGTTCACCGGCCCGCTGAACGCCGCCGTGCAGAACCTGGAAGAACTGACCGCCTGGGTGCTGGACCGCGCCAAGGCCAACCCCAACGAGATCGGCGCGGCCTCGGTCGAATACCTGCACGTGTTCGGCTACACCGCCTACGCCTACATGTGGGCGCTGATGGCCCGCGCGGCGCTGGACAAGGAAGGTCAGGACGACTTCTACGCCAGCAAGCTGGGCACTGCGCGCTTCTACTTCGCCCGCCTGCTGCCGCGCATCCACTCCCTGACCGCCTCGGTGAAAGCCGGCAGCGAGTCGCTGTACCTGCTCGACGCTGCGCAGTTCTGATCGGCGCAACCTGACAAGGCCCCGCTTCGGCGGGGCCTTGTCGTTTCAGGGGTGCAACGGTTTTGTAAGCCTAGGCTTACACGTCGTGGTGTCATTTGGCGTCTATCGGCTCGTCGGCGCGAGGGGTAACCTTCTTCTCAGTCAGGACATTGCGCAGGAAGCGCCGACGACAAAACGGAAAGAAAGGGATTCCACCACGGACGGTGGCCAGCACGGACGTCAGGATATCGGTCTGCAAAACCCCGCTCGCAAGGCGGGGTTTTCTTTTGCCTGCGATTTTTCCTGCCCGGCCAACTGTAGCGCGCCCTGCCCGCGATTCGCGCGCAGGGCGCGCTCCTACAGGGGAATGGCGTGGGTGGGGCAGCGTAGGAGATCTCATCCGCGAAGCGCGCCGATATACCCGGCCATCGCGGACAAGGTCCGCTCCTACGGGGGAGGAATACCGTGCCTCCCGGCAACCTGTAGGAGCGGGTGGAGCGGCGTAGGGGATCTCATCCGCGATCCGCGCCGGGACATCCGGCTATCGCGGACAAGGTCCGCTCCTACGCCCTCCGGCAAACACAACGACCCGTAGGATGGTGTTGAGCGAAGCGATACCCATCGCCACAACCGCATGGGTTTCGCCAAGGCTCAACCCATCCTACGAAGAGCACTCTGGCGCGGCCTGCAAGACCTGTGCGCCTACGAAAAGCTCTGCACCACGCCTTCCAGCAGCGAGCGCAGCAACTCCACGGTGCTGTGCTGGCGTTGCGCATCGCGGTACACCAGCCCCACGCTCAGCGCAATGCGCGGCTCGCTCAACGGTTTCCACAGCAGGTCGCGGTTGCTGTGCAGTTGCCGCGCGCGGCCCGGCAGCACCGTGGCGAAGCGGCTGTGGGGCAGGCTGTCGAGGATGCCGCTCATGTGGTTCAGCTCGGCCTGCACCCGCGGCCGGCGGCCGATGGCGGCCAGTTGTTCCTGCCAGATCTGCCGGGCGCGGAATTCCTCGCCGAGCAGCAGCATCGGCAGCTCCGCGGCCTGGGCCAGGGACACCTTCTTGAATTCGCGCAACGGGTGGTCGGCGGGGATCACCAGTTGCAGCTCGTCCGGGTACAGCTCCACGCCGTGCAGCGCCGGCTGGCGTGGCGGCAGGAAGCCGATGCCGATGTCCAGTTGCCCGGCCAGCAGCCGCCGCTCGATCTCCACCCCGGACAGTTCGTAGATGCGCACCTGCAAATGCGGCTGCGCGGCGTGCAGGCGCTCCACCAGATAGGGCACCAGGCTGGCGTTGACCGTTTGCAGCACGCCGATGGCCAGGCTGCGCGCGGCCTGGCCGCGGAAGCCGCGCAGGGCCTCGTGGGCGCGCTCCAGGCCTTCGAGCAGGGGCACGGCATGGTTGTACAGAGTGTGCGCCGCCACCGTCGGCACCAGGCGCTTGCCGACGCGCTGGAACAGGGCCACGTCCAGGCTCCGCTCCAGCTGGCGGATCTGCTGCGACAGCGCCGGCTGCGACAGGGCCAGGCGCTCGGCGGCGCGGCCGACGTGGCCTTCCTCGTAGAGCGCGACGAAATAGCGGAGCTGGCGGAAATCCATAAGCGCGGCTTATCAACGAAACTGGAAAATCGAAATGGATAGGAGCCTATCCGAGGCTCTAGTCTAGTGCCTGTCCGCTGCTGCAGACGGGTAGACAAAGGTGGAAGGCATCGTCATCCAGGGTGTTTTCATAGGCAAAGTCGAAGAGTGCTGGGGCGGCCTGGTCAGCGCCATCGACAAGCTGGAAAACCGCGAGGAAGTCTGGCTGGGCAGCGAAGGCCTGCCCGGCGACGAACAGGCCGACCTGCGCCACCACGGCGGCCTCGACCGCGCGCTGCACCACTACCCGGCCGAGCACTACCGCCACTGGCGCAAGCAGCACCCGCAACAGCGCTGGCAGCAACCGGCCTTCGGCGAGAACCTCTCGACCTTTGGCGTCAGCGAGGCGGATGTGTGCATCGGCGACCTGTTCCGCTGGGGCGATGCGCTGATCGAAGTCAGCCAGCCGCGCTCGCCGTGCTACCGCCTGGGGCGCCGCTGGAACCTCCCGGAACTGCCGCTGGAGTTGCAGCAGCAGGGCCGCTGCGGCTGGTTCTACCGGGTGCGCCGCGCCGGCATGGTCAGCGCCGCCGCGCCGCTGGAGCTGGTGCAGCGGCACTACCCGCAGCTGAGCGTCGCCAGCCTGTTGCGCTGGTACTTCGGCGAACCGCTGGAGCGTTGCGGCCTGCGCCAGATGATGGCGTGCGACGCGCTCTCGCTGCGCTGGCGCAAGACCGCCGCTCAACGCCTGGCCAGTGGCGTGGTGGAAGACTGGACGGCCCGCCTGCAGGGCCCTGAATGCCTGGGCAGCGGCCCCGCCTGACGCGGCGGCTGCCCACAACCTGCCTCGCGCCCGCCCCCGGACGTCGTTTTGGTCCATCGGGGCGGCTTTTATTCCCGGCCGGGGCCTTGCGCCCCGGGGCCAGAGGCGGCCTGCCGGCCGCATCGCGGATGAATCCGCTCCTACGCTGCATCAGCCATGGCGTATCCCATGTAGGAGCGCGCCCTGCGCGCGAATCGCGGGCAGGGCCCGCTTACACCCTCAGGCGAACACGCACCGTAGGATGGGTTGAGCGGAGCGATACCCATCGCCAATGACCGCATGGGTTTCGCAGGCTCAACCCATCCTACGAGGGAAAGACAGGGCTTCAGAGTTCGATCTCGCCGCCCGCCAGCGCGCACAGCTCGGTGAAGTCGACGATCTCCGTCTCCCGCCCGTTGACCCGCAACAGGCCGTTCTTCTGCAGGCGGGTGAAGCTGCGCGACACGGTCTCCACCGCCAGCCCCAGGTAGTCGCCGATCTCGTGGCGCGACATGCTCAGGCGAAAGCGCAGGGCGGAGAAGCCGCGCTCGCGGAAGTGCGCGGAGATGTTCAGCAGGAAGGCGGCGATCCGCGAGTCGGCGTTGAGCCGCGAGAGCAGCAGCTTCATCTGCTGGTCCTCGCGGATCTTGCGGCTCATCATCAGCAGCAACTGGTGCGACAGCCCGGGAATCTGCTGCGACAGCAGCTCCAGCTGGTCGAAGGGAATCTCGCTGCACAGGGTGCTTTCCAGGGCGATGGCCGACACCGGATAGCGGCCCTCGTCCATGCCGGAGAAGCCGAAGATCTCGTTGGCGTAATAGAAGCCGGTGATCTTCTCCAGGCCCTGCTCGTTGGTGGTCACCGTCTTCAGCGAGCCGGACCGCACCAGGTAGACGTTGTGGAAGGCGTCGCCCTGGCGGAACAGGTGGTCGCCCTTGTGCAGCAGGTGGCCGGGCTTGATGAGGGCTTCCAGCTCCTGGAGCTTGTCGTCGCTGAGGGTGGGCGGTGCCAGTCGGCAATTCTTGCAATAAGGCTGCGGCTTCAGCATCCGATTCATCCGGTTATCCCCTGTACGCCCGACCGAACCGCGTCCGGCGGCCTTTTTATCTCCTAAGAACATAGCAATAGATGGGCGTCTGTCACCCCGCGCGCACGGTCCGGCTTCCCCCTGGCTGGGCTGCCGCGGGTCGCTGTGGATTTGTGCCGGGCTGGCTTCATGAAATTAGTTGTGCTAGTTTTCATGAAAAACAAGCATGACAATTTCACGAGGTCGCCATGTTCCTGCAATCCAGCCAGCCCGTCGGCACTTACTACGCCGCCGCCAACCCGGAGTTGCTGCAGCCCCGCGCGCAGCTGACGGATGCGCTGGAGGTCGAGGTACTGGTGATCGGCGCCGGCTTCAGCGGCCTGCACACCGCGCTGCAACTGGCCGAAGGCGGCCGCCAGGTTTGCGTCATCGAGGCCAGCCGCATCGCCTGGGCGGCTTCCGGGCGCAATGGCGGCCAGGCGCTGCCGGGCTGGTCCAGCGACCTCGGCCCGATCGAAGCCGACCTCGGCCATGAAGGCGCCCTGCGCCTGTGGCAGGGCATGCTCTGGGCCGCCCGCGAGCTGCGCGACCTGCCGCAGCGCCACGGCTTCGACTGCGACTACCGCGTCGGCCACCTGTGGACCGCCGTGCTGCCGCGCCGCGTCGGCATGCTCGAAGAGTGGCAGGGCGAGGCCGCGCGCCGCTGGGGCTACGAAGGCCTGCAGATGGTTTCTCGCGCCGAGCTGCCGCAGTGGATCGGCAGCGAGCGCTACCTGGCCGGCCTGTACGACCCGAATTCCGCGCACCTCAACCCGCTGAAACTGGCCTACGGCCTCGCCGGCGCGCTGGAAAAGGCCGGCGGGCGCATCTTCGAGCAGACCCGCGCGCTGCGCTACAGCGAGCAGGGCAACGGCTATCTCGTCGAGACCGAGCACGGCAGCATCCGCTGCGCCGCCCTGGTGCTGGCCTGCAACGCCTACATCGACGGCCTGGACAAGGAAGTCTCCGCGCGCATCCTGCCGGTGGGCACCTACCAGGTCGCCACCGCGCCGCTGGGCGCCGAGCTTGCGCACTCGCTGCTGCCGAAGAACTGCTGCGTGACCGACAACCAGTTCGTCCTCGACTACTTCCGCCTCACCCCCGACCACCGCCTGCTGTTCGGCGGCGGCTGCACCTACCTGGGCGGAATGCCCTCGGACATCCGCGCCGCCACCCGGCCCTACGTCGAGCGGGTGTTCCCGCAACTGCGCGGGGTGGAGCTGGAATACGCCTGGGGCGGGCACATCGACTGCAGCATGCGGCGTACCCCGGACATCGGCCGCCGCGGCGACCTCTACTGGCTGCAGGGCTATTCCGGGCACGGCGTGCTGCCCAGCCTGGCCGCCGCCCGCGCGGTCAGCCAGGCGATGCTGGGGCGCAGCGAGGAGCTCGACCTGTACCAGCGCCTGAGCAATCCCGGCTTCCCCGGCGGCCAGCGCTTCGCCGCGCCACTGGAAGCCGTCGGCAAAGCCTGGTATCGCTTGCGGGACTTCTTCTGAACCGAGCCGGACAGCGCCTATGCAAGAACACCAGAACGAACACCTCGCGACCCTCATCCGCGACCTGCGCAAGCACAAGAACCTGACCCTCGGCGCCCTGGCCGAGCGCATCGGCCGTTCGGTGGGCTTCCTCTCCCAGGTCGAGCGCGGCCTGTCGCGCCCCACCGTGGCCGACCTCACCGCCATCAGCGAAGCTCTCGGCGTGCCGACCACCTACTTCTACGCCGAAGGGCCGGCGCGCGAGCTGGCCTGGGTGACGCGCCCGGCCGACCGCCGCACGCTGTACTACGCCGGCGGCATCACCGACATCCTCGCCTCGCCGAACATGTCCGGCGGCTTCTCGATGCTCGACAGCATCCTCGCCCCCGGCGCCACCAGCGGCGAGGACCACCTCAACGACAGCTCCGAACAGGGCGGCTTCGTGCTGGAGGGCGAACTGACCCTCTGGTACCAGGAGGAGACCGTCACCCTTTACCCCAACGACAGCTTCCAGCTGCCGCCGCACGCGAAATTCCGCTACGGCAACCTGACAGACAAACCAACGAGGGTGCTCTGGATCTTCACCTGAAGGCATCCGGCTGCGCCCGACACAGGCACCAAGAAGATGAACCGCCAAACCTTCCCCGACCTGCTCAGCGAAGTACGCGCCTTCCGCGCCCAGAACCCGGACGTGCGCTACGTCGACCTGATCTGCCTGGACATCCCCGGGCACTTCTACGGCAAGCGCTACCCGGTGGACATGCTGGAGAAAGTCGCCGCCGGCTCGCCCCTGAAGCTGCCGCAGAACTGCGTGCTGCTGGGCGTGCAGGGTGGCCTGCACCTGATCGGCGACTACTGCTTCAACGACGGCGACCCGGACGCGCCGCGCCGGCTGATCCCCGGCACGCTCAAGCCGGTGCGCTGGGAGAGCCAGCCGCTGGGGCAGATGATCATCAGCTCCGACGGCACCGAGGCGCCCATCGAGTTCGAACCGCGGGAAGTGCTGGCGCGCGTGCTCAAGCGCCTGGAAGGCAAGGGCATCCGCCCGGTGGTGGCCTTCGAGCTGGAGTTCTACCTGTTCGACAGGAAACTCAAGGACGGCCTGCCGCAGTACCCGCGCGACCCGCTGTGCGACGACGAGGACGACCAGCCGAACATGCACATCGAGCGCCTGTCGCGCTTCTCCGACGTGCTGCATGAAATCGTCGAAGCCTCGCGCGAGCAGGGCGTGGACGCCAACGTCATCACCGCCGAGATCGGCCCGGGCCAGTTCGAGATCAACTTCGCCCACTGCGAGGACGGCCTGCACGCCGCCGACCAGGCCGCGCTGTTCACCCGCGCCACCCGTGGCGTGGCGCTCAAGCACGGGTACCGCGCCAGCTTCATGAGCAAGCCCTACCTGCACGCGCCGGGCAGCGGCATGCACGTCCACGTCAGCCTGTACGACCGCGACGGCCGCAACCTGCTCGACGGCGAGGGCCAGCGCCCGCTGCGCCACGCCGTGGCCGGCTGCCTGGAGCTGCTGCCGCACTGCATGCCGATCTTCGCCGCCAACCACAACGCCTACCGCCGCTACGGCTCGCGGGTGAACGCGGCGAGCAAGGCCAGCTGGGGCTTCGAAGACCGCGACGCGTGCATCCGCATCCCCGAGTCCGACGGCCGGAACCTGCGCATCGAGCACCGCCTGGCCGGCGCCGACGCCAACCCGTACCTGGTCCTGGCGGCCATCCTCACCGGCATGGAATACGGCCTGGAGGCGGGCAAGGAGCCCATCGCCCCGCTGAACGAAGACCGCGACAGCGGCATCGACTTCCCCCGCGACATGCTCGGCGCGGTGGCGGCCATGGAGAACCATCCGATAGTGAAGGAAGGGCTCGGCAGCGAGTTCGTCTTCGTCTACTGCGAGAACAAGCGCCACGACCACTTGGAGTTCATGGACGAAGTCAGTGCGCGCGAATACCGCTGGTTCCTGTAGGAACCGGCCCATGGTCGGCTGCGCGTCGGCATAACTGCGTTGGAAACAGGCGAGAGCTTGCTCATTTACCGCGCGTAAACTCCGCGCTCTCGCCTGTTTCCGCCTTGTTCTGCTCTAGCTCGCCGGCCCTGGGCCGGTTCCGGTATTCAAGGAAGCGGCGGGGAGGGTAACCCCGCCGCGGCGTCCGCTGTGTGGGCGGACGCAAGGCATGGAATGCCTGGAGGGAAAGCCGCGCTGCCGGGCGGGTAGCCCCCTCGACGAGGGCGGTAGCGCGGTTCGCGCCGCAAGGGCGCGGGTGTCGCTGGCGGCGGCCGGGTAGGGCCGCCGCCGTCGCATCAGCCGATGGTCATCAGGCTGGCGTTGCCGCCGGCGGCCGCGGTGTTCACGCTCAGGGCGTGCTCCACCAGCAGGCGTTCCAGCGGTACGTCGGTTTCACCCTTGCCCAGGCCGTGCACGCCGACGATCGCGCCCTTGCGCTTGGCGGCCTGTTCGCACACCTCGCGCAGCTGGTCGGAATCGCCGTGGTGCAGGATGGCGTCGAAGGCGGCTTCGGCGGCGGTCCAGTCGTTGACCAGTTCGATACGCTTCTGCACTTCCTTCGGCAGGCTGTCGCGCAGCTCGCGCTGGCTTGCCGGCCAGACCGCCAGGCTGCCCACCGCCAGGGTGGCGGCCAGTTGCACCAGCAGGTCGGCACGCTCCTCGGCAATGTTCAGCACACGCTCGCGCGGCAGCAGGGTGTAGGTGTTGCGCTCGCCAGTCGGGCCGGTCAGCACGTGGCAGGCATAGCTCTGCGCCAGGCTGGCGAACTCGTCCGCCACCTTCGCCAGTTCCGGCTCCTGCTTGGCCGCCCAGTCGCGCAGGGCTTGCAGGGCCTTCTCGCGCTCGGCCGGGCGCGGCAGGGCCTGCACGTTGTCGCCGGCCAGCTGCCTGGCCACCGCATCGCGCGGGCGGGTCGACAGCAGGCGGAACAGGTACAGCGGGCCGCCGGCCTTCGGGCCGGTGCCGGACAGGCCTTCGCCGCCGAAGGGCTGCACGCCGACCACGGCGCCGACGATGTTGCGGTTCACGTACAGGTTGCCGACGTGGGCGTTGCCCACCACCTGGCTGATGGTCTCGTCGATGCGGGTGTGCACGCCGAGGGTCAGGCCGTAGCCGGAGGCGTTGATCTGCGCCAGCAACTGGTCCAGGTCGGAACGCTCGTAGCGCACCAGGTGCAGCACCGGGCCGAAGATTTCGCGCTTGAGCTCGTCGAAGCTGTCCAGCTCGATCAGCGTCGGCACCACGAAGGTGCCGCGCTTGAGCGCGTCGCCGTTGACCCGCGCGGCCTGGAAGACCTTGCGGCCCTTGTCGCGCATGGCCTGGATGTGGCGGTCGATGTTGCCCTTGGCCTCGGCGTCGATCACCGGGCCGATGTCCACGTTCAGGTGCTCCGGCGAGCCAATGGTGTATTCGGCCATGGCGCCCTTGAGCATCTGCACCACGCGGTCGGCCACGTCGGCCTGCACGCACAGCACGCGCAGGGCCGAGCAGCGCTGGCCGGCGCTGTCGAAGGCGGAGTTGATCACGTCCACCACCACCTGCTCGGCCAGCGCCGAGGAGTCGACGATCATCGCGTTCATCCCGCCGGTCTCGGCGATCAGCGGAATGGCGCGGCCCTGGGCGTCCAGGCGGCCGGCGATGTTGCGCTGGAGGATGCCGGCCACCTCGGTGGAGCCGGTGAACATCACGCCGCGCACGCGCTCGTCGCCGACCAGGCGCGCGCCAACGGTTTCGCCACGGCCCGGCAGCAGTTGCAGCACGCCGGCCGGCACGCCGGCTTCGAGCAGGATGCGCACGGCCTGGGCGGCGATCAGCGGGGTCTGCTCGGCCGGCTTGGCCAGCACGGTGTTGCCGGCGGCCAGGGCGGCGGCCACCTGGCCGCTGAAGATCGCCAGCGGGAAGTTCCACGGGCTGATGCACACCACCGGGCCCAGCGGGCGGTGGCTGTCGTTGGAGAAGGTACGGGCCTGGGCCGCGTAGTAGCGCAGGAAGTCCACCGCCTCGCGCACCTCGGCGATGGCGTTGGCGAAGGTCTTGCCGGATTCGCGCACCAGCAGGCCCATCAGCTGCTGCATCTCGCCTTCCATCTGGTCGGCGGCGCGCTCCAGCACGGCGGCGCGCTCTTCCGGCAGGGTGGACTGCCAGATCGGCCCGCTGGCCTGGGCGCTGAGCAGGGCGTTGTTCACGTCCGCCTCGCTGGCCTCGTGTACCTGGCCGACGATGTCGCGGTGGTCGGCCGGGTTCTTCACCGGCTCGGCCGCGGCGGGCGCCGGGGCGTCGCCGCCGAGCACCGGCTGGGCGACGTAGGCCTGGTTGGTGCTGGTCAGCAGCGCCGAGGAGAGCGAGCCCAGGCGGTGTTCGTTGGCCAGGTCCAGGCCGGCGGAGTTGGCCCGGCCTTCGCCATACAGGTCACGCGGCAGCGGGATGCGCGGGTGCGGCAGACCGAGGGTGCCTTCCTGGGCGGCCATCTGCTCGACCTGCTGCACCGGGTCGGTCACCAGGTCCTGCAGCGAGATGCTGTGGTCGGCGATGCGGTTGACGAAGCTGGTGTTGGCGCCGTTTTCCAGCAGGCGGCGCACCAGGTAGGCCAGCAGCGTCTCGTGGCTGCCCACCGGAGCGTAGATGCGGCACGGGCGGTTGAACTTGCCGTCGGCGACCTTGCCCACCACCTGCTCGTACAGCGGCTCGCCCATGCCGTGCAGGCACTGGAACTCGTACTGGCCGGGGTAGTAGTTCTGCCCGGCGATCTGGTAGATGGCCGACAGCGAATGGGCGTTGTGGGTGGCGAACTGCGGGTAGATGGCCTCCGGCACCGCCAGCAGCTTGCGCGCGCAGGCGATGTAGGAAACGTCGGTGTAGGGCTTGCGGGTGTAGACCGGGTAGCCCTCCAGGCCGTTGACCTGGGCCAGCTTGATCTCGCTGTCCCAGTAGGCGCCCTTCACCAGGCGGATCATCAGGCGGTGGCGGCTGCGCTTGGCCAGGTCGATCACGTAGTCGATCACGTAAGGGCAGCGCTTCTGGTAGGCCTGGATGACGAAGCCGATGCCGTTCCAGCCGCTCAGCGACGGCTCGAAGCACAGGCGCTCCAGCAGGTCGAGGGAGATTTCCAGGCGGTCGGCTTCCTCGGCGTCGATGTTGATGCCGATGTCGTACTGCTTGGCCATCTGCGTCAGGCCCAGCAGGGTCGGGTACAGCTCGTCCATCACCCGGTCGTACTGCGCGCGGCTGTAGCGCGGGTGCAGCGCCGAGAGCTTGATGGAGATGCCCGGGCCTTCGTAGATGCCGCGGCCGTGGGAGGCCTTGCCGATGGCGTGGATGGCCTGCTCGTAGGAGGCCAGGTAGCGCTTGGCGTCATCAAAGGTGAGTGCGGCTTCGCCGAGCATGTCGTAGGAATAGCGGAAGCCGCGGCTTTCCATGTTCGCGGCGTTGGCCAGGGCCTCGCCGATGGTCTCGCCGGTGACGAACTGCTCGCCCATCAGGCGCATGGCCATGTCCACGCCCTTGCGGATCAGCGGCTCGCCGCTCTTGCCGATGATGCGGTTGAGCGAGGAGGTCATGCCCGCCTCGGTGTGGGTGGACACCAGCTTGCCGGTGATCAGCAGGCCCCAGGACGCGGCGTTGACGAACATCGACGGGCTCTGGCCCAGGTGCTGGCTCCAGTTGCCGTTGCTGATCTTGTCGCGGATCAGCGCGTCGCGGGTGGCCTTGTCCGGAATGCGCAGCAGCGCCTCGGCCAGGCACATCAGCGCCACGCCCTCCTGGGACGACAGCGAGAACTCCTGCAGCAGGCCCTGCACCAGGCCCTGGCGGCCGCCGGCGCTCTTCTGGTTGCGCAGCTTCTCGGCGATGCCCAGGGCCATCTTGTTGGCGGCCTCGGCTTTGTCCTGCGGCAGGCGGGCCTGCTCCAGCAGCATCGGCAGCGCTTCGGTTTCCGGGCGGCGGTAGGCGGAAGTGATGGCGGCGCGCAGCACCGACTGCGGCAGGATGCTTTCGGCGAAGTCCAGGAACACCTGCAGGCCCTGCTCGTTCAGCGCCTCCAGCGATTCCTCGCCGGCCGCGGCGGCCAGGCCGGACTGCGCGGCGGGGGAAAGGCCACCCTCGATCTGCTCCAGATAGTTGAAGATCGCCTGCTTGATGATCCAGTGCGGCGTGCGCTCGATGGCTTGTGCGGCTTGCTTCAGACGTTCACGGGTGGCGTCGTCCAGCTTCACGCCAAGGGTGGTGGTGGCCATGGTTGTACCTGTTATTGAAAGTGGGCACGGCGGAAATGTGGCGAGAATTTAAACGCCGGACGACAAAGGTGCAACCAGGTGCAACCAGCCATTGGTCGAAGCCGACGGACTGTGTAGAAAGGTGACCATGCTGGCGGATGCAGCGGATGCCCGGCGATCGCTGCAAGAAGCGGACCTTGCCTTGCATTTTAGGAGAGCGGGCATCTGCGCGCTGGGGCGGGAGCGGGGTTGCACCTTTTCGGTACGCAGCGGCCTGGCCCTGCCCGCAACCATGGCCCGCAAAAGGATTGAACGCCAGCGAAGCGGCCGTGGTCGATGCTGGTGTCAGTAGCCACAGTTACAAGGAGCGCCCGCCATGGACCTGATCCGCATCCTCATCGCCATCATTCTCCCGCCCCTGGGCGTGTTCCTCCAGGTCGGCTTCGGCGGGGCGTTCTGGCTGAACATCCTGCTGACGCTGCTGGGGTACATCCCGGGCATCGTGCATGCGGTTTACATCATTGCGAAGCGGTGAGGCGGGGCTCGGTCAAGGCTGTCGGCGCTAGAGCGAGGCCCGGCAGCCCTCTCCCTGAAGGGAGAGGGGACCGTTGGGCAGAGCGGGCGTTTTGGAGTTAGTCGGTTAGCCAGGTAGGTTCCGGCTGAAACCATTATCTCTCTCGGCACGGACAAGCCCCCTCTCCCTTCAGGGAGAGGGCTGGGGAGAGGGAGCCCAAGTCAAAGACCACACCAGAGCCAACCCTGGCGCCCCGTAGGATGGCGTTGAGCGCAGCGATACCCATCACCATGCATACCGCCCAACCCTACGACTCCCGCCGAACCTCCCGCTCCATCAACCCCACCGCATCCCCAAACCGCACCCACAACTTCCCCTGCCAATCCAGCACGCTCAACTGCTGCCCCTGCACCCGCTTCACCCTTCGCCGCGGCAAATCCGGATCACTCTGCCGCGCATCCCGCAACGCCGGCACCACCTCATTGCTCAACCACTGCCGCAAGCCCCGGTTCTCCGGGTGATAGAAATGCACCATCAGCAGCGCATACACGCCGCTCTCGCTGACCAGCCACTCACGCGTCACCTCGCCGCCAGCCACCTGCAGACACTCGAACCGCTGCTGGTCGGCATCCAGTTTGTGGATAACCCGCGTGGACACATGGCTGTTGGTCAGCCGCGCCAGGTCGCGCCCGACGAACCACGCCTGGTTTTCGATCAGCACCGCCCGCAGGGGCCGGCGATGGCGCAGGAAAACCGAAGGGACGAGGACGGAATCGGAAGTAGAAGAAAGGCTCATGCTGTCGCTCCTTGCTGCATCGAAGAAGCCGCCACCCAGGCAATCCGGAGAAGGGAGGCGGACCGTGCAAGGGTGGAAAACCGGATAACGAGTAAGCCGGCCGGGCAAACGCCCGCCTCGCACGGTCCGCCAAAAGCGTACAGGGCACTACCGGCACGTCGTGCCTACTTCGCCCTGAAAGAGTGGACCGCTCGTTAATCAGGTTTCCACACCTGGCCACGTCTGATCCGTGGCAGGTGGAACGCTACGCAGCCGTCTTGTAAGACGGCAACGCCAATGCCTCGCAGGAAACTTCCCTGTTTTCAGCTCCCGCCAACCCCCTCGCACCGCCCAAAGCCTCGGCACTCTTCAATTGCGGCGGAGCGCCTGACGGCAAGATCGAAATTCGGGTGTGTAGTGTGTGTAGATAATCACGGTCTTGGTGTGTAGCATACACACCAAGGCTGGGCGGAGGGACGATGCGCAGTCGAGAAATCATGGAGTTGATCCGGGCGGATGGCGGGTTCCTGGTGGAGGTGAAAGGCAGTCATCACCAGTTCCGGCATTTCACCAAAAAGGGGCGGGTGACGGTTCCCCACCCCAGGAGCAGCCTGCCGATCGGGACCGTGAACAGCATTCTGCGCCAGGCCGGCCTGCGATGAGTCGGCCGTCAGCCCAGGAGGAGGGCATCAACATGAAATTCCCCGTGGTTCTGCACAAGGACGCCGACTCGGATTACGGCGTGACCATCCCTGACGTGCCTGGCTGCTTCTCCGCCGGCGGCACCGTCAGCCAGGCGCTGGAAAACGTCCAGGAAGCCCTGGCCCTGCACTTCGAAGGCCTGGTGGCCGACGGCGAGACGCTCCCGCAAGCCCAGGAAGTGGACACCCACATGGGCAACCCCGACTACGCCGGCGGTGTCTGGGCGGTGGTCGACTTCGACGTCACCCCCTACCTGGGCAAGGCCGTGCGCTTCAACGCCAGCCTCCCGGAAAACCTCCTGCAACGCATCGACGAACGCGTGAAGCGCGACCATCGCTACGCCTCTCGCTCCGGCTTCCTGGCTACCGCCGCGCTGCGTGAGCTGTCTTCGAACTGAGCCAGACGCTGTGCAATCAGGCGGCTTTTCATGGACAGCTTGCTATTCATGTAGGAACATACCTACATTGGTGATTCATATGGGAGGTGCCGCCATGACCATCACAACCCTATCCAGTCGAGAACTTAACCAGGATGTTACCCGCGCAAAGAAGGCGGCCAAGCAGGGGCCGGTGTTCATCACGGATCGCGGCAAGCCCGCTCATGTGTTGTTGAGCATCGAGGAATACCAGCGGCTTACGAAGCAGCGCCGCAACATTGCCGACTCTCTGGCTATGCCGGACGTTGCGGATATCGAGTTTGAAGCACCACGTGTGACCATCGGCACCCAACCGGCTGACTTCTCATGATGTTCGTTCTCGACACCAATGTGGTGTCTGAACTGCGAAAGGTTCGGGCCGGCAGAGCTGACCCGAACGTTGCGGCCTGGAGTGAAAGCGTCGATGCCGCCGAGTTGTTCGTGTCTGCCATAACCATCATGGAGCTGGAGCTCGGTGTTCTGTCGATTGAGCGAAAAGACGCCACTCAAGGGGCCTTGCTGCGCTCGTGGCTGGAGCAACATGTGTTGCCGGAGTTCTCTGGACGAACATTGCCAATCGATACAGCGGTGGCGCAACGCTGCGCCCGGTTGCACGTACCCGACAAGCGAGGCGAGCGTGACGCGCTCATTGCCGCGACGGCCCTCGTTCATGGCATGACGGTAGTCACTCGCAATGTGGCTGATTTCGAAGCGACAGGAGTGCCTATCCTCAATCCGTGGGAAGCGATGCAATAGAGGTTTATTTTCTTACAGGCAAGGACGAGGCAGGCCAATTGATCTGGTAGCGAGTGCTGCGCCCGCCGCCTGGCAGGCGGACCAGGCAGCCCTTGTCGAGCAGGTCGCCCAGATGGCGGGTTGCGGTTGCCTTGGAAACCTTCGCCACGGCCTGGTACTGGGCGGCGCTGATGCCTTGCTCGAACCCACCGCGTTCGCCCAGCAGGTCGCCATCGAGCAGGCGGTTGAGCACCTTCAGCTGTTCGGCTGAAAGCACCTGCTCGCGGTGCGCCTGCCAGAAGCGCGCCTTGCCCAGAACCCGGTCGATACGTGCCAGCGCCTGCTCCAGGCTTTTCAGCAGGGTGGCCAGGAACCACTCCAGCCAGGCGGTGATATCGAGCGAAGCCTTCTGGCTGCTTTCCAGTATCCGGTAGTAGCCGCGCCGATCCTCGAGAATGCTGGCGGACATGGCATAGAAGCGGATGGCCAACTGCTCGCCCTGAGCCAGGGCCAGGTCGGTGACGGCGCGAGTCAACCGCCCATTACCATCATCGAAGGGATGCAGGGTCACGAACCAGAAGTGCGCGATGCCGGCTCGCAGCAGTGGGTCCAAAGCAACATCGGCACGGCTGCTGGCGAACCAGTCGAGAAAGTCCTGAAGCTGCACTTCCAGCCCCGCGCGTGGCGGTGCCTCGAAATGCACCGTGGGCCGGTCGAGCCGGCCAGAGACCACCTGCATTGGCTCGTCGCCCCGCAGATCGCCGACGTGGATTCGAGCGTGCGGAGACGTGTCGCCCATTGGAAAAAGCAGGCGGTGCCAATGCAGCAGGCGCTCCAGCGTCAGTGGCTGCGCATGGCCGCGCGTGGCATCCAGCATCAGCTCGGCCAAGCCCTCGGAGCGCGGCGTACTGCGCCCGCCACTCTCCAGGCCCAGCCGCCGCGCCAGGGAGGAGCGCACCGACTCGACATTCAACTGCTCGCCCTCGATGGCGGAACTGGTGACGATATTCTGCAGCAACGCATCCAGCGCATTCTCCGCATCACTGCCGGCATCGATCGTCCCAGCCATGCCCAGCAGGCGCCCCTGGGCCTGGGCACAACTGCGCAGCAGCGGGGCGAGACGCTCGGCCTGCCAGCGGAAATCCGGCCAGTCAGGCTGCTGCCAGATCCAGAGGGGCTCGTTCATGGCAAGTCTTCCAGGGGCGGTGAGCCGAATAAATGGATTATTCGGCTCATTGAATGAGCCGATTGTGCGAGCTATTCGGCTCGGCGTCCATCTACCCGTGGAGTGGATGTGGACGCCTTGTGGACACTTTGGCGGGTTCTGAAGGGAACGGAAGGGCCTGAAAAGCCTCTCCCAGAAATGCCAAAGCCGCGCAATGCGCGGCTTTGAAGGTGGTGGGCCCACACGGACTCGAACCGTGGACCAAAGGATTATGAGTTGTGACTTAATGCCGCAAGCCTAGGAAAGTTTAGGATAGGGGAGGCGAGGTTACAATAGGTCTAAGTACATGATTACAGGTAGTTTTTAATAGTTCTCGTCAGGTCCGCATAGCTGAGTACTGTACCTCTGCTGTACCTCGCCACCGAAGATTCAGATAGCAAGAAAGCCGCATAGATTCCCGCAGATGCCGCCCCCGACGCACTCGGAACGGAGGCGACTTGGATCGCGTTACTGGCGGACTTCTTGTGGGTTCCCGGCGAGCGCGCGGGTGTAGCTCAGATCGTTAACCTTGATGGGATCAGCTTTGAGCCAATAATTCTCCTCAGAATTGCAATTAGTGCACATTAGCTTTTTACCGTCTTCGCTGAGTGCGTACTTTGTCGACGAGTCAGTTGAGAGAAGCGCGAGTTCATCACCATCGACTTCAAATTTACGGTCTACTGCGATCAGCTTGGCTGCACTGCTGTAGTTGAATGCCCAGTGCTTTACACCTTTCTCAGGGCTTATCGACATGATGAGGAGCGAGTCATCTTTATAGTTACGTTTAGCCACCCAGTCACCATTGAACTTAACCAGCTTTGCAGCCTCGGCTCTACGTTTCTCTTCTTCTCTTGCAGCCGCTTGACGCTTTTCTTCTTGCTCTTTCAGCATTGAGTCCACATCGTAAGGCTCAGAGCTAACCTGTGCCCACTTGGTGGGTAGTCGAATTGAGCGCTCATCGCAATTCAGACATTCCAGCCCACGTTCGTCTGCGGCACGTTTAAAGGTCAAGTGGACATTCTCTTTGGAGGAGTCCAGCAGGAGCTTCTCGTTCTTAGAATCCACTGCGAAATTGGTTACTCCGCTAATTTCTGCTGTGGATTTATTAACAAGGAAAATTTTGGCGTCGTCGCCAGCGATGTTCAGTACTACTTGTTTTCCATAGGGGCCATCTGTTCTGTAGGCGCCGCTGAAATCCTCTCCCCCGCATCCTGCCAGAGTTCCAAAGGCTACGAGTGCGGCTGCAAATTTCATCATGTGGTTCACAGATTAAGTCCTTTCATTGAGAGCTAAACGAATTAGAGCCCGGCCTGAAGGAGCGGCCAGATTGGTAACCCTAATTCCGCACTACGTGTGCCAGAAGCCGACCAGCACGCAGGGCGAGGCAGCTCTTGTAGAGCTTGCGATGGCATTTTGACATCAAAAAACTGACTAGTGCTAGCCGGTAGAACGAACGACTAGGGATAGGAAGGAAAAGTAGGGGGCTGAAGCGAAAAGAGGAGCCTGGGGCTCCTCATTCTTTACTCCCTATGGATAGGGAGAACGGGGCTCTGAGGCCCCTTGCTAAAGGGAGGAGATCGTCTGTATTCAGATCGAACCGCCTCTCAGTACCTGCCACACGCAGCGACTACGCCGGATTTACCCCTCCGCCTCGTACGCTGGACCGGCCAAGCGAATAGAATCATAACGGCTACTTCTCAGGTTTCCAACCCAAATTGTGCAGCCAACTGCCGGCGTTGAATTTCCTGGTCGGTATGCAGGTCTTCTCCCCAGCAGGATTCAGTCAGATGCTGGCGCGCCTCGTCGCGGGTCTCTCCCAGGATGGCCAAAAGGGCAGCCCTAGCGATTTCGTCGGTGCTGAGAAGGGCGATCGCACGCAGTTGGTAACGTTCGGGATCTGTCATTTAGGTATTCTCCGAAAGACGTTCCAGGCGTCTCGCTTCTTGCTGTAGGAATGTCAGCTCCGCTATCTCTGGATCGTTTGTCAGTGGGGGGTAGTGACGTTCGCCGAATAGCCCCTTCTTCGTGTAGGCCTTCATGTGTCCAGCCCAGTCCTCTCTATTTACGGGGGGAAGTCCCAAAGAGTCCCTTTTCACTGCAACGTAGTAGCGGAGTTCCTTCAGGGCAAAACGGATTTCGTAATGATTAGGGAGTGAGAAAAATCCAGACAGTCCATAGAACCTCTCTAGTCGATCTAGATAGCTCTCCTTTTTGATCCAGCAGTACCAGACGCAAACGCTACCTAGTTTGATGCGAGGATCTGACTTGTAGGTGCCATTTGGCTCTGCTCCTGGTGGACTACAAGCACAGAGTGCTGCAGCTAAGCAGGTTGCTGATGCTAACTGAATAAATTTCCTCATAATTATTTCTGTTTCCTTCTTGCTCATGTCTTTATCAAAGAGATCGAAACTCCAATCGGTAGGCCGATCATCACGCATATAAATATCTTTGCTGCCTCACGTTGCCCGATAAGCCAGCAAAACAATGCGAGGCATGCTGTATGTACCCAGGACATTGCCGCCCAGAACAAAACTGGTGGATATGGTAGAGGAATGTATGAGTTTGCCATGTTGATCAAAACAATTGTCGGAATGACCAAGCAAAGCCAAGCGGCTACTATCAAGAGCCGAATCTTCATCCTAGGCCCTCCCCAGGTAGTCAACTGTTGGAGCAGGTAGTGAACTCATGCGTCGTTCCAGCTCGCGCTCATGCAACCGCTGAACTTCAATTCCGATTCCTAGGCGCGAATTCACCTCGCCTAGCAGCAACTCAAGTTCCAAGTCGTCCAGATCCGGAGCTGCAGGGCGAACGCCGGATAGACCTTGGCAGAAATACAGGGAGTAGCCGATTAACTGCGGTCGGAGGTATCTAGGGTCATCGTCCAGGGTCCAGTAGCGATGGCTGAGTCTCAACATGGCATCAAGTAGAAAACGCAAATCTCGCGGCGGGCTGTCTGCCAAGTCATGCTGTTGCTCTAGGAAATCGCTGTAAGTGGTACTCATGGTCAGGCTCCATTGGTTGGGAAGCCTGACCATCCCCCTGTTTGCGATGTGCCAGAAGCTATCAGTCGTCATTTTTTTTCGGACGTTTTTTCTGGCTACGTGGAGTTCTCCCGGTGCTGAAACGCCCCTCGTTTGCTGCCACTCCTGGAACCAAAGGGGGGATAGACGAACGTGCTGAAGTGTTGCCTGTCGAGGACCACCCTCCGCCGGAACTGACCTCCTGCGCGGTTCGTACTTTCTGTTGTGTCCCCTGGTCAGCCACGGAAATCCCTCCGCCGTCGCCTCCTCCCGAAGGGCCGCCAGGCTGTTTATTGTCGCTCTCCATTGCTGCGGACCAGCCTCGGGAAATGACGCGCATCGCGATCCCTGCCACTACGGAGGCCGCTTCGGGAATTGTGGTTGCTGCATTCTGGGCGGCAGCGCCCAGAGGCCCAACGACAACGCCTGTGATCTTCATCGCCATGAAGGCGCTCACAGGAAGGATTAGCGCGAATACCAGCAGCAAAGATCCTCGTACTAGATCTTGATCTGCACTGGCCCCTTGCCAACCGGCAACAGCAGCAGCCTGAGTTACAGCCACGCTGCCTATAGAGATCGACGCGGCGACTGTTACCAACTGGGCCATGATCACAAGTAAGACAGGGAACACCAGGAGGGACAGCCAATTGGTTAGGCTGGTAATGCCTCGGATGAGGGCCATCATTAGATAGATCGGCATTGTGGTGAGCACAAGCCAGAGGAGGGCGGCACAACCGGCGACGTACAGAGGTATGAGCGTATACAGGTCGATGTAGCTGGACATCGATTTGATCAGTTGCATGCCTGCAACTGAGCCAGAGACCAAGTTCGACCACCAACTACCTTCTGCTTTTCCGCCATTGAGGCTACGGTCGATGGTCCTTTGCAGAGCTCGCGCAGCCCCTACTACGCCGCTATTGGTATTTGCTAGCTGTCCGCCGGACGCCTTGCTTCCAGTCTCTACGAGGGCGTAATACGCCTGCTCGGCACCGAGTTGCGCAACTTGGTACGCCTCATAGCAGTTGCTTGGCGAGAATCCCTGCGAGGCTGTTTTCCCCTCGGACTCTTTCCATGCGTGGGCTTGCTTCTCCATTGCCGATGCTAGTGCACCAGGCGCATCTCCAATCGAGAGATAGCTGGGTGTGGTCCCTTCTTCGCCACGATATGCGCCGAGCCAATACGCCTTTGTTGGCAGTTGATATGGAGACTGACTTACGAACGGATCATTTTTTGCCTTTAGAGCTGCAACGCCTGCGGCTCGACGTCTCTGGATCGTGTTCAGATCGAGAACGCCCAACCACTGAGAGGGGGTAAATCGGATCTGCCAGGCTTTGGATAACTGCGCCATTAGGCCGATGTCGGCGTCTGGAATTCCTAGTCCCCCACCTCCCATGAGGCCAACCGAGTGATAGGCCTCAATAGGTACCGCGTCCTCTGCCTTTTTGAACATTTCAGGGGCCGGGTTGCACTGCGCGTTGTAGTCCCGAATGAGCCTCGCCAGATCAGTATTGGAGAATTGCGATGCGGTGCGCTCAACAGCCGAGTCGGTCACACTTTGCGCCGGCAGAAACTGTCCCGCGTCGTTGAATCGTTCGTCTAGGGCGCGCTGCATGGCAGTGCTGAAAATCTTCTGTATGGAGAACGCCAGTGTTGCGCCGTGAGCGGTTAGGTTGACTGAGTCCACAACCGTTCCCGAGGGCAGCGTCAGCTTTTGAGGCTGCAGCCCCCAGCCAACTGCTAACAGCACCAGAGCACCAGACAGAACGCCTTGCCGCATGGTGTTCTGACCGAGCACTCCAATCATCGCCATGATGAGCATAATTGCGGCGCCACTGACAAACAGAGAGGCAGTGGCGTGACCTATGGCGATCATCAGCGGGCTAGTGGCAACGATTAGCTGTTCTACGACGCCGCTGAATGTGGAGAAGATCCAGTCGAAATTTCGGAGTGACTCAGCGTCCATCATAGGGCCCTCCACTGCTCGGGTAGCAGCCAGCAGATCAGCGCCACGCCGAGCACGAAGGGGGCTACGACGCCTACAGTGCCCCAGGCTTCATATCCGAGCAGGGTTCCGGGCGCGAGGCCAAATGTGATCAGGTGTGCGATGCGCGTGCGGTTACGCCGCGAGAGCAGGCGGTCGGCGTGGATGCCAGGCTTGGTGCTAACACGATAAAGGCCCAGAGCGATCAGGGGCACTAGGATCAGTATTTGGAAATTGTCCATTGAGAATTCCTGCGAGGTTTGCGCGACCAGCAAAACGCAGGTGGAAGTTGGATTCCAGCCAAAGTGGCTGGCTGGAATTCCGGTTAGTCTCGGCTTGAGCCGAGGTATGAGTTGGTAATACCGATACGGTCATGGCCCAACTCTTCTGTGAGGATCTGTCGGGCCTCCCGATCGCTGAGCCCGGCATGCTGAACGTCCGGAGCAAGGGCGGGGATAGGCCTAATGACTTGACCAAACCATCCTCCCTCGGTGCTGCCGACGAGACGTGCCTGCTCTGCCAGTGTTCGCTGTACTGCAGGGCACTGTTTGCCAGTCAGTTCCAGGTAGCGCTGCTGTGCGTATAGATGGCGCAGTCCATGGTTTTTGCGCAGACCTGCTGCCCTAGTCTGATTGTCATATTTTTTTTGCTGCTGCTTGTATGAGAGGTGGGCTGGGATGAGACTCCCGCTTCCACAATAGGTGTGCAGCTCATCAAGTAGGCTTCGCTGTTCCGGAGTTCTAATAAGCACCTCACGGAAACGTCCGCCTTTGCACCAGGTATCAGTTAGCGCTATTCGGTCGCCCCTGTCGGCCGCGGACACACGAAACTTGATTGCCTCTTCGCGTCGAAGACCGAAATGAGCTTGCAGGCGAAGTGAAAATCGAATGTTCGGATCTGCAATCCTCTCAAGGTTCCCGGTTAGCGCTGTAGCCCGAGACTCCCGAGAGACATATTGTCGGCGTTCAATGCCGAGATCGTCGTTTTTAATGCCCGCGACGCCAGGCCTGCCGGCCTTTTCACAGGCCCAGCGCAGGTGGGCCATCCGGTTCTTAATCGTAGCGGGGCTCAGGCCGTCGCCTTTCCATTTCCCCACCAGAGCGCGCAAATGCTTTTGAGCGATACGATCAGCACGCAGGTTCCGATAGCCAAGTTCACGGAGCTGTCGTGCCGAGAGGCTTAGCGTGGCCCGTCGTGCTGCTTGGGTGGAAAACGAACCATCGCGATTGTGTTTCTGGCGCTGGACCCAATCCCATTCGAGTTTATCCATATTTTCTCCTCGCAGTTTTCAACTGCGAGGAGATCACCACAGTAGATCGGTCGCTTCCAGCCAAACAGCAGTGCTGAAAACCTTGTCACTAGATGCATCGATAAGCGTGCAAACCAGAGCGCTGAAATTCCGTCCCGGATACCGGAAACGGCCGCAACGTCGAGAGTGGGTGGTAAGTGTTGGTTCCTGTCCCACACCGCTGAGCGGGGGGAGCTGGCCAGGGCCAGGGGCGGAACGACGTTGCTAATGACCTAAGGAGGTCGCCGTAACGAGCGGACTCGGAGAGTCGCGGTTACGGAAATGGTGCGCTCAATCCCGGGGACGAGCTGCAGCCAATTGCACGCTGAGCCGGTGCAATGTCGTGTCCACGACGACGGCCTGACCGAGGTCAGTTGGAGGGGCACCCTACGGTGGACCACGTAGAGGCGGCTCGTCTGAGCCGATGTAGTTTTCGCGCCTACAACGACTCAGTTTTACGTCCAGAGCTGGACGACCCTCAATTTCACGAACAACAGCCGAGGGCTCTGTTGATCGCCTGGCGTGACGCCACCAGGAGTCGGGCGATGAATCATCGCTACCAGGTCGCCAACCCCGGAGCGTTTGCCGCCTCTGACGAGTGAATACACAGATCAGAGGCGGCGACGATGCAGCACCAGAATTGCTGGCTGGCTGCATCATCCCCCGCAAGCGGAATCGAGAATTTCCGATCCTGCTTACGGTGAGAATTAGGGCCATCACTTGGCCGTCACCAGAAAAACATATCCAATAAGTCGAAGCAAGCCAAAAGACTGCTCTGGAAATAAAATTGGCTGTAAGCCCCGTGTAGCGGGGCTTACAGCCTGAAAGGCAAGCCTCAGCGGGTGCATTATGCACCCGCGTTTGGGCCCGCTTTGCGGGCCTACGCTCTGCGTCACTACCTAATGGTAGTGACGCAGAGCTATCCCACCTCACTGCCAGACCCATGCAAAAAGCACCCAAAGCCCCCCAGGAATGCCCAAGAGATCCCCTTTCCTACCCTTTTGCGCCGTTGATCGTCTCAAAAAGGCTCGGTGAAAAATCCCCTTCTACGCCTTTTCCCGTCACTTGTTGCCTTAGAAAACACCCAAATATCCCTTTTCCCGCCCTAATCCGCCCTGAGCCAAATCGGCGCTCTTAGGCTCTTCAAGGGATTTCAGCTACCGGTTTTGGCTTGGATGTTGACCCATTCCCTTGCAGATTCCCTTTTCGGGTTAATTAATGGGAAGTCAGATTCATGAAACCACTATGGCTAATGGCCGTATGCACTGTGCTAACCCTCGCAGGATGCATTGACACTCGACCGACAGAAGGCTTGTTCGCGAGTACTCCTGTATGGCGAGCAGGCTACGTTTTACTCGAGCTAGCTAATGGTCATGCCGTTATGCGGTGGTTCGATGACCAAGGACGGGAGAACCGACGTCAGGAGTTCACAGTTGAGTTGTGGAGTGGGAGAGGAGGGCTCCAATTGACTGGAGCAGATCAATTTGTGCTGAGATGGGATGGTACTGGAGGTTTTGGTTGTCTGGGATGCGCAAAGCATATCCCTTCAGAATGGGACCCTGTCAGTCAGTGATTGCATGATGGCGAATTGATGCTATTTTCTGGCGCCGTATTTTCGACGTACAGGAGAATAGATCGATGGAACATGTTGGATACACCCTGGCCCTCTGTGCCCTTGTCACTGGCGTAATGTCGGGCCTCTACCGGCAGTACGCTCTCATGCTTGTCAATGCCTGCGCACTTGCGTTCTTGGCCGAACGCGGAGAGGCCGCCCACCACTGGGTGTATAGTTTCGGCAGTGGGTTGATTGGACTCCTCATCTGTAGCCTAGTTGCTGCCCATGTTGGGTTCCTCGCGTCACGTTGGATTCCGTGGGCGCTGAAAGCTATGGGCGCAAAGAAAGCTGAGAGCCAAGAGACCTGACTTGCTTCGTTTTTCAGACTGGCTGCGCTACGGTGGCCTCTTTCGCTAAGCGCGTCTCATCTCGTGATAGGTTGCTTGTCTCACCTGGAAATGGACGACGTTACCGCGCTCATCGGAACTACGTTTGCGAATAGGGGCCGTCCGGCATTTCAGTTGGATGGCGATCGAGTTCCTGTCAACTTATCGAAGAAGAGCACGTCTAGCCCGTCATCATCGGCAAGAGGTTGGAAGGGCGACAGGCGCCCTTAACTAGCCTTCATTACAGCATTAACTAGCAGATTCTCGCCGATTGTGCCGATTTGTGTTGAGGATGACGACATCTTCGGCGCTCACTGCTCGGTGGATTGAATGAACGCACCAAGCTTGTCGAGATCATGTGACCAGAACAGGGAAAGCCCCCGAGTTTGGGCCTGTTCAAGGTTCAAGACTTTGAACACACCTGCCAGCGCTGCTGCAGGTACAACTTGTGCTGTTCCGAATTGCTTGATCCAGTACTCGGCCTTAACTGCAGCATCGTTGTTCAGGCGTTTCACGCTGTTGGTTGCGCTGTTTGACACCTTGCATTCGATTGCCATAAGCCGGGTGTCATGCAGGCGCACCACAACGTCGGCCTTGCGTTCGCCGAGCAGGCATTCTGCACAAAACTGCATGGCCTGTGGCCCTTTGACGATAGTATTGATCGCAACGGCTGGAACTTCGGTGAACCCTAAGCTACGAAGGTACTCTTTCACCTTTGTTTCTTGGTTTTCTTTGCCTTCGTTTCGTCTCTCAGTTGCGATGCGCTGAGCAGCCAATAGTACTGACGACGCAAGCAAAGCTGCCTCGCGCTGCTGATCAGTTGGAGAGCTACCGGCCTCCATCCACGGAAAACGATGCGGATCGATGACGCGCTCAATAACTGCAAACACCTTGCGGAGCGCTTCGGGATTCTTTTTGAGAATCCCCGGTGCAATGGAGTCGACATCGGCGATGACTTGGAGGTCATCATCGGAAATCGGAGGCCCGGCTAGATATCGCAGAGCTTCACCTAAGCCAAGGCCATACGCTTCAGCGAGATTTGCGTCGGTTATTGCCCCGGGGTTGAGGTCGCTCAGCTTCCCAAAAAGAAGCTCGAATTTACCCCTGGCTTGGTTGTAATGCGTTTCCCAAGAGCCAGAAACGGCGAGGCGTTCAGCCCGAAACTGCGCAGCAGAGGTTGATGCGTCTTCGGCAAGTTCATCTGCTGTCCATCGTGGTGGTGCGCTTGTCATGCAAGAAGTGCTTCCAGGCTTGGGATGCGCAGGCGCTCAATTTCCTTGGGCTCGAATTTGGTCAAGCCTCCGGCATAGGTTCTGCCGCTCCCTGTGTTGATATTTGTATTGAGCCACGTCACGAGGCGAGCCATAACGCCGTCATCCAATTGCTGGCGCGGATAGAGACCGTGTGCAATGTTGATGTGCCGCGCATCGCATGCATTAAGCGTGAACTGCGGTGGGCGACGTGCCATGTATGTACACAGAATCGGGGCGGGAGCTTTGAGGCCGACTGACCACCAGGCTTTACGATGTTGTGCGATATAACTTTGATCCGCCCCGTTGAGTTTTGCCCAAGTCAGGAAGGCATTGATGCGCTGGCGCTCATCCTTAGTGAAGTCGTCGAGTTCGGCAGGTAGGTCGATAACGCGACGCAGATCCTTAGCCGAGTGTAGATGCGCGCCTGCCTGGATTAAGTCCTTGGCTTTGGTAACAGCCGGCAGTTTGACTCGATCGGGCAGAGTCTTTGCGTGCTCGCCGGCAATCCATATGTCATTTGCGCCCGTTACCTGACCCCGATGTACGCGAAATAGTTCGCCAAGCTCAATGTCCCCGCTTGTGATCGGCTCTGATGGCCGGACAATAATGGACCATCGTGGCGTGGCATGCAGGTGCTCTCGGGGGATGTCGACTCCCTTGCTCAAGCCGTTAAGGCGTTGAAGTTTGTCGACTGCTCGCACCCGCACTGGACCGGTTGTTTCTCCGACACGGAAGCATGTGATTGCGGCTGTGGTTGCTGTGCCGGGAAACGCTTCAATTGTCGGCTCAAGCACATGTAAGGCGGTTCCTCCCAGTTCATCAAGCAAGAGCCGGCGAAGCGCTGAACCGTAGTTCACATCCATCCACTCGGCCGATGTAATGAATGCACCTATGTCGCCCGCTTTGGCGAGCAAGCGCGTTTTTAGGAAAAAATGCAGGTGCAGGCCGGCAAGAGCGCTTGCCTTAATGCCTAGGTCGGCGAAGTTAGAGGCGTACCATGATTTCCAGTCCTCGGCGATGTCGTGGTGTCGCACGTAGGGGGGGTTGCCGATGAAGGCGGTCATGCCAGAGCAACGTGGCAGTTTGACCTCCCGATAGTCCTTGACTAGCACTGTGACCCGATCGGTCCAGCCACGAGCACTCAAATTGGCTCTCAACATCAGTGCGGCAAGTGGGTCCATCTCTACGGCCACAAGCTGGGCGTTAGGAAAGGCGTCTCCTGCAGCCATGATGAAGCGGCCTGAGCCTGCGCCTGGATCGACTATGCGAGCCGGCGTACCTTGGCTGGACAACCAAGTCATCATTGAGCGAACGATTGGCGCAGGTGTATAGACCGCCCCGGCTGCACGACGATCAGTTGCAGAGCGGATCGATGAGAACGCTTCGCCAAGGGGGTCGCACCCGCGCAAGATTGCCTTACGAGTGGCCTCGATATCCCGAGAATTGAACGCCAACGTCGGAGCGGTCTTCACAAGCTTACGTTCAGCCACAGACATGCGCCCCTGCTCCTCAATGAGGGCAAGGCACAAGGCCACGAGCTCCAATTCCGTCTGCACTTTCATTTTCGTTTTCTCTTGGGCCCTGCGAACAGGTCGGCCTGGCCTTGTAGCTGCTTTTCCGTAAAGGCGCGCATGAAATCACGCAGCACATCAGAGGCGTGTCGGTCTTGGGCGCGGCAAGCCTGCACGAATGCTTCGCGCAACGCTTTTTCCACCCTGATGCGCATTCCGGAGTCTTTGAGAGTCATCTTGGTATGCTAGCAAGCGGATACACATTTGTGTATCCAAATCGACCTACCGCTCAGCCTAGCGCTTGTGAGGCCAGGGCATCGTTATCCACACATATCAAAAGCTATTTCTAGAATTTATCTCTAACGGGGTGACACCTATGGCACTTGTCAAGGTGTCTCATAGGACATGGGTGGCACCTTTCACATCTTGAGATGCGTCAGCTATGACATGTGTCACTGATGTCAGGTGTCATGAGTGTCATCTGTTCTGTAGATACGCTCAACCCGCCGTGCGAGAGATCCAAACTGGGGCGGGAGTTTTGCTGCTTCCTTCAACGCAGCAGTGGAGGGTATTGGGGCCGGCTCAAAAGTAAGTTTCTCGCTGTTAACCTCATAGGTAATTTCCACCCGCTCCGTGCGCTCCACCGTAACGCTCAGGCGTCTCAGGCCGCCCTCTTGCCTAAATAGATCCATCAATTGGCGTACGCCGCTGGGGGCGTACGGCCATTTCGCGATCATTTCCCCGGCGTCGTCGATTCGGAACTGCTCCTGCACCTGGTAGTGGTTTTTCCGTCCTGTGCGCCCCCGAGTTATCCATCCTTGCTTCTCTAAGGCGTCCAGGTCACGCATCACCTGCCGAGGGCTTCGACCAGAGAGTTGAGATAGTCGATCAATTCCTACATTGCATAGTCCGGTGTGGTGATGAGAGTGCGCTTTTACGCATAGGAGCGTGGCGACTGCTCCACTGGGAAGTTTTGCAAGGTCCCCCCTGTGGATACGTGATTTGAATACATGGAACCACCCTGGCGAGTCCCCGGTGGGCGAGATATTAGCGCTCAATTGTTCAGGGCGATCATCAACCATCATGACGGCTCCCCGCCATGATCGTGGCCATATCGCAGGTACGGAAATATACCCGACGCCCGAGCCGGACCTTCGTGGCATTGATCTGGCGAGCGAACGCCGATTGGGTTGTCAGCGAGAATCTCAGACCACCAGGGCTGCGATGGAGCAGTTGCGCCAACTGCTCCAAAGTCAGCAGGGGACCATAGGTTTCGAGGAGGTGTTGTTCGAGGCAGTCAGGTGTCATGGGGCATATCCAGTTGATGGGTATGCCCTAACAGTGGAAAGTGAGTGCCCTCTTTTACGGGGTCCACCAGCCCCGCAATGCAGTTGAAGGTAGTTTCGCATGCGAAACTGGCAGGCAACGGTAGTTACTGTTTGTTCATGCTATCCAGCCTGCCAACCAGATCCTCGGCGCGTAGATGCGTATAGCGCCGGAGCATCTGCATCGATTTGTGGCCGCTGATGGCTGAAACCTCCTGGTCGGATAGTCCGCCCTCAACCAGGCGACTAACAGCCTCGTGCCGCAAATCGTGAAAGCGTAAATCGGCTAGACCCAATCGCTTCTTGATCAAGCCCCAGGTTTTGGTGAACGCATAAGGACGACGCTTTTGGTCCTTGCCAGGCTCACCGAAGAACACCAGGTTGCAGTCCTTTGGCCGGAGCGGATTGTCTAGAGCCAAGCTGAAAGCCGCAGTGGCGAGCCTGGTCAGTGGAACAGTGCGGGCGCTGTTGTTTTTGGTGTCGGAAAGGCGCGCCACGCGCCTTTTCAGATCGACCTGATGGCAAAGCAGGCCGGTGATTTCTGAGGAGCGCATACCGGTTTCCAGGGCGATGCACACGATCCAGCCCAGCATGGGGTTGCTGTGATTGTTCACTGCAGTCAGAAGTCGCCGCTCTTCGTCCTGGGATAGGCGGCGATCTCTGCCTTCCCCAGGGCTCGGTTTGCGAATGTTTAGGACGGGGTTGAAGGTGAGGCCGAGTCCCCATTCCTGAATTGCTACCGTGAAAAGATGGCTGAGCAGGGCCAGTTCGAGCCTTACAGTATTGTTGCTGGTTGGACGACCACGTTTGGTGATGGATGAAAGGCGAGTGTCGCGGTAGTCGGCAATGATGTCGGCAGAGAGAGCTGCCAGAGAGTACTTGCCCAGATGCTGGATCAATTGCTGAGCCTTGGTGGCCTCGGCCTTCTGCGTGGATGCCTTCTTCGTTGGGGTGACCTCACGAAGGTAGCGTCCCAAGGCTTTCTCAAGTGTCATGCGCTCGGAGCCACTGCGCTGGATGTAGACACCGCGCACCATTTCATCCTCGGTGCGGCGCGCCCAGTCCTCGGCGTCGCGCTTGGTTCGGAAACTCTTTGCAGTGGTGGGCCAGCCGGTTTTGCGGATAACCGCTTTCCACGTGCCGGCATTAGTTTTGACGATGGTGGCCATCAGAATACGGTTCCAAAGTTAGGTTGGGGTAGCGGCTGCGCTGAGTAGCGGTATCGATGTTTCCGCTAAACGAGGTTCAGTGCTGCGTACGTCCTAACAGTGGAAAACGAGTGCCCCTTACAGAGGCTCTGCGGGTTCTGTGAGGCCAACTGACGATGGGGAAAGGAACACCTCGACCCAATCTCGAAGCAAGACGAGTCGGTGCAGCTGTACTGAGCCGGACCATTTCGTCTTTGAAGTGATGCGTCCAGGCAATGGGTTCGGAAGGCTTTGAAGGAGGTTGGACGGCCTTCTTTGGAGAGGAAGGCTTTCCGGATGCAGGGGAGGGTTTTGACGATCGTGGCCATCTGAGAAGGACTCCAAAGGTAGGCTGGCGTGCCAGCGCTGTACCGTTTTCGTACCTTTGGACCAAAGGACTGATCCGAGGGCCACTACCGTAAAAAGCATAAAGCCGCGCTGTGCGCGGCTTTGAAGGTGGTGGGCCCACACGGACTCGAACCGTGGACCAAAGGATTATGAGTCCTCTGCTCTAACCGACTGAGCTATAGGCCCCCAGAAGGCCGGCGGATTATACCGGCGTCCCTTGCGCGGTGCCAATCGGATGCAGTGGGGTGAGGAAGCGGGCTGCGAACTGTTCCGCAGGCAGGGGCGGGCTGAGGGCGTAGCCCTGGACCTGGTCGCAGCCTTCTTCGGCGAGGAAGCGTTCCTGTTCTTCGCGTTCCACGCCTTCGGCGATGATGGTCAGGTTCATGCTGCGGCCCAGGGCGATGATGGCGCGGGCGATGGCGGCGTCGTGCGGGTCGTCCGGCAGGCCGTGGACGAAGGACTGGTCGATCTTGAGGATGTCCAGCGGCAGCTGCTTGAGGTAGCTGAGCGAGGAGTAGCCGGTGCCGAAGTCGTCGATGGCCAGTTGTACGCCCAGGCGTTTCAGGGCGTGCAGGGTGGTCAGGGCCTCGTCGGTCTGGTGCATCAGGAAGTTCTCGGTGATCTCCAGTTGCAGCCTGGGGGCGTGCAGGTTGTAGCGCTGCAGCAGTTCGCGCACCTGGTCGACCACGTCGTGCTGGTACAGCTGGGCGCCGGCGAGGTTCACCGACAGCGGGCCGAAGGCGGCGTGGCTCTGTTGCCAGCGGCTCATCTGCCGGCAGGCTTCTTCCAGTACCCAGGTGCCCAGGGGCAGGATCAGCCCTGTTTCCTCGGCCAGGGGGATGAAGCGGTCCGGCGGGATGGCGCCGTACTTGGGGTGGCTCCAGCGGATCAGCGCTTCGGCGCCGACCAGCGCGCCGGTGTCCAGGGCCTGCTTGGGCTGGTAGTACAGCTGCAGCTGATGGGTTTCCAGGGCGCGGCGCAGTTCGTGCTCCAGGGCCACGCGTTCGTTGGCCTGGAAGGTCAGCTCGCGGGTGTAGAACTCGACGCGGTTGCGGCCTTGGGCCTTGGCCCGGTACATGGCGGCGTCGGCGTTCTTCACCAGGGTGGCGACGTCCTTGCCGTCCACCGGGAACAGGCTGATGCCGATGCTGGCGCTGACGAAGAATTCCTTGTCGTCGGCGACGAAGGCATGGCTGAAGCAGTTCAGCAGTTTTTTCGCCACGTGTTCGGCGTCGGCGCTCTGGTGCAGGCCGGGCAGCAGGATGATGAATTCGTCGCCGCCCTGGCGGGCTACGGTGTCGATGTCGCGCAGCTGTTCGCGCAGGCGCCGGGCGATGGATTTCAGCAACTGGTCGCCGACCGGGTGGCCGAGGCTGTCGTTGATGTGCTTGAAGCGGTCCAGGTCGAGGAACAGCACGGCGCCCAGCTGCTGTTCTTCCTGGCTTTCCTTCAGGGCGGAGGTCAGGCGCGATTCGAACAGCAGGCGGTTGGGCAGGCCGGTGAGCGGGTCGTGGTGGGCCTGGTAGTCGAGGCGGGCCTGGGCGTACTTGAGCGTGGAGATGTCGGCGAAGACGCCGACGAAGTGGCTGGTTTCGCCGTTGTTGCCCCGCACGGCGCTGATGGTCAGCCACTCCGGGTAGAGTTCGCCGCTCTTGCGCCGGTTCCAGATCTCGCCCTGCCAGTGGCCTTCGGCGTTGAGGTGGTGCCACATGGCGACGTAGAAGCTGCTGTCGTGCTGCCCCGAGGCCAGCAGGCGCGGCGACTGGCCCAGCACTTCGTCCTCGCCGTAGCCGGTGATTTCGCTGAAGGCGCGGTTGACCGCGATCATGCGCTGGCTGGCGTCGGTGATCATCACGCCTTCGGCGGTGCTTTCGAACACGGTGGCGGCCAGGGTGAGCTTTTCCTGCATCTGCTGGCGTTCGGTGATGTCGCGGGCGATGGTCAGCAGGCAGTCTTCGCCGCTGATGACGATGTGGTGCGCCGAGAGTTCGCAGAGCCGGGCGGCGCCTTCGCGGGTGCGGATGAAGGCGGTGAAGTCCTGCACCGTCGAGCGTTCGCGGATCATCTGCAGCAGGCGCTCGCGGTCCTGCGGGTCGGCCCACAGGCCCAGTTCCAGTGTCGAGCGTTCGCTGGCGCTCTCGCGGCCGTAGCCGGTGATGCGGGTGAAGCCTTCGTTGGCCTCCAGCAGCAGGCCGTCGCGGATGCGGGTGATGAGCATGCCGTCGGGGGAGGCGTGGAAGGCCTTGGCGAATTTTTCCTCGGAGGCGCGCAGTTGCTCCTGGGTCTGCTTGAGCTGGGAGATGTTGCGCGCCACCACCACCAGGGCGGGCGTGTCGTCCAGGGCCACGCGCTGGGCCGAGAGCAGGGCGGTGAAGCGGCTGCCGTCGCGGCGATGCAGGCTGATCTCGATGTTGTTGAGGTTCTCGCCCTGCAGGCGTTCGAGCATGCGCGGGCCCATGCCCGGTTCGCTCCAGATGTTCAGCTCGGTGGCGGTCTTGCCCAGGGCTTCGCTGGCGGGGATGCCGACCTGCTGCTCGAAGGTGCTGTTCACCGCCAGCAGGCGCCCGTCGATGCGCCGGGCCAGGACGATGATGTCCGGGCAGTGGTGGAACACCGAGGCGAACTTCTGCTCGGACAGGCGCAGCGCCTGCTCGGTGCGCTTGGCCTCGGTGATGTCGATCATCAGGCCGCGCAGGATGAGTTCGTCGCCGTGGCGGATGAGGGTGACGATGTCGCGTATCCACACCACGCGGCCGTCGGCGGCGAGCATCCGGTAGTCCAGGCTGTGGTTGCGCCCGGCGCGGCTTTCCGAGAAGCAGAAGCTCACCGCCTGTTCGGCGTCGGCCGGGTGCAGGGTGCGCTGCCAGAAGCCCGGCTGCAGCCATTCGTGCTGCGGGTAGCCCAGCAGTTCCTGGGCGTGGGGCGAGACGTAGGTGAAGCGGTTTTCCGACAGGCGCATTTCCCAGGCGATGGCGGCCATGCTCTCGACCAGGCCGCGGAAATGCTGCTCGCTGTCGCGCAGGGCCTGTTCGAGCCTCACTCGCCGCGCCACTTCGCCGCGCAGGCGGCGGTTCATCGCTACCAGGGTGGCGACGATCGCCAGGCTCACCAGCAGGGCCGGCAGGCCGATGCTCAGCAGGTGGTGCGACCAGGCCGGGCGGTTGTCCAGCAGGCCGCCGACCCAGGGTGTCTGCAGGGCTTCGACTTCGTCGCTGCTGAGTTCGGCGAAGAGCTTGTCGAGGATGCCGGCGAGCATCGCGTCGCTGCGCGGCACCGCCATGGCCAGTTGGTAGCGATAGGGCGTTTCGCCGCTGATCTGGATGCCTTCGAGCTTGAGCTGGCGCAGGCTCCAGACGCTGGAGGCGAAGTCGCCGACGAAGGCGTCGACCTGCCCGGTGGCCAGGGCCTGCAGGGCCGCCGCGACGCTCGGCAGGGGCAGCAGGTTGAGGTCCGGGTGCTTGGCGATCAGCAGTTCATGGGGCGCGTAGTGGTCGACCACGCCGACCTTCAGGCCGTACAGCTCGCGCAGGTTCTCCGGGTTGGGGCCATCTTTGCGGGCGAGGATGACGATGGGGAAGTCCAGGTAGGGGCGGGTGAAGGTCAGGTATTCGCTGCGTTCGGGCGTGGCCATGATGCCTGGCAGCAGGTCGACCTGGCCGTTGCGCGCCTGCTGCAGGACTTCGTTCCAGCTGCTCGGTTCGCTGGGCTGCATGCCGACCTGCAGGCGGTCGCTGATCAGTTGCACGTAGCTGGCGGCGAGCCCCTGGTAGCGGCCCTGGTCGTCGCGGAACTCGAAGGGTGGCCAGGAGGCGTCCACGCCCAGGCGCAGCTGCGGATGCTGGCGCAGCCAGGCCTGTTCTTCCGGCGTTAGGGTGAGCGCCTGCGCCTGGAGGACCCAGCATGCCAAGCACAACAGAAGAGCCTGCAGACGCGGCATGGGAGCCTCGGACCCGGGGAGTGGATATGCCGAAGTGTAGTCGGGCCCCGGCCGCTCCAGTAGCCCCCTGCCAGTATCCCTGAAAGAAAAACCCCCGGGCTGTGCCGGGGGTTTTTCGATCACTCGTCGAGGAAGGAGCGCAGGTGCTCGCTTCGCGACGGGTGGCGCAGCTTGCGCAGCGCCTTGGCTTCGATCTGGCGGATACGCTCGCGGGTCACATCGAACTGCTTGCCGACTTCCTCGAGGGTGTGGTCGGTGTTCATGTCGATGCCGAAGCGCATGCGCAGCACCTTGGCTTCCCGCGCGGTGAGGCCGGCGAGGACTTCGCGGGTGGCTTCCTTGAGGCTCTCGCTGGTCGCCACTTCGATGGGCGACTGCATGGTGGAGTCCTCGATGAAGTCGCCCAGGTGCGAGTCTTCGTCGTCACCGATCGGGGTTTCCATGGAGATCGGTTCCTTGGCGATCTTCAGGACCTTGCGGATCTTGTCTTCCGGCATGTCCATGCGTTCGCCCAGCTCTTCCGGGGTCGGTTCGCGGCCCATTTCCTGCAGCATCTGGCGGGAAATACGGTTGAGCTTGTTGATGGTCTCGATCATGTGCACCGGGATACGGATGGTGCGCGCCTGGTCGGCGATCGAGCGGGTGATCGCCTGGCGGATCCACCAGGTGGCGTAGGTCGAGAACTTGTAGCCGCGGCGGTATTCGAACTTGTCCACCGCCTTCATCAGGCCGATGTTGCCTTCCTGGATCAGGTCGAGGAACTGCAGGCCGCGGTTGGTGTACTTCTTGGCGATGGAGATCACCAGACGCAGGTTCGCCTCGACCATTTCCTTCTTGGCGCGGCGGGCCTTGGCCTCGCCGATGGACATGGCGCGGTTGACGTCCTTGATTTCCGAGACCTTGAGGTCGACGTTGCTTTCCAGCGCGGACAGCTTCTGCTGGTTGCGGATGACGTCGTCCTTCACGCGCTCCAGGGCTTCGGCGTACTTCGGCTTGGCCTTGAGCACGCTGTCGACCCAGGCTTCGTCGGTTTCCCGGCCGGGGAACAGGCGCAGGAAATCGGCGCGCGGCATGCGGGCGTCACGCACGCACAGTTGCATGATGGCGCGTTCCTGGCGGCGCACCTGGTCCAGGGCGTCGCGCACGCGGGTGACCAGGGCGTCGAACTGCTTGGGCACCAGCTTGATCGGCATGAACAGTTCGGCCAGGGCGAGCATTTCCGCATCGGCCTGCTTGCTGCCGCGGCCGTGCTTCTTCAGCGCCTTCTTGGTCTTGTCCAACTGGTCGGCGACCAGGCCGAAGCGGCGCGCGGCCTCTTCCGGGTCCGGACCGCCGTCGCCTTCGTCTTCGCTGTCGTCGTCGGACTCCTCGTCCTCTTCCTCGTCATCCTTGGCCTTGGCGTCGCCGCCCTTGTCCTTGAGGTCGAGTTCGACTTCCTCGGCGGGAACCGAGCCGTCGTCCGGGTCGATGTAGCCGCTGAGGATGTCGGACAGGCGGCCGCCTTCGCTGACCACCCGCTGGTATTCGTCGAGGATGCCGTCCACCGCGCCAGGGAACTGGGCGATGGCGCTCATGACTTCGCGGATGCCTTCCTCGATGCGTTTGGCGATTTCGATCTCGCCTTCGCGGGTCAGCAGTTCCACGGTGCCCATTTCGCGCATGTACATGCGCACCGGGTCAGTGGTGCGGCCGACGTCGCTCTCCACCGCGGCCAGGGCAGCGGCGGCCTCTTCGGCTGCGGCTTCGTCGGTATCGGTTTCGGCCAGCAACAGGGCATCCGCATCCGGGGCTGTCTCGAATACGTTGATCCCCATGTCGTTGATCATGCGGATGATGTCTTCCACCTGTTCCGGATCGGAAATATCCTCCGGCAGGTGGTCGTTGACCTCCGCGTAAGTCAGGTAGCCCTGCTCACGACCACGGCTGATCAACTCTTTGAGACGAGATTGCTGTTGCGCTTTTCCGGACATAACACCCTATCCACTGAAGGTCTTGGCGGGCTGAAATAAGCCGAGGATTATACCAGCTTCGAGGCTTCAGGCGCCAGTTCAGCTCTGGGGGCCTGGTGAAGAGGCATTGCTGAAGTGTTCCCTCAATAGAGCTTTCTCTTCGTCAGTCAGTTCACTGGGGCTCTTCTGCATCACGCTGCGCAGCCGCGCCTCGCGGCTGTTGTGCAGTTGACTGTGTGCAAGTGTAGTAATGGTGTCGCAGAACTGCTTTTCAAGATTGCCCTGGTCGATCAGCCATTCCTTTTCCGCCAGGGCCTGCAGCAGGCGTCCTTGCGGGGTGCCGTGCCAGCGCGCGATCAGTTGCATCGAGCGCTGCTTCGGGTTCTTCTGCAGCGCTTCGACGAGCGCTGCCAGCAGCTGCGAGTAGGTCTGCCCTTCGTTGGCGAAATGGCTGGCGTCCTCGACCTTCTGCGCCAGCTGCGGGTGATGCAGCAGGGTGCGCAGCGCGGTCAGGGTGGGCGATTCGACGCTGATCTCGGTGCGCGGCTGGCGCGGGGCGAAGTCGCCGCGCTTGCCGCCCTTGCCACCTTTGCCGTCCCATTTGCGCTCGCCCTTCCAGGGCTTCTTGCCCGCTTTGCCGCCAGCGAAATCCGACGGCGCCTCGAAATAGCTGGCGCTGTCCTGGTAGCTGGGCTCGCCGTGATCGGCGAAGTGGCCTACATCGTAGTCGCTGTATTCATGCGCGTGGCTGTCCGGGGCGACGCTTGGCGTGGCCTGGCCGTGCCCTTGGGCATGGCTCTGGCCGCCGCTTGAGCGTGGCGCGTTCAGGTGGTTGAGCGCCTCGCCGCTCAGTCCGGTGAGCTGGCCCAGGCGCTGGCGCATCAGCAGGCGCAGGGTGTTGCCGGGGATCTTCTCCAGCAGCGGGCCGGCCAGGGTCGCCAGGTGCGCCTTGCCTTCCAGGGTGCTGGGGTCGGCTTCCTGCATCAGTTGCTGGAAGAAGTAGTCGGCCAGCGGCTGGGCCTGCTGCACCAGGCGCGCACGGAAGGCGTCGGGGCCTTCGGCGCGGACCAGGCTGTCCGGGTCCTCGCCCTCGGGGAGGAACAGGAAGCGGATCTTGCGGCCGTCCTGCAGGTTCGGCAGGGCCGATTCCAGGGCGCGCCAGGCGGCCTTGCGTCCGGCCTGGTCGCCGTCGAAGCAGAACAGGATGTTCGGCACCAGGCGGAACAGGCGCTTGATGTGTTCCTCGCTGGTGGCGGTGCCGAGGGTGGCCACGGCGTTGCGGATGCCCTGTTGCGCCAGGGCGATCACGTCCATGTAGCCTTCCACCACCATGATTTCGTCGAGGTCGCGGTTGTTCTTGCGCGCCTCGAACAGCCCGTAGAGTTCCTGGCCCTTGTGGAATACCGGGGTTTCCGGGGAGTTCAGGTACTTGGGCTTGTCGTCGCCCAGCACCCGGCCGCCGAAGGCGATCACCCGCCCGCGGCTGTCGCGGATGGGGAAGATCACCCGGTCGCGGAAGCGGTCGTAGCGCTTGCCGCTGTCGGGGTTCTCCACCAGCAGGCCGGCGTCGAGCATGGCCTTGAGCTGCAGGTTGTCGCCGCCCAGGTGCTTGAGCAGGTTGTCCCAGCCCGGCGGGGCGAAGCCGAGGCCGAAGTCGCGGGCGATCTCGCCGGTCAGGCCGCGGCCCTTGAGGTATTCCACCGCGGCCTTGCGCGCCGGGTGGCTTTTCAGTGCCTGGCGGTAGTAGTCGGCGGCGGCGCTCAGCAGCGGGTACAGCGGCGAGTCGGTCGGCTGCCGCGGCTTGCCGCGCCGGCCCTCCTCGCGGGGGATGTCCATGCCGGCGCGCTTGGCCAGGTCCTCGACGGCCTGGACGAAGTCCAGGTTGTCGTGGTCCATGATGAAGCCCAGCGCGTTGCCGCCGGCGCCGCAGCCGAAGCAGTAGTAGAACTGCTTGTCGGGGCTGACGGTGAAGGAGGGCGTCTTCTCCTTGTGGAACGGGCAGCAGGCGCTGTAGTTCTTGCCGGTCTTCTTCAGCTGGATGCGCGAACTCACCACATCGAGGATGTCGGTGCGGTTGAGCAGGTCATCGATGAAGGATTGCGGAATCAGGCCGGCCATAGACTCGTCGGGACGCAGGATGGACCCAGGCATACACTCAAGGCTGGCTTGGAGTATGGCATTTCATGGGGCGTGAAAAGCAAAAAACTCCGAGCTTCGCCAGGTGCGAATCGGAGTGCGGTGTAGCTTTTCAGGCACTCGCCCGGCGAGTGGGCCGGGCGATGTGCAGAGCGTGCGGCTGAGTCGAACTCAGTACAGACGCTCGCGGCGACGCTGTTCGCGCTGCACTTTCTTGGCGTGACGCTTGACGGCGGCAGCGGCCTTGCGCTTGCGCTCGGCGGTGGGCTTCTCGTAGAACTCGCGGCTACGGACTTCAGCCAGTACACCGGCTTTTTCGCAGGAGCGCTTGAAACGACGCAGGGCTACGTCGAAGGGTTCGTTCTCTTTAACTTTGACGGCGGGCATCCAGGTCGTACCTTCAATGATTACCGGGGATTTATCGCGCTCCTGGCAGTAGGCACTGGAGACGGCGGTTTTCAAGGGTTGCGGATATTAACGGTTCGGGCTCAGGAATGCAAAGCCTCCGATCGAAAAACGCTGGTCGGTACCCGCAGCGGGCGATTATCATGCGCCGCTTCCCATTTGCCCAGAGTTGAAGGCTCGAACCCATGCGTGTGCTGGGGTTGGAAACCTCCTGCGACGAAACCGGCGTCGCCCTCTACGACAGCGAGCGCGGCCTGCTGGCCGATGCGCTGTTCAGTCAGATAGACCTGCATCGCGTCTACGGCGGGGTCGTGCCCGAGCTGGCCTCGCGCGACCACGTCAAGCGCATGCTGCCGCTCATCCGCCAGGTGCTCGACGAGGCCGGCTGCCAGAGCGGCGACATCGACGCCATCGCCTACACCGCCGGCCCCGGCCTGGTGGGCGCGCTGCTGGTCGGCGCCTCCTGCGCCCAGGCCCTGGCGTTCGCCTGGGGCATACCGGCGGTCGGCGTGCACCACATGGAAGGCCACCTGCTGGCGCCCATGCTGGAAGAGCAGCCGCCGCAGTTCCCGTTCGTCGCCCTGCTGGTCTCCGGCGGCCACACCCAACTGGTGCGGGTGGACGGCATCGGCCGCTACCAGCTGCTCGGCGAGTCCCTGGACGACGCCGCCGGCGAGGCCTTCGACAAGACCGCCAAGCTGCTCGGCCTGGGCTACCCCGGTGGCCCGGAGATCGCCCGCCTGGCGGAACAAGGCACGCCGGGGCGCTTCGTCTTCCCGCGGCCGATGACCGACCGTCCGGGCCTGGACTTCAGCTTCAGCGGCCTGAAGACCTTCGCCCTGAACACCTGGCAGCGTTGCCGGGAGGCGGGCGACGACGGCGAGCAGACGCGCTGCGATATCGCCCTGGCGTTCCAGCAGGCGGTGGTCGAGACGCTGACCATCAAGTGCCGCCGCGCCCTCAAGCAGACCGGCCTGAAGAACCTGGTGATCGCCGGCGGGGTGAGCGCCAACCGCGCCCTGCGCGAGCACCTGCAGAAGATGCTCGGCGAACTCCGCGGCCAGGTGTTCTATGCCCGCCCGCGGTTCTGCACCGACAACGGCGCGATGATCGCCTACGCCGGCTGCCAGCGCCTGCTGGCCGGCCAGCATGACGGCCCGGCGATCGACGTGCGCGCGCGCTGGCCGATGGAGTCGCTGCCGGCGGTATAAAAAGATGGCTGCAAGCGACAGGCGGCAAGCTGCCAGCGGCGTGCCGCCACTTTTCGCTTGCAGCTTGTCGCTGGTGGCTTGAAGCTCCCTGCCCTAGAAATGCCGTTCGCGCCCGGCCACGAGGTCGCGCAGGTTGCCGCGGTGGCGCCAGACGATGAGCCCGGTCAGCACCGTCATCGGCAGCAGCGCCGCCGGCAGTTGCCAGGCCAGCAGCGGCAGGGTGAGCGGGGTGGCGACCAGCGAGGCGAGCGAACTGGTGCGCGAGAGCTTGAAGGTGAGCAGCCAGGCCACCGCGGCGAGCAGCGCGGCCGGCGGGTAGAGCGCCAGGAGCATGCCGGCGGCGGTGGCCACGCCCTTGCCGCCGCGGAAGTTGAAGTACAGCGGGTAGAGGTGGCCGATCACTGCCGCCACGCCGACCCAGGCCTCCTGCATCGCGCCCAGGCCGAACAGGCGGGCGACGAGCACCGGCACCAGGCCCTTGGCCAGGTCGCCGACGAGGGTGAGGATGGCGGCCTTCTTCCCGGCCAGGCGCAGCATGTTGGTGGCGCCGGGGTTGCCGGAGCCGCCGGCGCGCGGGTCGGCGGTGCCGAAGAGGCGACTGAGGAGTACCGCGAAGGACAGCGAGCCGAGCAGGTAGGCGAGGATCGCCAAGAGCCAGACCATGGTTTCCACCGGGGACGAGACTGTCCCCGATTCTAGCGGGGTGGCGTACGCTTGTCGTGCACTGGCCTTGGAGCAGCAGTAAGTGGACAAAGTTTTTATCGAGGGCCTGGAAGTGGACACCGTGATCGGCGTCTACGACTGGGAACGGGGGATACGCCAGTGCCTGCGTCTGGACCTGGACCTGGGCTGGGACATCCGCCCGGCGGCGGCCGACGACGACATCGCCAAGGCGCTGGACTATGCGGTGCTCTCCGAGCGCATCGGCGAGTTCGCCCGTGACGCGCATTTCCAGCTGGTGGAAACCTTCGCCGAGCGCCTGGCCGCGCTGCTGATGGGCGAATTCGGCATCCGCTGGCTGCGCCTGCGGGTGACCAAGCCGGGGGCGGTCGCCGCTGCCGCCGGCGTTGGCGTGGAGATCGAACGCGGATGCCGCTGACCACCGTTTTCCTCGGCCTGGGGAGCAACATCGAGCGCGAGCGCCATCTGCACGCCGGGCTCGAGGCGCTCACCGGCTTCGTCCGCAACCTGCGCTGCTCGCCGGTGTTCGAAAGCGAGCCGGTGGGCATCCGCAGCGGCCCCTTCATCAATCTGGTGGTGACCGGCGAGACCGAGCTGCCGCTGGCCGAGCTGAGCCTGCGCCTGAAGCACATCGAGGCCGACAACGGCCGCTATGCGCCGGAGCGCAAGGGCCTGCCGCTGGACATCGACGTGCTGCTCTATGGCGACCTGCACGGCGAGTTCGACGGCCTGGTGCTGCCGCGTGCCGAGGTGCTGAAGAACGCCTTCGTGCTCTGGCCGCTGGCGCTGCTGGCGCCCGATGTGCGTCATCCGGGCGCCGGGCGTGATTTCGCCAGCCTCTGGGCCGAGGCGGACATCGACCAGCGCCTGTGGCCGGTGCCCTTCCAGTGGCGCGGCGCCGAGCTGACGCCGGCCGCGCTGATCGAGGCGCATCCGGCGGCCTGATTCCGTCTGCTCGCGCCTGCAAGAGGGCGGGGCGTAGGGCGGATAACGTTCGACGTTATCCGCCGTTTGACCTGGGCTCCAGGTCACTCCGGGTTCAGCTTTGGAGTTGGCGGTGGTTTGGGGTGTGGCGGCGTATAACCGCGAACGGTTATACGCCCTACGGGTGAGCTTCCTTGTAGGCTTTGAGCGCCTTCAGGCGTTCGCGCTTGAGGGCTTCGCCCAGTTCTGCGCCCTTGAAGCCCTTTTCCAGCAATGGCTGTACCGCTACTTCGCGGGCTGCCCTGGCGGCGCCGCGCAGGTAGTCGGCTTGTGGATAAGCGCGGTTTTCCAGTCCGTGGCGGCCGCGGGCGTCCATTTCGCTGGCGGCGATGAATTCCTCGAAACGCTGCGGCCGGCGGTAGACGTCGAAGGCCTGCAACAGCTCCAGCAGGGTGCTGGGCCGCAGCTCCAGGGCGCGGTGGGCGTGGGTGTGGTACTCGCCGACCAGGCGCGCCAGTTCCTGGCAGTCGCGCGGCGCCTTGAAGCGGGCGTTGACCGCATCGATCAACGGCAGGCCCAGGTGTTCGTGGGCGATGTGCCGGGGCCATTCCTCGCGGCGGGTGCGCGCCTTGCCCAGGTCGTGGAGCAGGCAGGCCCAGCGCACGGTCAGCGGCTGGCGGTGCTCGGCGCACTGGCGCAGCACGGCCAGCAGGTGTTCGCCGGTGTCGATTTCCGGGTGGTGCTGCGCCGGTTGTGGCACGCCGAACAGGGCGTCTACCTCGGGCATCAGCACGGCCAGGGCGCCGCAGTCGCGCAGCACCTGGACGAACACGTCGGGGCGGGCTTCCATCAGGGCGCGGGCGATTTCCTTCCAGCTGCGTTCGGGCGTCAGGGCTTCCAGCTCGCCGGATTCGGACAGCTCGCGCATCAGCGTCAGGGTTTCGTCGGCGACCTTGAAGCCCAGTGGGGCAAAGCGCGCGGCGAAGCGGGCCACGCGCAGCACGCGCAGCGGGTCTTCGACGAAGGCCGGGGAGACGTGGCGCAGCAGGCGGGCTTCGAGGTCGCGCTGGCCGCCGTAGGGGTCGATCAGTCGGCCGCTGTCGTCCTCGGCCATGGCGTTGATGGTGAGGTCGCGGCGCACCAGGTCTTCTTCCAGGCTCACGTCGGGGCTGGCATAGAAGGTGAAGCCGCCGTAGCCGCGGCCGCTCTTGCGTTCGGTGCGGGCCAGGGCGTATTCCTCGCCAGTCTTGGGATGGAGGAATACCGGAAAGTCCGCGCCCACCGGGCGGTAGCCCTTCTCGAGCATGTCTTCGGCGCTGGCGCCGACCACCACCCAGTCGGTATCGCTGACCGTTTGGCCGAGCAGACGGTCGCGCACGGCGCCGCCTACCTTGTAGATCTGCATGAAGCTTTCTCCTGTCAGGGGGATAGCTTCGGGCTTCGGAGAGCGGGGGGCAAGCCTGTAGGCGCGCGCCCTGCGCGCGAATCGCGGGCAGGGCCCGCTCCTACAAGGAGTTGCGTGGGTGGGGCGGCGTAGGAGCGGATCTCATCCGCGAATCGCGCCGGAACCTCCAGCTATCGCGGACAAGGTCCGCTCCTACGAGGAAACTCCATACCTCACAGCAAATTGTAGGAGCGGGCCCTGCCCGCGAAATCGCGCGCAGGGCGCGCTCCTACAGGGGAATGGTACGGGTGGGGCAGTGTAGGAGCGGATCTCATCCGCGAATCGCGCCGGAACCTCCGGCTATCGCGGACAAGGTCCGCTACGGCAAACACGCACCGTAGGATGGGTTGAGCTTGCGAAACCCATGCGGTTGCGGTGATGGGTATCGCTTCGCTCAACACCATCCTACGGGGTGGCTTGGGGAATCTGGCTTACCAGTGCTTCGACTGCGTGCTGCAGCAGTTCGCTGCTGGCGTGGGCCGGGCTCAAGCAGGTGCTGACGGTGCCTTCCCAGAGCACCCGGTCCTGCAGGTCGGTCAGGCGCACGCGCAGGGTGCCGGTTTCGTCGCGCAGGCGGTGGATGGCCAGGTAGGGGCCGAGGGATTGCGGCGGCGGCACGTCGACCTTGAATTCCAGCGGCGCGTCGCGCAGGGCCAGCCAGTAGTAGACGCGCAGTTGCGCAGCGCCGGCCTCGTGGTAGCCGCGCTGCTCCAGGCCCTGGCGCAGCCAGGCGTTGATCAGCGGGTAGCGGCTGGCGTAGGGCAGGGCGTCGACGGCGTTTTCCGGGGGCATCAGCTGGAAGGCTTGCAGGCCGGCCAGGCGGCTGTCCGCCGCCTGGGTCACGCGGGCCAGGGGGACCTGCGTGGTGCAGGTCGCGAGAGCGAGGCAGAGCAGGAGGATGGCGAAAAGACGCATGGCGACCTCGGCTGGGCTTGGCGTCATGCTCGATCCTGCCCCGGGTAGGGTCAACCGATCAAATGGGCGGGATGATCAGGTCCAGCCGCGGGTAGCCGTCCTCGTTCTCGCGTTCACCCTTTGGGGGCATGTGGTGGGTCTGCACGACCTGCTCGCCGTTGAGGGTTTCCAGGTGGATGTCGAAGCCCCACAGGCGGTGCAGGTGCTTCATCACGTCCTCGGTGGATTCGCCCAGCGGCTGGCGGTCGTGCTGCTGGTGGCGCAGGGTCAGGGAGCGGTCGCCGCGGCGGTCGACGTTCCAGATCTGCACGTTGGGCTCGCGGTTGCCCAGGTTGTACTGCGCGGCGAGGGTCTCGCGGATCTTGCGGTAGCCGTCGTCGTCGTGGATGGCGTCGACCAGCAGGTCGTCCTTCTGGTCGTCGTCGAGGATGCTGAACAGCTTGAACTCGCGGATCACCTTGGGCGAGAGGAACTGCAGCACGAAGCTCTCGTCCTTGAAGCTCTTCATGGCGAACTTGAGGGTGGCCAGCCAGTCGCTGCCGGCGATGTCCGGGAACCAGCGGCGGTCTTCCTCGGTGGGCTCCTCGCAGATGCGGCGGATGTCGCGGTACATGGCGAAGCCCAGGGCGTAGGGGTTGATGCCGCTGTAGTAGGGGCTGTCGAAGCCGGGCTGGTAGACCACGCTGGTGTGGTACTGGAGGAACTCCATCATGAAGCCGTCGGTGACCAGGCCCTCGTCGTAGAGGTCGTTGATCAGGGTGTAGTGCCAGAAGGTCGCCCAGCCTTCGTTCATCACCTGGGTCTGGCGCTGCGGGTAGAAGTACTGCGCCACCTTGCGCACGATGCGCACCACCTCGCGCTGCCAGGGCTCCAGCAGCGGGGCGTTCTTCTCGATGAAGTAGAGGATGTTCTCCTGCGGCTCGCTGGGGTAGCGCGCCAGTTCCTGTTCCTTGTCCTTGCCGGCGGCGCGCGGGATGGTCCGCCACAGGTCGTTGACCTGGCGCTGGATGAGTTCCTCGCGTTCCTTCTGGCGCTGCCGCTCTTCCTCGGCGGAGATGGGGTAGGGCCGCTTGTAGCGGTCGACGCCGTAGTTCATCAGGGCGTGGCAGGAGTCCAGCAGGTCTTCCACCGCGTCGATGCCGTAGCGCTCCTCGCACTGCATGATGTACTGCTTGGCGAACACCAGGTAATCGATGATCGAGCTGGCGTCGGTCCAGGTGCGGAACAGGTAGTTGCCCTTGAAGAAGCTGTTGTGCCCGTAGCAGGCGTGGGCGATCACCAGCGCCTGCATGCACTGGGTGTTCTCCTCCATCAGGTAGGCGATGCAGGGGTCGGAGTTGATGACGATCTCGTAGGCCAGGCCCATCTGCCCGCGCTTGTAGTTCTTTTCCGTGCTGAGGAAATGCTTGCCGTAGGACCAGTGGTTATAACCGATGGGCATGCCAACCGAGGCGTAGGCGTCCATCATCTGCTCGGCGGTGATGACCTCGATCTGGTTCGGGTAGGTGTCCAGCGCGTAGCGCTCGGCGATACGGCTGATCTCCCGGTCGTACTGGCGGATCAGCTCGAAGGTCCATTCCGACCCGGTGGCGATGGGCTGGCGCTTGCTCATGCGACTAGCCTCCTCTGGAACAGTTCGCGGAACACCGGGTAGATGTCCGCGGCGGAGACGATCTGCTGCTGGGCGAAGCTGTCTTCGAAGGCTTCGCGCACCCGTTCGTACTCGAACCACAGCGCCTGGTGCTCGCGCGGGGTGATCTCGACGTAGGTGTAGTACTGCACGAACGGCATGATCTGCTTCATCAGGATATCGCGGCAAACGGGCGAATCGTCATTCCAGTTGTCGCCGTCGGAGGCCTGGGCCGCGTAGATGTTCCACTCGTGGGTGGGATAACGCTCGGCCATGATCTCCTGCATCATCTTCAGCGCGCTGGAGACGATGGTGCCGCCGGTCTCCCGGGAATAGAAGAATTCTTCCTCGTCCACCTCGCGGGCGCTGGTGTGGTGGCGGATGAACACCACTTCGATCTTCTCGTAGTTCCGCTTGAGGAACAGGTACAGGAGGATGAAGAAGCGCTTGGCGATGTCCTTGGTCGCCTGGGTCATGGAGCCGGAGACGTCCATCAGGCAGAACATCACCGCCTGGGAGGTGGGGTTGGGCTGCTTGATCAGCAGGTTGTACTTGAGGTCGAAGGTATCCAGGAAGGGCACGCGGTCGATGCGCGCGCGCATGCGGTCGATTTCCTGTTCCAGCGCCTGGATGTCGCCGAGGTTGTCCGGCTCCTCGCGCTTGAGCCGTTCCAGTTCGGCCACGGCGGCGCGCAGCTTGCCGCGGGTGGAACCGGTCAGGGCGATGCGCCGGGCGTGGGCCGAGCGCAGGGTGCGGACGATGTTGATGCGCGAGGGGTTGCCGTCGTTGCTGATGCCGGCGCGCACGGTCTTGAAGGTGTCGCTGCCGGTGATGTGGCGCTTGACCAGGTTGGGCAGCTCCAGGTCCTCGAACATGAAGTCGAGGAATTCCTCCTGGGTGATCTGGAAGACGAAGTCGTCCATCCCCTCGCCCTGGTTGCTGGCCTTGCCGGCGCCACGGCCACCGCCGCCGCCCTGGGGCCGGGCGATGTGCTCGCCGGTGGTGAATTCCTTGTTGCCCGGGTGGACGATGGTCTGCCGCCCGCCACGGCCGTGGTGGAGGATGGGTTCGTCGATGTCGCGGCCGGGGATGCTGATCTGCTCGCCGTGCTCCATGTCGGTGATCGAGCGCCGGCTGACGGCCTCCTCGACCGCCTTCTTGATGTGCTCACGGTAACGCCGCAGGAAGCGCTGACGGTTCACCGTGCTTTTGTTCTTGCCGTTCAGACGCCGGTCGATGACGTAGCTCATACAGGCCCTCCGGGCTGAGCTGGAAGCTGGAAGCGGTAAGCTGGAAGCAGGCCGCAACCGGGGGTTACGGTATGCCTCTGGCTTCCGGCTTCCAGCATCCGGCTTTCAACTGCTTTTTACTGCGACTTACGTACGCGCAGATACCATTCCGACAGCAGGCGCACCTGCTTCTCGGTGTAGCCGCGCTCGACCATGCGCCGGACGAAGTCGTTGTGTTTCTGCTGGTCCTCCTTGCTGGCCTTGGCGTTGAAGCTGATGACCGGCAGCAGGTCCTCGGTGTTGGAGAACATTTTCTTCTCGATCACCACGCGCAGCTTCTCGTAGGACAGCCAGCTGGGGTTCTTGCCGTTGTTGCCGGCGCGGGCGCGCAGCACGAAGTTGACGATTTCGTTGCGGAAATCCTTCGGGTTGCTGATGCCGGCCGGTTTCTCGATCTTCTCCAGCTCCTCGTTGAGGGCGGCGCGGTTGAGGATTTCGCCGGTTTCCGGGTCGCGGTATTCCTGGTCCTGGATCCAGAAGTCGGCGTAGAGCACGTAGCGGTCGAAGATGTTCTGGCCGTATTCGCTGTAGGACTCAAGGTACGCGGTCTGGATTTCCTTGCCGATGAATTCCACGTAGCGCGGCGCCAGGTATTCCTTGATGAAGCGCAGGTAGCGCTCGCGGGTTTCCGGCGGGAACTGTTCCTGCTCGATCTGCTGCTCCAGCACGTAGAGCAGGTGCACCGGGTTGGCCGCCACTTCGTGCGGGTCGAAGTTGAACACCTTGGAGAGGATCTTGAAGGCGAAGCGGGTGGAAAGCCCGGCCATACCCTCGTCGACCCCGGCGGCATCGCGGTATTCCTGGATCGACTTGGCCTTGGGATCGGTGTCCTTGAGGTTCTCGCCGTCGTAGACGCGCATCTTCGAGTAGATGTTGGAGTTGTCCGGCTCCTTCAGGCGCGACAGCACGGAGAACTGCGAGAGCATCTTCAGGGTGTCCGGGGCGCAGTGCGCGTGGGCCAGCGAGCTGTTGATCAAAAGCTTGTCGTAGATCTTGATCTCGTCGGTGACGCGCAGGCAGTACGGGACCTTGACGATGTAGATACGGTCGATGAAGGCCTCGTTGTTCTTGTTGTTGCGGAAGCTGTGCCACTCCGATTCGTTGGAGTGGGCGAGGATGATGCCGCTGTAGGGCAGCCCGCCCAGGCCCTCGGTGCTGTTGTAGTTGCCCTCCTGGGTGGCGGTCAGCAGCGGGTGCAGGACCTTGATCGGCGCCTTGAACATCTCGACGAATTCCATCAGGCCCTGGTTGGCCCGGCACAGCGCGCCCGAGTAGCTGTAGGCGTCGGCGTCGTTCTGCGGGTACTCCTCGAGCTTGCGGATGTCCACCTTGCCCACCAGGGCGGAGATGTCCTGGTTGTTCTCGTCCCCCGGCTCGGTCTTGGCGATGGCGATCTGGTTGAGGATCGAGGGGTGCAGCTTGACCACGCGGAACTGGCTGATGTCGCCGCCGAACTCGTTGAGCCGCTTGGTCGCCCACGGCGACATGATCGAGCGCAGGTAGCGCCGCGGGATGCCGTAGTCTTCCTCGAGGATGGCGCCGTCCTCATCGGGGTTGAACAGCCCCAGGGGCGATTCGAACACCGGCGAGCCCTTGATGGCGTAGAAGGGCACCTTCTCCATCAGCTGCTTGAGCTTTTCCGCCAGGGACGACTTGCCGCCGCCCACCGGGCCGAGCAGGTAGATGATCTGTTTCTTTTCTTCCAGGCCCTGGGCCGCGTGGCGGAAGAAGGCGACGATCTGGTCGATGCATTCTTCCATGCCGTGGAAGTCGGCGAACGCCGGGTAGCGGCGGATCACCTTGTTGGAAAAGATTCGCGACAGCCGTGGGTCGGTGGAGGTATCCAGCAGTTCCGGCTCGCCGATGGCCATCAGCATGCGCTCGGCCGCGGTGGCATAGGCGGTCTTGTCCTGCTTGCAGATATCCAGGTACTCCTGCAGGGAGTATTCCTCCTGGCGGGTCGCTTCGAAGCGTTCCTGGAAGTGACTGAAAATACTCATGACGTCTCCTCGCTCGATGCATGGAGCCGGCACGGGATCGGTGTGAGTGGGTGCGGGCGGGCTGCCAGCGTGGCCGGCGAATTTCCCCCAGAACTCCAACGGTACCTGGCTTGCGCCCTGAACCGCCCCAAATGGTCACTGCCGATTCCCGGAAGCCGGTGGGCCGGCTCTCCCCTTTTGGATGGCCTGAGGAAAAGGATAGTTCGTTATCCGGCCTGTAAAGGGGAATCGGGTGAGAAGTTACAGATTTATTTGTGGAACCTCGGCCGGGCCCCTCAGTCCGCCTGGCCGCTGCTGGTATCCGCGGGATAGACGCTGCGCCACAGTTCGAAGCCGCCGTCGACGCTGTACACGTCGGTGAAGCCCTGCTGGACGAAGTAGGCGGCCGCGCTCTGGCTGGAGTTGCCGTGGTAGCAGAACACCAGCAGCGGGGCGTCGAGGTCGGCCTGGCGGATGAAATCGGCCACCGAGTAGTTGTCGATGTGGCGGGAACCGGTGACGTGGCCCATCGCGTAGCTCTGCGGGTCGCGGATGTCCACCACCTGGGCGCCGGCCTGGCGCAGCTGGTGGGCCTGTTCGGGGGCGATGCGCTTGAATTCGCTCATGTTCTCTGCTCTGTGGGTGGGCTCAGCCGGCGTTGCCGGCGCAGCTGCAGGCGATGCGTTCGCCGCTGTCGACGTTCAGCAGGGTCATGCTACCGCCCCATACGCAGCCGGTGTCCAGTGCGTAGAGGCCGGGCACGTCGCACTGGCCTTCCAGCGCCGCCCAGTGGCCGAAGATGATCTTGCGCCCGGCGGCCTTGCGCTCGGGGTAGCTGAACCAGGGGGCGTAGCCGGCCGGCGCGGTATCCAGGCCTTCCTTGCTCTTGAGGTCGAGCTTGCCGTCGGGGGTGCAGAAGCGCATGCGGGTGAAGTAGTTGGTGATCACCCGCAGGCGGTCGATGCCGTGCAGCTTCTTGTCCCACTTGGCCGGCTCGTTGCCGTACATGCCTTCGAGGAACAGCGGCAGGCGCTGGTCGTCGCGCAGGGCTTCCTCCACTTCGGCGGCGCGCTGCAGGGATTTCTCGATGCTCCACTGCGGCGGGATGCCAGCGTGCACCAGGGTGACGTCGCGCTGGGCGTCGTGGTGCACCAGGGGCATGTTGCGCAGCCAGTCGAGCAGGTCGTCGCGCTCCGGCGCCTCGAGGATCTCGCGCAGGGTGTCGGCCTTCTTCAGGCGTTCGGCGTTGTAGGCCACGGCCAGCAGGTGCAGGTCGTGGTTGCCCAGCACGCAGACCACCGAATCGCGCATGGCGTAGAGGAAGCGCAGGGTTTCCAGCGACTGCGGGCCGCGGTTGACCAGGTCGCCCACCAGCCACAGCTTGTCGCGGGCGGGGTCGAAGGCAACCCGCTGCAGCAGTTGTTTCAGTGGCTCCAGGCAACCCTGCAGGTCGCCCACGGCGTAGGTGGCCATCAGTGCAGCGCCCCAGGCACGGCGAGGCGGAACACCGGGATCTCGGCGTCGAAATGGTGGCCATCGGCGGCGACCATCTGGTAACTGCCGGACATGCTGCCGACCTTGGTAGCCAGCACGGTGCCGCTGGTGTAGGTATGGCTGGTGCCCGGCTCGATCAGCGGCTTCTCGCCCACCACGCCGGCGCCGCGCACTTCCTGCACGTGGCCGTCGCCGTCGGTGATGATCCAGTGGCGGCTGAGCAGCTTGGCCGCCTGCTCGCCCTGGTTGTGGATGGTCACCGTATAGGCGAAGACGTAGCGCTGCTGCTCCGGCTGCGATTGCTCGGGCAGGTGGCGGGTGGTGACGCTGACGGAAATCTGGTATCGGGGATCGCTCATGCTCGGCTCGGGCGTCTCGTCGAGGGTTTCACTGCTCGGGGGCCAGTTCCGCCAGGCGGTTGGCCAGGCGCACGAAGTCGGCCACGTCCAGCTGTTCCGGGCGCAGGCTGGGGTCGACGCCGGCGGCCTCGATGTCTTCGATGGACATCAGGCTGCGCAGGGTGTTGCGCAGGGTCTTGCGGCGCTGGTTGAAGGCTTCGCGGACGATGCGTTCGAGCAGGCGGTGGTCCTTGGCCGGGTGCGGCGGCTCGGCGTAGGGCGCCAGGCGGACGATGGCCGACTCCACTTTGGGCGGCGGGTTGAAGGCGCCGGGGCCGACGGTGAACAGGTAGTCCACCTTGCAGAAGTACTGGACCATGATCGACAGCCGGCCCCAGTCGCCGCCGCCGGGCTCGGCGGCCAGGCGCTCGACCACTTCCTTCTGCAGCATGAAGTGCATGTCCTGGATGATCCCGGCGTGCTCCAGCAGGTGGAAGATCAGCGGCGTGGAGATGTTGTAGGGCAGGTTGCCGACCACCCGCAGCTTCTCGCCGGCCTGGGGCAGGGTGGCGAAGTCGAACTTCAGGGCGTCGCCCTGGTGCAGGCGGAAGTTCGGCTTGAGGCCGAAGCGCCACTTCAGCTGCGGGATCAGGTCGAGGTCGAGCTCGATCACGTCCAGCTGCGCGCCGCTGTCCACCAGGCCTTCGGTCAGGGCGCCCTGGCCCGGGCCGATCTCCAGCAGGTGCTGGCCTTCCTTGGGCGTGATGGCGCGCAGGATGCGGTGGATCACCCCGGCGTCGTGCAGGAAGTTCTGGCCGAAGCGCTTGCGCGCGCGATGTTGGAAAAGCTCGGAAGACATAGGGAGTTCCAGGGAGCAGCTAGAAGCCTGAAGCTAGAAGCTGGAAGAGAAAGACGCGTACGCCGATGTTACCAGCCTGGCGCTGGTACGAAAAATGCGCTTTCGTCCTGGCTTCCAGCTTCCAGCTTCCAGCTTCCAGCTTCCAGCTTCCAGCTTCCAGCTTCCAGCCTTCAACTATCAATCCGACTAGCCGCCATCTGGTAAGCCGTCTCCAGCGCCACCTGCAGGCTGCCGCCGTCGATGCGGCCGGTGCCGGCCAGGTCCAGGGCGGTGCCGTGGTCCACCGAGGTGCGGATGATCGGCAGGCCCAGGGTGACGTTCACCGCCGCGCCGAAGCCCTTGTACTTGAGCACCGGCAGGCCCTGGTCGTGGTACATGGCCAGCACCGCGTCGCAGTGCTCCAGGTGCTTGGGGGTGAACAGGGTGTCGGCCGGCAGCGGGCCGATCAGCTGCATGCCTTCGCCGCGAAGGCGCTCCAGGGTGGGCTCGATGACGTCGATTTCCTCGTGGCCCAGGTGGCCGCCCTCGCCGGCGTGGGGGTTGAGGCCGCAGACCAGGATGCGCGGCTCGACCAGGCCGAACTTGTCGCGCAGGTCGGCATGCAGGATGCGGGTGACGCGCGCCAGGCGCTCGGGCGTGATGGCGTCGGCCACCTCGCGCAGCGGCAGGTGGGTGGTCACCAGCGCCACGCGCAGGCCGCGGGTGGCGAGCATCATCACCACCTGCGGGGTGTGGGTCAGCTCGGCGAGGAACTCGGTGTGCCCGGAGAAGGCCACGCCGCCTTCGTTGATCACGCCCTTGTGCACCGGCGCGGTGATCATCCCGGCGAAGCTGCCGTCCAGGCAGCCCTGGCCGGCGCGGGTCAGTGTCTGCAGCACGTAGCCGGCATTGGCCGGGTCGAGCTGGCCGGCTTCTACCGGCGCGCCCAGCGGGGTGTCCCAGACATAGAGCGAGCCTGCCGGGGCGGGCGCCTGCGGCCACTGGCCTGGGCCGGTTTCCAGCAGCTGGATGTCCAGGCCCAGCAGGGTGGCGCGCTCGGCCAGCATCTGCCGGCTGGCGATGGCCACCAGCGGCTGGGGCTGGGCCTGGCGGGACAGCAGCAGGCACAGGTCCGGGCCGATGCCGGCCGGCTCTCCGGGGGTGAGGGCGAATGGCTTGGAGGCTTGCATGGCGGGTGTCTCTAAGCATCGGCCGCGCCGGCGGCCGGGGTTGTTCGGGATGGGCCCACTCTACGCCCAAGTGGGGCGCGGATAAAAAGAAACCCGGCCGCGGGGCCGGGTTCCTGTGTCGCGCGGGGCGCTTATAGCTTGATCTCGACGTAGGCTTCGTCGCGGATCTGCCGCAGCCAGGCCTGCAGTTCCTCGTCGTACTTGCGGTTGCGCAGGACCTGGGCTGCCTGCTGCTCGCGGAACTTGTCGCTGCTGTCGGTGGCGCGGCGGCCGAGGACTTCCAGGATGTGCCAGCCGAACGGCGAGCGGAACGGCTTGGACAGCTGGTTCTGCGGGATGCTGTTCATCACGTCGCGGAATTCCGGCACCAGGGATTCCGGATCGACCCAGTTGAGGTCGCCGCCGTGCAGCGCCGAGCCCGGGTCTTCGGAGAACTGCTTGGCCAGCTTGCCGAAGTCCTCGCCGCTCTGGATGCGCTCGTAGAGCTTCTGCGCCAGCTTCTGGGTTTCCTCGTCGCTGCGGATTTCGCTGGGCTTGAGCAGGATGTGGCGGACATGCACCTCGTCACGCACCATCTTGCTGCCGCCGCGCTTCTCTTCCAGCTTGAGGATGATGAAGCCGCCGGGGGTGCGCACCGGCTCGGTGACGTCGCCCACGGCCAGGCTGCCGATCATGCCGTCGAACGGCGAGGGCAGCTGGGCGGCCTTGCGCCAGCCGATCTCGCCGCCTTCCAGGGCGTTGTCGCCGGCCGAGCGGGAAATCGCCAGCTGGTTGAAGTCGGCGCCCTGCTTGAGCTGCTGGTAGACCTCCTGGGCCTGCCTGCCGGCGGCCTGGAGGGTTTCCGGCGAAGCGCCGTCCGGCACCGGGATGAGGATGTTGGCCAGGCGGTACTCTTCGGAGAGCTGGATCTTGCCCAGGTCGGAGGCCAGGAAGTTCTGCACTTCCTGGTCGCTGACCTGGATGCGCTCGGCCACGCGGCGCTGGCGCACGCGGCTGATGATCATCTCGCGGCGCACCTGCTCGCGGGCGTCGTCGTAGGACAGGCCGTCGCGGGCGAGGGCGGCGCGGAACTGGTCCAGGCTCAGGTTGTTGCGCTGGGCGATGGTGCCCATGGCCTGGTTCAGCTCTTCGTCGGTGATGCGGATGCCGGAGCGCTCGCCGATCTGCAGCTGGATGTCCTCGATGATCAGGCGCTCGAGCACCTGCTGGGTCAGCACGTGCTCGGGGGGCAGCGGCGCGCCGCGCTTCTCGATGGTCTGGCGGACTTCGCGCAGGCGTTGGTCGAGCTGGCTCTGCATGACCACGTCGTTGTCGACGATGGCCACGACACGGTCCAGCGGGGTGACTTCGGCATGGGCTGCGGAACAGACCAGCAGGGCGCCCAGCATCAGCGGGCGCAGGGCATTACATAGAGCTGTCTTCACGTTGACGATAACCTTGGATGCCTTGGTCGAGGAAGCCTTCGACTTGGTTGCCTACAACGCCGCCAAGGCCCTTGAGGATGATTTGCAGGAAGATGCCGCGGTCGGCCTTGGAGTCGGACGTGTAGAAGTTGTCGTCGTCGTACTTCAGCCAGTAGCGGTTGACCAGTCGCAGTTTCCAGCAGCAGCTGTCGTATTCGAAGCCGCCGAGGGCCTCGAGGGTGCGGTTCTGGTTGTAGTCGTACTGCCAGCGGGCGATCGCGCTCCACTGCGGGACGATCGGCCAGATGACCGAGAAGTCGTGCTGCTCGATCTTGTACTCGTCGCTGTTGTAGCTGAAGCGGCCGAGGTTCGGGTCGAACGACTTGCTGTCCGCGCGATAGCGGTAGCCGGCGTTGAACACCTTCTGCGGCTCGGCTTCGGGCTGGTAGTGGAACATCACGCTGCCGCTGTCGGTGTGGTGCGTGTTGGGGTTCCAGTTGTAGTCCGAGCTCAGGCGCCAGTCGTGGTTGAAGCGATAGACGCCCTGCAGGGCGTAGGGCGAGCGCCAGGTGTCCGCGTCGGGGTTGTCGATCGGGTTGTTCGGGTTCGCCAGGTTGTAGTTGCGGATGTACTTCTCGGTCAGGCCCGGCAGCTGCACGCGGCGGTCGGAGAAATAGTAGATCTGGCCGGCGCTGACGGAGGCGCGCTCGAAGCCGTTGTCCTCGATGAAGCGCGAGGTGGCGCCCAGGGACAGCTGGTTGGCGTCGCCGATGCGGTCCTTGCCGGTGAAGCGGTTCTCGCGCCACAGCGAGTCGTAGCTGAAGTTGAACTCGCCGGTGTCGAAGCTCGGCAGGTTGTCCTGGTTGCGGTACGGCACGTACAGGTACATGGCGCGCGGCTCCAGTGTCTGGCGGAACTTGGTGCCGCCGAACGTGGTGTCGCGGTCGAAGTACAGGCCGCCGTCGAGCTTGGCCAGCGGCAGCGAGCGGTCGGGGCTGCTGTCGTAGCTGACTTCGCCGTAGTTGGTCGAGCTGTTCAGCTGGGCCTTGCCGGTGCCGTCCAGGTCCAGATCGTACTTGGTGTACATCGCCTTCAGCGTCGGCGTCAGGAAGCCCCAGCTGCTGGCCAGCGGCAGGCTGACGCCCGGCTCGAAGTGCGCACGGTCGCCGGTGGCGCGGGCCAGGCCGGAGATGTTCACGTCCGGGCGCTGACCGAGCACGTTGCCGTCGGTATCGAAGTAGACGTCCTCGTCCAGGTCGCGGTCGAAGCGCACCAGTTCGCTGCCGTAGGTGAACTCCAGGCCGCCCGGGTGGTAGGGCAGGCGACCGTCGAGGGTCAGCTGCGGCAGGCGGTCATATGGCGTCACGTCGGTCACGGTGGCCAACTGGTAGGCCTGGGCGTTGAGGCGCGCGGTGAAGTCGTCGCCGCGGTAGGTCAGGGCGCCCTGCTGGTTCACGTAGGTCGGCGAGCCCAGGCCCAGGGAGGTGTCCAGGTCCTGGAAGTAGTACGGGTCGCTGATCTTGGTGTAGTCCACCTGCGCCAGCCAGCGCGAATCCAGGCCGCTGGTGTTCTTCCAGCCGTACATCCAGCGCTGGTCGGTGAAGTGCGGCTGGCCTTCGCGGTCGTCGTCCTTGTCGTTCAGGTAGGCGGCGGTGATCTGGCCCTCGCTGCTGTGGGTCAGGTAGCGGAACTCGCCTTCCATCATCAGGCCGCGCTTGGCCATGTAGCGCGGGAACAGCGTGGCGTCGTAGTTCGGCGCCAGGTTGAAGTAGTACGGGGTGACCACGAACATGCCGGTGTCGCTGGTGCTGCCCAGGGTGGGCGGCAGGAAGCCGGACTGGCGGCGATCGTCGATCGGGAAATAGATGTAGGGGGTGTAGAACACCGGAATGTCCTTCACCCGCAGGGTCGCGTTGGTCGCGGTGCCGAAGCCGGTGGCCGGGTTCAGCTTGATGTTGTTGCCCTTGACGTACCAGGAGTTGCTGCCCGGCTCGCAACGGGTATAGGTGCCGTCCTTGAGCTGGATGATGGCGTCTTCCTGGCGCTTGGCGTAAAGCGCGCTGCCGCGGACCTGGGCCTGGTGCATGACGTACTCGGCGTTGTCGATCTTCGCCTCGCCGTTGTCCAGTTGCAGGTCGGCGTGGTCGCCGACGATCAGCGCGCCGTTGTCGCGCAGGCGCACGTTGCCGGCCAGCTCGCCGCGGTTCTCGGCCTGGTGCAGGTTGGCCTCGTCGGCCTCCACCTGCATGCTGCCCTGGCGCAGGACCACGTTGCCGGCCAGGGTCGCGACCTGCGACTCCTGCTCGTAGCGCGAGACCTTCGCCGAGACGTAGGTCGGGGCCTCGTCGCGCGGGGTCTTGTCGTTCATGCCCGGGCGGGTCGGTTCGATGTAGGCGCCGCTGCAGTACGGGCCGACTTCCGCCAGCTGGGCGGCGGTGAGCTTCTCCCGCGGGACCCAGTCGAGGTGGCTGTAGTCGGCGCTGCGCGACTTGAGGCCTTTGCCGCCGCTCTCGGTGACCAGCTTCTGCCTGGGCTCTTCGGCGCCGCCAGCCGCACCTGCGACGGCTGCGCCTTCAGCGCCGCCGCTGGCGGGGGTGCTGACCGAGCTTTCGGTATGCTCCGGACGCGGCGGCAGGGCGCTGGCCGGCTGCTGCGCGGAGCAGTCCCAGCTGCCGCCGGAAGGGGTGCAGTTGAACTGTTCGGCCGCCGTGGCGGTCGAGGAAGCGAGCGGCTGCATAGCCAGCAGGCCACCGGTCACCAGTAAGGGGAACTTTCTACGGAACACGGGGAGAATCACTGCCATCTTGTTAATCCGGGCTTCCTGCGAGCCATCGGCCAGATTCGGCCATAGCCACTCGATGGGCTCAAAAAGATGCTGGATAATAAAGCATGACCCGCGCAACGGCTAGGGCCGTGGAGAACCCCCAAAGATGTCTGAGGATGCCCGTTACCAGCTCCTGAATCGCTGGTTGGACTCTTGTTTACCCGTAGTGTTCAGTGCCGAGGGATGGGGGCCGGTGCCGCCCGCCGAGCTCACCCCGGCCAGCAGCGACGCCAGCTTCCGCCGCTATTTCCGCTGGCAGGGCGAGGGCCGCACGCTGATCGTCATGGACGCGCCGCCGCCCCAGGAGGACTGCCGCCCCTTCGTCAAGGTGGCCGGCATGCTCGCCGAGGCCGGGGTGCACGTGCCGCGCATTCTTGCCCAGGACCTGGAGCAGGGCCTGCTGCTGCTCGACGACCTGGGCCGCCAGACCTACCTGGACGTGCTCAACCCGCAGAACGCCGAGGAACTCTTCGAGGATGCCCTGGATGCCCTGGTGGCCTTCCAGCAGGTGCCGGCCGAAGGCCGCCTGCCGGCCTACGACGAGGCGCTGCTGCGCCGCGAGCTGGGCCTGTTCCCCGAGTGGTACCTGGGCCGTCACCTGAACATCGAGCTGCGAGGCGAGCAACTGGCGCGCTGGCAGCGCACCTGCGACCGCCTGGTGAGCAGCGCGCTGGAGCAGCCGCGGGTGCTGGTGCATCGCGACTACATGCCGCGCAACCTGATGCTCAGCGAGCCGAACCCCGGCATCCTCGATTTTCAGGATGCGGTGTACGGCCCGGTGACCTACGACGTCACCTGCCTTTATAAGGACGCCTTCCTCAGCTGGCCCGAGCCGCGCGTGCACGACGGCCTCAGCCGCTACTGGCGCAAGGCCCAGGCCGCCGGCATTCCGTTGCCGCCGACCTTCGAGGAGTTCTTCCGCGCCAGCGACCTGATGGGCGTGCAGCGCCATCTGAAGGTGATCGGCATCTTCGCGCGCATCTGCCACCGCGACGGCAAGCCGCGCTACCTGGGCGACGTGCCGCGCTTCTTCCGCTACCTCGACAGCGTCGTCGCCCGCCGCCCCGAGCTGGCCGACCTGGGTGCGCTGCTCGCCGAGCTGCCGCAACCGGTGGCGCCATGAAGGCGATGCTCCTCGCCGCCGGCAAGGGCGAGCGCATGCGCCCGCTGACCCTGCACACGCCCAAGCCGCTGGTGCCGGCCGGCGGCCGGCCGCTGATCGAGCACCAGCTGCTGGCCCTGCGCCGCGCCGGTTTCCACGACCTGGTGATCAACCACGCCTGGCTGGGGCAGCAGATCGAGGACTACCTCGGTGACGGCTCGCGCTTCGGCGTCGCCATCCGCTACTCCGCCGAAGGCGAGCCGCTGGAGACCGGCGGCGGCATCTTCCGCGCCCTGCCGCTGCTCGGCGAGGCGCCCTTCGCCCTGGTCAACGGCGACATCTGGACCGACTTCGACTACGCGCGCCTGCAGGGCGCGCTGGCCGAGGGCGACCTGGCGCACCTGGTGCTGGTGGACAACCCCGGGCACAACACCCGCGGCGACTTCCATCTGCAGGGCGGGCGCGCCAGCGACTATCGCGAGGGCGAGCCCAGCTACACCTACAGCGGCATCGCCGTACTGCACCCGGCACTGTTCGCCGCCTGCACGGGCGGCGCCTTCAGGCTGGCGCCGCTGCTGCGCGAGGCCATGGCCGCCGGCCGCGTCAGCGGCGAGCTGCACCGCGGGCGCTGGGTGGACGTCGGCACCCACGAGCGCCTGGCCGAAGTCGAACGTCTGCTGGCGGCCGGCTGAATGTTCTGGCCGGGCACCCTGATAGGCATAGTCGCCGGCTGGGCGCTGGCGAGCATCCCCGGGGCCATGCTCGGCGGCCTGCTCGGCCAGGTGCTGGACCGTCGCCTGCGCCGGCGCAGCTGGCGCGAACTCCTCGATGAGCTGCGCGGCGGCGCGCGGGTACCGGAGGAGGAGCTGCTGTTCCTCCTGCTCGGCCGCGTGGCCAAGAGCCGCGGCCGCGTGCAGGACGCGCATATCCAGCAGGCGCGGGCGGAAATGTTGCGCCTGGGCCTGGACGAAGCCGGCCGTCTGCGCGCCATCGATGCCTTCAACCGCGGCAAGCACGGCGGGCCGCGCCTGGAGGAGGGCGTGCAGCAGTGTCGGGGCCTGCGGCCCAGCGTCGACGGCCTGCTGCAGGCTTGCTGGCGCATGGCCTGGGCGGCCGGCGCGCCGAGCGCGGCGGAGAAGGCGCTGATCCTGCGCTGGGGCGAGAGCTTCGGCCTGCCGCGCGCCACCGTGCTGTCCCTGGCCGCCGGCGCCGAGGCCCTGCGCGCGCCGCCGAGCCGGGCGGAAAGCTATCGCCAGGCGCTGCGTTTATTGGGCGTGGAGGACGACAGCCCGGTGGAGGAGATCAAGCGCGCCTACCGCCGGCTGATCAGCCAGCACCACCCGGACAAGCTGGCCGGCGCCGGCGAGGCGCGCATCGCCGCCGCCACCGAGAAGACCCGCGAGATCCAGCAGGCCTATGCCCTGGTGCGCGAGCGTCGCGGCTTCCGCTAGGGCTCGGGGCCGGTTTACTCGGCGGGCGCCTGCTTGATGTGCAGCGACAGCCAGCCGCGGATGCGCCGGTAGAGCTGGTCCTGCTCGGTGGCGCGGTCGGCCGGCAGGGCGTTCATGCCGATCTGCACGTAGGTCTTGCCGGTCTCGCGCCGGCTTGCCTGCAGACGGGCCTTGGCGGCGTCGCGGTCGACGCGCCTGTCCTTGTAATAGAAGTCGCCGGTGGCCAACTGCAGGCGCGGCACCATGTCTTCCAGCGCCGGGCGGAAGTCCCGCGGCACTTCGGCGTCGACTATCAGCAGGTTGTGGATTTCGCCGGGTTCGCGCTCGGCCAGGTAGCGTGCCGCCCAGTAGGCGCCGGTGCCGTGGCCGAGGAGGACGATGCTCTTGGGCTTGCCTTGCAGGGCGAAGTCGAGGCCGGCCTGGATGCGCGCCATGACTCGGTCGGCATAGGCCTTGCGCCGCTCGATGGCCGCATCCGGCGCCGGCGGCGCCTCGCTGCTGGCCTGGGCCGGTTCGCCGCTGCCGGCTTCGGCGGTGCTTTCCGGTGTGGGCGTGGCGGCGCCGGATTCGCCCTGGACGTCCTTGCTGCTGGCGCCGGCGTCGCTGTCGGCGGCGGCCTTGTCCGCGCTTTCCTTGCGCGGCACCGGCTGGCTGTCCTGCGGGTCGGGCAGGCCGAGGGCGAGGGTCTGCCAGCCGGCGTCGGGCAGCTTGCGCCGCAGCGGGCCCACCGCCACCGGCCAGTCGGGGTTCTCGCCGTCGCCGGGGACGATGATCACCACGCCCTCTGCCTGCGGCGCGTTGGCCGGCAGCCACAGGGCGAGGAAGCTTTCCTCGCCGGCCTGCAGCGTCTGTTGCTGCTTCTGTGGCAGGCGCTGCTGCAGGGCGCTGGCTTCGTCCTGGCTGCGTTCCTCCAGGGCCGGGCGCGCGGGCGCTGCCGGCGCCACCGCCGGGCCGGGCGGGCTGGCCGGTGTGTCTTCGGCCCAGCCCGGCACCAGGGGCGCCAGGCTCAGGGCCAGGCAGAGGGCGAGGCGGGTAGGCTGTGCGGGACGGGACATGGGGCGGGTTCCTTGCGTGGCTCGGGCTGGCCTGGCAAAACGGCCAGACTAATCCCTTGTTTCTGGTTTGTCAGGCGCCGGCCTTTCCGGGTTCCCCCCGCCATGGGGTAATGTAGGCGCGCTTTTTTCTCGGGGAGCGGGCATGGGACGACTGTGCTGGAACGCCGTGGCGGCGTTCCTGTTGTGCATTCCTTTGTGGGGCGCCGCGCAGGACGCGCCGCCCGGCGTGCCCCTGGACGCCGCCCAGCGCGCCTGGCTGCAGGCGCACCCGCAGCTGCGCGTCGGCGTGGTCCTGGATGCGCCCTACGCCCAGCAGGACCGGCGCCTGCAGCAGCTCTCCGGCGCCCATGTCGAGCTGCTCGACTGGATCGCCGGCGCGTTGCAGGTGAGCCTGCAGTGGCGCGTCTATGCCGACCAGGACGAACTGGAGCGTGCCGCCCGCGCCGGCGAAATCGACCTGGCCCCGGGGCTCGGCCAGACCCCTTCCAGCCTGCGCGATTGGCTGTTCTCCGACCCCTACCTGCGGGTGCCGCGCCTGCTCATCGGCTTCCGCGACGGTCCCGGCTCCGTGGAGCTGGAGCGCCTGGGCGCGCTCGAACCCGTGGCGTTGCGCGGCCCGGGCGCGGTATCTGACTACCTGCGCGGGACCTATCCGGGCCTGGAGTTGCAGCTCACCGACAGCGACCGCGAAGCCCTGCGCCGGGTGCTCGGCCAGGAGGCCAGCTACGCGGTGGTCGACGAGGCGCACCTGGCCCGCCTCAGCCGCGAGGTCGAGTTCTCCGGCTTCCGCGTGCTGGCCGACATCGGTTATCCGCAGCTGTTGCGCCTGGCCACCCGCCGCGACCTGCCCGAGCTGGCCGGTATCCTCGACGCCAGCCTGCGCGCCTTGCCGGCCAAGCAGCTGGACCAGTTGCACGAGCGCTGGCTGCAGCCGCAGTACCCGCGCCTGGGACAGTCCCCCGGCTTCTGGCAGAACCTCTGCATCCTCCTCGGCCTGTTGCTGCTCATGGCCCTGGCCACCGCGCTGTGGCTGCGCCACCAGCGCAACGTGCTGGAGCAGCGCCTGCTCGCCGCGCGCCGCGACATGGAGCTGCGCCAGGCGGCCGAGGAAGCCCTGCGCCTGACCCAGTTCGCCATCGACAGCAGCACCGTGGGCATCCTCTGGGTCAACTGGGACAGCCACGTGCGCTACGCCAACCGCGCCGCCGAGGACATGCTCGGCTACGCCCCCGGCGAGGTGATCGAGCGGCCCCTGGCGGACTTCGAGCCCGGCCTGGACATGGACGCCTGGCTCGACCTCTGGCGCCGCGCGCGCAACAGCGAAGAAGGCCCGCTGAGCTTCGAAAGCCACCTGCGCCGCGCCGACGGCCAGTGGCTGCCGGCGGAAGTGTCGCTGAGCTTCCTGCGCTTCGGCGGCTCGGAATACCTGCTGGTGTTCCTCAACGACGCCACCGAGCGGCGCCGCGCCCGCGCCGCCCTGGAAGAGAGCGAGGCGCGCCTGCAGGGCATCGCCGCCAACGTCCCCGGCCTGGTGTTCCGCCTGGAGCCCAGCGCCCCGGGCGGCTCCGACTTCGCCCACCTCAGCTTCATCAGCGGCGGCAGCGAGGCCTCGCTGGGCTATTCCCCCGGCTACCTGCGCGAAAGCGGCCTGGGCATCCTCGGCCTGGTGCACCCGGGCGACCGCGACGGCTACCTCGCGAGACAACTGGAAGCGGTGGCCGGCGGCAAGAACTGGCACTGGCAGGGGCGCATCCTGACCCGTTCCGGCGAGCCGCGCTGGGTGGACATCAAGGCCACCGCGCGGCGCCTGGACGATGGCCGCCTGGCCTGGGACGGCGTGGTCTGGGACATCAGCGAGAACAAGCAGATCGAGCTGGAGCTGGCGCAATCGCGGGCGCAGTTGCGCGAGCTGTCGGCGCACCTGGAGAGCGTGCGCGAGGAAGAGAAGGCGCGCATCGCCCGGGAAGTGCACGACGAGCTGGGCCAGGTGCTGACCGTGCTCAAGCTGGAGACTTCCATGTGCGAGCTGGGCTACGGCGAACTGGACCCCGGCCTGAGCGAGCGCCTGGGCAACATGAAGAAGCTCATCGCCCAGCTGTTCCAGCTGGTGCGCGACGTGGCCTCGCCCCTGCCCCCGCCGATCCTCGACGCCGGTATCGGCTCGGCGCTGGAGTGGCAGGCGCGGCGCTTCGAGACGCGCACCGGCATCCCCTGCCTGGTGGAGGTGCCGGAGAACCCGCCGCGCCTGGGCGACGCCAAGGCCATCGGGTTGTTCCGCATCCTCCAGGAGGCGCTGACCAATGTCATGCGCCACGCGCAGGCGCATACTGTGGAACTGGCCCTGCGGGTGGAGGGCGACGAACTCTGCCTGAGCATCAGCGACGATGGCTGCGGCTTCGACACCGCGGCGGCCTGGGGCGGCAGCTCCTTCGGCCTGGTCGGCATGCGCGAGCGCGTGCTGATGCTCGGCGGCGAGCTGGAGATCGACAGCCAGCCGGGGGAGGGCAGCAGCCTGCGGGTGCGCGTGCCGCTGGATGCGGGGGAATTGCCGGAGCCGGGGCCGTAACGGGGCCGGCGCGGTTTTGTCTGTTCGGGGAGGGCAGCGTGATTCGAGTACTGGTGGCCGAAGACCACACCATCGTCCGCGAGGGCATCAAGCAACTGATCGGCATGGCCAAGGACCTGCAGGTGGTGGGCGAGGCCACCAACGGCGAGCAGTTGCTCGAAACCCTGCGCCAGGTGCCCTGCGAGGTGGTCCTGCTGGATATCTCCATGCCCGGCGTCAACGGCCTGGAGGCCATCCCGCGGATCCGCGCGCTGAACGATCCGCCGGCGATCCTCATGCTGTCCATGCACGACGAGGTGCAGATGGCCGCCCGCGCGCTGAAGATCGGCGCCGCCGGCTATGCCACCAAGGACAGCGACCCGGCGCTGCTGCTCACCGCCATCCGCAAGGTCGCCAGCGGCGGCCGCTACATCGACCCGGAACTGGCCGACCGCATGGTCTTCGAGGTCGGCCTGACCGACTCGCGGCCACCCCACGCGCTGCTCTCCGAGCGCGAGTTCTCGGTGTTCGAACGCCTGGTCAAGGGCGAGGGCGTCAACGAGATCGCCCAGCACCTGGCGGTCAGCAGCAAGACCATCAGCACCCACAAGGCGCGGCTGATGCAGAAGCTCGGCGCGCATTCGGTGGCCGACCTGGTCAAGTATGCCGTGGAGCACAAGCTGGTCTGAGCCGGTGCGCGGCGGGGCGATTCGCCGATGCTTATGTGAGTCCCTTCCGGTTTTTGCAACGCCCGGCTACCTCGCCGGCTGGCGAAAGGGAATCATTGCCCGCTCAGTGGGGTACTTCATCAGAACAAGGAGAAGAAGGATGTTGTTGCGAGCGGTACGGGGCGGGTTGCTGGCCGGCCTGCTGGGGACTGTCGCCACGCCGGCGCTGGCGGACTACGTGACAGTGATTTCCTTCGGTGGGGCCAACAAGGCGGCCCAGGAGAAGGCCTTCTACGAACCCTTCAAGACGGCCACCGGCACGGCGGTGGTGCACGGTTCCTACAACGGCGACCTGGACAAGCTCAGGCAGATGGTGGAGATCAGCCATGTGTCCTGGGACGTGGTCGAGGTGGAGGCCCCGGAACTGGCCCGCGGCTGCCAGGAGGGCCTGTTCCAGAAGCTCGACCAGCGCCTGATCGGCGACCCCGCCGACTTCGTGCCCGGCGCGGTGCAGCCCTGCGGCGTCGGCATCTTCGTCTGGACCACCCTGCTGGCCTACAACCAGGACAAGCTGCAGGGCAAGCCCCAGGGCTGGGCCGATTTCTGGGACCTGAAGAAATTCCCCGGCAAGCGCGGCCTGCGCTGGGGCGCCAAGTACAGCCTGGAGTTCGCCCTGATGGCCGACGGCGTGGCGCCCAAGGACGTCTACCAGGTGCTGGGCACCCCCGGCGGCGTCGACCGCGCCTTCCGCAAGCTCGACGAGATCAAGCCGAGCATCCACTGGTGGAAGTCCGGCCAGGACCCGGTGCGCGACCTGTCCGACGGCACCGTGGTCATGAGCTCGGCCTACAACGGCCGCATCGCCGCGGCCCTGCCCGAGCAGAAGGGCCTGCGCATGGCCTGGGCCGGCGGCATCTACGACTTCGACTTCTGGGCGTTGCCGTCGGGGGCGTGGAAGAAGGAGCTGGCGGAGAAGTTCATCGCCTTCGCCAGCCAGCCCGAGCAGCAGAAGGTCTATGCGCAGAACATCGCCTACGGCCCGACCAACCGCAAGGCGGTGGAGCAGCTCGACCCGCAGGTGGCCGCCAACCTGCCCACCGCGCCGCGCAACATGGCCGACGCGCTGGGCATGAACGTGGCCTTCTGGGCCGAGCATGGCGATGCCCTGGAGAAGCGCTTCCAGGACTGGGCCAAACGCTGAGAACCTGCCTACGATCTGCTGCGCGTCGGCATGACTGCGTTAAGAACAGGCGAGCGATGCTCATTTAGCGGCCTGAACTCCGCTCACTCGCCTGTTCCCGCCTTGTCCTGCTCTAGCTCGCGAGATCGTAGACAGGCTCCAGGTCGCTTTCGGATATGCCGGTGTCGCAGTCAATGCGACGCCGGCTTTCTGCGACTGATAGCCACACTTTTCGTGTAGGGATCGCCCTACAGACGATCCTCTTCTACCCTTATAGCAAGTTCTCTTCCCGCCCGATTTGCGCGCGCTGCAGGCTTCTCTAGTCTTGCTTCACGGCAACTTCTTACAAATACAAAAGGTGCGGTTATGGCCGAGACTCAGGCGAACGATGTGCTGGTGAGCTTCCGTGGCGTCCAGAAGAGCTACGACGGCGAGACGCTCATCGTCAAAGACCTCAACCTGGATATTCGCAAAGGCGAATTCCTCACCCTGCTGGGGCCGTCCGGTTCCGGCAAGACCACCAGCCTGATGATGCTGGCCGGTTTCGAAACCCCCACCTCCGGCGAGATCCAGCTGGCCGGCCGCTCCATCAACAACGTCCCCCCGCACAAGCGCGACATCGGCATGGTGTTCCAGAACTATGCCCTGTTCCCGCACATGACCGTGGCGGAGAACCTGGCTTTCCCGCTCTCCGTGCGCGGCATGAGCAAGACCGACGTGGCCGAGCGCGTCAAGCGCGCGCTGTCCATGGTCCAGCTCGACGCCTTCGGCGGGCGCTACCCGGCGCAGCTCTCCGGCGGCCAGCAGCAGCGCGTGGCCCTGGCCCGGGCGCTGGTCTTCGAGCCGCAACTGGTGCTGATGGACGAACCCCTGGGTGCGCTCGACAAGCAGCTGCGCGAGCACATGCAGATGGAGATCAAGCACATCCACCAGCGCCTGGGCGTGACCGTGGTCTACGTGACCCACGACCAGGGCGAGGCGCTGACCATGTCCGACCGCGTGGCGGTGTTCCACCAGGGCGAGATCCAGCAGATCGCCCCGCCCCACGAACTCTACGAACACCCGCGCAACTCCTTCGTGGCCAACTTCATCGGCGAGAACAACCGCATCGCCGGGCAACTGGCGAGCCACGAGGGCGAGCGCTGCGTGGTGACCCTGGCGCGTGGCGAGAAGGTCGAGGCGCTGGCGGTGAACGTCGGCCAGCCCGGCGACCCCGTCAGCCTGTCGATCCGTCCCGAGCGGGTGCGCCTGAACGGGCACAGCGAAAGCTGCGTGAACCGCTTCTCCGGCCGTGTGGCCGAGTTCATCTATCTTGGCGACCACGTGCGCATCCGCCTGGAGGTTTGCGGCCGCACCGATTTCTTCGTCAAGCAGCCGATCGCCGAGCTCGACCCTGCGCTGAGCGTGGGTGATGTGGTACCGCTGGGCTGGGCCGTGGAGCACGTGCGTGCCCTCGACCCGCTGTCGGCGGCCTGATTCGAAGAAAAACAAACCAGCACACTGTGGAGAGAAGAATAATGTCGAAGTCCCCGTTCCACCCGTCGAAGGCCGGCCTCAAGCTCGCCGCGCTGACCCTCGGCCTGGCTTGCGCCGCGCAGTCCATGGCGGCCACCGATCTGACCGTGATCTCCTTCGGCGGCGCCAACAAGGACGCCCAGACCAAGGCTTTCTACCAGCCCTTCGAGAAGGCCACCGGCAACAAGATCGTCGCCGGCGAGTACAACGGCGAGATGGCCAAGGTGAAGGCCATGGTCGACACCAACAGCGTGACCTGGGACCTGGTCGAGGTGGAGTCGCCGGAACTGGCCCGCGGCTGTGACGAAGGCATGTTCGAGGAAATCGACCCGGCCATCCTCGGCAAGGCCGAGGACTACGTCCCGGGCGCCGTGAGCAACTGCGGCGTCGGCTTCTTCGTGTGGTCCACCGTGCTGGCCTACAACGCCGACAAGCTCAAGACCGCCCCCACCGGCTGGGCCGACTTCTGGGACCTGAAGAAATACCCGGGCAAGCGCGGCCTGCGCAAGGGCGCCAAGTACACCCTGGAATTCGCCCTGATGGCCGACGGCGTCGCGCCCAAGGACGTGTACAAGGTGCTGGCCACCAAGGAAGGCCAGGACCGCGCCTTCAAGAAGCTCGACGAGATCAAGCCGAGCATCCAGTGGTGGGAAGCCGGCGCCCAGCCGCCGCAGTACCTCGCCTCCGGTGACGTGGTGATGAGCTCGGCCTACAACGGCCGCATCGCCTCGGTGCAGAAGGAAAGCAACCTGAAGGTCGTGTGGAACGGCGGCATCTACGACTTCGACGCCTGGGCCATCCCGAAAGGCGACAAGAAGAAGGAAGAAGCCCTGAAGTTCATCGCCTTCTCGGTCAAGCCCGAGCAGCAGAAGATCTACGCCGAGAACATCGCCTACGGCCCGGTGAACAAGAACACCGTGAGCCTGCTGGACAAGGGCGTGCAGGCCAACATGCCGACCACCCCGGAAAACATCGCCAACCAGGTGGGCATGGACGTGACCTTCTGGGCCGACTACGGCGAGCAGCTGGAACAGCGCTTCAACGCCTGGGCCGCCAAGTAAGGCAGGCCCCGCCGCCCGCCCGGGCGGCAACCGCGGCAGCGATGCCACGGCCCGCAGGCCCTGCGGGCCGTTCCCGCCGGGAAAAGCTCCCGGCGCGGCGGCGCTCGCCGTGACACACCCGATACACCACACCTTGGCCGCCCTCGCGGGCGGCCCGTTTTACCGGAGTTCGCTATGGCCACCGCTGTGTCCTTGAACGAGGTCGCCGGCCCCACCCTGAAGCAGCGCCTGGCGCGTGCGGAGCGGATGAACCGCCTGAAATCCCAGGCGCTGGTCCTGCCGCTGCTGCTGTTCCTTCTGCTGACCTTCCTGGTGCCGATCGCCGCGCTGCTCTACAAGAGCGTGTACAACCCCGAAGTGGTCGGCTCGCTGCCCAAGACGGTCAACGCCATCACCACCTGGGACGGCAAGTCGCTGCCGCCGGACGCGGTCTACCAGGCCCTGAGCGAAGACCTCTACGCTGCGCGCAAGAACCAGACCATCGGTGACCTCTCCAAGCGCCTGAACATGGAACTGGCCGGCTACCGCAGCCTGATGGCCAAGACCGCCCGCGCCCTGCCGTTCAAGGAGCAACCGGCTTCCTACAAGGACGCCATGGAGACCATCGACGAGCGCTGGGGCGACCCGGCCTACTGGCAGGTGATCCGCCGCAACGCCAGCAGCATCACCCCCTATTACCTGCTCGCGGCCCTCGACCACCGCATCGACGACCTCGGCGAGCTGGCCCCGGCCACCCCGGACCAGTCCATCTACCTGGACATCTTCGCCCGCACCTTCTGGATGGGCGCGGTGATCACCGTCATCTGCCTGCTGCTGGCCTACCCGCTGGCCTACTTGCTGGCCAACCTGCCGACACGCAAGAGCAACCTGCTGATGATCCTGGTGCTGCTGCCGTTCTGGACCTCCATCCTGGTGCGCGTGGCGGCCTGGATCGTGCTGCTGCAGTCCGGCGGGCTGATCAACGGCGCGCTGCTCAAGCTGGGCCTGATCGACCAGCCGCTGCAGCTGGTGTTCAACCGCACCGGCGTGTACATCGCCATGGTGCACATCATGCTGCCGTTCATGATCCTGCCGATCTTCAGCGTGATGAAGAGCATCTCGCCCAGCTACATGCGCGCGGCCATTTCCCTGGGCAGCCACCCGTTCGGCGCCTTCTGGAAGGTCTACTTCCCGCAGACCGTGGCCGGCGTCGGCGCCGGTTGCCTGCTGGTGTTCATCCTGTCGATCGGCTACTACATCACCCCGGCCCTGCTGGGCAGCCCGAACGACCAGATGGTCAGCTACTTCGTCGCCTTCTACACCAACACCACCATCAACTGGGGCATGGCCACGGCCCTGGGCGGCCTGCTGCTGTTCGCCACCCTGGTGCTGTACGTGATCTACGGCTGGCTGGTGGGCGCGAGCCGCCTGCGCCTGAGCTGAGGAGAGAAAGACGATGCTGAGTCCCTACATGTCCCCGGTCGAGCGCCTGTGGTTCTACACCCTGCGCATCCTCTGCGGCCTGGTGCTGCTGTTCCTGGTGCTGCCGGTGCTGGTGATAGTGCCGCTGTCGTTCAACTCCGGCACCTTCCTGGTCTACCCGCTGCAGGGCTTCTCGCTGCGCTGGTACGCCGACTTCTTCCACAGCGCCGAATGGATGCGCTCGCTGACCAACAGCATGATCGTGGCCCCGGCGGCCACCCTGCTGGCGATGGTCTTCGGCACCCTGGCGTCGATCGGCCTGACCCGCGGCGAGTTCCGCGGCAAGGCCCTGGTGATGAGCCTGGTGATCTCGCCGATGGTGGTCCCGGTGGTGATCATCGGTGTGGCCGCCTACCTGTTCTTCGCCCCGCTGGGCCTGGGCAACAGCTACATCTCGCTGATCATCGTGCACGCGGTGCTGGGCGTGCCCTTCGTCATCATCACGGTGTCGGCGACCCTGCAGGGCTTCAACCAGAACCTGGTGCGCGCCGCCGCAAGCCTGGGCGCGCCGCCGCTGCTGACGTTCTTCAAGGTGACCCTGCCGCTGATCGCCCCCGGGGTGATCTCCGGCGCGCTGTTCGCCTTCGCCACCTCGTTCGACGAAGTGGTGGTGACGCTGTTCCTCGCCGGCCCCGAGCAGGCCACCCTGCCACGGCAGATGTTCAGCGGCATCCGCGAGAACCTCAGCCCGACCATCGCCGCCGCGGCGACCCTGCTGATCGGCTTCTCGGTCCTGCTGCTGCTGACCCTGGAATGGCTGCGCGGCCGCAGCGAGAAACTGCGCACCGCCCCCAGCGCCTGATCCGCCGCTCCTACGCCGCAGGCGGGGACGGCTTTTCGTAGGATGGCGTTGAGCGAAGCGATACCCATCGCCACCATCGCATGGGTTTCGCAAGCTCAACCCATCCTACGAAAAGCGCCTCGGCGCGGCCTGCAAGACCGCCGCTCCTACGGTTACAGGGAAGCACGGACGTAGGAGCGGACTCCGTCCGCGATTGGATTCACCCGCCACGCCGGCTCCCCGGTGCCCCGGCCAGCGGCGGATAACCGCGAACGGTTATACGCCCTACGCCGATGTTGCTTCTCGTAGGATGGCGTTGAGCGAAGCGATACCCATCACCACCACCGCATGGGTTTCGCAAGCTCAACCCATCCTACGAAAAGCGCCTCGGCGCAGCCTGCAAGACAGTTGCTCCTACAACCATCGCCTCGATCCCCCTCGCTCGCTCCGAGCGGCTACAATGCGCGCCATCCGTGATTCCGCCCACAGAGGTGCGCCATGCAACCCTACGCCATCGCCCCGTCGATTCTCTCCGCCGACTTCGCCCGCCTGGGCGAGGACGTGGACAAGGTGCTCGCCGCCGGCGCCGACATCGTCCACTTCGACGTGATGGACAACCACTACGTGCCGAACCTGACCATCGGCCCGATGGTCTGCTCGGCGCTGCGCAAGTACGGCGTCACCGCGCCCATCGACGTGCACCTGATGGTCTCCCCGGTGGACCGCATCATCGGCGACTTCATCGAGGCCGGCGCCACCTACATCACCTTCCACCCCGAAGCCAGCCAGCACATCGACCGCTCCCTGCAACTGATCAAGGATGGCGGCTGCAAGGCCGGCCTGGTGTTCAACCCGGCCACCTCGCTGGACGCGCTCAAGTACGTGATGGACAAGATCGACATGGTCCTCCTGATGAGCGTGAACCCCGGCTTCGGCGGGCAGAAGTTCATCCCCGGCACCCTCGACAAGCTGCGCGAGGCCCGCGCGCTGATCGACGCCTCCGGCCGCGACATCCGCCTGGAGATCGACGGCGGGGTGAACGTGAAGAACATTCGCGAGATCGCCGCGGCGGGCGCCGACACCTTCGTCGCCGGCTCGGCCATCTTCAACGCCCCCGACTACGCCGAGGTCATCCGCGCCATGCGCGCCGAACTGGCGCAGGCCGGTAAGTGATGAGCGCTGCCCAAGCGCTGTTCGCCGGGCGCCTGCCGCGCCTGGTGATGTTCGACCTGGACGGCACCCTGGTGGACTCGGTGCCGGACCTGGCCGCCGCGGTGGACAAGGCCCTGATTGGCATGGGCCGCGCGCCCGCCGGGCTGGAGCAGGTGCGCCACTGGGTCGGCAACGGCGCCCGGGTGCTGGTGCGCCGCGCCCTGGCCGGCGGCATCGAGCATGAAGGCGTCAGCGAGGAGGATACCGAGCGCGCCCTGGCGCTGTTCATGGACGCCTACGCCGACAGCCACGCGCTCACCGAGGTCTACCCCGGCGTGGTGGACACCCTGAAATGGCTGAAGAAACAGGGCGTGGAGCTGGCGCTGATCACCAACAAGCCCGAGCGCTTCGTCGCCCCGCTGCTGGACGAGATGGGCCTGGGCAAGTTCTTCCGCTGGATCGTCGGCGGCGACACCCTGCCGCAGCAGAAGCCCGACCCGGCCGCGCTGCTGTTCGTGATGAAGGCTGCCGGCGTTGCGCCCGGCGAGGCGCTGTTCGTCGGGGACTCGCGCAACGACGTGCTGGCCGCCAAGGCCGCCGGGGTGCGCAGCGTCGGCCTGACCTACGGCTACAACCACGGCCGGCCGATCGCCGAGGAGCAGCCGAGCCTGGTGCTGGACGACCTGCGCCAACTGCTGCCTTGCTTCGACCCGGGCAAAGCGATAGTGTTGCCGGACGACGGTTCCAACCCCGCCCATCGAGACTCCAACGTGCTGGACACGGCTCCCCGCAAACTCTGGATGAAAGTCATCAAGGCCCTGGCCCGCTGGCGCTGGCGCGCCTGACATTCCTCCGGCCGGACCTCCCGGCGCCCGTTTGCCACTGCCCGTTCCACCTCCTCGCACGAGACCGCTCATGAACCGCGACGCATTCCAGCGGCTGGCCGCCGAAGGCTACAACCGCATCCCCCTGACCTGCGAAACCCTCGCCGACTTCGACACCCCGCTGTCGATCTACCTGAAGCTCGCCGACGGCGCCAACAGCTACCTGCTGGAATCGGTGCAGGGCGGCGAGAAGTGGGGCCGCTACTCCATCATCGGCCTGCCGTGCCGCACCGTGCTGCGCGTCTACGGCCACAGCGTGAGCATCAGTGTCGACGGCGTGGAAAGCGAGCGCTTCGACTGCGAGGACCCGCTGGCCTTCGTCGAGCAGTTCAAGGAGCGCTACCGTGTACCGACCCTGCCGGGCCTGCCGCGCTTCAACGGCGGCCTGGTCGGCTACTTCGGCTACGACTGCGTGCGCTACGTCGAGCCGCGCCTGGCGCAGTGCCCGAACCCGGACCCGCTGGGCAACCCGGACATCCTGCTGATGGTCTCCGACGCCGTGGTCGTCTTCGACAACCTGGCCGGCAAGCTGCACGCCATCGTTCTCGCCGACCCGGCCGAGGCGGACGCCTACGACAAGGGCCAGGCGCGCCTGGAGGAACTGCTGCAGCGCCTGCGCCAGCCGATCACCCCGCGCCGGGGCCTGGATTTCGCCGCGGTCAACGCGCCCGAGCCGCAGTTCCGCGCCAGCTTCACCCGCGAGGACTACGAGCGCGCGGTGGACACCGTCAAGGAATACATCCTGGCCGGCGACTGCATGCAGGTGGTGCCCTCGCAGCGCATGTCCATCGACTTCAAGGCCGCGCCCATCGACCTGTACCGCGCGCTGCGCTGCTTCAACCCGACGCCCTACATGTACTTCTTCAACTTCGGCGACTTCCACGTGGTGGGCAGCTCGCCGGAGGTGCTGGTGCGCGTGGAGGACGGCGAGGTCACGGTGCGCCCGATCGCCGGCACCCGCCCGCGCGGCGCCACCGAGGAAGCCGACCGCGCCCTGGAGCAGGACCTGCTGTCCGACGCCAAGGAAATCGCCGAGCACCTGATGCTCATCGACCTGGGCCGCAACGACGTCGGCCGCGTGTCGCAGACCGGTTCGGTGAAGGTCACCGAGCAGATGGTCATCGAGCGCTACTCCAACGTCATGCACATCGTTTCCAACGTCAACGGCCAGCTCAAGCCCGAGCTCAGCGCCATGGACGCCCTGCGCGCGATCCTCCCGGCCGGCACCCTGTCCGGTGCGCCGAAGATCCGCGCCATGGAAATCATCGACGAGCTGGAGCCGGTCAAGCGCGGCGTCTACGGCGGCGCCGTGGGCTACCTGGCGTGGAACGGCAACATGGACACCGCCATCGCCATCCGCACCGCGGTGATCAAGAACGGCGAACTGCACGTGCAGGCCGGCGGCGGCATCGTCGCCGACTCGGTGCCGGCGCTGGAGTGGGAAGAAACCATCAACAAGCGCCGCGCCATGTTCCGCGCGGTGGCCCTGGCCGAACACACCGCGCGCCTCGAAGACTGAGCGCTGCTGCCGTAACGCAGAACGCCGTTTCCCCGGGAGGGGAAACGGCGTTTTCGTTGGTGCCCGCGGTTTTCCCGTAGCGGACCTTGTCCGCGATGGTTGAGCCCGTGCTGGGCAATCGCGGATAAATCCGCTCAGGAAGCACGGCTTTTCGTAGGATGGCGTTGAGCGAAGCGATACCCATCACCACGACCGCATGGGTATCGCAAGCTCAACCCATCCTACGAAGAGCACCTCGGCGCAAGACTGTTGCTCCTACGATGCGAGCGCGGCATTTCGCTCACCCCATCACGCCTGCTGCCCCGCCCGGCGCCGGGCCAGGGCGGCATCCGCCAGGCTGGCGCGCTGCTCGACGTAGGCCGCGAGGTGATCCACCGCCACGTACTGCATGGCCTTGTGGCTGTCGTCCAGGGTGGTCACCGGCAGGGCGATGCGCCCGCAGGCCAGGGCCTTGCCGAAGTTCTCCCGGTTGAGGTTGCGGAACCAGCGCTCGCGCACCTGCTCCAGGGGCACCAGCACGTCGCCGAAGATCTGGTAGACCAGCGCCACGGTTTCCTGGCGTGGCGCCGGTTGGGTGTCGGAATTCGGCGGCAGCATGGCTTCCTCCTGCTTGCGGTTGTCGTTCGATGGGGGAAATATAGCTTTTGTTGTTTTTCCTGGCAATCGCCGTTCGCCCGGCTTTCCATCGCGCAGAACAAACCCCGCCGCGGCGGGGTTGGGGAAGGCTCAGCGAACCAGCGTGGGCGCGCGGCGATGGCGCACCGTCGACCACCAGAACACCCAGCCGATGATGCTCAGCTGGCTGGCCTGGATGGCCTGGGCGTCGTATTCCTCGTCGCCGTACTCGTCGCGGTTGAAGCTGCGCAGGCGGATGCCGCCGCCCGGCAGGCGGTAGAGGAACTTCACCCGCAGCATGCCCTCGTGCTCCAGGGCGTAGATCTCGCCGTCGGTGATGTGCGTCGTCGCCGTATCGATGCCGATGGTGGAACCGTCCATGATCAGCGGCTCCATGCTGTTGCCGGTGAGCTGGGCGCAGATGGCCGCGTCCGGGTCGACCCCGGCGGCGCGCAGGGTAGCGTAGGAGAAGCGCAGCTTGCGTCCCTCGATCTGGCGCACCGCGGTGCGCCCGGCGCCGGCGGACATTTCCACTTCCTTGTACAAGGGCAGTTCCACCTCGTCTTCGTCCAGCGGCGTGCTGCTGTCCCAGGGGTGCAGCGGCTCCAGGCGCAGCGGGCTGCCGTCGGCCGGTGGCGTGGCGGCCTGCGGCGAGCCTTCGCCGGTGCCCAGCCAGACCGGCGAGACGCCCAGGGCCGCGGCGATCTCGATCAGCTTGCGGGTGCTCTGCGCCTTGCCGGCGGTCAGCTTGTGGATGGTGTTCTGCGAGACCCCGGCCGCTTCGGCGAGGCTCTCCTGCTTGAGGTTGCGCGCGGCCATGGCCTGCTTGAGGCGCTCGGCGAGCGTAGAGGGGCGGGCTGTGCTGTTCATGTCGGCACTCTACCGCCCGCTCCGGGGAAGTGTAAATAGCTTTGGTGTTGACGATAAATAGCTTTGGTTGTAGCTTTTCCTTCGCCGGCCTTCTGAAGGTTGTTTCCGAGCCGGCGGCGGACGCGATCCGACACGAGGGTGCCGGCGCTTCCGTCTTCCGCGGCAGGGAAGCCGTGGGTTGCCTGCGGCCCGTGCGTCACGGGGCAGGCTGACGGCGGAAGCGGGCGAGGAGCGCACCGCTTCCGCACGGCGAGTGGCGTCCAGCTGAGCGCCACGCATCGACAAACAGCACGCGAATGACCTGGCAACGCGGCCGCAGGACGGCACGCGCAGGGCGGGTCGTCGCCCGGAGAAAAGCATGAACGCACCAGCGCAACACCACGGGGAGGTCGCCCATGGCTGATCTCGCCGATTACGCCAACGACCTGGCCCTGGAACGCCTCGACGCCCTGCTGGCGGCACGGCGCGGCAACGAGCCGGAGCCCGCCGCCGCCGACTGCCAGGTCTGCGGCGAGCCCATCCCCGAGGCCCGCCGCCTGGCGGTGCCCGGCTGCAACCGCTGCCTGGACTGCCAGGCCCTGGACGAACTGGAACGGCGCCGCTGAAGGCGCGGGAGGCAAACGTGATCAAGCCGATCGATGAAATGCTCAGGCTCTGGGCCGAGGAAATGCACAGCCCGGGCGTGGCCGGTGGCGGCTATGCCGGCGGCAACCTGCTGGCGCTGATGATCGCCAACAAGGGCGAGATGATCCGCGGCACCCGCGGCAGCCGGGTACTGCTCGACCGCGTCGCCGAGCTGGACCTGATCGTCAACGGCCTGCCCGAGCAGCAGAAGCAGGTGGTCAGCGAACACTACCTGAACCGCGACAGCGAACCCGAGCAGAAGTACCGCCACTGCCGCTGCAGCCGCAACACCTTCTACCTGCGCCTGCACGTGGCGCACCAGAGCATCCAGGCCCGCCTGCTGCGCCGCGTGGCCTGACCCCCGCCAAGCCCGGTCTCCCGCGCCGGGCTTGCTCCACCCATGCGCCGCTGCGCTATGCTCGCGGCCATGGACAGCACCTCCCTCACCCTGCGCCCCGCGAACCCGGCCGATGCCGAGGCGATCCTGCGGATACTCGGCGAAACCTACGAAACCACCTGGAAACCCCAACTGACCGCCGAAGCGCGAGCGCGCTTCGAAGCGGCAGGGCGCACCCGCGCCTACGTCCAGGCGCGCCTCGGGCATTTCCACCTGGCCTGCCTGGGCGGCGAGGTCATCGGCCTGGTCGACTGGCGCGACGACTTCATCGATGCCCTGCATGTCTCGCCCCGCGCCCAACGCGCCGGTGCCGGCAGCGCCCTGCTGCGCTTCGCCGAACGGCGGATGGCCGCGGCCGGCCACGCGCAGGCGCGCCTGGAGACCGACACCTTCAACAGCCAGAGCCGCGCCTTCTACGCCAGGCACGGCTACGCGGAAATCGACTTCTACCCCGACGAGGAATGGCACAGCGGCTTCACCACGGTGCTGCTGAGCAAGCCCCTGGGCTGAATCGCAGTGCATCGCCGGTGCGTTGCCGGTGCATTGCCCACCTATTGCGGTGCCAGGGCGGAAATGCCTTGTCCGGCCGGGAATCGGGGGGTACAAAGTCATCAATCTTGCAAAGGTGCGTCCCCAGGGAGCACCGCTGAAAACCTCGTCGAGCCCGGCCCCAGCGCCGGGCTTTTTCGTTTCCGCTGCCCGCTTCCGCGGCCTGCGGCCGTAATCCCCGGCTGGCTGATAGCCGCCGGTTCCGCCCGCCGGCGCGGGCGTTTGTCTTCAAGGTGAACCCATGGGCAATGAACCCGAGATGCCGCTGTGGGTATCGATCCTGCTGGCCGCCGTGGGCGGCGTCAGCGGCGAGATGTGGCGGGCCGACAAGGCCGGCCTGGGCGGCTGGGGGCTGCTGCGGCGCCTGGCGTTGCGCTCCGGCGCCTCGATCGTCTGCGGCGTGGCGGTGATGTTCCTGGCCCTGGCCTGTGGTGCCTCGCTGCTGCTCAGCGCCGCCGTCGGCAGCCTGACCGCGGCGGCCGGCGCCGAGATCGCCGTCGGCCTCTACGAACGCTGGGCGGCCCGCCGCCTGGGTGTCTGCCAATTGAGCGACAGCGACCACGAGCGTCGCTGAACGAATCCATCGGAAACAGGGAGGCGCCATGCCTGACCAGGAGTTGACCCTCGAAAGCTTGCTGGCCGCCGTCGAACAGCGGCTGCGCGCGGTATTGCCGGAGGCCGTGCAGATACTGCGCGGCCCACTGGGCACGGCCACCCCGCAGCCGCCCGCGCTGCTGCTGGAATACGCCGCGTTGGCGCCGGGCCGCGACCCCGGCACCGGCGAGACGGCGCTGCTGTGCCGCCTGCAGGCGCGCCTGCTGCTGCAGCGCGACGACGCCGAGGCGGAAGTGCTGGCGCTGCAACTGGCTTCGCTGATCGCCGTCCTGCTGCGCGCGCAGACCTGGGACCTGCCGCTGGAGCCGGCCGGCTTCGTCCAGGCCCGGCCCGAAGCCAGCGAGGCCTACCGCGTCTGGCTGTTGGAGTGGGACCAGCCGCTGCTGCTGGGCACGCCGGAGTGGTCCTGGGAGGACCAGCCGCCGGGCTCGCTGCTGCTGGGCATCGAGCCGCAGACCGGCCCCGGCCACGAGGCCGACTACTTCGCCCCGGAGGACCTGGCATGAACCCGACCTACGTGAGCGCCGAGCACGACCGCATGCTTGCCTCGCTGATCGTGCCCTGCGTGGTGGTCGCCGTGGACCTGGCCGCCGCCCGGGTGCGGGTGCGCAATGGCGACTGGACCAGCGCCTGGGTGCGCTGGCACGCCCAGGGCGCAGGCCCGGCGCGGCACTGGCGGGCGCCGGGCATCGGCGAGCAGGGCGTATTGCTCAGCCCGTCCGGGGTGCTGGCCATGGGCACCTTCGTGCCCGGCCTGTACGGCGACGCCGGCGCCCCGGCGGACAGCCGCGACCACGTCGAGACCTGGCGCTTCGCCGACGGCGGCAGCCTGAGCTACGACTGGGCCGCGCACAGCTACAGCATCGAACTGCCCAGCGGCAGCGTCACGGTGAAGGTGGGTGGGGCGCAGGTACTGGTCAGCGACGCTGCGGTCAGCGTCAAGGCCGGGCAGATCAGCCTGCAGGGCGAGGTGGCCATCCAGGGCAACCTGGCGGTGCAAGGCAACGTCACCAGCAGCGGCTCGATCATGGACACCACCGGCAACAGCAACCACCACACCCACTGAACCGCCACTTTCATCCACAGGCCCGCCACGCGCGGGCCTCTTCGTTTCTGGAGAACAGCATGGGCAAGCACAACCGCCCGCCACAGGGGAGGGCGCGGCCATGATCGGCATGGACAGGCGCAACGGCCAGCCCCTGGGCGGCCTGGCGCACCTGAAACAATCCATCGAGGATATCCTCGGCACGCCCCTGGGCAGCCGGCGCATGCGCCCGGAGTACGGCAGCCAGCTGCGGCGCATGGTCGACCTGCCGCTCAGCGAAGGCTGGAAAAGCGCGGTGCAGGCCGAGGTCGCCCGTTCCCTCGGGCGCTGGGAGCCGCGCATCCGCCTGCAATCGGTGAAGGTCAGCGCGGTGCTCGATGGCCGCGTCAGCCTGCTGTTGAGCGGGCTCTACCAGGGTGACGGTTTCCAGCTGGAGGTGCAGGCATGAGCATCATCGACCTGTCGCAGCTGCCGCCGCCGGACGTGGTGGAGAGCCTGGACTTCGAGAGCCTCTACCAGGAGCTGCTGGAAGCCTTCCGCGCGGCCATGGGCGAAGGCTGGGACGCCGCGCTGGAGTCCGACCCGGTGGTCAAGCTGCTGGAGCTGGCGGCCTACCGCGAGCTGCTGCTGCGCGCCCGCATCAACGACGCCGCGCGGGCAGTGATGCTCGCCTACGCCACGGGCAGCGACCTCGAGCAACTGGCCGCCGGCTACAACGTGGCGCGCCTGGTGATCCAGCCCGCCGATCCGTCGGCGGTGCCGCCGCTGGAGGCTGTGCTGGAGAGCGACGACTCGCTGCGCAACCGCACCCAGCTGGCCTTCGACCAACTCTCGGTGGCCGGGCCGCGGAATGCCTACGTGGCCTTCGCGCTGGGCGCCGACGGGCGCATCGCCGATGTCTCGGCGATCAGCCCCGCGCCCTGCGAGGCGCTGATCAGCGTGCTGTCCCGCGAAGGCGATGGCAGTGCTGCCGAGGACATCCTCGAAGCGGTGCGCCTGGCGCTGTCCGACGAGGACGTACGGCCGGTGGGCGACCGCGTCACCGTGCAGTCGGCGAGCATCGTCGACTACCGGGTGGAGGCGGTGCTCTACATCTACCCGGGGCCCGAGGCCGAGCTGATCCGCCAGGCGGCGGAAGCCTCGCTGCAAGGCTACATCGCCACCCAGCGCCGGCTCGGCCGCGACATCCGCCGCTCGGCGCTGTTCGCCGCGCTGCACGTGGAGGGCGTACAGCGCGTGGAGCTGGCGCAACCGGCCGCCGACGTGGTGCTGGACGCCACCCGGGCCGCCTATTGCACCGGCTACGCCATCAGCGTGGGAGGCTCCGATGAGTAGCCGGCTGCTGCCCAGCAACGCCTCGCCGCTGGAACGGGCGCTGGCCGACGTGCAGGTGAGCGATCTGCCGATCCCGCTGCGCGAGCTGATGGACCCACAGCGCTGCCCGCTGGCGCTGCTGCCCTACCTGGCCTGGGCCTGGTCGGTGGACCGCTGGGACCCGGACTGGGCCGAGCCGGTGAAGCGCAAGGCTATTGCCGCGGCGTTCCGCATCCACCAGCACAAGGGCACCATCGCCGCGTTGCGCCGGGTGATCGAGCCGCTGGGCTACCTGATCGAAGTGATCGAGTGGTGGCAGGGCACGCCCATGGGCGCGCCGGGCACCTTTCGCCTGCGCATCGGCGTGCTCGACAGCGGCATCAGCGAAGCCATGTACCAGGAGGTGGAGCGCCTGATCGACGACGCGAAGCCGCTGACCCGCCACCTCATCGGGCTGGACATCAGCCTGGAAACCCAGGGGCCGGTCTACATCGGCTCCGGCCAATACGACGGCGACATCACCACCGTCTACCCCTATCTCCCGGACGTCATCGAGACCCGCGGCGGCTACGGCCTGCCCGGCCGGGAACACACCATCGACCAACTGAGCGTCTACCCATGGCCGTGACCTACTACGCACTCCTGACCACCATCGGTGCCGGCAAGCTGGCGAATGCCACCGCGCTGGGCACCACCCTGAAAATCACCCAGCTGGCCGTCGGCGACGGCGGCGGCAGCGTCCCGACCCCGGACGCTAGCCGCACCGCGCTGGTCAACGAAGTCCGCCGCGCGCCGCTGAACCAACTGAGCGTCGACCCGGCCAACGCCGCGCAGATCATCGCCGAACAGGTCATCCCCGAGGACGTCGGCGGCTGGTGGATCCGCGAGATGGGCCTGTACGACGAGGCCGGCGCACTGATCGCCTACGCCAACTGCGCGCCGTCCTACAAGCCGCAACTGGCCGAAGGCAGCGGCCGCACCCAGACCGTGCGCATGGTGCTGATCGTCAGCAACACCGCTTCAGTGGAGCTGAAGATCGATCCGAGCGTGGTGCTGGCTACCCGCGAGTACGTGGATAGCGCCATCGTCAGCGCGATGAACAAGCTGGACCAGAAGCAGTCGGTGCGTGCGGCGACCACCGCGAACATCACCCTGAGCGGCTTGCAGACGCTGGATGGCGTGGCGCTGGCTGCTGGCGACCGGGTGCTGGTGAAGAACCAGACCAACGCGCCGGACAACGGCATCTACCTGGTAGCCAGCGGCGCCTGGAAGCGTGCGGGCGATGCGGATGCAAGCGCCGAGGTAACGCCGAACCTGACTGTTGCGGTGGAGGAGGGCAGTACCCAGGCGGACAGTATCTGGCAGCTCACCACCAATGCCCCGATCGTGCTGGGGACCACTGCGCTGGTGTTCCAGAACATCACTACCGGGCTGGCGCCGTTGGCTTCGCCGGTGTTTACCGGGAATCCGACTGTACCGACTCCAGCTCTATTCGATAGTGACACTTCAGTAGCGACTACAGAGTTTGTTCAGCGGGCACTCGGTAATCACTCCGCATTTTACGACTTCACCACCTCGGTGACACTCTCACCTGAGTACGCAGGGTCAATTGTTCAATTTATTTTATCTTCGGCGGCAACTGTTACATTACCGAGAGATCTGCCTAAGGGTTCGGTGATCAGAGTAATTAATGCATTCAGTAGTCAAGGAGTTTTGACTGTTAATGTGCCAGGTGGGGTTGGCTCGACAAATGCCATTGGTGGCCAAAAAACAGTGAGTATGGCCAATGGGACCGAGATGGAGTTTGTCAGCTATAGTCCGGATACTGGCTCTTATCAGGCAATCGGTGGTAGCGGCGCTGGTTTATTGGGGGTAAACGGTTATCAAAAGCTTCCGAGTGGTCTGATTATCCAATGGGGTACATTCCCGGTTGGATACGGTGCCGCACTGACGCCAGCTACGTCGGGCGTACCTACCAGAAATAGCTTCCCGATCGCGTTTCCGAACGCATGCCTTTCGGTTTCGCTCACGCATGCAGGTGGCCTTCCGCTAGTCATCACCGCGAAAATAATAAGCAAAACTCAGTTTGATGCGTTTTCGAATTATGTAGGAACTGGAGCTTCTGCGTACATGATTGCCGTGGGCTATTAGGCTGATTTCGAGCTGCCTCTTCTAAGAGCGGTTATTTCAACTCCCGGAAAGTCTTCGCGCTCTCATAGTTAGGCATTTTGGGATCTCAGCAGAAACCAACAACAGCCCACCGCACCCGCGGCCCGGGCCAACCAAGCAACCGCCTACCGGCGGTTTTTTTATGTCTGGAGAAAACCCTATGAGCTTCTTTCACGGCGTTACCGTGACCAACGTCGACGTCGGCGCGCGCACCATCGCGCTGCCGTCGTCCTCGATCATCGGCCTGGTGGATACCTTCACCCCGGGCACTCCGGCGACCGCCGAGCCCGACGTGCCGGTGCTGCTGACCAGCCTGCGCGAGGCGGCCGCCGCCTTCGGCACCGGCTCGGCAATCTACAAGGCCTGCAGCGCCATCTTCACCCAGGCCTCCGCCGTGGTCGTCGCGGTCGGTGTGGCCGAGGTCGAGGACCCGGCGCAGCAGACCTCGGCGATCATCGGCAGCGTCACCGAGTCCGGCCAGCGCACCGGCCTGCAGGCGCTGCTCGACGGCAAGTCGCGCTTCAACGCCCAGCCGCGCCTGCTGGTGGCGCCGAAGCATTCCGCCACCGAGGCCGTGGCCACCGCCATGGACGCCCTGGCCGGCAAGCTGCGCGCCATCGCCATCGTCGACGGGCCGAACAGCACCGACGAGGCGGCCATCGCCTATGCCGGCGAGTTCGGCAGCAAGCGCGTGTACCTGGTCGACCCCGGCGTGCAGTACTGGGACACCGAGGCCAGCGCGACCGCCGACGCCCCGGCCTCGGCCTACGCCGCCGGGCTGTTCGCCTGGACCGACGCCGAGTATGGCTTCTGGTCCTCGCCGTCGAACAAGGTGTTCACCGGCATCACCGGCACCACCCGCCCGGTGGAGTTCCTCGATGGCGACGCGACCTGCCGCGCCAACCTGCTGAACAACGCCAACGTCACCACCATCATCCGCGACGACGGCTACCGCCTGTGGGGCAACCGCACCCTGTCCAGCGACCCGAAGTGGGCCTTCGTGACCCGCGTGCGCACCCTCGACATGGTGATGGACGCCATCCTCGCCGGGCACAACTGGGCGGTCGACCGCGGCATCACCAAGACCTACGTCAAGGACGTCACCGAGGGCCTGCGCGCCTTCATGCGCGACCTGAAGAACCAGGGCGCGGTGATCGACTTCGAGGTCTACGCCGACGCGGAGCTCAACACCGCCAGCCAGCTGGCCCAGGGCAAGGTGTACTGGAACATCCGCTTCACCGACGTGCCGCCCGCCGAAAACCCCAACTTCCGCGTGGAAGTCACCGACCAGTGGCTCACCGAAGTCCTCGACGCCTAAGGAGCAACACCCATGATTCCGCAAACCCTGAGCAACACCAACCTGTTCGTCGACGGCGTCAGCTTCGCCGGTGACGTGCCGTCGCTGACCCTGCCCAAGCTGAGCATCAAGACCCAGGACTACCAGGCCGGCGGCATGGACGCGCCCATCGCCCTGGACATGGGCCTGGAGAAGATGGAGGCGAAGTTCTCCACCAACGGTGCCCGGCGCGAGGCGCTGAACTTCTTCGGCCTGGCCGACCAGAGCGGCTTCAACGGCGTGTTCCGCGGCTCCTTCAAGGGCCAGAAGGGCGACGCCGTACCGGTGATCGCGACCCTGCGCGGCATGCTCCAGGAAGTCGACCCGGGCGACTGGAAGGTCGGCGAGCTGGCCGAGTTCAAGTTCAACGTGGTGGTCAGCTACTACAAGCTGGAGGTCGACGGCCGCGAGGTCTTCGAGATCGACCCGCTGAACTCGGTGCGCCGCGTCAACGGCGTCGACCAGCTGGCCGCCCTGCGCGGCCACCTCGGCCTGTGAGGTGCGCGCCATGACCCAAGCACAACCGGCCTGGCTCAGCCTGGGCGCCGACGCCGCCACCGTGCGCCTGTCGCGCCCGGCGCAATGCAACGGCGTCAGCGTCGACAGCCTGACCCTGCGCGCCCCTACGGTGCGCGACATCCGCCTGGCCACCCGCGTCGGCGGCGATGCGGAGGAGCGCGAGCTGCAACTGTTCGCCTCCCTCGCCCAGGTCAGCGCCCAGGACCTGGAGGGGCTCAAGCTCAGCGACTACCAGCGGCTGCAGAACGCCTACTTTCGCCTGGTGCGCGAAGACGGCGACGAGTCCGGCGCGGATGCGTGAGCTGGCGCGGCGCCTGGCCCGCGAACTGGGCTTCGGCGCCGCCGACCTCGACGGTATGAGCCAGGGCGAACTGCTCTGGTGGCTGGGCGAGGACGCTGCCTGAGGGCGCGGGAGCGGCGTGCATGCGCCGCTCCCGCCTTTGATGGATGGAATGAGCGATGAGCGAAAAACAGAAGATCAGCATCGTGCTCGGCGGAGTGCTCGACGCCAGTTTCGGGGCGGTCGTGGCGGACGCCAAGGCGCGTGTGGAAGCGCTCCGGCGCGGCAGCGAGCGTGCCTTCGACCTCCAGGGCCTGGTCGGTGAAACCCGCGACCTGCAGGCGGAATACCTGCGCCTGCAGCGCGTCGGCGACGCCCAGGCGGGCACGACCCTGCGGGCACTGGAAGGCAACCTGGCGCTGCTCAAGCGGCACGGCCTGGAGGTGGGCAACCTGTCGAAGCTGTATGAGCGCCTGGGCCGCAGCGTGCGTGGCAGCGAACTCAGGGCCCGGGGCTGGGAGCAGTTGGAGAGCGCCGGCCGCCGCTTCGGCGAGCTGGGCAGGTTCGGCAGCGCCATGGGCGTGCCCATCGGTATCGCCGCGGATTACCAGGAACGCATCCGCGCCCTGGCGATCCGTGGCGGTATCGCCGGCACCGCGCAGGAACGGCAACTGTCGCAACGGGTGCAGGAAAGCGCGCAAGGCAGCGGGATGAGCCGGGACGACAGCGCGAGCCTGCTCGCTGCGCTGATGGACAGCGGCATGCGGCAGCAGGATGCCCAGGCGCTCCTGCCGTTGGCGGCGAAATTCGCCCGCAGCCAGGGCGCCGGGCTCGCCGACACCGCGGCGCTGCTGCGCAGCCTGCAGGTGAAGGCCGGGCTCGATACTCCCGCCGAGCTGGCGAAGACGCTGGACTCCCTGGCCTTCCTCGGCCAGCAGGGCGAGTTCGAGACGGCGGACCTGGCGCGCCATCTGCCGGAACTGTTGTCCAGGGCGCGCCCGCGAAAGGGACAGGGCAGCGAGGCCGTCGTCCGCCTGGGGGCCATGCTGGAACTGCAGATGCGCAAGAGCGGTTCGCCCGAAGAGGCAGCCGAAAGGGTGGGCAAAGGGCTCAAGGGCCTGCTGCCGGCCACGGGCGGCGGGGAGGAGTTGCGGCGCCTGCAAGCGCAGGCCCTGAAGGCCAGCGGAGTGGTCGACAGCCTTCTTCTCCAGCGCAATGACACGACCTCGGCCCGCATCGGTGCGGCGCGGGCATCCGGCGAGACGCTGTTGGGAGCCGTCGGCGATGCGCTCGTGCCCTATGTGGACCCTGCGCTGGAGGTGGGCTCCGAGGGTTTCCGCCGCGCGACGCAACTGGTCAACGAGAACCCCGGCGTGGTGGCCTCGGCGGTGGGGCTGTTCGGTGCCTACAAGGGTGGCCGGGCGCTGTTCGATGCGGGGCGCGGCGCCGTGAACCTGGCGCGGGGCGGCCTGCTCGGCGCGAGAGCCGGGAAGCTGCCGGAGATTGCGTTGCGCACAGGCAACACAGTGAGTGGAGTGCCCGCCGTGCTCGACGCGGCCGGCAAGGGCGGCGCGCAACTGGCCCGCGGCGGTCGCCTGCTGCTGCGCGGTGCCGTACCGCTGAGTGCCGGGCTGGCCGTGCTGGGTGCAGTGGATACCTACGCCAGCGACGGCTCTGTCCAGCAGAAGGGCGAAGGCTATGGCGGTGCCGCCGGCGCCCTGGTGGGAACCGCGCTGGGTGCTGCCGTGGGCTCGATAGTCCCGGTGGTGGGCACGGCCATCGGCGGTGCGCTCGGCGGCCTGCTGGGCGAGAAGCTCGGTGGCTGGGGCGGCGGCAGGCTCGGTGCCTGGTTGGGCAAGGAGAGTGCAGCGGCGAAGGCCGAGGCCGCCAGTGCGCCCGAAGCGAAGCTGCCTCCCGCCGCGCCAGCGATACCGCCGGTGCAGAACTGGCACTTCTCCCCGCAGATCACCCTGAACGTCGGCGGCGGTCTGTTCGAGCCGCGCCTGCTGGCCGAACAGCTGCTGCCGCAACTGCGCCGGCTGCTCGACGAATTCAACAGCCGCCAGCGCAACGACAGCCTGTTCGACCTGCCGAGGCTCTGAACGGCGACCTGACGAATGAGGAGCCAGCATGGCTTACATGGAGCAACTACAGGCCGGCCTGCGGTCCATCGGCCAGGCCATAGAGGCCGGCCGCCGCGAGCTGAAGGGCACGGTCGATCCACTGGACCAGGCCATCGGCGAGCTGCAGGACGCCAGCGGCCAGCTGGAGAAACTGCTGGGCCTGCCGCCCGGCGTGTCGGCGCAACTGCAGCGCGTGATGCGCGGCATCGACCAGGCCAATGCGCGGCTGGACAAGGTGGTGGCCGTCTATTCGAAGGCCGAGCGCGCCGTGCAGCGGGTGGACGAGCGCCTGGACGCGCTGGGCCGGCAGGCGGCGCGGGCCGGTCAGGCGATCAACCGCATCGCCGGGGCGATCAGCCCGAAGCTGGCCAACATCATCCCCAGCGAGCTGCTGGCGCCGCTGACCACGCCGGCGGCGGAAGCGGTCAAGCCGCAGCCCCACCTGCTGGTGATGCGGCCGCTGGCGCCGAACGCCACGCCTTTCTACTTCAACCTGTCCACCGCGGCCTTCGACAAGCTGGTGCGCGACACCCAGTACAGCTGGGTGCCCCAGGCGCGCCTGGACCGGCGCCCGGCCCTGCAGTCGCCGGGGCAGGGCGCGGAGACGCTGAGCCTCAGCGGCACCATCGCCACCCAGCTGGGGGCCGGCGTCGGCCAGTTGCAGAAGCTGCGCGACATCGCCGCGCGCCGCGAGCCGCTGAGCCTGAGCAGCTGGTCCGGCCAGCTGCTGGGCAACTGGTGCATCACCCGCATCGGCGAGAACCAATCCAGCCTGCTGAGCGACGGCGTGCCGCGCAGCCAGGCCTTCACCCTGGAGTTCACCCGCTATGGCGACGATCTGTAGAACGGCGGACGGCGACTGCCTGGACAGCCTCTGCCAGTACCACTACGGGCACCTGCTGGGCAGCGTGGAAGCCGTCCTCGAAGCCAACCCCGGGCTGGCCGACGAGCCCCAGCCGCTGCGCGCCGGGCTGCTGATCCGCCTGCCCGAGCTGCCGCCCCCCAGCGATCCCCGGGTACGCCTGTGGGACTGACCCCCGACCCCGCTCCGGCGGGGTCTTTCATTTCCGGAGGCCCGAAGTGCGCCCGACCTTCCGTCTGCTCGCCAACGGCAGCGACATCACCCACCTGCTCAGCGACCGCCTGCTCAGCCTGGTCCTGACCGACAAGCCGGGCCTGGAGTCCGACACCTTCGAGCTGGTCCTCGACGACCGCGACGGCGCCATTGCCTTGCCCGCGCGCGGCGCCTGGCTGGACCTGTTCCTCGGCTACGCCGGGGAGGAACTGGCGCCCATGGGCCGCTATCGGGTGGATGCGCTCCGCTTCGACGGGCCGCCCCGCCGGCTGACCCTGAGCGGCCGCGCCGGCGACATGCACGGCGAGGGCAAGAGCACCCGCTGCGCCGCCTGGGAGAACGCCAGCCTGGCGCGGATCGTCTTCGACCTGGCCGCGCGCAACCACTGGAGCGCGCGCTGCCCGGTGCAGGTGAACGTCGCCCGCGCGGAGCAGTTGAACGAATCGGACTTCAATTTCATCACCCGCCTGGCCCGCCAGCACGACTGCACCGCCAAGCTGGCCGACGGCCTGTTGCTGGTGCTGCCGCGCCAGGCCGGGGAAAGCGCCTCCGGGCGCGCCATCGCGCCGCTGGAGCTGATGCCGGGCGATGTCGGCTCCTTCGACCTGCGCCTCGACGACCGTACCGTCTACCGTCGGGTGAAGACCTGCTACCAGGACCCGGCCAGCGGCGCCATGCGCCAGGTGGCGCTGGAAAACCCGAAGGCGCCGGAGGGCGTCAGCGCCGAGTTCGTCGACCGCCATCCCTACCCGGACCGCGGCGCCGCCGAGCAGGCGGCCAGGGCGCGGCTGGCCGACTTCAACCGCGGCAGCGCCTTCGTGCGCCTGCAGATGCCCGGGCGCAGCGACCTGTTCGCCGAGCGCAGCGTGCGGCTGAGCGGCTTCAAGGACGGCCTGGACGGCGAGTTCCTCACCGACTCGGTGGAACAGCGCCTGGATGCCAGCGGCTGGAGCACCACCATCACCTGCAACGGTGGCGCCCAGGGCAAGGCCGATGCCGCGGGTGGCAAGGGGCGCAGCTGAAGGAGGGCAGCATGGAGATCACCGACCAACAACTGCTGCAGCTGTTTCCCCGGGCCGGCCAGGTCCTGCCCTGGCTGGCGCCGGCGATGCGTGCCCACGGGGTTGACCGAGCGCCGCGCGCCGCCGCTTTCCTCGCCCAGGTCGGCCACGAGAGCGCCGGGCTGACGCGCCTGGTGGAAAACCTCGCCTACAGCGCCCAGGGCCTGGCGGACACCTGGCCGCGGCGCTTCCGCAACGCCACCGGCAAGCCCACCGCGCTGGCTTGCCGACTGGCCTACCAGCCCCAGGCCATCGCCAACTGCGCCTACGCCGGGCGCAACGGCAATGGCGACGAGGCCTCCGGCGATGGCTGGCGCTACCGCGGCCGTGGCCTGCTGCAGATCACCGGCCGGGCCAACTATCGGCGCGTCGGCATGGCGCTCGGCCAGGCCTTCGAGGCCCAGCCGGAAACGCTCGCCGAACCGCACTGGGCCTGCGAATCGGCGGCCTGGTGGTGGGCGGACGCGGGCCTGAACGAACTGGCCGACGCCGGGCGCTTCGAGGACATCACCCGGCGCATCAACGGCGGCCTCAATGGTCTGGCCGAGCGCCAGAAACTGTGGCGACGGGCACAGGAGGTGCTGGGATGAGCCTGTACCGGAAGCTCGCCGTCGTCCTGCTCCTGATCGGCCTCGGCGTTGCCGTGGGCGCCTGGCTCGCGGCCCGGCACCTGCGTCCGCAACTGGACGCCGCCCGCGTCGAGAGCGCGCTCTGTGCCCAGGGCCGCAGCACGTTGCACGCCCAATTGACCGAGCAGAACCGCCGCCTGGATGAACTGGCGCTCGCCGCGCGGAAGCGCGAGATCGACGCCGCCCAGGCGCTGCGGGCGGCCCAGGTGCAGGCGGATGCCCACGAGGCGGCCGCCCAGCGCCTGCTGGCGGGGCACAGCGACGGCGAGGACTGCGCCGCTGCGCGCCAGCTCATCGACCAGGAGCTGGCGCCATGAAAGTTCTTCTCCTCGTGGGCCTGCCGCTGCTCGCTGCCTGCACCGCAGCGGCGCCCACCCAACCGGCCGCGCTCGAAGTGCGGGTGCCGGTCGCCATTCCCTGCCGGGCGCCGGCCGTCCCAATGCCGGTGTTCGCCACTTCCCTCCTGCATCCTTCCGACTCGCTGCAGACCAAGGTCCGCGCACTGCTCGCCGAGCGCCAGCAGCACCTGGGCTACGAGGCCCGCCTGCGCGCCGCGCTGGAAGCCTGCCGCTAGCCGCCCGCCGGCTCCCGGCGCCGCGCGGGCCCGTGCGGCTTGCGTTGCCGGGCGGCCATCGGCTACTGTTCGGCAATCATCTGGCGAGATCGCTACCGTGATTCACCGCAACAGCATCCTCATCTCCCTCCTCAAGGCATTCGCCCGCTGGCGCTGGCGCGCCTGATTCCTTCTTTCCCGGCCCTCGCGCCGGTCCCTTCCCCGCGTTCGTCCCCCCATCCGCTGGCATAATGGCCAGGTCCTGCCCAGGCCGCCCCGGGTGCGCCGGCGACGCGAACCGAAAGCAGTGCAATCATTGAGGTCCGAGCAGACATGCTGCTGATGATCGATAACTACGACTCCTTCACCTACAACCTGGTGCAGTACTTCGCCGAGTTGAAGGCCGACATCCACGTCATTCGCAACGACGAGCTGAGCGTCGACGAGATCGCCGCGCTGAACCCCGAGCGCATCGTGCTCTCCCCCGGGCCCTGCACCCCCAACGAGGCGGGTGTGTCGCTGGAGGTGATCCGGCGTTTCTCCGGCAAGCTGCCGCTGCTGGGCGTGTGCCTGGGGCACCAGTCCATCGGCCAGGCCTTCGGCGGCGACGTGGTGCGCGCGCGCCAGGTCATGCACGGCAAGACCAGCCCGGTGTTCCACACCGACCAGGGCGTGTTCGCCGGCCTGAACAACCCGTTGACGCAGACGCGCTACCACTCCCTGGTGGTCAAGCGCGAAACCCTGCCCGAGTGCCTGGAGATCACCGCCTGGACCGCCCATGACGATGGCTCCGTGGACGAGATCATGGGCCTGCGCCACAAGACGCTGAACGTCGAGGGTGTGCAGTTCCACCCCGAGTCCATACTTTCCGAGCAGGGCCACGAGATGCTGGCCAACTTCCTCAAGCAGCAGGGCGGGGTGCGCGCATGAACATCAGGGAAGCCCTCGACCGCGTGGTCAACCAGCTCGACCTTTCCACCGAGGAAATGCAGGCGGTCATGCGCGAGATCATGACCGGCCAGTGCACCGACGCGCAGATCGGCGCCTTCCTCATGGGCATGCGCATGAAGAGCGAGACCATCGACGAGATCGTCGGCGCGGTCTCGGTGATGCGCGAGCTGGCCGACGGCGTGAAGCTGCAGAGCCTGGACCGCGTGGTCGACGTGGTCGGCACCGGCGGCGACGGCGCCAACATCTTCAACGTGTCCTCGGCCTCGGCCTTCGTGGTCGCCGCCGCCGGGGGCAAGGTGGCCAAGCACGGCAACCGCGCCGTGTCCGGCAAGAGCGGCAGCGCCGACCTGCTGGAAGCCGCCGGCATCTACCTGGACCTGAAGTCCGAGCAGGTGGCCCGCTGCATCGAGAGCGTCGGCGTGGGTTTCATGTTCGCCCAGGTCCACCACAAGGCCATGCGCTACGCCGCGGGCCCGCGGCGTGAGCTGGGCCTGCGCACCCTGTTCAACATGCTCGGCCCGCTGACCAACCCGGCGGGCGTCCGCCACCAGGTGGTCGGCGTGTTCAACCAGGCGCTGTGCCGGCCGCTGGCCGAGGTGCTCAAGCGCCTGGGCAGCGAGCACGTGCTGGTGGTGCATTCGCGCGATGGCCTGGACGAGTTCAGCCTGGCCGCCGCCACCCACGTCGCCGAACTCAAGGACGGCGAGGTGCGCGAGTACGAAGTGAAGCCGGAAGACTTCGGCATCCGCAGCCAGACGCTGATCGGCCTCACCGTCGACAGCCCGCAGCAGTCCCTGGAGCTGATCCGCGACGCCCTCGGCCGGCGCAGGACCGAGGCCGGGCAGAAGGCCGCCGAGCTGATCGTGCTCAACGCCGGCGCCGCGCTCTACGCCGCCGACCTCGCCAGCACGCTGCACGAGGGCATGCACCTGGCCCACGATGCCCTGCACACCGGCCTGGCCCGGGAAAAAATGGACGAACTGGCCGCCTTTACCGCCGTTTACCGAGAGGAGAATGCACAGTGACTGTGCCCACGGTTCTGCAGAAGATTCTGGCCCGCAAGGCCGAGGAAGTCGCCGAGCGCCGCGCGCACGTCTCCTTCGCCGAGCTGGAGCAGCGCGCCCGCGCCGCCGACGCGCCGCGCGGCTTCGCCGCGGCGCTGCTGGCGCAGGCCCAGCGCAAGCAGCCGGCGGTGATCGCCGAGGTGAAGAAGGCCTCGCCGAGCAAGGGCATCCTGCGCGAGAACTTCTCGCCCGCGGACATCGCCCGCAGCTACCAGGAAGGCGGGGCTACCTGCCTCTCGGTGCTGACCGACATCGACTACTTCATGGGCAGCGACGCCTACCTGCAGGAAGCCCGCGCCGCCTGCGCGCTGCCGGTGATCCGCAAGGATTTCATGATCGACCCCTACCAGGTGGTCGAGGCCCGCGCCATCGGCGCCGACTGCATCCTGCTGATCGTCTCCGCGCTGGACGACGCGCGCATGGCCGAACTGGCCGCGGTGGCCAAGGAACAGAAGCTCGACGTACTGGTCGAGGTGCACGACGGCGATGAGCTGGAGCGTGCGCTGAAGACCCTGGACACCCCGCTGATCGGCATCAACAACCGCAACCTGCACACCTTCGAGGTGAGCCTGGACACCACCCTCGACCTGCTGCCGGAGATTCCGCGCGATCGCCTGGTGGTGACCGAGAGCGGCATCCTCAACCGTGCCGACATCGAGCTGATGGAGGTCAACGAGGTGTATGCGTTCCTGGTCGGCGAGGCGTTCATGCGTGCCGATGATCCGGGTGTCGAGCTCAAGCGGCTGTTCTTCCCCGAGCGCCGTAGTGCTGTGCTGGGTGCCGATCCGGATTGAGTTTGTAGGGAGGCGCAATCAGGAAGGCTGGCATTGTTGTAGAGGGGTCAGCAAAGGTGTTCGGCCTTTGCCTCCGATCCCTCTCCATGTGCGCCCCGTCCTGACGGGAGAGGGGGCGTTCCGTCCGGCGTGGCCGAGGAGTCCAATCGCGGACAAAGTCCGCTCCTACCGCATGAGCGCGCATGGCTTTTCGTAGGATGGTGTTGAGCGAAGCGATACCCATCAGCGCAACCGCATGGGGTTCGCAAGCTCAACCCATCCTACGAAAAACGCCTCGGCGCAGACAGTTGCTCCTACGCCCGAGCCTCCCTACGTTCTGCGCCCGCACCACGGAAACAGCTGGAAGAACGCCGTTCCCCCATGGAGGCAAGCGGCGCTCTTGCTGCCGAAGTTCAGCGGGTGCCGAACACCACCATGGTCTTGCCCTTCACGTGCACCAGACCCTGCTCCTCCAGGCTCTTCAGCACGCGGCCGACCATTTCCCGGGAGCAGCCGACGATACGGCCGATTTCCTGGCGGGTGATCTTGATCTGCATGCCGTCGGGGTGGGTCATGGCGTCCGGCTGCTGGCACAGGTCCAGCAGGGTGCGGGCGACGCGTCCGGTGACGTCGAGGAAGGCCAGGTCGCCGACCTTGCGCGTGGTCTTGCGCAGGCGCTCGGCCATCTGGCTGCCGAGGGTGAGGAGGATCTCCGGATCCTGCAGGCAGAGTTCGCGGAACTTGGTGTAGCTGATCTCGGCGACCTCGCATTCACCCTTGGCGCGAACCCAGGCGCTGCGTTCCTGGGCGGCGCTGCCGTCCTTCTCGAACAGCCCCATCTCGCCGAAGAAATCACCGCTGTTGAGGTAGCCGATGATCATTTCCCGGCCATCGTCGTCCTCGATCAGGACGGTGACCGAGCCCTTGATGATGAAGAACAGGCTTTCGCAACGATCCCCGGCGTAGATGATGGTGCTCTTTGGGGTGTAGCGGCGGCGGTGACAGTGTGCGAGCAACTTGTCGAGGTTTTTGTGTTTGGGTGTAAGGGTAATAGCTACCATGCCCGAGTCCCGAAATTATAAGAATGGCCCTGTGCACGACAGGCGCTTTTGTCGAGTTGTTATGTGTCGTCCCTGGCTGGCTTACCGTGACGTTACGACGCTCTCCCCCGAGCATCGGTGCCGCAGCTCGATGGCTGGCGGTCTTTTTTGATGGCAAGAGCTTAAACAGACGTTCTGGCGCCGACAATCAAAAGCTGGTCGGGCTGTCAATTTAACCTCGTGAGTGTGCCAGTAAAATGACGCCAGCATAATAGAACGTTAAGGTGTCAGGGCTCGAATTGAGACCTGGTCAACATCGCCGGGCATTCCAGGCCTTGTGATAAGCTGTCGCCCCCTTTTTTCCGGCGGAAGCCTGTGCATGAAAGCGAGAATCCAGTGGGCCGGCGAGGCCATGTTCCTCGGTGAATCCGGCAGCGGTCATGTGGTGGTGATGGACGGTCCGCCCGATGCCGGTGGCCGCAACCTGGGCGTGCGCCCGATGGAGATGCTGCTGCTCGGCCTGGGCGGCTGCACCAACTTCGACGTGGTCAGCATCCTGAAGAAGGGCCGCCAGCCGGTGGAGAGCTGCGAGGCCTTCCTCGAGGCCGATCGCGCCGGCGAGGACCCGAAGGTGTTCACCAGGATCCACGTGCACTTCGTGGTCAAGGGCCGTGGCCTGAAGGAAGCCCAGGTCAAGCGCGCCGTCGAGCTGTCGGCGGAGAAGTACTGCTCGGCCTCGATCATGCTCGGCCGCGCGGGCGTGGAGATCACCCACGACTACGAGATCGTCGAGCTCGGCTGACATCCACCCGTCACGGGATCGTCATGGCGGTGGCGTAAAGGCTGGCAGAGGTCGCCCGACCTCTGCATAATGCGCCACCTTTTTTCGGGGCCAGGCCCCAAACCAAGCAACCACAATCGCCAACGCGAAGAGGTGTAAACCGTCCTACGCAGGTGCGCCGTAAGCATCTGACGGGCATGCTCAACCACGCGGCAGAGCCGCATTGAAGAGAGTTCCCCCACGGTGAAAAGCAAACTCAAGCTCCACGGGTTCAACAACCTGACGAAGACCTTGAGCTTCAACATCTATGACATCTGCTACGCCGAGACGCCGGAAGACCAGCAGGCGTACGTGCAGTACATCGACGAAGAGTACGATGCCGAGCGCCTGACGCAGATCCTCACCGATGTTGTCGACATCATCGGCGCCAATATCCTGAACATCGCCCGTCAGGACTACGACCCCCAAGGCGCCAGCGTTACCATCCTGATCTCCGAGCAGCCGGTCACCCCGACCGACAGCCAGATCGAGGAATCCCCCGGGCCGCTACCGGAAACCATCCTGGCGCACCTGGACAAGAGCCATATCACCGTGCACACCTACCCGGAGATCCATCCGGTGGAAGGCATCGCGACCTTCCGGGTGGACATCGACGTTTCCACCTGCGGGGTGATCTCGCCGCTGAAGGCGCTCAACTACCTGATCCACCAGTTCGACTCGGACATCGTCACCGTGGACTACCGCGTGCGCGGCTTCACCCGCGACGTGGAGGGCAAGAAGCACTTCATCGACCACGAGATCAACTCGATCCAGAACTACCTCTCCGACGACACGTACGAGGCCTACCAGATGACCGACGTGAACGTGTACCAGGAGAACCTGTTCCACACCAAGATGCTGCTCAAGCAGTTCGACCTGGACAACTACCTGTTCGGCGACGCCACGAGCAACCTCTCGCCGGAGCAGCGCAAGCAGGTGGAAGAGCGCGTCCGCCACGAGATGCTGGAGATCTTCTACGGTCGCAACATGCCGCACTGAGATGGCTGCAGGTTTTAGGCGGTAGGCTGTAGGCAAGAGCGAAGAGCGCGTCATGCTGTTAGCCTGAAGCCTGAAGCCTGAAGCCTGAAGCCTGAAGCCTGAAGCCTGAAGCCTGAAGCCTGAAGCCTGAAGCCTGAAGCCTAGATGCGGTAGGTGGTCTTGGTCATCACCCTGGACAGCAGCGTCATGCCGAACTTGACCGGCGCCGGGAAGCGCAGGCCGCCGGCCTCGATGGCGTTGCTGGCGTGTTGTTCCTCGTCGATGCGCATCTGTTCGAGGATGGCGCGGCTCTTCTGGTCTTCGGCCGGCAGTTGTTCCAGGTGTTCGTCGAGGTGCTTGCACACCTGGTCCTCGGTGGCCGCGACGAAGCCCAGGCTCATGCGGTCGCTGATCAGCCCCGCCGCCGCGCCGACGCCGAAGGACAGGCCATAGAACAGCGGGTTGAGCAGGCTCGGGCGGCTGCCCAGTTCGCGGATGCGCTGTTCGCACCAGGCCAGGTGGTCGACCTCCTCGTCAGCGGCTTCTTCCATGGCCTTGCGCACCTGCGGCAGCTTGGCCGTCAGTGCCTGGCCCTGGTACAGCGCCTGGGCGCAGACCTCGCCGGTGTGGTTGATGCGCATCAGCCCGGCGATGTGGCGGCTGTCGGCCTCGTCGAGCTCGGCGTCGGGCTGCACGATGGCCGGCGACGGACGTGCCGGGTGACCGCTGAAGGGCAGCAGGGTGCGCAGCGCGGCATCGGCCTGCAGCAGGAAACGGTCGGCGGGGGAATAGTGACGGTCGGCGGACATGGCGCACCTCCGAAAGGGAAAACAGCGGCCAGTTTAACGGATTGCCGATGACAGGTCTTGCGGGGCGGCTGCGTGGCCGCCCTGCGCTTGGCGGCTCAGCCCGGCGGCCAGTGCATCTGGCGCTGGCCGAGGACGTGCATGTGGATGTGGTGCACGGTCTGGCCGCCCAGGTCGTTGCAGTTCATCACCACGCGGAAGCCTTCCGCGCAGCCCTGCTCGGCGGCCAGGCGCTGGGCGGTGAGGAGGATGTGCCCGGCCAGCGGCTTGTCGGCTTCCTCCAGGTCGTTGAGGGTGGCGATGTGGCGCTTCGGCACCACCAGGAAATGCACCGGCGCCTGCGGGCCGATATCGTGGAAGGCGATGACCTGGTCGTCTTCGTAGAGCTTGCGCGCCGGGATTTCCCCCGCGGCGATCTTGCAGAACAGGCAGTCCATGGGATGTCCTCCGGTAGGGGGCGATGGACCGCAGTTTAGCCGGCCGCGGCCGGGGAACACAGCCTGGCGCGCCGAGGCTATGGGTTGGGCAGCACCGAGCGATTGGCCCGCCCGGCGATCCAGCGCACCAGCCAGCGCGGCGCCAGGCGCGGGCTCCAGGCCATCAGGCGGTTGCGCCAGCCGGGGATGATGATGGCCTTGTTGCGCCGCAGGGCCTTTACCGTGATCAGCGCCACTTCCTCGGGGCTCATCATCAGCTTGCTGCCGTCCAGGCGGGCGGCCTCCACGCTGGCATTGCGGAAGAAGGCCGTGCGCGTCGGCCCCGGGCACAGCACCGAGACCTTCACGCCATGGCGCTTGAGCTCGCTGCGCAGGGCCTCGGACAGGTGCAGGACGTAGGCCTTGCTGGCGTAGTAGTTGCTCATCCAGGGGCCGGGCATGAAGCCGACCACCGATGCCACGTTGAGGATATGCCCGCCGCCGCTGCGCGCCATCTGCCCGCCGATGGCGTGGCACAGGCGGGCCAGGGCGAGGACGTTGAGCTCGATCATCTCCTGCTCGCGGGACCAGTCCTGCTCGACGAAGGCGCCGCCGCTGCCGAAGCCGGCGTTGTTCACCAGCAGCTCGATCTGCCGGCCGGACTGCTCCAGCTCATGCAGTAGTCCGGAGAGCTGCAGCGGCTCGGACAGGTCGCAGATACGGAACAGCACATCCACGCCGAAACGCTGGGCCAGCTCATAGGCGATGCTTTCCAGGGCATCGCGCTGGCGCGCCACCAGGATCAGGGCCTGGCCGCGGCGCGCCAGGGCCTCGGCCAGGGCGAGGCCGATACCGCTGGAGGCGCCGGTGATCAGGGCATAGCGAGGCATCGATGGGTCTCCGGAATGGGGCGCGGATTCTAGCGCGCCCCATTGCCGTGGGCTATTGCTCCGAGGGCTCGTCGGTTTCGACGGCGGCCGCGTCCTCGTCGTCGTAGGCCTGGGGCTCGGCGGTCGCGGCCGGGTCGTAGCTCTGGTCCTGGCTGTAGGCCGCCTCCTGGGCACGGGTGAGGTATCCCTGGTAGGCCGGGATGGCGATCGCGGCGAGGATGCCGACGACGGGCACCAGGATCGACGCCCAGGCCAGGCCTGTCACGCCGCGGCTGTTCGGCGGCGGCGGCGGGCCGTAGCGGTTGGCGCCGACGCTGCCCGGCACCAGCAGCATCAGCAGGGCCATGACGCTGCCCACCACGGGCACGAAATTGAGCAGCCACAGCCAGCCGGACCAGCCGATGTCGTGCAGGCGCTGGACGCCGAAGAAGATGCTGACCACGACCATGCCGACGCAGGCGGCGATCAGCACCAGGGCGCCCAGCGTCTGGGAGGCTGCAGTGAGGGCAGCGAAGAGGATGAACAGCGGGATCATGGCGAGGATCATGCCCATGCTCCAGCCCAGGTAGCGGACGCGGCCGATGCGGCCCTGGACGGTGAAGTACTGCAGCTCGCCGTATTCCGGCAGCGCCTCGCCGACCGGTGCCTGCGGGGTAGCGTAGGGCGATTGGACAGCATTGCTGGGACTGGAACTGGAACTGGAACTGGAGCTGGCAGTGGCGGCCGGCGCCGCGGCGATGGGCTGGCTCGCGGACAGCTCGGCCTGGCGCGCCAGGTACTTGTCGATGATGATGCCGCAGGCGCTGCACTCGCTGGCCTTGGCCTGCTCGTGCCCGCACTTCGGGCAGGTCATCCGCTCGGCGCTGGCCGCCTGTTCCGCGGCTTGGGTCTCGGCGCCGGGGTGATCCTCGGTCTCCACCAGCGACAGGCTGGATACCAGGTCGGACTCCTTGCGCGCCTGGGCGCCGGCGTTGTGCAGGGCCTGCAGGTACTTGTCGGCCTCGCCCTCGGAAAGGTCGCGCTTGAGCACGACCAGTTGCCCGCTGAACAGTGCCTCGATGCGCGCCAGGTCGCTCTTGAACAGGCGGGCGAGGTTCTCCTTGGCGGTTTCCAGCGGCGTTTGCGGCATCAATGTGCCGTCGAACACGATCTTGTAGCGTGGTTCATCCATCGAGGGGCATCCTTGTCGGTTGATTGGGCTGTAGCTTCTGGCTACAGCCTAATCGCAGGCCCGGAGGGCAACAAGCCAGCATGCGCGGATTTGCGAGCCCCGTTCAGGGACGCAGCAGGCCGGGCAGGGCGCCGCCGCGCTGGAGGGCGTCGCGGTACTCCTGGTCCAGGCGCGCCACCAGCTCGTCCACCGACGGCAGGTCGCTGATGTTGCCCACGCCCTGGCCGGCGGACCAGACGGTCTTCCAGGCCTTGGCCTCGTCGTTGACCGGCTTGAGTTTCTCGCCGTAGTTCAGCTCGCCCTTCTCGTTCAGGCGCGCCATGTCGAAGCCGGCGGCCTCCAGGCTCTGGCGCATGAAGCTGGCCGGCACGCCGGAGACCGCGGGGGTGTGGATGATGTCGGCGGCGCGGGCCTCCAGCAGCATCTTCTTGTAGGCGGTGGAAGCGTTGCTCTCGCGGGTGGCGATGAAGCGCGTGCCGAGGTAGGCGAGGTCGGCGCCGAGGATCTGCGCCGCCAGGATCTCGTGCCCGCGGTTGATGCAGCCCGCCAGCAGCAGCGTCTTGTCGAAGAACTGGCGGATCTCCGCGACCAGCGCGAAGGGGCTCCAGGTGCCGGCATGGCCGCCGGCGCCTGCGGCCACCGCGATGAGCCCGTCGACCCCGGCTTCGGCGGCCTTCTCCGCATGGCGGCGGGTGGTCACATCGTGGAACACCAGGCCGCCATAGCTGTGCACCGCATCGACCACTTCGCGCACCGCCCCCAGGCTGGTGATGACGATGGGCACGCGGTGCTCCACGCACAGCGCAAGGTCAGCCTGCAGGCGCGGGTTGCTGTGGTGGACGATGAGGTTCACCGCATAGGGCGCCGCTTGCGGGGCGTTGGCCAGGCCGGCCTCGATCTCTTCCAGCCAGGCCTTGAAGCCGCTGCTCTCGCGCTGGTTCAGCGCCGGGAAGCTGCCGACGATGCCGCTGTGGCAGCAGGCCAGCACCAGTTGCGGGTTGGACACCAGGAACATGGGCGCCGCCACCAGGGGCAGGCGCAGACGGCGGTCGAGCAGGGCGGGCAGGGACATGGGAGGCTCCGGGCAGGATTCAGAAAGGTTTGACCACGACCAGAATGACGATGGCCAGCAGGAAAAGCACAGGGACTTCGTTGAACCAGCGGAAGAACACGTGGCTGCGGCGGTTCTCGCCACGGGCGAAGCGCTTGAGCATGGCGCCGCAGGCGTGGTGGTAGCCGATCAGCAGGACCACCAGGGTCAGCTTGGCGTGCAGCCAGCCCTGGCTCAGCCAGCCCGGGGTCAGGTAGAGCATCCAGGCGCCGAGCAGGATGGTGAGGATCATCGACGGGCCCATGATGCCGCGGTAGAGCTTGCGCTCCATCACCTGGAAGCGCTCGCGGCTGGCGGCGTCCTCGCTCATGGCGTGGTAGACGAACAGGCGCGGCAGGTAGAACAGGCCGGCGAACCAGCAGACCACTGCGACTATGTGCAGGGCCTTTATCCACAGATACAGCATCGATAGCTCCTCGGGTCACGGTTGGGCTGATAGTAGTGGCAGCCCCGTGCCAGCGTCATCCCCGCGAAGCCGCACGCCCCTGCCGGCGACTCGTCGCCCGCGGCGCTTCGGCCTGTTCATGCGAGGCCCGCGCTCTTATCATTGGCGGTTCTGAGTGAGCCCCTTATTGGCGGAGTGACGGACAGATGATCAAGGTCGGTATCGTAGGTGGTACGGGTTACACGGGTGTGGAGTTGCTGCGCCTGCTGGCCCAGCATCCGGAGGCGCGCGTCGAGGTGATCACCTCGCGCTCCGAGGAGGGCGTGAAGGTCGCCGACATGTACCCGAACCTGCGAGGCCACTACGATTACCTGTCCTTCAGCGTGCCGGACGTGCAGCGCCTGGGCGCCTGCGACGTGGTGTTCTTCGCCACCCCGCACGGCGTGGCCCATGCCCTGGCCGGCGAACTGCTGGCCACCGGCACCCGCGTCATCGACCTGTCCGCCGACTTCCGCCTGCAGGATGCCGAGGAATGGGCCAAGTGGTACGGCCAGCCCCACGGCGCGCCGCAGCTGCTGCCCGAGGCGGTCTACGGCCTGCCGGAAGTGAACCGTGAGGCCATCAAGTCGGCGCGCCTGATCGCCGTGCCCGGCTGCTACCCGACCGCCACCCAGCTGGGCTTCATCCCGCTGCTGGAAGCCGGCCTGGCCGACACCTCGCGGCTGATCGCCGACTGCAAGTCCGGCGTCAGCGGCGCCGGTCGCGGCGCCAAGGTCGGTTCGCTGTTCTGCGAGGCCGGCGAGAGCATGATGGCCTACTCGGTCAAGGGCCACCGCCACCTGCCGGAAATCAGCCAGGGCCTGCGCCGCGCCGCCAAGGGCGATGTCGGCCTGACCTTCGTCCCGCACCTGACGCCGATGATCCGCGGCATCCACGCCACCCTCTACGCCCAGGTGGCCGACCGCGGCGTGGACCTGCAGAAGCTGTTCGAGGAGCGCTACGCCAACGAGCCCTTCGTCGACGTGATGCCGGCCGGCAGCCACCCGGAAACCCGCAGCGTGCGCGGCGCCAACGTCTGCCGTATCGCCGTGCACCGTCCGCAGGGCGGCGACCTGGTGGTGGTGCTGTCGGTGATCGACAACCTGGTCAAGGGCGCGTCCGGCCAGGCGATCCAGAACATGAACATCCTCTTCGGCCTGGACGAGCGCCTCGGCCTGTCCAACGTGGCCCTGCTGCCCTGAGGCTGGCCCCGGGCTCCCGCTGCGGGAGCCCGTCCCGAAGGATGTTCGACGAAGGATTGACCTGGCTTAGTTGACCATTTTTCTCGGGTAAGCGGATAATAGCCCGCAATGTTGTAACGTACGGCTTCGGCCGGGAGACATCTGACATGACCATCGAGACCTTCACCCCCACCCCGCTGATCTTCTCCAACGGGGCCGCGCACAAGGTGAAGACGCTGATCGACGAAGAAGGCAATCCGCGTCTGAAACTGCGCGTCTTCGTCACCGGCGGCGGCTGCTCGGGCTTCCAGTACGGCTTCACCTTCGACGAGGACACCGCGGACGACGACACCGTGGTTGAACGCGATGGCGTCAGCCTGGTGGTCGACCCGATGAGCTTCCAGTACCTCGCCGGCGCCGAGGTGGACTACCAGGAAGGCCTGGAAGGTTCGCGCTTCGTGATCAAGAACCCGAACGCCGCCACCACCTGCGGGTGCGGACAGTCGTTCTCGATCTGAGTCGGCCGCAATGACGAAACGCCGCGCATCTGCGCGGCGTTTTCGTTTGTATCAGGCGGGGTAGAGGGCGCCGAGTATCCGTGGCCCGGCCGCGCCTGTGACTTCCGGGCGGTTGCCGGGCAGGCGCTGGAGGAAGCGGTGCGCCAGCCAGGCGAAGGCCATGGCCTCCATCCATTCCGGCGCCACGCCGTATTCCGCGGTACTGGTCACCTTTGCCCTGGGCAGGTGCGCCGCCAGGCGCGCCATGAATGCGCCATTGAAGGCGCCGCCGCCACATACCAGCACCTCTTCGCAACCCGGCTGCGCATGCAGCAGGGATTCGGCGATGCTGCGGGCGCTGAGCTCCAGCAGGGTGGCCTGCACATCCTCGGCGGGCAGGGCGGGGCCTTCGGCCAACTGCGCCTTCAGCCAGGGCAGGTTGAAACGCTCGCGCCCGGTGCTCTTCGGCCCGCGGGTGGCGAAGAAGTCATCGGCGAGGAAGCGCTGCAGCAGTTCGTCATTCACCCGGCCGCTGGCCGCCCAGGCGCCGTCGCGGTCATAGGATTCGCCGCGCTGGTCGTGGATCCAACTGTCCAGCAGCACGTTGCCCGGTCCGCAGTCAAAGCCGCGTACCGGCTCGCCCGGGGCGAGCAGCGAGACGTTGCTGAAGCCGCCGACGTTCAATACGGCTCGCAGCTTTTTGTTGCCGAACAGCGCCTGGTGGAAGGCCGGGACCAGCGGCGCGCCCTGGCCGCCGGCAGCCAGGTCGCGGCGGCGGAAGTCGGCCACCACGTCGATGCCGGTCAGCTCGGCGAGCAGGGCGGGATTGTCGATCTGCACGGTGAAGCCGCGCTGCGGCTCGTGGCGCACGGTCTGGCCGTGGCTGCCGATGGCACGGATGGCTTGCGGCGGCAGTTGCTGGCGCTGCAGCAGTTCCAGGATGCCCTGGGCGGCGAGCCGCACCCAGGCATTCTCGGCGCAGGCGCCGCGGGCGATCTCGTCGGGGCCGCTGGCGCACAGGGCCAGGAGTTCGGCGCGCAGGTCCGCGGGCATGGGCAGGTAGTGGGAGGCGAGCAGGGTGGTGGAGTCTTCACCCTGCTCGACCAGGGCGATGTCCAGGCCATCGAGGCTGGTGCCGGACATCACCCCCAGGTAGAGCGCCATGGTTCAGCGCTGCTGCTCTTGCTGCTTGTTCATGGCCAGGGAGGTGGGCTTCTCCTGGTCCATGCGCGCCATCAGCGGCTGGGTCTGGGCCAGGAAGCGCTTGCGGTCCGGGCCGGCCAGCGGGTCGGCCATCGGCAGCTTGGCGCTCAGCGGGTCGACGTACTTGCCGTTGATATGGAACTCGTAGTGCAGGTGCGGGCCGGTGGCCAGGCCGGTCATGCCGACGTAGCCGATGATCTGCCCCTGCTTGACCGCGACGCCGCTGCGGATGCCCTTGGCGAAAAGGCTCATGTGGCCGTAGACGGTCTGGTAGGTCGAGCCGTGCTGGATGACCACCGCGTTGCCGTAGCCGCCCTTGCGCCCGGCCTCGATCACCTTGCCGTCGCCGGTGGCCTTGATCGGCGTGCCGATGGGCGCGGCGTAGTCGACGCCCTTGTGCGCGCGGATCTTGTTCAGGATCGGGTGCAGGCGGCCCATGGAGAAGCGCGAGCTGATGCGGGCGAAGTCCACCGGGGTGCGGATGAACGCCTTGCGCATGCTGGTGCCGTCGGCGCGGTAGTAGCTGGTGTTGCCGGCCTTGTTGGTGAAGCGCACCGCGGTGTATTCCTTGCCGCGGTTGATGAAGCGCGCGGCGAGGATGTTGCCGGTGTCCACCTGGCGGCCGTCGACCACCTTCTTCTCGTAGATCACGTCGAACTGGTCGCCTTCGCGCAGGTCGAGGGCGAAGTCGATGTCGTAGCCGAAGATGTTCGCCAGGGCCATGATCAGGTCATGGGACAGGCCGGCTTCCTTGCCCGCGGTGAACAGCGAGCTGTCGATGCGGCCATGGGCGTAGGCGGTGTGCACGTCCGGCTTGACCAGGTCGCGCTTGAACGCATAGCCCTTGGCGGACTTGTTCAGGCTGATGGTCTCCAGGTCGCTCTGCTTGATGCGCAGGCTCTGCAGCTCGCCTTGCGGGCTGATCAGGAACTCGACTTCGTGGCCGACGTCCAGGCGGGTGAACTGCTTGGCGTCCTTGCTGCTGGCCAGCACGTCGTGCACCAGGCCGGCCGGCAGGCCAGCCTTGGCGAAGACGGTGGAAAGGGTGTCGCCCTTGCCCACGGTCACGCGCTTCCAGGCCGGTTCGGCGGGAGTGGCGGGCTGGGTATCGTTGGAGGCCTTGAGTGCTTTCTTTTCTTCTTCCGCGTCTTTTCCGGCGCGGTTGTCGTCGTTCTGCCCTTCGATCCGTGCGAAGGGAGAATCGCTGTTCTCGGTGACCTGCGGGCTTCGCAGGTCGTCCTTTTCCTGAATGATGCGGTCGGAACCGCCGTCCAGCTCCAGATTGAGCGTGGTCTTCTTCGCCTCGACTTCACTCGAGGGGAACACCAGCAGAGCCAGGCTGAGGAGCGCTGCTACACCGCTTGCGGCCAGCAGATGGCTCTTCGGATAGTAGGGCGCTTTCTGATTCGATTGCGTCATGGCATGAGTGGTGTTTTTGGAATGTGAAATAACTGCCTAAAATATAACCAAATTCCCCTCGAAGCAAGTCTATCGCCCAGGGTTTGACGCCATTTCCCCGTACGCCGGGCAAAACTTGTTTTTAGTGTCCGATCTTGTATGGTTGGTTCCCTTTTGATTGCCGGAAAAACGGAACAGGAACTGTGATGAAGTCGGTCGAAGAGCAGCTGGCGCTGATCAAGCGTGGTGCGGATGAACTCCTGGTGGAAGCCGAGCTGGTCGAAAAGCTCAAGCGTGGCCAGCCACTGCGGATCAAGGCGGGCTTCGACCCGACCGCGCCGGACCTGCACCTCGGGCATACCGTCCTCATTAATAAGCTGCGCCAGTTCCAGGACCTCGGCCATCAGGTGATCTTCCTCATCGGAGACTTCACCGGGATGATCGGCGACCCCAGTGGCAAGAGCGCCACCCGTCCGCCGCTGACCCGCGAGCAGGTGCTGGAGAACGCCGAGACGTACAAGTCCCAGGTCTTCAAGATCCTCGACCCGGCCAAGACCGAGGTGGCATTCAACTCCACCTGGATGGACAAGCTGACTCCGGCCGATTTCATTCGTCTCGCCTCCCAGTACACCGTCGCCCGCATGCTCGAGCGCGATGACTTCAGCAAACGCTATGCCAGCAACCAGTCCATCGCCATCCACGAGTTCCTCTATCCGCTGGTGCAGGGCTACGACTCGGTGGCGCTGCGCGCCGACGTGGAACTGGGCGGTACCGATCAGAAGTTCAACCTGCTCATGGGGCGCGAGCTGCAGCGCGCCTACGACCAGGAGCCGCAGTGCATCCTGACCATGCCGCTGCTGGAAGGTCTGGACGGCGTGAAGAAGATGTCCAAGTCCCTGGGCAACTACATCGGTATCCAGGAAGCGCCGGGCGTCATGTACAGCAAGCTCGTTTCCATTCCGGACACTTTGATGTGGCGTTACTTCGAGCTGCTCAGCTTCCGCTCGATGGATGAGATCGATGCCCTGCGCAAGGATGTCGAGGCCGGTGCCAACCCGCGCGACGTCAAGATCAAGCTGGCGGAAGAGATCGTCGCCCGCTTCCATGGCGAAGAAGCCGCTGCCAATGCCCACAAGTCCGCAGGCAATCGCCTGAAGGAAGGCGAACTGCCGGAAGACATCCCGGAAGTGGAAGTGGCCGCCACCGAGGACCTGCCCATCGGCGCCGTGCTGAACCGCGCCGGCCTGGTGAAGAACTCCGCCGTGGCTCGCGACCTGCTGGGTGCTGGTGGCGTGCGCGTCGACGGTCATGCCGTGGATCGCAGCTTCGTCTTCAAGGTCGGTGCTACTCATATAGTGCAGGCCGGCAAGAAGGCGTTCGCGAAGGTCACTTTGCTGGCCGAGTGAAAACTTTCAGAAAAGTGTTGACGGGGGTTTTTAACTCCCTATAATGCGCACCACTCCCAGCGACGAAGCGCTGAAAGAGCTTGAAAATCAAGCACTTAAGCAGGTTCGAAGTTGAGAGTGGTGGTCAGGTGGGTGGTTCACTCGCCGCCTTTGGGTTCGACGGCTGCTCCGGCAGCGAGCCAAAAGGAAGATCGCCGAGGTGCTTGACAGTGATTCTGGTCGCTGTAGAATGCGCCTCCCGCTGACGAGAAGCTCCGGCCGATCGGCAGCGCAAGCGGTTGAGTAGGAACGAAAAATTCTGAAAATAACGCTTGACGAAATAAGAGGTTGGCGTAGAATGCGCGGCCTCGGTTGAGACGAAAGCCTCAGCCAACTGCTCTTTAACAAGTTGAATCAAGCAATTCGTGTGGGTGCTTGTGAGTTAAGACTGGTGATCGCAAGATTATCAGCATCACAAGTAACACTCGTGAATTCGAGAGTTTTTTTGCGATTGCTGAGCCAAGTTTAGGGTTTTCTCAAAACCCGATCAGTATTGAACTGAAGAGTTTGATCATGGCTCAGATTGAACGCTGGCGGCAGGCCTAACACATGCAAGTCGAGCGGATGAAGGGAGCTTGCTCCCGGATTCAGCGGCGGACGGGTGAGTAATGCCTAGGAATCTGCCTGGTAGTGGGGGACAACGTTCCGAAAGGAGCGCTAATACCGCATACGTCCTACGGGAGAAAGTGGGGGATCTTCGGACCTCACGCTATCAGATGAGCCTAGGTCGGATTAGCTAGTAGGTGGGGTAATGGCTCACCTAGGCGACGATCCGTAACTGGTCTGAGAGGATGATCAGTCACACTGGAACTGAGACACGGTCCAGACTCCTACGGGAGGCAGCAGTGGGGAATATTGGACAATGGGCGAAAGCCTGATCCAGCCATGCCGCGTGTGTGAAGAAGGTCTTCGGATTGTAAAGCACTTTAAGTTGGGAGGAAGGGCAGTAAGTTAATACCTTGCTGTTTTGACGTTACCAACAGAATAAGCACCGGCTAACTTCGTGCCAGCAGCCGCGGTAATACGAAGGGTGCAAGCGTTAATCGGAATTACTGGGCGTAAAGCGCGCGTAGGTGGTTTGGTAAGATGGATGTGAAATCCCCGGGCTCAACCTGGGAACTGCATCCATAACTGCCTGACTAGAGTACGGTAGAGGGTGGTGGAATTTCCTGTGTAGCGGTGAAATGCGTAGATATAGGAAGGAACACCAGTGGCGAAGGCGACCACCTGGACTGATACTGACACTGAGGTGCGAAAGCGTGGGGAGCAAACAGGATTAGATACCCTGGTAGTCCACGCCGTAAACGATGTCGACTAGCCGTTGGGATCCTTGAGATCTTAGTGGCGCAGCTAACGCGATAAGTCGACCGCCTGGGGAGTACGGCCGCAAGGTTAAAACTCAAATGAATTGACGGGGGCCCGCACAAGCGGTGGAGCATGTGGTTTAATTCGAAGCAACGCGAAGAACCTTACCTGGCCTTGACATGTCCGGAATCCTGCAGAGATGCGGGAGTGCCTTCGGGAATCGGAACACAGGTGCTGCATGGCTGTCGTCAGCTCGTGTCGTGAGATGTTGGGTTAAGTCCCGTAACGAGCGCAACCCTTGTCCTTAGTTACCAGCACGTTAAGGTGGGCACTCTAAGGAGACTGCCGGTGACAAACCGGAGGAAGGTGGGGATGACGTCAAGTCATCATGGCCCTTACGGCCAGGGCTACACACGTGCTACAATGGTCGGTACAGAGGGTTGCCAAGCCGCGAGGTGGAGCTAATCCCAGAAAACCGATCGTAGTCCGGATCGCAGTCTGCAACTCGACTGCGTGAAGTCGGAATCGCTAGTAATCGTGAATCAGAATGTCACGGTGAATACGTTCCCGGGCCTTGTACACACCGCCCGTCACACCATGGGAGTGGGTTGCTCCAGAAGTAGCTAGTCTAACCGCAAGGGGGACGGTTACCACGGAGTGATTCATGACTGGGGTGAAGTCGTAACAAGGTAGCCGTAGGGGAACCTGCGGCTGGATCACCTCCTTAATCGAAGATCCCGGCTTTCTCATAAGCTCCCACACGAATTGCTTGATTCACTGGTTAGACGATTAGGTTGTTGCTCGGTTGGTTAGAGCGCACCCTAGGCTCTTGGATAGAGAGCAGGGTGAGGTCGACCTGCAGGGCCAAAACGATTGGGTCTGTAGCTCAGTTGGTTAGAGCGCACCCCTGATAAGGGTGAGGTCGGCAGTTCGAATCTGCCCAGACCCACCAATTGTTGTGGTGGTGCCTTGATCCGATGGGGCCATAGCTCAGCTGGGAGAGCGCCTGCTTTGCACGCAGGAGGTCAGGAGTTCGATCCT